>CAWDIZ010000023.1:0-506219 GCA_963802475.1 uncultured Alphaproteobacteria bacterium
GGTCTAGCCGATGATCTCGCTGCAGCAGGGGCGGCGTTCAAAGAGAATTGGAGAAAGCTGTTAGGCGCCGGTTCGGTGAAGCCTTAAAGCAGGCTGTCCTACCGGGTCCGCTTTGGACCCAGTAGACTGATATGGAACCGGAACGGAGAATTATCATGGCATACATGGTCACCTTTCAAAGCGACAAAGCCGACGTCATCGTGAACATGGAAAAGGTGACGTATGTCCGCGGCGGCGGCAGCGACAAATATTGCACAATTTACTTCGGGGGCGATCAGTCAGTGAATGTTGACGCCTCTGCCTTGGAGGTGCTCGGCATCGCGCAAAACGGGACTATGATTCCGTCTCAACGGTCATAGCGGCCTGACGTTCGCAGCCTTCGACCTGCCGTCGCGCCTGCTGCCCACTTCAAAGGTCACGGCTTGGCCCTCGCTCGCCGTGCCGCTGCCCGCCAAGTCGGTCACGTGAACGAACACGTCTGGCCCACCATCGGTCGGCTGGATGAAGCCGAAGCCGCGTTTTCCATCGAAGAATTTCACTGTGCCTTGCATCATGATTCCGTCTTCCCGTCTGTCTCTGCTTCAGTCTCGTCGCCTTGCAATGAAGAAACGTATTCGGCCGGGTTAAATGCTTCTTCCGTAGTCGGCTCCGGCAATTCGAAGACTGCCCACAGGGTGCGCCCGTCTTTGTGGGTTGCGTAAATCACCACGCTGCGATTGTCCTCAGCAAGCACGGCTTCGACATCTCTTAGTCGGCCGTCGCCATTGTCCGACCAAGCCGCTAGACGCAGATGCAGCGAGGCGCGGGCATAGGTTGTGATGAACCTGAGTGTTGATGGGGAACTCGAGCAGGTCATTTCGCGCCCTTCCCATCGCGGCCGCGTTTGACAGCAAGCTGCCAGGTGCTGTCCGAGCCAGGTCGGCTACGGGTAGCCGTTCGGCAGACCCACATGCCACCTTCACAGGTGACGACGTTTTGCTCGTTGTATTGACGCTGCTGCTCCCACACGCCGAGATAGCGTAGCACCGGCTTGTTCTCGATCTCCGCGATGCGCCTGGTTAGCTCGTCGATTTGGTCCAGCGCGTGCGCCGTGGCCGCACCTAGTACGTGCTTGAGCATTCCATCCGCGCTCAGGTTCGGAAATTGAGCGCGCATCTGCTTCACCGTCTCGATGACGGCCCGGTGCCGAGCGTTGTCTTTGTCACTCAGCTTGTCATCAATGCCAGGCGGCAAGTCTTTGGCGCTGACCAATGTGCGTTCGTCTTCGTTTGCCATGATGCGCGGCGCGCTCCGGTCAATACGTTGCGCCACTGATCGCGGCAACGGCGCCGGCACGAACCTGCGCAAAACCGAACAGGCGTTCGATGTACAGAGCGACTTGATCAAATTGCCATAGATTGGTCGTGACTGTGGATGCCGTTGCCGGGCTGTCCGGCGCAGTGTTCAAAACGACATCGCCATGCGCGATGCTGCGCGGCACCGGCGGTTCTGTCGTGCCGGCGAAGCCCGCCGCGTCAAACGCGATGATACTGCGCCCGGCGCAGCGCTAGATTGTGCTCGCTTGTGTTCCACTCATACACGCACTGACAGCAGCCCGCCGACACCGTCCATCGCAGCCCGCCGTCGAGGGGATGGCGCAAACAGTGACTACCGAAATATTTCGGCTGCCCGCGCAGCCTGGCCAGTTTGCCGCGCGCTCGCCATGTCACGGCCGCCGCCGCCCAGCCAACACCAGCAACTCGCGCCGCAGTCGCTTGGCCTCGCCCCAGGTCTGGCCGCTCGCCAGGGTGCGCAGGGATTCGGGCATCGTCTCGCCGTCGAGCATCGCGTCGGTCAAAAGCAAATGCCACGGCGGCAGGCGAAGTTCGCGCTCGATCGTCAGCTCGAGATCCTCGAACTCGCGCGAATGACGGGAGAGCGGGTCTAAAACATAAAAGCGAATGCGGGCTAATCTGCTCCAATCAACGCAATATTGACAGCCGTTCTCTGGGCAGAACGTAAGTCGGAACGCCTCGCACGGCGGGGCTTGATACGGAACGGGATCGGCGCTCCTCGGCCGGCAGACCGCCGCTTGAGTCACGTGAGGCTGCTATCGTTTGCTGCCCGATGTTGTGTGCGGCCACGGACGCGCCAACGGTAACCACTGGAAAAAGTGGATTTGTTTTTTCGCACGAGATTTAGCGTCAACAAAACGGGCGTTTCGAGCAGTTTCAGCACCCTGAAAAGTATCAAAACGCTATGATTATCCACGGTTTCGGCACGGCCTTCTAAGCTGTTGGTCGGAGGTTCGATTCCTCCCGGGGTCGCCAATAAATCAAAGGCTTAGCCGGGATCGGGCCGTCTTTCATTGTATCTGTCTAACGACGATCTAACAGAATTTCGTGCTGGTAGCTGGGACACTTTCACGACAGGCGAACCAAGATGAAACCCTCCACAGGATCGCAGCGGCCCCTTGCCTTCCCGATCAAACTGCGCGACGGCCACGTCGTCGAAACGCTGGCCCAAGCGGTCGCGCTAACGCAGCGGCTTCCCAAGCAGCGCCAACTTAAACCGATCTGGCAACACAACGCCGCGCTGCTGCTGCAGGCGCACGAGTTCGGCAAGCTCGATGATCTGCAACACGCGACGGCGCAGCTTCGCCGCGCGCTGGATGCTGAAGGCTGGGCCGGATACGGCTGCCCGCATTGGCCCAAAGGACAAGGAACAACCACCGGCAAGATTTATTGGGCTTGGTATAAACTGTAAATGGAGGACGTGGTTATGCGCACCTCTCTTTCTGGCGCTTTCACTCTGGCGGCGCTTGCCGCGGCCGCGGTCGTTGCAAGCACAATTCCCGCCACTTCGCAGGTGGCCCGGCCGTTCTCCGCGCTTGCGGCCGGGGATAACGACGACGGTCTCGTGATCCAGGTCCGCCGCGGAGGTGGCGGAGGTGGCGGAGGCGGCGTCCGTGGCGGCGGAGGCGGCGGCATGCGCGTTGCTCACGGCGGTTTCCGCGGCCATAACGTGCACCATGGCAATCGCCACGCAAACTGGCATCATGGAAATCGCCACGCACACTGGCGTCACGGCCATGGTGGCAATAACTGGAATGGCTGGGGCTGGGGCGCCGCCGCCGCCGGTTTGGCGGTGGGTTACGGTCTCGGCTATGGCTACGGAGCGTATGCCGCCTGTCCTTATGATTATGGTTATGGTTATGGCTATGGCTGTCCAGCCTATGGCTACTACTACAAGGAGCCGTAGAAGTCGGATTTAGCCACCATTTGGCTTTTCTCCTGCAACAAGGCGCGGCAGCTCAAGCCGATCTGGCAGCATACCGCCGCGCTGCTGATGGAAGCTCGCGCCAGCGGCAAGCCCGACGATCTGCAACACGCGACGGCGCAGCTCCGCCGCGCGCTCGACGCCGAGGGCTGGGCGGAATGGCTCCCGCCCTACAACCCGCTAAAGTTCGCAGCGCATGAAAGAGCGTCGAGCGCGGCCGGTCTGTGCCGAAGAAAAGCTGCTTAGCCAAGTTGCGAATCGCCTATCCCGAGCCTGCCGCCGTCCTCTTGATCGCCTGAGACCCAAAAAGGTAAACTATTGGTCAGTGCAGAGTTCTGATCAAGGGGCGCTCAGGTGAGCCAAACATCCGGTCTTCGCGCTCGCGCGCGGCATTTTCCTCTCGTCGTCCTTGCGCTCGCAACTGCATGCGTGATCTCGCTGGCGAGCAGCGCGAACGCACTCACCCTTGGCGCCGTGGCACCCCCGGGGCTCGGAAGTTGCGTCAATTGCCAGGTGTTCCAGCGCAGGTCGGTTGCGGGTCAGCCTTTGTACAAGGTGCCTCCCGGGCTTTGGACGATCACCTCTTGGAGCACGCAGGGAGGCGGAACCGCGGAAGGCACAGCTAAGCTTCGTGTTTATCGGCCGACCGAGACGGCAAACCAATACAAGCTCGTCAAACAGTCGGGCTTCCAGGTGATTCCGAAGAACAAACACCCGACCTTCACCGTCAGCCTCAATGTCCAAGGCGGCGACCTGTTGGGGCTCCTCACAGGCAGCAATCTCCCGTCGGCCTTCAACACCGCCACCGATGGCCCGAAGGTTGCGATTGTCGGGTGCGACACGACGGTGGGTCAGCTCGTGGGCGCGGGGACCAGTTGCCCTCTTGGGGTGTTGTTGAACGAGCTCGTGAACGTTCAAGGTGACGCTGATCAAGCGCTGAGCGTCTCGTTGCACCGCCCAGACGTCGGCATGGTAACGCGCAACCAGGGGCTGGCCGTCTGCGAGGGGCGACCGCGCAGCTTCGCTGCGCGCTCGACGTCGAAGGCTGGGCAGCATAGGGCTGCGCGCATTGCCCCAAAGGACAATTTGCAACCACGGCAAGATTTGTTGAGCTTGTTACGAACTGTCATGTGGATGGCCTGTGAGGGGGCTGCGCCATGCCGGAAACGACGGAATATTACTTTAAGCGCGCGGACGAGGTTGAGTTCCTCCGGCACCACCGCTGTCGATCCCCTCCTAAAGCAGGAATTTCATCATCTTGCGCAGGCGCTTCGCGCAATAGGCAACACACTAAAAGCGCACCGGGCTCGTAGTATAGGTGGAGCATCCGACGCGGAGATCGAGAGGCTTGCCGAGCGTATCATCAACATGAAGCCCCGGCTCTAGAGGCACTCCCCTAAGTCCACTCCTAGGACGGCAGCAAGATAGGGAGGCTCATCGGCAGCCGGGACGCGACCGGGCAGCTTCAGCGCGCTCTGGACGCGGAAGGCTGGGCTGACTAGCGCCCTCCGTGACCTGAAAAGTGCGTAACAAGCGTAACAGCGTCACAAACCCTTTTTACGGGCTCATTTGGATGACGCTTTGCGAACCGTGTGACGGCGACACTTATCTGCAAATTTTTGGCACGAAATCACAAGCAGGCAGTGGCCGGACTTGGCTAGAATTGGTCGCTTGCCCAGTGCCGCAACAGAGCACCGGCTTTGCCCTTTGCAATCAACAACGTTGGCGAGAAGCTGGAAGGATTCATGCGAACAACAAACGAATATTATCGGCACGCCGAAGAATGCATACGGCTGGCGAAAGTGTCATCGAACCAAGACACGCGGCGCCTGCTGTTCGAAATGGCAAAGGCTTGGGAAGGCTTCGTACTTGCTCGCAGCGAGGCGCCTTCAGCCCGCCCGCTACGAATTTTGGACTTGGAGGCTATTGCAATCCATTAGTTCTGATGGCGTCGGCCTCGGCCTCTTGGGGCCGCAGCTCTTGTATTGAGCCTCACGGCTCATGCGAAAAGCAACGTGGTGACGCTTCAGTGGACGCTTAGGGAATGGACTCTGATCGATGCCAACAAGAAAATTGACCGCTGAACGAGCACGGGAAATCAAGCAACTCCTCGCAGACAGGAAACTCAAATCCTTCGAGATCGCGAAGAAGTTTGGAGTTTCCGGCGCTACCATAACTTACATCAAACAGGGCCGCATCTGGCGGCATGTGAGCAACGACAAACATCAACCCTACGTCCAGATCTGTCCCTGCTGCAAGGGTCGAGGCATGATCAACATTAAGCCTGCTCGACGCATTAAGCCTGCTCAAAGCCCTGCCTCGTGATCGCCTTCTTGAGGCACTTGTGAAAGAGCATCCGAACTTATGGTTGACGCCCGCGCGCGCGGCGGTGAGGTCATAGTCGCGCGGCGCTATGCCGATGGCCGCGTTGTCATCGTAGATCGTTTTGCAACAATGCGGCCCGACACGGCGGCGGGACTCCGCAATGGTCTCAGCGACCCTTCCGATCCCAAGGCGGCTTGCCCGTCGGAGCTGCGTCGATTGCTCGGCCAGCGGAGCGCGGATGCATTTGTGCCTGTGGCGTCAGGCGAAGGGTGCGCGCCGTCGCGATGACCGCAACCGTCTCGCGCTGGGCCATGGCGAGAAGCCGATCCAGACGTTGCAAGCCGCCCTCCACCGCCACCCATTCCGCGTCAAACCGGCTGATCTCCATTTCGAGCAATCGCGCCCGGCAGACATGCCGACAGTAGGCGATCAGAATCGGAAAGGCTGCCCGCGTGAGCCAGTATCCCGGCAGGCTGCCAACCGTGTCGCGCCAGACCGCGCCTTGCGCATCGGTCAGCTCCGATGGCACCGGAGGCGGCAGAGGACGGTCGAAATCGGCCCGGCCCGGTCCGGGAAGGCCACGGCATAACGTTACGCGGCACATACGCCGACGGCACTCTATTCTTCTTCGCCGAACGCCTTGGACCCAGGGACAATGCACCTTGGGGCCATGAACTCATTAACCTGAACCACCGTGCGCGGCATGACGTCGCCGAACAGGCACTCCTGTGCTCGATGATGCCGTTCTGTGCGCCCTGGAATGCGCGGTCGGTTGAGCGATTGACAGATTGTGTGGGCAGCCATGCAGCAGTGATCCTCACGTCAAGGAGTAATTTGGATGCCGCTTCTCGTAGGCAGCCTCGCCAGCCTGTGCAACATAGCGATACACGCTTGTGTGATGACGTTGGTTATCCGCGTTGCCCAGGTTGCAGGGCAAAATTGCGAGCGCAGACGATTATCACTGTTGCTGGTCGTAATGACGCCGACAATATCGGTGTTTATGGCCGCGCATACCGTGGAGGTGATCGTTTGGGCGATTGCCTATTCCCTGGTTGGGGCTGCTCCGGAAGGCGCGGACCTTATCTATTTCGCTGGGGTGACCTTCACGACGCTGGGATACGGAGATGTCGTACCCGTCGCAGAATGGAAACATCTTGCGCCCATAACGGCGATGAATGGTGTCCTGCTGTTCGGCTGGTCGACCGCTGTCATCTTTGAAATTCTGCACAAGGCACTGATGCTTGCAAACGAGAACGGCCCCTCGGCGCCCGATCTCTGAAGGACCTGCACGCCGGCGCTCTCCCCAGAGTGTTTGCTGCGGCGCGTGGGCTTGGCCGATCGCAAATGGCGGCGGTGGTGGCAGCGTTTCGCCATCCACGCCTTGTGCGGTTATTGTCGGATTCTCCAGCGCTTCCAGCTAAAATCGCATAACATTGCCACGACCCCGACACAGAACGGGGCCTCAGTTGGTGTCTTGGTGATTCCGTCCCGGGGGAGATTTTCGATGTCCGCTCTAGCCCGCGCTGGCTTGGCCGCCGCGCTTGCCGTTCTCGCATGTCTGCCTGCCGGCGCTGCCGATAAGGCTTTCCAGCGCAGCGATTTGGCAGACGCTGCGCTCCGGCTGGAGGCGGAGATCAAGAGCGACGCCGGGCGGCCGGGCCGGCCCGCAGCGCAGCTGCGGCGCGAGGCCGAGACGGCGCTCCAGCGTGCCGATGTTCCCACAGCCTTGAAATTGCTGGGGCAGGCCGTGGCGGCGGCGCCCAACGATTCGGCCAACTGGCTGCGGCTGGCGCAAACCATCCTGCAGGTCCGCAACGCCAATGACCGCGAGCGCGCGGTGCTGCTGGAACGCGCCTCGACCGCCGCTTACGTCGCCTATCAGCGAACCAAATCCCGCACGGAAGAAGCGGACAGCCTGACCGCGCTCGGCCAGAGCTTCGCCGAGCGCAAGCTGTGGCGGCCCGCGCTTGATGCGTTGCAGCTCTCGCTCGAATTGCGGGAGGTCGCCGACACCCGCGCGCAATATGAGCGCCTGCGCGGCGAGCACGGCTTCCGCCTGCTCGATTATTCGGTGGACGCCGAGACCTCCTCGCCGCGCACCTGTTTCCAGTTCTCCGAGGAACTTCCCGGCAAGCGCACCGATTTTTCGCCCTTCGTCGCCGTCGCCGGCATGGATCGCCCGGCGCTGACCGTCTCGGACAAGCAACTCTGCGTGGAAGGGTTGAAGCACGGGGAACGCTACGGCATCACGCTGCGCGCCGGTCTGCCTTCGGTGCTGAAGGAAACGCTGCCGAAATCCGCCGACTTCACGATTTTTGTGCGCGACCGCAAGCCGGTGGTGCGTTTCGTCGGCAAGACATATGTGCTGCCGCGAATCGGCCAGCGCGGCATCCCGCTGGTCAGCGTCAATACCAACAGCGTCGACGTTGAGATTTACCGCATCGGCGACCGCAACTTGACCGATACGGTGATCGGCAGCGATTTCCAACGCAATCTTGGACGTTACGAATTGGACCAGCTCGCTGCCGAGCGCGGCATGCCGGTGTGGAACGGCCAGCTCGCCGTCGAAAATGCCCTCAACAAAGATGTGACGACGGCCTTCCCCGTCGATCAAAGCGTCAGCGATCTCGCGCCCGGGGTCTATGTCATGGTGGCTGAGGCCACGGGGCCGAAGTCGAGCGACTACGAAGCGCTGGCGACCCAGTGGTTCATCGTTTCCGACCTCGGCATCACCGCTCATTCCGGCAATGACGGAATCCATGTCTTCATGCACCAACTGGCGAGCGCCGACCCCAAGAACCAGGTGGAGGTGCGTCTCGTTTCTCGCAGCAACGAGGTGCTGGCCACACGCAAGACGGACGGGAACGGTTACGCCCTGTTTGAACCGGGGCTCACGCGCGGCGAGGGCGGACTCGCGCCGGCGCTGCTGATCGCGAGCGATCTGCAGAACGACTATGCCTTTCTCAGCCTGAAGACGCCGGCCTTCGATCTGTCCGACCGCGGGGTCAGCGGCCGCGTCACACCGGCAGGGCTCGATGCTTTCGTCTATACCGAGCGCGGCGTCTATCGCTCCGGCGAAACCGTGCACATCACCGCGCTGTTGCGCGACGGGCGCGGCATCGCGTCCCTCGGCGTCCCGATGACGTTGGTGCTGGAACGGCCGGATGGCGTTGAATATCGCCGCATGGTGGTCGCCGACCAGGGTCTCGGCGGGCGCAGCCTGAGCCTGCCGATCGCTTCTACGGCCCCGAGCGGGACCTGGCGCGTGCGCGCCTTTACCGACCCCAAACGTCCGCCGGTCGGCGAGACCACCTTCATGCTGGAAGACTATGTGCCGGACCGGATCGAGTTCGATCTCGCTTCCAAGGCGACCGGCATTTCCCCGGCGGCACCGGCGGAGGTGAGTGTTGTGGGACGCTATCTCTACGGCACGCCGGCAGCAGAGCTCGAACTCGAGGGTGAAGTCGTCATTGCTCCGGTGAGGGACCGTCCGGGCCTCGCCGGATACGTGTTCGGCCTGGCCGATGAGGAGGTGAGCGCAACGCGTAACCCGCTCAACGACCTGCCGCTCACCGACGGAGAAGGCAAGGCCACCTTCACGGTCAGCCTCGAAAATCTGCCGCAGACCATGCGGCCCCTGCAGGCACAGGTGATCCTCCGCATGGCGGAGCCCGGCGGCCGTGCAGTGGAGCGCAAGATCGAGCTTCCGGTGGTGCCAAAAGATCCGATGATCGGCGTGAAGCCGCTGTTCTCCGGCCGCTCGCTTGGCGAGGGCGACCAGGCCCGCTTCGACGTCATCGTCGCGGCCCCGGACAATACGCAGCTTGCGGCCAGCGGGCTGCGCTATGAACTGCTGCGGGTCGAAGTCGCGCTACCAGTGGTACAAGTCGCCGGACGGCGCCTGGCAGTTCGAGCCGATCAAAACCACACGCCGCATTGCCGACGGCAAGTTCGACGTGGCCGCCGACAAGCCGGCGCAGCTCTCCCTGCCGGTGACCATCGGCCGCTACCGCCTGGAAGTTTCCGGAGAGAATCGCGACGGACCGAAAACGTCCGTCGGCTTCGATGCCGGCTGGTATGCAGAGGCCAGCGCCGACACACCCGACTTGCTGGAGCTCGCGCTCGACAAAGCAGAATACGTGCCGGGCGACAACATGACCGTGGCGGTGACCGCCCGCACCGCCGGGCGCCTGACGCTGAGCGTGATCGGTGACCGCCTGATCACCACGATTGGCCGTGAGGTGAAGCCAGGCGTGAACCGGATCAATCTGAGTGTCGGCCGTGACTGGGGCAGCGGCGCCTATGTGGTTGCCACGCTACGCCGGCCACTCGACGTGCAGGAACAGCGGATGCCGGGACGCGCCATCGGCACGCAGTGGTTCTCCATCAATCGCCAGGCGCAGACGCTTGCACTCGACATGCAGCTGCCGCCGCTGATCCGTCCACAGAGCAACCTGCGCATTCCGCTGAAGGTCAATGGTCTCGCTTTCGGTGAAGAGGTGAGGGTGGTCGTGGCCACCGTCGACGTCGGCATTCTGAATCTCACCAACTACAAGCCGCCCGCACCGGAGGATTTTTATCTCGGCCAGCGCCGCCTCACCGTCGAGGTGCGCGATCTCTACGGACAACTGATCGACGGCATGCAGGCGACGCGCGGGCAGCTTCGCACCGGCGGCGATGGTTCCGGCGGCGAATTGAGCGGCAGCCCGCCGGCGCAGGCGCCGCTGGCGCTTTATTCCGGCATCGTCACCGTTGGGCGCGACGGAACCGCGGTGGTGGAATTCCCGATCCCGGCTTTCGCCGGCACCGCACGGGTGATGGCAATTGCCTGGGGCAAGGACAAGCTCGGCCATGCGGTGGGCGATGTGATTGTGCGCGATCCGGTGGTGGTCACCGCCAGCTTGCCACGCTTCCTGTTGACCGGCGACCGTTCCAACCTGCAGCTCGATCTCGACAATGCGGAGGGTCCGGCGGGCGACTACAGCGTTACGGTGCGCGCCGAAGGCGATTCCGTAACTGCCGATGCGAACTCGGACTCTGTCGCTGAAGGAGAAACAGCGCAGTTCACTGGCGGTGCCGCTGAATGCGGCCAGGGTGGGCTCAAGCACGATCCATGTGCGCGCCACCGGCCCCGGAAACTTCGCCCTCGATCGCAGCTATGCGCTCGCCACCAATCCGGCCACGCAGACGCTGACGCGCCGCACGGTGCGAAGCATTGCCAAAGGCGAGAGTCTGGCGCTGTCGAACGATCTGTTCGCCGATCTGGTGCCGGGTACCGGTCGGGTTGCGCTGTCGGTCGGCGTCTCGACCGCCCTGGACGCAGCAGCGTCGCTCGGCGCGCTGGAACGCTATCCCTTCGCCTGCTCGGAGCAGCTCATCAGCCGGGCCTTGCCGTTGCTCTATATCGGCGAGCTCCCCGGGCGGGGCTCGCTGACGGCAGCGAATGCCGGAGAGACCATCCGCGATGCCATCGAACGGGTATTGGCGCGCCAGGATTTCGACAGGTTCGTTTGGCTTATGGTCCGCGGGCGGCGGCGACGCATGGCTTGACGCCTATGCCACGGATTTTCTGACGCGCGCACGGGAGCGCGGCTTCGAAGTGCCTGATATCGCCTTCAAGCTCGCGATCGACCGGCTGCGCAATTTCGCCGGCAATGCGCCGGAGCCTTCGAAGAATGGGGGGCGCGCGCTCGCCTACGCGCTCTATGTGCTTGCACGCAACGGCGCGGCGCCGGTCGGCGACCTGCGCTATCTCGCTGACAGCAAGCTCGGCGACCTTGCTACGCCCATTGCAAAGGCGCAAATCGCAGCCGCACTCGGCATGCTTGGCGACAAGACCCGCGCGGAACGCGTCTATCTTGCCGCGTTGGAGGCTGCCCCGGCGCAACCCCGGTTGGAAATCGGCCGCAACGATTACGGTTCGGCGTTGCGTGACGCGGCGGCGCTGGTGACGCTCGCGTCTGAAGGCGGCGCGCAGCCCCGCACCATCACTGGCGCGGTGCAGCGGGCGGAAGCTGCGCGCGGGCTCTCGCCCTTCACCTCGACGCAGGAGAATGCCTGGCTCGTGCTGGCGGCACGCGCCATCGCGAAGGAGGCGGGCGCGGTTATGCTCGATATCGCGGGCGAAAGCCGGCAGGGAGCCTTCTACCGCAACGTGAGCGCCGCCGATCTCGAGAAGGCGCCGCTGAAGATCACCAATAACGGCGAAGGGACGGTGCAGGCAGTGGTGTCCGTCAGCGGCGCACCGCTCATGCCAGAGCCGCCGATGGAAAGCGGCTTCAAGATCGAGCGAAACTATTTCACCCTGGAGGGCGAAGCGGCTGATCCGTCCAAAGCCAGGCAGAACGACCGTTTCGCCGTGCTGCTGCGCATCACCGAGCCGCGGCCGCAGTTCGGGCGGATCATCGTGGCGGACTATCTGCCCGCCGGTTTCGAAATCGATAACCCACGGCTCGTCTCGTCGGGCGAGACCGGCACCTTGCCCTGGATCGAGGGCGCAGTGGAGCCGGTCAATGCGCAATTCCGCGACGACCGTTTCACGGCGGCCTTTGACCGCAACAACGACAGCCCTGCGGTCTTTACGGTGGCCTATGTTGTGCGTGCGGTGACTCCGGGCAAATACGTCCTGCCGCAAGCCTATGTGGAGGAGATGTACCGGCCCGACCGTTACGGCCGCACCGCGAGCGGCGCCGTGGAGATTTCGGCGAACAAATGAGCAAGCGTGGTCGCATCGTTATGGTTGCAGCCTTGGCTGCTATGAATTGCGCCCTGCTCGGCGCAGCGTGGTGGTTCGCCACCTTGGATACGCCGCGTATACCCGACGTGACCTATTCCACCGTCGTACTCGACCGCGAGGGGCGGCTTCTTCGCCCTTACGCCATCAGTGATGGACGCTGGCGGCTGCGCGTGAGCGCAGAGGAGGTGGACCCGCGCTATCTGCGCTTCCTTTATGCTTATGAGGACAAGCGTTTCCGCACGCACCCGGGTGTTGATCCGCTCGCGCTGGCGCGTGCCGCCTGGCAGTGGGCGGTCAACGGAAAGATCATCTCGGGCGGCTCAACGCTGACCATGCAGGTCGCGCGACTGTTGGAGCCGCGCGGCGAACGCAGCTTGCCGGTGAAGCTGCGTGAGATGCTGCGCGGGGTCGAGCTGGAGCGCTCACTCTCCAAGGACGAAATCCTGTCGCTTTATCTCAGTATCGCGCCTTTCGGCGGCAATCTCGAAGGGGTGCGCGCGGCCTCGCTGTCCTATTTCGGCAAGGAACCGGCGCGGCTGACGGCCGGGCAGGCGGCGCTGCTGGTGGCGCTTCCGCAGTCGCCGGAAGCGCGTCGTCCGGACCGCTCCACGGACACGGCGCGGGCCGCGCGCGACCGCGTGCTCGATCGCGTTGCGGCGGCCGGGCTTCTTCCTGCCGATGAGGCGGCGCAGGCCAAAGCTGAACCGGTGCCGAGTGCACGCAGGCCGATGCCGATCCTGGCGCCGCATGCCGCCGAACAGGCAGTGGCCGCGGCGCCCGAGCGCAAGCTGCATCGCCTGACGATCGACGCAGCGCTGCAGAAAAATCTCGAAGATCTTGCCCGCGAACGTACGCAGGCGATGGGGCCGGATATTTCGGCCGCCATCATCGCGGTCGATCACGCGAGCGGAGAAATCCTCGCCCGCGTCGCGTCCGCGAATTATTTCGATGAGCGGCGCGCGGGACAGGTGGACATGACGCAGGCGCTGCGCTCGCCGGGGTCGGCATTGAAGCCTTTCATCTTCGGTCTCGGCTTCGAGGATGGGCTGGTGCATCCGGAAACGCTTATCGACGACCGGCCGACGCGCTACGGCAGCTATGCGCCGGAAAATTTCGATCAGACCTTCCAGGGCACGGTGACCGTGCGGCATGCGTTGCAATTGTCGCTCAATGTGCCGGCCGTGGCGGTACTCGAGAAAGTTGGGGCCAGCCGGTTGAGTGCGCGGCTCGGCCAGGCGGGCGCGCCGCTCATTCTGCCGAAGGGCGAGGCGCCGGGACTGGCGATGGGGCTGGGCGGGCTTGGCATCACCCTCAGCGACCTGACGATGCTCTATGCCGGCCTGGCGCGGCTCGGCAATACAACGCCGCTGATCGAGCGCGGCGATGCCGCCCAGGAGCCGGCGCCACGCCGTCTGCTCGACCCGGTCGCCGCCTGGTATGTCGGCAACATCCTGTTCGGCACGCCGCCGCCCGAGCATGCACCGCATGGACGCATCGCGTTCAAAACCGGTACTTCCTACGGTTACCGCGATGCCTGGGCCGTCGGCTTTGACGGCCAACGCACGATTGGCGTCTGGGTGGGCAGGCCTGATGGCGCACCGGTGCCCGGACTGATCGGCCGCGCTGCCGCGGCGCCGATCCTCTTCGATGCTTTCGCGCGCATGGGACGGTCCCCCGCGCGGCTGGCCCGCGCACCCAAGGGCGCGGTTGTGGCAGCGAATGGCAAATTGCCGCCGCCGCTGCAACGCTTCCGTCAGGATACTTTGTCTGCGGGCGACACTTCCGCCAGTCCGCGCATCCTGTTCCCGCCCAACGGCTCCCGTATCGAACTCTCGCGTAGCAATAACGAGACCCAGCCGGTGCCGCTGAAGATTGCAGGGGGCAGAGGACCGCTCACTGTGCTGGTCAATGGCGTGCCGCTCGCGACCGACGGAAGCAACCGCACGCTGTTCTTTGCTCCGGATGGGCCGGGCTTCGTGCGGGTGACGGTGACCGACGCCAAGGGCGGTGCCGACAGCGTAACGGTGCGCGTTCAGTAGGATTCCCGCAGGGATAGCTCGTGACCGGCCGCAGCCGGCTTTCCCTCGGCGCGGCTTTTCTTTATGGTCCGCGCGTTTCCCCGGTAATGGCAGACATGACCACGACCACGCGCGATGCCTCTCGTCCTCAGCGGGGGAGGGGTTTGATTGCTCTTCTGGATTTCGCCCGCGTATCGCATTCACGCGCGGCGCTGTTTTTGCTCGCGCTGTCGCTTCTGGCTTTTCTGCCGGGATTTTTCCAGATACCGCCGGTCGACCGCGACGAGGCGCGCTTCGCCCAGGCCACCAAGCAGATGGTGGAAACCGGCGATTATGTTGACATCCGCTTCCAGAACGAAGTGCGCTACAAGAAGCCGGTCGGCATCTATTGGATGCAGGCCGGCGTGGTGAAGCTCGGCGAAAAACTCGGCGTGCCGGAAGCCCGCACGACTATCTGGCTCTACCGGACACCTTCGCTGATCGGCGCGGTCGGCGCCGTGCTGCTGACTTATTGGGCAGCACTCGCATTGGTCTCGCGCCGCGGGGCGGTCCTGGCCGGGGTGATGCTGGGTGCCTCGATCCTTCTTGGAGTGGAGGCACGCCTTGCCAAAACCGACGCCATGCAATTGCTCTTCATCGTCGCCGCGATGGGCGCGATGGCGCGGGTTTATCTTTCCCAGCACCGGCCGGGTGCGGCGGATGTCTCCGGATGGAAAATGCCGGCGATTTTCTGGACCGCAATCGCTGGCGGCGTGCTGTTGAAGGGCCCGTTGATCCTCATGCTGGTAATGTTGTCGGCGCTGGCACTGATCGCGCTCGACCGCTCGGCGCGCTGGGTCTGGAGGCTGCGCCCCGCTGCCGGAATCTTGTGGGTGGCTGTTCTGGCATTGCCCTGGTTCGTCGCCATTCTGTCGCGCAGCGGCGAGACTTTTCTCGTCGAATCGCTGGGCAAGGACCTTTTTGCCAAAGTTGCGAGCGGGCAGGAATCTCACGGTGCGCCGCCAGCCTATTATCTTGCACTGTTCTGGGTGACTTTCTGGCCGGCCGCGCCGCTCACCTTGCTGGCGGCGCCTGCGGTCTGGACGGCACGGCGCGAGCCGGCTACGCGCTTTCTTTTGGCCTGGATCATTCCAGCCTGGATCGTGTTCGAACTCGTTATCACCAAGCTGCCGCACTACGTGCTGCCGCTCTATCCCGCCATTGCCATCCTGACTGCCGGCGCCCTCGAAACCGGAGTCCTGTCCCGCAACCGCTGGCTCGTCCGCGGCACCTCGGGCTGGTTCATCGTGCCGCTCGTGCTCTGCCTCGTGGCGATCGTTATCAGCATCTATGTCGGCGGGCAGTTCGATCTGTTGCCGTGGCCGTTCGCTGCGGCGGCGATCATCATGGGCCTGATCGCCTGGTGGCTTTACGAGGCCGACGGCGCGGAGCGCTCGCTCCTGCGCGCAGCGGTCGCTTCCGTCCTAGTCGCCAATACGCTTTACGGTTTGATCTTCCCCTCGATGACCTCGTTGTTTCCGAGCGTCATGCTGGCGGAAATACAGCGCGATGCCGATTGCCCCGATCCGGTGATGGCCTCGGCCGGTTATCATGAGCCGAGCCTCGTCTTTCTCGCCGGTACGCAGACGCTTCTCGCTGACGGGCCGCGCGCTGCGGATTTCCTGCGGCAGGGGGGATGCCGTTTTGCCTTCATCGATTCGCGGCAGGAACGCAGCTTCGCGCGCCGTGCCGAAGCCATCGGCTTACGCTATGCGCCAGGCCCGCGCATCGAGGCCTTCAACATCAGCGGGGGCCGCGCCATCACGATAGCGGTCTATCGCTCGGAAGCTGCGCAATGAACGCGCTGCAGCGGACTGGGCAAAATCTGGTGGCTTGGCTGCGTGCATTGGTGCAGGCCTCGCGGATTCCGCCCGGGCGCCGCAGGCCGCTATGGCCGGTGAAAGGCTGGATTACAATCGCCGCCCTAACGGCGCTTCTTGTCGTCGTTGCCGCCAGCATGCTGCTCCTCGATGCGGTGCTGATCGGACAGGCGCGCCTGCTGTCGAAACGGGTCCATCAGATTTTCGAATGGATCACCTGGTTCGGCAATTCCGGCTGGTTCCTGTGGCCAACCGGCATCCTTCTCCTCGTCATCGCCGCAAGCCCATGGTCGAGATTGCCGCGCTTCTCCCAAACGGTGCTGGCGGCAATCGCGGTTCGGGCGGGATTTATTTTTCTCGCTGTCGGCGTGCCGGCGCTGTTCGTGACCATCGTGAAAAGATTCATCGGCCGTGCGCGGCCCTATGTATCGGAAATCACCAATCCCTATTCCTACGACCCGTTCGCTTGGAAAGCGTCCTATGCCAGCCTGCCTTCCGGCCATGCCACCAATGCTTTCGCCGCCGCTGTGGCGATCGGTGCGATTTGGCCGAAGGCGCGTCTTCCCATGTGGATTTTTGCGCTGGTAATCGCCATAAGCCGGGTGGTGGTGAACGCGCATTTTCCCAGCGACGTCATTGTGGGGGCCTTTGTGGGCCTGGTGGGCGCGTTTCTGGTCCGCGGCTGGTTCGCCGCCCGGCGTCTCGGCTTTGTGGTGGGCAGCGACGCCACCATCCACCGGCTGCCGGGGCCGTCCTGGCGGCGCACCAAAGCGGTTGCCCGAAAGCTTTTGGGCCCATAAAAGCTCGCATTCGCCCCACCCGGCAAACTCGAAAACGGATTGCCCATGCACGAAACAGAGATGCGCGACAGTGCGCAGACGCCGGCAGTGTCGGTGGTCGTGCCGGTCCGCAATGAACAGGGCAATATCGGCCCGCTGGTGGAGGAAATCGTCAAGGCGCTGATTGGGCGGTGGCGCTTCGAAATCATTTACGTCAATGACGGCTCGAGCGACGGTACTGCCGAAGAGCTCGTACAATTGATGGCGAGCCGTCCCTATCTGCGTCAGGTCAAGCACGCCACATCCTGCGGGCAATCCGCCGCGGTGCGGACCGGCAGCAAGGCCGCGCTGGCGCCGATCGTGGTCACGCTGGACGGCGATGGCCAGAACGACCCGTCCTTCATTCCCTCGATGGTGCAGAAGCTGATGGATGATCCGCGCATCGGGCTCGTGGCCGGGCAGCGGGTGGGCCGCAAGGATACCGGATTCAAGAAGCTGCAATCGCGTATCGCCAATAGCGTGCGCAGCGTAATCTTGCGCGACGGGACGCGCGACACCGGCTGCGGGTTGAAGGCCGTGCGCCGCGACGTCATCGTGAACCTTCCCTATTTCGACGGACTGCATCGTTTTCTGCCGGCACTGGTCAAACGCGAAGGCCACGAGATCGGCTATGTGGACGTGGTGGACAGGCCGCGACGCATGGGCATATCGAATTACGGCTTATGGGATCGGCTTTGGATCGGCATTCTCGATCTCGCCGGCGTGTGGTGGCTGATCCGCCGCCGCAAGCGCGTCCCCCAGGTTTCGGAGGTAAAATCCAATGCTGGTTGATCTTTCCCGCGCCGTCGGCGACTACCTTCACGACGTCTTCCTTGGAAACCTGGATTGGGCCATCCTAGTCGGCTACATCGCGCAGGCCATGTTCGCCATGCGCTTCGTGGTGCAGTGGATTGCCTCGGAACGGGCGGGCCACAGCGTCGTACCGATGGCCTTTTGGGTGTTTTCCATCGGCGGCGGGCTAATGCTGCTGGGCTATGCGCTTTACCGCAAGGACCCGGTTTTCATCATCGGCCAGGCCTTCGGCGTCTTTGTCTATTTGCGCAATCTGCAATTCATTTTGCGCGACCGCGGCAGCGGACGCGCGCCGGCGATGTAGCCGGCATATGGTTTGCCGATCGCGCGCTAGCGCGCGGCGGCAAGCGCAGCGAAGCCGCGCTCGAGATCGGCGATCAGGTCGGCGGCATCCTCCAGCCCGACATGGAAGCGCAGCGTCGGTCCGCCGGGCGTCCATTGCGTGACGGCGCGAAACGTCGCGCAGTCGAAGGGGATGACCAGGCTTTCGAAGCCGCCCCACGAATAGCCGAGGCCGAACAGCTTGAGCGCGTCGAGAAAGGCGTGCACGGCTTTCTCGGACACCGGCTTCAGCACCACCGTGAGGAGACCGCAGGCGCCCGAGAAATCCCGCTGCCAAAGCGCATGGCCGGGATCGCTTTCCAGCGGCGGATAGATCACGCGCGCCACTTCCGGGCGCGCTTGCATCCAGCGCGCGATCTTCAGTCCCGATTCCTGATGACGCGCGAGCCGCACGCCGAGCGTGCGTAACCCGCGCAGGGCGAGGTAGACGTCGTCCGGCCCGACACAAAGCCCAAGCGTGCCGACGGTCTTGTACAGCTGCGGCCAGGCGGCGGCATTCGCTGCGACCATGCCAATCATCACGTCGGCATGGCCGGCGATATATTTGGTGCCGGCTTGAATCGATAGATCGGCGCCAAAATCCAATGCCCGGAAATGCAGCGGCGTTGCCCAGGTATTGTCCATCGCCACCAGCGCGCCTTTTGCGTGGGCCGCAGCCGCGATCGCCGGCACATCCTGCATTTCGAAGGATAGCGAGCCGGGTGACTCGACGAAAACCACCCGGGTATTGGGTTTGATCAGTGCGGCGATGCCGGATCCGATCAGCGGATCGTAATAGCTTGTCTCGATGCCCAGCCGCTTGAGCACCGTGTTGCAGAGGATGCGCGTCGGCTCGTAGACGCAGTCAGCGACTAGGATATGGTCGCCGGCGCTCGCCGCCGACAGCATCGCCAAGGAAATGGCGGCCAGTCCCGATGGCGCCAGCGCGACGCCGGCACAGGCCTGGCCCTCGATCTCCGCCATCGCCTGCTGCAAAGCTTCTGACGTAGGGGTTCCGCGCCGGCCATAATGGTAGCGTCCGCGGCTCGACAGCATGTCGTCCGTGTTGCGGTAAAGCACCGTGGAGGCGTGATGCACCGGCGGATTGACGAAACCATGATAGGCGAAAGGATCGCGCCCGCCGGTAACGAGCCGCGTATCCGGTGTCAGTTCAGGCTTTGCGCCGTCGGGTTTCTTGACCATGCGGCATATACCGCGCTCCTGGCCTTTGACGTCAACCCCTTGACCCTCATGCGTGATCATCCTGTGATGGGTCTAGAGGCCAGATGACCGCGATCGAAGACGACAGGGCCGCGCGCCCACCCCGCATCGCGCTCTACCGGAATCCGCGGGCGCGCAGCGTTTTGGTCCAGGCCCTGTTCGTCTTCCTGCTGTTCTGGCTGGGCTGGGAACTGGTCGCCAACGCGCGAAGCAATCTCGCCGCCAAAGGGGTTGTCAGCGGATTCGGCTTTCTCGATCAGAGCGCTGGCTTTGACGTCAGCCAGGCGCTGATTAACTACAGCCCGACAGACAGTTACCGGCGGCTCTATCTGGTCGGATTGCTGAATACGTTGCTGGTTGCGGTGCTGGGCATCATCCTCGCTACCATCCTCGGCTTTGTCATCGGCATCGCGCGGCTTTCCGGCAATTGGCTGGTCGCCCGGATTGCCGGCGGCTATGTCGAGCTGATCCGTAACTTGCCGCTCCTGTTTCAACTGTTGTTCTGGTATCTCGCCGTGCTCGGCACGCTGCCCGCGACGCGCGAAAGCATTTCGCTTTCCGGTGCAGTCTTCCTCAATAACCGCGGCGTTGTATTGCCGCGCCCGATCCTCGGCGATGGCATCGGGTTGGCGGCGCTGGCTTTGTTCATCGCCCTGGTTGCGGTTTGGGCGCTGCGGCGTTGGGCGAGGAGGCGGCAGGCGGCAACCGGGAAAACGCTGCCGATCTTCTGGCCGGGACTAGTACTGGTGATCGGGCTGCCACTTGTTGCCCTGGCGGCCACCGGATTTCCCATCCGGTTTGAGTTGCCCGAACTGCGGGGTTTCAACTTCGCCGGCGGCTGGCGCGTCATTCCGGAATTCGTCGCGCTTCTGATCGGGCTCGCGGTCTATACCGCGGCCTTCATCGCCGAGACCGTGCGCGGCGGCATCCTCGCGGTACCGCGCAGCCAGCCGGAAGCAGCTCATGCGCTTGGCCTGTCACGCCGGCGCACGATGCGGCTCATCGTCATTCCGCAGGCAATGCGAGTAATCGTCCCACCGCTCACCAGCCACTATCTGAACCTGACGAAGAATTCGTCTCTGGCCGTGGGCATCGGCTATCCCGATCTATTCGCCGTTTTCGCCGGCACGGCGCTGAATCAGACCGGCGCACAGGCGATCGAAATCATTTCCATCACCATGGCGACCTACCTTGCGCTGTCGCTGGCAACCAGCGCGCTGATGAATTTTTACAACGCGCGGCTGCGGCTGGTGGAGCGTTAGACATGAGCGATATCGCCACCACCGCCTTTCTGCGTCCCAAGCTGCTGCCATCCTTGCCGCCGCCGGACCGGCTGCGAGAACGTTGGCATATCATGCGGAGCTGGGAGGATTTCGGCCTCACGGTTCTCTCCCTCTACCTGATCTGGATTCTGGGCTGGCCAACGGTCAAATTCCTTTTCATCGACGCGGTTTGGACTGGGTCCAGCCGGAACGATTGTCTGCCGGAAACGGTAGGGCACACCGTCGGCGCGTGCTGGCCGTTCGTCACGGCGAAATTCTCGCAATTCATCTATGGCTTCTATCCCGAAAGCGAGCGCTGGCGCGCCGATCTGACTTTTGCGTTGGGCGCGGGACTGCTGTTCCCGCTGATGATCCCGCCCGCGCCCTACAAGATCGCCAATGCAGTGCTGTTCTTCGGCGTCTTTCCCATCATCGGCTACTTCCTCCTGATCGGCGGCGCTTTTGGCCTGCCTTATGTGGAGACGCGGTCCTGGGGCGGACTGTTGGTGACTTTGGTGGTCGCGGTTACCGGCATCGCCGCCTCGCTGCCGCTTGGAATATTGCTGGCGCTGGCGCGGCGCTCGGAACTGCCCGTCCTGCGCATCGGTGCGGTGATTTTCATCGAATTCTGGCGTGGCGTGCCGCTGGTCGCGGTGCTGTTCTTCGCCACCTTCATGCTCCCGTTATTCCTGCCGCCGACCTGGGAAATCGACGGCATGCTGCGTGTGCTCGTCGGCGTGTCGATTTTCGCGGCAGCTTATATGGCGGAGGTGATACGCGGTGGCCTGCAGGCGGTGCCGCGCGCGCAATACGAGGGCGCCGCGGCGCTCGGGCTCGGCTATTGGCGCAGCATGGGGCTGGTGGCGCTGCCGCAGGCGCTACGCGTGTCGATTCCAGCCATCGTCAATATCTTCATCGGTCTCTTCAAGGACACCACGCTGGTGCTGACGGTGGCGATCTTTGACCTGCTCGGGCAATTGCGCGCCGCCTTCGCCGATCCGAATTGGTCGTCACCCTCCACGCTGTTCACCGGCTTCGCTTTCGCCGGCATGATCTACTTCCTGTTCTGTTTCGGCATGTCGCGCTATTCGCTGTTTCTCGAGCGGCGCTTGCGTCAGGGGCGTGATTGATGGCGGTTCAGATCGGCAGCCACGGCGGCCTCAGTTCCACGCGGCACGAGACCGCCGTGGAGATGATCGGCGTGCATAAATGGTACGGCGACTTCCACGCGCTTAGGGACATCAATCTCGCGGTCAGCCGAGCAGAGCGCATCGTGATCTGCGGACCGTCGGGTTCCGGCAAATCAACGCTGATACGCTGCATCAATCGGCTGGAGGAACATCAACGCGGGCGCATCTTTGTCGACGGCGTTGAGGTCACCGCTGACACAAAGAACATCGATGAGGTCCGGCGCGAGGTCGGCATGGTGTTTCAGCAGTTCAATCTGTTCCCGCACCTGACCGTACTGGAAAATTGCACGCTGGCGCCGATCTGGGTACGCCACATGCCGAAAAAGGCCGCTGACGAACTCGCCGTGCGCTATCTGGACCGGGTGAAGATCCCGGAGCAGGCGAACAAATATCCGGGCCAGCTTTCAGGCGGCCAGCAGCAACGCGTCGCCATCGCACGCGCTTTGTGCATGAATCCGAAAATCATGCTGTTTGACGAGCCGACCTCCGCACTCGATCCGGAAATGGTCAAGGAAGTGCTCGACACCATGGTGGAACTGGCGCGCGACGGCATGACCATGATCGTGGTCAGCCATGAGATGGGCTTCGCCCGCGAGGTGGCAAGCCGCATGGTTTTTATGGACGACGGGCAGATTGTCGAGGTCAACGAGCCGGAAGCGTTCTTCGCCCATCCGCAACACGAGCGCACGAAACTATTTCTGCGGCAGATTTTGCGGTGATCGCCGCCAATCAGCCGGCGCGGACGCTTGCCAAAAATTTCTCGACTTCGGACTGCAGATTGCCGCCCTCGCTGGACAACAGCCGCGCGGAATCTAGCACCTCGCTGGAAGCCAGACCCGTTTCTCCGGCTGCCTATCGCCTGCGCGACGACGTGATCGAAATCGATCCGTACCTCTTGCCGCCTGGCATGCCCGTGACTATTCCTTCATCACCTGGACGTTGTGAAAGAACGCACTTGGAATCTTTGTTGCAAATCTTGACAGGAGAATGCGCATGGCAAATCCCTTCGTTCACGTCGAGTTGATGTCAACCGACGTTGGCAAGACCAAGAACTTTTACGGCAAGCTGTTCGACTGGGAGCTGGAAGACATGCCGATGCCGGACATGACCTACACCATGATTCAGGTGGGCGAGGGGACCGGTGGCGGAATACTGAAAAATCCGATGCCCAATGCGCCGTCCAGCTGGGTTCCCTATGTGAATGTCGACGACCTAGCGGCGTCGACCGCCAAGGCGAAATCGCTTGGTGCCACGGTGCACAAGGAAAATGTCGAGGTGATGGGTCACGGCTCCTTCAGCATCATCTCGGATCCCACCGGCGCCATGCTCGGCCTGTGGCATCAGAAGAAAAAGTAGGCGGCTGGCAAGAAGCTGGCGGCGAGCGCGGTTGTCCGCCAGCTTCCCCGTGGCGCGCTACGATGATATCTTTCTTCTCCGAGTGAGAATGTCGCGGAATCAGGGCTTAATCGGCGCGAGAGGAACCGTCATGGCGATCAATATCGTAGATACACTGAAGCTGGCGCGCGAGACCAAGAAGCGCACGAAGATCATGGACACCCGGAAGATGCATGCCTGGGTGCATTACTACCCCAATCCCGGCGATCATGACGAACTGCATTGCCACCCCGGCGATCAGACCTTCCTGTGTCTCGACGGCGAATGCACCATGAGCTTTCCCGATGGCGGCAAGGCAGTGATGAAGCCGGGCATGGTGGCGCTGATCGAGGGCGGCTCGTTTTACCGGCTGGAAAATACCGGCACGGGTCCGATGATCTTGATGGGTACGCGCACCGGCCCGAATTCCGCAAACAAACATATCGATTACGTGACCCGCAAGGATATGAAAGGCGTGGATGGCCGCGTCCGCTCGCGCGGCGAATCCACCCAGGCGGAACATTAGGCAGCGAACGCATAAAGGCGCCGGTCACCGCCTCCGGGCAGGCACGGGCGCTTTGCTTATTGTTTCGGGCGCAGTACCTGCTTGGGATGCATGCCGCGGATTCCAAGGGTCCATCAGACAGGGCACATTGTGCGGTTTTTGGCTTAAACTTGGGATTGCCCGGCTTGGCGCGGGTTGCGGCGCGTGATAGCCTTGCGTATCGTGCTTGCCTCCCGCACGAAATCAAAAAGCGCCTCAAAATCTTAGCAGTTTGAACCTGGAACGTGTTAAAGACACGACACGAACGAACAAGGGAAATAGCACACATGAAAGCCAGGGTACAAACTTGCGGGCCGCTGATCTTGTTCGCGTCCCTTTTGGTTACGTTGGCCGGGCCAGCGATCTCCACTGCCGCCGCAAATCCTTGCGATGTCCCGAGCGGTGCGCGGCGGCTTCATGTCCGCGACTTCAACGCGGTTGGCGACGGTAAGACCGACGATGGCGCGGCGATTCGCGAAGCCATTAAGTCGGCTCTTTCCGGGCCACAGCCCGTGTCAATCGAATTCGATGCCGGAAAGGTTTATCGCATCACCTCATTCGAGGATCGTTATGGCTTTCAGATCTTGAATGGCCAGAAAATAACGTTGCTCGGAAATGGTGCGGAACTATCCCTGCTGCCCCCCAACAAGGTTCTGCAAATTGTAAATTCTTCCGATATCAACATTTGTGGCTTGACCGTCGATTATTCGCCGCTGCCCTTCACGCAAGGAATGGTGGTGTCTACCGATGCCGCTGCCGGCACGTTTGATTTGCAAATCGAAAGTGGCTTCGATATTCCCCCTGTCGACGATAATTCGACAACCGATAACAGCAGGGTATGGAAGTTCGCCAAGCCGTACCGATCAAAGGGGCAGCTCGAGAAGCGAATCCAGATTACGGCTATTCACGGCGTGCCCGGCACCGAACGCATCAGGGTA
Organism: uncultured Alphaproteobacteria bacterium; assembly: GCA_963802475.1. Taxonomy (GTDB): domain Bacteria; phylum Pseudomonadota; class Alphaproteobacteria; order Rhizobiales; family Xanthobacteraceae; genus CANKHA01. Next base: position 24,678 of record CAWDIZ010000023.1, read on the forward strand.
AAGCCGGAGAACCGTGCCGATGTACTCCGGCTGGTCCCTAATCAACATCACCTGGTGATGGCGATGCCACGCATGGGCCAGGTAGGCACATTTGCCATTCGGATTCTCAATAGTGCGCGCGTTCTGTTTCAGGACATTCGAGTTTATTCGGTGCCTCAGCAAGCATTTTACATTGGCGATAACGACGGTCCGGTGACCTTTAGCAAAGTTGAGCAAAGGATTCGGCCCGGGACTTCGAGAGTGATGACGGGATGGCGAGGAGTCTTCATGGCCAAAGACAACAGGGCGCCCGTCCACTGGGATGGGTGCTATGTCGAAGGAGCTTCCGACGACGCGTTTAATCTGTCCGCAACGTACCAATTAGTGGTGGAGAAATTGGACGAGCGACGCTGGCGTTTGCGCGATCTGAGCGCGCGACGCGAATCTCCGGTTTACAAGGCGGGCGACCGATTGCAGGTTATTCAAGTGGGTGCTGAGAGGAAAAGATTGCCGGACACCAAAGTAGTGTCAGTGGCACAGGATAAGAATGATCTGCTGGTAACTCTCTCATCCGCGATAGCACTGAAGCCGGAAGCAAATTCCTGCAGCACTCTCGGTGACACGCAGCAGTCCTGCGGATCGAGAGTTGTGAACTTGGATGCTGCGAATGAAGGCTCGACTATCCGTAACTCGACCATTCACGGAAACATGCGGATTCGCAGCAAAGCCGTTGTTGAAAAGGTGCATTTGGATGGGTTCATTCGCATCACGAGCGACCCGACCCGGGTTGGCCCGCTCCCCGATGGTATCGTGTTCCGCGACAGTACGCTGACCGGAGGTGTTATCCGACTTGGTACGGACGGTAACAGGAAGAGGAAGGCCAAGCGGAATCAATCCTGGACCGCCGGGGATCGCTGGATTCAAAATATTACTTTTCAAAACACTCGTATTGGATCGAAGTTCCGGGCACGAGGAGCCTCATTCGCCTTGATCGATACTGACGTGACATGGCGGGGAGGAAAGAAGTTCCAACTCGAAAATTCCGGGCCCGTTCTCATCAGAAACCTTTCGGCAAACGGCCAAAAGGTTCCCGATCCAATGAAGTTACTGCGGCTTGGAGGAAACATGACTGAAAAGGACGTGGTCATTGAGGCTCGTTGACACGATCCGCCCGGCTAGGTTTGAGAATTGAACTGTCATCCGCAGTTTGGTACGAGCACTACAGCAGATATCGCTTACCACAGCGTTCCGCGAAAGGATTTGAGAATGCGCCCGCATTACGAGGGGCTTTCGCTGCAAGCCCTCAGTCGTACCGTTTTAGTGCCGGTCAGCAAGCGCTGCACCATCATCTTCAATCCGAAGGCGGCCTGCTCGACATTAAAATTCAATATCTGGGAGCAAGAACACAAGACCGGCGCAAGCCAGTTTGCGCCACCGACCAAGGGCGGAGGGGTTCATCGCAAGGATAAAACGGCGATTCCAAAAATCCCCATGGAACAAATGGAAGCCGCCCTATTCGAGAGCCCGATATTTTCCCTTGTCCGCAATCCCTATGCGCGCCTCCTGTCTTCTTTCCTGCAGAAAATCGCCACGAACAGAAAACAGAAGCGGCATCTTGTTGTCGGAATGGGACGCCCGCTGACCGACAACGTGACCTTCGGTGAGTTTGTGGACTACATCTCGCAGCAAAATTCCCGCGAGATGGACCCGCATTACATGCCGCAAGCCTATCTGATGCAGATCAACTACCTGCCCTTTAAAAAAATAGGATGTGTGGAGCAGATTGACGAAAGCATCTCCTCTATCACGGCCTCGGTATACGGAACGGCGCCGGAAGTGGTGGGAGAATATCGTCACCATCGCACCGATGCGCCGTCGCGGCTCGCAGAATATTATACCGATGAGATTGCAAATAAAGTTCTCGAGCGCTTCCGGGCGGACTTCGAAATTTTTGGATACAGCAAGAATCTCAATGAGGCGCATCAGCCGCCGCAAAACCTCGAAGGCGCGGCTCAGCTTGGCCGCGAACCTTCCGAATTAATCCTGCGGCCGGCGATCCGCGCTGCCGTTGCCGAGGAGCGCGGGGACTATGCGGGCGCCTTGCAGCTTTTGTCATCCATCAAATCCGACGAACCCGAGCTGGATGCGATGCGAGCCCGTGTGCTGGCCGAACTCGACCGGGAAAACGAAGCCCTGCCGTTATTGCAAGCAATAGTAAAACGCGTCGATAACGTCGGACGGTACTGGATGCAGCTTGCGGAATGTCTGCAGGCCCTTGGGCGCGATAAGGAAGCCGTTGAGGCGGCTGACAAGGCGGTTGCTGTGGCGCCCTATCTGGGAGTTTCGCGTCGCGCTTCGCGCGTATCGAAGAAGGCCGGTGAAACCGAGAAAGCGTCGGCCCTCGATAACCAGGTAGCTTCGATTATGGAAATGGCCGCGCACCAACGAAAGAACAAAAAGGGCGGCAGGAAAAGGGGTCGGCGCCAAGCGATCGCCGGTGGTTGAAAACTCGCTCGTAACCGACGTATCTCGTCGAGGTCATGCCCTTCCACATGCCGCGGACTCGAGCGGCGTTCAACGCCGGCTGCAGGCGTCTTCGCAGCCGTGTGCTCATCGAAAAAAGCAGGTTGAATGGACTGTTGCGGATCACGGCCGACCCGACACGCGTTGGCCCACTGCCTGACGGAGTGGTGGTCAGAGACAGCGAAATTAGCGGCCGGATCCGAATTGGCTCGGATCGTCCGTCCAGTCGGATCGCGAAGGAAAGAGGACACCGGATTCCGGGAAAGAGCCGCTCGACCTATCACAAGAATTGGGACAGCGGGGAGCGCTGGGCTCGTAACATCGGCTGCAAAACAATCGTATAGAGGCCGAATTGATGGCGGATGGCGCCTCGTTCAGCTTGATCGACAATGATATTGGGCAGCAGCGAAAGAGTATTCGACTGACAAATTCCGGACCAGTGCATATCCGCAGCCTTACCGCAGACGGTCGCGCGATCACGACCCGATCAGTCGGATCCGCATCGGAAGCAGCATGACGGAGCGCGACATCGTTTATCGAGCGCTAGAAGCACGGGTCTTGCCCACAACGGGTGAGCGTGCCGCAGGATAGCGAGGCTGCGGTCGGGCTTCGGACCTAATCTACATGGAAGGCCGGTCATAAGCGGCTTGAGTGATCCCCCAAGCGCCCGTAGGACCTCTACAAACGTGCAGCGGCCGCACGCGATATGGATCGCGATTGGGACACGCTTATTTGGCCGCTGCTCACGCCACACCGCGTCGATTTGTCATCCACAATGGAATTGGCCTGCGGCTACGGCCGAAATTCGCGCAAGCTCTTACAGGCTGGCGCAAACAAGCTGACCCTGGTGGATGCGAACGCCGAAAACATCGAGTACTGCCGTCAGCATATCAAGCCACTGGGTGACGTAACCCTGGTGCAGAACAATGGCATTGACCTGAGCAATCTGCCTAATGACAGTTTTAGTTTCGTCTACACGTTCGACTTCATGGTGCATTTCGACCTTGAATTGGTGATCTCGTACATTGTTGAGTTCTCTCGTGTGCTGAAGCCCGGCGGCACGGCGTTCATTCATCACTCAAATTACACCGGAGCGCCTGATTCCGATTTTCGGCAGAATCCGCATTGGCGCAATTTCATGTCGAGGTCGATTATTCGTTATCTCGCGCGGCGTAATTCATTCGAGGTGGTGGAGCAACGTCTAATCCCTTGGGGCAATATCCCCTACCTCGATTGTTTGTCACTGCTGCGGTCGAGTTACGACCAGCTGAGATCTGCTGGGCTACAGCGGACTGCTCGACCTCATGCCCTTCCACAGCCCGCGGATCTTTGCTTCATTAAGCTCGCGCTGAAGGACCAGCCACTTTTCGTCTATCCCGGTTTGCGCCGCCCACTTTTCGTCCTTGGCATTTAGCTCGGCAATGTGCTTATCGAGCGAGTCCTCTGCCGGAGCCATATCGTATTCAAAATATTTTTTGAAAAACTGCCCCTCGATACGGCTTCTTTCAAACATTTCGTCGGGGCCGTAGTCGTGGGAGTGATACACAACAGCCGATTTCACATATAGTTTTTCAAAACCCGCCTCGATAACGCGCGCAGCCCATACTTGATCTTCGCCGTAGTCCACGTTCGGATACGGTATCTTCTTCCAGGCGGCCTTTCGCAAACAGCTATTGTTGTCGCTGAAGTAATGGAGCATCTGCCGCCAGCCGGTATCCCCGCTCGTCCACTTCCGGAAGTTGGTGTATTTCGAAACGGCCAGCGGATATGCATCAAAGGAAGTGAAATGATTGGCGATGTCCCGGGCAAGAAAGGGCGACGCGTCCGGATAAGCCACGTGTCTGCCGAAAGCTCCCGCCGCTCGCGGATATTTGTCCATCACCGTGACCAGGGTCTGAAGCCACAAATTGTCCGCCGGCAGGGCGTCCTGCGTCAGCAACGCGGCATATTCTCCCGCAGCCATCTCAACTCCAAGGTTGCGAGTGCGGCCGTGCTGAAATTCCCGTTTGGGAATTGAATGAACGACAACATTTTTGCTCTTGGCGAATTCGGCGGTTCCATCGTCGGATTCGCTGTCGACCACGATAATCTCAAACGGCCAGGAGGTGTGCTGCGCCTGGACGACGCCGAGGACCTGGTGGAACAGCTCGCCGCCGTTATATGTCGGTATAATCACCGATGCCTTTGGGGCGCCTGTGCTAGTCAACCCCGTGGTACCCTGGACGAAGTCGAAAAACCCTTCGCCTGCAGCCGTTCGTGGATTGCGCTTTCGACCGTGCGGCCAAATTTCTCCCAGCTGAACTGAGAGACCCAAGTCAGCGCGGCATTTGCCTGGTCGGCGCGTCGTTCGGAATTGGCGAGCAGCCCTTCCAGCTTTTCTGCGATATCAATCGGATGCGGACCCGCAAGGGTGATGATCTCTTCGGGGTAAATTCGCCGGGTGCTTTCAGCATCGAGCTCCAGGACGGCGAGTCCCGACGCCATCATTTCTTGTGGCACCAAGGAATAATTGGTGGACGAGAACACAACACCAACGTCGCTTTGCTGGTATAGCGCCGCAAGTTCCGACTCCGTCAGAATCCCGCGATCGGTGAATGAGTACGGAAGCCGGCCGAGATCGAGTTTCGCCCCGAAGAAATCGACATGAAATTGAACATCGCTTTTTGCGAGGTGTTCCAGCGCAAGGAGCCCAAGGTCGACGGCGCGGCGTTCTGTATAACGTCGCGCATAGAATGCTATTCTTGGCACGGGATTGCGGGTGCGCGCGTTTTCAAGTGGGCGATAAATTTCGCGGTCTACCGCGAGCCAGCAGGTTCTTGTCCAACTGCCGTAGGTTTTTTCCAGTTTTTCAGCCAGCCACGGACTCGCGCAAATGCATCCAATGTCGTTTCTGTATGTCCATTCCGCTGCGAGGGAATGGGAGCCGACCGGAAAAAAGGCAGGTTCATAATCCTGTACAAAGTAAAGCCGGTCTTTGAACCCGGTCGCGTGCATCCCGAATACGACCGTTTCCCACGACGTGCAGATCAGGACGTCGCCAGGCAGAGCAAAGAATTTCGGCGTCAAGAATTTGATATCGGCTTGCACGGTTGGGTAATGCCGAATCGCAACTTCCATTGCGGACCGCTCGGTCTTATTCAAATGAGGGCGGGCAATCCAGATCGTGCACCGGTGACCAAACTGTTCCAACAATCGGACGATCCGAAAGATCGTCATGATACCGCCGCCGCCCGGCGCAAAATCCGGTACGATCCAATGAACGTCCAGTGACGACGGATTATAGGTGGTTCCACTGGGGCACAGGTCGCGCGGAGGAAAATCGATCAAGTCGGTCAACTGGGGACTTTTCACAGCACGATCGGCACTCAATTCCAGAAATAGTTTCAACTCCATAGTCTCTGGAACTTTGGCGGTGCCGCTAGCCGCATAGTGGCCGAGCGGATTTATTTTGGCCTCGGCCAGGCCAGGATGATCCAAAAAATATTCAACAGTGTTGAACCAAGGGTTCGGATCGCGACCTTCCTCCGCACCGTGGAGCAGATAATGCAGAAGAGGGTTAACCCGATTTTGCTCGATATCGGGATAGCGCCACAGATACCATTTGGTTTGAAACCATGGGCTGGGATTGCGGCCCTCGAATGCGCCGTAGATCATGAAATGAGCCAACGGGTCGATTTTGGCTTCCTGAAGATCGGGATATGTTCGCAGGTAGTATTCGGGATCAAACAATCCGCTTTTTTTGACCAACCGGTAACTTCGTCGGCTAGTCACCGCCTGAAAAATTCTCCTGACGTTGCTGAAGCGAGGGTCGGTGGCAGCAGTTTGCTTTAGCACCGTTGTTCCCGAATGAGGTCTTGCGTACAATTCTGGCTCGAACAATGGGTGTGGACTGCGCCGTTCCTTTGCTCCATGGATGACGAAATGCCAAAGCGGGTCGGCCCCGGCGGCTGCGACATCCGGATGACGCACAAGGTACCATGGAGAGTCGAAGAACTGCGACGTGCGAATTGCCTCATATTGCCACCGGCGATAGGTTTTGGTCCGTTGCATTAGCGACCAATAGAAGCGCGCGAAGGGACCTAACGCACCTGCTGGGGCTGTCAACGAGGGCCCCGCACTCATGTAGGAAACCAAGTTCTTCATTCTGTCGCGCAATTCATCGAGATAATCGCGTGTAAGACCGAGTTCGGATTCGAACTCCCTGTCGCGTTCGGCCGCCAGCGCCTGTGCATCTTTTAGTTCCCGTTTTAGTACCGTCGAAATCCGCGTATTTTCCTTCCGTAGCTGTTCCGCGTCGTCCCGGACGGCGCCGTCGAAGGCGGCAGATGCCGTCTCGAACTCGAGGCGTATCTTGTCGAGGCCTTCGTGTTGTTCTTTGCTCTCTCCCTTGTCGGCTGTCTCATGCAGAATGCGATAGGCGCTCTTTACCCAGTCGACGATATCTGCTCTCGCGGCTAGATCACGTGGGTCAGCGACGTGGTGGCGAAGTTGCGCTACCAGAAAACGGTCGATCTCCGCTTCGGTCTGCTCCGATCGGTTGGGCCATTCGAGGTTAGTCCATTGGGCAATTCTGGCAACCACCTGCCGCCAGTCCCGAATGAGCGAATCGTAAGTTACCACTGCGCGCGGAATATTCCGCGTAGCCACTTCGGCGTCGAGAATGTGTCTAAGCCAAACAAGATAGGACTTGGCAGGCGGAAAGCCGTCTCGCCGCTGCAACGAGTTGCCCACTTCAATTGGATCGCGGACCGGAATAACAACATGCGTGTCGGCGCCGAATCTTTGGAGAACGTCACGCCATAGAGGAACGAACCGACATATTCGCGGATCCTTGACAACAAAAAAGCGCGACTCGCTGAAATCCTGCTGCAATTGATTCAGGAGTCGCAGCTTGTACTCCTCAGCAGCGGGCGATGAATACCAATTTGGATCGATTGCTCGCCAATCATCCCATTTGGAGCCGACGGATGACAGAAGGTCTTCGTGGATGGCTAGCAGGTCGTTCGATTCCCAGTGACCGGCTTCATTGCTGAAGGTCGGCCCCAATAGGTTGTGTGGCAGGTCCGCGCCCAGAACGTTGAAAACGCGTGTGAATGCCGACGTGCCGTTACGGTGCATTCCGAGCACCAGCAGTGCTTGCGGGGCTGAACGGAGTAGCTGATGCTTTGCTGCACTGGGCGACGGGTCGACACGGTTTTTATATCGTGCGGTCTTGCTTCTGTTCGAAGGCTCCATATAGCGCCGTTTACCTTCTCTGTTACTCTATTGCCTGACCGTCCTCGGGCCGGCCTCCAAAGTTGCTTCCGTTGCCGGCTGCGTGAGTGAGTGAACAATGCCCGGTTTTTTTCAGAATTGAAAACAGCAAATCGGGTGCAGAGTCTCGCGCCGTGTTAACCCTTCTTGACCGGCAAATCCGGCCTTGCCCCCCATTCCGCCCAGGAACCGTCATAAAGCGCCTGTGGCGTTTTTCCAAGTGCATCGAGCGCGAGCCATAACGTCGCGGCAGTGACGCCGGAACCGCAGGTGGTGATGGTAGGCTTCTCGAAATCGAGGCCGGCATCGGCGAATATTTTCTTCAGCCGCTCGGGCGGCACGAGGCGGCCATCTTCGATAATGCTGGCGGAGGGTACATTCAACGCACCGGGCATATGTCCGGAGGCAACACCCGGCCGCGGCTCCGGTGCTTGCCCGCGGAAGCGATCGGCAGGGCGCGCATCCACCACCTGCGCACTGTCGTTATTGAGGGCCATCTGGACGTCGGAAAGCATGGCTACCTGGCCCATTTGCATCTCGGCATCGAAATTCTTCCGGGCAGGCCTTACCTCGCCGGCCTCCAGCGGACGGTTCTCGGCTTTCCATTTCGGAAAGCCACCGTCGAGTACAAAGACTTTCTTCGCGCCGAACAGCCGGAAGGTCCACCAGAACTCGCGGCGCCGACATCAGTCCTGTGCAGTCATAGACCACGATGGTGTCGTCCTTGCTGATGCCGAGCTCGCCTGCGGCTTCGCCGAACTGGTCCGGTCCCGGCAGCATATGCGGCAGATCGGTGGAGGTGTCGGAGACCTCCTCAATATCGAAGAACACCGCACCCGGAATATGCCCCGCGACATATTCCTTGTGCGGATCACGCTGGGCGGTCGGCAAATAATTCGAGCCGTCCACTACGACGACACCAGGCTGACCGAGGCGCTCCGCCAGCCATTCGGTCGTGACCAGATGCGGACTGGCGGGAGCGCGCTCCGGCATTGAACTCATGAGCGATCCTTTCGGCTTGGATCATGGGACAACGCACAGCCACCGCAAGGGGTCCGCGCTAGGCGTAAGGAATGTGGATACTCGATTTGCGCTCCAGCCATGCCGGCACCGGCAAGCCTTTTTCGCGCAGGAATTCAGGATTGAAGAGCTTCGACAGGTAGCGCGTGCCGTAGTCGGCCAGTACGGTCACGATGGTGTGGCCGGGGCCAAGGTCCTTTGCCAGCCGCACTGCACCGGCGACATTGATGCCGGAAGAGCCGCCAAGGCAGAGGCCCTCGTGCTGCAGAAGATCAAAAATTGCCGTCACCGCTTCCGAGTCGGGAATCCGGTAGGCAACGTCTATCGGCGCGTCCTCCAGATTTTTGGTGACGCGGCCCTGGCCGATGCCTTCGGTGATGGAAGTGCCTTCGGATTTCAATTCGCCGCTGGTGTAATAGCTATAGAGTGCAGCCCCGAACGGGTCCGCCAGTCCGATCCGGACTTTCGGTTTGCGTGCTTTTAGCGCAATTCCGACGCCTGCCAGCGTGCCGCCGGTGCCGACGGAGCAGACAAAGCCGTCAACACTGCCGGCAGTCTGCTCCCAGATTTCGGGGCCGGTGGTTTCCACGTGACCTTGCCGGTTGGCGATGTTGTCGAACTGGTTGGCCCAGATCGCGCCATTCTTCTCCGAGCGTGCAAGCTGCTCCGCCAGGCGCCCCGACAACTTCACGTAATTGTTGGGATTGGAATAAGGGACGGCGGGAACCTCAACCAGTTCCGCGCCGCAAAGCCGGAGCATGTCCTTTTTCTCCTGGCTTTGCGTCTCGGGAATCACAATGACGCTGCGATAGCCGAGCGCATTGCCGACCAGCGCCAACCCGATCCCGGTATTGCCGGCGGTTCCCTCGACGATAACACCCCCGGGCTTGAGCGTGCCCCGCTTGGCAGCATCCTGGATGATGAAGAGGGCGGCCCTGTCCTTTACTGACTGGCCGGGATTCATGAACTCGGCCTTTCCCAGAATGGTGCAACCGGTCGCCGCCGAGGTGCGCTGTAATTTGATCAGCGGTGTATGGCCGATCGCTTCGACGATGCCGGTGCTGATTTGCATGGAAAGATCCGGATTTGACGCGCGGCGACCCTAAATGACGGTTTTGGCTCCGACAAGTCCGCGGAAAGGAGCGGAAGCACTCAAATTCCGCCAAATGCCGCAAGCCTTTCGAAACTATGCCCCGGAGAGGATCGGTAGTCTTGTATTGTATTCACCCATTCTTTCCTGCCTGCGCGCTACCACCCGCCTGTTGGGGCGCAAACTCAAGGCATAATTGAGCCGCGCCCGCGGGTGGTCATTCGATGAATCTCGACGTCAATTCGCTTTTCGTGGTGACGATCTATGTGGAGGCGCTTCTTGGCCTCCTGCTGCTGTTTGCCTGGGTTCAGAATTCCAACACCCAGGCGGTCGTCTGGTGGGGATTTTCCGATTTGATGCGGGCGATGTCGATCGTGCTATTCGGTTTGCACGGTTCGGTCCCGAACTTGATCTCGATCGATCTCGCCAACGCCATTCTGTTCACGTCCTTCGCCATGATCTGGACCGTCGCCCTGGGCGCAATGACGGCGACGTAACACCCGGAATTGGATTTACTGTCAGCGTCGGCGGAAGTTTTGCTGCCGCCGGGGCGGAGCGGGGGTCGCGGCGCGTTCCGACTTGTGCCGGAAGCTGATGCGCCCCCGCGCCAAGTCATAAGGCGACATTTCCACGATCACCCGATCGCCCACACCGGTGCGGATGCGGAACTTCCGCATCTTCCCGGCAGTGTAGGCCAGCACTTCGTGCTCGTTATCGAGCTTCACGCGAAAATTGCCGTCCGGCAAAACTTCGGTGACAACGCCGTCGAATTCCAGAAGTTCTTCCTTCGCCATGGCCGCTCCTTCGATCCGAGTTTAGCGCGTCGCATCGGCGGCGTCAGCCGGTGATTTTGGGCGCTCGCGGGTCGGTGTCCGCATAAAAGCCAGGCTTGCGATCTGGTCGGGGCCCGACTGCGGCCGCCCCTGCCCGTGTCCATGACGCGGCTGTTGCTGCCGGGTTTTCCCGTTACCTGGATGGGGCGGGCGCTGCCTGCGGCGGCCCTTGCCGGTTCGCCGGCTGTTGCTATCCGCAGGCCGCGCACTCTGCCGTGCGGGCTGTATCGGCGGCGGCCGCCGGTCGGTACGCCGGTCGCTGGAGGGGATGGTTAGCCGGATCAGCCGTTCGATATCGCGCAGGAACGGCGCTTCATCGCGCGAGCAGAAGGAAATTGCGATGCCGTCGGCCCCGGCGCGCGCTGTGCGCCCGATACGGTGCACGTAGCTCTCCGGGATATTCGGCAGGTCGTAGTTGATGACGTGACTGACGCCTTCGACATCGATGCCGCGGGCGGCGATGTCGGTCGCCACCAGGGTCCGGACGCGGCCCGCGCGGAAGGCGGTGAGTACGCGCTCGCGCTGGTTTTGCGATTTGTTGCCGTGGATCGCTTCGGCGGCAATGCCGCTCTTGTTGAGCGCGCGGACCACCTTATCGGCGCCATGCTTGGTGCGGGTGAAGACCAGCGCGCGATTGACGGGTTCGGCGCGCAGGATTTCCGACAGGATTTCAGACTTGGCGCCGTGATCCAGATGGATGACCCTCTGGTCGAGGCGTTCGACCGTGGTGGCCTCCGGTGTTACCGCGACCCTCTGCGGATTTTTCAGCATTTGAGCGGCAAGCTCGGCGATCTCCTTCGGCATCGTGGCCGAGAACATCAGCGTCTGCCGCTGCGCGGGCACTTTGGCGACGATCTTCCGGATGTCGTGGATAAAGCCCATGTCGAGCATACGGTCCGCTTCGTCCAGCACCAGCACTTCGACGCCATTGAGGCGCAACGCGTTCTGCTGGATCAAGTCGAGCAGGCGGCCGGGCGTGGCAACCAGAACGTCAACGCCGTTCAACAGGCTGCGCACCTGGCGGCCCATCGGAACGCCGCCAATCGCCAGCGCGGTCTGCAGGCGAAGATGACGTCCATAGGCGCGGAAACTGTCGAGGATCTGGCCGGACAATTCGCGTGTCGGGCTCAGCACCAGCACGCGGCAGGTCTTGCGTTCGACCCGGATCGGATTTGCGGCCAGCCGGTTGAGGATCGGGAGCGCGAAAGCAGCGGTCTTGCCGGTGCCGGTCTGCGCGATGCCGATGATATCCCCGCCATTCATGACGAGCGGGACGGTCTGGGCCTGGATGGGAGTAGGGGTGACGTACTTCTCTTCGGTGAGGGCACGGGTAATGGCTTCGGCGAGGCCGAATTCAGCAAAAGTGGTCAAAGAACAAACTTTCTATCGGGCGAATCGTACCCGGCGTTTTGCGAACGCCACGAGCCGAGGGTCGCGGGGTTAAGACATCCCCGCGTGGCTGGGTTGTCGGGCTTAGGAGAAGCCGGATAATCGGGCCGAAAACCGCTTGTTGATTTTCGTTCACGCGGCCCGGGACTGACCTCTTCGGAGGCTGTGAGTCCGGCGACGCCGCGGATATGGCATTTAAACGCGGCTATTGCAAGGCCGCCCTGCATTAAGGGCGTCCTTTTGGTTAGCGGAATGCTGCGTCCATGCAGCCGTCGACTTGATCCTGGCAGTATTCACGCTTGATTGACCAGCGAATGCGCGGATCGGGATCGGAGCCGACATAGACGCCGTTCAAATAAACGTCGTGCTCCGGATTGGTGCTATAGGGCGAGCCGTTGCGCACCACGCGCTTTTGAGTCTTCGTTTTCTTCGCCTTCTTCGTGGTGGTTTGCTTCGTGGTAGTTTGTTCTTTCGAATAGCTCTGCGCTTGGGCTTGCTGGCCGACGCCTAATGCGAGCGGAGCGGCAAAAACCGTCAGCGCTGTTGCGGCAACGATTATTTTCATTGCGGTCTCCATCCGTGTCACCCAAGGGAATGTTGGCCCGTTTTGCGCCCGATTCAAGCCAGCGAGGGTGACAAAGGCGTTACCTGCGATGGTCGAAGGTTGATTTCCAGCCGTATTGACGGGTCCGCGCGGCCCGGTTGACATCTGCGGTCAGGAAGCGGGAGCCATTGCTGCCGCTGGGGGCTGAGTGATGCGGAAGATCGGCACGCCGTGCCGAGCGAATCCCGTCTGCGGGCTGACGATCCACACACTGCAGGCCCGGCCGCGAGGCGGATACTGGTGATCTCTTTGAAACCTTTAGTGGCCCTCCGGCTTTAATCGTTTTGGCTATTTTTGAACAGGAGGGACGGATGGAAGAAGCTGGTATCGGCTGGATTGCGGCCATCATCATCGGCGGCATTGCCGGATGGCTCGCCGAGAAGATCACCCGCAGCACCATGGGCTTGCTCACAAACATTATCCTGGGGATGATCGGAGCGGGCATTGCAAGTTGGTTGTTCGGCCTGTTCGGGGTGCGGATCGGGGGCCCCGGCTGGCTCGGATATCTGGTCGCTGGATTCGTTGGGGCTTGCCTCCTGATCCTAGCGACCCGGATGTTTTACCCGGAACGGTGGCGCACTTAAGACCAGCTGCTCGCGAAGCTTTTCGGGTTGCACTTTTTTGTGCCCGGGCCTGGAGCAAGCCCTGGCCCCGGCCACACGGGTGCATAGCACCGCGCGCTGCTGTTCTTCAGGATTCAAAACTCAGCTTGGTAAGCTTAACGGCCGGAAGTCATCGCAAGTCCGCATCAAAACAAGCAAGGATGCCGCGGTGTTCCCCGGTAGCTCAGTGGTAGAGCAGGCGGTTGTTAACCGCCAGGTCGATGGTTCGAATCCATTCTCGGGAGCCAATTTTTTCCCATCCGTTGAGCTGAAGATCACGCGCAGCTCGAGCGCGCGCGCACGGCTATTTGCTAATGGGCGCCCCTGCCGGTTCGCCTCTGCAGGCCCATATCAGAATCCCGATGCCGACAAGTATTATCGGCAGCGTCAGCAACATGCCCATCGTCAGACCGCCCCAGATGAACCCAAGCTGCTCATCAGGCTCGCGGAAGAATTCACATGCGATGCGGGCCAGACCGTATCCGACCGCGAACACGCCAGTAATCGTGCCGCGCCGCCGGAATGCGCCCGCCCGGATCAGAAAAGCCAGGACCACGAACAGCACCAATCCTTCCAGCGCGGCCTCATAGAGCTGACTCGGATGACGCGGTGAAGGTCCGGCGTCCGGAAAGACGATGGCCCAAGGTACGTCGGTTGCCCGCCCCCATAGCTCACCATTGACGAAATTGCCGAGACGGCCGAGCAGAAGACCGATCGGTGCGCCCGCGGAGACAACATCGGTGAGCGACAGAAATGGAATTTTGCGCCAGCGCGCGAATGCCACTTCAACCAGCAGGACGAACAGCAAGGCGCCGTGAAATGACATCCCGCCCGTCCATGTCTGAAAAATTGCGAAGGGGTGGGCGGCGAAATCGGGATCGTAGAACAGCACATAGCCAACCCGGCCGCCGACGATAACGGCAGGCGCGCACCACAGCACGAAGTCGTCACAGTCAGCCGCGGTCATCGGCGCCGGCCCGCCCCAAAGCTTTTCCGAACGCACCAACATGCGTGCGTAGAGCCAGGCACCGAAGGTGCCGACGATGTAGGCGAGCGCATACCAGTGAATCGCGAACGGTCCTACATCTATGAGCACCGGATCGAAATTGGGGAAGGCAATGACGTAAAGGGGCATGATTGGATGTTCCGGCAATAGCGGAGAGGCATTATGCTCATGCTATACCTTGCCACCAGAGAGCTCTTAGGGTCTAGCAAGGCCGAAGCCGGGGAGTAATACGGGATGAAGTTGTTTGCGGGAGTGATGTCTGCTCTGATCTGTGTCTCGGTCTCTCATGCGCAAGAGACCCAATCGCGTTCAGGCTACTACAACCATGCCTTGTCCGTGATTTAGAATTCAAATTGGAACGGGACGTTCCATTCCGTGGGTCCCGGACCGGCGGTCTGTCATGGATCGCTGGTTGTCAGATTTTTCTCTTTACAAAAGGAATCATTTTCGGGTGGCGTGCCGGCGCTTTCATACCGTCACAACGCTCAGTTCTCTCCCGCGAACCCCTTCTTTCCCTTTTGCCAGGCCATCGGCAAGTCAATGAGTGTGGTAGATGTCGGCAATTGCGACAAGAGTTCTCTAAAGAAGCAGACCACTGAAAACGGACAGAAAGTGATGGTGCCGGTCAGGACCATCATCCCCAAAAATGGCGGTACAAGAGCCGTCATTAGTACCCCATCCTGTGTCTCCGACGGGCAAGGGCGCTTTACCATCCAACGGCTTGAGTACGAGCTGCAGCGACTAGAATTCACCGACGATCGCAAACGAGATGCCATGAAGATAACGATTGGGCTTCCCGGCATCGTCATCAGTTATGATTTGAAAAGAGCGGGCCGGTGAGCGTCACGGAGATTGCGCAGCGCCGTGTGAGCCAAGGCATTGTCAGCCCTGGACAGCGTTGCCGGGCTTATAGGACGGTTGAAGTCCTACGTCCGAACTCGGAGCGTGCCGTCTCCACGCTTCCCAAGAACCGTATCTGCCTTAATTGCCCCGCGGAAATTTGCTCGTTCGTTGCAAAGCGCGTATGTTAATCGCGGTGGGGGGCCCCAACCGAACGACGCCCGTCATACATTAACTGAGCGAGCTATTGCCCGTGAGCATGGCAGTTGACGGCGATTTGAGCGAGACCTTGCGGCGTATTCCCACGCCGTTCTATCCCTCGACTGTCAAGGCCCCATCCGTCCCGCTGAAACTGTTTCCGTTCCTGCTCAAGTTCATCAGCAACCCCCTGCTGGTAATTCCTGATGCGGTCTATGGAGAAAAGATCGTTCAATACGGTCGCCGCGTCGGCCGTGTGGCTTGGGTCAACGATCCCGCCCTCGTCAAGGATGTTCTGCTCGACCGCAGCGGACTGTTTCCGATCACGCCGCTGCAGAAGCGTGTGTTGGGTCCCTTGGGAGGCAAAGGCGTATTGACGTCGGAAGGGGCTGAGTGGCGCTGGCAGCGGCAGATGGCGGCACCGCTTTTCCGTCATGCCGAGCTGCTTAGATATGTGCCGGCGATGTCAGGTGCGGCGGAGGCAATGCTGGCAACGTGGTCGGCCGATGCTTCGGGCGGATGCCGATCGATCGACAAGGACATGACCCGCCTGACCTTTCGCGTAATTTCCGACACTGTGTTGCCAGGCGGAGACGAGCACATTGGCGCCGCCATTGAGCGGGCGAGTGGGGATTATTTTGGGACGATCTCCTGGACTTTTGTCTACCGGTTTTTCCACTTGCCCTCGTGGACGCCGCATCCAGGGCGACGCCGCATGCTTCGTGCCGAGAAATTCCTGCGCACGAGCGTGGCCCAGCTGATTGCGGCACGAAAGGCCACGCCCGCCGCACGCAATGACCTGTTCGGTCGGCTCACCGAGGCGAAGCACCCCGACACCGGCGAACCGATGAGCGCGGACCTGCTGCGCAATTCATTGCTGACCTTCATGATGGTCGGGCATGAGACCACCGCCAAGGCGCTGACCTGGATGTTATATCTGCTCTCGCAGAGCGAGGATTGGGCGCAGAAGATCAGGGATGAAATCGAAACCGTCGCCGGAACCGAATCAATCGGGCCCCAGCACATCGACCGCCTGCAGCTCACTCAGCAGGTGGTAAAGGAGGCGCTGCGGCTTTATCCGCCGGTTCCCTCAATAACCCGGTATGCAGCCGCGGATCTCGAACTCGGCGGACAACGGGTCTTGGCGGGAACCCTCATCAACATTCCCATTTTTGCACTTCACCGCCATCGGAACATTTGGCGCGATCCCGATTGCTTCGATCCAAACCGCTTCGCGCCCGAAGCCGACGCGAAAATCGCTCGCACCCAATTCATGCCGTTCGGGGCGGGTCCGCGCACCTGCATCGGAGCGGCCTTCGCCATGATCGAGGCGACCGCCGTGCTCGCCACCCTGATGCGAGGGGCTCGCTTCCGCCTTAAGACTGGTCACCTGCCTACACCGGTTTCCCGCGTTTCGCTCGCTCCCAAGGGCGGCATGCCGATGCGGGTGGAGATTCGCTGACGCCTCCACCCGGCGGATGACTCCCGTTCACGTTTTCGAGTTCGCCTACGGTTTTAGTGACTGTTCGGCGGCTCTTCCCGCCATTGTTTTGCCGAACAAGCGGATTTGTATCCCGGCCTGTTCCGACCAGCAAAGATGACTGGCGAAAACCGCACTTGCGCACGATGCAAAGGAAAACAATGGGTCACGAACTTGCCACTTATGTATCAGCCGACCCGGCCATGTTGTTCGAGGCGGCAACCGTTCTCGGGCTGGCTTTCGCCGTCTGGTATTTATTTCCCTGATGCGTGTTAGGGAAACCGGGGATTGCAAACGAAAAATGCGATCACGCGGAAACGCTCAATTTTTTCCGGCGCCTCATGCAGACAATGTCGCAAGCGTATGCCGAGCGATCATCAACTCTTCGTCGGTAGGGATCACGTAAACACCGACGCGGCTATTCGCAGGGGAAACTTCGGTGCGGCCGGCCTCGTTGGCGGCGGCATCGATT
Source organism: uncultured Alphaproteobacteria bacterium (assembly GCA_963802475.1). Taxonomy (GTDB): domain Bacteria; phylum Pseudomonadota; class Alphaproteobacteria; order Rhizobiales; family Xanthobacteraceae; genus CANKHA01. The sequence continues at coordinate 41,967 of CAWDIZ010000023.1, forward strand.
GAGACGCTAAGCCAATCGAGTTTTTCAATTACCGCTTTGCGAACCGTGGCAGAGTTTTCGCCAATACCAGCGGTAAAAACAAAAGCGTCCAGGCCTCCCAACGCTGCTGCCAGCAGACCGGTTTGCAGCACGACCCGGTAAATGAAGTAATCCAGGGCAAATTTGGCGCGCGGATCGTTTGAATCCTGGAGCTCGCGAACATCGTTGCTGATTCCGGAAAGACCTTTCAATCCGCAGTCACGATAGAGCAGGTCCTGCACTTCCGTTGCCGTCATTTTCTTTTGCTCGATCATGTAAAGGATGACGCCAGGATCGATCTGGCCCGGTCTTGTGCCCATTGGCAACCCGTCGAGCGCTGTAAAACCCATCGTGCTTTCACAGCTTCGCAGGTGTTTCATGCCGCACATCGACGCACCGCTCCCAAGGTGGGCGACGATGACGCGCCCGTCGGCGACGGAGGGAGCTATTTGGGGCAGACGGTCCGCAATGTATTCGTATGACAGACCATGAAAGCCATAGCGCCGGACGCCCTCGGCATAAAATTCGGTGGGAATGGCATAGTGGTCTGCGAGTGCGCCATGGCCGCGGTGGAAAGCGGTATCGAAACAGGCGACCTGAGTCAGCGAAGGTGCCTTCTCGAGGAGCGCGCGGATTGGCGCCAGATTGTTGGGCTGGTGCAACGGCGCTAGCAACTCATACTGCGTAAGGTCGGCTAGCACTTTGGCATCGACACGAATGGGGCGATCGTACCGCGGACCGCCGTGCACGACCCTGTGACCGACGGCGCTCAGCTCCAGGTTCCTTGATTCGCGCAACCATTGGGCCGCTGTCGAAAGTGCGGAAGGAACGTCCGGTATTTTCTCGCGCTCAAAGACCTCATCAATCAGCGGCTTTTTGTCCGCGGTTTCCGCGCGCATACGCGGGCGACTTCCAATCCCATCGACCTGTCCCTTGATCAAGCGGCTGGGTTCGTTGCGCTCGGATATGCCGAACACCTGAAACTTCACGCTGGATGAGCCCGCGTTTACGACAAGAATGGACTGCATGGACTAGGCCGATGGTAAAGTCGCGGAACTGCGCCGTGCGTGCGCGTAAAGCACCGCCAATGCGCAGGATGCGAGTCTCGCACGCACGGAATCCGCGCGTGAAGTCAAGATAACAGGTACCCGCGCGCCCAGCACAATTCCGGCGGAATCCGCTTTGGCAAGAAAGCTCAGATTTTTGGCCAGCATGTTCCCGGCCTCTAAATCCGGAACGACCAGAATTTGCGCCCGCCCGGCGACGGGAGAGTCGATGCCCTTGATTTCCGCCGCTTCAATGCTGATCGCATTGTCGAAAGCCAGAGGGCCATCCAAGAGTCCGCCGGTGATCTGACCCCGATCCGCCATTTTGCAAAGGGCGGCGGCGTCGATGGTTGAAGGTATCTTCGATGTTACTGTCTCGACAGCCGACAGGATGGCAACCCGCGGCGTTCCCAACCCGACCTTAGTGAAGAGATCAATGGCGTTTTGGACAATGTCGCGCTTTACATCTAGATCAGGAAAAATATTTATCGCTGCGTCAGTGATGAAGATCGTTTCAGCATACGTCGGTACGTCCATAACAAACACATGAACTCATCCGGCGCGCCGTGCGAAGCCCTGACGTCGAGGATGTGACAGCCCGCAACAATTCGTCGGTGTGCAGGCTGCCTTTCATCAGCAGCTCGGCTTTTGATTGATGGACAAGTTTGACAGCCTGCGCAGCTGAAGTCTCGGCATCGGCAGCATCGACAATCTCGAAATTGCCGATCTCCAAACCATTATCGCGGGCAGCCTTTTTGATCCTTGCCGAGGGTCCGACAAGGATGGGCGTGATGATCCCGATCTCCGCTGCATCAACGACCCCACGAAGTGAGCTTTCGTCGCAAGGATAGGCGACGGCCGTCGTGGCGGCAGGAACCTGTTTTGCTTTTGCAACAAGCCGCTCATATTTAGAGGCGGACATGTCTTCGAACGCGTCGCCGTTAGGGACTGTCCGGGCTTCGCTGTGTTGAACAATGGACGTGTTCACTGTCGTGTCCTTTGCTATGCGATGCGGCTGAAACGCTAAGAGGCCTTGGCATGAACGCCTTTGTGACGTTCTCGATTTTCTTGCGCAGTGGTATTGAGGGGCTCCACGCCGAAGAGCTTTGCCATTTCGTTGATCCGTCTTATTTCTTCTGCCGATGGACCTTCACCGGCCCTCGCAACCTGTTTGATGAGGTTAAAAGCAGCCGCGCGGGACTTCTGGTCGCGCGGCAGGAGAGAGGGGATCGCCGAGAGCGCCGCTTCGGAATCAATCAGCATGATGTAAAACTGCTCACGAAAGACCTTTTTGAATTCTGCCAAGGTAAGGTCGCTGTGTTCCTTGCGAATACGCCGCACGATCTCGAACCCACGCTCGTCAACCGACTGTCGTTGCTGCACCACATGCAGGAGGGCGCGAATAACAGCCTCGCGAGTGCCTCCCTTTCGAATTCGCGAGCGAAGTTCGGCGATCCGCTTGTCAACAAACTCGCGATGCCATGGGTTCTTCATGGCTTTTCGCTGAGGTAGGTTCTCCGTCGGGTCGATACCTACGGCGGCCTGCAACGCCGGCGAGCCGTACACCGAAATAAAGATCTGTTCTGCCCAAGACTCGGTTATCTCCTGCCACTTATCGAGCGCTGCGACGATCTGCTCGGAAGTCCTTTCCTGAGCGGCAAGAAATGCGTTCTCCTGGGGAACGCGGCGGCGATCGTTGCGCGCCCGGTCCGCCATCGATGCGACCGGCGCCATCATCGGATTGGCGTTGGAAAACGCCTCATATTGCAACCGGAGCGGATGAAGCGTGGTCATCCAATCGCTCGCGGCATTGCTGGCGAGGCCGCGCACGAATGGTTGCATAAAAGTGCGATAGAACGAAAGATTGATCTCAGAAACGCGAGCCGCTGCCGCAAATCGGCGCTCGTCGGCGGCGTCGTTGCCACCAAGTTTCCGCAAATCCTCGAGAGTTCTCGCCTCGCAGTGCATGATCCAGTTCCCGGTCACGCCGTCGGAACTGGATGTTGTCTCGTTAGGCTGCTCGAATGTTGCTTCGTAAAGGCCCGGCGGCAGCGTGTCGATTAAATCGATGTTGCTGGAAAACTCTCCGTGCTCCTTCTTGGCTACGGATCCGGACACGAAGATGCCAAGATGACCAACTGTTTCGTGTACGGTGTAGACGATCGTTTGGCCATAAGAGCGGATGTCGTCCACGTCCTCATAAAGATCGAGGATCCACCCCAGCGCTTGCTGGGGGGGCGTGATATTGTCGCCTTTTGAGCAGAACACGACGATGGGAGAACGGATATTTCGCAGATCGACAGCGGTGCCGTCGGCCGTGTGAATCCTGCCCGCTGCAAGGTTATTGCCAATGAACAGCTCATCGACAATGAACTGAATTTCTTCAGCGTTCAGGTGGACGTGACCGCCCCACCATTTCTCGAATCCGAGATAACGGGATGATTCCGTGTCGACCTTGGAATAGAGATTGTACTGTTTCGCCCATAGAGTATTTGCGGGATTCTGACTTTCGAAGTTTTGGACGAGCCATGCACCATCGAACTTTCCGCCGCCCAGATCACTAAGAAGCGTCGTGAGCCAACTCCCACCGAGCAGGCCGCCGCTGTAGCGCATTGGATAGCGGCCGCGAACCCCCGCCCAATAGGACAATGGTGTGCCCGCAACGATGAGAGGCCCGAACAGCTCTGGACGGATTGCCGCCAGCATCATGACGGCCCAGCCCGCCTGGCAATTGCCGATCACACACGGTTTCCCATCTGCATCCGGATGCAGCGAAATGACCTTCTCGAGAAAAATTGCTTCGGCTCGGGCGATGTCTTCGATTGTCTGACCCGGCATGGGCTCTGGGAGGAAGCCGATAAAATAGCAAGGATGCCCGGCCTTGAACGCCACGCCAATTTCGCTGTCCGCCTTGAACCCGCCGATGCCGGGCCCATGGCCGGCGCGCGGATCGACCACAACAAAGGGCCTGCGCTTCTCATCGATCCGAACACCTGGGGGCGGGATAACTTTGACGAGGAGATAGTTGACGGGGCGTTCGAGCGTGCGCCCATCGACGACAAGCTCGGCTTTGTAATCAAGAACGTGGGGAACGCTTTTGGCGACCTGTTCACGATACTGATTGCCGCGCTCGCGCAATGTATCGAGAAAAAGCACGTTCCGTTGGGCCGCGTCGGCCAGATAGCTGAAGCCATCTCCAAAAATGCTAACGGCAGTTGCGCTGACATTCGAAGGCGCTGATTTGCTAATTGAAGCCATTCTGCCAGATCCTTGTACGCGGGTTACTCGTCTTTCCAGGTCAAAGTCAGTCCGACATCGCCCGGCATTCCTTCGTGAAAGTCGACAATCTCGGCTTTCAGTTTGAAGCCGCGCGCCTGGAAATATTTTTGCCAGAGTTCGTAGATTTCTTTCGGCACTCCGGTCAGTGTCGCCTCCCAACCTTTTTCGCCTTGATTGATGGCGCGACCCCGATCGGTACAGATTGTATTTGGAAACCGGTACACTTGGACCTCAGTCAATCCATTGCTGACCGCCCGCTCAATAATCTGCACGGCACGTCGGATCGCTTGTTCATCCGAAACCCCGGATGACTTGGTGAGCTGCTGAACGAGGGCGCGTTTCTTGGCTTCAACCTCTTCCATTTTGCGCGCAAGCTTCTCCGCTTCCTGAGCTTGCGCTCGCGCCAACTTGTCCATGAAATCCTTCGCCGTTGGTAAGATTTCGCCGACGTTTGCGTTCATGACGGTTCCTCGCACTCGGCTCCAAAGCGGGAGCAAGGGGCGGCTGATCTCGGATTGTAGTCTGCGGAGATCATTGTCGTGCGAAGCGCGAAGGGAATGAATTGTCCCAGGGGCCAATATTGGAAGGACGCGACGAAGCCTAAGATTCAACACGTGGAGTCCGGGCGCAGCTTCAGCCAGCCGAAATGCTATGCAAACGATAACGCTGGAACGCTCGATCGCCTTAATACCGGACGGCGCAAGTCTAATGGTCGGCGGCTTCATGGGTGTTGGAACACCCGAGCGCCTGATCGAGGAAATTGTACGTCAAGGCAGACGCAACCTGACGCTGATTTGCAATGATACTGCGTGGCCGGGGCGTGGAGTAGGAAGGCTCGTTAGTGCGCGCGCTTTACGCAAGGTCATTGCCAGCCACATTGGCCTCAATCCCGATACCCAGAAGCAAATGATGGCTGGCGAGCTGGAGGTTGAATTGGTGCCACAGGGCACGCTGGTTGAAAGGATACGGGCCGGTGGCTATGGCCTCGGCGGCATTTTGACGGCTACGGGGATTGGAACGCCTGTTGAAGAGGGCAAGCAACGGGTCGAAGTCGGCGGTAAGACATATTTGATCGAAACGCCATTACGCGCCGATTTTGCTCTGGTCCAGTCGTTCCTTGCCGATCACATGGGAAACCTCAGTTATGCGTTGACTGCGCGCAACTTCAATCCGGTCATGGCGATGGCCGCGGATACGGTGATCGTATGCGCGGAGAATATCGTGCCGGTCGGCGTTCTCGCTCCCGATCACGTTGTGACGCCCGCGCCGATCGTTGATTATCTCGTTGCCAACCTGTGAGCCGCGCCATGGAACCGCAAACCATCATCGCGCGCCGCATCGCGAATGAACTGAAGCCGGGGATGCTGGTCAATCTTGGCATCGGAATACCGACGCTCGTCGCAAAATTTCTCGATCCCAACATTCGCGTCTTTTTCCAGTCCGAGAATGGGCTGATCGGAACGGGCACCCCGCCCGAAGAAGGAATGGCGCATCCGACGCTGACCGATGCGGCTGGAAAGCCCGTAACCGCTCTCCCGGGCGCCAGCACGTTCGACAGTGCGACCTCCTTCGGGCTTATCCGGGGCGGGCATGTCGATCTCACGGTGCTCGGCGGTCTGCAAGTGGACCAGTCCGGATTACTCGCCAACTGGATGATCCCGAACAAGATGGTGCCCGGCATGGGCGGCGCCATGGATCTCGTGACCGGCGCAAAACGCGTCATCGTGGCGATGCAGCATTCTGCAAAAGGCCAGTCTAAGATTGTCGATAAATGCACATTACCTGTTACTTCGATACGGACCGTGGATATGGTTGTCACAGAGCTCGCGGTCATCACATTCAGTAACGGTTCGGCGGCATTGATCGAAACCGGACCTGGCGTATCTGTCGAACAGGTGCGCGCCGCGACTTCCGCAAGCCTAACCATCGCAAACGACGTTTGCGAGATGAGGCTCTAATGGAGCAAAAAGCCGACGCGCTTCCAGCAGTAAAGGCGAAGCTGCTAGAAGGCAAAAAAGGACTCGTCGTCGGTATCGCCAACGACCAGTCGATCGCGTGGGGATGCGCGAAGGCATTTCGCGCCCTCGGCGCTGAGCTGGCGGTTACTTATCTAAACGATAAGGCAAAAAAGTACGTTGAGCCGCTGGCGCGGAAACTCGATGCTCCCATCGTCATGCCTCTCGATGTTGGTGTTGCCGGTCAGATGGAAGCGGTATTCGAGCGCATCTCCAAGGACTGGGGGCATCTCGATTTTGTTCTTCACTCGATTGCCTTCTCGCCCAAGGATGCGTTGCATGGGCGTGTTGTGGACGTGAAGAGAGACGGATTTCTCGCAACGATGGACGTATCATGCTGGACGTTCATACGAATGGCGCATCTGGCGGAGCCACTGATGCGCCGGGGCGGAACGCTTTTCACGATGACGTATTATGGCAGCCAAAGGGTCGTGAAAAATTACAACATCATGGGCGTCGCCAAAGCGGCGCTCGAGTGCGCCGTCCGGTATATGGCCGCCGAGCTTGGGCCGAAAGGAATTCGCGTCCACGCGATTTCACCAGGACCGCTCGCCACCAGAGCTGCGTCCGGGATCCCGGAATTCGATGCCTTGCTTGACAAGGCGCGCGTCAAAGCGCCGGCACGGCGTCTGGTCAGCATCGAGGATGTCGGGCTCGCGACGGCGTTCCTGGCCCACGATGCGGCGCGCCTTATCACCGGAGAAACGCTGTATGTCGATGGCGGATACCACATCATTGACTAAGTACCGGTCCCGAAGAATGCACGCGGTAGGGATTTCGAGCACAGAGGCGCTACGAGGCTTTCATGGTCCGGTCCGAACTGCTTGGAGAGGAAGGCATTCTGCTCGTTACGCCTGACGGGCCGCTTGAAGCTGCAGACTTCGAACGGCTGACGAAGGAGGTTGAGCCTTTCATTGCCGCAAATGGAAGGCTGAGCGGGCTCCTAATCAATGCTGAATTTTTCCCAGGCTGGGACAGCTTCGGCGCACTTTTGTCTCATTTGAGATTTGTGGCGGATCATCATCGTAAAATCGCCCGCATCGCTGTTGTAACTGACAGCGCTCTATTGAAGGTTATGCCCCAAATAGCCGAGCACTTCGTGCAAGCGGAGATCAAGCAGTTCCGGTCTGGAGAACAGGATCAGGCGCTTGCGTGGCTTGCCGATTGATTTGCTGGCCGCAGCTGCTTCTGCAATGCAACCTTGTACTGCCGCGCCTTGCTTCTCGGCCTCCTTTATGCCGCACGGCGGAGGCGGCCCTCAGCAGAGCGCCAAAGCAGTATCCTTTGACTTATTTTAAGAGCGCTCTCGATAGCTGGTATAAGTTGAGAGGCGCACACCGGCTTAATCAGGAAGCCTTCAAGGCCTTCCTCCATCGCATGGACACTTGGGATAGGCGTTGCGCTCCGACTGACGTATATGATCGGCAGGGCCGAGTTCGCCCGCTTGAGGCGTTCTTGTAGAGAGAGCCCGTTCATCGCAGGCAGCTGGAACGCAAGTAGTATGCACCCGCAGCCTGCGGCGGGCGCAGGGACGGAATCCAAAAACTGAGCTGCGCTGAGGTAGCTCGTAACCGAATAACCGCTGAAGCTCACGAGTTGGCTTAAGGCGCGACAGCCGTCTTGATCGTCGTCGACGATATGCACAGTTGAACGCATTTTTTCTCTCCCTATGACCAACGAAATTTTTCCCGGTCTTGCTACCGCCGGGCTCTCTTTGTTCAGACGCTGCTATCATTGGTGCACGGCTTAGCGAGGCGCCGCGGGCCAACCCTCGTTGCCTTTAGTCCGTGTCGGCAGCAAGCAGACGCCGAACGCAGGCTTTGGCACGTGCCGTTTCGAACGGCTAAACTGCCAGGATCGATTGTTTGTCAGAGCGGCCGCGGTTCGCCGTGTTCTTGCTGTCGCAGAAATACGGTAGCACCGCAGCCACCGCCAAAATCCCGATGGCGCGGTACTGCGCGTCCAGATCGGTACGATCTTTGATGGCATCTCCAGCGTTCGGCCTGCCCGTTTCGCTGGTTGGTATTGTTAGCATCGATGATCTCCCTAGCGGCTGTGCCACCCGAGCCCATCGCTTCTTAGAAGGTTAATTGCATTCAGCCATATTGTTCCCAGGGACAATAGGAAAACTCATTCGAAGCCAAATAGCCGCAGAAATTCTGACCGATGTAGGATTGTTGTCGGAATTGGCTCCCCGGGCCGGATACAAACTGGCGGCTTAGTGGTTGCGCATGTTGATCTTTTCTCGGTGCTTCGGCTCGGTTATACCGATTGCTATACCATCCCGGCGCGGCTGTCGGCGAACAGTGGCGAACACCGGCGGAAATTATTTTTCCGCTTCCGCAACAGCTGCAAAAAAAGTTTCGTGAGATGAATTGCCGCCAGAGTTCCGGTGCTTTTGTCTGGTGCGTTCGTGGCCGTCTCGCCATGCCGCGTGGCTTCCTGATCGTGGACTATTGGCGCGAAAAGCGCGGAGCCTACGGAAGCCGTATGGGCAGCGGCAATTCCTCGATTGCCCCGCATTGTTCGCGGCCCTCGCAGACCTTGAGCGCCGCGATGCGGGCGTTTAATTCCTCGACATAGTCCCCCGGTAACGCTCCGCAAATGTTGCTGAGTTCGTATGGGTCGGCGATCAGGTCGTAAAATTCGCACTCAAGCCCGCCGTCATAAAGCGTATAGGTCCAGAACTCGGTCGCCAGGCCGTCGAAGGCTTGCCCGCTCGTATCATAGGTGCCGCCCTCGCTATCAACCGGGGGATTGCCGCGAATATAGAGCGCGGTGCGCGGGGTGTTTGCTGGCGTCCCCATGATCTCGCCCCAGAGCGAGCGCCCGTCTACCCATGCCGGAATCGGCTTGCCTGCGGATTCCAGTATCGTCGGCATCAGGTCATGGATGCCCACTAGCTTGTGATTTTGTCCGGGGACCGCGCCGGGGCACCAGATGAAAAAGACGTGCTCAATGCTCTCGCGGTAGGATCGGACCTTTTTCGTGAGGCGATGCTCGCCGCGCAAAAAGCCGTTGTCGCTGATGAAGGCGATGCAGGTGTTTTCAAGCTGGTTGGCCTGCAGCGTGTTGCGCAGCCGCAGGTAGAGGTCGTCCACGCTGCGCGCGGAGCGCAGCACATTGCGGTTTTCCGCCGTGAGGGTGGCGATCTTGGTCTTTCCGAGGAGAGCCGTTGCCTGCACGTCAGCTGGCTTGTCGCTGACATCAGCCTCGTTGAACGAGGGCTTGCTGGCGACGGCAAGCGGCTCGCTGGCATAGGCCGTCGAATAGAGCACCGATGATTGCGCCGGATTGTGCGGGGCGAATGGCGCGACCAGAAGAACAAATGGCTTGCCGTGTTGCTTCTGCCGCTTGATGACAGCATTGGCCTTGTCTGCGAGAACATTGGTTTGATAGCAGGCATCGGTGGCACATGAGTGAAATTCCTCGACGCCGGTCGTATTGATTGCGCTCCAACTAAACATCTGCCCCGCTTTGACGGTCGATAGCCCGTACCAGTAATTGAATCCGGCTGGCACCAGCGAGAGATTCTGCTTCGGGTAATTGTTCATGATCTTGCCGATCAGCGCCGTATCGTAATCCGGCTGCAGCAAGGCGAAGAACGAGACGAGGTCGAGGCCGTTGTTGATGTAGGCATCATAGCCACCGAACGGCCCGCCGTTGTTCAGGATGCCGGTGTTGTGCGGATACATGCCTGTGAAGAAGGCACCGCGCTGCGGGCAGCATTGCGAGAGCAAGGTGCGCGCCTGGTCGAACACCACCGCCGTCGAAATATCGGTGTAGACGTTTGGAAAAAGCGGCTGCCCGTCTGCGTCCTTGCCCATCATGTGGGCCTTGGTCGCGTCGTCGAGCATGATGATCAGCCAGTTTGGCGCAGCCGCCGCCGCCGTTGCTGTAAATACCAGCGCAAGCGCCAGCAGGATCGCTTTCAAACAAATCACAGTGTTCTCCCCCTTGGTTTTATAACGCCGCCATAAATTCCTTGTCGCCGTAGACGATGGCAACGTCGCCGATCATCAGCACCTCGCGCGCGCCCCCGTGGTCACCTATGACTCCCGGAAGACCGCCCCGCCGTACGGGGCATGTTGGCCGTCCTTCCCCTGTTTCTGTGGTCCCGGTGGCGCAATTGGTAGAGCGGCGGCTGTTAACCGGCGGCACGCCTAATTCGAATCCGTGCAAGGGATTCGAACTGAGACGCTCGCTGGTTCGAATCCGAGCGGGGGATTCGAACCAGGGTTAATGCGTTTCGCTCTACCAGTTGCTCTACCATTTGGCCCCGGTTGCCGGCGAACGCCAGCGAACGCCGGCGAACGTCAATATCGCCGGAAACCGCTGCAATGTCTAGCTTTCTGAGGGGTCTGGTGAACAGTGGCGAATGGTGGCGAACGGGGGCGGAAATGGCATCTGGCTCCCCGGGCCGGATTCGAACCAGCGACCAACCGGTTAACAGCCGGTTGCTCTACCGCTGAGCTACCGGGGAACGATGCTCGGCATGCCGTGATGCATCCGGCATATAACAAAGCCGCGCCGCCTTTGCAAAGCTGCGCGGCGCCGGCCCTGACAGACTGAGAATGTTTGGAGGCCACGCCCGGAATTGAACCGGGGTACGCGGATTTGCAGTCCGCTGCGTCACCACTCCGCCACGTGGCCCTGTTGGAAATCGGGCGCTGGAGCTCCAAGTGCCGCGTCTTCCCGACGTTCCCGCTATACAGGAGCCGTCCGCCGGGGGCAACGTCTGCCGCGCCGCTAGACATCGGTTTTCGCGGCCGTCGCGCGCGCCGTGCTTGCCTTTTATGGGCCTTGCCGCAGAAGAGTCCGCGCCAATCGGAGATAGGTATGATCGACTTCGCAACGGCGCGACGGATGATGGTCGACGGCCAATTGCGTCCGAATGATGTGACGGATCCGCGCATCCTCGGCGCCATGCTCGGAACGCCGCGCGAACGTTTCTTGCCGCAGGCGAAGGCATCTTTGGCCTATCTCGATTTCGATCTCCCGATCCTTGAAGGTCCGGACGGGCGGCCGCGCCGGCGCATGCTCAAGCCGATGCTGCTCGGCAAAATGATTCAAATTGTCGGCCTGAGTGAAACGGATAGCCGTGCTCGATATCGGCTGCGGCACCGGCTATTCATCCGCGGTTATCGCGCAGCTGGCCCGCACGGTGGTCGCGCTGGAAGAGGAAGCGACGCTCGCCCTGGCCGCCAAGGAAAACCTCTACGGGCTCGGCATCACCAATGTATCGGTGGAAACCGGACCGCTCAGCGCCGGATACACGGCCCGCGCCCCCTATGACGTGATTTTCCTGCAGGGGGCGACCGAGGTTGAGCCGCAGATGCTGTTTCCACAAATGCGCGATGGCGGCCGGCTGGTCTGCGTGCGCGACCGCGGCGGTCCGGGTACCGTAACGCTCTACCGGCGCGCCGGGGACGACGTCAGCGGCTGGCCGTCCTTCGACGCGACTGCCAGCGTTTTGCCCGGATTTGCCGCCGCCCCGGCCTTTGTTTTCTGATCGCCAGGGGCAGGTGTGGCCCGGATGCGGCAATGGGAATGTTTTTGTGTCGCAGCTAGGTAGCCGGGTTTCGCAGGCTACCCCCTTCCGACTAAGGTGGGCTAAGGCATAATGGTCGGGTGTCCTGCCGAGCGCGGATTTCGGCGGGCGGTGGAGCAGTGGGGATGCGGGGGACGGGGGGGAGTAAACTGGCGTCCTGCGGCCGGTTGGGTGCAGTTCTTCTTTTTCATCGCCGCGTCCATCGCGAGCTTCGGGCAAGCTTCTGCGCAGACCCTTCCGACGACTCTCGTCCTTGCCTATCAGAACAACCCGCAGCTCAATGCCCAGCGCGCGCAGGTTCGCGTCACCGATGAGGCCGTGCCGCAAGCGCTGTCGGGCTATCGTCCGCGGCTCAGCGTCACCGCCAGCGCCGCGCAGCAGTTCTCAAGCACCGATCAGGTCTGCGAACAGTCCGACGCCGGGAAATCCCACGCGTCAGATGATTATCGTCGGTCCTGCGATCACGACGTCGGGCGACTTCACGTCCAAATCCGTCGGCGTGACGGGCACGCAAACCCTGTTCAACGGCTTCCAGACCGCCAATCGCACGCGGCTCGCCGAAGGGCAGGTTTCGGCTGCGCGTGAGGCGCTGCGCGTCTTGGAGCAGGCGGTGCTGCTCGCTGCCGCGACCGTTTACATGGACATGCTGCGCGATACCGCGATCGTGGACGTTCAGCGCAGCAACGTGCGGGTGCTGGACGAGACGCTGCGACAGACGCGCGACCGCTTCAATGTCGGCGAAGTCACCCGCACCGACGTCGCGCAATCTGAAGCCCAGCTCGCGGCCGGTCAGTTCCAGCTGCTGAATGCGGAATCCGAACCTGACCACGACGCGCGCCAATTTTCGCCGCGTCATCGGTATCGATGCCGGGCCGGCTGACGCCGGCTGCTCCCGTCGATCGTCTGGCGCCGTCGACGCTCGCAGGGGCGCTGGCTGTCGGCCTTCAGCAAAATCCGAACGTCACTGCGGCCATGTACGGCATCGACGTTGCCAATCTGCAGGTCAAGGTCAACGAAGGCGCACTGTTTCCGACCCTGACCTGAACGGCGCGGCGCAGCGGATCTGGAATGGCACGGTGACGCAGGTCGAGCAGACCACCTGGTCGGTAGGCACACAGATGACCGTTCCGATCTACCAGGGCGGCGGCGAATATTCCCTGATCCGGCAGTCGAAGGAGTCGTGAGCCCAGCAGCGCCTCAACCTCGAGCAGGTGCGCGACCAGACCGGCAGACGATCGAGCAGGCCTGGGGCGTGGTGGAAGCGACCAAGGCGCAGATCGAATCGGCGCAAGCGCAAGTGCGTTCCAGCGAAACGGCTCTCAACGGCGTGCGCGAAGAGGCGCGCGTCGGCCAGCGCACCACCCTCGACGTCCTCAATGCCCAGCAAGTCGCTGGTGAATGCCCGAGTGACGCTTGTTACTGCGCAGCACGACCGGGTCGTGGCATCGTACGCCTTGCTCAATGCGGTCGGCTTCCTGGCCCACAAAGCTTGGCTTGACGACGCCGCTTTACGACCCGCGCATCCATTACCATCAGATGCGCGACAGCTGGTTGGGTCTCCGCACGCCGGATGGCAAATAGCCATGCGGTCGCTGCGCCGCGCGACCAGGGCTTTTTTCTGCCGCAATCATCCACATGCCCGATTCGCATCTGCCGCCTCGATGCAGATAATGTGCCGGCGGAATAGCGATTCGCGGCGTATGCGCGAAGGCGGGCAGCCGAAGCAGGGATACGGAAATGGCTCAAACGGCGAAGGCGCAAGAACCTTCCATGGAGGAGATCCTCGCCTCCATCCGCCGGATCATTGCCGATGACGAGAGCAAAGCGCGGCTGCCGGACCCGGCCAAGCCCGAGCCCCCGGCCGCTCGGGCGCAGGCCTGCGGCGCCGCCGCCCAAAGCGCCCGAACCGGCTGCCGTGCGCGCTCCCGCTCCGCCGCCTTCCGCCGCCAGCCAAGACGAGATCGACGCGATGCTTTCGGGAATGGATGCCGCCACCGCCAGGGCCAACAGCAATGGCAAGGCATCCGATGAAGAAGTGGCGGACGTGCTGGACTTGACCCAACCCATGACAGCGTCTGCGCCGGAGCCGCCGGTGTTCCGTCACCAGCGAAAGCCACGGACGTCTTTTTCAGCAAAGAGCCCGAGCCTCCGCCGCCCCCTCCGCGTATCGAGGAGCCGCGCCGGCCGTTCCGGGCGCCGGAAAGCCCGCTGATGTCTTCCTCCACCAGCGCGGCGGTGGATGCCGCGTTCAACGCGCTCGCCCATACCGTGCTGACGCAGAACACGCGCACCCTGGAAGACCTGGTGACGGAAATGATGCGGCCCATGCTGAAGGCCTGGCTCGATGACAACCTGCCGGGGCTGGTCGAGCGGGTGGTGCGGGCGGAGATCGAGCGCGTCTCCCGCGGCCGCAGCTAGCAAATGCCCGGCCCAGCATCGGCGCGAACCGGGATCCTCCGGCCGGGCCGTTGACTTCGCCGGGCGCGCCGGGTTTCTTGCCCGCCACGCAAGCCCACACATCGAAACGGAAATGATCGACAAGACCTATCAGCCTTCCGAGGTGGAAGGCCGCATTTACGCCGTTTGGGAAAAGTCCGGGGCATTCCGCGCCGGCCGGCCGGAACGCCGGGACGCGGAACCGTTCTGCATCGTCATTCCGCCGCCGAACGTCACCGGCTCGCTGCATGTCGGCCACGCGCTCGACAACACACTGCAAGATATTCTGGTGCGGTATCAGCGAATGCGGGGCAAGGACGTTCTTTGGCTGCCCGGCACCGATCACGCCGGCATCGCCACGCAGATGGTGGTCGAGCGCCAGCTGATGGAACGGCAACAGCCCGGCCGCCGCGAAATGGGACGCGAGGCATTCCTCAAGCGCGTGTGGGAATGGAAGGAGGAGTCCGGCGGCACGATCATCAACCAGCTCAAGCGGCTCGGCGCCTCCTGTGACTGGTCACGCGAGCGCTTCACCATGGACGAGGGCCTGTCGCGCGCGGTTCTTAAAGTGTTTGTTGAACTGTACCGCGCTGGGCTCATCTACAAGGACAAGCGGCTGGTCAATTGGGACCCGAAGCTGCTCACCGGGATCTCCGATCTCGAGGTCGAGCAGGTCGAGAAAAAAGGCCATCTCTGGCACTTGAAGTATCCCGTCGACGGCCTTGAAAACGAATACATAATCGTCGCCACCACCAGGCCGGAAACGATGCTGGGCGATACCGCCGTGGCGGTGCATCCGGAGAATGAGCGGCTGAAGCACCTGATCGGCAGGAAGGCGATCCTGCCGCTGGTCGGCCGGCGCATCCCGATTGTCGGTGACGACTATGCCGATCCGGAAAAGGGCACCGGCGCGGTGAAGATCACGCCCGCGCATGACTTCAACGATTTCGAAGTGGGCAAGCGGCACAAACTGCCGCTGGTCAATATCTTCACCCCGGAAGCCAAGCTCAATCTTGCCGGCAACCAGGACTTCATGGCCGGCCTCTCTCCGTCGGACGAGCTCGATGCGACGCTGGCGCTGCACGGCCTGGACCGTTTTGCCGCGCGCAAACAGATCATCGATCGCATGGAAGCGGCGGGTCTGATGGACAAGATCGAGCCCTATACCCACACGGTGCCGCATGGCGACCGCTCGGGCGCGGTGATCGAGCCTTTCCTCACCGACCAATGGTATGTCGACGCGAATACCTTGGCACAGCCGGCGATCGCTGCGGTGCGCGAGGGCCGCACGGACTTCGTGCCGAAGAATTGGGAAAAGACCTTTTTCGAGTGGATGGAGAATATTCAGCCCTGGTGCATCTCGCGTCAGCTTTGGTGGGGCCATCAGATCCCGGCCTGGTACGGGCCCGAAGGCAAGGTCTTTGTCGCGGAAACGGAAGCCGCGGCGCAAGCCGAAGCCAAGGCGCATTACGGCAGGGATGCGGCACTCAAGCGCGACGAGGACGTGCTCGATACCTGGTTCTCGTCCGGGCTGTGGCCTTTCTCCACCCTCGGCTGGCCGGACGATACGCCCGAACTGAAGCGCTACTACCCGACCAGCGTGCTGGTCACCGGTTTCGACATCATCTTCTTCTGGGTCGCGCGCATGATGATGTTCGGCATCCATTTCATGCGCGAAGTGCCGTTCCGCACCGTCTATCTGCATGGCTTGGTCAGCGACGAGCGCGGGCAGAAAATGTCGAAGTCCAAGGGCAACACCATCGACCCTTTGGAACTGATCGACCAGTTCGGCGCCGATGCGCTGCGTTTCACGCTTGCCGCGATGACCTCGCAGGCGCGGCGGGATGTGAAGCTCTCGGCCAAATTGGTCGAAGGCTATCGCAACTTCGGCACCAAACTATGGAATGCCGCGCGTTTTGCCGAGATGAATGGCTGTGTGCGGGTGGCGGGCTTCGATCCGGCGAAGACGAAGGAGGCCCTCAACCGCTGGATTGTGCACGAGACGGCGAAGGCCAATCGCGAGGTCACTGAGGCGCTGGAAGGCTACCGCTTCAATGACGCGGCCTCAGCAACCTACCGTTTCGTTTGGAACGTGTTCTGCGACTGGTATGTGGAGTTTTCCAAGCCACTTTTGACCGGCGCCGATGGCGCCGCCAAGGATGAGACGCGTGCCACCGCCGCCTGGGCGCTCGACCAGATTCTCAAGCTGCTGCATCCCTTCATGCCGTTCCTCACCGAGGAGCTTTGGCAGGTGACCGCCGAGCAGGGGCCGAAGCGCGAGACGCTGCTTCTGGTCGCGCCTTGGCCGCAGGTAACATTCGAGGATGCTGCCGCGGAAGCCGAGATCGGCTGGGCGATCGACCTGATCACCGCGATCCGCTCGGTGCGGGCGGAGATGAATATTCCGCCGGCCACCAAAATCCCGCTCGTCCTGGCGGGCGTTTCGGCTGAGACCAGGGCGCGCGCCGGACGCTGGGCGGAATTCCTGCAGCGGCTCGCGCGCGTGCCCGACATCAGCTTTACGGTCGCCGCTCCAACCGGATCGGTGCAACTCGTGGTGCGCGGCGAGGCAGCGGCGCTGCCGCTCATAGGCGTGATCGATCTTAACGCCGAGCGCGCGCGGCTCGATAAGGAACTCGCCAAGGCCGATGCCGATATCCAGCGCGTCGACGTCAAGCTCGCGAATGAGAAATTCGTCGCCAACGCCCCCGAAGAGATCATCGAGGGCGAGAAGGAAAAACGGCAGGAAGCCGAGGGCCGCCGCGCGAAGATCGTGGAAGCGCTGGAACGACTGAAAGGCGCGGCCTAGGCCGGCTTTCCCACATTATTTCAATGCGAACGCTCACTGGTTAAGATGGCGCGTGCTAGGATGAGCGCCGGTTGTGATTGTGCCTTGCTTCGGCTGGGGAGGCGACAATGGCCAA
The DNA here is from genome assembly GCA_963802475.1 of uncultured Alphaproteobacteria bacterium. Lineage (GTDB taxonomy): Bacteria > Pseudomonadota > Alphaproteobacteria > Rhizobiales > Xanthobacteraceae > CANKHA01. The sequence continues at coordinate 59,236 of CAWDIZ010000023.1, forward strand.
TCTTAATAACGTAGATCGTTTGAAGAGGCCTATGCGCGCTGGCACGAGACCCGCGGTGGCAGCGTCGATGACTGGATGGCGCTGATTGACAATAACATTCAGTTCGGATCGCTCGCGCAGAAGGCGCCGCAAATGGCCTTCGCGGCTAGCTATGACAGCCGGGCGGCTCTCAAGAGCTATTTCGACGGTCTTCGTGCGGAATGGGAAATGATCCATTTCACAATGAACGAATTTGTTGCCGAAGGGGACGTGGTGGTCGTGCGCGGCAATGTCGCTTGGCGCAACAAACGGACTGGAAAAGAAGTGGAAACGCCCAAGGTCGACTTTTGGCGCTTCCGCACGGCAAAGCGGTCGAGTTCTACGAATATTTTGACACCGCCCGCGCTTTCGCGGCCGCAATAAGCGACTAACTTTTGCGCCGGGCGAAGGAGGGTTGCTGCGTGCGCGCCAGCGCAGCACGATGCTACAGTTCACCAAGGAGCAGTAAGAAATCATGCTGATAATGGAGGGGATCATGATGTGGTCGTCGTTGTTACGCTCCCGGGTTCGTTCACTGCGAGACTCCGCTGCCTCACGGACGATCGCGCTCGCGCTGTTGGGCACGAGCGCGCTCGGCGGGGTAGCGCTGGCCGTCACGAGCGACGTGTTCCAGTACAGCGCGGCACAGACCGGCTACTACAACCTGAGCCCGATGGCCTTCGCGCCCCAAAGCAATGCCGTCGCTGATGGCTTTTTGAATGACCAGCAGGGCTGTCGATTGCAGCTTGCCGCCCCGATGCCTCCCCCCTGCTTGCTTTTTGACGGGGCTCAATCTGCCGCAAGCGGCCACGCTGAAGAAACTCGACGTGTGGTACGCCAGCGATACCGGCAATAACGTCTCGATCCGAATTTACCGGTCAAAGGACACCGACGGCACAAACGATCTCCTCGCGCAATTAAAATCAACTGACACCACGCAACTGCGGAAGCTGATGAGCCATACCTTTACGAACGTGGCCCAGAACGTGATCGACAACCAGCGGTACACCTACGGCGTAGTGGTCTGCTTGACCAACGGCTTCGACCGCTATTTCGCCGGCCGCATCTCGTATACGTACCGCAATGCGGGCGACTAATCCCGCGACAACAAGGTCTGCCCCAACGGTACGTCGGGTTCTGCGAGCATTTTCGACACGGCGCGCTTTTGCAGCAGCGACGCCGGGCTAGAGCTTTTTGAACGGGCGGCTCAGAAAAGGCGAACCTTTCAGCCCGTAACGCCACGGAACCTCGGCAGCTTTGGTGATCCCGATACGCGGTCCGGTGACGATTTCCGGCGCGATTGCCCGGGCCCGCAATTCGAACGGCGGCCTGTCGAGCGGCAAGCCGTTCTGCTTCCGCGTGATCGCTAGCGCTTGCCCGAGTTTACCGGGCCCGGAGCACAGCATGCGCTCATCCGTCTGGTCTGCGGCGGCGCCGCATGGCCGGAATGCCCAGGATCGGCTCAAGTGCGCGGATGAGCACGGCACTGGCGCTGCCTTCCTCCTCGCAGACGAAATTCAGGCACCAGTGAATGCCGTAAGAGCGATAAACATAGGCATAGCCTGGAGGCCCAAACATCACGGCATTTCGCAGGGTTTGCCCGCCATAGGAATGCGCGGCCGGATCGGTGTGGTGATAGGCCTCGACTTCGACGATGCGGCCGCCGACACCGTTTACCAACAGGCTCGCTCCGATCAGTTCGGGCGCCACTTCATGGACGCTTCGGGCGAAAAAACTGCGGTGGAGGCGGGGAGGCTGCGGCATCTGCCGCGGTTTTTAGCGTGGACAATCTGGGGATAACACAAGAAGGCCGGGTTTAGCCCGCTTTCCACCACTGTCTGCTAGCCCAATGTGTCCGCGCGGCCACAGCCTTTAGGAGTTTTAAGCCTTATTGCGCGATGTTGGTGGTTGCGCCGCGATTTGGCCATACCGTTCGCCGAGATCACTGCGGTTTCCCAAGCCACGCGTGCTTTCCGGCTGATGCTGGAATGAAAAAAGGTGGGCGGGGCGGGGACCCGGAAGTTTTATGGATGCCAAGACCAAAACCAATCTGAAGGCGAAGCTGCCCAGCCGCCACGTTACCGAAGGTCCCGAGCGCGCTCCGCACCGATCCTATTATTACGCGATGGGCCTGACCACCGGTCAGATCCACCAGCCCTTCGTGGGCGTGGCAAGCTGCTGGAACGAAGCGGCTCCCTGCAACATCGCCCTGATGCGCCAGGCCCAGGCGGCGAAAAAGGGCGTCGCCGCAGCCGGCGGCACCCCCCGCGAGTTCTGCACCATCACCGTGACCGACGGAATCGCCATGGGCCATGCCGGGATGTATTCGTCGCTGCCTTCGCGCGAGGTCATCGCGGATTCCGTCGAGTTGACCATGCGCGGCCACGGCTATGACGCGCTCATCGGCATCGCCGGCTGCGATAAGTCGCTGCCCGGCATGATGATGGCCATGTGTCGGCTCAATGTCCCCTCAATCTTCATTTATGGTGGCTCGATCCTGCCCGGCACCTTCAAGGGCAAGCAGGTGACGGTGCAGGACGTGTTCGAGGCGGTGGGCAAGCATTCGGTCGGCGACATGTCGGACGAAGACCTGGAGACCCTGGAGCAGGTGGCCTGTCCTTCAGCCGGCGCATGCGGCGCGCAGTTTACCGCCAACACCATGGCGACCGTTTCCGAGGCGATCGGGCTCGCTTTGCCTTACTCCGCCGGCGCGCCCGCGCCCTACGAAATCCGCGACGCCTTTTGCATGACCGCCGGCGAGCAGGTCATGGCCCTGATCGGCGAGGGCATCCGGCCGCGCGATATCGTTACCCGCAAGGCGCTGGAGAATGCAGCTGCGGTGGTGGCGGCTTCCGGCGGGTCGACCAATGCAGCGCTGCATCTGCCGGCGATCGCGCATGAATGCGGGATCGAATTCAGCCTGTTTGACGTCGCCGAGATCATGAAGCGCACGCCCTACATCGCCGACCTGAAGCCGGGCGGCAAATACGTCGCCAAGGACATGTTCGAGGTCGGCGGCATTCCGCTGCTGATGAAGACGCTGCTCGACCACGGCTATCTGCACGGCGACTGCCTGACCGTCACGGGCCGGACCATCGCCGAGAACATGAAAAGCGTGAAGTGGAATCCCGACCAGGACGTGGTTTATCCGGCGGACAAGCCGATGAGCGCGACCGGCGGCGTCATTGGCCTCAGGGGCAACCTGGCTCCGGAAGGCGCAATTGTGAAAGTGGCGGGGATGTCGGTGCTGAAATTCACCGGCCCGGCGCGCTGCTTTGACGGCGAAGAGGCCTGTTTCCAGGCGGTGAAAGGACAAGAAATACAAGGAAGGCGAGGTGCTGGTTATCCGCTACGAAGGTCCGAAGGGTGGCCCGGGCATGCGCGAGATGCTCTCCACCACCGCAGCACTCTATGGTCAGGGTATGGGCAACAAAGTGGCGCTCATCACCGACGGGCGTTTTTCCGGCGCGACGCGCGGCTTCTGTGTCGGCCATGTCGGGCCGGAAGCCGCGGCAGGCGGGCCGATCGGGCTTCTGCGCGATGGCGATATCATCGAACTCGATGCCGAGAACGGCACACTCAATGTGAAGCTGAGCGATGCGGAGCTGGAATCGCGCAAGCGCGAATGGAGGCCGCGCGAAAATCATTCGGGCTCGGGGGCTTTGTGGAAATACGCCCAGCAGGTGGGATCGGCGCTGCACGGCGCGGTGACGCATCCCGGCGGCAAGGGCGAGAAGGCGACCTATGCGGACATCTAGCGCCCTTGTCAGCGCGTTGGCGGTCGGCCTTTTGCTCGGCGCGGGGCCTTCGGCTGGATTTGACGGCAATTCGCCAAGCAGCAGGCTGTCGCCGCCGGAAGCCTTCCGCAGCGGCGCGTTGGCCCTCAAGGTCGGTGAGACCGACAAGGCGGATAACCTCCCTGCAATACGCGGCCGAGAACGGCCACGCCTTGGCGCAATGGAAGCTTGGGCGCATGTATGCCGATGGCGACGGCGTTCCGCATGACGATCTTCGCGCCTTCGAATACTTCCGTCGTATCGTCAAAAGCCACAGCGATGATACCGGCAACGCGCCGGAGCAGCGCTTCGTCGCCGATGCTTTCGTTGCGCTCGGCCACTATTATCGCGACGGCATTCCCAATTCCCCGGTCAAGCCGGATCCCAATCGCGCGCGCGATATGTTTTCTTATGCGGCGTCCTTCTTCGGCGACCCGGATGCGCAATTTCACCTCGGTCGGCTCTATCTGCAGGGCGAGGGCATGCGGAAAGACCCGAAGCTCGCGGTGCGCTGGTTCGCGCTGGCCGCGAACAAGGGTCAGTACGAAGCGCAGGCGACGCTCGGACAGATTCTATTTCGCGGCGAGGATGTCCCGCGGCAGCGGCCGCTCGGCCTGATGTGGCTGACATTGGCCAGCGATGGCTCACGCGACCAGGTCACGTGGATCGCGGATGCGCGGGAGGCCGCCTTCAAGCAGGCGACCGAGGATGAACGCGCGCTTGCACTGACCCTGATCGAGCGCCGCCTGAACCGCCGCGACTGGTAGGCCGGCCGGCCTGCTTTAGGTGGCGCTTGATCCATCCCGAAAACCGGTTCCCACTTTTCGGGATCAAGCGCTCCGCGGCTCAATCGCCAGATCGATGAAAACCGGTACGTGATCGGACGGGCGCTCCCAGGCCCTCACATGCTTGTCGATGCTGGCGCCGCTCAACCGGTCGGCCGCCTGCGGCGAGAGCAGCATGTGATCGATGCGGATGCCGCGGTTCTTTTGCCAGGCTCCGGCCTGATAGTCCCAAAAGGTATAAATGCCGGCGGCGTCATTGGTGGCGCGCACGGCGTCAACCAATCCCAGATTGGTCAGCGCCCGGAAGTGTTGCCGGGTCCGCGGCAGGAACAGCGCATCATTTACCCAAGCCTCCGGATTCGAGGCGTCGATTCGCTCCGGAATGACGTTGAAATCTCCCGCCAGCACGAGCGGTTCCTCCAGCGAAAGCTGCTCATCTGCATAGGCAAGAAGCCGCTTCATCCACTTGATTTTATAATCGTATTTATCGGTTTCAGGCGGATTTCCATTGGGCAGATAGAGGTTGGCAACGCGGATCACGCCGGTCCTTGTGGAAAACCTGGCTTCCAGGAACCGCGCCTGGGCGTCACCGTCGTCGCCGGAAAGCCCCTGCTTCACCTCGTCGAACGGCAATTTGGACAGGAAAGCCACGCCGTTGAAGGCTTTTTGCCCGTGCGTGGCAACGTTGTAACCCAGCGATTCCAAGCTTTCCCTTGGGAAGTCCTGGTCGATGCATTTTGTTTCCTGCAGGCAAACAATGTCCGGCTGCCGGGCGTCAAGCCAGGAGACGATGTTGTCCAGCCGTTGTTTTATGGAATTGACGTTCCAGGTGGCGATCCGCATGGCGGGTGCCTAGCGTAAACGGGAGGTTGAAAACGCACCCTAAACTTACCTCTGTTTAAGGTGCGCTGCGGGCGCCTATATGATAGAAAGCCGTCCCGCGAAAAACGAAATTAATGTCGAAGGCGGGCAAACGGGGTGGGAGGGCCAAGGCGGGAGTTCGGTACGAAGTTCCCATGCGGACAAGGCAATGCAAGAACACACGACATCACGAGAGCCTCGAGCGGCCCTGCGCAGCCGCACGGCTGGGGGACTGAATATCCGTACCTTGATGCTAGGGGCGGCTGTCGTGCTGGTCGGCGTGACGGCCGTTTGGCTTGCCGGCGGATTTACCAGTTCCAGCGGAGCGGTCGCCCAATCGTCGCAACGAGAGCGCGGGCAGGACGGCAACCGCGGTGTTCCGGTAGAAGTCGCGCAGGCCGCCAAAAAGAAGGTTCCGGTGCGGATTGAATCGCTGGGCACCGTGACGCCGATTGCTAGCGTCGCGGTCAAGACCCGAATCGATACCGAAATCGTCCAGGTCCATTTCGAGGACGGCGCCTTCGTCAAACAGGGCGATCTTCTGTTCACCCTCGACAGCCGCGCATTGCAAACTCAACTGAAGGAGAAAGAAGGCACGCTCAGCGCGCAACCGTGCTGCGCTGGAAGGCGCCGAGCGCGATGTGCGCCGCTACACCGAGTTGATCGCCAAAGGCGCCACCACCCAGCTCAATCTCGATAATGCGATAACCCAATCGAACGTGTTGCGCGGCCAGGTGGCGGCCGATGAATCGGCGGTCGACAATCTGAGGGTGCAGATCGGCTATTGCACCATCCGGGCGCCGATCTCCGGTCGCGCCAGCATGGCCGCGGTGAAGGTCGGCAATTTCGTCCGCTCGGCCGACCAGGCTGCCGCTTGCCACCATCATTCAGGCCGCGCCGGTCTACGTGAGCTTCCCGGTGCCGCAACGCAGTCTGCCGGATTTGCGCGAGGCGCTGACGCGCGAAACACGGCCGCCATCAAGGCGTCGATCCCGGGCGACATGCGCCAAGCCTCCGGACAGGTTACGATGATCGAGAACACGGTCGATCCCACCACCGGCATGGTGATGGCGCGGGCCACCATGCCGAACACCGACGACTTGTTGTGGCCCGGCACGCTGGTAACCGTGCGCTTGAGCTTCCGCGAAGAGGAAGCGGTGACGGTCCCATCCGCGGCCGTCCAGGTGAGCCAGACCGGATCCTTCGTCTTTGTGGTCAAGAATGGCGCAGCCACGGTGCAACCCGTCACCGTCGCCCGCAGCGTCGACGGCGAAAGCGTGATCGCCGACGGACTGAGCGGCAACGAACAGGTTGTTACCGCGGGCCACTTGCTGCTCTCGAATGGTACCCGCGTCTCGGTGCGCGAGGCCAAGGCGGGTTCCTAGGCCATGGGCATTTCCGAAACTCTGCATTCGCCGGCCTGTCTTCACCTCGCTGGTGACGATGACTATCATCGTCTTCGGTATCTTCGCCTATCGGCTGCTGCCGGTGGCTGCATTGCCGGCCGTCGATTTCCCGACGATCAACATCAGCGCCAACCTGCCGGGCGCCAGCCCGGAGACAATGGCAGCCTCTGTCGCCTCGGTTATTGAGCGCGAGCTGTCGACCATCTCCGGCATCCGGTCGATCACCTCGGGCTCGACGCTTGGGCGCACCCGCATCACCATCCAATTTGACCTTGAGCGCGATATCGATGGAGCCGCGCTCGACGTGCAGGCTGCGCTGACCACGGCCAACCGGCGCTTGCCGGAGGAGATGACGTCGCCGCCCAGCTTCCGCAAGGTCAATCCGGGCGACTTCCCGATCCTGTTCATCAGCCTGCGCTCGACGACCTTGCCGCTTTCGACCGTCGACGAATATGCGCAGATCGTGCTCGCGCAGCAGATCTCGCAACTGCCGGGCGTCGCGCAGGTCGATGTCAACGGCTCGCAGAAATTCGCCGTGCGCGTGCAGGTCGACCCGATTGCGGCGGCGCAGCGGAATATTTCGCTGGAGGAAATCCGCCGCGTCATCGTCCAGACCAACTCCAACTCGCCGGTCGGAACGCTGTTCGGCGACAAGCAGAACGTGACGCTGGTTGCCACCGGTGCCATGCGCAAGGCCGAGGAATACAAGCGCGTCGTGGTCGCCTACCGCAACGGCACGCCAGTCAAGCTTGACGAGATCGCCCGCGTGGTGGACGCGGTCGAAAACGACAAGATCGCCACCTGGTTCAACGACGAGCGCGCCATCGCGCTGAGCATCCAGAAGCAGCCCGGCGCCAATACCATTGCCGTGGTGGACTCCATCCGTGAACGCCTGGAGCAGTGGGAAAAGCAAATCCCACCTGCCATCTCGCTTCAGATCCTCAACGACCGCTCAGTTTCGATCCGCGAGTCGGTGCATGACGTGCAGGTCACGCTGGCGATTGCGGTGGCGCTCGTCATTCTGGTGATCTTCCTCTTCCTGCGCTCGCTCTCGGCCACCATCATTCCAGCACTGGCGGTGCCGGTCTCGCTGGTCGGCACCTGCGCGGCGATGTACGCCCTCGGCTTCTCGATCAACAACATGACGCTGCTGGCGCTGACTCTGTCCGTCGGCTTCGTCGTCGATGATGCCATCGTCATGCTGGAGAACATCGTCCGCCACATCGAAAATGGGATGCGCCCGTTCGAAGCCGCGCTGAAAGGCGCGCGCGAGATCGGCTTCACCATCATCTCGATCACTTTTGCGCTGATCGCGGTGTTCATCCCGGTACTGCTGATGGGTGGCATGGTCGGGCGCATCTTCCGGGAATTCGCGGTAACCGTTGCGGTCGCCATCGTGATCTCGGGCTTCGTGTCGCTGACGTTGACGCCGATGCTGTGCGCGCGCGTTCTGCGCCACCACGACCCTGACGAAAAGCACAATGTCTTGTTGCGGGCCTTTGAAAAGCTGTTTCAGCGCTCGCTGGAGGCCTATGAGTGGTCGCTCGATCGCGTGCTTGCCTACAAGTCGGTCATGCTCGCCATTACGATTGCGACCCTGGTCGGTTCGGTGGTGCTCTACAAATACATTCCCAAGGGCTTTTTCCCGCCGGAAGATACCGGATTTATCACCGCCACCACCGAGGCCAATCCCGACATCGCTTTCCCGGCCATGGTTGAGCTGCAAAAGCACGTCACCAAGATCGTGCAAGAAGACCGCGCGGTGGAAATGATCAATTCTACCGTCGGCGCGAGCGGGCAGAATGCCACCGCCAATCTCGGCCGGCTGTTCATCAAGCTGAAACCGCGGTCGGAACGAGAAAACGCAACCGAAGTTAGGGAGAGACTGCGGCAAGCCACGCGGGGCGTGCCCGGCATGAAGGTGACGTTCCGCAACGTCTCGAACTTGAACATCAATCCGGGGCGGCGGTCAGCCGGCGAATACCAATTTACGCTGCAGTCCAGTGATACCGACGCGCTTTATCCTGTGGCCGACAACATGCGGCAGAAGATGGCCAGCGGTGGAAGGTATCCTCGACGTTCAGACTGATTTGGCGATCAAGAATCCGCAGATGTCGGTGGAAATAGATCGCGAACGCGCCGCGATCTACGGCATCTCGATTGAGCAGATCCGGCAGGAAATGTTCAATGCCTTCGGCTCCCGGCAGGTGGCCACGATTTTCACCGCCGACAACGATTTCGCGGTCATTCTCGAAACCAGGCCGGAATTCCAGACCGATACCGCGGCCCTCTCGCGCATCCATATCAAGACATCGAGCGGTCTGTCGGTCCCGCTGGAGGCGGTCACCCGCATCACGCCCAGCGTCGGTCCGCTGGAGGTGAACCATCAGGCCGCGCAGCCGGCAGTGACGATCTCGTTCAATCTCGCTCCGGGCCTGGCGCTCGGCACCGCGAAAGATGCCATCGACGACATCGCGCGCGAAACGATCCCGGACACCGTGGTGGGCAATTTCCAAGGCGCCGCGCAGGTGTTCGAGGATTCGCTGAAGGGGCAGTTGATCCTGGTTTTGGCGGCGATTTTTGCCTCCTACGTGTTGCTTGGCATCCTGTATGAAAGCTTCATCCATCCGATCACCATCATTTCCGGCCTGCCGTCAGCGGGCATCGGTGCCTTGCTGACGTTGATGGCTTTCAAGATGGATCTGTCGGTGATCGCCATGATCGGCATCGTGATGCTGGTCGGCATCGTGAAGAAGAACGCCATCATGATGATCGACTTCGCCATTGTGCGGCGGCGTGTCGGGCTAAGCGCGGAAGCGGCGATCCGCGAGGCCGCGCTGTTGCGTTTCCGGCCGATCATGATGACCAGCCTGGCGGCGATCTTCGGTACCCTGCCGATTGCGCTCGGCGCCGGTGCTGGCGCGGAATTGCGCCAGCCCCTCGGCGTCGCGGTGGTAGGCGGCCTCTGCGTGTCGCAACTGCTGACGCTCTACATCACTCCGGTGGTCTACATCTATCTCGATCAGTTCGACCGCATTCTCAAGCGCCGGCTCGAACCGCCGAAAGACGAACTGCCCGAGGAGGAACCGGCCGAACGTCCCGTCGCTGCCGAGTAGTCCAGACCGACGGATTGCGATGCAGCATGCGACCGAGATCGGCATGCCGGATTAGATTGCGCACGGCAGCGGGGCCGCATAGCATCGGGCACCCTTTTGGATCCGTGGCAGGTTGAACATGGCCTATAAAATTCTCCTCTTGGGCGCGTCCTACGGATCGCTGCTCGCTTCCAAGCTGCTGTTCGGCGGCCATAGGATCCACCTGGTATGCCTGCCGGCTGAAGCCGATCTGATCAACGCCGAAGGCTTCAAGGTGAGGCTGCCGGTGCGCGGCCGCGCGGAGCCGGTCCTGCTGGAATCGCAGAAACTGCCCGGCAAGGTGACGGCGGGGCCGGCGACAGGCGTCGATCCGAAGCAATATGACCTGGTCGGCCTTTGCATGCAGGAGCCGCAATATCGCTCGGCCGGCGTGCGCGAACTGCTCGACGCGATCGGCAAATCACGCGTCCCTTGCATGTCGATCATGAACATGCCGCCGCTTCCCTACATGAAGCGCATCCCGGGGCTCGACTATGCGGCGCTGGAACCGGCCTATACCGATCCGCGCGTCTGGGATGCGGTCGATCCGAAAAAAATCACCCTCAACAGTCCGGACCCGCAGGCGATCCGCCCGCCAGACGGCAAGGCGAACGAACTGCTCGTGACGCTTCCGACCAACTTCAAATGCGCGCGTTTCGAGGAAGAAAATGACACCGCGATCGTGCGGCAGCTCGAGAAGGACGTCGACGCAGCGCGTTTCGAGGCGCCCGAGGGCAAGATCGAACTACCGGTTAAGCTGAAGCTGCACGATTCGACCTTCGTGCCGCTGGCCAAATGGGCCATGCTGCTCGCCGGCAATTATCGCTGCATCACCAAAGACGGCATGCGCACGGCGCAAGAGGCGGTGCATAGCGACATCGAGACGTCACGCTCGGTCTATAACTTCGTCAACGATCTGGTGGTGAAGCTCGGCGCCAAGCCGGAAGACCTGGTGCCGTTCGAGAAATACGCCGCCGCCGCGCAGAGCCTGTCGCGTCCGGCTTCTGCCGCGCGCGCTCTCACCAACGGCGCGCCGAATATCGAGCGGGCCGACAAGCTCGTTCAGCTTGTCGCCAGGCAAAAGGGCCTGAGCCATCCGGTGATCGACCAGATCGTGGCGTTGGTTGACTCACGGCTGGAGGCCAGCCGCAAGAAAGCAGCTTAACTCAACGCTTTCAACTTGGAGGACGCAGATGCCGAAATCCTCTTCGAAGAAGTTCACACTTGCCGCCGCAATCGCGCTCATTCCACTCGCCGCGGAAGCACAAGGCCAGGCCGGTGGCCTGCCGGAAGGCCCGGGCAAGGATCTCGTCGCCGGCATTTGCACCGGCTGTCACCAGACCGACCAGATCACGCGTAGCTCCGGCTATAGTGGCGAGCATTGGAAGGAGCTGATCGGCACGATGATCGATCTGTCGCCCGACCAGGCGACGCAGGCGACGATCACCGAATATCTCGCCGAGAAATTTCCGCCGAATACCCTACGCGCGCCGAAGCTGATGCCGGGAACCATACAGGTCGCCTTCAAGGAATGGCAGACGCCGACGCTCGGTCAACGCACGCGCGATCCGGTCGAGGCCGCTGACGGCTCGATCTGGTGGGCCGGTCAGTTCGGGAACTTGATCGGACGGCTCAATCCGGCAACCGGGGAGATGAAAGAATATCCGCTGCCGGCGAACGCCAAGCCCCATACCATCACGCTCGATGCACAAGGCATCCCCTGGTACAGCGGGAATATGAACGGCACGATCGGCAAGGTCGATCCCGCCACGGGCAAGGTCACCGAATACAAGATGCCCGATCCCAACGCGAAGGATCCGCACACGATCATCTTCGACAAGAACGGGATCGCGTGGTTCACGGCGCAAAACTCCAACATGATCGGCCGCCTCGATCCAGCGACCGGCGAAATCAAGCTGGTCACCGCGCCGGTCGCCAATGCGAAACCTTACGGCATCAAGGTCGACGCCGACGGCGTGCTGTGGGTGTCATGCAACGGCGCGCCGTGCTTGCTGAAGGTTGATCCCGCAACGATGGCGGTCTCGGAAGTCAAGCTGACTTTGCCGGGGACCACCGTGCGGCGCCTCGACATCGCCGAGGACGGCATGATCTGGTACGTCAACTCGGGGCAGGGCCGGCTCGGCCGCTACAATCCGAAGACCGGCGAATCCAAGGAATGGATGTCGCCGAGCGGTCCGAAGTCGCATCCTTACGCGATCGTCGTGGTCAACGGCATCGTCTGGTACAACGAGTCCGGTATGCGGCCAGACGCTCTGGTGCGTTTTGACCCGCAGAACGAAACTTTCCAGAGCTGGGCGGTACCATCAGGTAATGTCTATGCCGGGATCATCCGGCATATGCGGCCGACGCGTGACGGCAACCTCTTGATCCATCAGACCAGCACCAACCGTATCATGCTGGTAACGCCGAAGAGCCGAGCGGCGTCGCGCTAGGCCACCTTACGCACCATCTTGTCGAGATGGGCAATGACCTGCTCGACATGCATCACGTCGGCATATTTGTGATGCAGGTCGAACAGGTTGACCTTGTGACTCAGCATCGAGCGATCGAAGGTGCATTCCTCCACCACCGTGTTGTGAAAGCCGTAGGAATAGGCGTCCACCGTCGACGCGCGCACGCAACCCGAGGTGCTTTCACCGCAAATGATCAGGCTGTCGACGCTCAGCTGCCGCAGATACGCGACCAGCGGCGTGCCGAAGAAAGCGGAAGCGCGTTCCTTGTGAATCACGCGCTCACCCGGCTGCGGCGCCAGCGCATCGATGATCGCATATTGCTCCTCGGTCTCGCCTTGCATCCGGCGGTTCGTCGACTTCACGCCACCGGTGTCGGCATGGCGCGTCGTATAGATCACCGGTACGCCAGCGGCGCGTGCGGCCTTCAATAGTCGCTGCGTCGGCTGGATCGCCTTCCAGGCGTTCTCGCCACAGGAACCGGGATGCGCGCGATTGGCCTCGCGCACCGGAATATTTCCGCCGCCATAGGCGTTGCGATAAAGATCGATGGCGAGCAACGCCGGCGCCGGCCCCACATAGGTCTCGCGATGATAGGCGGCGTAGATTTCGAGGATCTCCTCGTCCACCACGTCCTTCCAGCAATGATCGTTGAAATCCGTCATGGCGCTGCCGCTTTATTGTCCCCGCACCAGGCTGCGGGTGCGCTGAACGATTTTGGACGGATATTGATAGAGGCGGCGGATGATCTCTTCCGCTTCGCTGGCGAGGATCGGCTGCACCGGCAGTCCGGATTTTTGCGCTTCTGCCATGAAGTCGGGATCCTGCAGAAGCTTTTCGAATGCGCCGCGCAACGCCGTCGCGCGCTCCGGCGGCAGATCCGGCGGCGCGATGAAAGGACGACCGAGGGAAAGCCGCGACAGCAAGAGCTCGATCACCTGCCGGTCCTGTTCCTTGCTGACATAGTCCAGCACACCAGGTACGTCCGGCAGCTTCGGATCTTTCTCCAGGGTCATCTGCACCATCAGCTTCATCTGGCCTTTGGCGATCTGATCCTCCACATAGGTGCGGGCATTGGCGGAAAAACCGGTGACAAACAGGCCATGCAACTCACCGCGCTCGATGGCGAGGAAGATTTCGGGTTGCGCCTTGTAGATCGGAATCACCTTGATGCGGGTGCCGAATAGCTCGTTGAACAGCCGCACATAGGTCGCGGCGTCGGTTTCGCTGCCGGTAGAGCCGAAGAACAGTTCGGTCTTCTTGGCTTCTTCCACCGTCAGCGCCGGCGCCTTGGTGGAAACCACTCCCATGCCGGCCTCGCGCGCCAGACTGCCGAGCCAGGTGAGCTTGAGCGGATCGAAGCGCGCCTTGGACTCCTCGCCGTAAAGCAGTGGCGCAGTGGGGATCGCGCGGTCGAACAGGGCGAAGACGGTGCCGTCCTTCGGTGCGACATTATAGAGGTGGTTGGCAGCCACCATGCCGCCAGCGCCGGGCATGTTGTATACGACCACGGCCGGTTGGCCCGGCAGATGTTTGCCGATGTGACGCGCGACCATGCGGGTATAGGCGTCGTAGCCGCCGCCCGGTGCGGTTGGTGCGATGATGGTGACGGTCTTGCCGCGCCAGAATTCGGTTTCCTGGGCAACAGCCGGCGACAGGCAGGAGCCAATCCACAGCCCCGCGCCCGCACATTTCAACAAAAAATACGTCGAAAACAGTCGCAAGACGTCATCCCGTGTACGGCCGCGTCATTGGGCCGTCCCCATCATTGACGGAAGTTTGGGGCTGTCAATGCGGCGAAGGAGCGTAAGGCCCGTCGGGCCTCCATCGCGGCTCGGTCCGGGGACAAGCCTTCGCTGAGCCTAGCGCTAGAGCGAGAAGCTGGTGCCGCAGCCACAGGACGCCGTGACGTTCGGGTTTTTCACCTTGAACGAAGCGCCAATCAGGTCGTCCACGAAATCGATCTGCGAACCCGCCAGATATCCGAGCGAGACCGGATCGATCAGGACGACAGCCGCCTCGCGCGTGATCACGAAGTCGTCGCTGGCCTGCTCACGTTCGATGTCGAACTTGTACTGAAAGCCGGAACATCCGCCGCCCTCGACGCTCACGCGCAGTTTGGCTCCCGGCGGCTCGCGGCGCAGAATCTCGCCGATCTTGCGTGCCGCCTGTTCGGTAACGGTGACTGCCGAGGTCATTTCCAGCACTCATGAGCTATTACGGCTTGATATATAAGGCCTTTTCCCGAAACAACAAGGCCGCGGCCGCTGCTATTTGCCCGCCTTCAACAAATCGCGGACCTTTCTGGCGACGTCCATGCGCACGCGCATCTGCCAATCGATATCCGTATAATCGGAATATTGCACGCCGGGCTTGGGGATGACGCGCGGATCGAGGAAGGATTCGTCCGTGTCCGTGCGCATGGTCGCGGCCTGCGCATTTTTTGAATACAGCTCAAGCGCCTCCTTTCCTGCCATCCAGTTCACGAACACCTTGGCAGCATTCGGATGCGGCGCCTTGTTGGCTACGCTGAGCAATGACGGCGCGGGGGTGACGCGGTTTTGAATGCCCTCGAGCTCGAAGAGCTCCACCAGCTTGTAGCCTTCGTTTACCAGCGCCCGCATATCGTCGATGTGGCAGGTCAGGCAGATTGGTGCGCTGCCGCGTGCCAGCCAGTCGCTCAGCTGACGGCGGTCGCGCTGCACGATGGCCTGCTGGTCGATATAGAGTTGCTTGACGAATTCCGGGCCGAGTTGGGTGTAGATAATGCGAGGCGCTTCCGGCGCCGGCGCCGCCGCCAGCGGCGGGGTCTTCCGTTGCGATCTTGCCTTTCCATTTCGGATTCAGCAGGTCTTTGACGTGCCGCATCTCGTCGGGCTTCACGTAATCCTGATTGACGACCATGTGGCTGTCGACGCTTCGGAACATCAACAGCAGAAATTCCTTCTCCGGATCGGCGAACGGGATCACGCCGCCCTTCCACTTCGAAGGATCCGTCACTTCCGGCAGGATCAGCATCGGCTTCAGCGGATCGATCATCTTCTCGGCATAGAGCACCGAGATGCTGGTCCCGCCGTTCGACATGAAGACGTCAACCGAATAAATCCCGGCAGCGCGCTCGGTGCGCACCTTGCCGACCGTCGTGCTGGACTGACCGGCGATGTGTTCGACCTTGATGCCGTAACGTTCGGTGAATTTCGGGAGGATCTCGTTGCGCATGGCAGGCGAGGGCTGGCCGAGCACCACAACCGTGCCTTCTTTCTTCGCGGCGGCGACGGTTTCATCCCAGTCCTTTTGCCAGTTCGCGGTTTGCGCTTGCGCGGACGACGTGATCGCAAGCAACGCAAATACGGCTGCAAACCTGCAGGATCGCGGCATCTTCAATCCTCCCCAGGCGCTCTGTCCGCGCGATCAATTCCGGATATCCTGCAAGAACAGGCTGGTCGGAATTTCATGCCCAAGCCCCCGTTTCTTGACTTCTTCAAAGACCTTGCCCGCAACGGCGTAGAACTGCGCTCCCTGCAAATTACCGCGTTCCGAATAAGTGATCTGGTCCGCCGAGGTGCGGCCTTTTGTCTTGCCGCTGAGGAGGTCGGCGAGCGTGATCCGTTTGTCGGGAAGGGCAACGCCATGTGCACGGCCTTTGACGCGGCCGTCGCCATGCTTGCGTTCACGCGGGCGCGCTTCGTATCCGATGTGCTCCGCATCGGTCGCAAGCTCCGGGTGCCCGGCCGGTGCCGGGCTGTCTCCGAAGCGGAGATAGGCATCGACGCGCGCGAGCGCTTTCGGATCTGGCTTGCCGCTGCCGCCGACCACCACGATATGCGCGCCCTTTTCGATCAGGCTGCCGTCGGTCACCGATACGGCGGAGTCCGTCAGTGCCGCGACGATATGCGCGCCCTTGTAGATGTCTTCCGGCTTGTCGCAGACCTTGACCTCGATGTTGTAGCGGTGGCGCATCTCGTCGGCGAATTTCTCACGATTGGCTTTGGTCGGACTGAAGACCTGCAGCTTCTTGATGGTGCGCACGGCGTTGAACGCCTGCATGTGGGTGCGCGCCATGCCGCCCGAACCCAGCATGCCGACCACTTCGGCGTCTTCATTGGCCATGTATTTGGCGCCGATGCCGCCATCGGCACCCACGCGCATATGCTGCAACACGCCATCATTGATGATCGCGAGCGGCTCGCCGTTCTCGATCGATGTAAGCAGGATCAGGCCGCAATAGAGGCCGGGCTTGGTGCAGTATTTCTCCTGCGTGGTCACGCCGTTGTAATTGTCTTCCCAAATGATGTCGGACTTCATGCGGATGGCGAAATAGCCCGAGGTCGAGCCGCCCTCCATGGTGCCCCATTGGTAATTCTTCTTCGGATCGCTGGTGGGAATACGGATATCGATGCGCGGGCGGCAAACCGCTTCGCCGAGGGCCAGATTCTTGTAGGATTCTTCCAGTGCTGCGATGGTGGCTTCCATCGTCAGCACCTTCTCGACTTCGTGATTGTTGATTATCAATGTCATCGGCGCGTTTTCCCCATTCGTATTGGCCACTTCGTCGGCGGCGGACGGCCCGGATTGTTTATCAGTGCCGGTCGCGATAGTTAAGCCGGCAAGGGGCCGCGGTTAAGGCGAGAAGATGATGGCAATCGATGCCGACAGGCGAGCCGTCTATGCCGCGGATCCCGGCGAAAGCCGCGGCCGCCGCTACTCCGAGCCGCCAAGCCCGACGCGCAACGCCTTTCGCCGCGATTGCGATCGCGTGATCCATGCCAGCGCCTTCCGCCGGCTCAAGTACAAGACCCAGGTTTTCGTCTTCCACGAAGGCGATCACTACCGCACCCGGCTGACGCACACCCTCGAGGTGGCGCAGAGTCGCGCGGGCGCTGGCGCGGGCACTGCAGCTCGACGAGGATTTGAGCGAGGCGCTTGCGCTGGCGCATGATCTCGGCCACCCGCCGTTCGGCCACGCGGGCGAGCGGGCGCTCGACGCCTGCCTGCGCGAGCACGGCGGCTTCAATCACAATGCGCAGACGCTTCGCATCGTCACCGAACTGGAACGACGCTATCCCGACTTCAACGGCCTCAATCTGACCTGGGAAACGCTGGAAGGCATCGTCAAGCACAATGGGCCGCTGACGACGACAAGCGGCGATCCGGTCGGAAGCTATCGCACGCAGGGCTTGCCGGAGGCGATCCGCTGCTACAACGCCACGCAGGACCTGGAGCTCTGGAGCCATGCCAGCGCGGAAGCGCAGGCCGCCGCCATTGCCGACGACATCGCCTATGGTGCGCACGACATCGACGATGGTTTGCGCGCCGGCCTTTTCGCGCTCGACGATATCGCCAAGGTGCCGGTGGTCGGCGGCCTGATGTCGGAGGTCCGCGCGGAATATCCCAAGCTGGAAACCGAGCGGCTTGTGCATGAGCTGGTGCGTCGCCTGATCGGCGCCATGGTCGAGGACGTCATCGCCGAGTCGGAACGGCGGCTGGCAGCGGCGAAGCCCAATTCCGCCATGGAGGTGCGACACGCGGAACGGCCGGTGGTTGGATTTTCACCGGCGATGGCCAAGAGCGACGCGGCAATCAAAGGCTTTCTCTATCCGCGCATGTATCACCACGCCCGTATCGAGCGGATAATGAAAGACGCTGAAAAAGTCATACGCGATCTGTTCGGGCATTTCCGCGCCAGACTGGAGGACATGCCTGCGGAGTGGAGCGCGGGCGTTGACGATCACGCACGGGTGCGCGGCATTGCCGATTTCATCGCCGGGATGACCGACCGCTATGCGCTGATCGAGCATGCCCGATTTTTCTCCAACACGCCGGATTTGCGATAAAGCAGCTGTTTTGACTCGCCAGCCCAATTGCGTTAGGCGCGGCGTAATCTCTTGTTGATTGGCCTTCCTAAATGTCTGCGCAGAACATTTTCACCCAGGTGCTCGACCGCGTCCGTGCCGCCAATGATGGGCTGGCAGCGGCGGGCGAACTGCCGGCGGTCATCGATCAGTCGCGCGTCGTGGTGGAGCCGCCGCGCGATCCCACTCACGGCGACATGGCCACCAACGCCGCTATGGTGCTGGCTAAGGATGCCGGCAAGAAACCGCGCGATCTGGCGGAAGCCATCGCCTCCAGGCTGCGGGCCGATCCTCTGATCGCCAAGGTCGATGTGGCGGGGCCGGGCTTCATCAATCTGACGTTGCATCCGGGCGCCTGGATCGAGGAGCTGCGCACCGTCATCGAGGCCGGTCCGGACTATGGCCGCA
Source organism: uncultured Alphaproteobacteria bacterium (assembly GCA_963802475.1). Lineage (GTDB taxonomy): Bacteria > Pseudomonadota > Alphaproteobacteria > Rhizobiales > Xanthobacteraceae > CANKHA01. The sequence goes on from CAWDIZ010000023.1 coordinate 77,947, forward strand.
GCGATGTGGGGCGCGGGGAGGCGGTCAATGTGGAATATGTTTCCGCCAACCCGACCGGGCCGATGCATGTCGGCCATTGCCGTGGTGCGGTGTTTGGCGATGCACTCGCCAATCTGCTCGCTTTCAGCGGCTTTAAAGTTGCGCGCGAATATTACATCAACGACGCCGGCGCACAGGTCGATGCGCTCGGCCGTTCAGCCTTCCTGCGTTATCGCGAGGCGCTGGGCGAGGATGTCGGCGCGATCCCGGAAGGGCTTTACCCGGGTGAATACCTCAAGCCGGTGGGCGAGGCGCTGGCGAAAGAATATGGCGCGTCATTGCAGGCCAAGCCGGAGAGCGAATGGCTGGCCATCGCGCGCGCCAAGGCTATCGCGATGATGATGGATTCGATACGCGACGATCTCGCCGCGCTGAATGTCCGTCATGACGTCTTCTTTTCCGAGCGATCGCTGATCGAAGGCAAGGACCAGGTCGGTGCCACCATCGAGGATTTGCGTCAGCACGGCCATGTCTATGAAGGCAGGCTGCCGCCGCCGAAAGGCGCGCCCGTCGAGGACTGGGAGGATCGCGAGCAGACGCTGTTCCGCGCCACGGATTTCGGTGACGACGTCGATCGGCCGCTGAAGAAATCGGATGGCGGCTATACTTATTTTGCCTCCGATATTGCCTACCACAAAAACAAATTTGACCGCGGCTTCCGCAACCTGATCGACGTCTGGGGCGCCGACCACGGCGGCTATATCAAGCGCATGCAGGCCGCGGTGAAGGCGGTGAGCGGCGGCAAGGCGGAGCTCGACGTCAAGATCGTGCAACTCGTGAAGCTCTTGCGCGCCGGCGAGCCGGTGAAAATGTCGAAGCGCTCGGGCGATTTCGTCACTTTGCGTGAGGTGGTGGATGAAGTCGGCCGCGACGCGGTGCGCTTCATGATGCTCTACCGCAAGAACGATGCGCCGCTCGATTTTGACCTTGCCAAGGTGATCGAGCAGTCGCGCGATAACCCCGTCTTCTACGTGCAATACGCCCATGCGCGCGGGCAATCGATCTTCCGCAACGCCGTCGAGGTGTTGCCCGACCTGCCGGCGGAGGACCGGGCACGGGCAAAGCTGCTTAGCGCGGCGCCGCTTGATCGGCTCTCGGACCCCTCGGAGCTTTCACTGATGCGGCGTCTCGCGCTCTATCCGCGCGTCGTGGAGGCCGCAGCCTTGGCGCACGAGCCGCATCGGCTGGCGTTTTACCTCTACGAACTGGCCAGCGAATTTCATGCATTCTGGACCCGGGGCAATGATGCGCCACATTTACGCTTCATTATCCGCGATGATCCACAACTGACCCTGGCCCGCCTTGCCTTGGTACAAGGCATTGTTACGGTTCTCGCTTCGGGACTTGCATCGCTCGGCGTGGGAGCGCCGCAGGAGATGCGGTAGGCTATAAGATCAGCAGGGTATCGGGGCAACCAGAACAACCGGCGGATCAAAGCATGGTGGACGACAGCAATTTTCGCTCACATCGGCGCAATGACCCTTTGGCCGCGGAACTGGCCCGCTTAACCGGACAAAACGAACCATGTTAGCGACCCGAACTGGCGGAACTCGCCCGGCTGATCGGCCAGCCGACCTTTGCCCAGAGCCGCCCCGCGCCTGCTTCGATGCCGAAGGCCCCTATGCTGGGCGCGCGCTGCTTCCTCCCAGAGCGATCCGTACGGTTCGCCACTGCAACCTCGGCGGCCGGCAATTCGACGACTATCCCGAGCCGCAGCAACGGGATTTTCCGCCGGCCTATGATCCTGCGATCTATGGGACACGGCAGCAGGAACAGGCCCCGCCTATCCTTCCGAGGCCTAGTTTCGACGATCCGGCACGTGCGCCGCATGGCGAGGAGGCCTTTGAAGAGGACTACGGCGAGGAGCGTGCGCGCCGCGGCCTGAAGATCGCCTTGGTGCTCGCGGGGCTGGCGATCATCGGAACCGGCGGTGTGCTTCGGTTATCGCGCGTCTTCGGCGGCGCGCCTTCCGGCCCGCCTCCAGTGATCAAGGCCAATACGACGCCGAGCAAAATCGTCGCCGGACGGCGAGCGGCCGAGGCCTCCAACAAGCAGATCTACGACCGCGTTGGCGATGCCTCCAAGGCCGAGCGCGTCGTCCCGCGCGAAGAGAAGCCAGTCGAGGTGAAGGACAGTTCCCGGTCGCCGGCGCGCATGACTTCCCCCAGCTTGCCGGCCTCCTCCGGCACGCAGGAAATGGCGATGAAGGACAATTCCCGCCCGCCGGCGCGCGCGACTTCCTCCAGTTATCCGGCTTCCTCCGGGGCGCAGGATATGGCGATGGGGGCTTCGCCGCCCTTGAACACCGATCCGGGCGGGCCAGCGTCCGCCGAGCCGAGGAAGATCCGTACCGTCACCATCCGTCCCGATCAGGCCGGCAGCAACAACGGCACCGGCAGCATTCCCGCGCCGCGGCCGAGAGCGCCCCGCCTGCCGCACGTGCCGCTGCCGCCGCGCCGGTTGCACCCGCAGTGGCACCGGCGCCAACGCCGCTGCAGGCCGCGCCCCGCGCAGCCAGCGGAATGCACCGCTGTCGCTGAGCCCGAGGTCGCCAGCGCCGATGCTTCGGCACGCCCGGCCTTTCCGCCGCCTCGCGGCGGCCCCGTCGCCCGCAGCACCGACCCGCTTGGCTGCCGTCCCACCGGCCGCGCAAGCGACGTCCGGCGCTTATTCGGTGCAAATCTCGTCTCAGCGCAGCGAGTCCGAGGCGCAGGCCTCCTTCCGCAGCCTGCAGGCCAAATTCCCCAATCAGCTGGGCGACCGTCAGCCGATCATCCGGCGGGCAGATCTCGGCAAGAAGGGAATTTACTTCCGCGACCATGGTGGGTCCCTTCGCCTCGGTCGATCAGGCGACGCAGTTTTGCGGCAGCCTCAAATCCGCCGGCGGACAGTGCGTCGTCCAAAGAAATTAGTGGTTCGGCGGTTGACCCTTGCGGCGGGCGCGGGCTAATCCGCGGCGATGCAAGCGCGTGCCTTCATCACTGGATTGGCCGGTCCAGCCATCACGCCAGAAGAGCGCGCGTTTCTCACGGAAGCGCAGCCGTGGGGCCTCATCCTCTTCAAGCGTAATATTGAGAATGCAGCGCAAGTATTTTATTTTGTTTCCAAATTTCGGGATATCGTGGGCCGTAGCGATGCGCCGGTGCTGATCGACCAGGAAGGCGGTCGGGTGCAGCGGATGGGTCCGCCCGATTGGCCGAGCTATCCAGCCGGGGCGGCTTATGGGCGGCTCTACGACCGGGACGCGGCCAAGGGCGTGGCGGCGGCTCGGCTGGGCGCGCGCCTGATAGCCGACGATCTTGCCAAGGTCGGCATCACGGTCGATTGCCTGCCGGTGGCGGACGTACCGGTTCAAGGTGCGGACGCAGTGATTGGCGACCGCGCCTATGGCGAGACACCTGACAAAGTATCCCTGCTGGCAGCCGCCGCGGCGGCAGGCCTGGCGGACGGCGGCGTGCTGCCGGTGCTGAAGCATATTCCCGGGCATGGTCGCGCTACGGCGGACAGCCATGCCACCCTGCCGGTGGTCGATGCCGCCCGGGCGGAACTCGAGGCGAGCGACTTCGCCGCCTTCCGGCCGCTCTCCGGGTTGCCGCTGGGCATGACCGCGCATGTTGTGTTTACCGCAATCGACCCCGTGTCACCGGCCACGACTTCGGCGAAGATGATCCAGAATGTGATTCGTGGCGGAATAGGGTTTCAGGGCCTTCTGATGACCGACGATCTTTCCATGGGCGCACTTTCCGGCTCGCTGCGCGAACGCACGGCAGCCTCGCTTGCGGCCGGCTGCGATGTGGCGTTGCATTGCAACGGCAATCTCGACGAGATGCGTGAGGTCGCGGCTGAAACCCCGCTGCTTGCGGGAAAGGCGGCGGGGCGCGCGGAAGCGGCGCTCGCGGCCCGCCATGCACCGCAAGAGATCGACATCTTCGCCGCGCGCTCGCAATTCGCTGCCCTCATGGCGGAAGCGGCGGTGACGTCATGATCGCGGGTGATGTGCCTTTCCAAGCGGATCTGGCCGAGCGTGGCACGGACGAGCCAGCCTTGGTCGTCGACGTGGAAGGGTTCGAGGGTCCGCTCGATCTTCTGCTCATGCTGGCGCGTCAGCAGAAGGTGGACCTGGCGAAGATTTCGATCCTGGCCTTGGCCGATCAATATCTCACCTTCGTCGAAGAAGCGCGCAAGCTGCGCCTGGAGCTTGCCGCCGATTACCTCGTGATGGCGGCATGGCTGGCTTACCTGAAGTCACGGCTGCTCTTGCCGGATGCCGGCGGCATGGAAGGTCCGAGCGCGGAAGACATGGCGACTGCGCTGGCCTATCGGCTGCGGCGGCTGGAGGCCTTCCGGCATGCCGCCGAACGGTTACTCGAACGCCCGCAACTCGGCCGCGATTTCCATGACCGCGGCGATCCGGAGCCGATCGCCGAGATCAGGCGCCCGCAATGGACGGCGACGCTCTACGATTTGCTTACGGCCTATGCCCAGCAGCGCCAGACCAAGGCTCTTGGGCACGTGCGTTTCGCCAAGCGCACGGTCTGGTCGCTTGCCGAAGCGCGCGCCGCACTGGAACGGCTGCTCGGCCGGGCGCAGGACTGGAGCCAGCTCGACGAATATCTGATCAGCTATCTGGTGGAGCCGGCTATGCGGCCGACGGTTTTTGCGTCGAGCTTCGCTTCTGTTTTGGAACTGGTGCGCGAGGGCGTTGCGGAAATTCATCAGCGCGAGCCCTTCGCACCTCTCTACCTGCGAAAGCGTATGGTGGCGGATGACGTCGCAGGCGATTCGGTCGGCAGAACCGGGCCGCGGGCGGTCAAAGGATAACAAGAGGGAGCCACGGGAATGCCAAGTGCGGCCAAAAGGCGCCTGGTAATTGCGTCAGACGAGATGGAGCCAATGAGTGAAACGCGGCCGGAAGAGCTGCGGCTGGTGGAGGCGCTGCTGTTTGCGTCGGCGGAGCCGCTCGACGAAAAGACATTGGCGGCGCGACTGCCTCACGGCGTCGATGTCAAAACGGTGCTGCAGCAGTTACAGGCGGAATATGCGCCGCGCGGGGTCAATCTCGTGCGCGTGGCAGGTAAATGGGCGTTCCGCACTGCCAACGATCTGTCCTGGTTGCTGACCAAGGATTTAGTAGTGCCACGCAAATTGTCGCGCGCAGCAATCGAAACGCTTGCGATCGTGGCCTATCATCAGCCGGTGACGCGCGCAGAAGTGGAAGAGATCCGCGGCATTTCGGCCGCGAAAGGCACGCTCGACGTGCTGTTGGAAACCGGCTGGGTGCGGCCGCGCGGGCGCCGCAAGGCACCCGGCCGGCCTGTCACCTACGGCACGACGGAGGCTTTCCTGTCGCATTTCGGGTTGGACGCGCTCGACGATCTGCCGGGACTGGACGAATTGAAGGGATCGGGTCTTCTGGACGGTCGGCTGCCGCCTGGCTTCTCCGTGCCGACCCCGTCGGACGATCCGGCCCTGCGCGACGACGAGGACCCGCTGGAGCCGGAGGATATCGACCTGGGCCTCGCCCCGCCGCCCTCGCCGGCTGAGAAATAAGGCAATATCTGCGTCATCTTACGGATGTAAGACTCCGCCCTAAGTCCTTGTTTTTGCCGCGTCCGGGGCCTAGTTTCGTTACTGAAACACCGGCGGACCGATGGCCGTAATCCCGTCGTTGCGGAGGATTTCCGAATGGGTTCCCTGAGTATCTGGCATTGGATCGTGGTCGGCGTGATCGTGCTGCTGCTGTTCGGGCGCGGCAAGATTTCCGAATTGATGGGTGATGTTGCCCAGGGCATCAAAGCGTTCAAGAAAGGCATGGCGGAAGAAAAGGCCGACAACGACACGTCTAAGGACGCGCCGGTGAAGACCATCGACCATGCGCCCGGTACGTCGCCCGACATCAAAACCCACTCCGAAAGCGAAAAGCGGTTCGGAGGCGGCACGGTCTGACGGCGCCGCGCCTTCCGCAGTCGAAACCGGAAGGGCTGCGGAAGCACGGCGGGGCCGCGGGTTTTTGGAGTTGACCCTCGATGTTCGATATCGGTTGGGGCGAGTTCCTCGTCATTGGCATCGTCGCGCTGATCGTCATCGGCCCGAAGGAATTGCCGGGAGTATTGCGCACGATCGGCCAGGGGATCAGCAAGATCCGGCGCATGGCCTCCGAGTTTCAGGGCCAGTTTCAGGAAGCGATGCGCGAAGCGGAGATGGCCGAGCTTAAGAAGTCGGTCGATGAGGTGAGCGCCGCCGCGCGTGGCTTCACATACTACGATCCGATGAATCCCGACGGCTTGGAGCCGAAGGCGGAAGCTAAAGCGCCAGATGCCGCGGCATTGCCTGCGCCCCAAGAGCCCTCCGCATCGCCGTCGCCGGTGGAATCGTCCGAGCCGGCCTTGCCGGCGCCCGATCTCGGTCCCGTGGAGACGCCCAAGCGGGATGAGGGGCGTTCGTCATGACCCACGAAGACATCGAGGCTACCAAGGCGCCTTTGATGGAACATCTGATCGAGCTGCGCTCGCGGCTGATCAAGGCGCTCATCGCCTTCGCCATTACATTCGCGCTCTGCTTCTATTTCGCAAAGACGATCTACAACATCCTGGTCTGGCCTTTTGTCTTGGTAGCCGGGGTGGAGAATTCGAAATTCATCTACACCGCGCTGCTGGAATATTTTGTCACCCAGCTCAAGCTCGCGATGTTCGGCGCGGCCTTTCTGTCTTTCCCCATCGTGGCCGCGCAGATTTACATGTTCGTGGCGCCCGGGCTTTACCGCAACGAGCGCCACGCCTTCCTGCCATATTTCGTGGCAACACCCTTTTTCTTCGCACTGGGAGCGACGCTGGTCTATTTCATCGTTCTGCCGCTGCTGGTGCGCTTCTCGCTCGGCATGCAGCAGGGCGGCGAAGGCGTGGCGGAAATCGCGCTCTTGCCCAAGGTCGGCGAGTATCTTTCGCTTGATGATGAGCCTGATCTTTGCCTTCGGCATCGCCTTCCAATTGCCGGTGATCCTGACGCTGCTCGGGCGCGTCGGCATCATCACCTCGCAACAGCTGAAGGAAAAACGCCGCTATTTCATCGTCGGCGCCTTCGTGCTGGCCGCCGTGCTGACGCCGCCCGATGTCATCAGTCAGCTCTCGCTTGCGCTGCCGCTCCTGGTTCTCTACGAGGGCTCGATCTGGTCGGTGCGTTGGGTGGAGAAGAAGGCGAGGCCGGCTGCCGCCACCGGCGCGCCCGAAGCCAAGCCGGCGGAATGAAATTCGCTTTTGTCATCGCCCGGCTTGACCGGGCGATCCAGTATCCCCGGTGGACGTGACGTGGTTCGCGGATTATCAACCTGCACCACGTATTATTGGATGCCCCGCCTGCGCGGGGCATGACATCTTGGTTTTGGAACTGCCATGCACGACATCAAATGGATCCGCGAGCATCCCGCCGAGTTCGACCGCGGGTTGGAACGGCGCAATCTGCCGGCGCAGTCGAAAGAGCTGCTGCAGCTCGACGAGCGCCGGCGCGCGGCCATCGCCAAATTCGAGCAGGCACAGGCGCGCCGCAACGCAGCCTCGAAGGAGATCGGCGAAGCGAAGAAAAACAAGGATGACGCCGCGGCAAATAAGCTGATGGCGGAAGTGGCGGAGCTGAAGGAGACGCTTGGGCAATTCGAAGCAAGCGCCAAGGCGGCGGAAGAGGAACTCAATAAGGTTCTCGCTACCATTCCCAACCTGCCGGCTGCGGATGTGCCGGACGGCAAGGACGAAAAGGACAATGTTCAAAAAACCGAGTGGGGGACGAAGCGGGATTATGCCTTCAAGCCCAGGCAGCATTTCGACCTCGGCGAAGCGCTCGGGCAAATGGATTTCGAGACCGCCGCGAAAATCTCCGGCGCGCGTTTTGTTGTTCTGAAGAAAGGCCTGGCGCGGATGGAACGCGCGCTCGGCCAGTTCATGCTCGACCTGCATACCGCCGAACACGGTTATACCGAAGTCAGCCCGCCGCTGCTGGTCCGCGACCAGACGATGTTTGGGACCGCGCAACTTCCAAAATTTTTGGATGATCAGTTCTCGGTCCGAAATATGGCGGCCTGGCAGGCAAAGATTTGTTCGATGACCCGATCAGCCAGGGATCATGAAACCCAATGTAGCGGAAGTCGGTGTTCAAAACGACTTTTGGCTCATCCCCACTGCCGAAGTGCCGCTAACCAATCTCGTTCGCGAATCCATTGTTGAGGAAGCGCGAACTGCCGATGCGGTTGACTGCCTGCACGCCCTGTTTTCGCGCGGAGGCCGGAGCGGCGGGCAAGGACACCCGCGGCATGATCCGCCAGCATCAGTTCACCAAGGTGGAGCTGGTCTCGATCACCACGCCGGAAGAATCCAGAAACGAGCACGAGCGCATGCTGGCCTGCGCGGAGGAAGTGCTGCGCCAGCTCGATCTGCCTTATCGCGTGGTGACGCTCTGCACCGGCGACACGGGTTTTGCCGCGCAGAAGACCTATGACATCGAAGTCTGGCTGCCGGGGCAGGGCATGTATCGCGAAATTTCCTCCTGCTCGGTCTGCGGAGACTTTCAGGCGCGGCGCATGAATGCGCGCTGTGCGCGGCAAGGACCGCAACCTGCGCCCTGTGCATACGCTCAACGGCTCCGGGGTTGCCGTCGGCCGCGCGCTGATCGCGGTGATGGAAAATTATCAGCAGGAAAACGGCGCGATCGCCGTCCCCGACGTTCTGGCGCCTTACATGGGGGCATCAAGACATCGAGAAAGACGCATGACCCGATCTCGTCATTCCGGGGCGCGGGCGAAGCCCGCGAACCCGGAATCGAATTCGACCTGTTTCTCCTCGTATCCGGATTCGGGTTCGGCGCTACGCGCCGCCCCGGAATGACGAATGAATATGCGCATTCTCGTCACCAATGACGACGGCATCAATGCCGAAGGCCTCGACGTCTGCGAGCAGATCGCGCGCGTCTTGTCCGACGACGTCTGGGTGGTTGCGCCGGAATACGATCAGTCCGGCGTCGCGCATTCTCTCTCGATCAACGATCCTCTGCGTCTGCGCTCGCATCGGCGCCGCGCCGATTTGCGGTTAAAGGCACGCCGACCGATTGCGTCATCATGGGCGCTTATCACCTGATGAAGGACGGCCCGCCGGATTTGGTTCTGTCGGGCGTCAATCTGGGGCGCAATGCCGGCGAGGACGTGACTTATTCCGGCACGGTGGCCGGGCGCGATCGAGGGCGCCATCCTCAACATTCCCTCGGTGGCGCTGTCGCAAGCTTGTGCCATGGCTGAAGGGAAACTGCCGCATTGGGACACGGCGATCCAATACGCGCCCGACCTGATCCGGCGCGTGCTGGCGGAAGGCATTCCGAAAGACGTGCTGGTCAACATGAATTTTCCCGATTGCGCGCCGGATAAGGTGCGGGGCGTCTCGGTGACCACCCAGGGCAAGCGCAATCAGGCGCAGATGGCGATCGAAAGCCGCCGTGACGGCCGCGGCAATCCTTATTACTGGATCGCCTTCAAGGGCCGGTACAAGCCGACGACGAGCGACGGCACCGATATCTGGGCGCTGGCGGATAATCGCATCTCGATCACGCCGCTGCGGCATCGACATGACGGATGAGCCTTACCTGACGCGGCTGGCGGAAGTCTTTGGATGAAGCCGCCGCCGGTGCCCACCGGATCAGGTCCACGGCAGGCTTTGCAAGGGTCGGCTCTACGCCGGCAGCAGTTGCGCCAGCATCCGCTTCAATTCGTCGAGCTGGAACGGCTTCTGCAAGGTCGGCCGGTTGCGGTAGTTGTCGGGCAGGCCGCGGCCGCCATAGCCGGTGACGAACATGAAGGGCAGGCCGCGTTTGCCGATCAGGTCGGCCACCGGGTAGACGTCCTGCCCATCCAGATTCACGTCGAGGATCGCAAGATCGAAATCCTTGGTCTCGGCCATCTCGGCCGCTTCATCGACGCGGCCGGCCACGCCGACCAGCTCATAACCGAGGTCGGTGAGCATATCCTCCAGCAGCATGCGGATGAGGAATTCGTCCTCGACCACGAAGATACGGCGCCCAGTCTGCGGGGAAGCTGGGTCTGCGGCCGAGTTCATGGACGGATTCCTGTAAATCGCGCCGATTAGCGCGGTGACGGAATATAGCCCGGCTTCAGACGGGCCGCAAGAGCGGTCACGACGTGGGCCCTTGAGACCCATATCAGCGGCGTCCATAATGTCATGCCGGCGGCAGACGAGAGGTAACAACAACGTGCCCGAAGTATCGCAGGATCCGGAGCGCGTCGGCCGCATGGAATTCATGCTGACGCTCCGCCGGCGCGGGATCAGCGACCAGGCCGTGTTGCGGGCCATGGACGAAGTGCCGCGCGAGCATTTTGTCGCGCCGGACTGCCTTGAATTGGCCTATAGCGACCATGCGCTGCCGATCGCCTGCGGCCAGACCATCAGCCAGCCTTATGTCGTTGCCTATATGACCGAGCAGCTTGCGGTGCAGCCGCAGCATCGCGTGCTCGAGATCGGCACCGGCTCCGGCTATCAGGCCGCCGTGCTGTCGCGCCTCGTGCGCGAAGTGGTGAGCATCGAGCGTTACCGCACGCTTGCAGAAGCGGCGCGCAACCGGCTGCGCACGCTCGGTTATGACAATGTGAGGTGGTGGTGGGCGATGGGTTTGCCGGAGTGCCCGAGCGCGCGCCTTACGACCGCATCATCGTCACGGCCGCGGCCGAGGATGTCCCCGAGGCTCTGGTCGAGCAGCTTGGCGAAGGCGGTGTGATGCTGCTGCCGCTTGGCCCGCACGCCGGCACGCAGGAAATCGTAAAATTAACCAAGACTAACGAAGGCCTGGAGCGGGAGCACCTGATTGGCGTGCGCTTTGTGCCGCTGTTGCGCGGGCAAGCCCGCGAATTGTGAGATGCCGCCTGGGTTTTCGGCCTTCGCGCGGCCGCGCAAAGGTCGTTTAAGCCTTGTTTACCCAATCAGTGTTAACTCACTCACTCGTATCCGTTGCGTCTGAGTATGAGTGGGTAAACCATGCCGTCTCCCGTCACGTTGCGCGCGTCTTTGCGGCCCTCGTTCATCGTGTTGGCGCTGGTGGCCTTTAGCGCGGCCGGTTGCAGCTCCGACACCAGCCGCTTCGAAAGCCCATTCTCCAATCCCTTCGCTTCCAAGCCACAGTCGGCGCAGGCGAAGTGACCGCGTCGATTAATTCCGCACCGCAATCCGGAGGCATCGAAAGCAAGCCGCTGCCAGGCCCCCGGGCAGGCGGCCGGCTCGCTGCCGCCTCCGCCGCCGCCCGCCACGATGCAGGCCAGTGTCGCCGGCGGCGGCTCTGCCAGCCATGACCGGCGCAGTCATGCTCGCGGCCAGTCAGCCGCCGCGCCGACGGGCTCGGTCCGATTTCGCCACGCATACGGTTGCTCCCGGCGAAACCATGATCGGGATCGCCAAGCGCTATAACGTCCCGCTCAAAGATCTCGCGAAGGCCAATCGCATCGAGCCCCATACGCAGGTAAAAATGGGCGATCGCCTGGTCATTCCGGGTCGCACGGCAAGCGCAAAACCGCCGGCGCTGCGCAAAGTCGACGCCGGCGCCGGCGCAGTCGCAGTCTAAGGCGGCCGCGGCTCCCGACAACGAAAGTTGCCTCAATCGAGCCACAGCACACCGCGCGCGCCGTCAGCCCGGCGGCTAATGTGCAGGACGAAGCGAAGGGCTCCGCGTCCGGTTCGCCCTCGTTCCGCTGGCCGGTGCGCGGCCGCATCATTGCCGGCTTCGGCCCGAAGCCGAATGGCCAGCAGAATGACGGCATCAATCTCTCCGTGCCCGAAGGCACGCCGATCAAGGCAGCGGAAGATGGCGTCGTCGCCTATGCCGGCAACGAGCTGAAGGGTTACGGCAATCTCGTGCTGGTCCGTCACCCCAACGGATTCGTGACCGCCTACGCCCATGCCAGCGAGTTGCTGGTGAAGCGCGGCGATACGATCAAGCGCGGACAGATCATCGCGAAGGCCGGCCAGACCGGCACGGTCTCCTCGCCGCAGGTGCACTTCGAGATCCGCAAGGGCTCGTCGCCGGTCGATCCGACGCAATATCTCAACGGCGCGTAGCTTTTTTCGGTTCGCGCAGGCAAGCATCACCAAAGGTCCTCGTCATGTCCGGCCTTGTGCCGGGCATCTCGCTTAGAGGGGCAATGCGCGCCTAAACGAGATGGCCGGAACAGGTCCGGCCATGACGACTGTTTGATTATGCGTGTGGAGCGCGCTAGCCGTTCAGCTTCACGCCAAGCCGTCCGGCGAGATCCTGTACGAATTGCCATGCCACGCGGCCGGAACGCGCGCCGCGCGTCGTCGCCCATTCCAGCGCCTCGCGCGTGAGCTCTTCGCCGGCCAGCGGAATACGGAAATGCGCGACATAGCCTTCCACCATGGCAAGGTATTCATCCTGGCTGCAGCGGTGGAAGCCGAGCCACAGGCCGAAGCGGTCTGAGAGCGAAACCTTTTCCTCGATCGCTTCGCCTGGATTGATCGCCGTGGCGCGCTCGTTGTCGACCATCTCGCGCGGCATCAGGTGCCGGCGGTTTGACGTGGCATAGAGGATCACATTGTCCGGCCGGCCTTCGATGCCGCCTTCCAGCACGGCCTTGAGCGATTTGTAGGAGGTATCTTCGGTATCGAAAGAGAGATCGTCGCAGAACAGGATGAAGCGGTCGCGCGCGCCGCGCAGCAAATTCATCAAAGCCGGAAGGCTCTCGATGTCCTCGCGATGGATTTCGACAAGCTTCAACTCGCCGGAAGATGTGCCGGCCTTCGCGCTGGCGGCGGCATGCGCGGCTTTGACCAGCGACGACTTGCCCATGCCGCGCGCGCCCCAAAGCAAGCGCATTATTGGCGGGCAGGCCGCGCGCGAAACGCTCGGTATTCTCCACCATCAGGTCGCGCACGCGGTCGATGCCCTTCAATAGCGACATGTCGACCCGGTTGACGCGCTCGACCGGCGCGAGCCGATATCCGTCGGGATGCCAGACAAAAGCGCCTGCGGCGGAAAAGTCCGGAGTCTGTGGCGCGGGCGGTGCGAGACGATCGAGTGCGGCAGCGATGCGCGCCGTGTCGGTCAGGGCAGGACGGGCTGAGCCGGTCTTGCGTTTGGTCTTGCCTTTCGAGCGACTGATTTTCGGCATGCGACGGCCCCAGCACAGTCGGAAATATCCGGCTTCTGCCACTGAAATCGCCAAACTCGGGCAAATCCGAGGTTGGACAGCTGCTCCCTTAGCGGCCCGGCAGGCGCTCTGCAAGGAGGCTATCGGGGGGATGCAATCGACCGGTGCCGCCGGGTCTGCCGCGCATTGCAATTAAGCCGTTGACCGCTATAGTCCGCGCGTTTTCGACGCCAATCTCAAGGCCGCGGAGAAGCCCGCGCCGGCTCATCCCAAAGGAAGTTCCATGCTGATTTCTCCTGCATTTGCGCAAGGTTCCCCCCTCGGTGGCGGTGGCGACCTGATGACGCAATTGCTGCCTTTCGTCCTCATTTTCGTGATCATGTATTTCCTCATCCTGCGCCCGCAGCAGAAGCGCGTGAAGGCGCATCAGGAAATGGTCAAGAATGTTCGGCGCGGCGATACTGTCGTTACCTCCGGTGGCCTTGTCGGCAAGGTCACCAAGGTGATCGACGACGACCAGATCGAGGTCGAAATCGCCGATGGAATCCGCGTTCGCCAGGTCCGCGCCATGGTCAGCGACGTGCGCGCCAAGGGCGAGCCGGTGAAGGAAGAAGCGGGCAGCTAGATTCGAGCCGCCCAGGCTTAAGCGCATCGAAACGGTCGAAATCCAATGCTTCATTTTTCCCGGCTGAAGGCGGCAGCGACGCTGCTCACGGCGTTGTTCATCTGCCTTGTCGCGGTGCCGAATTTCTTCTCCGACGAGACGGTGAAGAGCTGGCCGAAATGGGCCCAGCGCCACATCGTGCTCGGTCTCGACCTGCAGGGCGGCTCGCATATTCTGCTCGAAGTGGATTCCGCGGCGGTGCGCAGGGAGCAGTCACAGGCCTTGCTGGATGACGTGCGGCGCGTGCTGCGCGAAGCACGGGTCGGCTATACCGGTCTTGTCGTGCGCGGCAACAGCGTCGAACTGCGGCTGCGCGAAGGCACCGACGTGCCGCAGGCCATGAGCAAGTTGAACGAATTGTCGCGACCGCTTTCCGGCATTCTGGCAACAGCCGGCCAGCGCAGCCTGGAGATCACCCAGACCGGCGGTCTTGTCCGCCTGACTCCGACCGAGCCGGCCATTCTCGAGCGCATCCGCCAGGCGGTGGAGCAATCAATCCAGATCATCGAGCGCCGCGTCAACGAGCTCGGCACCGTAGAGCCGCTGATCCAGCGTCAAGGTCGTCGACCGCGTTCTGGTGCAGGTGCCGGGCTTGCAGGACCCGACGCGGCTGAAGGAAATCTTGGGCAAGACCGCGAAGCTCGATTTCCGCATGGTGGACACTTCGATTCCGCCGGACCAGCTGCGGCGAGAGCGAGTGTCCCTCCGGATTCCGAACTTCTGAAAAACAAGGAGGGCGGCAGCATCCTGATCAAGCGCGCTAGTTTCCGTTTCCGGTGCGCGACCTGACCGACGCCCAGCCCGGCTTCGACCAGCGCACCAGCGAGCCGGTCGTCAATTTCCGCTTCAATTCCAACGGCGCGCGTAAATTCGCACAGATATCCGCAGGAAAACGTCGGCAGGCCCTTTGCCATCGTTCTTGACAACGAGGTGATCAGCGCGCCGGTCATCCGCGAAGCCATCCTCGGCGGCAGCGGCCAGATCTCCGGCAGTTTCACCGTGGAGGGCGCCAACGACCTTTCGATCCTGCTGCGCGCGGGTGCCTTGCCAGCGCCGCTCACCATCATCGAGGAGCGCACCGTCGGTCCCGGCCTCGGGCAGGATTCGATCGAGAAAGGCAAGACCGCCGCCTATGTCGGCTCTGCGCTGGTCATCATCTTCATGTTCCTGACCTATGGCCTGCTCGGCCTGTTCGCCAACGTGGCGGTGGCTATCAACGTGGCGATGATTTTCGGCATCCTCTCGCTGCTCAATGCCACGCTGACGCTGCCGGGCATCGCCGGCATTGTCCTTACCGTCGGCATCGCGGTGGACTGAAACGTGTTGATCTATGAGCGCATCCGCGAGGAAGTGCGCGGCGGGCGCTCGCCGATCAATGCCATCGACGCGGGGTTTAGCCGGGCGCTGGCGACGATCATGGATTCAAACATCACGACCTTTATCGCCGCTGCCGTGCTTTTCTTCATCGGCACCGGGCCGGTCCGCGGCTTTGCCGTGACGCTCGGCATCGGCATCATCACCACCGTATTCACCGCCTTCACCCTGACAAGGCTGATCGTTGCTTATTGGGTCCGCTGGCAGCGCCCGCAATATGTGCCGATCTAGCTTCAATATCATCGGTTAGCTGAGAAAGACGACAGTGCGCCTCCTTCGCATCGTTCCGGACGATACCAAGTTCGATTTTGTGCGCTTCCGGCGCATCAGCTTTCCCATATCTGCGGTTCTGTCGATCGCTGCGATCATGCTTTATTTCTTCCATGGCCTGAACTTCGGCATCGATTTTCGCGGCGGCACGCTGATGGAGGTCCGCACCCAGGCCGGCGCGGCCGATCTCGCGCGCATGCGCGCGACAATCGGCGAGCTTGGGTTGGGCGAGTTCCAGCTCCAGCAATTCGGCACCCCGCAAGACGTGTTGATCCGTATTTCGCAGCAGCCGGGCGGCGAGGAAGCACAGCAGGCCGCCGTTCAGAAGGTCAGGAACGCGCTCGGCGACCAGGTGGAATACCGGCGCGTTGAGGTGGTCGGGCCCGCGCGTCTCCGGCGAGCTGCTGTCTTACGGCATCATGGGCCTGATGCTCGCGATCGGCTCGATCTTCATCTACTTATGGTTCCGGTTCGAATGGCAGTTCGCGCTCGGCGCCATGATCGCCAACGTGCACGATCTGGTGTTCACCATCGGCTACATGTCGCTGGCGCAGATCGATTTCGATCTCACCAGCATTGCCGCGCTGCTCACCATTCTGGGCTATTCGCTCAACGACACGGTTGTCATCTACGATCGCATCCGCGAAATCTTGCGCCGCTACAAACGCATGTCGATGCCCGAGCTGCTCAACCTTTCGATCAACCAGACGCTGTCCCGCTCCGTCATCACCCACGTCACGGTCACGCTCGCCTTGCTGGCGCTGCTGCTGTTCGGCGGGCCTGCGATCCACAGCTTCACCGCGACCATGATCTTCGGCGTCGTGCTGGTCGGCACCTATACCTCGATCTTCATCGCCGCGCCGATCCTGATCTATCTCGGCGTCGGGACGGGCCGGGACGCCATCCGGGGAGACGACACCAAGGCGTGATGCCTATCCCGAGGCCTTGCATGACAGCGGACGCGGGCGGTTATTGCGAACAGCTGGTGCGGGAGGCGGACAAGGACCGTTTCTTGTCGACGCTGTTCGCGCCCGCCGCGCAACGCCCCGCGCTGTTTTGCCCTTTACGCGTTCAATGCGGAGATCGCGCGCGTGCGCGAGGTCGCGCGCGAACCGATGCCGGGCGAGATCCGGCTGCAATGGTGGCGTGAAGTAGTGGAGGGCGGACGAGGCGAGGAGGCGAGGGCGCATCCTGTTGCTGCGGCACTGCTCGATACGATCGCCCACCACAGACTGCCGGCTCAGCCTTTTTCCGATCTGATCGATGCCCGCGCCTTCGATCTTTATGACGATCCGATGCCCAGCCTGCTGCATGCGGAGGCTTATGCGACGAAGACATCGTCCGCGATTTTCGAACTGGCCAGCACGATCCTGGCTGGATCGGATGCCGCCGTAGGCAATCTCGCGCGCCACGCCGGCATCGCCTATACCTTGGCCGAGCAGTTGCGGCTTTTTCCGCGCCATGCGGCACGGCGCCAGCTGTTTATCCCGCTGGATATTTTGCAACGCTATGGCGCAAATCCGGAGGATGTTTTTGCCGGCCGATCGACGGCGCCATTGCGCGCCACGCTGGCGGAAATGCGCCTGCATATCCGCGGGCACCTGGCGGTGGCCGCTGATCTGTTCGCGACGGCGCCGGCGGCAGCGCTTCCCGCCTTCCTTCCGATTGCCTTGGCGCGGCCGTTACTGAAATGGATGGAGCGGCGCGGCTATGATCCGTTCAGCATCGTCGACGTGCCGCAATGGCGGCGGCAATGGATTTTATGGCGCGCGGCCCGACGTCCACGCGCCATGGCAGCGCGCTGACACTAGTCCACGACGTTGAAAGCAACCTTCGCTCATTCCCGCGCAAGCGGGAATCCAGTTTGCCTGCCGAAACCTGGGTCCCCGCTTTCGCGGGGACGAGCGGTGACTTCAATTCGATCGGATCAAGCGCTAAAAAGCGAAGCGGTCGCGCAGGTTGCGCCGTTCCGCCACGATCCGGGCCACCACGGCCCGTTCGCTCTCGTTCGCAATCAGGCTGTCAATCAATTCCAGCTGGTTCATGGCGACAAGTTGCAGGATTTCCGTGCGCACCGCGCCCGCCGCATCGCGTGGCAAAGCGCCGCTCAATTGCAGATGCTCTGGCGCTGCCGGGCCGGGTTTGCTGGTAAGAAATTTGCGCAAATCCGTTTCCGGCAGGATGGAGCTCACCTCGACAAAGGCATAGAGGCCGGTGCCGGCCCGGCGATCCGGGAATGCGACAATCGCGACGTCGCGCACCGAGGGATGCTCGCGCAGGCGCGCGGCGATCACGGGGGCTTCATTGACCAGGCGCGGCCCGCCGCCCTCGCGGTCGGTGAAGTTGAACAATCCGCGCGTGATCGCGCGATAAAGCTTCTTGCCGGTTGCCATCCAGACTTGCGTGAGCCAGCTCTTGCGCCCCAGGATGCGCAACTCAGCCGGCGTGAGTGCCTCCGGCAGGTAGCGTCGCTTGTGTTTCAGAAGATGCCGCAGATCCTCATAGGCCAGGATGCGGAACAGCCGTCCGCGCCGTGAGAAGCAGAAGGCGAGCTGGAAATCGGTCAGATAGCACCGACCATCTGCGCCGCGCAGCCAGTTCTGTTCCTTGGCCAGGTCGTTGTGACAGATCCCGGCGCGGTGCAGCCGACGCAAGACTGCCTTGGCGGAGTTGAAATAGGCGCGGTCACCCTGCGGCTTGGCGATATGCATTGCGACGCCGTCGATCCAGCCGCGCACCAGTTCCTGCCGCCCGCTGAACAGAAGCGCGGGAGCAATCTGTAACGGTCCGGCTCTGCCCAATGCCCGGCTCTCGCGGGTGAACAGATGCCGGGCAATCGGGCGCGACCACCAGGGCGCTTCGTCGATCCGCCGCAGGACGGCTTCGACGTCGCGCTCCGCGATACGGAAGCGTCCGCGCTCGACGGTCGAGAAGACGTCGCGCTTGAGCACCAGGTCGCCCCGCCAAAGATCGGCGATTTCGCTTTTCCGGCTCATTCGGCGGCGGCGAGGCGGACCCCGCCCGCCCATTGCGCGAGATCGGCCAATGCCCGCAGGCAGAGCGCGCGTTTCTTTGCGGCCGATTTTTCGGTGCCGCGCAGTCGCTTTCCGTCGGCGCCCTCGATCGGGACCTGCGCCAGCGGCGGGAACAGGCCGAAGTTGATGTTCATCGGCTGGAACGAGCGCGGGCCTGCGTCCATGGTCTCCACATGCCCGCCGGTAATATGCGCGAGCAGCGCGCCGTGCGCCGTTGTGGGCGGCGGCGGCATTAATTCTTCGCCGAGCTGCTGAGCGGCGGCGAAGCGCGCTGCCAGCAGCCCGATGGCGGCAGATTCGACATAGCCCTCGCAGCCGGTGATCTGGCCGGCGAAACGCAAGCGCGGCATGGCTTTGAGCCGCAGGGTCTGGTCAAGAAGTTTTGGCGAATTCAGGAAAGTGTTGCGATGCAGGCCGCCTAGCCGTGCGAATTCGGCATTCTGCAGGCCCGGAATAGTGCGGAAGATGCGGACCTGCTCGGCGTGTTTCAGCTTCGTTTGGAAGCCCACCATGTTGAACAGCGTGCCGAGCTTGTTGTCCTGGCGCAGCTGCACGACTGCATAGGCTTTCACCTGCGGGTCGTGCGGATTGGTCAGTCCGAACGGTTTCATGGGCCCGTGCCGCAGCGTTTCCGGCCCGCGTGCGGCCATCACCTCGATCGGCAGGCAGCCGTCGAAATAAGGCGTGTTCGCTTCCCATTCGTGGAAGCTGGTCTTGTCGCCGGCAAGCAGCGCCTCGACGAAGGCAACGTATTGCTCGCGCGTCATCGGGCAGTTGACGTAGTCGGCGCCGGAGCCGCCCGGGCCCGCCTTGTCGTAGCGCGATTGGAACCAGGCGACCGAGAGGTCGATGCTCTCGCGATGCACGATGGGAGCGATGGCGTCGAAAAAGGCGAGCGCGTCTTCGCCCGTGATTGCCCTTATCGCCCCGGCCAGGGCGGGCGAGGTGAGTGGTCCGGTGGCGACAATGACGCTGTCCCATTCTTCCGGCGGCAAACCCGCGACTTCCTCGCGCACAATCCGGATCAAGGGGTGTGCCTCGAGCGCATAGCTGACAGCCGCGGCGAATCCGTCGCGGTCCACCGCCAAGGCCCCGCCCGCGGGTACCTGATTGGCGTCGGCCGCGCGCATGATTAGCGAGCCGAGTCGGCGCATCTCTTCATGCAGGAGACCGATCGCGGATTGTTCGTGATCGTCGGAGCGGAAGGAATTGGAGCAGACCAGCTCGGCCAGCCGATCGGTCTTGTGCGCGTCGGTGGAGCGCCGTGGACGCATTTCATGCAGTGCTACCGATAGCCCGCGCTGGGCGATCTGCCAGGCCGCCTCCGCCCCCGCCAGCCCGCCGCCGACAATATGGATCGCTGGTTTTGCTTCGCCTGCCATAGCGCATAGGTAGGTCATTGCGGGGCAGGGCCGCAATCATTCCGGCCGCCGGGAGCACAAAAACGAAAACGCCCGCTGCAGGGCGGGCGTTTGCTTCGTTTCCGAGCCGATCAGGCGGCGAAGGTGCGCTCGAAGGCGACCCGCGGGATATCCGCCCGGGTCAGCCCCATTTCCCGGAGCTCGCTATCGCTCTTCCGGCTGAGATTCCGGAGAATGTCGCTGCAGAGGCGCCAGGACCGCAAAAAACGAATGACATGAATAAGCATTTTAGGCCTCTTTTCTAAGGCCGCAGCCAAATTCTCCGTCGAATTACGTCGAATCTTCGTTCGCGGCGTTGATTTGATACCAATATAGGCCGATTCTGGCAGTGAGCAATTCAAGATGCTGCGCCGCAGCTACGCGGTTTTAGCATGGCTTCTTAATAATTCGGTAACAAATTGTGCGGTTTTTTAGCGGCTCCCCGGGGGCACCATCGTAGGCAGCCAGGGGCCCGGGCAGGTCGCACAAGGCCTCCTCGGCCCGCCGAGCGGCTTTGCGCTTACGCCGCGTGAGCTTCCTCGCCGGATGCAAGCGCTGCCTCGATTTTCCGGATCAGCGCACGCGCTGAATCCGCACTCAACTCCACAGCCACCCGCTGCGTGCTGCCGTCGATTTCGCCGACGAAGTCGATATTCAGGGCATGGTCGAGCGGGGCATGAAACGGATGATCGAAATAGATATTGGCGCTCTCGATCCGCATCCAGCCTTTCGGCCCCTTGGCGCTGCCGACGAGCTTGGTCTTTTCGGTGATGTAGGTGCACATGACAGGTTTCCTCTCGGACGTGCTTACCTGGAAAGATGCTTTTCGAAAAAGGCGAAAACCTTCTTCCAGGCATCTTGCGCCTGTTCGGGACGGTAGGCCGGGCGCGGGGCGTTGAAAAAGCCATGGCCGGCGCCGTCGTAGCGGTGGAATTCGTAGTTCTTGCCCGCCTTTTTCAGCCGCTCTTCGGTCTTGTTGACGTCTTCGGGGGAAGGGTTCTTGTCGTCGTTGCCATAAATGCCGAGAACGGGAGCGGTGATCTTCTCGGTGAGCTCGATCGGGGCGACCGGCCGCTTCGCCGGATTATTCTTGTTGTCGGCAAATTTGTTGCCGCCCCAGCAATCGACGAGCGCGTCGACATCGGGTATCGAGCCGGCACAGAGATAGGCGTGCCGGCCGCCGGAGCAGAAACCAATCAAACCGACCTTGCCGTTGGCCTCCGGCTGCGCGCGCAGATAGGCCATCGCGCCCGCGATATCACCCACGACCTGCCCGTCGGCGACGCCGCCTTCCGCGCGCGCCTTGGCCGCGATGTCGTCGGGGTTGCCGGGACCATCGCGGTGATAAAGGTGCGGGGCGATGGTGGCGAAGCCGCGCTGCGCCAGCTTGCGCGTCGCTTCCAGGATCCATTCGTCCCAGCCGGGAGCGTGATGAATGAGAACAACGCCGGGAAAGGGGCCTTTGCCGGAAGGCTTGGCGTAATAGCCCTCGACCATGTCGCCGTCATGGCCTTTGAACATCACGCATTCGCCGGTCAAACCTGGGTAGCTGCTCATGGTTGCTCCTGAAGTCGTGCGGGTATCAGTCGGATCACGCGGTGACACTGGCGCCGCCGAAGCGTTCTTTCCAGCGCGGAATGACTTCACGGTTATAGACATTGTCGGGCACCTTTCCCGCCAGTGCCGCCAGTACCGAGCGGGTAGCCCAGGTGATGCCGGGCCGCAGTTCGCCCCCGGCGCTGTGAGCGGCGGAATGCGGTGAGAACAGCACCTTCTCCCCGAGCGCGCGCAGCGGAGAATCCAGCGGCAAGGGTTCCTCCTCGAAGGCGTCGATGGCCGCTGCCGAGACACGGCCCGATGCGATGGCGTGCGCAAGCGCTGCCTCGTCGACCACTTTTCCGCGTGCGGTATTGATCACGACGGCGCCCGGCTTGATCAATGTCAGCTCACGCTCGCTGAGCATGAAGCGGGTTTCCTTGGTCAACACCACGTGGAACGAGACCACGTCGGATTCCCGCAGCAGCGTCTCGTAATCGACTTGCTTCGCGTTGGAGAACAGGAAGCTTGTTGGCGAGATGTAGGGATCATAAGCCAGGATGCGGATGCGCCAGGGCGCCAGCAATTGCGCCACGCGGCTGCCGATGCGGCCCAGGCCCACGATACCCAGCGTGATGCCGGGATAGCCGTCCGACAATCGGCTGCCGACATAGCTGCCGCCGTGCTCAGCCTGTCGCCATTTCCCGGCACGCACCGAGGCGTCGCGTTCGCGTATCCTTTTCAGGATAGTGAGCATCATCGCCACGGTGGTTTCCGCGACGGCGAAGCAGTTGGATTCGGTCGGCGCATGGCAGACCATGATGCCCAGATCGGTGGCTGCCTCGACGTCAACGTCATCGACGCCGACGGTGTATTTGGCCACGATACGCAGCCGCTGCGATCCTTCCATGACGCGGCGGCTGACCGGCGTGTGGCGGATCGAGGTGCCCATCAGCGCCACGGTATCGCGTGCGGCGTCGGCAAAGGCATCTTCGTGATGGCCGCGGGGCAATTGCCAGTCGAGGCTGCCCAGGGCGATCTGGAAGCCGGCGCCTTCGAGCTGGCTGATGATGGACGGCGGCTCCTCGCGCGGCGCGAAGATCAGGATTTTCGGCTTGGACATTTCCCCCCGCGTGTTGTGGTTAGCCGCCTGAAGGTACGATGACCTGCTCGCTCTTGCCAACGGCGGCCTCTTGCCAAGCCGGGCAGGGAAGGTGCATGGCAGATTGGTCAGTCCGGAGACCTGCCTGATGCCTGCTCAATCCATCGCCGTTGCCCTGCATCTCGTTGCCGCCGTGATCTGGGTCGGCGGCATGTTCCTCGTTTATGTCTGCCTGCGGCCGGCGCTTGGCACGCTCGAGCCGCCGCAGCGCTTTCGCTTGATGCGGGCGACGCTGGCGAAGTTCTTTCCCTGGGTATGGGGCGCCATCCTCGTGCTCCTGGCCAGCGGCTACTGGATGCTGTTCGTCACCTTCGGAGGCTTTTCCGGGGTCGGCATGAACATCCATTGGATGCAGCTGTTCGGCTGGGCGATGGTCGGGCTGTTCATGTGGCTGTTCCACGGGCCGTGGCTTGCCTTCAAACGGGCGGTGGACGCGCAGGACTGGCCGAAGGCGGGAACGAGCCTCGACCAGATCCGTCAGATCGTCGCGGTGAACATGCCGGTCGGCATGCTGGTCATCATCATCGGAGCCAGCGGCCGTTACTGGGGCTAGTTTTCGACGATGGTCTTGAACCCGCCCCAGATCATGCGCTTGCCGTCGAACGGCATTTCCTTCGGGTTCATCATGTCGGCCAGCCGCGGGTCCTTCATCACTTTGCCCATCACGCGGTGGCGATCCTTGCGCGACTTGTAAACGATATAAGAGAACACCACGACCTCGCCGGGCTTCAGCTTCACGCTGCGCGGAAAGGAGGTCCATTTTCCCTTCTTCACGTCGTCGGCCAAGCATTCCACCACTTCCAGCGCGCCATGATCGCGCCAGACCTTGGCAGCCTTCAGCGCCATGCGCTTGTAGGCTTTCAGGTTCTTGCGCGGCACCGGTACGATAAATCCATCCACATAATGCATGACGTCCTCCGTTGTTGCGGCCGCGATGGCAGCCGGCTCAGTGTTTCTCCACATGCTCGGCGAGGCGCTCCAGCGTCTGCCTGCCGCCTTCAATCGCGCCGTATTTGGTGACCACTTCGTCACGCTCCTGCGCGGTTGCGAACAGGCTGCGCATGGTGAGCAGGGTTTTGCGTCCCTGCGCCTGGAAGGTGACGGTGACGTGGAAGCGTACGTTCTCGGTCTCGTCCTCCCCGGCATGGCGATAGACCAGACGTTCGGGCTTCAGCACCTCGATGAAGACGATTTTGTTCTTATAGTCGCGTCCGTCCGGCCCGTGCATGACGAAGCGCCACACGCCGCCGGGCGTCACGGACATTTCATGGCTTGTCGTGGTAAAGCCGTGCGGTCCCCACCATTGCACCACTTGCTCTGGGTCGGTCCAGGACGCGAAGACCAGTTCGCGCGGGGCGTCGAGCACACGAGTGATGACGATTTCGCGGTCCAGCCGTGCTGCTCCGCTTGCTCTCATCCACGACGCGAAGTCCTCGCATGCGAAACCGCCGGCGCTGCGTGGGTCACAAGATCTGCAAGACGATCGAGGCTCTCGGCCCAGCCATCTTCCATACCTTGGAGCATGTCGGCAGCTTGCGGAACGATCGCCTTGGCGATCGATTCGATGGTGAGCTTGGTTTTACCGCCCTCATCCTCAAAGGTGACGATGGTGAAGCCTTCGAGCAGGACGTTGCCGTCCGCGTCCAGCGCCGCATCCGAGAAAACCAGGCGGCGCGGCGCATCAACCTCGCGGAATTCGCCGGTCATCGGATAAATGGTGCCGTCCGGCGCCCGCATATGGATGCGGATTTTGCCGCCGCGCTGCACATCAATCTCGCAGACGGGATTGGTGAAACCCTTCGGGCCCCACCATTGCCGCAGCACTTCGGGGTCGGTCCAGGCCCTCCAGACGAGATCACGCGGCGCGTCGAACAGGCGCACCAGCGTGATCTCGGTATCGGGGTTCGTATCGGCGTCCATCACGTCTGCTTGCTGCAATTGATCATCCATGGCGTGCCGAAGCGATCGACCAGCATGCCGTAGCGCTGCGCCCAAAAGGTTTCCTGCAGTGGCATCTTCACATCGGCGCCTTCCGCCAAGGCGTTGAAAATCCGCTCGGCTTCTTGCACGGTTTCAGGATGCAGGCTGACGCTCAGGCCTTGCATGGGCTCGAAGTGTTGCGGCGGCGCGTCCGAAGCCATCAGCGTACTGTCGCCGAATGTCATGTACGCATGGATGATCATGTTGCGCCATTCCGGTCCCATATCCTTGGCGGCTGGCGTTTCGTCGAACGTCATCATGGCTTGGATCTTCCCGTTCAAGATCTTCTCGTAGGCCTTGAAAGCTTCGCGGCAATTTCCATCGAACAGGAGATACGGAATGCATTTCATGGGGCTAATCCTTTTGCTGTCTGACCTTGCTCACCGTTCGGCCGCCGCTTTCATGTTAGCGAGGCCCTGCTCAAAGTCCTTACCGACCATCTTTTCGAAATTGACGAATGTGCTCATCACCTTGCTCATGAACGCGTTTGGCCCGGTCATCGCCCAATTGACCATCGTGGCATTGCCGGTTGGCGTGAAGGTGAATTCCGCGGCGTTATGGGCTTTGAACGGGCTGATGAAGCGCAAGTCGATCACGATCTGGGACGGCGCGGTGCTCTCGATGATTTCCATGCGCCCCTTGCCGACATTCTTGTTGCCTTCCCATTCGTAGACGGAGCCCTTGCCGCTAGGCGCGCCGCTGTAATTGCGCTTGAGCGCGGGATCTTTCTTTTCCCACGGCGACCATTGAGTCCATTGGCGGAAATCATTGATCAGCGGGAAAACCTTTTCCGGCGGCGCATTGATGGTACTGTGGCGCTCGATGCGGAACGTGTCAGGCTTGGTCGAGGCGATGATCGGGATAGCCACAACCGCAACAGCGATCAGGCCGAGCACCCAGAGAAGAATTGTCCAATCCATTTTTTGCTCCCGCGCGATTAGCTTGTTCTCGTGGTGCTGGACCGCGCAAATTGCGGCTTATTCTCCAGCGGAAAAAGCTTGAAATAGGGCTGCGCCTCCTCGAGCACGCGCGTGAAAGAGGCGCGTTCCGTCAATCGGTTGAGGTAGCTCGATAAATTCCTTTCCTTTGGCCCAAAGGGAACCACGGTATTCGCATAGAATAGTGCCGGTGCGGCGGCGCAATCCGCCAAGGTAAGGTCATCGCCCATTGCCCAAATTTTCGACTGCATCATGGGCTCGGCCACTTTGTAGGCTTCGAGCAATTGCGACTTCGCCTGTTCCACACCGTGGCCGTCGCTCCGGCCCGCGGGGCGCAGCCGGTCGGTCACGATTTTCTGCATCGGTTCCTGCACATAATGGTCGTAGAAGCGGTCCCACATGCGCGTCTGCCACGCCCGGTCCGGATCGTTTGGCAAGAACCGCGTGGCACCCGGATAAAAGGCATCGAGGTATTCAACGACCGTGCTGGACTCCGCAATGGTGCGATCGCGTGCCTCGTCGCGCAGGACCGGCATCTTGGCCATCGGCCAGACCTTCTTGAAGGCCGCACTTGACGCTTCGTCGGCAAGGTCAACGACGATCGGCTCGAACGGGATGTCGTTTTCGTACAGGGCGATGAGCGCTTTGTGGCAGAAAGACGCAAGCGGATGGAAATAGAGCTTGAGAGACATCGAGAGCTTCCTTCCGCTTGCGCAGCATTTAGGCGGCCTGCGCGGCTTTCGCCAGATAGGCCGCAAGCTTATCCAGCGTTCCACCCCAGCCTTGCTGCATGCTGGCATGCCCGGCCGCGAAAGTGACTTGTTCCTCCTCGGTCGCATTCAAAGGCGACCACCGAACCGTGAACCTGGTTTTTTCGCCCTCTTCTTCAAACGAAAAAATCGAAAGCATTTGCAGCGGCCAAGTCGGCGCCATGGGATGGTGGGTGACGCCGCCGGCCTCGTCGGAAAATGAGCTCACAAAGACTATTTGCGAGGGCGGGGTGATCTCACGGTAAACGAATTTGCCCCATATCGTGGCACCGTCGGGCGTGCGCACGGCGTAGTGGTAACTGCCGCCCGGGCGCAGATCCATTTCCGATTTGATGACCGTGGCGCCTTTCGGGCCCCACCATTCCTTCATGCGTTGCGGCTCGGTGAAGGCCTTCCACACCAGATCGCGCGGCGCATCGAAGACGCGGGTGATGACAAATTCCTGAAGGTTATTTCTTTCGTCCACGCTTTTTCTCCCTGGCTTGGATTTTTCGGAGATAGTCGTCGAGGCGGTCGAGGCTCTCTTCCCAGAAACGGCGGTATCGTTCGACCCATTTGGCCACGTCTTTCAGGGGGCCGGCTTCCAGCCGGGCCGGGCGCCATTGCGCTTCGCGGCCGCGCGCGATGAGCCCCGCGCGCTCCAGGACCTTCAGGTGCTTCGACACGGCAGGAGCGCTCATATCGAAAGGCTTTGCCAGTTCGGAAACGGAAGTTTCGCCCAGCGCCAGCCGCGCAAGAATGGCGCGCCGGGTCGGGTCGGCGAGGGCCGCAAAAGTAGTGCTCAGGCGGTCAGGCGACATAAATAACCATCTGGTTAATTAACCTTGTGGTTTAATATATGACTATCCGGATCGCGTCAAGCGGACGGATTCACGATTTCGCGACAAACAAAAAACGCCGGGGCACGGCCCCGGCGTTTCAACCGCTATGCGCGGAAAAGGGTTGTTACTTGATCTTATATTCGCGGAACTCGACGTGCTTCTTGGCGATCGGGTCGTATTTCTTCTTCACCAGCTTGTCGGTCATGGTGCGCGAATTCTTTTTGGTCACGTAATAGAAGCCGGTGTCGGCGCTCGACACGAGCTTGATTTTCAGCGATGCGGCCTTGGCCATGAGAACCTCGACAAAAGGGGTTTGGAGTTGGGCCGGAACCTACCCGTCCGGCCGGTAAAGTCAAGAAAAACAACGTGCTAAAGGCCGACATTCTTTCGCGCTCCGCGCGGGCGAGAGTGCTCCAAACGTTGGCGTTGTTGCCCCCATCCAAGACAGCGGCATAAATTGGTTGCCGGGAGGCGCTTACACGGCGGCAACCCGCGAGAGCTTCCCAGCTACATACAAGGAGGGGCGAAAATGCTGAAACTAACGAATAGGAAGCAGCGCAAGGTCATTGGCCTGGCGGGAGCAGTACTTGTGGCGTTTCACCACGTCGGCACTGGGGGCATCGTTCAACAGTTCGGAACTAAAGAGCGTCACCATCAGAAGCGAAACGGGGACGACGACATTCAATGAAAACAACCTTTTCGCGACTGTAGATGGAATGTTTGCATCGCCATTTACCGTGCTAGAAGCGGATACCGAGCTTTTCGTGGTGACATTTTCAGCGCAGGTGGAGCTGAAAAATTCGTCGGTTAACGGAGCAACCTTCAATGCCGACGACGTGCTGGAAATAAAAGTGGAGGCGGTTAACACCAATACCGATGCCGTGATTGATTTCACTCCCAGCTTTGCGGGTTTTGGCAGCAGCAGGTCCGCAGCAAGTCAATCCATGCAGTGGGCGAGGCGTATCGGCACCGGCTCGTGGAACATCCGTGTCCTGGCGCGCCTCCGAGACCGCGCTCCAACAGACACGGTGCAGGCGTTGATAAGCGCCCGGACCATGACCATTCAACGCTACGACTAGTCTCCGCCGGCACTGGATGGCCGGCTAGAGCAATTCTCTAATAAACCGGCCATTCTTTGTACGATAGAATGGCACCGGCAGGTCGTGGGTCAGGCCGGCTGCGATGCGCGCTTCGAGTTCCTCCAGGACTGTCGCGGTGATGGCGTGAAGCCCCAGCGTCGCGGTCTCGGCGATCGGAGCCCAGAGAAGCTCGACCAATTCAGCCTGCGGCCCGACGATGCCGTCGACGCGGTGGGCAATAGGTTGCGCGTCGACGGCGAAGAAACGCGTGTCGAAGCGGCGCGACAGGCCCGGCGGCGTGATCGCGCGGGCGACGAAATGGAAACCCGCCAGATCGGGATACACGCCGACATCCGCAAAAGTGCACCACAAGCCGCCTGGCTCGGCCGGCGGCGGGTCGCGTTTTACGCCGAGCATCAGCCCGGTCTCCTCGAATGTTTCGCGAATGGCAGCGAGCGCCAGCGCGCGCGCTTTCCGGGCGCTAGCGCCCTGCACTAATTTCGCGACGGCTCTCGGATCGAGCTCGCTTGCCGAGGTCATCCGCGCATCGGCAACTTCCACGCGCCCGCCGGGAAAAACAAATCTTCCTGGCATGAAGGCGTGACTCTCATGCCGGCGGCCGAGCAGCACCTTCGGCTCCGGTCCGCTACGATCGAGGATGATCAGCGTGGCGGCGTCTTTCGGCCGCATGGTGGGATGCGTCGGCGTGGTCTTTCCCAGCGCGTTCAGGCGGTCGATCCCGTGCGGCATGGGAATTATCGGCGCCGCTTTTTGCCACGCGACGTGGACTTCGGCTTCCGCTTCTTGTCGCTCCGGGATCGGCGGTCTTCCTGCCCGGCACGCGGAGGATGGCGCCTGCCCTTTTCGATTTTCCCGCTGGAGAGCAGTTCGAAACGCAACGCACCGGCCACCGGAGCGGCCTCGACCAGGCGCACGCTGACGGCGTCGCCGAGCCGGTAGGTCTCTCCGCTGCGATTTCCAATCAAGGCATGACTGCGCTCGTCGTAGCGGAAGAATTCATTGCCGATCGTCCGAGCTGGAATGAATCCGTCCGCGCCGGTTTCGTCGAGCTTGATAAAAAGCCCGGCGCGGGTGACGCCGCCGATGCGGCCTTCAAATTGCGCGCCGACCCGGTCGGCAAGGAAATGCGCGATCAGCCGGTCGACGGTTTCGCGTTCGGCTTTCATCGCGCGGCGCTCGGCGGCGGAGATGCGGGCGGCTACCTCGCCAAGCGCCGTGACGTCCTGCGGCGGCGGCAGGCCGTCGCTGCCGAGTTTCAGCGCGCGGATCAGTCCACGATGCACGATCAGGTCGGCATAGCGGCGGATCGGGGAGGTGAAATGCGCGTAGCGGCGAAGGTTCAACCCGAAATGGCCGTAATTCTCCGCCGCGTATTCGGCCTGCGCCTGGCTGCGCAGCACCACTTCATTGACCAGCGCTTCGTTGTCGCTGTCCTTGACCCGTTTCAGGATGCCGTTGAACAGGTGAGGGCGCAGCGCGCCGCTTTTCGAAAAGGAAATATTGAGAGTGGTGAGGAATTCGTGCAGCGCATGCACCTTTTCCGGCGACGGCTCGTCGTGCACCCGGTAGATCAGCGGAGTCTGCATCCGCTCCAGCGTTTCCGCTGCCGCCACGTTGGCGAGGATCATGAATTCCTCGATCAATTTGTGCGCATCGCGGCGCTCCGCGGTGACCACCCGGTCCACCATGCCGGCGGCGGTCAGTATCAGCTTGCGTTCCGGCAGTTCGAGATCGAGCGGCTCGCGCTCCGCACGCTCCTTCTTGAGCAATTCATAAGCGGCATAGAGCGGCTCGATGATAGAGCCGACGATCGGATGGGTGACCTCGTCCGGCTGCCCGTCAACGGCCGCCTGTGCCTGCAGATAATGCAGCTTGGCCGCCGAGCGCATCAGCACCCGGTGAAAGCTGTGCGAGCGCTTGCGGCCATTCGCGCCGATCACCATGCGTGCGGCGAGCGCTGCGCGGTCCTCTTCCGGCCGCAGGGAGCAAAGATCGTTGGAGATGCGCTCCGGCAGCATCGGCACGACCCGGTCGGGGAAATAGACCGAGTTGCCGCGTTCGGCCGCATCGCGGTCAAGCGCAGAGCCGGGCCGGACGTAATGCCCGACATCCGCGATCGCGACGGTAATGACAAAACCGCCGGGATTGGCCGGGTCCTTGTCACGGGTGGCATGCACCGCGTCGTCGTGATCCTTGGCGTCGGGAGGATCGATGGTAATGAGCGGCAATTTGCGCCAGTCCTCGCGGCCTTCCAGCGACGCCGGCTTCATGGCGTCGGCTTGCGCCAAAACCTCGCGCGGGAAGACATGCGGCAGCGAATGGGCGTGGATGGCGATCAGACTCACCGCGCGTTCGCTCTTAAGCGAACCAAGCCTTTCCTTCACATGCCCCACCGGCAGACCGAGCCTTCCCTGGCGCGCGATCTCCACCGCCACCAGGTCGCCTTCCTGCGCGCCGCCGGTGGCGTTGGGCGGGATCGTCAGCTCTTTGCCCATCTGCTTTTTGTCGATCGGCGCCAGGCGTCCGCCGCCATCCGGTGCCGGCCTGAAAATGCCGAGCACGCGCAGCTTGGCGCGGTCCATGATCTTGGTGACGCGTCCGCTGTGACGGATGCCCCCGTCTTCTTCCGTTTCCTCGGTGCGCAGCAGCACACGGTCGCCGACGCCGGCGATTTCGGCAGGCCGTGCACGCCGCGGCACATGCACGCGGATGCGCGGGGCGGGGCCGTGCGCCTCCTCGTCCCATTCGGTGGGAAGCGCGATCAGCTCTCCGTCGCGGTCGCGTTCGGTGATGTCGGCAACGACGACGGAAGGCAGGGCGCCGGCCGGGTGGAGCTTTCTGCGGCGGCGCTCCAGGCGGCCTTCATCGCCCAATTCGCGCAGCATGCGCTTGAGCGTGGCACGGTCGTTGTTCTTGAGATTGAAAGCGCGGGCGATTTCACGCGTGCCGACCTTGCCGGGCTGCGCGCCGATGAAAGCGACAAGCTCGTCCTTGGAAGGCAGTTGCGCGCGTTTCTTGCCGGAGGTTTTGGCCAAGGAGATATCGGGAGCGAGGAATTTCGCTCCCGCAATCTAGGAGACCTGCGGCGATTTAGCCACAGGAGGCATGGTCCGCGGTCCGACCTTATTTACGAGCGCCTCGCGCGTCGGCCAGCCGGATACGATCCTTGCCCGTGTCCTTCTTGCCAGTAGTGGCCTTGGCCTGAGACTTGGATTGGGATTTATCCGCCAATTTTGCCGCGGCGGTGGCCTTGCCGCCCTTGCCCTTGGGTCCGGCAGCTGAGCCAGCGCTAGCGACGATCGATTTCGGCTCCGCATTCTTGCTGGCCACCGCAGTGACCTTGCTTCCGCGCTTGATCTTGATGACCGCGACTTTCACATCCCGTTTTACCGTGGCCACGGTAACGCTGGTCGACTTGCTGGGCGGCCCAGCAACGACCGTCGTCTTGGTCGACGGGGCGGCAACAACTTTCGTGCGTGACGGCGGCAGCGGATCATCTTCGGAACGAGCGTCGGCGAGATGCGCGATCTCCTGACAAGGTGCGCGCGGCGGGATGCTGAACTTCGCGCCCAACGGCTTGCCATGCACCCATTGGTCTGCAGGCAAGCCTGTAATGGTCTTTACGTAGTGACGGGTCTCGTCTGGCAGCTTGCCGCGCTTGTCGATCCATTTCTGGACGCGGCCCATGCCGCCATTATAGGCGGCGGCGGCGAGGCCCCAGTTACCGAACTGGTTGTACAGCGAGCGCAGGAAGCGGGCAGAGGCTACCAGCGCCGCATGCGGATCGAAGGGATTCTTCAGGCCCCATTCCACGGCGACCTTGGGCATGAACTGCGCGACGCCTTGCGCGCCGGCCCGGCTGACAACCTCTGGATTAAATCCACTTTCCTGATTGATCAGGCGGACGAAAAAGCCGACCGGCAGCTCATGCATCTGCGCCGCTGTTGCCAGCGTCTCGCACATAGCCGTCTTGCTCTTGGCGGTGGGATGCGGGCGCGCGAGCTCCAGCAGCATTGCCAGGATCTCATCCTGGCTTATCGCTTCCGCTTCTTCGGATTCAGCACCCCATTGGGCGAGCCCGATGCTGCGCTCGATGTTGCCGGGCGCGGGAGCCGGCATGGCTTGCGCGGACGAAAAAGAAGAAGCGGAAAACGGAACTGCGATCACAAGAAAGCGAGCGAGAAGAACGGCTAGTGATTTCCCCATGCAAAAACCCACCCCGTAAGGGACCCGGTTTGCTCCGGCGTCCTCGAAAGCGCTTCTAGTAGAAGGAGAATCTTCCCCGGCGAACGTCACGGGTTTGTGAAGGGGGAAACCGCCAGTTTTGTGGATTTCGTGCGGCTTCAAGGTGGAAATGTGGCGACGCCGCCGGGCGGTAGGAACCTATTCCAAGGTTCCCGCGTTTCACGCCCTCGCGGCCCCAGTCCAGGAAACGCTCAGCTTTTCGCTTGTGCGGGGGATTTCTTCGCGGCCGGGGCCTTCGCCGCCGCGGCGGTTTTCTTCGCGGGCTTTTTGGCCGCTGCTGTCTTGGTCGTCTTGGCTTTCGCCCGGCTCGCCGCCTTGCGCGGAGGCGCCTTACGCCTCGATCGTGAACCAGCGCCCGCTTCGGCCCGGGCGTCGATCAAGCCCACGGCTTCCTCCAGCGTGATGGTGTCCGGCGTTTTGTCTGCCGGAAGCGTCGCATTGATGCCGGCATGGCTGATATAAGGACCATAACGCCCATTCTTCACCACAATCGGTCCGCTCTTGACCGGATGATCGCCGAGCGAGCGGCCGGGATCGGCGCCGAAGCGGCGTCCGCTCGGGCCCTTCAGCTTCTTCTCTTCGATCAACGTCACCGCGCGGTTCAGCCCGATGGTGAGTACGTCGTCGCCGGTTTCCAGATTGGCGTAAGTTTTCTCGTGCTGCACATAGGGCCCAAAACGGCCGACGCCCGCCTTGATCGGCTCGCCGCTTTCCGGATGAAGGCCGACCTCGCGCGGCAGGGCCAACAGGCCAAGCGCGAAGGCGAGGTCGACCGAGTCCAGTTCGGTTCCTTTCGGCAGGCCGGCGCGCTTTGGCTTTTCGCCGTCAACGGCTTCGCCCAGTTGAACATAGGGACCGAAGCGGCCGCTCCGAAGGGTTACCTCCAGATTGGTGACTGGATCGGTGCCGAGAACTTTCACGCCGCCTTCGCCCAGCGCGTCGCCACCCGGCGTCATCTGCCGCGTGAAACGGCACTCCGGATAATTCGAGCAGCCGATAAACGCGCCGAACCTGCCGAGCTTGAGCGACAACTTGCCCACGCTGCAGTTCGGGCATTGCCGCGGATCGCCGCCTTCCGGTCGCGGGGGGAAGATGTGTGGCGCGAGGAGATCATTGAGTGCGTCGAGCACTTCGGTGACGCGCAGGTCCTTGATGTCGGTAACGGCGCCGATGAAATCGACCCAGAAATCCTGCAGCACCTTGCGCCAGTCGATCTCGTTGTTGGAAATGCGGTCAAGCTGCTCTTCCAGCGCGGCGGTGAAATCGTATTCGACATAGCGGGCGAAAAAGCTTTCGAGGAAGGCCACGACCACGCGGCCCTTGTCTTCCGGATAAAGCCGTTTTTTGTCGATGCGCACATAGCCGCGATCCTTCAGCACCTGCAGGATGGCGGCGTAAGTGGAGGGGCGGCCGATGCCGAGTTCCTCCATGCGCTTCACCAGCGCGGCCTCCGAATAGCGCGGCGGCGGCTCGGTGAAATGCTGGTCGGCGGCGATCGCCTGTTTGGTGAGGGTCTCGCCTTCGCTCATCGCTGGCAGGCGGCGGGATTCGTCGTCCTCGGAATCCTCGTCGTGACCTTCCTGATAGAGCGTAAGGAAACCGTCGAACTTCACGACCTGCCCGGTGGCGCGCAAATCGATCTGCCGGCCGTCCACCTTGGCGGCGACGTCGACCGTGGTGCGCTCCAGTTCGGCCGACTGCATCTGGCTCGCGACCGCACGGTTCCAGATCAGTTCATACAGCCGGGACTGGTCGCGATCGACCGATGAGGCCACCTCGCGCGGCGAGCGATTGGGGTCGGTGGGACGGATCGCCTCGTGCGCTTCCTGCGCGTTCTTGGATTTGTTCTGGTAGCGGCGCGGCGCATCGGGAACGTAATTGCGGCCATAGTCACGGTCGATCATCCCCCGGATGGCGCCAATGGCTTCCTGCGCCATGTCGATACCGTCGGTGCGCATGTAAGTGATGAGACCGACCGTCTCGCCGCCAATATCGATGCCTTCATACAGCCGCTGCGCCAGTCGCATGGTGTGGGCGGGCGAGAAGCCGAGCTTGCGGCTGGCTTCCTGCTGCAAGGTCGAGGTGGTGAAGGGCGGCGGCGGATTGCGCCGCGCCGGCTTGGCTTCCACCGACGCGACGGTGAAGCGCGCCTGTTCGAGGGCCTTCTTGAAGGCTTCGGCTTCCGCGCCGGTGCCGATGTCGAGGCGTTGGATCTTCTGGCCGTCGGCGCCGACAAGGCGAGCTTCAAAACTCTCTTCGCGCGGGGTCGCCAGCGTTGCCGCGAGCGACCAATATTCGCGCGCCACGAAACGTTCGATCTCGAGCTCACGATCGGCGACCAGCCGCAGCGCCACCGACTGCACGCGGCCGGCGGAACGGGCGCCCGGCAATTTGCGCCATAGTACCGGCGAAAGCGTAAACCCGACCAGATAATCCAAGGCCCGGCGCGCGAGATAGGCATCAACGAGTGCGCCGTCGATGGCGCGCGGATGCTTCATCGCCTCGGTCACCGCCTGTTTGGTGATGGCGTTGAACACCACGCGCTCGACCTTCTGCTCCTTGAGCGCGCGCTTTTCCTTCAGCACTTCGAGCACGTGCCAGGAAATGGCTTCGCCTTCGCGATCCGGATCGGTGGCGAGGATGAGCGTTTCGGCGCCCTTTACGGCCTTGGTGATGTCGGCGAGGCGTTTGGCTGCCTTGGCATCCACCTCCCAGACCATCTTGAAGTCTTGCTTGGGATCGACCGACCCGTCCTTGGGGGGCAAGTCGCGGACATGACCGAAGGAGGCCAGAACTTCATAGCCAGGACCCAGATATTTATTGATGGTCTTCGCCTTGGCGGGCGACTCCACGACGACAATTTTCATGAAATCCCAATGAGTTAAGGGGGCGTTCCGGCCGCTGTCCGGCCATATACCGGCACCCGCGAGCCGTCCGGAAGATGGGTAATGGGACCTGCACTGTCAAATAATCCGGTTTCCGGCGCGGGCTTCGGGGACGTCTTATAGCGGACGCATGCGAACAAGGTTTTAACAACCTTGGAGGAGATTTACCGCGCAAAGACAGCTTTAAGCTGTGTAGTCCGCGACCGCTCTTTATAGAAGGGAGACCATGGCGCCACCGTGACGCTCGATGCGGCCGGCGAGTTCGAGTTCAAGGAGGACGATGCGCACCGCTGTCGGCGAGCAGCCGGAAAGACGAATGAGATCGTCGATGGCGACCGGCGTTGGCCCAAGCAGCGATACAATGCGCGAGCGCTCGTCCTCCGCGGCGGAGCCCGTGCCGTCGGCGGGAGTGAATTCCGGCTCTTTCAGGAGCAGTTCGGCGGGATCGCCCATGATCGGGCGCAGCACGGGAAGAATGTCGGCGGCTTCGGTCACTGACGTCGCGCCTGCTTCAGCAGGTTATTGGTGCCTTCGCTGCGCGGATCGAGCGGGGAGCCGAGCACGGCGAAAACCTCACGCCCCTGTTCCAGCGCCATGCGGGCGGTGATCAGCGAGCCGGACCGCTTGGCGGCTTCGACGATTACCACGCCGAGCGCCAGGCCTGAGATCAGGCGGTTGCGGCGCGGGAAATCCCGTGCCCGCGGCTCCCAGCCGAGCGGCATTTCGGAAATCGCCGCGCCCTCCGGCAGGATCAACTCGAGCAGGCCTGCATGCTGGGGCGGGTAGATCTTGTCTTGCCCGCCGGCGAGCACGGCAACGGTGCCGGTGGCGAGGCTCGCGCGATGCGCGGCGGCATCGATACCGCGCGCCAGCCCCGAGGCGATGACAAAGCCGGCCTCGCCCAGAT
This sequence comes from uncultured Alphaproteobacteria bacterium, assembly GCA_963802475.1. GTDB lineage: Bacteria > Pseudomonadota > Alphaproteobacteria > Rhizobiales > Xanthobacteraceae > CANKHA01. The sequence continues at coordinate 114,217 of CAWDIZ010000023.1, forward strand.
CCCGCGCCAGCCGCTCGGCGAATTTGGCCCCGACGGCGGAAGCGTTGCGCGCGCCGACGACCGCAACCATGGGCGATGCGAGCACATCAATATGGCCGCGTACCGCCAGCAAAGGCGGCGCATCATGTATGCTTTGCAGCCTTGCCGGATATTCCGCCTCGCCCAGCGCGACGAAGCGCACGCCGATTGCATGCGCGGCCTGCATCTCCCGTTCGGCGTCTTCGCGCGTGCAGATGCGCGCTTGCCGTGATGCGCCGCCACGCCGCGCCAGATCGGGCAGGGCGGCGAGTGCGGCCCGCGCGCCGCCGCAGTGATTGAGCAGGGTGCGGAAAGTGCGCGGGCCGACATTGTCGCTGCGAATTAGCCGCAACCAGTCGAACTGCTCACCGAGCCGCTAATTTCCTACAAATGCTTTGTTTACGGGCCTTTTTGGTAAATTCCGCAATGCTTTCCCTGTCGCACGTGTTGCAACGGTTCCCCTGACGTTTCAGTGGTTTCCAACGGCTGCCGACCTCTCCGTGCGACAAGTACGCGACAATTCCTGTGCTATGCTGTCCGGGGCCGGTTCCGGGATGCCGAGGGGGGACAACATGTCGATCGTGCAATGTCGGGAGTGCTACCAACAGGTCAGCAGCAAGGCAAAAGTCTGCCCGTTCTGCGGGATCAAAAACCCGTCGGGCCGACTTCCAATGTCGCAAATAGTTGCGGCGGGTTTTTGCGCCTTTATCGTATTCGTTTATGCCCTTGGAAGCGGCGAAAAGTCATCGTCTACGTCGGCGAAAGGGCCGACGTCTGCAACTGCCGTTCAACCGATCTCGCTTGCAGCGAAAATGGTCGGTACGATGCCGCCCGATCAGTTCCAGTTCGTCGCCATCGTGAACGAAGGCCGGGAGAATTACCAAAGGGGTGCCGCCAATGAGATGGCGCGCGGCGCATTTCGGCCCTTGAGAGCGCAAAAATTATGCAACGTTCTGCCCCGCAAGAATGTGGGCAACTGGGTCGGAATTGTGGATGCTTTGTCGACAAACAACGATGGCCGGGGAATCCTAAGTATCAAGATCGACGACCATGTCATCGTCAAGACTTGGAACAACGCCCTTTCAGACATCAGCTCCGATACTCTAATGAAACCGGGGAGTGCGATTTATAACAAAGCGCTGCAAATGCGCGTCGGGCAGACCGTGCGATTCTCGGGTACATTTTTCCAAGATCAGACCGACTGTGTGCGCGAATTTAGCATGACCATGTCCGGAGCAATGACAGATCCCGAGTTTATCTTCCGGTTCAGCGATCTTGTTTCTAACTAAGAAGCCCGCCGCACACGCGGCGGGCCTCGATTTCAGCGGTCGTTTGCAGCGCGCGCTTGGTATTCTCTATTAGCGAAGCCTGGAACGACGCCGCCGCCAGTCTTCTTTTTTCCGTCCGGTTGATTGTGATTGATCCTTGCCCATGTCGAGCAAGCGCTTGAGCTCTTCCGGGCCAATTAGTTTTATCGGCTCGCGTGGTTTCACTGGCGCTGGCTTTGGTGTTTTTGTCGCCATACTCTGCGCTATCTCCACAAATGATAAGACAAGTCCCGGCTTTAATCCACGCAAACGGGCTGTTAGCCCTAACGCAAGCGGCCCTTTTTCTTTTGTTGCTCAGGGAATAAAAAGCCCGCCGCGTGTGCGGCGGGCCTTAACAGGTATGCCTGGCGCAATTGTCGTAATTTAGATTCACCAGTGTCCTAAATCCGCCACCCACGGCAGATAAGAGACTTACATCCTATCATCATCGGGCTTGACGCTCGCATCAGCGGGGAACTGCTATGCCACTTACGACGAGTTATTACCGTCAACGGGCTGCTGATTTCGAAGCTTTCGCGCCACGCGCCGATTGCGGAAAGCGGAAAGAGTACCTGGAACTCGCGCAACGTTTTCGCGACGTGGCCAGCCGGGTCGGCGTCTCGCGAATGGAATTGGACGATGAAGCTGTCCGCATCGCCAAGCGTATAGTGGGGAAATCCAGCGCGTAGCGCGGCAGGAAAGGCCGATCTGGCAGTACGCCGCCCAGCTCCTAGTGCAAGCGCATAAGAGCCGTAAGGCAATAGACATGCGCGCCGCCACCGATCAGCTCTGCCGCGCGCTTAAATTGGAAGGCTGGGCGTGATGTTACCGTCCTAGTCTATTTCATCGGGATCGTGCTGGTCGGCGAGCCGTCGGTGCCGTTGCCGTTCACCTCGTTGGTCAAGTAGGAAATAATCGCACCGTTCGGGGCGGTGGCCAATCCGGTGCCATTTCCGGTCACCGTCGAATCTCCTATCAGGACCACAGCTTCGCCAGTCGCGAAGATGCGAGTTAAGTTGTTCACCGCCGCGCTGCGATCGATCATGACCGTGGTCGTGCCTGGGACGCCCTCACTGACGAAAATGCCCGGGCCGCCGTTGCCGGCCGAGACGCTGTCACGCACCGTCGCGCTGATTGAACCGGTGGTGGGGAAGCCCGTGATCAAGATGCCAACGTCGGCTCCGTTTTCCGCCCGGACGCGCTCGAGCATCGCCTTGGCGCCGGCGTTGCCGACCGGGTGGACACTGATGCCGGTGCTGGCGGCGTTGGCGACCACCGAATCTGCGACGTAAAGCTCGGGCGTTCCGCTACCCGGGTTGAATTCAATTCCAGTGTCGGCTTTGCGGATCACGCAATTCTGCACATGCAGGGCCCCGCCGGAGACGAAGTGGATCCCGATATTGGCGGTGCCGCGCATGTCGATGGTCAGTCCGCACAGCGAGATGACGGCGCCGCCGCCCGCCTGCACGATGATGGCGGCGCCGCCCGCGGCGGTGTTGATGACGGCCTCGACCCCATCCGCCACGATGCTGATCGGCTTGGTGATGGACAGCGGCCCGAAATTGCCGGCAGTGAGGATGTTGATTGCGCCGTTGTTGTTGGTCTGATCGTGCGCGAAAGCAAAGGTCCGGCATGGCGCCGTTCTCGGGCAGTTGCCGGCATCGGTGCCGGTGCCCGAGACCCGGGTTTCCGGAGCGGCCTGCGCAACGCTGGCACTGGCCAACAGGCCGCAAGCGGCGGCTAGGACACGGATCGAAATTGCATGATGAAGCATGATGAAAGCCCCCTCGGCGGAAGAGAAGCGTTCAGCCATTGACCGCCCCCGTCCGACCGATTGAGCATATCACCGGATTGCGACGGCGCGGCTTTTCCTTGACGGGAGCGGCTGATTAAAATCAGCCGGTTATGAGGCCACCGGGAACCATCGTGCTTCGGCCCAACGAGTTCAGCCAACCATTCGTCAGGTGGTGGGCCTCGCTGGCCGATTTCGCTGGTTATTTTTCGCCGACCTGTTTGAGATATTGCTGCCGCTGCTCCTTCGACAATTCGCGCCAGTTCTGCCCGGCGCTCTTCGCCGCTGCTCGCGCCTTGGCAGCGGGTGACTGGGGTTTACCCGCTTTCCTCAGATAGCTGACCTTTTCTTCTTTGGACAGATCGCCCCACGCGCGACCGTCAGCTTGCGCTAGCACGCGTGCTTGCGACCGTGCAGCCTTAACTTCCGGCGTGCGTTCTTTCTTCTTTTTTGGCGACATTTTTGTCTCCTTTGAGTGCAAATGAGCCTTCGCTGGCATTGTAGCAAATGGAGGCCGGGATACCGAACGGTTCCCAAGCTTGTTGGTACATAAAGGCCCATGCCTCCGCGACGTTCTCGTTCGCAAAGACCTGCGGCGATCGGGCGAAGATGTGACCATGGTCCCAGCCGGTGCCATCCCAGTAACCTGAGCCGACCGGGAACCGGTCTGGGCGATCCCGAAACCGCCTTATTACCGCATACCAGCCGATTTTCGTGGGTGGATTATCTTCGATGCTCAGCCAACGATCATGAGTTCTTGTTAGTTCTTTGTTGATGGCCATCAACGCAACTCGTTCCTCTTTGCTCAGCTTTTTGTCGACCGGCCCACTGAACGGGACGTGGCAGGCATAGCTTCCCTCGGCTTGGTAGACCTGTTCCATGTAGACTTTGAGGATCTTCTGCCAATCCATAAATTGAGCCTTCCATGCCTGACCCTGCTGCGGTACTCTTGGTGCTATTCTGCACCGTGCCTCCGCAAAGACAAGCTGGGAAATTGTTACAAGCGAAGGCCGCATGGCGACAGTGCTGCGATTCGGCAGACGTGCCGATTAACTGGCCGCCGTCGATTCAGCGGCAACCAGCGCGAGGCGAATACATCGGCGCTCCGATTGACGGGATTCCGACAACCGAGGCCCATCACATTCGGTGCCCAGCCTGCGGCGGGATTGATCGACTGTCGGGACTTTGCACAATCCATCGCCCACAGCAGACCGATGCCACACCCAGCAGAGGATAGGCCGCAGTGAATATCGCCTTTGAGCAGCACCTGTGAGGGGGCGGCTGGTGCCCCAGGGGGCCGGCCTTCATACCAAGTCCGGCATTCACCGGGCGGCGGCATGTGGCCTTTGGGGATTCGCGCCTCTTCCTAAGACGGAGAAGTCATATGCCTGATGACCCACTCAAGGACGCAAAACGGGTAAACGTAAACGAGCCACACGAGGTGCGTTATTGGTGCGAGGAATTCAATTGCACGGAAGAAGAATTGAGGAACGCCGTGAGAAGGGCCGGTGTCATGGTTGACAAGGTTCGCGCTTACTTTGGTAAGAGCATTAAGCGACGCGACACTTCCAATTGCTCGACGCGCAATTCTTCCGACCCGTCAGGGGCGCGTTCAAACTGTGCAAAACTTTCGAGATCGCGTATTCGTCCCGCTGCAGCAAACCTGTGGCATGACTACCGACGGCAAATCGACGTCCAAAGGCAAATACGGCTTTCACGCCCTTCGCCACGCTGCTGCAAGTCTTTTCATCGCGCATCTAGGATGGACACCCAAACGCGTTCAGACCGTTATGGGGCATGCCAAAATCAGCATGACTTATGACCTGTACGGCCACTTGTTTGATGATCCGGAAGCGGATCGGAGGCCATGAAAAAGATCGAAGCAGCCGTGCGCGCGGCGTGATCGCAACACCAACGCGACAAGCAGGATAGTTCTTTAGGAGTTTCAAAGCTCCGTCACGGACAGTCGAGCCGCTGCTCGCCCGTCAGGCGCAGGCTTGCGATTGGTTCAATGCGGTTCACGCTGTCCCCCCGCCGATGCCGGCATTTGAGCACCGGCCGCAGGTAATTTACCAGCAACGCACGGCCCAGGACTAACGTCCGATCCTGGCTTCGGTGCCGTTGAGCAGACGCGCGATATTGGCCCGGTGCATGAACCAGATCAGCGCCGTGAGAATGAGAAACAGCGCGGCATCGGCGGGATAGCCCATGAACCACAGGATCGCGGGCGTGGCGGCGCTGGCGACGAGCCCCGAAAGCGATGAGTAGCGCGTCGCGGCCGCCACTGCGATCCAGATCACGCCGAAGGCAAGCGCCGCCTGCCACACCAGGGCGAGCAGCACGCCGATATAAGTCGCGACACCCTTGCCGCCTTTGAATCCAAGCCAAACGGGAAAAAGGTGACCGAGGAATGCGCCAAGCCCGGCCGCGAGGCCGCCGGCAATGGCGGCGCCGAGCCCGAAGCGTTGCGCGATCAGAACGGCGACGGTGCCCTTCAGCATGTCGCCGAGCAGTGTCGCCGCCGCCAGCGCCTTGCCGCCCGAGCGCAAGACATTGGTCGCGCCGATATTGCCCGAGCCGACCGCGCGCAAGTCGGGCCCTCCGGTCAGCTTGGTCAGGACCATGCCAAAGGGAATGGAGCCGAGCAGATAGCCGAAGGCCAGCGCGAGAAGGATGTGAGGATAGAGCGAGCTGAACATGATTAGATCGCGCGATCAAACATATTCATAGACGGTGCGGCCGGCAACTACAGTGCGCACCACCCGGCCCTGCAGCTTCGCTTCGTCGAATGGCGTGTTTTTGCATTTTGATTTCAGCTCGGTGGGATCCAGCACCCAGGGCAGGTCAGGATCGAACACGATCACGTCCGCGGGCGAACCGGTTCGCAATGTGCCGCCGGGCAGGCCAAGGATATCGGCCGGCCGGCTCGACATCGCTTTCAGCAAGGTGATCAAAGAAAGATCGCCGCTGTGCACCAGCCGCAGCCCCGCGGTGAGCATGGTCTCGATCCCGATGGCGCCGGGTGCCGCTTCCGCGAAGGGCAGGCGCTTGGTCTCCACGTCCTGCGGATTGTGGTCCGACATGATGACGTCGATGAGTCCCGGTCCGATCGCGCCCACCAGCATGGCCCGATCGTTCTCCGCGCGCAAAGGCGGCGCGAGCTTCAGGAAGGTGCGGTAGGGCCCGATGTCGTTTTCGTTGAGCGTGAGATGATTGATCGAGGCTGATGCCGTGATCGACAGACCCTCGTTCTTGGCACGGCGCAAGACGTCGAGACTTTCACCACAGGTGAGGGAGGCGGCGTGATAACGCCCGCCCGTCAATTCCACCAGCCGCACGTCGCGTTCCAGCATGATGGTTTCGGCTGCGCGCGGCACGCCCATCAAGCCGAGCCGGGCGGCGTATTCGCCTTCGTTCATCACGCCTTCCCCGACCAGATCGGGATCTTCCGTGTGGTGCACAATCAGCGCGTCGAAGTCGTTGGCATAAGTCAGTGCGCGGCGCATTACCTGCGCGTTGGTCACGCTCTTGTCGCCATCGGTGAAGGCGAGTGCGCCGGCGGCCTTCAACAGCCCGATCTCGGTCATCTCCGCGCCTTTCATTCCCTTGGTCAGCGCCGCCATGGGATGCACATGCACAATGGCGGTATCGCGCGCACGCCGCAGCACGAAGTCGACGATGGCCGGATCGTCGATTACCGGCGTGGTGTCGGGTTGGCAGACAATGGTGGTGACGCCGCCGGCGGCTGCCGCCTGGCTCGCGGTCGCAAGCGTTTCGCGATGACCTGCGCCCGGTTCGCCGATGAAGGCGCGCATGTCGATCAGGCCCGGCGCGACCACGTGGCCGCGGCAATCCACCACTTCGGTGCCTTCCGGCACGCCTGCCGCGCCGATGCCGCGCCTTGCTTCGCGGATCACGCCGTCGGCGATCAGCACATCGCCGGGAATATCAAGATCGCGCGACGGATCGATGATGCGCGCATTGGCGAGCAGGATGGGAGCGAGGCGGCGGTCGACGAGCATCATCATGCGTTCGGTAAATGGCGCGACAGTGCTTCGAGCACCGCCATGCGCACGGCAACGCCCATTTCCACCTGGTCGCGGATCAATGACTGCGCACCGTCGGCCACCGCCGTGTCAATCTCGATGCCGCGGTTCATCGGTCCGGGATGCATCACCAGCGCGTCGGGCTTGGCGTAGCTTAGCTTCTTCTCGTCGAGGCCGAAATAATGCGAGAATTCCCCCATCGAGGGGATGAAGGAGCCGCTCATGCGCTCCTTCTGCAGCCGCAGCATCATCACAATGTCCGCGCCCGCCAAACCCTCGCGCATGTCGCGGGTGGCTTCTACGCCGAAGCGTTCGATTCCGGCCGGCAGCAAGGTGGAAGGCGCCACCACGCGCACGCGCGCGCCGAGCGTATTGAGCAGGATGATGTTGGAGCGCGCCACGCGCGAATGCAGGATGTCGCCGCAGATCGCGACGGTGAGGCCTTCGATATGGCCCTTGCGGCGGCGGATGGTAAGCGCATCAAGCAAGGCCTGCGTGGGATGTTCATGCGAGCCGTCGCCGGCATTGATCACCGAGCAGTCCACCTTGCGCGCGAGCAGCTCGACCGCGCCGGAGGCGTGGTGGCGCACTACTATAATGTCAGGCCGCATGGCGTTGAGGGTGATCGCGGTGTCGATCAGCGTCTCGCCCTTGCGCATGGAGGACGTGGAGACCGACATATTCATGACGTCCGCGCCCAGCCGCTTGCCGGCCAGCTCGAATGAAGCCTGGGTGCGTGTGGACACCTCGAAGAAGAGGTTCACAAGCGTGCGGCCGCGCAGCGTTGCGGTCTTTTTCTCGATCTGGCGGTTGAGGTCGACGAATTCGCCGGAAAGGTCGAGGAGGCCGATGATGTCTTCCCGGGAAAGTCCCTCGATTCCCAGCAAATGGCGCTGGCTGAGGACGAAGGAGGACTTCGGCGCAATGTTCATTAAAGCGCTGTCTTAGGCGCTGATCGGGGCCAAGGCAAGGCTGGCGGAGCGCAGGCCGGACAATTGTCCCCGGCGATCCGTGATAACGTTAGCAAAACGTGGTGAATCGCCATGCCCGGCTCGCCCCATCCCCATCCGCCAGAGGACTTCAATCAAGCGCCGCCGCTCGGCGACGTCGATCTTTTCGCCATCGATCGGCCGCTGCAGGAGGCGGTGGCTGCCAATGGCGCCGGCGCAGAAGCGCAGGCGCTATCATCCTTTGGACGGCATTGGGGCCGAGCGGAGTTGATCGAGCAGGCAGGGCTCGCCGACAGGAATCCGCCCCGCCTCGAGGGCGACGCGGTCGAATTCCATCCGGCCTACCACCGCTTCATGGCCGACAGCATGGCCGCGGGCCTGCACAGCATGACTTGGCGCGCGGACGCGAAGGCCGCGGCGGCGCCGGCCGAAGTCGCGCGTGCGGCGCGCTATTTCATGGCGGCGCAGGTGGAGGACGGGCACATGTGCCCGATTACCATGACGCGGGCCTCGGTGGCGGCGCTGGCGATCGAACCCGCGCTCGCCGCCAAGCTGATGCCGAAGATCACCTCGCGCAGCTACGATCCGACTTTCCGTCCGTGGTGGGAAAAATCCGCCATGACCCTCGGCATGGGCATGACGGAAAGACAGGGCGGCACCGACGTGCGCGCCAATCGCACCCGTGCGGTGGCGGACGGCGAGGGTTACCGCATCACAGGAGAAAAATGGTTCATGTCTGCGCCGATGTCGGACGCCTTTTTGGTGCTGGCGCAGGCCGACGGCGGACTGACCTGTTTCTTCATGCCGCGGTTTCGTCCCGACGGCAGCGTCAACGCCCTGCATTTCCGGAAATTGAAAGACAAGACCGGCAACCGTTCCAATGCCTCGACCGAGGTGGAATTCAGGAATTCCTACGCGCACGCGCGTCGGGGAAGAAGGCACGCGGCATCCGCACCATTCTGAGGATGGTGCAGCTGACGCGGCTGGATTGCGCCCTCGCTTCCGCCGGGCTGATGCGCGCGGCGTTGGTACAGGCGCTGCATAACGCGCGGCACCGCCGCGTTTTCGGCAAGCTCTTGGTGGAGCAGCCGATGATGCGCAGCGTATTGGCCGACCTTGCTTTGGAGGTGGAAGGTGCATTGGCGCTGGTGATGCGGCTGTGCCGCGCCTTCGATCTGTCGACGAGCGATGAGAATGAAGCGCGTCTCGCGCGGCTGCTCACGCCGGCGGCGAAATACTGGATCTGCAAGGCGGCGCCGCGCCTTCGTCTATGAGGCGATGGAATGCCTGGGCGGCAATGGCTATGTGGAAGAAAACAGCATCCTGCCGCGGCTTTTCCGCGAGGCGCCGGTGAACGCGATCTGGGAAGGCTCCGGCAACGTGATGTGCCTCGACGTGCTGCGTGCGATGCGCAGCGAAGGCGAGGGGGCGCAGGCAGCGCTCGGCGGAGTTGCGCGCGGGGCGTCGAGTCTGCCCGATGCCGGCGAAGCGTTGCAAGTGATCCAGCGCACGATTGCGGGCAACAACGCCGAAGGGCAGGCTCGCATGGCGGTAGAGCGGCTCGCCTTGCTTGCGGCTTCGGCCGCGCTGCATCACAGCGCACCCGACATCGCAGCGATATTTGCGCGCACGCGGCTGGCCGGCCGACGCGGCACTAGTTTCGGTACGAGCGAGTTAAGCGATGATGAGGCGGCAACGCTGCTGGCGCGTGTGCTGCCCTAAAGTTTTGCCAACCGATCAAGCGCGCCTTGCAGGATGTAGGCGGCCGCATGCTGGTCGATGATCGCTGCCCGCTTGGCGCGGCTGGCATCGGCCGTGATCAACTCGCGTTCCACCGCTGCGGTGGAAAGCCGTTCGTCCCATAAAGCGATCGGCAACTCCGTCAATTTTGCGAGGTTGCGCGCGAAAGCGCGGGTGGACTGCGCGCGAGGGCCTTCGCTGCCGTCCATGTTGATCGGCAGCCCGAGCACGAGCCCGACCGCCCGACGTTCAGCGGTGAGTTCGAACAGGCGCTTGGCATCGGCGGAGAAGTTCTTGCGCGCGATGGTTTCCACCCCGGCAGCCAGCTTGCGGTCGGGGTCGGATACCGCGACGCCGATGGTCTTGGTGCCGAGGTCGAGGCCGATCAGCGGCCCGCGCGCGGGCCAATGCGCCACGGCTTCGATCAGGGGAACGATGAGTGCAGGCATGCCGTTGCCTATCATGACACGGTCGTCGAACCAATCGACGCGGTTGATCCCACCATCGTTGCAGCTATTCTCCCGCCGTTCTCCAAAGGATGCCGCCAAAGGAACCCGCCATGCAGATCACCTGGTACGGACATTCCGCCTTCCGCCTGGACTTCAAAGGCCAGGCGGTCCTGATAGATCCCTTCTTCACCGGCAATCCGGCTTTCGCCTCGGACAAGGCGGCGGCGATGAAAGCCGTCAACCATATCCTGCTCACCCATGGTCATGGCGACCACGTCGGCGATACGCTCGACATCGCGAAAAGCACCGGCGCGACGGTCACCGCGAATTTCGATCTGGGAATGTGGCTGGTCGCAAAGGGACTGCAGAATCTCAATCCGATGAATACCGGCGGCACGGTGGATCTCGGCGGATTCACCGTTACGCTCGTGCGCGCCGACCATTCCTCCGGCGACATCGCCGACGGAATGCCGATCTATCTCGGCAATCCTTGCGGCGTGATCGTGAAGGCGGCGGGCGAGCCGACCGTCTATCACATGGGCGACACCGACGTGTTCGGTGACATGGCGTTGATCAACGAACTGCATCAGCCGAAAGTGGCGATGGTGCCGATCGGCGACCGCTTCACCATGGGCGCGAAAAGTGCGGCTTTCGCCGTCAAGCGCTTCTTCAAGCTCGACGCGGTGATACCCTGCCACTACGGCTCTTTCCCGATCATCGACCAGAGCGCGGAGCAATTCGTGGCCGAGATGAAGGGCGCCGCCACTAAGGTAATCGTGCCGGAGAAGGGCAAGGCCTTTTCGGTCTAAGGCGGATAATCGCCGCACGGGAAGTAATCCATCTGAATAAGCGATTTGTTGGTTTTGTGCGCAGGGTGTAGAGGCTGCACGCCGTCCGCCAACACCGCGGCTTGGGTGTGCGGAGGCTCTAGAGGACCCAGCATGACGGGCGTCTCCGAAAAGCGTGACCGACCCGTCTACTATTCATGGGCCGGCCTTATCGAAGGCGCGCGGCTGGCGTTGCCGGTGATGCCCGGCATGGTGATGTTCGGCGCCGCCTTCGGCGCGCTCGCGGCGCAAAAGGGCTTGAGCTTGCTCGAGGCCACTTTGATGAGCGCCGTGGTTTATGCCGGTGCTTCGCAATTCGTCGCGCTTGAGATGTGGTCCGAGATTGCCACGCTCGGGGGCATCGCTGTGCTCGGCTTGGTCACCGCCACCGTCAATATGCGGTTCATATTGATGACGGCAGCACTGCGGCCTTGGTTCGGCACTTTGCCCTCATGGCAGAGCTATCCGGCATTGTTCACGGTCACCGATCCGGGCTGGCTGATCGCGATGAATTATCACGCGCGTGGCGGGCGCGACGCATCCATTCTTGTGGGTGGCGGCCTTGCCTTCTGGCTGTTGTGGTTTGGCTCGGTGGTGCCGGGTTATCTGCTCGGCGCGCTGGTGACCGATCAGAAAGCCTTCGGCTTGGACGTGATCATGCCGGCCTTCTTCGTGGCCATGCTGGTGCCGCTATGGCGCGGCGCCCGCCGTGCGATCCCCTGGGCCGTCGCCGGCGGCGTGGCGCTACTGGTGGCGGCGCTCGTGCCCGGGTGGTGGTTCATCATTATCGGCTCGGTCGCGGGAGCCATCGCGGGAGGATTCATCGATGAGTTCTTGATCCCATGGTGCTGCTGGCCATCCTGGTCATGGCGGCGATGAACTACCTGATGCGTGCCGCCGGTTTTTGGGTGATGGCGCATGTGCCGCTCACCCGGCGCAAGCAACGCATGCTGGAAGCGTTGCCCGGCTCGATCGTGGCGGCGACGGTGTTGCCGATCGTGGTGCGCAGCGGGCCGGCAGCCGGGTTGGCAGTCGCCGCGACGGCGGGTGTGATGATCGTCAGCGGCAACAGTTTCCTCGCGGTGGCGGTGGGCGTCGGCATGGCGGCGCTGCTGCACGCCTTCGGGATCGCGGGTTAGTCACGCGGCCGCCACCTTCTGTTCCTAACGTCGCGCCTGACCTTTTTTGCCGGGAGATTTCATGCCGCAGCTCACGCTCTATCATGCGTCGCCCGCTCGCTCCTCCGTCGCGCTCTGGATGCTGGAGGAGATCGGTGAGCCTTACGACGTCAAGCTGCTGAATCTGTCCAAAGGCGATCAGCAGAAACCCGAGTATCTTGCGGTCAATCCGATGGGCAAGGTGCCGGCGCTGAGGCACGGCGATGCCGTCATCACCGAGTTGGCGGCGATCTGCACGTATCTGGCGGATGCTTTCCCACGCGCGGGGCTGGGCCTACCCGTCGGCGACACGCGCCGTGGTGTTTATCTCAAATGGCTGTTTTACGCTCCCGGCGTGCTGGAGCCGGCGGTGACCGACCGCGCTTTCCCGCGGCGGGAAGAACCGCGGCGTGGCGTCCTCGGCTACGGCGATTTCGACACGGTGATGAATGTCTTGTCCAAGGCGGTGACGCCCGGGCCATACCTCTTGGGCGAACAATTCACCGCCGCGGACGTCGTGATCGGCGCCAACATCCGCTGGGCAATGATGTTCAAGTTGATTCCGGAACGGAAAGAATTGGCCGACTATGTCGCGCGCTTCCAGGACCGGCCCGCCTTGAAACGTGCCGAGGCGAAGGATGCCGATTTCAAACAGCAAAGCGGCGGATGAGCCGCCGCCATCCGCCGTTCGCATTCTCAAACGTCGAGGTCCTGGCTTGGAGATGCCAGGTCGCGCATTACGGATGCTCGTCCTTGTTGTAGACCGGGAACAATGCCGCCGGAAAATCGGCGCCGTAACGCCGGCCCTTGGGCATTTTTTGCCGTAGCTCGATCGGCGGCAGATCCGCAACGTCGACGACCTTGCGGTAGAGATGCCAGGTGGCGTGGCCGAGCACCGGAATCACCACCGCCAGGCCGACGAAGAAAGGCAGTGATCCGAGCAGCAGCAGCCCCGCGACCATCAACGCCCAGGCAGCCATGGTGATCGGGTTGCGCGCAATCGCCCGCAGCGATGTCATGATTGCCGCCGCGACACCGACATCGCGATCAAGCAGCAAGGGGAACGAGACCGCGCTGAGCACAAAGCTGACCAAAGCGAAGAGAAAGCCGATCAGGTTGCCGAGCAAGATCAGCTGCCAGCCTTCCGGCGTGGTGAGCACACTGCTGACGAATTGCGGCAGCGACGGCGGAGGCAGATAGCCGAACAGCGACTGATAGATCTGCTGCGCGACGCCGATCCAGGTCAAAAAGATCGCCAGCAGCAGCAGGCCGAGCGCCGCGATGGCCGGTAGCGACGGCGACCGCAACACGTCGAAGGCGTGGCTGGGATCGGCTTCTAGCCCGGCTTCGCGTCGCCGGCTCATTTCATAAAGCCCGATGGCGATGATCGGGCCTATCAGTGCGAAGCCACCCATCAGCGGCCACGCCAGCGGGAGGATGTTGTAGCCCATGGTCAACCCGGCCACGAAAACCGCGACCACCGGATAGATCAGGCACAAGAATAGCGCATGGCTCGGCATCGCGGAAAAGTCCGCCCAGCCGCGCGCCAGCGCATCGATCAAATCGGAGATGGCGATGCGTCGGATGGTGGGATGAACGACGCGCGCGTTCGCGCCGGTGATGACGTGGAGATGCGCCATAGCGATACCTCCCTGGCCGTAATCCCCTTCCCGGAGATTAGTATAACACGCCAACCGCGCTTTGGTTACAGCGGATTTGACGACAATCCTCCTGTCACCGAGAACGGAAACGCAATTACGCCAGCCGCTGCCGCGCTTGCGATAATTCGCGGAACGAGACCAGCCGCTGCCAATTTTCATCCCACAGCACGAGGCGGATGCAACTGAAGCTTTCTCCGAGCGTGAGCCGGCCCATGGACGCGAGCTCGGGATGCTCGCGCAATACCCGCGGCAGCCTATAGAAGGGAACGCGGCTGCACAGGTGATGCACGTGATGGATGCCGATATTGGCGGTGAACCAGCGCAGGACAATCGGCAGGTCGTAATGCGAACTGCCTTGCAGCGCTGCCTCCTGCAAATTCCAGACGCGGGCACGGTTCCACGAGGTCTGCTCGAACTGGTGCTGCACGTAAAACAGCCATACGCCCGCGGAGGCCGCCAACAACGTGATCGGCAATTGGACGAGCAGAAAGGCTTTGAGACCGATGAACCAGATCAAGGTGGCAACGATGGCCGCGATAGCGGCGTTGGTCAGCATGGTGCTGAGCCAGGGACGCCAGCCGGCGGTCATCGATCCGATCGGCAGCCGGTGCCGCAGAATGAATAGATAGGCGGGGCCGATGCCGAACATCACCAGCGGGTGGCGATAGAGGCGATATTTGAGCCGCCGCAAGCGCGAAAAGGCGAGATATTCTTCCACCGTCAGCGTGTCGATGTCGCCGACGCCGCGCCGGTCCAGATTGCCAGAAGTGGCATGATGCACCGCGTGAGTGCGACGCCAGTAATCGTAAGGCGTCAGCGTTAGCGCGCCGGCGATGCGGCCCACCCAATCATTCAGCACGCGGCGGCGGAAAAAGGAGCCGTGGCCGCAGTCGTGCTGGATCATGAACAGACGCACGAGAAAGCCCGCCGCCGGCACGGCGACCAGCAAGGATAGCCAATAGCTGAAGCTGAAATGCAGCAGCGCCCACATGGCGATCCACAGCAGCACGAACGGCAGGATCGTGATGGCGATCTCGATGGCGCTGCGCGCCGTGCTGGGCTCGCGATAGCGCTGGAAGATTTGAATCCATCCGCGCGCTTCGCCCACGGGGGTCGGGGCATTCTGATGAGGTTGCAAATGTCTGGTCCGTTGGCAGGGGAAGGCGCCGGAAATCGGGGCCGTTAAGTTATCTACCGGACATAATAGGTATTTCCGTGTCGAGAAGTGAGCAAAACAGGCACACCTCCGCAGGGCTTTGGCGGGGATGCTTCACCCGGTGGTGAGGGAACTCTATCGAGTTGCGTGGTGGGCATTAAAGATTGCCTCGCCGGCGCTCCGATGCGGCCGCCGCGGTCTGCTTTGGTTACGGAGGAATCAAGCGCGATTTTAAGAAAGCTTCATGACCAGAACGGCTTCGCCCGGGCGAAAACCCGGTAGGCGCGTTCGGCCTCCCGCAGCACCGAACTCACGCGCGCTTCCTCGAAGCCCGACAGCCGCCCGGCGGCGAAGGCTTTCCGGCGGCGCAGCCTGCGGCTGGTGCCGTCGGCATCCTGCTGCGCCAGGCCGGCGCTGAGGTCCTCGTGCACGCTAATGTCGTTGAGATCGCCAAGCGCATCCTGCAGCTTCTCCAACGCGGCGACGAAATCCTCCCGGCGCTGACCGGCTTTCCTGCCGGGAAACGCGCCGGCGAAAAATTCGGCCGCATAGCGCACTTTTTTTGTTCGGATGCGCAGCTTGTGTCGCTGCTCAGGCGACAGCCTGCGTAGACGTTTGCCGTGCTTGCGAATTTTTTTGTAGCGACGCTTCAGCTCATCAGTCGCGGTTTCCGCGATCAAACGCTGGCGCAATGCGGGTACGAACTCATCGGCGTTTCGCGTCCACTCGCCTACTTCGATCCATGCTGCGGTGTCGAGAATGAGATCGCGGAAGCGGAAGGAATTGTAAGCCGTACGCACGCGCGCATAGGCTTGCGCGCGCCGCCGTCGCAGGTCCTCCAGCAGCGCGTCGAGACCGGGCTTGTCGTGCCGACCCTCTACCAGGAGATCCATCACCCGGTCGAGGAAGACGTCGAGCTCGCGTGCTGGACTTAATTCGCCTGTCAGCCAGCGAAGCTGCGATTTCAGCCCCTGGCTCTGCGCGTCGGTCAACATGGGGGCGAACAGCGACAGCGCGGCGCGCAGCCGCCGCACCGCCACCCGCATCTGATGCAGCCCATCAGGCTTCCCGATGCGAATGAGCGGCTGGTTGGCGACCAACTGGTGCAGGCATGCCCGCGCGATTGCCTGCAGCGCCGCGCCGGCGGTGAAGTCGGGCGCCAGCGCCACGGGAATCGCCTTGACCGGCTTGGGCAACGCGCGTCCCGCCAGCGCATAGCCGCGCTCGGCCTTGGTGCGGACCGAAAGCTGCACCGGCACGTCGCGGCCGAGCGCGCGTGCCAGCTTGAAGAGATCGACCGCTGCGCCGCTCTTGAGCTCGATCTCGACGTCGTGAAGCGGCGACGATTTGCGGCCCGCGACCACTTTGCCCTCGTCGAGCGCCAGCTCGATCTGGCTGCCGCCGTCGCGCAGCGGGTAAGTGGTGCGCCGGACCGAGGTTTCGAATACCGGCTTGAGCTTGCGCGCGAGCTTTTTGGTCAAGAGCGGTTTTAGCGCGGTGTCGCGTGCGGCATCCAGATCCGGGCTATCGCTGCGTATCGGCTGTTCCCATTCGTTGCGCGACAGCAGTGCGGCGTGCTCGCCTTCCTGCTTGATGGTCTGCAACCGGCGGCGGCCGTCGCGCCGGACACGCAAGGTGAAGCCGGCCTTGCGCAACCGGAAGTCGGCGGTGTCGAAATAGACCGACACAATGGTTCTGCGGCGCGCCCGCGCATGTCCCTTCAGCACAGCGCTGCGCGCGAGCTGCGGGAAGGCCGACGGCGCAACGTCGAGTTTAAGTTCGGTTTCCAGTGGAACTGGCATGAGACATACGCGAGAGGGGACAGTGCCGAATAGTTTATGATCTTGCCGATGATTTCCAGAGAGCGCGCGGGAAAGTGACAGGCTCATTGGAGAATTATGACAATTCCCAGCATTGTGACCTAGAACACTAGGCGAACGTATTATGACAGCCGGCGCTGTCACATGTTGCGGCCATCGAATGGCATCGGCCTAAGGGTGTGCAGATCGACGCCTTCCAGGCAGCGGACGTTGATGGCGACGGCGGGGGAGCCGTCCGGCATCTTGCCGCGGGCGAAAGGCTGCACGCCGCAGGTGCCGCAGAACAGGTGCTGGATGATCTTCTTGTTGAACTGATACGGCGTCAGGTCCTGCTCGCCGGAATGCAACGTGAACTGGCTGGGCGGTATAAAGCTGAGCAGGAAGCCCTTGCGCTGGCAATGCGAGCAATTGCATTCCATCACCTGGCTGAGATCGACGCTCGCGTCGTAACGCACGCGCCCGCAATGGCAGCCCCCGCTATAGGTTTTGGGTTCGGACATATTTGCTCCTTCGGTACAGGCGGCGCTCAGCGCGGCGCCACCAGATCCTGAAACTGCGGATGCTTGTCGATATAGTGACGCATGAAACAGCAGCGCGGCACCACCTTCAACCCTTCAGCGCGCACCCGCTCCAGCACGGCATGCGCCAGCTCTGAGCCGATACCGCGCTCCCGCAGCCGCGACGGCACTTCGGTATGGTCGACGATGAGCAGGCCGGGCTCCGCGCGATAATTCGCGATCGCAAGGCCGTCTCCGGTATCGAGCTCGAAGCGGGAGAGGGCGGCGTTATTGTGTACGGCGGGGGACGTTTCGATCATGCGCTTCATGTAAACATACGGTGGAGCATATGGTTTCCCTTAAGATCATTACCGGCGGGCAGAGCGGGGTGGATCGCGCCGCGCTCGATGTCGCGCTTGCGCTCGGCTTCGCCTATGGCGGCTGGTGCCCGCGCGGCGGCTGGGCGGAGGATTTCACCGATCCGCCCGGTTTGTTGGCGCATTATCCATTGCTCAAGGAGACCCCGCTCTCCGATCCGGCGCAACGCACGCAATGGAATCTGCGCGACAGCGACGCGGTCCTGATTATCACATCCGCCGGCGGGCTTACCGCCTCGCAAGGCACAGCGCTGGCGCGTGAACTGGCCGAACGTGACGGCAAGCCGCTTTTGGTCGTCGGCCTGGACGAGGCGGAGGCCGCGTCGCGGACAAGACAATGGCTCGAAGACCTGTGCAAAACACGCGACCCGAAGCGGCCTCTGGCGCTCGGCATTGGCGGTCCGCGCGAGAGCGAGGCGCCTGGGGGTTATCACAGAACGGTGGAGTTTCTGCGCACGATCTTGCGCGGCGGCGCGATGTAGGCTGAAAGAAGCCCGGGACAATCCGGGGAGGGTGCGATGAAAGCCGACGAAGCCGCCGAGATGATGGAAAAGGACAGGGAGCGCGACCTGTTCAAGCAGCGGGCGGCGGTGGCGATCGCCTTTTTCGCCATGGTGCTGGCGATCTGCGGCCTGGGCGGCTCCAATGCCGGCAAGGAGGCGGTCAATAACAACGTGCTGGCCTCCAACTTCTTCAGTTTCTACCAGGCCAAGAATATGCGGCAGACCGCATTGATCGTCGCCGCCGACGAGATCGAGCTCGACCGGCTTGCCAATTCGGCGCTGCCGGAAGCGAGCAAGCAGGCGTTGCAGAAGAAGCTGGCAGAATACAAGGCGACGATCGCGCGCTATGAGTCAGAGCCTTCGACCAACGAGGGCAAGAAGGAGCTGCTCGTGCGCGCCAAGGAGCATGAGAAACTGCGCGACCATGCCCTGAAGCAGGATCCCTATTTCGACTATGCCGAGGCGCTGCTGCAGATCGCGATCGTGCTGATTTCCGTCTCGATCATCGCCAGCCTGCCGTGGCTGGCCTTTTTCGGTGGCGGGGTGGGTTTGCTCGGCGTGCTGCTCACCATCAACGGTTTCTGGCTGCTGGTGGAGATACCGGGGCTGAGCTGATCTTTTCTTCGCGGGATGCGTTAGGTTGAATAATGCAAACTTGAGAGGTGTCCCATGGCAAGCATCACACGCAACGCAATCGCGGTCTGGCTCGGCAGCGGCAAGGAAGGCCACGGCACGCTCAACACCCAGAGCGGCACGCTCACCGACACGCCGTATTCCGCCGCCCAGCGCTTCGGGGAGGAGAAGGGCACCAATCCGGAGGAGCTGATCGGCGCGGCACACGCCGGCTGCTTTTCCATGGCGCTCGCCTTTGCGCTCAGCGGCGCCGGCCATCCGCCCGAGCGGCTCGAATGCAGGGCCGACGTGTCGCTGGTGAAGGAGGGCGAAGGCTGGCGCATCGACGCGGTGGCCTTGCAGCTAAAGGCGAAAGTGCCGGACATCGACGCCGCCAAATTCAAGGAGCTGGCGGAAAAAGCCAAGGCCGGCTGCCCGGTGTCGAAGCTGCTGAACGCGAAGATCACGCTGCAGGCGGATCTGGTGTAGGCGCGCGGTGTTTTTTCGTCATGCCCGGGCGTGACCCGGGCATCCATCTTCTTGCCAAGAAAACTGGATCGGAACTCGGGCTTGCCTGAGTTCCGCACTATTGAATTGCGCAAGTCGGGTAGACCCGACTTGCGGTATCAAGTCCGGCGATGACGACGGAGCAAGCCAACGCTCCGCCGGCCCGTGTTTAGCGACGCGGGCGCGTCGTCATTGCTTTTCCCTCCCCAGGGGCCCGGGGGAGTCATTCCCCGAAAAATACCGAGGGAGCGGAGCGCCGTCAGACGCACCGTCAAAAGTATCCGCACCGCTGCCGAAAGGCGTGCGAGGCCTCTCGGCGCGGGCGGCGTGCGCGGGCGAGCCTTGTTGCGAGCAAGGACCGTCACGCACGCGCCCAACGGCGCTCCACTACGGCGATTTTCGGCGTCAGGACCCGCTCCAATGAGGCACCGGACCGGGCTTTCGCCCATCCCGCAAGCTTTCGCCTGCGTTCGTCTGGTCTTGTCTGCCACCTATGGCGACCCCTCTTAGTAGGGCCGGGCGGTTACCCTTGGCCTCCCGGAGATGGCTTGCGAGTCACGCCGCAGGCGCCGCACCAGCCGGCGCCGGGTTTACCCGGTTCCGGCCCACTTAAGTTGCTCCACCAACAGAACGCCTCATGATGGCGCCCCCGGACGAGCAAGGCAGATACAGTTTATCTGAATTAGCAACGAAGTCGAGAAAAAGAGGCTCCGCCCCGCGAGCCTGTGCATTACGGGCATAGGCACGCCACAGTGGGGCGAACAAAGTTCGGGCGACAGAGTGCGCGTGCCTGCTTAACCTTCTTGAGCAAACGCGGAGCTATGCCATGAATTTTAAATACGCAACCGCACTTTTATTTCTGGCGGCATTTGCCGGGCAGGCCCATGCCGAAGCGATCGACTGGTACAGCGTCCCGCCGGATGCGAACAAGATCGAATTTTTCGGGATGGTAAGAGATGAGGTGGAGGGCGACACCGTTCTCCGCGTGGTGTGCGTACCGGGCGGAAAAGATTCAGGCGAGCGTCGGGGCATACAAAGACATTGGAAAGGGAAAGCGGGGTTTGCTGTCGGTAACGCTGAAAAGTGGAGACGTATACGTCACGCTGAAGGGTAAGTCCATTGAAAGCGACAATGTCGAGATGACCGGCGCCAGCGAATTGCGAACAGAGCCGTTTCCCGTGAGTGACAGTCGCCTTCTCGCTTTATTCGAGACCAAGAAGCCCATCACCGTGACAGGGGCACTGAAAGCGACCTGGACAATCAGAGGCGTTGAAAAACTTGCGCGGGATTTCGCAAAAAGCTGCTCACGTGGGTAGCTAATGGCCCGGTATCGCTGTTTTCGACCAGAGCCTTGGCGGCGGCGCGCGCTATTTTTATCGGCTATGCCTGCTGCCGCAAAGGGGTGGCGATGGCGAAAAGGCACCGCACCATCAATCTGCCAGCGCCGTATCTGAAGCGCGTCTGGCTGGAGCCGGAGCGCGTGACCGATGCGGAGGCCTATCCCTTCTGCCTGCCGTTCCTGCGCGACGGGCTCGATCTGAGTTTCGAGAAGCCGGTCACCATCATTGTCGGCGAAAACGGCACCGGGAAATCGACGCTGCTGGAAGGCATCGCCGCGCTTGCCGGCTATGACGAGGCGGGCGGCGGCAAGGGATATATGCCGGTCGATCATTCGCGCGCCATCGAGAAGATGGGCGGACAATTGTCGAAGGCGCTGCGCGCGAGCTGGCTGCCGAAGATCAGCAACGGCTGGTTCTTTCGCGCCGAGAGCTTCTTCACCGTGGCGCGCTATCTCGACGAGGCTGCGATCACCGGCATGGACGTGCCGCCGGATTTTCTGTCGCATTCGCATGGCGAGGGTTTCCTGCGCTTCTTCGAGGAGCGCTGCCAGCGGCAGGGCCTCTTCATCTTCGACGAGCCCGAGTCCGCGCTCTCGCCCGCCCGGCAGATCGAATTCCTCAAGCTGCTGCGCGCGATGGAGCGCGCGCAGTTCGTCCAGGTGATCATGGCGACGCATTCCCCGCTGCTGATGGCCTATCCCGACGCAAGCCTGCTGCAGCTGACCCGCTACGGCCTTGAGCCCGTGCGGGTGGAGGATACGGAGCATTTCCGCACGATGGCCGAGTTCTGGCGCGATCCGGAAGGATTCGTGCGGGATGCGCTGGAGTGATCCGCATCCGCTGACAGGGCGCCCCGATACGCATAATTGAGCAGACAGCCCCGCTGGGCGCGGCCTAGCATTGCTCCGCGCAATCCCGCGCATCATCGGGAGAACGTCATGAAGTTACTAGCGCCATTGCTCGGCCTCGCGATGCTGAGCGCAATCCTGCCCGCCCAGGCGCAAGAGCTGCAAAATATCTACCGTGTTTCGGGCATAGCGGACAGCGGCGGGATCGCGGAAGCCGGCGTGTCGACCGCCATTCACTGCAGCAATCCGCGCGACGAGACCGAGAAGGTGAGGATCATCATTCGGGATTTCAACGGCTCAAACGCCGCCAACCGCGACGTGCAAATACCTCCCAGGCGGACCATTACCGCGGTCACCCACGACACGGTTATTTTTGAAGAGGACGCAATTCTGGCTCCCGGCAACATCATCAATCAGGGATCGGCACAGATCCAGGCCAGCTCGCGGTTCGTTCACTGCTCCGCCATGATCGTCGACGCCGCAGCGGACGTGCCGGTGGGCATTGCGCTGCATATGGTCAGGTATAATCCGGCGAACGATACGACGGAGTGAGGGCGCGGTTGCGCGGGTGATGGAATTGCTCTTCCGCCTCCGCCACCCGCGCCGCCGTTCTTCGGCTTCGGCGCACGCCGCGCCAGCACCGGCTTCAGGAACGCACCCGTCCCCACACCCTCCGGGGGTCACTCCAGCGGTTCGACCTTGATGATCGATCCGCCGTGGTTGCTGCCGACCCAGAGCGCGCCCGGCGATTTGGTGTCGTCGAGGAAGACGCGCCGGATGTTGGTCGCCCGCGGCAGCGGATAGTCGGTGAATTGCCCGCTCTTGATGTCGAGCCGCGAGACGCGGTCGGTCCACATCGAGCCGGTCCAGGCTTCGCCGTTCTTGCCCGCCACCGCGTCATAGGGCGCGCTCCACGGCGTCGGCGTCTTGTATTCCTGGATCTTGCCGGTGGCGGGGTCGAACACGCCGATCGCCTCGCCCTGATATTCCGCGAACCACAATCTGCCGTCTTCGGCCACGCGCCCGCGCCGCGGACGGGAGTTCATTGTCGGCGTCAGAAACACCGTCATCGCCTTTGTCTTGGCGTCGATCCTGGCGATGTTGGCGGCGGAGAAATCGAGCAGATAGATGTTGTTCTCCGCGTCGGAATGCAGTCCGTAGGTGCCGATCTTCTTGTCGTTGCGCGGGTCCTTCGGCGCGCCGAGATTCTCCCATTCCTTGGTCTTCGGATCGAGCCGGTAGATGAAGGTGCCGTCGGAATTCTTCACCCAGACCTTGCCGTCGACATGCGTGCCGGCCACCGCGAGATGGCTGAACTGCGCGCCGTTGGAGTCCCATTCCTTCGGGATCGGGTAGGTCTCCATCTTCTGCGTCTTCTTGTCGAATTTGGCGATGGCGCCTTGATAGGACAGGCCCATCCAGATGTTGTCTTCGCTGTCGACTTCGAGATCGAGCGCGCCGTGCGGCTGGCCCTTCTTCAGCTCCGGCGTCGGATATTGCGTCACCTTGCCGGTCTTGGTGTCGAGGTGGCCGAGATAGAGCTGGCCGAAATCCGAATACCAGGCGTTGCCGTCCTTATCGAGGATGACGTCATGCGGCTGGATCTGCCGTTCGGGCAGGTCGTATTCGGTGATGACAACGCGCGTCGATTTGCCGGTCAGCCGCGGCATGGTCTTGAGCTGCCAGTCCCACTCGTCGCGCTTGCTCAGGTTGACGTTGGCGAGCCATTCCGTGATCGCCTTCATGTCGCCGCCACGGTCGCGATTGCGCAGGAAGTCGCCGAACAGTTTCTGCGGACGCTCCGGCGTGCTGCCGGGATAATAGCCGGTCATGCGGGCAATGACGGCGGCGAAACCTTCGGCGTCGTGCTTGGAGCGCACGATGCGCTCGACGGTGTGACAGCCGACGCAATTGAGTAGGAACTTCTTGTGCTTCTCTTCGCCCGGCATGCTCATGACCCATTCGGCATTGGTCAGCTGGGCGGCGAGGTTCTTGGTCTTCGTCAGCTTGATGTCGGCCTTGGCTTCCTTGCCGGAAGCGACGTCGACCGCATTGGCGCCATCGAGATCATAACCGGCGGCGCGCGCCTGCAGGGTGTAATGCCCGGGCTCCAGACGCGCGGCCGGGAAGCTGTAGCGGCCCTTGTCGTCGCTGACGACGGAAATGGTGATGCTCGCGCCGTCCTTTTTGGCGCTGATCACGACGCCTTCCATCGCGCCTTCCTCGGCGGAGGAGACCTGGCCGGCGAGCGCCGGCGCGGATTGCGCCGCGGCGGGCGCCGTGAGAGCGGTGGTGATGAGCAGCGCCGCCGTGGCGGCGAAAGCGATGCGGGATTTCAAGAACATGGGCGCGCCTCCGTTGGTGGGGCGCAGATACCGTTGACCCGGCGACTTCTTGGTTGGTCAGGAGCGCCCCGTGCGACAGTCTGTCACTCTGCAACCTGCGAGGGAAGGGGCGTGTCCCGGGCGCAGCCCCGAGATCGGTGGGAGAGGGAGCGCAGGCAGAGTACCTCCCTCAACTTTGATGTCGGCTGCCACGGTCTCGTCGCGCCGAGCGTATCGATTTGGCAAAGTCTGGAACTCACGCTGAAAAAGGAGGCCGCCATGCCCGAACCCCGCTATCCGAACGAAAGCCAGGAATACCGCGATGCGCGCGATGCGTTGCTGAAAGACGAGCGGGAGCTCATCGACAAGACAAAAGCCGTGGCGGCAAAGCGCCGCCAGCTTCCGCTCGGTGGGCAGCTCAAGGAGGACTATGTCTTCCAGTGGGCCAACGACGGCAAAGGCGGGGAGCGACACTGCTTTTCTTTTCTCCTACCGTGCGATCGCGCATGAGCGGTTCGCCAAGGAGGCGCAGCTTCGAATAAACGACATTCAGCGCGAAACAGACCGCGGCCAGCCCTTTTGGAAACAGGGGCTTATTCAGATGCAGATCAACCTCATGGTGGAAGGCTTGCGTGACGTTAGCCATTGGAAAGAGCAATTTGACGAACGGCTGCTCTCCGGATCGCGCGACGACTTCTACTTTCTCGCGATGCAATTCGATCAAATCCTTCCTATCGTGGCATGCAGCGCCTTCCATCCGGAGTTCGACCTTCATGGGAATCTGCTACAGCGGCTTGGTAGGGAAAGCGTCGACTTCGAACACATCACGCTCACCGTCACAACCTTCGAAGGTCAAACCATCATGGTCTTCGGCTGGATCGGGAGCAATGAGGGCCCTGCGAGAACTTTGGCGGAGTCGTTTTTGCGGGTGACCGATGGCCGCAAGGGCGATGCGCTGGTCCGGCTACTATTCATCCAGACGGACAACTTGTTTCTCCGGCCGAGCTGGTGGTCATCTCTGTCGGATGCCGATCAGCAAACGTTCAACGAGATGACGAAAAGTGGTACGCCCGTGCGTATGCGCTCCGGCGAGGAGTTTGCCGATGAGACGAAGTCCTTTATCACCGCAGCCGTCGTCGAAACCGTAAGCGGCTGATCAAGTCGATCGCGGAAAGCTGTAGTACCGCCATTCATGATGTACAAAGAAATCAGTCGCTGCGAGCTCTTTGCCGGAGGCGCTAATGTTCTAGGCCAGCGCAAAGCTACTCCGCCGCTTCCCCGGCCACGGCCCCCGCGCCGCCGTTCTTCCGCTTCGCCGCCCGTCGCGCCAGCACCGGCTTCAGGAACGCACCGGTATAGCTGCGCTTCTCCCGCACGATCTCCTCCGGCGCGCCGGCTGCGACGATCTCGCCGCCGCCGTCGCCGCCTTCCGGGCCGAGGTCGATGATCCAGTCGGCGGTCTTGATCACTTCCAGATTATGCTCGATCACCACCACGGAATTGCCCTGCTCGGTGAGCTCGTGCAGCACCTCGAGCAGCTTCGACACGTCGTGGAAATGCAGGCCGGTGGTCGGCTCGTCCAGGATGTAGAGCGTGCGGCCGGTGGCGCGCTTGCATAATTCCTTCGCCAGCTTCACGCGCTGCGCCTCGCCGCCTGAGAGCGTGGTCGCCTGCTGGCCGACATGGATGTAATCGAGGCCGACGCGGTGCAGCGTCTGCAGGATGTTGCGGATGCGCGGCACCGCCTTGAAGAAGTTCAGCGCCTCTTCCACCGTCATGTCGAGAATGTCGGCGATCGACTTGCCCCTGAAGGTGACTTCCAGCGTCTCGCGGTTGTAGCGCTTGCCCTTGCAGATATCGCAGGTGACATAGACGTCGGGCAGGAAGTGCATCTCGATCTTGATGACGCCGTCGCCCTCGCAGGCCTCGCAGCGCCCGCCCTTGACGTTGAAGGAGAAGCGGCCGGGCTCGTAGCCGCGCGCCTTGCTCTCCGGCAGGCCGGCGAACCATTCGCGGATCGGGGTGAAGGCGCCGGTATAGGTCGCCGGATTGCTGCGCGGCGTCCTTCCGATCGGCGACTGGTCGATGTCGATGATCTTGTCGATATGCTCCAGCCCCTCGATCCGGTCATGCGGGGCAGGGGCGTCGCTGGCATTGTTGAGCTTGCGCGCGATCGCCTTGTAGAGCGTATCGACCAGCAGCGTGGACTTGCCGCCGCCGGAGACGCCGGTGACGCAGGTGAACAGCCCGAGCGGAATCTCGGCGTCGAGATTCTTCAGGTTATTTCCGCGCGCGTTGATCACCTTCAGGCTGCGCTGCGGATTGGGCTTGCGCCGCTGCGGAATCTCGATGCCCAATTCGCCGGTGAGATATCGGCCGGTGAGCGAGCGCGGTGTGCGCATGATGTCATCAGGCAGGCCTTGCGCGACGATCTCGCCGCCATGGATGCCGGCGCCGGGGCCCATGTCGAGCACATGATCGGCGACGCGGATGGCGTCCTCGTCATGCTCCACCACGATCACGGTATTGCCGAGGTCGCGCAGGCGTTTCAGCGTTTCCAGCAGGCGCGCATTGTCGCGCTGGTGCAGGCCGATCGAGGGCTCGTCCAGCACATAGAGCACGCCGGTGAGGCCTGAGCCGATCTGCGAGGCGAGGCGGATGCGCTGGCTCTCGCCGCCCGAGAGCGTGCCGGAGCCGCGGGCAAGCGTGAGATAATCGAGCCCGACATCGACCAGGAAGCGCAGCCGCTCGCGGATTTCCTTCAGCACGCGCACCGCGATCTCGTTCTGCTTGCCGGTCAGATGTTTTGGCAGTTCGGTGAACCATTCGCCGGCGCGGCGCACCGACATTTCCGAAGCCTGGCCGATATGCAGGCCGGCGACCTTCACGCACATCGCTTCCGGCTTCAGGCGGTAGCCGCTGCAGGCTGCGCAGGGCACGTCGGTGAAATATTTCTCGATCTCCTCGCGCGCCCATTCGCTCTCGGTTTCCTCGTAGCCGGCGCTCGAGATTGGGGATGATGCCTTCGAACGGCTTGCGCGTGGTGTAGCTGCGCAGGCCGTCGTCATAGGTGACGCGGATTTCCTCGTCGCCGGAGCCGTAGAGGATGGCGTCCTGCGTCTTCTTCGGCAGGTCCTTCCATTTGGTATCGAGCGTGAAGCGGTAATGCTTGCCGAGCGCGGCCAGCGTCTGCACGTAATATTGCGAGGAGGAGCGCGACCAGGGCGCGATGCGCGCCTTTCTTCAGGGTCACATTCTTGTCCGGCACCACCAGCTCGGCATCGACATGCTGCTCGACCCCGAGCCCGCCGCATTCCGGGCAGGCGCCGAACGGATTGTTGAAGGAGAACAGCCGCGGCTCGATCTCCGGGATCGAGAAGCCGGATACCGGACAGGCGAATTTTTCCGAGAAGACGAGGCGGTTCGCGTCCGACGCGGCCTGCTTGGCGAGTTGGGTAGTTTTCTTGCCCTCCCCTGCAGGGGGAGGGTCGACGCGCAGCGCCGGGGTGGGGTGACCATCCTCGCTTCGCGATTCACCCCCTCCCGACCGTTTCACGGTTGACCTCCCCCCTCCAGGGGGAGGTGAAGGAGCATCGGCAAATTCCGCCACCGCCATGCCTTCGGCCAGATGCAGCGCGGTCTCGAAGGATTCCGCCAGCCGCGTCGCGAGGTCCGGGCGCACCACCACGCGGTCGACCACCACGTCGATGTCGTGCTTGAATTTCTTGTCGAGCGCGGGCGCCTGCGCGATCTCGTAGAATTTGCCGTCGATCTTCAGGCGCTGGAAGCCGCGCTTCATCCAGTCGGCGATCTCTTTGCGGTATTCGCCTTTGCGGCCGCGCACCACCGGCGCCATGATGTAAAGCCGCGTGCCTTCCGGCAGCGCCATCACCTTGTCGACCATCTGCGAGATGGTCTGGCTCTCGATCGGCAGGCCGGTGGCGGGCGAATAAGGCACGCCGATGCGCGCCCATAGACAGGCGCATGTAATCGTAGATCTCGGTGACGGTGCCGACGGTGGAGCGCGGATTTTTCGACGTGGTCTTCTGCTCGATCGAGATCGCGGGCGAGAGGCCGTCGATCTGGTCGACGTCCGGCTTCTGCATCATCTCCAGAAATTGCCGGGCATAGGCCGAGAGCGACTCCACATAGCGGCGCTGGCCTTCGGCATAGATGGTGTCGAAGGCGAGCGAGGATTTGCCCGAGCCGGACAGGCCGGTGAAGACCACAAGCTGGTCGCGCGGCAGCTCCACATCGACATTCTTGAGGTTGTGTTCGCGCGCGCCGCGGATCGAAATCACACGGGCATCGGCGCGGCGGACGGGTCGCTGGTCGGAGAAGATCGGGCATTGCTGGGGGTTAAAGTCCGAATATGTCCAAAGTCAGAACGTAGTGAGAACGGGCGGCTTTTGCCAGTAGCAAAGACCGGGAGTCGTCACCTTCTGCATGAACGTTGACGACAGGGGAATAAGCGTCGTCCGCGGCGGTTTATGAATCTGGTCGGGCGCTGGCCGACGGGGCGGCTGCCCGGCGATCAAGCCCAAGGAGGTTCATCATGACGCGCACGTGTTTTGGCCTCGCCTTGGCGACCATCGCAGGCTTGACGATTTTCACCTCCACCGGCGCTTCCGCCCAGGGCACTCAGCTGTTTGCGGTGCTGAACGGCGGCTCCGAATGTGACGCCGACGGGCACTTGCAGGACGGGCGACCTGGACGGCTCCGGCTCCGCGACGGTCATTCTGATCCCGGGAGCAACTCCGAGGCTGTGTTTCGCGATCCTGGTGCCGGCATCGCCACCCCGACGCTGGCGCATATCCACACCGGCAATTCAGGGGTGAAAGGCGACATCAAGGTGACGCTCGATTACCCCGATCGCGCGGGGGCAACCGGGTTCGGTGTCGGGCTGCATCATCGAGGCGACGTCGCAGATCATCAATCAGCTCAGAGAACAATCCCTCGGGCTGTTACATCAACGTGCACAAACACGCCCTTCCCGGACGGTGCCGTCCGCGGCCAATTGTTCTGAACCGGGCCGAGCTTTCCGCCGCTGTCACTGCTCAAAGGGCCGTGACAGCGGCCTTGTTTCCTGCTAGAACAAAACAAGAACTATGGCCTATACCACCGCCGACTGTGGACAAGTCGCGCCGGCCTGCGTCGCGGGTGCAGCCGGAGGCTAGGGTAGGCGCCGAACAGTGGGAGAGTTTCATGGCAGGCAGCGTCAATAAGGTGATCCTGATCGGCAATCTCGGCGCCGATCCCGAGATACGGCGCACGCAGGACGGGCGGCCGATCGCCAATCTGCGGATCGCGACCTCGGAAAGCTGGCGCGACAAGAACACCGGCGAGCGCAAGGAAAAAACCGAGTGGCACCGCGTGGTCATCTTCAACGAGGGTCTCTGCAAGATCGCCGAGCAATACTTGAAGAAGGGCTCGAAGGTTTATCTCGAAGGCTCTCTGCAGACACGCAAATGGCAGGACAAGGACGGCCAGGATAAATACTCCACCGAGGTGGTGCTGCAGGGCTTCAATTCCTCGCTCACCATGCTGGACGGGCGTGGCGCAGGCGGCGGCGCCGGCGCCGAGGAGGGCGGCGATTTCGGCTCGCCCGGACCGACCGCTCGCGCCGTCCGGCCGGCCGCTGGCGCCGGCGGCCGCCGCGACGACATGGACGACGAGATTCCGTTCTAGCCGGGCTTGGCTTGCGGCGGCTTTTACCGATCAAGGGATCTGGTTGAGAGGCGGCTTCGCGCGTCTGTTTGTGGGTCACCACTTGCTGTAATTGCGCGGATTCAGCTTTGCCGTCGGCGGGCCGCCGCTTTGAGCGCAGGGTTCAGATTCCACCCGTAAATACCGTCCAATGTTCTCCACCTATATTTTCTGCTTGACGACATACCGACCAGTTGGTATGTTATTTCGAATCAGGGAAACCACCATGGCAAGCAGAGCGAAAGCGCAAGACAAAGAGTCAGCCGGCGAAAGCGGCAAGCCGTCCGCCAAGGACAAGCTGCTCGACGCCGCGGTGCATGTGGTCCGCCAGAAGGGTTATGCCGCCACGTCGGTGGACGATCTCTGCAAGGCCGCGGGCGTTACCAAGGGCGCCTTCTTCCACCACTTCGAGAGCAAGGAAGACGCTCGCGGTCGCAGCGGCCGAGCACTGGAACGAATTCACCAGCGAATTTTTCCGGCAGGCGCCTTATCACGCGCACAAGGATCCGCTCGACCGCGTGCTCGGCTATGTCGATTTCCGCCGGCAGATTCTGCGCGGCGAGCTCGCGGATTTCACCTGCCTGCTCGGCACCATGGTGCAGGAGGCTTACGACACCAGCCCGAAAATCCGCCAGGCCTGCGACGCCAGCATCAGCGACCCATGCCGCCAATGTCGCGCAGCGACATCGCCGCCGCCAAAAAACTCTACGCGCCCGAACGCAACTTGGAGTCCGGAAGACCTCGCGCTGTTCACCCAGGTCGTCGTGCAGGGCGCTTTCATTCTGGCCAAAGCCAAGAACGGCCCGGCAGGCGGCCGAAGCCAGCATCCTGCATCTGAAACGCTACATCGAATTTCTGTTCAACAAACACACAGGGAGATGAGTCGATGACCAGGATCATTCCATGCCTTTGGTACAACACGCAGGCTGAAGAAGCCGCGAAGTTCTACGCCTCGATCATTCCCAACTCCAAAGTCGACAGCGTCACGTCACTGCCGGCGGAAAGCCCGAGCGGGCCGGCCGGGATCGGTGAAGATTGTGGAGTTCACGCTGCTCGGCCAGCCTTTCTTCGCCATGAGCGCCGGGCCGCTCGACGACTTCAATCACTCGGTTTCCTTTCAGGTCGAATGCGAGGACCAGGCGGAAATCGACCGGCTGTGGGACGCGCTCGGCGCCGGCGGAACGATCGAGCAATGCGGCTGGCTGCGCGACCGCTACGGCCTGTGCTGGCAGATCGTCCCGAAAATTCTCGGCGAGATGATGAAGGACTCCGACCGCGCGCGCGCAAAACGCGTGGCGGAAGCGATGCTGAAGATGGTCAAGCTCGACATCGCCGGGCTGCAGCAAGCCTATCACGGCGGATAAGGGAGGATCCCATGGCTTGCACGTTCCCCAACGAATCCGTCGAATACCGCCACGCCCGCGCGCGCCTGCTCGACGAAGAAGTTGCGCTTCGACGTGCCATGGAATCTGTAGCAGCCGCACGTCGCGCCCTCCCGCCCGGGGGCGAGGTTCCGGAGGATTATTCTTTCGATGGCCTCAATCAGGCGGGGCAAGTTGCCAAAATTCGCCTCTCGGAACTCTTTGCCGACGGCACCGACACGCTGATCGTCTATCACTTCATGTTCCCCCGGCACGTAAATGACGACCGGCCGCAACCTTCAACGGGATCGCTGAAGGACCTGCCGAAGAACCGAGGGACCTTGCCCGTCCTGCACGGCGCTGCTCGACCAGCTCGATCGGCGCGGCCGCGCATCTCGGAGGCGGCGGGCATGAACTTCGCGGCCGTCGCAAAGGCGCCGCTCGATCGCGTCGTCGCCTTCGCGCGCGACCGCGGCTGGGATCAGCTGCGGATGCTGTCGGCGTCGGGCAACACGTTCAAGCGCAACTATGGTGGCGAAGACGCCGACGGGCAGCAGATGCCGATGCTGAGCGTTTTTCAGCGCGGAAGCGACGGACGCATCCGCCACTTCTGGAGCTCTGAAATGCTCTTTGCGCCAACCGATCCGGGCCAGGACCCGCGGCATGTAGGGACGATCGAGCCCCTCTTTAACTTGATGGACTTCACGCCCGGCGGCCGGCCGAAGTGGGACGAGCAATTGGAATATTCGTGTTGCCACTGAACGGCGCGCAACGGAAGCGGAAGAGAAGCAGATAAGGGGACGGCAATGACACAAGCAGATATCGCTACGGTCTTTGTTCCACTGATGTCGGTGGTGACCAATCCGCGCTTTGCGCTGTGGTGCGGGCGGGGTCTGAGTGGCACTGTGATCGGTTTCATGCTGCTGGACGGCCTGATGAAGCTGCCGCCGCTGTCGGTCGTCAGCGAAACCATGGGACAGCTCGGGTTTTTCGCCACGCCCGAATTGGCGCGCGGCCTCGGCGTCCTGGGGCTCACCTGCACGCTGCTTTATGCCTGGCCGCGCACCGCGGTGATCGGTGCGATACTACTTACCGGGTATTTCGGCGGGGCGATGGCGACTCATCTTCGCGCCGGCAGCCCATTGTTCAGCCATCTTCTGTTCGGATTCTATCTCGGCCTGATGGTATGGGGCGGCCTGTTCCTGCGCGATCCGCGAGTTCGCGCCTTTCTTTTTCCCCTCACAAACAAGTGACAAACCCCAACCAGCGTCAAACCCAAGGAGTTGAACATCATGGACAAGCAAACCTCACGCGGCGTCAGCAAGCTTTCCCCGCATCTCGTCGTCGCAGGGCGCTGCGGACGCGATCACTTTTTACAAGAAAGCCTTCGGTGCGACGGAACTCATGCGTCTCGAGGGACAGGACGGCAAGCTGATGCACGCCTGCATCCTCATCAACGACTTCCTCCGTGATGCTGGTCGATGAAAATCGCGAGTGGAAGGCGTTGTCGCCGAAAACGCTCGGCGGCACGCCGGTCACCATCCACCTGATGGTGGACGACGTCGATGCCACGCACGCCAAGGCCGCGCCGCCGGCGCCAAGGTGGTGATGCCGCCCACGACATGTTCTGGGGCGACCGCTATGGCGTCGTCGAAGATCCGTTCGGCCACAGCTGGTCGATGGCCACGACGAAAAAGGTGATGACCGAGGCCGAAATCAAGGCGGCTGCCCAGAAGGCGATGAGCGGCGAAGGTGCGCCGGCCTGAAGGCATCGTTTAGTGAAATCGAACAACACGATCAAGGGAGACAAGTCATGCGCGTAATGGTTCTGGTGAAAGCGACGAAGGACAGCGAAGCGGGCATCAAGCCCGAAGACAAGGCGCTGTTCGAAGCCATGGGAAAATTCAACGAGGAGCTGGTCAACGCCGGCATCATGCAGGCCGGCGAGGGCCTGCATCCTTCCTCGAAGGGCAAGCGCGTGAAGTTCGACGGCACCAGCCGCACCGTCATCGACGGCCCTTCGGCCAGACCGGCGAGCTGGTCGCCGGCTTCTGGCTCTGGAAGGTCAAGGACATGGCGGAGGCGGTGGCGTGGGTGAAACGCTGCCCCAATCCGATGCCCGGGCCGAGCGAGATCGAAATCCGGCCGATCTACGAAATGGCCGACTTCGGCGAAGTCGTGACGCCGGAAGTTGCCGAGCGCGAGGAGCGGCTCCGCAAAAAGGTGGCGAGCCGCTAAAGCCGGCCGCCGCCGTGACTTGGCTGAATAACCTCAAGGCCGGCGCTCTGCGCCGGCCTTAGCCTGTCAGCACCGCGCGCACGCCGTCGACCACGAACTGCACCGCCAACGCGGCCAGCAGCACGCCGAGCAGGCGCGACAGCACGACATTGCCGGTGATGCCGAAAATTTTCTCAATCCGCGAAGCGGCGAGGAAAACCACGAGGCAGAGCCGAGCGACCACCAGCACGGCCACGGCGATCAACCCGCCCAGAAGCGTTGGCTGACCGGCCGCGCGGCCCGACAACAGCACCGCGCGGTGATGGCCCCGGGTCCGGCCATCAGCGGGATGGCAAGCGGGAAGGCGGCGATATTGCGCACACGTTCTTCCAGTGCCTGTTCCGCGGTCGCGGCTTGCCGCTGGATGCGCACTCCGAAGACCATTTCCGAGGCGATGGAAAACAAAAGCAAGCCTCCGGCGATGCGGAACGCGGGCAACGAGATGCCCACGGTGGCAAGCAGCTTGTCGCCGACGAGTGCGGTGCCGGCCAGAACGCTTGCCGCGATCAAGCTAGCTCGGATCGCCACCTGACGGCGCGCGCTGCGCGGCATGCCGTGCGTGATGGCGACGAAGGTCGGCGCGAGTCCGACCGGGTCGAGCACGATCACCAGGGTGACAAAGGCCGAGATGAGAAAATCAAGCGGCATGAAACGGCCACTATCTGCCGTTTACGACAGCCCCAGCAAGCGCGTTTTCGCGGGCCCTTGAGTAAGACAAAAACCTTAATTTAAGGCGTTGAAATCTACATGTGAAATTTGTCCGTATAGGGGCTGATTTTGAGTAGCCTTAGGGAGTCTGAATCAGCTACAAAAACTCAAACAAATTTCGCGCGAGATTTTCTCATTGTCCGATATTGAAAATCCAAAGCCGGGGGACCACGGCCCTTCGGATCTCCGACCGATTTCGATCACCGAGGAGATGAAGCGTTCTTATCTCGATTACGCGATGAGCGTAATCGTGGCGCGGGCGCTGCCGGATGCGCGCGACGGGCTCAAACCCGTGCACCGCCGCATTTTTTATTCGATGAATGAGCAGGGCCATACGCCCGACAAGAAATATGTGAAGTCAGCGCGCATCGTCGGCGACGTGATGGGTAAATATCACCCGCACGGCGACCAGGCGATTTACGACTTGTTGGTGCGCATGGCGCAGGATTTCTCCATGCGCCTGCCGCTTGTGGACGGGCAGGGTAACTTCGGCTCGGTCGACGGCGATCCGCCGGCGGCCATGCGCTACACCGAATCCCGTCTGCATCGCGCAGCGATGGCGCTGCTCGAGGATCTCGACAGCAACACGGTCGATTTTCAGCCGAACTACGACGGCAATGAAAAAGAGCCGGTGGTCTTGCCGGCGCGCTTTCCCAATCTGCTGGTCAATGGCGCCGGCGGCATCGCGGTCGGCATGGCGACCAATATCCCGCCGCATAATCTGGGCGAGATCGTCGACGCTACCGTGGCATTGATCGACAACCCGGAAATGAGCATCGAGGATCTGATCGAAATCGTGCCGGGGCCGGATTTCCCGACCGGCGGCATTATCCTCGGCCGTGTCGGCATTCGTGGCGCCTATCATCTCGGCCGCGGCTCCATCGTCATGCGCGGCAAAGTCGCGATCGAGACGATCCGCAAAGAGCGCGAGGCCATCGTCATCACCGAAATTCCCTATCAGGTGAACAAGGCCTCGATGGTGGAGAAGATCGCCGATCTGGTGCGCGAGAAGAGGATCGAAGGCATCGCCGACCTGCGCGACGAATCCGATCGCGACGGCTACCGCGTGGTGGTGGAGCTCAAGCGCGACGCCATGGCCGATGTGGTGCTGAACCAGCTTTATCGCTTCACGCCGCTGCAATCGACTTTCGGTGCCAATATCGTGGCGCTCGACGGCGGCCGTCCGCAGGTGATGAACCTGAAGGATCTGCTGTCCGCCTTCATCGCCTTCCGCGAGGAAGTCGTTTCCCGCCGCACCAAATATCTGCTGAACAAGGCGCGCGACCGCGCCCATATCCTCGTCGGTCTTGCCATTGCGGTGGCGAATATCGACGAGGTGATTGCGCTGATCCGCCGCTCGAAGGATGCCAACGAGGCGCGCGAAGCCCTGATGGAACGCGAATGGCCGGCCACCACCGCGGTCTCGCTGATCGAACTGATCGACGATCCGCGCCATCGCGTCTCCTCGAGCCGGAACCGCGCGACTCACGGCGGAACAGGCAAAAGCCATTCTCGACCTGCGGCTGCAACGGCTCACGGCTTTAGGCCGCGACGAGATCGCCGTCGGAGCTCGACAAGTTGGCGAGCGAGATCGCGGACTACCTGGAGATCTTACGCTCGCGCGCGCGTATCCAGGGCATCATCAAGAACGAGCTGCAGGCAGTGAGGACGCAGTTCGCTACGCCGCGCCGCACCGTCATCATCGACCAGGAAGGCGAGGTCGATGACGAGGATCTGATCCAGCGCGATGATATGGTCGTAACGGTGTCGCACGCGGGATACGTCAAGCGCGTGCCACTCTCGACCTATAGGGCGCAAAAGCGCGGCGGCAAGGGCCGCGCCGGCATGCAGACGCGCGAAGAGGATTTCGTCACGCGACTCTTTGTGGCCTCGACACATACTCCGGTGCTGTTCTTCTCCTCGCGCGGCCAGGTTTATAAGGAGAAGGTCTGGCGGCTGCCGCTGGCGGCGCCGCAGGCGCGCGGCAAGGCCATGATCAACATCCTGCCGCTGGAGCAGGGCGAGGTCATCACCACCATCATGCCGTTGCCGGAGGACGAAAAGTCCTGGGCCAATCTTGACGTGATGTTTGCCACGACCAAAGGAACGGTCCGCCGCAACAAGCTGTCGGATTTCGTCGACGTGCGCCGCTCTGGCATCATCGCCATGAAGCTGGACGAAGGCGAAGCCATCGTCGACGTGCAGATTTGCACCGAAAAGGACGACGTATTGCTCACCTCGGCCGAAGGGTCAGTGCATCCGTTTTGCGGTCGAGGACGTGCGCGTCTTCACCGGCCGCACGTCGATGGGCGTGCGTGGCATCGCGCTCGGCGAAGGCGACAAAGTGATCTCACTGTCTATCCTGCGGCATGTGGAAGTCAGCGCCGAGGAACGCGCCGCTTATCTCAAGCGGGCAGCCGCGGTGCGCCGCAGCGCGGGCGAGCCGGAGGAGGGCACGGCGGACGCCGAGGAAGCAAACGGCGCCATCGAGCTCGGCGAGAAGCGTTATGTCGAGCTTTCCGCGGCAGAACAATTCGTCCTTACGGTTTCCGAGCGCGGTTTTGGCAAGCGTTCGTCTTCTTACCAGTATCGGACCACAGGCCGTGGCGGCAAAGGCATCGTCGCAATGGACATCCGTGAGAAGGACGGCACGATCAAAAAGAAAATCGGCCGGCTCGTCGCATCTTTCCCTGTGGAGGAAAGCGATCAGATCATGCTGGTGACCAATGGCGGGCAATTGATCCGCTGTCCGATCAACGGTATCCGCATCGCCGGGCGCGGGACGCAGGGCGTGATCGTGTTCGATACGGCGGAAGATGAGCGGGTGGTTTCGGTGGAGCGCCTGTCGGAAGAGGACACAGGCAATGGCAACGGCAATGGCGAGGACGGCGTAAGCCGGGTTACCAGCCGCTAATCTCGTTACCGGGAACCGTATAGATGCGGCTGCCGCTGCGTGGGGATCCGACCGTCACTAGTCTGACGGCTGCGGCGTCCGCCTGACTCGCCGCCGCGGCTTCTTCCACCGCCGCAGGACTTCTTCAGGCACGGAATTCGCGCTCGCTCCTGCGCAGCATTGCGGGTGCGGCGGTTCGTCTGTCCCTCGGCAGGTCGCGCGACTTGACTGTGGCGACCACATCCTCCGGCACGTCGCCGTTTTCCTCAATCGCCTTTTGCCGCCTGGCCTCCCGCCTTGCAGCTTTCTCCGCTGCGCGGGCCGATTTTGATTTCTTGGCAGTCCCGTCAGCGAAAGCGTCAAAGCCAGCCGCCACGGGCGCGGTTGAGGCCGCGGCCGGGGTTACAGGCGCAATACGTATATTGGCGGAAGGATCGGACGTGCCCCGCGCCCCAGGATCGCTCGTAGCCGGGTGATTGGCAGGCGCCACCGCCGCCTGCACGGTCGGGGCTGGTGCAGTCTGCGGGGCAGGATTTTGAGACGCAGGCGCGACCTGCTGCTGGCGCCGCGGCGACCTTTTCTACCTTCGGAGGCGCGTCTGCCACTGGCGCGGCTGGCGGCCCGATCGGCCTTTCCGCCTTGGCGACGACTGGGCTTTGCGGCGCAGGTTTCGGCTTCGGCTCCACAATAGGCTGCGGGGTTTTACGGTCACCGAGTTGCCTTTATCGGTAACGATACGGACCTGGCGCGTACCGCGCGCAGCTTCGACGCGCTGCGCACAACGCTGGTCGATATAGGGCCAGGCCTGTTTGTCGCAGAGCGACTTATCCGCAGCCGTGGTTGTTTCCGGTGGACGGGAGGCTGCGCTCGCGGAGGCAGCTTGAGGATGTGGATTCGGATGTTCGGGCAAGGCGAGGAAACACGCCCACACCAAGCGCAAGGGCGGCAACGGCAAACAGCACCGTCATTGAGGGGATGTAGGAAGAATGACCGTGATGAACCTGTATTCCACAGGACAGGAAGATCGTGCCGTCGAACATATAGACTCTCCTGGGAACGTTCGGTTTCACCCTCCCTTTAGGTGTTGTACCCAATTAACGCGAAGGCTAGCCTTAGGGTTCCGACGGCATCCCACCCCCCGCAGAAACCCATGCCACGCACCGCTCTTTACGCAGGCTCTTTTGATCCGGTCACCAATGGTCACCTCGACGTCGTGACGCATGCCGCGCGGCTTTTTGATCGGCTGATTCTCGCGGTCGGGTTGCATCCGGCAAAGGCGCCGCTTTTTACCGCGGAGGAACGGATCGCCATGCTGCAGGAAGCCTGCCGCCGCTCGCGCGCGCCGCAGGGTGCGAACTGCAATGCATCACCTTTGCCGATCTCGTCGTGGTGAAGCGGCCAAGCGGCTCGGGCGACCACGACATTGGTGCGCGGGCTGCGCGACGGCACCGATTTCGACTACGAGATCCAGATGGCAGGAATGAACGCCGGCATGGCGCCGGAAATCCAGACCATATTTCTGCCGGCATCGCCCGCGGTCCGCCCGATCGCCGCCACACTGGTGAGGCAAATCGCGGGCATGGGCGGCGACGTTTCCGCTTTCGTGCCGGCCAATGTCGCCGCCCAATTGAAGAAAGAAATTCGCCTCCAAAAAGTAAATCCAGGGAGTTCGCATGATCCGCATTCTCGCCGTCGTCATTGCGCTCGTCTGCGCGTTGCCCGCCTTCGCGCAGGCGCCAAAGCTTCCCGCCGGCGTCGATCCGCAGAACGCGCTGGTGATCGACACCACCAAGGGCCGCATCGTCATCAAGCTGCGCACCGACCTTGCCCCCAAGCATGCCGAGCGCCTCAAGCAGCTCGCGCGCGACGGCTATTACAACAACGTGCCGTGGCACCGCGTGATGGACGGCTTCATGGCGCAGACCGGCGACGGCCAGAATTTCAACGGCACCGGCGGCTCGAAATATCCGAACCTGCCGGCCGAATTCACGCCGACGCCGTTCATGCGCGGCGTGGTCGGCATGGCGCGCTCCAACGATCCGAACTCGGCCAATTCGCAGTTCTTCATCTGTCTCGGCGACGCCTCGTTCCTCAACGGCAAGTACACCGTGATCGGCGAGTGGTGTCGCGGGCATGGACGTCGTCGACAAGCTGAAGAAGGCGCCAGCCGGCTCGCAGAGCGGCGCCGTCACAGATCCGGACAAGATGACGAAGGTGCAGGTCGCCGCCGACATCAAGTGACCTGCGCTAACCGACAGAAAGGAAAGTAAGTAAATGGCCTCACCCGAAGATACGATCAATCTCGAAACCACCCAGGGCAACGTGGTGATCGAAACCCGGCCCGACCTCGCGCCGGAACCATGTCGCGCGGATCAAGGAACTGGTGCGCGAAGGATTTTACGACGGCATCGTGTTCCACCGCGTCATCGAAGGCTTCATGGCGCAGACCGGCTGCCCGCAGGGCACCGGCACCGGCGGCTCCGGCAAGAAGCTGAAGGCGGAGTTCAACAGCGAGCCGCATGTGCGCGGCACGGTCTCCATGGCGCGCGCGCAGGATCCGAATTCCGGCGACAGCCAGTTCTTCATCTGCTTCGACGACGCGCGCTTCCTCGACAACCAATACACCGTCTGGGGCAAGGTGACCGAAGGCATGGAGAATGTCGACAAGATCAAGCGCGGCGAGCCGGTGCAGAATCCGGACAAGATCGTGAAGGCGACGATCGCGGCGGACGCGAAGTAGAACCTCTCCCCGCGTGCGGCGAGAGGTCGGACGCGAAGCGTCCGGGTGAGGGGACTCTGTCCACATGCCGCGCATTTCGAGCAGCCCCTCACCTCGAACCTCTCCCCGTAAAGTAACGGGGAGAGGGAGAAAAGCATGCGCACCGACCTGTTCGATTTCGATCTGCCGCCGGAGCGGATCGCGCTGCGGCCGATCGCCGCCGCGCGACGCCGCGCGGCTGCTGGTCGTGCGGCCGGGCGGCGACGCCGGAGCTGGAGGACCGCGGCGTGCGCGATCTGCCCGAGCTCCTGCAGCCGGGCGATGCGCTGGTGGTCAACGACACCAAGGTGATCCCGGCGCGGCTGAATGGCCGGCGTCTCGGGCGCGGCGAGACCCAGCCGGCGATCGAGGCGACGCTGCACCGCAGGCTCGACGGCTCGCGCTGGCGCGCTTTCGTGCGGCCGGCAAAACGCCTGCAGCCGGGCGACGTCATCCGCTTCGGCACCGAAGGCCGCGTCTGCTTTCTCGGCCAGCTCGACGCCACGGTCGAGGAGAAAGGCGAGGGCGGCGAGGTGACGCTTTCCTTCTCCTTCCACGGCGCGGTGCTCGATCAGGCGATCGATGAGCGCGGCGACATGCCGTTGCCGCCTTACATCGCTTCGCGCCGCGGCGTCGATGCCAAAGACCGCGAGGATTATCAGACCCTGTTCGCGCGGGTAGGAAGGATCGGTCGCGGCGCCGACCGCCAGCCTGCATTTCACGCCTGAGCTCATGCGAGCGGTTGCAGGCGAGGGGTGTTGTCGTGCATATCGTCACGCTGCACGTCGGCGCCGGCACCTTCCTGCCGGTCAAGGCCGACGATACCGAAAGCCATATCATGCATCCGGAATGGGGCACGGTGAGCGCGGAAACGGCGGATGCGCTCAACGCGGCGCGGCGCGCGGGCGGCCGCATCGTCGCCGCCGGCTCTACCGCGCTGCGGTTGCTGGAAAGCGCCACCGGCGAAGACGGCGTCATTCGCCCCTTCGCCGGCGAGACCTCCATCTTCATCACGCCGGGCTACCGCTTCCGCGCCGTCGACGTGATGCTGACCAATTTCCACCTGCCGCGCTCCACCTTGTTCATGCTGGTATCGGCCTTTTCCGGGCTCGATGATGATGCAGCGCGCCTATGCGCATGCGATTGCGTCGGGCTATCGTTTCTATTCCTATGGCGACGCCTGTCTGCTGTTTCCCGCGCGATGACGGTTATGCCCGATCCCTTTTCCTTCCGCCTGATCAAGAGCGACGGCGCCGCGCGGCGGGGCGAATTCGTCACGCCGCATGGGCGCGTCTCGACGCCGGCCTTCATGCCGGTCGGGACGCAGGCGACGGTGAAGGGACTGACGCCGGAGATGGTGGGCGCCACCGGCGCCGAGATCGTGCTCGGCAATACCTATCACCTGATGCTGCGGCCGGGCGCGGAGCGCATCGCCGCGCTCGGCGGGCTGCACAAATTCATGAACTGGCCGCAGCCGATCCTGACCGATTCCGGCGGCTTCCAGGTGATGTCGCTCTCCGGGCTGCGCAAGCTGGAGGAAACGGGCGTCACCTTCCGCTCGCATCTCGACGGCGCGATGTTTGAATTGACGCCGGAGCGTTCCATCGAAATCCAGCTGCTGCTCGGCGCCGACATCATCATGCAGCTCGACGAATGCCTGAAGCTGCCGGCCGAGCGGCGCCGAGATGGAGCGCGCGATGCAGCTGTCGCTGCGCTGGGCCGAGCGCAGCAAGCGCGCATTCGAGCACGCGCCGCCGGGCCACGCGCTGTTCGGCATCGTGCAGGGCGGGGACAATACGGAGCTGCGGCTGCAAAGCGCGCGCGCACTGATCGGCATCGGCTTTCACGGCTATGCCATCGGCGGCCTGGCGGTGGGCGAGCCGCAGGAAGTCATGCTGACGACGGTGGCGGAAGTCACGCCGGCGCTGCCGGCGGACCGCCCGCGCTATCTGATGGGCGTCGGCACGCCGGAGGATATGTCTGGAGGCGGTGGCGCGCGGCATCGACATGTTTGACTGCGTGCTGCCGACGCGCAACGGCCGCCATGGCCTGGCCTTCAGCCGCTTTGGGCCGATCAACCTGAAGAATGCGCGCCACGCCGACGGATGCGCGTCCGCTCGACGCGGAAAGCGGCTGCCCGGCGGCGCAGGATTATTCACGCGCCTATCTGCATCATCTGGTGAAGGCGAACGAGATGCTGGGCGCGATCCTGCTCAGCGGCATCAATCTGCATTATTACCAGGACCTGATGCGCGGCATGCGCGAAGCGATCGAGCAGGGCCGCTTTGCGGATTTCCGCGCGCAGACCAAAGCGGCCTGGGCGGCCAAGGAAGATATTATCGAGAACTAGTTATTGTCATCCCGGACGGCGAGCACTCAGGTCGGCTATAGCCGACCTGAGCACATGATATTGCTGATCTCGGGTAAACCCGAGATCAGTGCGAGCCGATCCGGGACCCAGGATACGAAGATGGGTCCCGGCTCTCGCTTCGCTCGGCCGGGATGACAACACAAATTACTTGCAGTCCACCGCCGAGGCTTCCTGGCCGTCGCCCGGGGCGATGTGACCGCGCAGATCTGGCCGACCTTGAGCTCCTTGCGCTCGCCCTTTTTGCCCGCGATTTGCAGGTCGGTGCGGGAGCCCGAAAGGCTAGCTCTTGTAGATCTTGCCGTCGTTCAGCTTGATGGTGATCTTCGCGCCATTGTCCTCGATCTCAGCGATGGCGCCTTCCATCGGCTTTGGTGCTTCGACCTTCGCCATCGCCACCGGGAATTTGGGCTTAAGCGCGTCCTTGCAGCCGATCGACCATCGGCTTTGGTGTCTTGCCGAGGCGTTCATACAGGTCCTGCATGGCGTCGCCGTCGATATACTCCAGCTCGCGTCCCTCCTTCGTGTTCTCGGCGATGAAGTCCGCGTCCTTGACCATCTGGTTGAACGCAGCGCGGATCGCCTTGACCCGTTCGGCCGGCACGCCCGGCGGCAGCACATAGGGCCGGCCGATCTGCAGCGGGGTGTCGAACAATTCGAACAGCGCCTTGTCTTCAGGATTGGTCGCCAGTTCCATGGCGAGCGGCACATTCGGCAGATCGGGATGCCGATGCAGACCCGCCTGCAGCAGGATGTTCACTTTGTTCGGGCCTTCAAACCAATGCTTGTTTCGCACAAGCAGCGACGAGTAGGTCGTGCAGACACCGATGGCTTCGCCGCGCTCCACCGCCAGCGTCCCGGCGGTCTGCGATGGATAGCCGGAGATGACTTTGAATTTGGTGCCGAGCACATTGTTCAGCACCGTCGGAATGTTTTCCGAGCTGTTTGGGCCGCTGCCGGCGACGATCAGCTCCTGCTTCATAAGATCGCCGGCGGTTTTCACCGGGCTGTCGTGCCTCGCGAGGCAGATCGTGGCTTCGCTCGCCATGCTGCCAATCCAGTTGAATTTCGCAGTTTCGAACTGCGTGCCTTGTTCGCCGAGAATCTGCATCAGCGGTATCTGCCGCTGGATCTGCCCCAGAACCGTGCCGTCCTTCGGGGCCACGTTGTAGAGCCAGTTGGTGGCGACCAGACCGCCCGCGCCGGGCATATTCTGCACCACGAATTGCGGATTGCCGGGAAGGAATCTGCCGAGATGCCGCGCGACCAAACGGCTATAGCCGTCGTAGCTTCCGCCGGGCTCGGAGCTGACGACAATGCGGATGGACTTGCCCTTGTAGAAATCCTCGATCGCGTTGTTCGCCTGCGCCAGCGCTGACGTCGTCAGGGCAAGCCCGCCGCACAGCGCCAGCAGGAATTTGGACGTCATGGCTGTTCCTCCCGATATTTTTTGAGTCGGCAATTCCGTGTCGTCATAAGCCGCAGAATGTCCGGCAATCGGCGGAATCGTATCAGCTATCCGCGGCGGCGGTATCCATCTTACGGGAATAATGATTTTTCCGGCTGCGGCATGACGACTGCGCAGCGCAGTAAAAAATCGGCCTCCGCGGGCAGCGGAGGCCGGCTTGATCTCGCCAGTCAATCTGGTTTCAGGACTGGCTTATTTGCACTCGACCTGCGAGGCCTCCTGGCCGTCCGCCGGCGCCGTGATGGCGCAGACCTGCCCGACCTTCAGCTCCTTGCGGTCGCCTTTCTTGCCGGCGATCTGCAGGTTGGTGCGCGAGCCGGAGATGCTGGTTTTGAAAGGTTTGCCGTCTTTGATCTTGACGGTGATCTTTCGCACCATCGCTCTCGATGTCGGTGATGGCGCCCTCGGTCGCGGCAGCCGCCTCGGCTTTCGCGGTGACGGTGGGGCCCTTGTATTTGATCACGTCTGCCAGTCGTTCGATCATGGACTTCGGCGTCTTGGAAAGACGCTCCAGCAGCGACTGCATTTCGTCGCCGCTGACGATATCGAGCTCGCGGCCCTCCTTTTCAGCGTCAGCCAGGAAGTCCTTGTCCTTGACCATCTGATTGAAGGCCGCGCGTAGTGCCTTCACGCGCTCGGGCGGCACGCCGGGCGGCAGCATGAAGGGGCGGCCGATCGCAAGCCGGGCATCGCTGAACTCGAGCAATGCCTTGTCCTCGGGATTGGTGGCGAGTTCGAGCGCCAGCGGCACATTCGGCAGGGCGGGATGCTTCTGGGTCGAAGCTTGCACCAGGAAGTTTACCTTGTTGTCCCGGAACCAATGTGCATTACGCGTGGCAAGCGACGAATAGGACGAACATACGGCACTGACTTCGCCCCGCTCCATCGCAAGCGTGATGGCGGTCGACGAAGGATAGCCAGTGATCATCTTGAACTTTGTTCCGAGCACGTTGTTCAGGGTCGCCGGTACGGTCTCGGTGTCATTCGGCCCGCTGCCGCCGATGATCAGCTCCTTCTTGCGCAGATCGTCGAAGGTCTTGACGTCCGTGCTCGCCTTCCAGGAGACGCAGACCGTTACTTCGCTCGCTAGGCTGCCCAGCCAGTTGAATTTGGCGGTTTCGAATTGCGGTCCCGGTTCGCCCATGATCTGGACGAAAGGCACGAGACGCTGCACCTGCGCCATGGCGGTCCCGTCCTTGGGCGCGGCATTATAGAGATAGTTCGCCGCCACGATGCCGCCGGCGCCCGGCATGTTCTGCACG
This sequence comes from uncultured Alphaproteobacteria bacterium, assembly GCA_963802475.1. GTDB lineage: Bacteria > Pseudomonadota > Alphaproteobacteria > Rhizobiales > Xanthobacteraceae > CANKHA01. The sequence continues at coordinate 158,949 of CAWDIZ010000023.1, forward strand.
ACGATGGTGGGATTGCCGGGAATGAATTTGCCGAGATGGCGCGCGAGCAGGCGGGCATAGCCGTCATAACCGCCGCCGGCCTCTGAGCCGACCAGCAGCCGGATCTGGTTGCTCTTTTTGTAAAAGTCGGCAACCGGATCGTTCTGCGCGAGCGCGGTTGACGCGGCCAAGACGCTGCAAAACCCCAAGCAGGATACTGAATTTCATCGGATTTCCTCGTTTGTTCGCGATCCCTAGGCTGGCGCTTAGGCTCACAAATTCCTCCCCCCGCCACAACGCGGCGGGATGTCGCCATTCTATAGCAGCGCCACATGCCCGGCTCCACCGCCTGCATTTGTTTTAGGCGCGGCCTGCCGCGCCTTTGGGCGTTGCCGTTCGCTCGCATGGTGAATCCCGACCTTTTCCGGCTGGCACGCCGCTTGCTCGGTTGTAAGCGGGTTGGCCGCTAGGGTTCCGGTTCCGCGCAAGCGGGGCGCTGGTCCGAGAGCAGCCGCCCGACGCCATGGTGTCGGGTGCACGGAGGGACAAAAGCCCGGGAGACCTCGGTCGCCAGGATTGGCATCGATGGTACTCGCCCATCCTCGACCCGAAGACAGCGGATGCACAAAGGGGATGGTGTCATGAAATTCGTCACGCGCATGTTGATCTGCCTGTTTGCCGCGTTCGCGGTGACCGCAGGCTCGCATCAAGGAGCTCTCGCGGCGCCGAAGAAAGAATTCAATATTGCCTGGACGATCTATGTCGGATGGATGCCCTGGCCCTATGCGGCACAGGCCGGCATTGTGAAAAAATGGGCGGACAAATACGGCATCACGATCAACGTCACGCAGATCAATGACTATGTCGAGTTGATCAATCAATACACTGCGGGTAAATTTGATGGCGTGACCATGACCAATATGGACGCGCTGACGATTCCCGCCTCAGGCGGCGTCGATACCACGGTGCTGATCGTCGGTTCCTTCTCAAACGGAAATGACGGCATCGTTCTCAAGAAAGGCAAGACGCTCGCGGATATCAAGGGACAGAAAGTCAATATGGTTGAGCTCTCGGTCTCGCACTATCTGCTCGCCCGCGCGCTCTCGACGGTGAAGCTGAAGGAAAAAGACATCACGGTGGTCAACACCTCCGATGCCGATATCGTCGGCGCATTCAAGTCGGCGGATGCAACGGCGGTGGTGACCTGGAATCCGCAGTTGATGGAAGTAAAAGCAGAGCCGGGCGTCACGCCGGTCTTCGACTCGGCAAGATTCCCGGGGAGATCATCGATACGCTGTCAGTGAACACAGAAACGCTGAAGGACAATCCCGATTTCGGCAAGGCGCTGATCGGCGCCTGGTACGAGACGATGGCGATCATGTCCGATGCGGGCGAAAAGGGAAAAGCGGCGCGCGAGGAAATGGCGAAACTCTCGGGCACCGATCTCGCAGGCTATGAGGCGCAGCTCAAGACCACGCGCATGTTCTATACGCCGAAGGATATGCTGTCGTTTGTGACCGGTCCGGCGCTGAGCAAGACTATGGATCTCGTTCGTACGTTCTCATTCGATCACGGCCTGCTCGGTGAGGGCGTCAAAACCAAGGACGCCGTCGGAATTGCTATGCCGGCCGGCGAACTGGGATCGAAGAAAAATACCAAACTCCGCTTCGATTCCGCCTACGCGAAAATGGCGGCCGACGGAAAGCTCTGACTCACAAGAACGGAGATGGGTTATTCCACGGCTTTGAACATGGTGCCGGGCCGCTCGGCCCGGTTCCTCCTCGCGCTGCTGCCTTTTGTCTTGATGACGCTGATCTATGTCGTCAGCTCGGCGGAACGCCGCGCGAGTAACCCCAATGACAAATTGCTGCCGCCGATCGCAGAAATAGCGACGACGATCCATCGATTGGCGTTCGAGGCCGACCGGCGATCTGGAGAGGTGGTGCTGTGGAGCGATACCGCCGCAAGCTTACGCAGACTTGGCCTTGGCCTCGGCATCGCCACCGCCATCGGCCTGGTCTTGGGCGTCTCGATCGGACTGCTGCCGGTCGTTGGCGCAAGTTTGTCCTCGCTGATCGCCGTCCTGTCGATGATTCCGCCCATGGCGGTGCTGCCGATCCTGTTCATCGTCTTTGGGCTTGGGGAATTATCCAAGGTGGTGCTGATCGTCTTTGGCGTGGCACCGTTCCTTGTGCGCGATCTGGCGCTGGCGGTGGGAAATTTGCCGGCGGAGCAACTGGTCAAGGCGCAGACGCTCGGCGCCTCGACCTGGCAAATTGCCATCCGCGTGGTGTTGCCGCAGGTCATGCCGCGGCTAGTCGAATCCATTCGGCTGTCGCTCGGTCCGGCTTTCCTGTTTCTGATTTCCGCCGAAGCCATCGCCGCCGAAAACGGCTTGGGTTATCGCATCTTCCTGGTGCGGCGCTATCTGGCCATGGATGTGATCCTGCCTTACGTCGCCTGGATCACCCTGCTTGCCTATCTGATGGACTTTGCTCTGGCGCGGTTTGCGCGCCGCGTCTTTCCCTGGGCCTTCGTGCAGGAGCGACGCCGATGAGCGCAATCGCCGTGCGCGACCTCTGGCTGGAATACGGCGATCAGATCGTGCTGGAGCGCATCAATCTCGATATCGCCGCCGGTGGATTCATATCGCTGGTCGGCCCCTCCGGGGCGGGCAAAAGCAGTTTCCTGCGGCTGATCCTCGGACAAGAGCAGCCGACGCGCGGCGGTATTTTGCTCGACGGTGAGCCGTTGCGGCCTGAGCCCGGACCGGACCGCGGCGTGGTGTTTCAGCGCTATTCGGTGTTTCCGCATTTGAGCGTGCTGCGCAATGTGTTGGTCGCTTTCGAGTTCGAAGGCAGCCCGGTGCTGGGCCAGTTGCGGGGCCAGGCGCGCCGCGATGCACGGTCCAAAAGTCTCGCGCTGCTGGAGGAGGTCGGCTTGGCGCAGCATGCCGATAAATATCCCAGTGCCTTGTCGGGCGGCATGCAGCAGCGGCTTGCCCTTGCGCAGGCCTTGGCGCGCAAGCCGCAGGTGCTGCTGCTTGACGAGCCTTTCGGCGCGCTCGATCCGGGTACGCGGATACAGATGCATCAACTGATCAGGGCGCTTTGGAAAGATTGCGGGATGACCGTTATCATGGTGACCCACGACATCAAAGAAGCCTTCACGCTCGGCACCCGCGTCATCGCCTTCGACCGGCCGCGCAAGGACCCGCAGGCGGCCAACCGCTACGGCGCGACCGTCACTTACGATCTCGATCTGCGGCGGGACAGCGCGGTGCCGGTGCTTGGCTTTAACAAGCGCGCCGATGGACCGGCCAAATCAAGCCGGGAAATGCATTGATGATATTAGACCATCCAATCCGCCGCTCTCGCAAGGCTGGGCTGCATGCGCAAGCCGAACGGGTGCGCCGCCACCATCCCGATTTCGATCGGCAAGCCAGTCAAGGCTGGAAGGCGCTGGAGGCCGAGAGCAAGCTTCCTGAGAACGGCTGGCGCAAGGAACAGCGGTGGGCGATCGATATGGGCCTGCCGGGCGCCGAATGCCTGACCGACAAAACGATTCCGACTTTCGCCCGGGGCGAGCTGCCGCATTTCGCCGGATCAACACCTTCCTGAAGGCGCCCTGTGTGGAGAATGTGCGCGATGTTTCGAAATACGATGCAGCGGTGATCGGCATCCCGTTCGACAGCGGCACCACCTATCGCCCCGGCACCCGCTTCGGGCCGCAGGGCATCCGCCGCATCTCGGCGCTCTACACGCCGTATAACTACGAGCTCGGCGTCGATTTGCGCGAGCAGATGACGTTGTGCGACGCGGGCGACGTGTTCACCATTCCCGCCAATTTGGAAAAGAGCTTCGACCAGATCACACGCGGGGTTGCGCATGTGGCGTCGTCGGGCGCGCTGCCGGTTATGTTAGGCGGCGATCACTCGATCGGATTTCCCTGCGTCCGCGGGATCGCGCAGTGCACATCGAAGCGCATCGGCATCATTCATTTCGACCGCCACATCGATATTCAGGAAAAGGATCTTGATGAGCGCATGCATACGACGCCGTGGTTCTGGGCGACCAACCTGCCGAACGTGCCGGCGACAAACCTGGTGCAGCTCGGCATCGGCGGCTGGCAGGTTCCGCGCGAGGGCGTCAAGGAGGCGCGCAAACGCGGCACCAATGTGCTGACGATCGCGGATATTGAGAAGATCGGACTGGAAAAGACCGCCGAGATCGCGCTGGAACTGGCATGGAAAGATACCGACGCGGTCTACATTTCCTTCGATGTCGACAGCATCGACTGCGGCTTTGTGCCGCGCGAGGCCCTGAAACTGCTCGGCCTGGTCGCTGCCGAAGGGCTCTGTGGCCTGGAAGTGGTGGAGGTCTCGCCGCCTTACGACACCTCCGACATCACCGCACTCGTCGGCGTGCGCGTGGTGGTCGAGGCGCTGGGCTCAATGGTCGCGCATGGCAAGCTCGGCTCGCACAAGCACATCATCGACAAGCCGGTCAGCTATTGAAGGGGGAGGGGCGATGCATCGCGGTCACGAGCATGATTTACCCGGGCAAGGCGCAGCAGCCGGAATAGGTCACAACCGTCCACTACCGCCGCAGCCGGTGCAGTGGCAGCGGCCGCATCTTCCAAGTGAGGCGAATGCAGTGGAGTTGCCGGCACAGGATGAAGCCGATCTCGATCTGGTTGAGAATGCCTTCAGCGAAGGCTTTGCCACTGCCAGCGACCCGACCAGTTTCCTGCGCTTGGCGCAGGTGCCGTTCGATGCTTTTGACGCGGCCGGAACGAGGCTGGTGCTGTTGCGGGTGGAAACCGATGCCCTGGCGGATGTCGGCGCGCTGACGCCGCATTTCGGCGGCGATTCCTTTCGCTATGACCCGTTGCCCGCGGCGATGGTGTCGCGCCGCCGTCGCCTTCGCTTCATCTATTTCGACGGCAAGGCACCGCGCGCCTTCAAGCTGGAAGAGGTGAGACGATTGCGCGCCACGCAATCAGATCAACCGCCGGCGTAAAGCCACGCAATGCCGTCATAGGCCTGCTGCGGCGTGCGCGCGCCGAGCATGATGTTGCGCAGCTCGGCGGTGACGCCACGCGCGTGATAGAATTCGCCGTAGACACGAGCCATGATTTGAACGCGGCCGGTGCGCAGATAGCGCGCCTCTTCATAGGCTTTGAATGCCGCTGCGAGATCCTCCGGCTGCTCCGCGACCTTCTCCGCCAGAACCACGGCGTCCTCGGTGGCCTGACAGGCGCCCTGCGCGAGATACTGCAGCATCGGATGAGCGGCGTCGCCCAGCAGCGTGATGCGCCCCTGCGACCAGTTCTTCACCGGCTCGCGATCGCACAACACCCACATGCGCCAGGTTTCGATCCGCTCCAGCAGCCGCAGCACTTCCGGCCGCTGGCCGCTGAAATGCTTCCACAGCTCGCTCGGATCGGCCTCGGTGTTCCAGCCTTCTTCGTAGCGGTCGGAATGAAACACCGCGACCAGATTATAAAGTTCGCCGCGGCGCAGCGGATAATGCACGAAATGGGTGCGCGGCCCGGCCCAGAGCACGACGTCGGGCCGCCACAGATCCTCCGGCACCTCGGCGCGCTTGAGCACCGCCCGATAGGCGATATGGCCGCTGACGCGGGGAGGGCCGTCGCCGATGATCTTTTCCCGTGTGTTCGACCACATGCCGTCGCAGCCGATCAGCGCGCGTCCTTGCACTCGTTCGCCGCCGTCGAGTATTGCGGTGACGCCGCCGCCTTCCTCCTCAAAGCTGTCCACCCGCTGGCTGGTCTCCAGCGAAACCAGATTGCTGTCATGACAGGCCTTCAGGAATGCACCGTGAATGTCGGCGCGGTGGCTCACCGCATAGGGCTGCCGGAAGCGGGCAACAAATTCCGCCTCCAGCGGCAGCCGGGTGACCAGGTCCCCGGAAAGCGCGCAGCGCATCTCCATTCCGGACGGCTGCCAGGCATCGGCCAATAACGCGTCCTTCAGCCCGAGCCGCTCAGCGGCGGCAAATATGTTGGGCGAAAGTTGGATGCCGGCGCCGATCTCCCGGAACTCGGAGGCCTGTTCCAGCACGCGCACCCGAAAGCCCTTGCGCGCCAGCGCGTGCGCCGCCGCCAGACCACCGATGCCGCCGCCCGCGATCAGTATCGGCAAGCCGTGACCGTTCGCCTTTGCCACCCGATTTCTCCCAATGCCCGCCGGAATTATCTAGCGTGAAGGAAACCAGGCTGCCAGCGCATGAAAAGCCCGCGGCGGCCGTTTTGAGGCGGCCGCCGGGGGTTACGCACAAACGCAATACGAACGGTGCAGGTCAGGCAGGCGGGGAAAGCTCGGGTGCTTCGACCAAGGTCACCGCGGTCTGAAAACCGTGGCCGCAGGATTCGCAGGCCCATGAATGCCGGATATGGCCTTCACGCAAATATTCGGATGCTTCCGCGGCAACGAGATGAGTGCCGCAGCGGGGGCAGCTCGGATTACTCAGATAACGCCGGAACTCGAACGCGAGGGGGGCTTGGCTATTAAGGCTCATGCGACGCTCCTCTGTCGATCGGGTTCGACGCTACGGGTGCAGTGTGGCGGGGCGGCGACTGCAAGATGAAAGTGTAATGGTGTATTCCTCAAGCCGAAGATGTGTGAATAACTTGCTTTTGTGTTAATCCTCCGTGGGATAACGACCACCGCGCAGCGATCGGAGGCATGCCCCGGCGCGAAAGCGGCGGGTCCTCGCAAGAATGTGATTGAAGAAAATTTGCCAAAACGGGTGACCGGGGATTCGAAGCCGGCACCCAACTGAGTTGGCTGTCCGGAGCGGATGTGACGGGCGCTACCGAAAAACGCGCCGCGTGAAAGAAAGCAGAAGGTAAATGTCAAAAGAGGCAGATCGAGCCAATCTGGAACGGCTGGTGCGCGAGGCGATGGAAAAGAAGACCGTCGCCGTGACCAGGGGTGACACGCGCATGCAGCCCAAATGCGGAAAATGCGGCGCCATCAACCGGGTGAAAGTTGCGCCCGGGCAAACCCGGACGACGTTCAAATGCAAGGAGTGCGGGCATAAGCAAAGCACGCTGTGACAGGAAGCGCGTTTCGTGAGAGCTTTGCCGGATCGCGTGGCTGTAATGCTCTGCCCGATCAGCTGAAGCCGGTGGCGCCGCAACGGCGCAGCTGAAGAGAATCTCTACGCTGGCTGCTGGAATGAGCCGCCCGCTGACGCGGGCGGCAGTGTAGTCAGACGCGACGATAAGGCTTGTCCCAATCAAGAAATTCCGGAACAGGTTCCAGGCCTTCGCGATGGTTGCCGGCCATCGAGGCGGCGTACCAAGCCACCGCGGCTCCGAGCAGCGCTACTGCCGCGGCTATGAAGGCGAGAATGGCGGCGCTACGCCGGGCGCGCGCGATATTTTCCGTGGCGCGGGCAGTCACCTCAGCCACCCGGCGTTCGGCATCGGGCTGCGACAGACCGGTATTCGCCGCGACAAGACGGGTGAGGTAGCTTCGGTCTTCGTCGAGCATGCCGCGGTGGCTGGATGCGCTCAGCAGGATTTGCGCGGCTTCCGCCCTGGTATGATTGATGTCGCCCTGCATCTGGCGTCCGCGGAACAGACGATCGAGATCGAATGCGATGATGTTTTCACCGGCCACCGACGCTGCGGGACCGGCTGAAGCGCCTGATGGCGCCGCCAACCGGCCGGCGCCCACGGCCAATGCCATCAGCATCAAAGCGGTCAGGAGAGTGGCAAGGGCCCAGACCAGCAGGCCGTGCATGCCATCGCTCATGTCGGAACCCGCACCGATCCGTGGCTGCAACCGTCCGGCGACATAGGCACCGAGGCCATAGGACAAGAGACCGACAAGAAGCAGGTAAAAGCCCGAAAGCAGCACAAGCGCGATGGAGGCATCCCGCCAGGTTGGCGCCGACGAGCTGAGCGAGATACCCATGCCCGCGGCGAAGCCATGCAATGCAATGGCGAAAGCTGCGGCCACGAGCGAACCCGCAATAACCGGGCCCCAATGAATTCTAACGACAGCTAGATCCGCAATTGTTGCGGTACGAACTTCAACCACGGCGACCTCCTAGAGTAATAGTTCAGCGCAATCCGAAGAACGAGAGAATCGCCAGGATCACCACGATCAGTCCGATCAAATAGATGAGTCCATGCATAGGTTGCCTCCTTTCCTGTCGGCGCAGCCAAAATGCGCCGGCAAGACAGGAACGAGAAAGCGGGCAGGAGGTTCCGAAATGGCTGCGTGGAATCAAGCGCCGACAGCCCTGACGACCGTACGGTAGCAGGCATTGGAAGCGTTGAATTGACCGGCTGCCGTCGCGGGCGGATCAGTCGATGCGGAAACCCGGCGAGGTCCTGATTGTTCGAAAAATCGAAAGTCCCAGCGGCGCGGGCTGGGACTGCCGGGCGCAGGGATGGCGGGAGAAGATCCGCGCGGTCTATTGTACCAATACGGGTGTGGCCAGCACCCATCCAGTAGGCACAACGCCGCCAAAGGCCTCGAAGTTAAAGTTCCCTTCCCCGCTGTATGTGAACTGGTAGGCGATGACGTAGCCCGACTTGGCCGTCACGTTCAGGCTGATCCCGCCATGCAGCTCCATGCCTTGTTTGGGAAGATAAACTGTCCCATTGACGGAATAGTCGTTGTTGCCCGTTAGCTTGAAAGCCGGAGTTTTGGTGTCACTTCTGGAACCAAACATCGCTATACCGGCATAGGTGCCTGTCGTCATTGGCTCGAATGCGATTTTACCCGCTCCGGACGAATCCCAGTCGCTGTTGGAGCTGAAGTACAACATCGCATTCTGCGATGTCATGGTGATGGAAGCTCCCGTCTTGACCTGCGCATCCTTGAAATAGTGTATTCCGGGCCCGAACGTCACGTTGGCGTTGAAGGTTATGGCTTCGCAATACACACTTCCTCCGGAAAGGGTCACGTTGGCGTTGAAAGTTTCCTTCTTGTATGTGCATGCGCCAGGGACCGTCGGCTCTGCTACGGCAATGAGAGGGTCGGCGACGACCTTTTGATTTGTCTTGGGTGCGGGCGTGTAGTTTCCGGCGGTGGCGCCGCCCACGACGGTAATCGATTTTGCCTTGATCGAACCGGAACCTGACTGGAAAAGAGCATTGTTGTTGCTCGAATTGACATGGATCCCGCAGTTCGGCACGTTCACCGTGCCGCCTCCGGAAACTTGAAGGTCTGCGGGCCAGTCGGATCCAATGCCATGACGCACGGCGGCTTGTCTTTGTCGCGAGCCTTCGAGACGGCGGAGACCTGCATGCTGCCAACGCTGACCAGTCCCATAAATGCGGTTGATACATCCGCCGAACTGTTCAACGTGAGTATGGCCGTCGCGGGATCATACGCCGCATCGACCCAATATTGCTCGCGGCGGGGTCGCTGAACACCGCGTTGAATAGGGCGGTCGCTTTGGGTTTGAGGTCGTCGCTGGGGTTGATGCCGTTGACGAGATTCAGAGCCGCACTATCCAGCGCAGCTTGCATGGAGGTCTTGGTGGCGGACCCTCGGCTGAAATCAACTGTGGCGCCGACAGCAAGCAAAAGCGGCATGGCGGCGATTTCAAATATGATCGCAACGTTTCCGTCGCGCGCGACTGCGAAGCGCGCGAACTTGTTGCGCAGCCATACCTCAATCGATTTGTTTTCCATCGTCATCACCTGGTCAATACAATCGACGCGAACGCGTTAGGCGGCCAAGAACCATACCTTCGTTGTTACAGTTCGGCGCGTTCACCGTGCCGCCCCCGGAAACTTTGAAGGTCTGCGGGGCAGTCGAATCCAATGCGGTCACGCAGGGCGGCTCGTCTTGGTCGCGCGCCTTTGAGACAGCGGCGACCTGCATGCTTTTAATGCTGACTCCCATAAATGTGGTTGATACATCCGCCGAACTGGATAGCCGTCGAAGCATCATAGACCGCTTCGACCCGAATATTGGCCGCGTCCGGGTCGCTGAACACCGCGTTGAACAGAGCGGTTGCTTTGGGTGTAAGCTGGCCGCCAGGAACCGCGTCAACGTCTCTGACGAGATTCAGAGCCGCGCTATCCAGCGCAGCCTGCATGGCGGACCTGGCGGTGGACCCTCGGGCTGAAATGCGGCGCCGACAGCAAGCATGAGCGGCATCGCGGCGACTTCAAACACGATTGCAAGGCTTCCGTGGCGCGCGACTGCGAAGCTCGCGATCGTGTTGCGCAGCCATACCTCAATCGATTTGGTTTCCATCGCCATCACCTGGTTCGAATGCCGCCAATGTGATCGATGGGGATGTAGGACATGTAAATTTGTATGCGAAATTACGCGGTTCAATTGCAAATGGTGGAAGGAATCCCGTTCTATTTTATCTAAAATTTTATGCGATGCGGCGAGGATGCAATTATAGGCGCACAAATGCGCGGTCGCGCGGCGTAGCGAAGGGCCCAATCAATACAAGCGGCGCGAGTGGGTTAAGCTGCCAAAAACCATATTTTTTTACCTGCTGGTTATGCCGACTCGATGTCGATCAAAGATCAAGCATCGCGCCCGAACCAGGCCCCGGCGTCCGCAGCCGCAACAGCAGAAAATCACCGATCTCGTTCCGCAGCGCCGCTCTATCGCCGCTTGGGCGGTAATACGGCGCTGGCAGGAACGAGAGCGCGCGGTGCCTGTTTGTCCGCGGACGCTCGAAGAGATTTTTCTGAGGTGAGGAAAAAGCAAGCGGCCCCAACGCCCCCTGGGGCTGACCTGCAGGAACGCCGAGGCCGCCGGGCCGTGAGGGGCTGAAATCCCTGCGGCCCACGGATTGGTTAGCCGGTCGCTGGCGCTGCCGGCTTGCTGGCGGACGACAAAGATTTGCGAATCGACGCCACGGATGGGGCCACGCCCCTGTGCGTGCTTACCGCGCTACTGTATCCGCTGGCCAGAAATCCCGCAGACCATAGCCACCTCGGTTGCAGTGTCAGTAAAAACAACGACCTCAAATTTTCCGTTCGACGGCGCAAACAGGTAGAGTTGATGGTTCATTGAATTGTAGCTGGACGTGGTTGCCGTCCCATGTTGAATTGGAACGAGAAAATGTGCGCCTAAGGTAAGGTGCTTTCGTTCTGATTCAATGCAGCCAAAAACGCTATCCTGATCGGAGCATTGTTGGGGGTGATCCTCGCATTACAAGAGATCGTATTGATCTCGCGGCGTTCCCCGGCCGGCACCGAAAAAGTCAGCCGGCAATTTGTCGCAGCGCAGTTTGCGTCCTTTTGTTGCTGGAACGGAATGACGGCTTGCGCTGCGGCTGTGTCAGGCGGCAGCCCGACGATCGCAATGATCGCTGAGAAAAGAAAAATCGCTTCAAGCCGTGGTGCGAAATACATCGGTGTCCTCCGCGTTTGAGTGCACAGGGCGCAGAATATTGAAGCTATGCGCAAAAACGCAAGGCGCCGCGTCGTGGCGCGGGGTTTCAGTATCGATGGCTTACCGAAGATTTATCACCTTCACCTCGCTTCCGCGACTGACGGCCTGCTTCCGTCCGAGTTCGAGCTGGAACTGGAAAAAGAACAATCAATTCCAAACTGTCCTCGGCGCTTGCGATGCGAATGATCCACCGGCCGTCTTCTTTATCGAGATAGCTCTGCGTCTCGAGGGCGATTTTGCATACATGCGAGTAGGCGCGTTCGGCGCAACTGAACTCGCTGCCGACGGCGGCAATGGTAACTAGGCGGCGGTGGCGGCGGCGGCACCGGCGATGGCGGACATGGCGGTTTCGGCGGTGGCGGTGGCAGCGGATCCTCCGCCTGGTTCAGCGTGTCCGGTGGGAACGGCGGATTTGGCGGCGGCGGCGGCGGCGTGGATAACTCACAATCCGCCCTTGTGGACCAGCGCCGGTAAAGGCGGCCGCTTCGGCGGCCGTGCCGACGGCGGCGATGGCGGGGGCGGCGGCGCACTGGGCGGCGCCATCTTCAGCCGCAACGGCGACTTAGAGGTGCGCATCAGCACCTTCTTCAACAATTACGTGACGCGTGGCCAAAGCGGAGGCGGACAAGCCGCCAATGGCGCCGATGCGGGCGGCGCGATCTTCTCCCTGGGCAGAACTTTGGAGATCAGAAATTCCACATTCAGCGGCAACCAAGCCACCGGCTTCGGAGCGGCGATCGTCGTCTATCGCGACAACACGCCGGTCGATTTTACTCTGAACGACACCATAATCGCCAACAACGGCGCTAATGAATGTTTCTTCACCGGCAGCGTGACGGTCAAAGGCGCCGGCAACTTGATCATGCAAAATGGCTCGGGGACAGGACAGTTTTCGCCCTGTCCCGGAGTGGTGACCACGGCCAATCCTCAACTGCAGCCACTGCAACTAAACAATCCCGGCAACACGCCGACCATGGCAATTTTCCCAGACAGTCCTGCCGCCGACAAGGCCGACCCCACGACGGCCTTACCGCAAGACCAACGAGGCGTGAATCGCCCGCGGGGCGCAGGCTTCGACATCGGCGCGTTCGAAGTGCGCAGCAGAGACAACCCCTAGCGCCGCAAAACGCACTGGCGGTCAACACGACGCAACCAGGCGTCGGTCAGCCAGGAAAATAGGAAGCAGCCCAATCCGCCGCCCCTCCAGCACCGATCACGACCGGGGAACTGCCAATGGCAATCAGGTTCCGATTGGCGCATCATGGACGATGTGGACGCATGTAATTCAGGGAGAAACTCATGAGCATTTTCGGCAGCATCGTTTCAGCAATTTTCGGCAGCGCAAAAGCCGCAGGCAGTGCCGTCGCGGATGCGGTGACGGGTGGGGCCGCCAAGCCGCAGCCGATGACACGCGAGCAAGTGGAGGCACAGATCCAGAAGGTAGCCGACAGCACCGGCCGCAAGGGCTACAATTGGAAGCAGTCCATCGTGGATCTGATGAAGCTGCTTGATATCGATTTCGAGCCTGAACGCGAGGAAACAGCTCGCACAAGAACTGGGCTATACCGGCGCCCTCGACGGATCGGCGGAGATGAATATCTGGCTGCACAAGCAGGTCATGGCGAAGATGATGGAAAACGGCGGCGTAGTCCCAGCCAGTTTGAAGTAAGTAAGGCAACGAGGGCGTTCGTCCGTTGCAGCCTCGACGAACGCCTCGCCAACTTGTTGCTGCGCGCTTTTTTACCGGGGGCAAGGGGGTCTTTTTTTGCTGCGCGCAACGCTACACAGTGGCTGGTCGCACATCGAACCATTTATCGATCCGTATGGAGCGATTGCGATCTTCTTTATGATCTACCTTGAATCCTTCGGAGCGCCATTGCCTGGCGAGACCGGAATGATTGCGGCCTCGCTGCTCGCGGCACAGCAGAAACTGTCCATTGCGTATGTGTTCGCCGCTGCCTTGACGGGGGCGATCCTGGGGGATCTGACGGGCTATGCGATTGGCCGCTTCGGCGGCCAGAAGCTCCTGCGTGGTTTCGGTCCTTACGTGAAGCTCACGCCAGAGCGGCTGGACGCCATTGAAGCGCAGTTTCGAAAAACCGGGCCCTGGATCGTGATAGTCGCACGGTTCCTGCCCGGCCTGCGTCAGGTCAATGGCCTGGTGGCCGGCTCGCTCGCCATGCCATGGCACCATTTTCTGGGCGCGCAGGTCGTTGGCGCTCTGTTGTGGACATCGCTCTACTGTTTTGGGCCCTATCTGTTCAGTGAGCTAGTTCACCTGCACCGCGGCTAAGCGCGCTGGTTAGCGGCAGACGACGAATTGAAGGATTGGAGCCGCACCGCCAAGTGGGCCATCAGTTTCCAGCAATTTGACGGAAACCACTTGTCGCTCGCTCCCGCGGTTATGGCACGAACACCACGTTGAAGTCTCCGTTCCACACCGTGCAGGACGTGCCGCTGTCCATCCGGTTGCGCGCGATCTTGAAGCTGAATGTGTTCGCCCCCGCGGTGACAGCCACCACGCGGGCGGATGCCAGGTTGACCGGCACCGAGTGGTCGCACGACCACGTAAAATCCGGCCGGTGAACTCCGGATGGCTGCCAATTGTCACGCGCGTGCAGCTGAGCTGGAAGACCGTGAACAACCGATTTCGACTGATCCCGTCTAAGCTCTCTTCGTGCAGCCGGCGTGCCTTGTTGGGGGAAGGCGGGGGCCGAAGCCCTCGCGTTTGGCGGTCCAGATTCGGCTTTCGAGCTATTCGGGGTGATCGTGCTTGTGGGCGCTCCATCGTCGCCGTTGTGAAGCTTTAAACTTATGTTGCGTCGCAACATAAAATATGATTATTGTGAGAATAATCTCGTATCTACTTGAGGTTTATTACCTGCTGCGCTGCAGCAATCTTTTGGCTCCTCAGTCGTTGTGCTGGGATCGAACAAAGGGACAGTACGGTGAAACCACTCGGCAGTTTTTGGACGCAGCGGCGAAAGTGGGGAAAGTTCGTGCAGGCACTCCCCCGAATCAGACCGGCAGCCTTCAAAAATGGCGCGCCATCGAGTCACCTCAGGGAAATCTGGAATTTCGGCTCCAACCCCGGCGCGTTGCGCATGTTCATCCACCTGCCGCCGCAGGTCTCAGAAGATCGCGCCCTTGTTGTTGTTCTGCACGGGTGCACACAAAGCGCGGCTGGTTATGATCTTGGCGCGGGATGGTCGACGCTGGCGGACCGGTACGGCTTCGCTCTGCTGCTACCTGAGCAGCAGCGCTCCAATAACCCGAACGGCTGTTTCAATTGGTTTCAAAGGGGCGATAGCGAACGTGGGCATGGTGAGGCGTGTTCAATCCGGCAAATGGTCAACAAGATGGTGTCTGATCATGCGATCAACCCCGCATGTGTGTTTGTCACTGGGCTGTCAGCCGGCGGCGCGATGACGTCCGTCATGCTCGCGACCTATCCTGATGTCTTCGCCGGCGGCGCGATTGTTGCCGGTTTGCCCTATGGCGCAGCGATCAATGTCCAGCAGGCATTCGAGACCATGCTCCAGTGTCCGCCGCGTCCTGCCCACGCATGGGGTGATTTGGTGCGAGGCGCGTCGCCGCATAATGGACCTTGGCCGCGCGTGTCGGTCTGGCACGGCGGTGGCGATGCGACGGTGATCCCGTCGAACGCTCGTGAGATCGTCAAGCAATGGACCAACGTGCACGGGCTGCCAGTGGCACCAACGGCTCAAACGATAGTTGACGGCCATCCTCGGCAAGTCTGGGTCAACTCGGACGGTGATGAGCTCATCGAGTTCCTACACCATCACGAACATGGCGCATGGTACACCGCTCGCGACCGGTGGGGCCGACCATGAGTGCGGCGCTGCCGGACCGTTCCTGCTCGAAGTCGGAATTTCTTCGTCCTATCACATCGCTAAGTTCTTCGGCCTTACCGTCGCCGGTTCTCGCCACGTTGCGCCGACGCAGAGCGAAATTACGGTGGTCGACCATCGACCGCACGTCATCCGTCCTGCAGCAGCGCTCCCGCAGCCTCATGTGCTGGAAGGCGAGGTGCTAGACTCGGAGTTGGATGCGAGGCCCAAACGCACGCAAGTTCTGCCGCCTCCTATTGATATCGGCGCGGTGATCACCAAGGCCTTGGAGGCGGCAGGTCTAATGAAGCGGTGAGATGGGGAAACGGAGACGGAAAATCCAAGGCACTGACAACCGACGTGGCAGTGGAGTGAGACGCCTATGCAATGTAATCGTGAACGTCCGTTGGAACAGACCGGCCGGCTGCTTGGCGTTCGCTGATGAGATCGCGCAACATCTGGCGCAAGTCTGGATTGGCGCCCCCTGACCCGAAAAATCAGGTGAACTCCGTCGACAGGAAGATAGGCACGTGACAGTGCTCGGCCTAGGCGACGCTTCGGTTTCCATCCCCGCTTTCACGGCGGCCCAAGGGTGGGGCGCCGGCCGGAGCCTCCGTGTACAGCGGTCCGCGAGAGGTAACCTGGCATTACGGCTCTCAGTGTCGTGACCGTTTGGTATGCTTTGGTTTGGAATCTACCAACTTGTTAGTTCTTGGCATGCCAGTTGAAGCAACAGAAATCTCGATGCGCTGGTGCACACCCATCGGGCGACGATGGCAGAATTAAATTAGGCGGTATGACAAGGAAAGCCGCACGCCGTCGCAATCCCGTGTATGCTCAATCGGGGTCGGACGGAGGCGACAGCGGTACCGATCGCAGCCGCCCCGACAGCCAGCAATGCGTACGGGTGAGCCACCTTTAGTGGCCTGCCACGCGGCACCTAGGGAGGCAATTCGCAAACTTGAACCTTTTGACCACTGCCGCATTCCTTTTCTGCAGAACAGGCATTCTAGGTAATGCGGCATATCCTGAGCGTTTGTATGATGATAACGTCGCTCGGCGTTGCCGGATGCAGCGAGCCTGCTCCTGCTCCGCAAGGACCGCCCGGGCCGACTGGGCCAGCCGGCCCTCCAGGGCCAGTCGGTCCTGCCGGACCTCAAGGGTCGCAAGGACCGCAAGGACCTGTCGGAGCGCAAGGTGCATCAGGCGACAGGGGCGAGACCGGTTCGCCTGGCCCCCAAGGACAAATCGGTCCCCAAGGCCCGCAAGGCGAACCGGGGGCGCAAGGGCCAACAGGTCCTGCCGGTGCGCGTGGCGAACCCGGGCCGCAAGGCCCCGCCGGACCGCCGGGCCCCGCGGGTGTAGCCGGCGCTAGGGCAGATTCCAGTCCCACGGCGCCGGTCCGTGTCGTCACGGGGGCAGGTTCGGTGAGCTGTGGGGACGACGAGCTCCTGGTCTCATTCGTGTGTGCCAGTGGCGCGCCCGATGGTGCGAAGTGCGCTGCGCCCGACGCGACAGCGACGGGACTGTGCGTCCGCAAGTGAGCAAAACGCGGAAACATCGCCGCTTTCGGGTAACGAGCAAGAGGCGGACTATCGGCCTCACCGATTCTCGTGTCACCGGAGAAAGTAGCGGGGCGCGGTTATCGGAGTGGTAGTTGCCAAACTAAACGCAATCGCCGTTGCTCGAATAACTGATGAATCCCTCAGAATGTAAACTTTGCCATCAAAGCATCGGCAGTTACCAACTTGCTGAATGCAAACTCAGTTAAATACCAACCAGATCCATTTCAGAGTGATTTATCAGGGCCGGTTCCCGAGACCCAGGTTTCGTTCGCCGCCCGCACAACGCTGGCACTGGCCAACAGCCCCCAGGCAACGGCTAAGACGCGGATCGAAATTGCATGTTGTCGCATGATGAAAGTCCCCTCGGCGGAGTAGCGTTCAGCCATTAATCGTCCGTCCGATGCCGGTTGAGCATATCACCGGATTGCGCGCCGGCGCACGCCTTTCCTTGACGGGAGCGCCCCCGAGCTGGGTGGTCTACTCACCATTGCTCCCGCTCTTCCTGTTGCTGTTTACCGGCCTGTACATGTTCGCGCTGCCATATGCCGTCAAGTGGCGCAGCGGGGGAGGAGCAGAGGGAAGAACATATGAAGCGCACGTGGACGATCATTGGCGTCGCTGACGTGTCCCAGAGCTGCAAGTGGTACCAGTCGCTACTTGGCCTGCCGGAAACGGCTCCTGAGCACGACTACTTCGGGCAAATCGTCGACTCGGATGGAACGGTCTTACTCTGTCTCCACGAGTGGGGTGAACACGAGCATCCATCGTTGATAAGTCCCCACAACGCCAAGCCTGGCAACGGACTCCTCTTGTTCTTCCGGGTCGACAACTTTGACGTGGCTTTGCAAAGGGCGCGCGCGCTCTGCAGCCGGCTCGAAGAAGAGCCCCATGTAAATCCCAACACTAGAACTGCGGAGTTTTCGCTCCGAGATCTTGACCGATACTACGTCAGCATCAGCGCGCTTGATCCGCCGTAACCCCTGAACTGCACTTGCCGGAAAGGCCGCGAGGCGAGCGATGCCGTGCGGATCAGGGACCAGGCGACTTCCGGGTTGTCGCAACCAAGCCTAGTTTCAGAAAATAGAACTCGACTGTCTTGATTTTACTTTTAGGACTCCATCCCGCGCGCTCGACGCAGGGCATAGGCTTAGGGTGGCGTCTTTCGATGTGCTCCCCGCACTAGCGCATGATTAGGCGTCAGCAATGATTGGCTCGGCCCTCGCACGGTAACGCACGGCAAAATGATTTGCGATAGTCAACAATAGATATCGTAATGGCCAACAGACGCAAAGACACGCCTCGAAGGAGACCGTATCGGTCAAGCCAGAGCGGCGATCCGCAGCGGTATTGGGAGAGAACTTCTTTCCTCGCGCGAATGAGCAGCAGCCCGTTATGAGACAAAATCAACCTGTCGTGCGGGACCGATATGGCCGGTTGATGAATGCGCGGCGACTCTTGGTCAAGGAAGTTCCCGTTTTCGGTAAGGACTTCCTCGCGGCCCTGGTGGCATCGGTGGTGTTGATTGCCAATACCTTCTCCTTTGCAGCCCTCATGTTTCCCGGTGAACTCGCCGTCGGCATCCCGATCGCGATTTGGGCGATGCTAATTGGTAGCTGCGTTGGCGGGTGCTGGATTGCGTGGGCAACGTCTATCCCACCGCTTGCCACAGGTATCGACTCGCCAACTGGTGTGGTTCTGGTGCTGTTAAGCTCAGCAGCTGCATCACGGGTTTACGCGGAGGGCGGCGCCGCGGAGGCTGCGGTGCAGAACGTCATGTTAATTTTTACACTGACGACTTTCATTGCGGGAGCGCTGCTCTATAGTCTCGGTGTCTTCCGATGGGGATCATACTTCCGGTTCGTCCCGTATTTTGTGGTTGGCGGATTTCTTGCCGCGACTGGATGGTTTTTAGTTGCGGGCGGTGTGAGAATGATGACGGGCCGGCCACTCGATGTTGCAAGCCTCTACAAGATTACATGGACGCCCATTGAAATCGCGAAATTTGCTTATGCTATCACCACGGCGATTGTTCTTTTGAGTCTTCGAGCCTGGATCAAGTCATCTTTCGCCATGCCGCTTGTACTTCTCCTGATGTGGCTGGCGGGAACGCTCAGTCTGCTGGCGCTCGGCCTCACTGACCCCGAGGAGGGTTGGTACTTTCCCTCACTAGGCTCTGTTGTGCGGTGGTCACCCTTCGCGGCTACGTTGGTGACTGTCCCCGACTGGAGGATGACGACCTGGCTGCTCCCTGAAATGCTCGCTGTGGTGGTCGTCGCGGTTATCTCTTTGGTCGCCAAGGTTACGAGCCTGGAGGTCGCACGACAGACCTCTGGTGACCTTAATCAAGAATTTCGAGCGCATGGCATAGCGAGCCTTATCGCCGCCCCCATTGGGGGTTTGATCAGCAACTTGCAGATCGGTACCAGCCGTCTCCTCGACCAGGCTGGCGGCGGAACGCGAATGAGCGGAGTAATTTGTGCTCTGATCATCGGAATGGTCGCGCTTGCGAGTTTCGATTTGCCGGCACTGATTCCCATCCCCATCGTCGCCGGCCTTGTCTTTTATCTCGGCTGTACCTTCATTGTCGAAGCCTTCTGGCGCCCTTTTGCTCAGCGTGCCTGGTTCGACCTATCGCTAGCTTTCGGAATTATGCTCGTGTGCGTGGCATACGGTTATCTGACCGGCATTCTGGTTGGTGTAGTTTGTGCTTGTCTGCTTTTCGTAATCAGTTATGCGCGCGTGGGAGTTGTGCGTCGGCATGTAACGCGAGCCGAGTTTGCCAGCAACGTCGACCGCTCTCAAGAGGTGTCGGAGTATCTCCGCAGCGTCGGTGATGCCATCCAAATTTACTGGCTAACCGGCTACATTTTTTTCGGGTCCTCCGAGGGTCTATTTGAGCGTATCCGCGGTGATATCGAAGGACTTCCCGCGCGCAGTGTCGCCTTCGTCATCATAGATTTTGGCATCGTTTCCGGGACCGACTCCTCAGCCATCTTCAGCTTGACCAAGCTGCAGAATTATTGTGATCAGAAAGGCACGACCCTTGTCTATTGCTCACTTCCGAAAACCACCTTTGCAATCCTCCAAAGACTAGGCTTTTTCGGCGACAAGAGCCGGCATCGCGCCTTCGGCGACCTAAATATTGCGTTAGCATGGTGCGAAGACCAATTGCTGGCTCGCGCACATCTCAATTCCGAAATAAGTCTTGCGGGCTTCGAGGCCTGGCTGCAGCGTCATCTGGGAACTAGCCTCAAGTCCGCCGATCTCCTCCGTTACTTCGAGCGGCGCGATGTGGATGGAACACAAATTTTGTATCGCAGCGGCGACGACGCAGACACCGTCGACCTCGTCGCCGCCGGGAACCTTGCGGTTGATATTACCAAGGAGCAGAGTCAAAACCTGCGGATGCGGCGTATCAGAACGCACACGGTGGTGGGAGAAATGGGCTTCTTCCGACAATCGGTGCGTTCAGCGACTGTGGCCTCGGACGGGCCAGCCACGCTGTTCACGCTCACGCGCGCGAATTTTGAACTTATGCAACAAGAACGGCCGGATTTGGCAAGCGCATTCTATCGCTTTATCATCCGCATGCTAGCCGACCGCGTTGAGTTTTCCAACAAAGTTGTCGCATCATTGAGCGTTTAGATGACCGACAACCGCGGTCAACCACTTGTTTGGATTACGTTGATTGTACTTTTAGAACTAATATTCCGCGCGCGCGAGGCAGGGCTAAGGATGCGCGCGATCGCGGCGGCAGGGAAAGCTTCGAGAGCGCGATGAATAACTCGATAGCCCGCTCAGGCGACCTGTAGTTGCGAGGGCGTAGCGCGCGGTATCTTGGATTTTTTTAAACTTGCCTGATCCCGAGGTCAGGGTCATGGTGGACCCCGCTACGCGATTAACCGTTGAACATGCCGCTAGCTCACCACGGAGAGCCGTATGAACCTCGACGACCTGACTCTCCGGCTGGAGCGACTAGATCCAGGAAGCATGTTGGACATCGGCCTGCCTGAACTCGCACGGGTTTTCGGAATGGAGGTGGACGACCCGAGGCTGCTTGAAACCGCCCAAAGTCTCGCTCTTAGCCATCGCTGCAACTTTACCACCCGAAGCTCAGCCCTCGAAGGCACTTTTGAGAAAGACGACGTGTTCTGAGAGGCTTTGCGTCGGGAGACAGCACCATGAAGCGCTCCTTACGCAAACAGATGAACTCCAGCTGGCTCCTTTGGCTGGCAGGTGCGGTAGTGACGGGGGATACCGTGTTCGGACCTGAGCGCGCGGCGAGCGAAGAGGGAGATGTTAAACAAGGTCTAGCTCTGGCGCGACGGGTCTGCTCAGGGTGTGAACGTTGGGGTGGTGCATGTTGACCTGCCGGAAACGGGCTACCTTCTCCTCGATCCGTCCAAACCGCAGCCGCCGCTGGCACCCACCTCTAAGTCGGTAACGGTGTTCGGGCAGCCTCACGCCCTTGTTATTACAGGCCGTCGCCGAGCCATGCATACTACAAACACGTCAGGCGTTCGCGTCCGAAAACCCGGGCGTGCGCTTCGTCTAGCGCCCTTCAGTGCGTTCTCGAAGTTAAGCCACCCGAAGTGAATGAAGGGTCCATCAGGCTCACGCGCTGTTATTCCGGGAATTGAGATACCTGTCGAGTAGTCTAGCGGGACCCTGAGCACATTCAGAGAGGGTGAAGTGCCGCAAGCAAGCGAAGTAGTTCCCTTCCCCCAGGATGCTATGGCACCGCAGTGTTCCCAGTGCCGAACGAAAATGGTTCTCGAAACCGTCGAGCCCCACCTTGTATGTAGCGACAGGGATGCTCACACCTATCGTTGCAAACAATGCGGGCTGGCTGACCGAATTAAACAAAAAGGTTGCATCTCCGAACAATTGTTGCGGTGCCAGGACGCGCACGAACTCATCTCATATTCAGAATGGGCAACCGAAGCAGACATCACACTTTACGAAGATAGTGACGCACACAAAGAGATTGTGCGGCACACGCGCGGCCTTAAGGGCTCTCAGGCAGTGGTGAAGTTATACGATCTGGTAGAGTAGCCAGCGAATTGGGGACCGATGCGCTCGGAGGAGCTCGAGATGGATGACCCCAGCGAAACCGACGAACTGCTTTTTCGTGCTTTAGGAGAGGCCGTTGGTAGAATTTGGAGCACTTTGCCTCAAGCCGTTCAGCAGCACATATTCGAGGAAGCCGTAATGTCACAGGGCGGCGCGATGAGACAGAGGCTCGCCGTCTTCTTGCATGACAAGCATTCGCGTACTTTGGACTCGCTTAAAGAGCGCGCAATGCCGGAGCCCGATAGCCTAGGAGGTTAGTCTACGCGACCTCCCGAACTTATTGGAAACTTCGGCAGGGTTTCTTTGTCCAATTTGCGGCCGCGCCGATTAGCGCTGCCCATAATTCGGGGCCAACTCACCGAACCAATAGGCCCCCGAAACTGGCGGGTTAATTTCAGCGTTTCTCGACACGCTGCGCAACGTCTCCGCCTTCGACGCCGTGTTGGCCGACATGCGGGTGGTTCCGCTCAAAACGCGCGTGGCTGTCACGACGCTTGCCGTCACGGGCCACATCGTCGGCGAGGGAACGGTCAAGCCGATTTCCACACTCGAACTGTCAGGTCAGATGCTCGAGCCGGTGAAGGCATTGGCGATCGTCGTGCTGACGCGAGAACTGATTAGATTCGCAGGCGGCGACGGTGCCGATCTGTTCGGACGCGGGCCGTTTGGCGTGGTGTCGGCATAGGTCCGGCCGACATCGCGCCCGTTAAATCGGAACTCGAAATCGTCTTTCGTGTTGCCGAGATCGGTCGGGCGGAGGGTATACTTATCGGGCGTTACAGCTATGACGGCCTTTTTCTTTCGTGCGATCCCCCATACCCTTGCGAGGCAAACGAAGGGGGCATCAAGACTTATTTTGCACTACGCGTTATCGCAACTGTTCTCACAACCATTGGCCAGTTCAGCATTCTCGTGGGGGTACTGGCTCTCGTCGGCCTCTTCCTCTTTGCCAAACCTTCCGAGATCGGAATCGCAGGCATACTTATCTATGGGTCCGGAATCATCAGCGGCGTAGTGTTTGTCGCCGCCGGAGAAGTCGCCAGGGCATTGATTGATATTGCCAGACAATGCGCGAGCCTGCCGCTTATTGAAAACAACACCTCTCGGATGGTTGAGTTCTTCGAGCTTACGGCCAACCGAGGCGGTCAGGCACCGAGTGCCGCATCGGACCCCGCTTTGAGGGGCTGAAAAGCGGACGCCCGCCGCACCTGCGGCGGTCTTTCAATGACGACCCCCGTCGTCTTTTGGCGTATGGCGGACCAGCCTGTGCGCGGTTAGCATTCGTCGGGTTTGGTGGTGGGGGTCGAAGATGCCCAAGGCATTGCAGTGGGGTCTGCTGGTGTTTTTCATCTGCGCGTTAGTCGCGTCGATGGCGATTGCGTCGGTGACGCTGTTCCTTTTCTGGGAGCACAATCGCCCCCGAAACTACTTGTTTTATCGGATTGCTGAAGGCTCAGCAGCGATGGTTTCCGCATTTCAGGGAAGCCATCACAAGGCCACTCTGACACCGGCCCGCCGCACCCCGGCGGGCTTTCTCCCACCTTCATTCGATGTAGCCGTCGATGGTGAAATCGGCCCTCGCATTCGGGTTCTGCCGACCGCGATAGGCCGCGATCTGGTCGGCAAGTTCATCACTCCCTTGGCCATTCACAACGATCAGAAATCCCGGCTTGCGCCCGATTTGCTCGAGAGCGTCAAGCGCCAACACACCTTCGACAATTACCGGGCGTCGATCGAGCCGGTGCGAGACGGTGCGTGCCAAATCTGCTGTGCGCCACTGAATTGGATGGTTGCTGGTGTTGTAAAGGTCCAGATGGCGACCGGCATTCCGAGTTGCCATGCCATCCAGGACTCAAGGCTCGACTTCCCGCATCCGTCCGCACCGTCGACCACAATCAGCAACGGCAGACGCTCGGGCGTCAGCGCCTGCTCCGACACGTTCGAGGAGTTCGTCTGAGCGCGGAAGCGGCAATTTCATATGAAACCGCCCACCGTTAGCGCCCGCCGCACCCGCCCGGCGGGCTTTTCTATTTTCAGCGTCCTGTTACCCGTAGCGTTACCCCGTACAGCCGAAGCACTACCGAATTGCCACTAAGTGTTTTATTTGTTTGGTGAGCGCGGTGGGACTCGAACCCACGACCACCTGATTAAAAGTCAGGTGCTCTACCATCTGAGCTACGCGCTCGCCCGGGGCGTGGTTTACGGGCGCCCCGGCGCGGGGTCAATAGCGCGGCCACCGACCGACGTCCGGGCCACGGCCTGAAGACAAAGCCCCGCCAAAGCGGGGCTTTGTCGCATCGATGATTGTGAACTTACGCGGTGGCCATGCACTTCTTTTCGGCCGCCCGGCGTTTGAGGAAGTGAATGGCGGAGTATTTCTTTTTCGCCTGTTCGACGCAGGCCTGCTGCTTGGCGGTCATGGCCGTGCCCTTCTTTTTCGTGGCAGCATCAGCTGAGACGGCGAAGCTGGTGGCGAGCAAGGCCGCTGCAATTGTCGTAAGAATTGATTTCATGGAATTCCTCCTGTTAGCTTACCCGCAGGTAATTCGTCAGCAGGCCGGACGGTTCCGACGGAAATCGGATCTTACGAGTGATTTAACCGTGCTATACTCCGGCTATCCTGGTGCGAGCGAGCGAAAGATGCCTATCAATAACCGTGTAGCCGCCATGCATGGCGAGATCACCGCCTGGCGGCGCGACATCCACGCCCATCCGGAGCTGCTTTACGACGTGCATCGCACGGCGGCGAGCGTGGCCGAAAAGCTGCGCGGCTTCGGCTGCGACGAGGTCGCGACCGGACTCGGGCGCACCGGCGTGGTTGGCCTGATCCGCGGGCGGCGCCCCGCCACGGGCGGCGAGCGGGTGATCGGACTGCGCGCCGACATGGACGCGCTGCCGATCGCGGAGGCCACCGGAGCGCCTTATGCCTCGCAGAATCCCGGCAAGATGCATGCCTGCGGGCATGACGGCCACACCGCCATGCTGCTCGGCGCCGCAAAATATCTGAGCGAGACGCGCAATTTCGCCGGCACGGCGGCGGTGATCTTCCAGCCGGCGGAGGAGGGCGGCGCCGGCGCCAAGGCGATGATCGACGACGGGCTGATGGACCGTTTCCGGATCGAGGAAGTCTACGGCATGCATAACTTTCCCGGCCTGCCGGTCGGGCATTTCGCCATCCGGTCCGGCCCGGTGATGGCGGCGACCGACACCATCACCATCGACATCGAAGGCGTCGGCGGACATGCGGCACGGCCGCAATTCACCGTCGATCCGATCCTGGTCGGCGCGCAGATCATCAATCAGGTGCAGTCGGTGGTGGCGCGCAATGTCAATCCCGTGGATTCCGCGGTCATTTCGATCTGCGTGTTTCAGGCCGGTACCGCCGAGAATATCATTCCGCAGACCGTACGGCTGCGCGGCACGGCGCGCAGCTTTGTGCCGCATGTGCGCGATCTCCTGGAGCGCCGCCTGCACGAACTGGTGGAGGGAATTGCGCGCGCACACGGCGCCAAGGCCACGCTGACCTATCGGCACGGCTATCCGGTCACGCGCAACCACGAGGCGCAGACCGCGTTTGCGGCGCAGGTGGCGGCAGAAGTGGCGGGCGAGGAGCGCGTCGATACCGACATGGCGCCGGTGATGGGGGCGGAGGATTTTTCCTACATGCTGCAAGCGCGGCCTGGCGCCTTCATTTTCATCGGCAACGGCGATTCCGCCGGCCTGCATCATCCGGCCTATGACTTCAACGACGAGGCGATCCCGGTCGGGGCGTCCTACTGGGTGCGGCTGGTGGAAACTGCGCTGGCGGAATAGCGGGCAACCCCGCTCATTCCCGCGCAAGCGGGAATCCAAAATCTAGAACAAGGGTGAATCCCCGCTTGCGCGGGGATGAGCGGAAATCATCTACATCGTCATGCCCGGGCTTGCGCCGGGCATCTCACTTAGGGACGCAGTGCCTTCGGAATCAGATGGCCGGGACAAGCCCGGCCATGACGACGTTAGGTTCTGCGCGCCGAAGCTACAGCGCGATGGCGATGTTCTTGACGTGGGTATTCGAGAGCATCTCCTCGATCACCTTGTCGCGACCATAGCCCGACTGCTTGATGCCGCCATAGGGCGTGCCGAGCGCCTGGCCGCCCGCGGTATTGACCCAGACATAGCCCGCCTCGATCCGGCGCGCGGCTTTATGCGCGGTGCTGATATTCGAGGTAAAGACCGCGCCGGTGAGGCCGTATTCCACGGCATTGACGTCGGCGAACATCTTTTCCTCGTCGGACCATTTCATCACCGACAGGATCGGCCCGAAGACCTCCTCATTGGCGATGCGCATGTCCTGGGTCACGTCGGCGAACACAGTCGGCTCGAAGAAGAAGCCACCTTTGAGTTTCGGATCGTCCGGGGCCTTGCCGCCGGTCATCAGCTTCGCGCCGTCCTTCTTGGCGATCTCGACGTAGGATACCACCTTGTCGAATTGCGCCTTGGAGATCAGCGCGCCCATCTTGCAGTCTTCGTCGAGCGGGTTGCCGGGCTTGATCTTGGAGATGCCCTCGACGACGGCCTTGAGCACTTCGTCATAGACGCTCTCGTGCACCATAAGACGCGACATCGATCCGCAGGACTGGCCGCACCAGGAGAAGTTCATGCCGGAGATGGCGAACTTGATCGCCTTCTTGATGTCGGCGTCGGGATAGATAACCAGCGCATTCTTGCCGCCGAGCTCGAGCTCGACATGCTTGAGGCGGTCGGCAGCGCCCTTGGCTATCGCGCGCCCGGTCGCGGGACTGCCGACGAGCGACATCTTCGCAATCAGCGGATGCGCCACCATGGCCTGGCCGCATTCGACGCCGCCGGAAATCATGTTGACCACGCCGGGCGGCAGCATGCCGTCGATCAATTCCATCAGGCGATAGGCCGAGAGCGGCGCCTGATAGGCTGCCTTCGTAACCATGGTGCAGCCGGCGCCCAGCACCGCGCCGAATTTCGCCGCAGTGAAGGCAAACGGATGGTTATAGGCGACGATGCGGCCGACCACGCCGACCGGCTCGCGCACGGTCATGTTCACGATGTCCTCGCCGAGCGGAATGGTCGATCCATGAACCTGCAATACCAGGCCGGCGAAATAATCGATGGCGGCGGCGGCGTTGCCGATGTCGCGGCGGAGCGCCGTCAGCGGATTGCCGCAATTGAGCGAGTCGATAAGGGCAAATTCCTCGGCATTGGCGCGGATCACCGCGGAAACCTTGCGCATCAGCGCGGCGCGGTCGGTCGGCTTGATCTTGCGCCAGTCCTGGAAGGCCTTGTGCGCGGCCTTCGCGGCGGCGTCGACGTCGGCGGCATTGGCATTGGGTGCCTGACCCAGGCTTTCGCCGGTGGCCGGATTGATGGTCTCGGCGTAGCCGCCCTGCGGCTTGACCCAGGCGCCGCCGATATAAAGGTCACGGTGGGTGGGAAGCGGTGAACGGCCTTTGGCGTCCGTGGAATCGCGAAGCGCTGTAACCGTCATGTTATCCTCCCGCTGGTGATTGACGGCGCGATGTTACGGCGCGGCGGCGCGCAAGACAATGCGCGGCCGAGGAACGACGAGAGGGAAGGATTTAGCTCTGCGGCGCGGTTTCGACGCTCTGGTCGGAACGGACCGGCGCGTCAGCCACGACGGGCGTGCCCGACGCGGCCGCATTTGCCGGCCGCCGCAAGAGAAGTTCGGCGGTGCGGGCTTCGACGCGGCGCCAATAGGCCAAGTCGTTCGCCCTGGTGCCCTCGACCATCGCGATAAGGACGGCAGCCAGGAAAGGCAGGCTCTGCACCACAAGCACGGCGGCGAAAATGTAGATCTCGCGCACTTCCTTGTAATTGGTCATGACCAGGACGATCGCGGCGAACAGCAGCAGGGTGCCCAGCAGCGCTTCCCAGAAAGCCGGGAAGTCAGGGCCGCGCTTGCCGCGGCCGCCCTTGGCGGTGCGCACGAAAGGAAGATGCTCCCAAATCAGACCATGCGTGACCGCACGCGCGACCGTCCATTGCACCGACATGGCGGCCAATACGGTGATGACGAGCTGGCGCAGCGGGATCGCCACCCGCAGACGGTAGAGCGCCGCGAAATGCACGATTGAAACCATAAAGGCCGCCAGGATCGGGATTGTCAGAATGGTGTCTGGTATGGCGATGCCGGCGAAGGCGACGAACGGCACCCAGATCAGATTGAGGATGGCGACCGCGACGCCGATGCATTCGGCGCCGAGCCAGTTCAGCCAGCCGAGGCCGAACTCGCGCTTCTGCTCGCGGGTAAGCCGGCTCGCGCCCGGCAGAAAGCGCCGCCAGTGCTTTCGCAAAATCTGGAAGCCGCCATAGGCCCAGCGGTGGCGCTGTTTTTTGTAGGCCTCGAAGGTATCGGGCAGCAGGCCATGGCCGTAGCGGCGGTTGGTATAATGAGCGAGCCAGCCGTGCTCGAGGATGCTGAGGCCGAGATCGGTATCCTCGCAGATGGTATCGCTCGACCATCCGCCCACCTGATCGAGTGCCGCGCGCCGAATAAGGCACATGGTGCCGTGCACGATGATGGCATTGACTTCGTTGCGCCGGACCATGCCGATGTCGAAGAAGCCGGCATATTCGCCGTTCATGGCGTGATGCATCACGCTGCGGTCGCCGTCGCGGTGATCTTGCGGGGCCTGCACCAGCGCGACCTTGGGATCTGCGAATAGCGGCGCCAGATCCTTCAGCCAATCCGGCTGCACCACATAGTCGGCGTCCATGATGCCGATCACCTCGGCGTCGGGCGCGGTATGGGCGAGGGCGAGGCGCAGCGCACCGGCCTTGAATCCCGGCAGGTCGACCGCGTTGACGAATTTGAATCGTTCGCCGAGCGTCAGGCAGTGGTCCTGGATCGGTTGCCAGAAGGCGGGGTCGGGCGTGTTGTTGACCACGACCACGCATTCGAAATTCGGATAATTGAGGTGCGAGACAGAATCGAGCGTCGCCTTCAGCATATCCGGCGGCTCGAAATACGCGGGAATGTGAATCGAGACTTTCGGCGCGAAAGCCTGCTCCTCCGGCACGATTGACGGCGAAGCGGCCGGCACCAGCCGGCGCGGTTTGCGGCCGAAGGCAACCGCCGCAATGTCATCCACGCGCGCAAAGGCAATGGCGACCAGCGGGATCAACAGCAACAGTCCGAGCCCGAGCGCGAAGGCAGCACCCGGCACGAAATAATGTTTGTCCCAGAAAGAGAAAACGATGGCGAACCAGGCGCCCACCACATTCGCGGACGCCGCCAGCGTGGCAGCCTGCCAGACCGTGGGCGCGCTAAGCGCAAGCATGGGCAGCGAGAAAAGAAGCGCGAACAGCAGTGCGAGGCCGGCGAGTTTCCAGTGAGCGGGGTCGCCAATCGGTCCGCTCCAGGAGAATTTCGGTTGGCGCGACGCGTCAAAGATTCCCCAGTAAGCACCGACGCCGCCTTCGATCGTGACCTTCCAGGGCTGATCGATCGCCTCCACCAGATTGTAGTCGATGCCGAATGCTTCCGCGCGCGAGACGAAGTCACGCAATATGACCGCCTGCTCGAGCCGGCCGGGGTTGGCCTTCTTCATGTTGTAACCGCCGCTCGGCCAGCCGAATTCGGCGATCACGATACGCTTGCCCGGATAAAGACGGCGCAGCAGGTCATAAGCGCCGATTGCGGCGTCGACCGCGGCGGTTTCCGACACGCCTTCCCAATAGGGCAGGATGTGGACGGCGATGTAGTCGACAGCGGAGACAAGCTCGGGATGGTCGCGCCAGACGCTCCAGATTTCGCCGGTCGTCACCGGCACCGGGCTCGAGCGCTTTACGCGCTGGATCGTCTTGACCAGATCCTCGACTTTCATCTCGCCGCGGAAGATGGCTTCGTTGCCCACCACGATGCCGTTGACGTTGTTGTGGCGGCGGGCGAGATCGATGGCGCTGCGCACCTCGCGCTCGTTGCGATCCAGATCCTTGTCGAGCCAGGCGCCGACGGTGACCTTCAAACCCTGGTCGGCGGCGGCGGGGGGGACAAGCTCAACGCCGCCGGTCGACGAATAGGTACGAATCGTGCGCGTGTAAGGCGCGAGCAGCTTCATGTCGGCGCGGATCTGCCGGATGTTGGCGACGGCGTTCTGCTGCGCCGATCTTTCGTACGGTGCGTACGAAAGACTGGCGAGCTGGGCGCCTTCAAAATTGGGCGCCGCTGTTTTGTTGCCCGCTAACGCCCAAACACCGGCATGCACACACGCAACCAGCGTGATGACGGCAATTATACTGCGCATCGAAATCGACTACCAAAGCGGGGGCAGGAAAAATTTTGGACCCGAACCCGTCCCCGAGGTTCGACCGAGAACGGCTGCGGAAAGCACCCTATCTCAGCGTCCGTTAGGACAGCAAGTAAGTGCGGCGTGATGGCAGATTAAGGGCAGTAACACATGCGTTATGCGTTAAATATCCGACACGTAGATGACGCGCCGTTCATCGCCGTGCGGGATTCGCCATGGTCGCTGCCGGGGCATCCTGCGGATTGGCCGGACCGGGATTGATCCAGCAGGTGTGCACGCGGCTGTTCAGGCTATCGGGAGCCTTGCCTTCCGGCGGTTTGCCTTCCGGCGGCGCCTTGCTCTCGAACGGGCCTTGGCGGACGACGCAGCGGAAGGTGGCCTGGATATGGCCGGCGGGGCAGCCGAAGCGGTCGTAAAGGTCGAGATGGCGGAAAGCCGTATCGAGGTCGTCGCGCCATAGCAGGCTGACCACGCGCCGCCCCAGCCAGACGCATTCGGCAGCGCCGGCCGGACCGTTCAAGGCCGCGGCGGCTTCAGCCAGACCGTCGGATTTTTGGCCGTTTTTGTCGCCGGACTGGCTCTGCTGGTCCGGCCTCAGCTCGCCACTTTGCGCCAAGGCCGGCTGGGCTGAAGCTGAAAAGGACAAGGCCACCGCACAGAGCACGGCCGGCAACAGACGCGGATAGGAACCCATCATACTCTTTGCTTGCTTGACGCCACCCCGACAGGAACAGCCAACTGCGCATTAGATTCCGACAGGAATACGACAAGACGCAGCCGACGTTCGGTTCGCTACTTTGCGGACCTGCGGCGACTTGTCCAGCGCCGTTCACGCTCTTGATTAAAAGCCGAGCCTTTGGCACCGGTGGCTGTAGCAGGTTGATCCCAGCCGATTCCCGGTCAGCGGAGCGCGGATGCGCCTTCCCTTAGGGCTGTTTGCGGTCTTGACCGCGGTGATCTTCGCGGTCTGGTGGGCGCTTGGCGCCGCCGTTCAGATGCCGCCTTCGCCCCTGAAATCGGGCGAAAAGCTGAACTGCGTTTCCTATGCGCCATTTCGCCCCGGACAATCCCCCTTCGATCCTGGGATCCGGATCGAGCCCCGGCAGATCGACGAAGACCTGGCTCTGCTCGCGCCGGTGACCGGATGCATCCGAACCTATTCGACGGACTACAGCCTTGACCAGGTTCCGGAGATCGCCAGACGCCACGGGCTGAAGGTCATCCAGGGGCTCTGGCTGTCAGGGGAGCCGGAAAAGAACCGCTACCAAATCCAAACCGCAATCGGTCTGGCCAAGCGCTATCCGGACGTCATCACCGCCGTTGTCGTCGGCAACGAGGTTCTATTGCGCGGGGAGATGTCGGCGGCCGACGTCCTTGAAGTCATCCGAACCGTGAAATCGCAGGTTCCGGTACGGGTGACCTATGCCGATGTGTGGGAATTCTGGCTGCGCAACCCGGCGTTGCTTGAGGTGGTCGATTTCGTGACCATCCATATCCTGCCTTATTGGGAGGACTTCCCGATCCCGGCCAAGGAAGCCGGCGCCCATATCGAGGCGATCCGGCGCAAAGTCGCGGCGGCCTTTCCAGGCAAGGAGATCCTGATTGGGGAAACCGGCTGGCCGAGCGCGGGACGGAAGCGCGAGGGCGCCCTGCCTTCGCCGGTGAACCAAGCCCGGATGCTGCATGACGTGCTGACCCTCGCCAAGCGCGAAAACTTCCGGGTCAATCTGATCGAGGCTTTCGACCAGCCGTGGAAACGGATTCACGAGGGCACCGTCGGCGGCCATTGGGGCTTGATCGATGCCGAAACGCGCCGGATCAAATTCACGTGGGAAGGTTCGGTATCGAACCATCCACGGTGGTTTTGGCAGGCGGCGGGAGGGGTGGCACTGGCTTTTCTGACCTTCGCTGCGGCCTGGGCTGCCCGCCGGCAGGAAGCCGAACTCAAGGCAGTGGCTCGCGGTCGCGGCGATCGCGGCGGCACCGGGGATTCTGGCGGGATGGGTGGTGGAGAATGCACCGATTGAAAGCCTGGGCATCGGCGGGTGGTTGCGTTCGCTGGCCCTGGTTGCCGTTGCGCTGGCAGCCCCGCTTGTGACCGCTGCGGCTCTCACCTCCAACATCACTATCCCGGCCTTCGCGCAGGTGCTCGCGCGTGCGCCGGATCGTCTGCGAGATCCGCTGCGCTTTGCGCTTGGCAGTGTCCTTGTGGCGATCGGCGTGCTGGCGTTGGAGCGGGCGCTCGGTCTTGCCTTCGATCCGCGCTACCGCGATTTCGCTTTCGCGCCGCTGACCGCGGCGGTCATACCCTATCTCGTTCTGGCCTTCGCGCGCCCGTCGAGAGGTGCGCGCGGCGCCGCCGAAGTCGTCATGGCGGCCGCGCTCGCGCTCTGCGCTGTCTATATCGCCGTCAACGAAAGTTTCGCCAATTGGCAGGCTCTATGGTGCTGCGGGGCGTTGCTCGCGCTCGTGTTCACTCTGCTGCGCTCGCGGGCCGCGCCAGACTGAGCACCAGCAGGGCTACGGCAAAAGCCGACAGCGTGACGTTATAAAGAACGATGCCGAGACCGGCGGCGGCAAGCGCCACGGCCACCAGCACGACCGAAGGACGCAGCAGGTTGAGGATCGCCACGCCGAGCGCGACGGCGCCAAATACCGAATGCTGGAATAATTTCGTGGCTGTCTTGCGCGCGAGACACAGCCAGGTGTCGAGCCCGGCCTGACAGGCCAGGGCCACGACCGGCACTTCAATCGCCGTATAACGGAGATAGAGTGCGTAGCCGAGCGCCATAAATCCGACAATCAACAGCCAGTTGGTCTGTCTTGCGCTGGGTAGGAATAATGAGCGAGGCATCCGCCAATTATGCAATGCAGGGGATGGGGTCGCAACCGCTGGGTACGCACCGCTAGCTGCTTTCGGACCCCGGTGAGCGGTGTATGCTTCGCGCGCTAAAGTCGGCCCTAGTGCCTAATCGAGCTTGCGGCAGGTGGTCTAGGAACTTCAAATCGGCGGCACTAGGCGCTTGGAGAACCGATGCAGGGGAGGACTTGTCTCTCGATTGTGCTTGCCGCCGGCGAAGGTACGCGTATGCAATCGACGCGGCCGAAGGTGCTGCATGCGCTGGCCGGCCGGTCGCTGTTAGGGCATGTGCTGGCGGCGGTGCGCCAGGCCGGCGGCACCGCGACGTCGGTGGTGATCGGCCCGGGCCATGAGGCCGTGGCGGCTGAAGCCAAGCGGGTGCTGCCGGATGCCGAAATTCATCTCCAGAACGAACGCCGTGGCACCGCGCATGCCGTATTGATGGCGAAGGCTGCCCTCGCGCGCGGCGTCGACGATGTGGTGGTGATCTTCGGAGACACGCCGCTGCTGAGTTCGCAGACATTGCGGCGCCTGCGCGCTGCGCTCGCGGACGGTGCGGCGGTCGCGGTGCTGGGTTTCCGTCCGGCGGACCCGACGGGCTACGGGCGGCTGATTGTGGAGCAAGGACAGCTCACGGGCATCCGCGAAGAGAAAGATGCAACACCCGACGAACGCGCGATCACGCTTTGCAACGGCGGGCTGATGGCGCTCGCCGGCAAACATGCGCTTGATATTCTGGAGCGTATTGGCGACGACAATGCGAAGCGGGAATTCTATTTGACCGACGCGGTATCGATCGCGCGGGAACTTGCGCTGAACACAGCGACGATCGAAGTGGAGGAGGACGAAGTGCTCGGCATCAATACCAAGGCGCAGCTGGCAGAGGCCGAAGCTGTACTGCAAAAACGCCTGCGGCAGGCGGCGCTCGAAGCCGGCGTGACCATGCAGGCGCCGGAGACCGTTTTCCTCGCGGCGGATACCAAGCTCGGACGTGACGTGACGGTGGAGCCTTATGTCGTTTTCGGTCCTGGCGTGGTGGTCGAGGACGGCGCCGTGATCCATTCCTTTTCGCATCTGGAAGGCGCGCATGTCGGGACCGGAGTCTCGGTGGGTCCGTTCGCGCGTTTGCGCCCGGGCGCGGAACTCGGCGCCAATTCGCGTGTCGGCAATTTCGTCGAGGTAAAGGAGGCCAAGCTCGGCGAGGGGACGAAAGCCAATCACCTCTCTTATATCGGCGATGCCATCGTGGGGTCCGAGGCCAATATCGGCGCGGGCACCATCTTCTGTAACTACGACGGCGAGGCAAAACACCGCAGCGAGGTCGGCAAGGGCGCCTTCATCGGCTCGAATTCGGCGCTGGTGTCGCCGGTGAAGATCGGTGAGGGCGCCTATGTGGCGACCGGCAGCGTCATTACCGACGACGTGCCGGCCGATGCGCTTGTTTTCGGCCGGGCGCGGCAAGTTGTTAAGGAAAATCGGGCCAAAGCCTTGCGCGCGAAAGCCGCCGCGGGCAAGAAGGCGAAGTAGCCGCAGTGATGCCGTTTGTGGTGGAACGTGTCACACCGCGTAACGGTTTGTGACTTCGCTGGGCAGGCCCGCCGCGCCATACCGACGAGGACGTCGTTTTCTGCGCCAGGGCAGGGAGTTTAAGCTCAATCGATGTGCGGGATCGTGGGAATTCTCGGCCGTGAGGCCGTCGCGGATCAATTGGTCGATGCGCTGAAGCGGCTCGAATACCGCGGCTACAACTCCGCGGGCATCGCCACGCTGGAAGGCGGCAAGCTCTCGCGCCGCCGCGCCGAAGGCAAGCTGAAAAACCTTGAGAGCCGTCTGCGTGATGAGCCGCTCGTCGGCACCATCGGCATCGGTCATACCCGCTGGGCGACCCATGGCCGCCCCACCGAGAACAACGCCCATCCGCATGCCACCGAGCATGTGGCCGTGGTGCACAACGGCATCATCGAAAATTATCGCGAGTTGCGCGAACAGCTTGAAAAGAGCGGCGCCAAATTCGTCTCCCAGACCGATACCGAAGTGGTAGTCCATCTCGTCAGCCGGGAGATGAAGAAGGGGCTTTCACCCACCGATGCAGTGGCCGCCGCGCTCCCGGAGCTGCGCGGCGCTTTCGCGCTCGCCTTCCTGTTCACCGGCAAGGACGATCTCCTGATCGGCGCACGCAAAGGCTCGCCGCTTGCGATCGGTTATGGCGACGGCGAGATGTATCTCGGCTCGGATGCGATCGCGCTCGCGCCCTTCACCGACACCATAAGCTATCTTGAGGACGGCGATTGGGTCGAGCTCAGCCGCAAGGCCGTCGCGATCCGCGACAGCAGTGGCCGCGAAGTCAAGCGGCAGGTGCTGAAATCCTCCGCCTCATCGATGCTGATCGACAAGGGCAACTATCGCCATTTCATGGCGAAGGAAATCCACGAACAGCCGGAAGTGATCGGCCATACGCTCGCGCATTATCTCGACATGGCGAATGAGCGGATCGAGCTTCCAAATCTTCCGTTCGATCCCGCCGCCCTGAAGCGCCTTTCGATCTCGGCCTGCGGCACCGCCTATTACGCGGGCCTGGTCGCGAAATACTGGTTCGAGCGTTATGCGCGGCTGCCGGTGGAGATCGACGTCGCATCGGAGTTCCGTTATCGCGAAGCGCCGATGAACGAGGGCGACCTCGCGATTTTCGTATCGCAATCGGGCGAGACCGCCGACACGCTCGCCTCGCTGCGCTACGCGCGTGAGCAGAAACAGCGCGTGGTCTCCATCGTGAACGTGCCGACTTCCACCATTGCGCGTGAAAGCGACCTGGTATTGCCGACGCTGGCCGGCCCGGAAATCGGCGTGGCCTCCACCAAGGCCTTCACCTGTCAGCTCGCCGTACTGGCCTGCTTCGCCATCGCGATGGGGCGCGCGCGTGGCGTGTTGAGCGAAAAGAAAGAACAGGAACTGGTACACGCGCTCATCGAAGTGCCGCGTCACATGGCGGCGGCGCTGGCGCTGGAGCCGAAGATCGAGGCGCTGGCGCGCGATCTCGCAAAGCGCCGGCACGTGCTCTATCTCGGCCGCGGCACGAGCTTCCCGCTGGCGCTGGAAGGCGCGCTGAAGCTGAAGGAAATTTCCTACATCCACGCCGAAGGCTATGCTGCCGGGGAACTGAAGCACGGTCCGATCGCGCTGATCGACGAAACCATGCCGGTGATCGTGATCGCCCCGCACGACCGGGTGTTCGAAAAAACCGTTTCGAACATGCAGGAAGTAGCCGCACGCGGCGGCCGCATCATCCTGGTGACCGATGCGAAGGGCGTGGCCGCCGCGCCGGTGGAATCCATGCTCACGCTGAGCCTCCCGAACGTGCCGGAGACGGTGACGCCGCTTGTCTATGCGCTGCCGGTGCAGCTGATCGCATACCATACCGCGGTCACGCTCGGCACGGATGTCGATCAGCCGCGCAATCTTGCGAAGTCGGTGACGGTGGAATGACCTCGGAGCTGGAGAAGTCGCTGAGCGAGACGGCCGCGGCTCTCACCGTGGAAGCGGAAGCTAAGGCGCAGGCCGAAGAGCGGCGCCCGATGGCGCGCCTGCGCAACTATTTCCTTACCGGCCTGGTGGTTGCCGGTCCAGTGGCGATCACGGTGTGGCTGACCTGGTCTTTCGTCACCTGGGTGGACGATCTGGTGCGGCCCTTCATTCCGGTGGAATACCGCCCCGAGACCTATTTCAATCTCTATATCCCCGGCTACGGATTGATCATCGCCTTCGCGGTGCTGACCTTTCTCGGCTTTCTCACCGCGAACCTTGTCGGGACGCAGCGCTGGTGGAACTGGGTGAGAAGCTGCTCGACCGCATGCCCGATGGTACGGCCGATCTACCGCACCATGAAGCAGATCTTCGAGACGCTGTTTTCCAAAAGCGGATCGAGCTTCCGCACCGTGGCGCTGGTTGAGTTTCCCGCACCCGGGATGTGGTCGCTGGTGTTTCTGTCGCAGCCGCCGAGCGCGGACGTTTCCGCGCGCCTGCCGCAGAGCGAGCATGTCTCGGCGTTCATGCCCTGCACGCCCAACCCGACCACCGGATTCTTCTTCTATGTTCCGCGCAAGGATCTGATCGAGCTCGATATCAGCGTGGAAAGCGCAATGACGCTGTTGATGTCGGCCGGCATGGTGCAGCCGAGCGACGACCAGCAGAAGCGGCTCGCCGCCATGGCCGCGACCGCGCAGGCGGCCAGGGCGTCGCCGGTCTAGCTTTCCCTCGCCCCGCAAGAACGGGGAGAGAGGGAGAAGAGTTAACCGGCCTGGATCAGCCGTACCGCTTCATCTTTCCCGAACAGGTAAAGCAGATGCCGCAGCGCTTCTCCGCGCTCGCTTGCGAGCTTGGGATCGCGCGCCAGGATCAGCGCCGCGTCGTCGCGCGCCGGGCCCAGCAAGTGGCTGTGGAATTCCATGCGTGCGAGGCGGAAGCCCGGCATCCCGCTCTGCCGCGTGCCCAAGCACGTCGCCTTCGCCGCGCAGCTTCAAATCCTCCTCCGCGATGCGGAAGCCGTCCTCGGTCTCCCGTAAAATCGCAAGACGCGCCTTTGCGGTTTCGCCGAGCGGCGTCTTGTAGAGCAGAAGACAGGTGGAATGCTCCGAACCGCGGCCGATGCGTCCGCGCAGCTGGTGCAGCTGCGCCAAGCCGAAGCGCTCGGCATGTTCGATGACCATGACGGTGGCTTCCGGCACGTCGACGCCGACTTCGATCACCGTCGTTGCGACCAGCAGCCGTGCCTCGCCGGAAGCAAAGCGCTGCATGGCGCGATCTTTTTCCGCGCCCTTCATGCGTCCATGCACGAGTTCGACCGTGTCGCCGAAGCGTTGCTCCAGCATCTCGAACCGCTCTTCGGCGGCGGCGAGATCGACCTTCTCCGATTCGTCCACCAGCGGGCAGACCCAGTAAATCCGTTGGCCGGCAGCGAGCGCGCGGCCGGCCGCGTCGACGACGTCTTCAAGCCGGTCGAGTGCGACGGTACGGGTATCGATCGGCTTGCGGCCGGCCGGCTTTTCGCGCAGCTCCGACATGTCCATGTCGCCGAAATAAGTGAGCACGAGCGTGCGCGGAATCGGCGTCGCGGTGAGCACCAGCACGTCCACGGATGTGCCCTTGCGCGCCAGCGCAAGGCGTTGATGCACGCCGAAACGATGCTGCTCGTCGACGATGGCAAGCGCCAGTTCCTTGAAAGCGACGTCCTCCTGGAACAGCGCGTGCGTGCCAAGCAATAGGTCGATCTGGCCGGCGGCAAGGCGCTCGAACGTCTCGCTGCGCTCGCGCCCGCGCTCGCGGCCGGTGAGAACCGCAACGCGGATGCCGGCGGCCTCCGCCAGCGGGGCGATTGTCTTGTGATGCTGGCGCACCAGGATTTCCGTCGGCGCCATCAGCGCCGCCTGGCGGCCGGTCTCGATCACCGCCGCCGCGGCCAAGAGCGCGACAATGGTCTTGCCGGAGCCGACATCGCCTTGCAGCAGCCGCAGCATGCGTTGTGGCTGTGCGAGATCGGCGGTGATTTCTTCCAGGGCGCGCCGCTGCGACTTCGTGAGCGAATAGGGCAGGGCCGCGACAATTTTTTCCCGCAATTTGCCATCGCCGGCATGAGCCCGGCCGGCAGGCCGGCGGATATGCGCGCGGACGAGCCCAAGGGCGAGCTGGCCGGCGAACAATTCGTCATAGGCGAGGCGAGACCAGGCCGCGCTTTGAGGTTCGACCTCGCGCGGCTCGGCTGGGCGATGCAGCGAGCGCAGCGCCTCGGCGAAGGCGGGCAGGCGTTCGCGCGACACCCAGGCCTGGTCCTGCCATTCCGGAAGCTCGGGAAGTTTCTCCAGCGCGCCGTCCACGGCCTTGCGCAGCAGGTTCGGACCAAGTCCTTCCGTGAGGGGATAGACCGGCTCGACCAGCGGCAATGTGGCGAGCCCGGCTTCGTCCACCACGCGGTCGGGGTGCACCATCTGCAGCATGCCGTCATAGAGATCGGTGGCGCCGGACACGTAACGCACGGCGCCTTCGGGCAACAGCTTTTCCAGATAATCCCGCCGGGCGTTGAAATAGGTCAGGATCAGCGTGCCGCCGCTGTCGTCGGACGTGTAGATGCGATAGGGCGCGCGCGGGCGGTGCGGCGGCGAGGGTTTGTGCTGATCGACGGTCACCGCGACGGTGGCGACCGTACCGGGCTGCAGATCTCGCAGCTTAGGCCGCGCCCGGCGATCGACCACGCCCGTTGGCAGGTGGAACAGGAGATCGGCGATGCGCGGGATCTCGCCTTCGCGGTCAAGCAACCGCGCGTAGAGCTTCTCCTGCTTCGGCCCGACGCCGGGCAGGCTGGTCAGGGCGGCGAATAGCGGATTGAGCGACAGCGGGCGCATGAGCGGCAGTTTAATGGCCGCTCATGCCCGCGAAAGCGGGAATCCAGCCGGCTCCTGCAATGATCGTCCTGGATCCCCGCTTGCGCGGGGACGAGCGGCCTCAAGGCGGCGGCTGACATCCGCGCTTTACGCCTCTATATAGTCCCCGCCCGGCCCCGTCCGGGTTTTTCGCGTTGGAGAAACCATGACCGGCATAACGCGTTCCAGTGAAGGGCTTGATCCGCGCCGGCGGAAGCTCCTCTTTATGTGCTGGCATCGCGGCATCCGCGAAATGGATCTGATCATGGGCCGCTTTGCCGACGAGAATATCGACCGCCTGAACGATCAGGAAGTTGCCGATCTCGAACACCTGTCGGAACAGCCCGATCAGAGCCTGCTCGGCTGGTTCACCGGCGAATTCTCGATACCCGCGGAATTCGATACGCCTCTGTTCCGCAAGATGCGTGATTTTCACGCCGGCGCGCGTGAGGCGGAATAGGCATTATGGCGAAATCTCCCGCCGAACTCCTCGCACCCGGCAAGCCGCTGACGCTCGCCAGCGTCGCTGACGGCGCCGAAGGGCTGGTGATCTCCGATCTGGCGCGGGCGGTTGCCGCGCGCGGCGACGCCCCCGCGACCAGCCTCGTGGTGGTCTGCCGTGACGGCCCGCGCATGGCCGCGCTGTCGCGTGCCTTGTCCTTTTTCGCTCCGGAAATCGCGGTGCAGGAGCTGCCGGCCTGGGACTGCCTGCCCTATGACCGCGTCTCGCCGCATTCCGGCGTTGTGGCGCAGCGCATGGTCGCGCTCGTCGCGGCTGGCAGCGCGCAAGAAAGGACACGAGAAACCGTCAGTCCTGCTCACCACCGTCAACGCCGCGCTACAGCGGATGCCGCCCAAGGATATGCTGGCGCAGCAATCGCTCTCCGCCGCGCCCGGCAACCTGCTCAATATGGACGGCGTCACGGGCTGGCTCGAGCTGAACGGCTTCATCCGCGCCTCCACAGTGCGCGAGCCGGGCGATTATGCCGTCCGCGGCGGCATCGTCGATCTGTTCGCGCCGGGTATGGACATGCCGGTGCGGCTCGATTTCTTCGGCGACACGCTGGAGTCAATCCGCACATTCGATCCGGAGACGCAGCGCAGCGAAGATACGCTGCGCGCCCTCGACCTCATTCCGGTCGCCGAGTTCCAGCTGACCAGCGATAGCATGAAGCGTTTCCGCCGCGGCTATGTGGAAGCTTTTGGCGACCGCCGCCCCGGACGATGCACTCTATCACGCGGTCAGCGAAGGCCGGCGCCATCCCGGTATGGAACACTGGCTGCCGCTGTTCCACGACAGCCTCGACTCCTTGTTCGATTATGTGCCGGACTCGCCGCTGGTCCTGGAGCCGCTGGGGGAAGATGCGGCACATGTGCGCTCGCCCAGATCGCAGATTATTACGACGCCCGGCGCGAGGCTTTGCAGGCGCGCGGCGATGGGGCGGTTTATAAACCGCTGCCGCCGGACCGGCTTTATCTGAATGAAACAGAGTGGAAGCAGCGCCTCGGCGATTTCGCATTAGCGCGGCTGACAGCTTTTGCGGTGCCGGAAGGCTCCGGCGCCATGGTCGATATCGGCGCGCGTCAGGGTCGCGGCTTCGCTGCCGAACGGGTGCAGGAAGGCGGAAATGTCTTCGACGCCGTGCGCGAGCACGTTCAGGCCTTGCAGACCGCAGGCAAGCGCGTCGCCATTGCGATGTGGAGCGACGGCTCGCGCGAGCGCATGAGCCATGTTCTCGCCGACCACAAGGTGATGAATCTCACCGCCGCCGAATCCTGGGCGAAGATGCTGGCGCTGCCCAAGCCGGCTATCGCACTGATCACGCTCGGGTTGGAATCAGGCTTCGAAACCGCCGATGTCGCCATCATCAGCGAGCAGGACATTCTGGGCGACAGGCTGGTGCGGCCGCGGCGCGCGGCGCGGCGTGCGGAGAATTTCATCGCCGAGGTGACGAGCCTCTCGGCCGGCGATCTGGTGGTGCATGTCGATCACGGCATCGGCCGTTTCGTCGGCCTGCGGCCGATCGAAGTGGGCGGCGCGCCGCACGACTGCCTGGAACTGCATTACGCCGGTGGCGACAAGCTGTTCCTGCCGGTGGAAAATATCGAGCTGCTCTCGCGCTACGGCTCGGAAGAAACGCACGTCGATCTCGACAGGCTCGGTGGCGGCGCCTGGCAATCGCGCAAGGCGCGGATGAAGGCGCGCATCCGCGAGATCGCCGCCGAACTGATCAAGATCGCGGCGCAACGCCAGCTGCGCGAAGCCACGCGACTGACGCCGGACCGGCGCGGCTATGATGAATTCTGCGCACGCTTTCCTTACGAGGAGACTGAAGACCAGCAAACGGCTATCGACGCCGCGCTCGGCGACCTCGCGGGTGGCCGCCCGATGGACCGGCTGATCTGCGGCGACGTCGGCTTCGGCAAGACCGAGGTGGCGCTGCGCGCGGCTTTCGCCACCGCCATCAACGGCAAGCAGGTGGCGGTGATCGCGCCCACCACCTTGCTGGCGCGTCAGCACGCCAAGACCTTCGCCGAGCGATTCAAAGGCTTCCCGGTCCATGTCGGCCATGTGTCAAGATTGGTCAGCGCGGCGGAGCGGACGAATACCCGCAAGGGATTGGCCGAAGGCCAGATCGATATCGTCATCGGCACGCATGCGCTGCTCGGCAAGAATATCAAGTTCAAGGATCTCGGCCTTGTCATCGTCGATGAGGAACAGCATTTCGGCGTGGCGCATAAGGAGAAGCTGAAGACCTTGCGGGCCGAGGTGCATGTGCTCACGCTCACCGCGACGCCGATCCCCCGCACGCTGCAACTGGCGCTGAGCGGCGTGCGCGACCTTTCCATCATTGCGTCCCCGCCGGTGGACCGCCTGGCGGTGCGGACCTTCGTCTCACCCTTCGATCCGCTGGTGGTGCGCGAGGCGCTGCTGCGCGAGCGCTATCGCGGCGGCCAGGCCTTCTATGTTGCGCCGCGCATCGAGGACCTGGCCGGCGCCAAGGATTTCCTCGACAAGAACGTGCCCGAGGCGCGGGTCGCCGTCGCCCATGGCCAGATGCCGTCGCAGATGCTGGAAGACATCATGTCGGCGTTTTACGACGGCAAATATGACGTGCTGCTTTCCACCACCATCGTGGAATCCGGCCTCGACATTCCGACCGCCAATACGCTGATCGTGCATGGCGCCGATATGTTCGGGCTTTCGCAGCTGTATCAACTGCGCGGCCGGGTGGGGCGCTCGAAGACCCGCGCCTATGCGCTCTTCACGCTGCCGGAGGCGCGCAAAATCACGCCGCAAGCGGAACGGCGGCTGAAAGTGCTGCAATCGCTCGACACCTTGGGCGCCGGCTTCCAGCTTGCCTCGCACGATCTCGACATTCGCGGTGCGGGCAATCTGTTGGGCGAGGAACAGTCCGGGCACATCAAGGAAGTCGGATTCGAGCTTTACCAGCAGATGCTGGAGGAGGCGGTCGCAAGCCTGAAGGCGGGCTTTACCGCGCCGGTGGCGGACCGCTGGTCGCCGCAGATCACCATCGGCACGCCGGTGCTCATCCCGGAGGATTATGTCGCCGACCTGCCGGTTCGGCTTGGGCTTTACCGGCGGCTGGCGGAGATCGAGGACGAGCGCGACATCGATTCTATCGGGGCGGAGATGGCCGACCGCTTCGGGCCCTTGCCGGAAGAGGTCAATCACCTGTTGCAGGTGGTTGCCATCAAATCGCTGTGCCGCCAGGCCAATGTCGAGAAAGTGGACGCCGGTCCGAAGGGCGCGGTGTTCTCTTTCCGCGATAATACATTCGCAAACCCGGATGGGCTGGTCGCCTTCATCCGCGAACAGGGCGTCGGCGCGAAAGTGCGCCCGGACATGAAGGTGGTCTTCTTCGACGATTGGGAAAGCCCGGAGGAACGGCTGAAGGGCACGACCGAAATACTGCGCCGGCTGGCCTCGATTGCGGATCGCGCCAGGGCCGCTTAAGCGAACCTGCTTTGCGGAACACCTGCGCCAACGTTTCCGGCAGCCTGCGCGCCCGAAACGGCATATCGGCCATCGATGATGAAGGTGGGCACGCCCTTGATGCCGGCCTCCTTGGCGGTATCTGCTGCCAGCATTGTCTCCGCCACGCCCTCCTCGGATGCGAGCTTTGCCCGCACCTCATCCGGATCAAGGCCGACATCGGCGGCAGCGCGGACCAAAATCTCGCGATCCGTGAGATCGGCGCCTTCGGTGAAA
Source organism: uncultured Alphaproteobacteria bacterium (assembly GCA_963802475.1). GTDB lineage: Bacteria > Pseudomonadota > Alphaproteobacteria > Rhizobiales > Xanthobacteraceae > CANKHA01. The sequence goes on from CAWDIZ010000023.1 coordinate 202,619, forward strand.
TAAAGATCCATCAACCGCTGTTTCATCTGCGGGACTCTTGCCCTGCAGTCCGGCCCAATGGATCAGCCGGTGACTGTCGAGTGTATTGGGCTGGCGCGTGATCTTGTCGACCGCATAAGTAAGTCCTTCCTGGGCCGCCGCTTTCCGCCACGCGCGCCGCGATGCCGCGATAGGCGTCGATCGAGCCGAATTTCTTGGTCAGATAAGCCTCGCGCGTCATTCCCTCGCTTGGGATCCAGTCGTTGAGGAGAATGGGGTGGTAATGGACTTCGATCGGAATTTCCGGCGTCAGCGCGAGCGCCTTTTCCAAACGGCGTTTGCCGATAAAGCACCAGGGACAGACCACGTCGGAGACCACATCGACGCGCAGGGGAGTTGCGGTTTTCCGTCATGCGCCAGATGTGGCGCTTGCGCGCAGCGATATCAACCGGCGGCGAAAGCCTCGGCGCCGACGCGGGCCAGCAGGCTGTCGGCGGTATCGGTCGGCTTCAGCGTGCCAAGCGTGATATGGGTCTCGAGCTTCGGCTCGACCGGCCTTCGAGGCTCAGCATCGTATGCTTGAGCACGCTGGCAATGCGCCGCGAGATCACATGGGCGGCGCAAGTCGGTGCCGGTAAAGACACAAAGGATAGATCCGTCAGAGCCTTGGCAGGCGAAGTCAATGTTGCGCACGATCCGGCTGACAAGCCGCGCGGCATCCATGCGGGCGCGGCGCTCCAGCACCGGACCGAAGGTGAAGCGCGCAACCGACAGGCTGACGCCGCGCTTGGCTGCCTGCTGCATCGCGCTGGCAAGGTCGCGCCAGAAGGATTCGCGGGTGAGCAGCCCGGTCTGCGGATCAACCATGCCTTTTGCATCGAAAGCCTGCATCACGCGTTTGAGCCGCGCGTCAAAGGCGTGCAGGCGCACGAGCGGCAGGATCCGTCGATCCAGGCGCGCGGCTCGCCATCGAGCCGATTCGAGATTGGCGAGCTTCGGTCCGAACTCGTTCAGAAGGGCGGGCGTGCCGCTCGCTAGCGCGATGGGCAGGTCGAGAAAACGGGCGTCGTCGGCCATCGACGGTGAGCAGCGCTTCGACCACCTTCGGAGCTGAAACCGTCTCCGATCACCACGCCATCGACTTCTGCGCGCAATCAGATATTTCGCCGCCGTCTCCACGCTGAGCGCGCCGATCAGTCCGACGCGCTCGCCGACCGCGACGGCAAGTGCCGGATAGGAGCGGCCGCGTCCGGCGACCAGCACCGTCGCATCGTCGACGAGGATCGGTTTGCGGAAGCGTCGGGATCGTGCCGTCCTGGCTGGTGAAGGTTTCCATCCGCCGCAGAACCGCGGCATGCAGCGCGCGTACTCGGAGCGCCATGCGCAGCCGCGCCACTAGCCGCGTGGCGGAAGCGTCGGCGTCGATCGGCAGGCCTCCTGGGATGGCCAGGCCAATATCGCTGCGCGCACGGCCGATGAGCGGGATGAAAGGACCGCTACGGGTCTGGATTTGCAGCCGCAGCGTTTCGGCGGCCTTGGATCGGAGGCTGGGCCGGGCTCGGCCAGCACGATGGCGGAGGGCTGCAATGAAACGAAGGCGGAGGGTGCCTCGGTCCAGCGGCTCTGGACAACGGGAAAAGCGCCGGCCGCGCCCAATGCATCCACGAGATCCGGCGCCGGATTGTCGGCAACGACGACCATCGGACCTTGCAGGGACATGACAGCTCGGGGGTGATAGCTAAAGCACGCAAACCTAGCCAAGCGCCCTTAATGGGCCGTCAACGCCGCCTCGACAAAGCCAGCTATGCGCCGAAAGCGTCCGTCAACCAGCGGATTGACGCCCAGCCTGACCAGCGCCCTGCGCAATGCCTCGCCATCATCGGCGGCGCCCGCCAGACGCTGGCCGGACAGAGCATCCGGCAGAGCGGCGATGCGCCCGCCGCTGTCGATATCGGTGATAAGCCGCTGCAGCTGGCGCAAGGCAAAGCGATAGCCGCCAACGTCGGCAATGCCGGCAGGCGGTCCGGTCACGGATGAGGGTGCGCGTCTCGGAATCAATGCGGCAGGGATAACCGGTATCGACGAGCCCGTCCGAGGTTTTGAAGTGCGGAAGTCGGCTGTTCTCGGCGCCGGGCGGATAAGCATTCCGGGGCACCATGGGGCCGCTGCAGCGCGAGAGTGCGGTCGCGCGTGGGTTTCAGCTCCGCCACGATAACGCCGCCCGGCGCCCCGCGCGGAGCAGCAATAATGCCGAGCGGAAGCGAGGCAGGTTTGCCGCTTGCGCTGCGCCGCATCGGGATCACGCAGGTTTCCCCGAAGCAGGCGACGTCGACAAAATCCGTGACTTGCTGACGCCAGGCCGGGGCGCTGTTCATGCGCTCCGGCGAGCGCCACAGCCCCATGATCGTCCGCACATTGGAGGCAAAAAATCCCGCATCCACCAGCCGCGGCACCACGGGCCCGGGCAGGATCGCCCCATCGCAGCCATCGCGTAACTGCTGCGCCAGCGTTTCCGGATCGAAAGGTTGGTGCAGCACCAGCGTTCCGCCGGTCGAAGAGCCACGGCAGCACGCTCACGGCGACGCCGGCGAAGGATGAAGGCGGCACGGCGGAGAGGAAAGTCGCCCCGGTTCCGAAGCCGGCCTTCCAGCAGCACCGCCGATCCGCCGGCGATGATCTCGGCATGATTGCGCGCAACCGGCACCAGGCTGTCGGCGGTCGCCTCCCAGGTGATCAATGCGAGATGCGCCGAGCGGTCGCCGGCGATCGCACGGTACAGATCCGGCGGTTGCGGATTTTCCTCGGCCATAAAGATCGTCGAAGCCGCACCACGCCGTCCGGCAGGCCGCTGCCGAACGCGCAAACATAACGGACGGGAAAGATATCGACCGCCGCATGCATCGCCAGCGCGGCATGCTCTGTCGCGCCGACATGCCGGCAAGTGATCAAGGCCTTGGCTCCGACACGGCCAAGCGCGGCTGACCAGATCGTTATGCCGCCAGAGCAGCGGCAGCGGCGCCGCGATCAATCCGGCACGCAGCACGCCGAGCAGCGTCAGCACGCTCTCCACCGTCTTTGGCAATTGAATGCCGACGATGGAGTCGTCAGGCAGTCTGAGATCGTGCAGCCGTCCCGCGATAGCCGAGACCATGCGATCGGCCTGCGCATAGGTCCGGCGCCGCGGGCGTACCGTCGGTAAAGCTCGACGCGGTTGGGCGGATCGACGAGCGCGAGCCCGTCCGGATTGCGCTGCGCCGCCCGGCGGAAAAGATCGTCCAGCGTCGCGCGTGCGCCGGGCGCGGTGGCCGCGATCGTCTGGCGGGGATCGCCGAGGATCATGCGCACCTCATTGCGCGGCGCTCCGCCACCAGGTTTCGGGAAGATAGCCATAGAGCGAAGTGCGCCTGGGATGCTCGACATGCGTCCAATGGGCCACCCATTGCGCCGGGATGCTGAACAGCGGCACAGCATAAAATCCCGACGTGAGCACGCGATCCTCGGCGCGGACGGCCGCGACGAAGTCGGCGCGGTCATCGGCCTTCAGCATGGCGGCGATGATGCGCGTCGATGGCGGGGCTCTTTACCCCCATGTAGTTGCGGGTGCCCTCGGCGTCGGCCGCGGCCGAGCCGAAGTAGAAGCTCTGCTCGTTGCCCGGCGACAGCGACTGATCCCAGCGAAAGAGAATCATATCGAAATCATAGCTCACGCGGCGACGGTCGTATTGCACGGCGTCTACCGTGCGCACAGTTCACCGTGATGCCGGCGCGCTTGACGGCCTGGGCGAAAGAGGAGCGCCAGCCGCTCGTCGTCGCGGCTGGTGACCATGATCTCGAAAGACATCGGCTTGCCGGACGCGCGATTGACCAGGTCCGCGCCGCTCTGTTCGTAGCCGGCGGCAGCGAACAGATCGAGCGCGCGACGCAGCGTGGGCCGGTCGCGGCCGGAGCCGTCGGTCAGCGGCGGCGACCACTTGCCTTCGAGCACGTCAGCGCGCACCGCGTTGGGAAACGGCGCGAGCAGCGCGCGTTCGCGCGCATCGGCCGGACGGCCATGGGACGAAAGCTCCGAGCCTTGGAAGTAACTCGCGAGCAGGCGCGTAGAGACCGAAGAAAAGATTCTTGTTGATCCAGGCAAAGTCATAGAGCAGCGAGATCGCCTCGCGCACGCGGATGTCCTCGAAGATGGGGCGGCGGGTATTGAACACGAAGAAGAAGCTCGGCTTCGGCAAGCCGGTGGTGAAGGTCTCGCGTGTGACGCGGCCCTCGCGCAGCGCGGGGAAATCGTAACCGGTCGCCCAGCGCGTAGAGTTGGTTTCCACGCCGCAGGTCATAGAGGCCCTTCTTGAAGGCCTCGAAATGTGCGTTGGCATCGCGGTAGTAGTCGAACCGGATTTCGTCGAAATTCCACAGCCCGCGGTTAACCGGCAGATCGCGGCCCCAATAGTCCGGATCGCGCTTGACGGTGACGCTTTGTCCGGGGCGGACCTCGCATCACGACATAAGGCCCGCTGCCGATCATCGGCTCGAAGCTGCGTCTCCTCAAAGGTGTCGGGATTGACCGCGTGCTTCGGCAGCACCGACATCAGGCCAAGGATCAGCGGCAATTCGCGGTCGTCGCTGCCGGTCAGATCGAAGCGCACCGCGTTGTTTCCGATCGCTTCCGCCTTGCTCACCTTGCTGTAGTAGAGCCGGTGATTGGGCCGGCCTTTGTCCCGCAGCAGCTGCCAGCTGAACAGTACATCTTCCGGCGTCACCGGCTTGCCGTCTGAAAAGCGGGCGGCAGGATTGAGGTTGAAGGTGACATAGGAGCGCGCGGCGTCGGTCTCTACCGAATGCGCGAGCAGTCCATAAAGCGTGAACGGCTCGTCATAGCCGCGCTGCATGAGCGACTCGATCACGTAACCGCCGATCACCGAGCCGCGCGCGGCCTGCGCGGCGAGGCCTTTGATGATGTAAGGATTGAGGCTGTCGAAGGTGCCGAGGATGCCCTGCGACGAAACGTCCGCCTTTCGGCGCATCGGGATTGGCGTAACGGAAATGGGTGAAGCCTTCGGCGTGCGCCGGCTCGCCATGCATGGCGATGGCGTGGCGCGGTCTCGGCTTGCTCCTGTGCGCCGGCATTGCCGGATAGGAGTGCGAGCGCCGCCATCGAACCAACGCCGATCGGTGGCAGCCTGCGCAGGCGGAATGTCGGCACGATCGCACCGCGGTTTGATTCGGCTCACAGTTGCGTATTTTTATCACAGGCGACTCGTGGTGTGTTCCGGTGAAGGACTGGGATAGGCGCGCCGCTGCGGCGCTGTCGCGCAGCCCGCTTTCCGCGCTTTATTTAGCGGGCGATTCCAGCTATCACGGCGCCAGAAGTCACGCTAATGCCTCATTTTACGCCGACAGAGCCGCCCAAATGGGGGCGCCTTTCACATCGGCTTGAGGCCGTCAGAACGGCAAGAAGAGGGATCGTTATGCAGCATTTCACTTTGGCATCGGCCAAGCCGGTCGCGCGCGCAGCTTGCCGCCATCGCGACCACGTCGATCGCCGCCTTGACTGATTTCTTCCGCTGTCGGCACAGCAGCCGCGGCGCCAAACCGGCGCCCGCGCGACCTGCGCGCGAAGCCGCCCGCAGACCGGCGGCCCCGCACGACCTGCCGCGCCCGCAAGCGCAGCCTGCGCAGCCCTCAGCCTGAGCAACCTGGTCAACCAGGCACTGCCCCGCAACGCACCGCAATGCCGCAGCTGATCTATTCGCAGTGGGTGAAATTCTGCGTCGGCCCGATGGCCAACCCGCCGATCAGAAGAATGCGGCAGTGAAAGCCAAGCAGGTCTGTCTCACAGGTATCGACGGGCGCCTGGAGTCAGGGCGGCCGGTCGTCGCAGTGGCGTAGCAATCGATCCGCCGGCGGATGGCAAGAAAATTCTGCGCATCACGCTGCCGATCGGCATGCAGCTGCAGCACGGCACCCGCGTGATCATCGATCAGGCGCAGCCGCTGACCGCGCCTTATGTCACTTGCTTCGCGAACGGCTGCATCTCGGACTACGAGTTGAGTGCCGACACGCTCGGCAAGGTCAAGAAGGGCAAGTCGGCCGTCGTGCAGGGCATCAACTACACACGGCAGCGCTCATCAGCGTGCCAGATTCCGCTGACCGAATTCGCCAAGGCTTTTGACGGCGCGCCGACCGATCCGAAGGTTTTGGAAGAGCGCCAGAAAAAGCTCGAAGACGAGCTGAAGAAGAAGGGCGAAGAGCTGCAGAAAAAGGCTAACGAAGCCCGCCAGAAGCTCGAGCAGGGCGGCGGCGCGCCGAAGCCGCAGTAAGCCTTGAACAACTGAGCGCGATCGGACGCAGAGCCGATCGTGCTTAGTTGAGCAGGGCATTACGCGGCCGGTAACTGCCCTTATCGTCGGCCTCGAAAATCTCCCCGACCTGCGGATGCCGCAAGGGCTGGCCGGAGGTGTCGAGCAGCAAATTTTGCTCCGACACATAGGCGATATATTCCGTCTCCGCGTTTTCGGCGAACAGGTGATAGAAGGGCTGGTCTTTGCGCGGCCGAACCTCTTCGGGAATCGACAGCCACCATTCTTCCGTGTTGTCGAACTCCGGGTCGATATCGAAGACGACGCCGCGAAACGGGAAAAGGCGGTGTTTCACCACCTGTCCGATTGTGAATTTTGCGGTGCGCGTCTTGGCCATGAGTGCAAATCATAGCAAATGATTGTGGCGGCGGACGGCCCCAAAATTGAATAGCCATTCATGTGTGACAATTTTACAGCGCCTCGCCCCGCATCAGCCGGGGCTGCGACAGGGCGGGCGCTACGCCTTCCCGCATGACTGCGCGCCGCAAAGGGCCGATGCTCTGAAGCATAAAGAAACTGAGCTGGCGCGCGCCCTGCAACGGCAGGAAATCCGACAGTAAGGTTTGGTTGAGCATGTCCACGGCCAGCGCCCGGCTGGCAACATCGGACCGGCGCAATTCGTTATACCTCTCCAGCGCGGAGGCTCTGCCGATATCTTCGCCGGCGCGCCGGGCATCGACCGCGATTTCCGCAATTGTGGCGGCGTCGCGCAAACCGAGATTGAGCCCCTGCGCGCCGATCGGCGGGAGCACATGCGCCGCCTCGCCGATCAGGGCGATACGGGATGCGGCAAACCGCCGCGCCGTTTCCATGGCAAGCGGAAAGACGCCGCGGCCGGATTCAGGCGCAAGCTTGCCGAGAATTGAATGCGAGCGCCGCTCGAGTTCCTCCGCCAGCGCGGCATCATCCAGCGCGGCGACCGTCTGGGCATTCGCCGGATCGGTGACAAAGACCAGGCTGGAGCGCTGGCCGGGGAGGGGAACGAGGGTGAAGGGCCCCTGCGAGCGTGTGGAATTCAGTCGAAATATCCTGATGCGGCCGCGCATGGGCGAGGTTGAACGTGAGCGCGGTTTGCGGATAAGCGCGGATATCGTTTTCGATGCCGGCGGCGGCGCGGCATAGCGAACCGCGTCCGTCGGCGCCGATGACGAGACGTGCCACAAGCTCCTCGCCATTTTCCAGCGTAACGGTCACGCCGTCGTCACCGGTGGTGACTGCGCGCGCCGCGGTGTCGATGCGGCTCAGCGATCGGTCGAGTAATCTCGCGGCATCGTCGAGCGCCGCCAGCAGATCGCGGTTCTGCATGTTATAGCCGAACGCCTCAAGACCGATTTCCGCAGCATCGAAGGTGATCTCCGGCGCCCGCAATAAGCCGCGCGGTATCGTCCACGATTCGCATGCGGCGAAGCGGCGCCGCGTGCGGTGCGCAGGCCGCCCACACGCCAAGCGCTTCCAGGGCGGTCACCGAGCCGAGCAGCAGCGCCGTGGTGCGGTGGTCATCCTGCGCGGGGCGCTTCGAAATCAGCGCGGTTTCTATGCCGGCCTGCGCAAGCGCGATCGCCGCCGTTAAACCCGCCGGTCCACCGCCCACCACCGCCACTTCCGTTTTCATCCATGGCCATGCCATCGGCTACCTATCCTGTTTGAATGCACCTGCGCTAGGGTTGCGCCATGCCCCGCGTTTTGGCCTTTTCCGTTCACATTCTCACCGCATCCGGCGCCCTTTGGGGACTGCTGGCGCTCATGGCGGCGGTTCGCGGCGACTGGACCGCGATGTTCTGGTGGCTGGCGATTGCGCTTGTCGTGGATGCTGTCGACGGGCCGCTTGCGCGGCTGCTGAAGGTGCAGGCCCTGCTGCCACAATGGTCCGGTGACAACCTCGATTTCGTTGTCGATTTCGTCACCTATGTCTTCGTGCCGGCTTATGCGATCGCCGTTAGCGGCTTGCTGCCTGATGTCGCGGCGGTCCCGCTCGGCGCGCTGATCGCGGTCACCGGAGCGCTGTATTTCGGCGATAACCGGATGAAGCTGTCGGACAATTCCTTCCGCGGATTTCCGGTGTTGTGGAACGCCGCCGCCTTTTACTTGTTTCTGCTAAAGCCGCCGCCCTGGATCGGCGCCGCCGGAGTGACCTTGCTGTTGGTGCTGACCTTCGTGCCTTTTCCCTTCATCCACCCGATCCGCGTCTCGCGCTGGCGACGGTTTACGCTTGCTCTGGGAGCAATCGGCTCGATGCTCGCGATTGTCGCGCTGATGCACGAGCTGAATCCGCCCGCCTGGGTCGCTGCGGCACTTTCCGCTATCGGATTTTATTTCTTCGCCGCCGCGTTGATACCGCGCGTCGCCGCCGGAAACGCGCCGCATGCTTGACCTTCTCACCGATCCCCATGCCTGGGCCGCCCTTATTACGCTGACGACGCTCGAGATCGTGCTCGGCATCGATAATCTGGTTTTCATTTCCGTTCTCGTCGCGCGCTGCGATCCGAAGGAGGCGGAGCGCGCACGCAAGATCGGGCTTTCGCTCGCGCTGGTCTTCCGTCTCTTGCTTCTGTTCACGCTGACGGCGCTGATGGCGCTTGCGCGCGCCGTTGTTCACGATCTTCGGCATTGGCATCTCGTGGCGCGATATCATTCTGATCGGCGGCGGGCTGTTCCTGATGGCGAAGGCCACCCACGAAATCCACGGGGAGATCGAGCCTCACGACAAGAAGGTCAGGGCGACCACGACGCAGTCCTTCTTCTGGATAGTCGTGCAGCTCATTGCGGTCGATCTGGTATTTTCAATCGATTCCATCATCACCGCCATCGGCATGGCCGAGGATATCGAGGTGATGGTGGCCGCCGTCGTCATCGCGATGATCGTGATGTATCTCGCATCACGGCCGGTGAGCGACTTCATCGCCAGGCATCCGACCACCAAGATGCTGGCGCTGGCTTTTCTTATGCTGATCGGCGTGGCGCTAGTGGCCGACGGCTTCGACGTGCATGTCCCAAGGGGCTATATTTACTTCGCCATGGCTTTTGCCGGCGCGGTGGAATTATTCAACGTGCTGGCGGCGCGGCAGCGGCGGCGCGGCGACGAAGCAGAAATAACAGCAGGAGCGGGAAAAATGGTGACAGCAATTCGCGTGCATAAGGTCGGCGGTCCCGAAGTGCTCACTTATGAGGACATCGAGGTGGGCGCGCCGGGCCCGGGACAGATCCGCCTGAAACAGCGCGCCTGCGGGGTCAATTTCATCGACACCTATTTCCGCAGCGGGCTTTATCCGGCGCCGCAGATGCCATTCATCCCCGGCAATGAAGCGGCGGGCGAGGTCGTCGCGGTCGGGTGAGGGCGTGAAGGAGTTCAAGGTCGGCGACCGCGTCACTTATAAGATCACCACGGCGGCTATGCCGCCGAGCGCTTGATGCCCGCGGAGCGCGCGATCAAACTGCCGGCAGCAATCTCCGACGAGCAGGCGGCGGGCATGATGCTCAAGGGCATGACTGCGCGCTATCTGCTGCGGCGGACGTCTACAAGGTCGAGAAGGGCGACGACGCTGCTCATGCATGCGGCGGCGGGCGGCGTCGGCACTCATCATCTGCCAATGGGCAAATCCATCTTAGGTGCGACCGTGATCGGCACCGCCGGTTCGAAGGAAAAGCCGAACTCGCGAAGGCGAATGGCTGCCACCATGTGATCCTCTACCGCGATGAGGATTTCGTTGCGCGGGTGAAGGAAATTACCGGCGGCAAATTGTGCGACGTGGTCTATGACGGCGTCGGCAAGGACACTTTCCCCGGCTCGCTCGATTGCCTGCGGCCGCGCGGCATGTTCGCCACCTTCGGCAATGCGTCGGGCCCGGTGCCGGCATTCAATCCATTGCTGTTGCAGCAAAAAGGTTCGCTGTTCATGACGCGCCCCACGCTGGTGCACTACACCGCCACGCGCGAGGATCTGCTGGCGTCCGCCAATGATTTGTTCTAGGTGGTGGAGAGCGGAGTGGTGAAAATCCCGGTGAACCAGAAATATCCGCTGAAGGAAGCAGTGAAGGCGCATCAGGAGCTGGAAGAGCCGCAAGACCACGGGCACCTCGATCCTGATCCCCTAAATCAGGCCTAGCCAAGCGCTCGAAGGCTGGATCGTCTCCGTGCCGGGCGGCAGGCCGCGGCAGCGCGATCACGCTCGATATCGACAAAGCGCGCGATGCTCGCGACCGTCTCATCGAGCGGGGCGGGGCTGCCGGGCGTTTCACTGACCACGACGGCGCAGGTGAGAGCTTGCGCCGTGCGAGCATATGCAGCGCCGTCAGCGTATGGCTGATGGTGCCGAGATAGCTGCCGGCCACGACGAATCACCGGCAGGCGGAGCGCCGGTCATCCAATCCAACACGGTGTGGCGGTCGTCGAGCGGCACCATCACGCCGCCGACGCCTTCGATCAAGACGCATTGCGTTGACCGCCATGGCCGGCGGGAGAAATCCACTACGGCGCGAAAAATCGATGGCTTCGGCCCTCGCGCTTGGCGGCGAGGTCGGGCGACACGCCGGCGGTAAAGCGCCAGGGGGAGATACGGGCGATCTCCTCCGGCGTGACGGGCTTGTCCGAGCGCCGCGAGCAGCACGCCCGGATCGCTGCCGGCAGCGGCATCGGGATCGAAGCCGCTGACGATCGGCTTGATCGCGGTTACCGCGCGGCCCGCGTTTCGAAAAAGCCGGATCAGGCCGGCGGTAACGAAAGTCTTGCCGATTTCCGTACCGGTCGATGTAACAAAAACCGCGGGCACAGTTCAGCGACCCAGCACGCGCGTGCGGATGATATCTGCCAGGCGTTCGATCTCGTCCACCGGATGCGCGGCGCTGAAAGTCAGCCGCAACCGCGACGTGCCGGCGGGCACGGTCGGCGGGCGGATGGCAATGACGGCGAAGCCTTCTTCCTCCAGCAGCCTGGATGCCGCCAGCGTCTTTTGCTCGTCGCCGATGACGATCGGCACGATGGTGCTGGTTGCATCGGGCAAGCCGACAAGCCGGGTGAAGGCGATGGCGTTCTGCATCGGCCGTGCAATGGTTTCCGGCTCGTTCTCGATCACATCGATGGCGGCAATGGCGGCCGCCGCGATGGCCGGCGGCAGGCCGGTGGAATAGACGAAGGTTCGCGCCCGGTTGCGGATCAGCTCGATCACCGGGCGCGAGGCGCAGAGATAGCCACCATAGGCGCCGATCGCCTTCGACAGAGTGCCCATCTGCAATGGAATATCGGCCTTGGTGCCGGTGGCGAAGCTTGAGCCGCGGCCGCCGCCCAGCACGCCCAGCCCATGCGCGTCGTCGGAAATGAGCCAGGCGTCGAAGTGCCGCGCCAGTTCGGCAAGTTCCGGCAGGGGGGCGAGATCGCCATCCATGGAAAAGACGCCGTCGGTAGCGATCAGCGCACGCGGATGATTGTCGCGATGCTGCGGCGAGCAGCGCCTGCGCATGGGCGACGTCATTGTGGCGGAAGGTGATTACCGTCCCGCGGGTCAGACGCGCCCCCGCCCACAAACAGGCATGCGCCAGCTCATCGATCAGCACCAGATCGGCACTGCCGATCAAGCTCGGAATAATGCCGGCGTTAGCCAGATAGCCCGAGCCGAAGATGCAGGCGGCTTCGGTGCCCTTCAACCGCGCCAGACGCGCTTCCAATTCGGCGAACAGCGGGTGATTGCCGGTGACCAGCCGCGAGGCGCCTGAGCCGGCGCCATAGCGCTGCAGCGCGGCCATTGCCGCTTGTTTGACCGCGGGATGATGGGTGAGATTGAGATAGTCGTTGCAGGAGAAGGACAAGCAGCCGCCGGCCGTTGCGCGTGATCCACAGACCGTCTTCGCGCTCGGTTTCCGCCAGCGTGCGGCGCAAATGCCGCGCTCCAGTTCGCTCAGCTTCTCGCTGGCGAATTGATCGAGAGAGGACAGAAGCGGCGAGCTGCCGCGTCGGGGCGGAAGACAAATCGTTCATGTGCAGTTATCTCGGCCGCTATCGCTTTTTTCCTGCATCGGAAACAGAATGCATCAATGAGCAGCAGGGCGCCAGAAGACAAGACCCGCTCGCATGACTGGTTTACGCAGGGGCTGGCGCATGTCTGGCTGCCTTATGCGCAGATGAAAACGGCCGCTGCCGCCTTTGCCGGTGGTGCGTACGGATGGCTGCCGCATCACGCTTGCCGATGGGCGCGAGCTGATCGACGGCATCGCCTCCTGGTGGACCGCCTGCCATGGCTATAATCATCCGCATATCCGCCAGGCCGTGGAGCGGCAGCTCGCGATCATGCCGCATGTGATGTTCGGCGGGCTGGCGCATGAGCCAGCGCTATCCCTGGCGCGGCGGCTGGCGGCGCTGCTGCCGGGCGATCTCGACCGCGTGTTCTTTTCGGAATCGGGCTCGGTCTCGGTCGAAGTGGCGATGAAGATGGCGGTGCAGTTCTGGGTCAACCACGGCCAGCCAAAGCGGCGCAAATTCATTGCCTTCAGGGGCGGCTATCACGGCGATACCACCGGCGCGATGGCGGTATGCGACCCGGAGGAGGGGATGCATGCGCTGTTTCGCGGCCTGCTCCCGGAGCATGTCATCGTCGATCTGCCGCGCGAGGAGGAAAGCACTGCGGCTTTCCACCAGGCGCTGGCACGGCACGCGGACGAGCTCGCGGGCATCATCGTCGAGCCGCTGGTGCAGGGAGCGGGCGGAATGAAATTCCACGCGCCTGCCGTGCTGCAGCGGCTGCGGCAGGCGGCGGACCGTTACGATCTTCTGCTGATCTTCGACGAGATCTTCACCGGCTTCGGCCGCACCGGAACCATGTTCGCCTGCCGAGGCGGCGGAGGTCGTGCCCGACATCATCACCCTGTCAAAGGCACTGAGCGGCGGGATGCTGCCGCTGGCAGCGACCGTGGCGCGGCGAAAGGTGTTTGACGCCTTCTGGTCGGACGATCCAAAAAAGGCGCTGATGCACGGCCCGACCTATATGGGCAACGCGCTGGCCTGCGCTGCGGCCAATGCCTCGCTTGATCTGTTCGAGCGGGAGCCGCGGCTTCAGCAGGTGGAGCGATATCCAAGCAGATGGCGCGCGAACTGGAACCCTGCCGCGGCATGCCCGGCGTGAAGGATGTTCGTGTGCAAGGCGCGATCGGCGTGGTGGAGCTTGAGCGCATCGATAGTTGCGACCGGCTCACCGCGCGCCTTGTCGAGGAAGGCGTCTTCATCCGCCCCTTCGGCAATATTGTTTATCTGACGCCGGCTTTCACCATCGGCGAAAGACGAACTTTGCCAATTGACTGGCGCGATCCGCAAGTTTCTCGGCTAAGCTGCGCGGGTTAGGGGGAGGGCACGATGACCGTTCCGGTAACGAGAGTTGTCTTACGGGTTATTGCGCGGCCGGAGACGGTCGAGCAGCTCAGGCCCGTGCTGTTCGAGCTTGCCGCGCAATCGCGCAAGGAGAATGGCTGCAACGGCTACAAGAGTGTTCCAGAGCCAGAGCGATCCGCTGGAATTCGTCTGCTACGAATCCTGGGCAAGCGATGCCGCGCTCGACGCGCATCTGACGACGCCGCATGTGCAGCAAGCGTTTGAACGCGGGCTCCCGATGTTGGCAGAGCCGCCCGACCGCCGCGTTTACACGACGATTTACTGAAATGTTTTTTAGAAACCGACGACGCTGCCGTGCAGGTCGTAGGCGTCGGCGCGCTCGATTTTCGCCGTGACGAGCGGCTTGCCAGACTTCTGCGCTCACGATCTCTAACGTGCGTGGGTGGCACCGAACTACCACGGGACTAAATGGATGCAGCCCACCAGTCGTGAACGCCTCAAGCGATCAATCGCGGGCTCGTCATCCGCCGGCGATGCAGCTTTTACGGCGCTCAACCGTTAGAATCCAACGACGCTGCCATGCAGGTTGTAGGCGTCGGCGCGCTCGATTTTCGCCATGACAATCTCGCCGACCTTCAACGGCCGCCGGCTCGATACATAGGCGCTGCCGGCGATCTCCGGCGCATCGCCCTAGGTGCGGGGCCCCGCATTGACAGCGAACCCGTAAATTCCGCGTAATAGCGCGTCGGTAGCGCGCGGCCTGCGTGGGGGCCTGCCGTCGCGGGCTATTCATTCACCGGGCCCCCATCATTGGGGCTGCCATGAAATCACCGAAACTCCGCTTGGTAGGAATCACCATGACGGCGCTGCTCACTTGCAGTCTGGCTCACGCGGGGTCGATTCAAACGCCCACGTTGGCGAGTGGCGAGGACAGCGAGTTCGTCTGCACCGCGAACAATGTGACGAATGCGCCTATCGCCGTGACAGTGAAGATTTTCGGCGCGCTCGACAACTCATCGGCCAATTGCACAATGCAGCCGAATGACAACGGCTGCGCGGTGGTTCACGGCCCCGACATCGCCTTTTGTCGGATCTCGGTCAACGGGCTGACCGGAGAGCAGGTCCGCGAGCGGGTGCGCGGCGCCCTCTTCTCGCGCTCGCTGGATTCACCCTTCCGCGTCGAAGGCGTCGCCGAGGCGCGTTAAGGTCGCTGCAGTCGTTGTTGGTCGCACCCCTCGGGGTTTCCGCGCGCGGAATAAAGCGCGTGCCCGCGGTTTGTGGGATCGCCGGAATACATCCGGCCATGACGAGACCTAAAACCCCACCACGGCGCCGTGCAGGTCATAGGCGTCGGCACGTTCGATTTTGCCGGTGACAATCTCACCGACTTTCAACGGCCGGCGGCTCGCGACATAGGCGCTGCCGTCGATCTCCGGCGCATCGCCCTTGGTGCGGCCCTTTGCTACGGTCGGTCCAACCTCATCGATAATAATCCGCTGGCGCGTGCCGACCTTCTGCTTCAGCCGGCGCGCGGAAATCGCCTGCTGCTTCTGCATGAAGCGGTGATAGCGCTCTTCTTTCACCTCCTGCGGCACGGCAGCCGCGAGATCGTTGGCGACCGCACCCTTCACCGCCTCGTATTTGAAGCAGCCGACGCGATCGAGCGAAGCCTCGTCCAGCCAATCGAGCAGCAGCTGGAAATCCTGCTCGGTCTCCCCCGGGAAGCCGACGATGAACGTTGAGCGCAGGGTGAGCGGCGGGCAGATCTCGCGCCAGCGCGCGATCCGATCCAATGCCTTTTCCTGCGCCGCGGGGCGCTTCATGCGCCGGAGCACGTCTGGGCTCGCATGCTGGAACGGGATATCGAGATAGGGCAGCACCTTGCCCTCGGCCATGAGCCCGATGACCTCGTCCACATGCGGGTAGGGATAGACGTAATGCAGCCGAACCCAGGCGCCGAATTCGCCCAGCTCGCGGGCGAGGTCGATGAACTTCGCGCGCACGGCGCGGTCCTTCCAGGTGCTGCGGCGCATATTTCAGATCGAGGCCATAGGCGGAGGTGTCCTGCGAGATGACCAGCAGTTCTTTGACCCCGGCCTTCACCAGCCTTTCGGCTTCGCGCAGGACGTCGGCGGCTGGGCGGGAAACAAGATCGCCACGCAATTTCGGGATAATGCAAAAGGTGCAGCGATTATCGCAACCTTCTGAAATCTTTAGATAAGCGAAGTGCCGTGGAGTGAGCTTGATGCCTTCCGGCGGCACCAGGTCGAGGAATGGATCGTGCTTGGGCGGCGCGGCGCGATGCACCGCGGCCAGCACGCTCTCATATTGCTGCGGACCGGTGACGGCGAGCACCGACGGGTAGCGCTGCGTGATGCTTTCCGGCTCCGCGCCCATGCAGCCGGTGACGATCACCTTGCCATTGGCTGCGAGCGCCTCGCCGATCGAGGAAAGCGACTCCTCCTTGGCGCTGTCGAGAAAGCCGCAGGTATTCACTACCACCAGGTCGGCGCCTTCGTGCTGGCGCGAAAGCTCATAGCCCTCCGCCCGCAGGCGCGTGATGATGCGCTCCGAATCCACCAGCGCCTTGGGGCAGCCGAGAGACACGAAGCTGATCTTCGGCGCCCGGCCGGGCGGGGTCGAGCCGCGAGGCGATATAGGATTGCCTAAGGACGGTTTCCGGATGAACATGAAAGCGGGCAGGGCGCTAGCCCGCGATCGATGGCGGAAAGATATCAGAGACCAGTGCTGAACGTGGTCACCGGCGCATTTTTGTGCAAGCGTTCCCGACATGAGAAAGCACGTTCTTGCTATCGCCCTTATCGCATCCGTTACGGGGCTCGCGTCCTGCTCCGACGACAAGGACGCGAGCCCGGCTGTGACACGCCGCGACGGCCGAGTGAAGGTCGTCTACGACGACGCTGGCATCAAGCCCGAGAACCGCGAGGTCGTGAAGCTCATGCGGGACTCGGGCGCCTTCGAGCGCTTCGCCGAGCGGACGAGCAAGGCCGTCGCGCTGCCCGCACGACATCGAGGTCAGGATCACCGACAAGATGCCGGAAGGGGTCGACGTCGCGACCACCGAGCTGGACGGCAGGACGATTCTCTGGCCCGCGGACTTCTTCACCATGACCCGCGCGGCCCTGGTCGAGGCCGTCGCAGACATCAACCGCGACAAGGGCCCGCCGAAGGCGATTGCGCGCGAGAACTTCAACGCCGACGTTCTCACCGTGTGGGCGAACGAGTTCATCCTCGGCCACGAGATGGGCCATGCCCTTATCCATCAACTCGGCCTTCCCCTCACCGGCATGGAGGAGGACTCGGCGGACGGCTTCGCGACATTCTTTACCGTCAACGACAAGGAGCGAGGACCGAACGTGGCGCTCGGGGCCGCCATCCTGTTCGACGCAATCGCGCGCAAGCAGGGCACCGTGACGCTGGAGGACCTCTCGAGCGATCATGCCGTGGTTCAGCAGCGGGTCTACAACTTCCTGTGCGCCGTCGTGGGGAGCGACCCGCAGCAGCTGGAAAGCTCGCTGGTCGCAGATGGGTACGTACCGCAGTTGCGCGCCTTGCTATGCCGCAAGGAATGGACCCAACTGAACTACGGCTGGTGGACAGTGCTCGAGCCGCACCTCAACCCTAGCTACAAGAAAGAGGCGCAGGCCCTCCGCCAACAGGCTCGCCAGGACCTCGAAGCCGAGAACATCGCGCTGGTTGCCAAGCTCAGGAAGATTCGCGGCCAGGAGTGAGCACGCTGCCCTGTGTTATGCTTCTTTCCGGCCACCGGGACAAACACATGAAATTCCTGTCGTTCCTTGTGGGATTGCTCCTTGTCGGCGGCCTGTCTTCCGCCCAGGCCGCCGAGACCGGGATCTGGCGCAAGCCTGTTCCTCCGGCGACGGTCTACCGCGTCGTTCCGCGCAGACCGGCGGCGTCGCTGGTCTGGGCCGCGGATGCCTGCTGGCGCGGCTGCGCGATGGACTGCGGGCGGCATTTCCAGGCCTGCCTGTCGGCGGACGTGGCCGAAAACTGTATTGCACGGAACGACGCCTGCGACCGTTTTTGTCAGCGCGAATGCCGGATTTACGGCGGGCCGCTCCTGCCGCTCGACTAGCCTTCCTCGAACCATTCGACGCGCGTTCCTTGCGCGCCGCGGATAAGCCAAGATCAATCAATCCGACGCGCCATGCTTGTCCCCCGCTCACATTCTTGTGTTTCGCCTGGGTGGGTCTGAAGTTGGTAATAAGGATCGCTGGCGAGTTGCTCACCCCCTATCCCCCCATTGCGGCTGTCAGCAAAACCCCGGCTGCGTGCCGGGGTTTTTTGTTCACTCAAAGTTGAGTCGAAGGCGCCCGCCGAATTTGCCACGGTGCGGCGCGCATATGCGCGCAGAGGGTCAACATGAAGCTGAAGGCAAGCATCTATCTATGGAGAAGACGCAAACGGCAGCCGATGCACAAGGCCGTGCGTCAGCCTTCGCTGCCGGGCAAAACTTCCACAATCGTAGAGGCAACGGATTCGGAAATTGAAGCGCTCGCCCGGCGCATGGTGGAACGGGCCTAGACTTTTCGATTGAACGTTTTGTTCCAAGAGTGCGTGTGGACTTTACTGTAATGAAACTTTCCGAGGAATTCCGGACCCGTGCGGAGCGCTGCCTAAAGCTGGCGCATCAAGCCCCCACGCTTGGGTCGCACACACATTGGCTGGCTATGGCGCAACTTTGGTTCCAGCTCGCGGAATATGACGAAGCACAGGACGCGGCCTTCCTGAGTTCCGGCACCGTGTCGCGGGAACAGGCAGAGCGACACGGCGATCCAAATACCGACCAAACATTCTCAAAATAGCGCGCGGCGATCGGAGGCTGGACAAGGACGGGCGCACTCTGTGGGCAAGTTTTGAATTGCCGGAGCCGACAACCGAGGACGCATTCAACGCAACCGAATATATCGCATCGCTGCAAGGCGAGCAGACGAGTTCATGATGGAAGGCACGATAAAATTCTGGGACGCGGCAAAAGGCTACGGCCACGGCAGCCGCTTCGGACATTCCGTCGGAGTGCAGACAAATGCGTAGGCGAGCCCTTCCGTGATCAGCGTTTCCGCGACGTCTTTGCCGTTGACGGTCAAGATCGCACACAGATGATTCGTGGTTCGACACCTGCCTTCCTTGTCACGTTTAGCGTCTGTCGTGCATGCGCATGGCACCTCTTGGAGATCCACCGGACCCGAGGCGATCAATTCTTTTAAACGCTGCTTGGCTTTCCATCCGAGGTTTTGTTCAGCGATCGAAACGCGGCGATGAGGGTTCCACATTTCGGGCGCATCAAACCCGACAAGACGATAATTTTCGCCGCGCGCTTTGATCGTGTCGCCGTCGCCGACGACGATGCTGCCTG
Organism: uncultured Alphaproteobacteria bacterium; assembly: GCA_963802475.1. Classification (GTDB taxonomy): domain Bacteria; phylum Pseudomonadota; class Alphaproteobacteria; order Rhizobiales; family Xanthobacteraceae; genus CANKHA01. The sequence goes on from CAWDIZ010000023.1 coordinate 221,660, forward strand.
GATTTATCGGCTCGGCATTTGTCACCGACAGGGTCAGCAAAAGGCTCAGTATCGCGCGAAGACCAATCTTCACCGTCCCTGAAGCCGGCCCATGCAAGCGCATCGTTTCGTTCCCTTAACAGGGGCGAGACCAACGACATTGCCATTAGGCTATTGATAAAAATATTGGCCCTTGGATCAATCCTGCCTCGCAGCATCAAGAGGCACGTACGATCATCGACGGGACTCACGTAGGAGCGCCCCCTCTCCGGTCGCGCGCCTCGCTCTCTGGAACTAAGTCAACTTTGTTGGCCCAGCCGGTCCGCAGCGGTGAGGCTGCAGCGATCCATCCGGGGGCGGTTGCATCGCCAGAGCCTGACGGCCGAACACCGCGCGGGCGCGCAAGCCTGAATTAGTTTCCAAGGCCCGCCGGGGTGTGGCGGGCTTTTTCATTTGTGGAACTGATTGTGGAACGGAAGGCGGGTGGAGAGCGAAAAGGCCAATAAATATGGGAATTTCTTGTCGTAATGGCGGAAGGAGTGGGATTCGAACCCACGGTGGACTTGCGCCCACTCAAGTTTTCAAGACTTGTGCCTTAAACCACTCGGCCATCCTTCCGAAAGTTGCCACGCGGTTGCCACGCGGTTCGATTTCTTCGTCGAAATCTTTTGTTGCTCAAAGAGTTCTGCATCCACCTTTGTTGGTTTTCAAGACCGCTGCCTTAAACCACTCGGCCACCCTTCCAGGCCTGAACGACCTGCAGTGATAAGTCCGCCATTCTACTCGACGAGATGAACGCCTTCACTCTACTTTTGCCCGGTGGGAAATCATTCCAAGCCAGCCTTCCGCAGGCCCTTGAGAAAATGTTCCATCGGCCCAGCCGTGTAGGGCACCCATTGCTTGACCCACGCGATTGAGAGGTCCGGCTGCATCTGCCGAAGCGACTTCAGCATGGCTTTGGCTTCCTCGATTTGTCCAGCCTGCGCGAGGCTGGCGCAGAGGATGCGGTGGCCGCTCAGGATGCCGGGCCGCTGCTGCAGCGCCTGCCGTCCCCATTTTACCGCGTCGGCATACCTCCCCGCCATGTAATGCGCGACTGAGATGCCGGCGAAAAAAAGCGTGGAAGGATCGCGTGGGCTCATCCGCATCACCTGCTCGAAATAGCGAAGCGCCTCGTCGGACTGGCCGTCAAACACCAGCGCCAGGCCGATATAGCCGTAAGCGGCGGCGAAGTTCGGGTTGAGGGCGATCGCCGTCTGGAAGCGGCGGACGGCTTCATCGGTCTGCCGGTCGGTCCAGGCGATCATTCCAAGCGCCATGTAGGCCCAAGGGTCGTCTTCGTCGAGCTCAACCGCGCGATGCGCAAGCTGCTCGACGAATTTGCGGTCGGCCTCGCCGGGTATCCATCCCATGTAGGCCGCCACAAGAAGCGCGAAGGCCAGCATACTGTGCGCCGGCGCGTAGTTCGGATGGCGCTCGACCGCCTGTCGCAGTAGCTGGATCGCGGTCTGGCTTTCGGCCGCCGTAAGTTTCCAAAAATGCGACAGCGCACGGGCCACGAGGTCCCAGGCACTGAGATCGTCGATCGAGCGGGTTTCGGTGCGGATGCCTTCGGCGGCTAGGAGTTTCGGCTCGATCGCCGCCGTGACGCTTGTCGTTATCTCGTCCTGCAGCGCGAAAATATCGCTTAGCTCGCGGTCGTAGCGTTCGGCCCAGATGTGGTTACCGGTGGTAGCGTCGAGGAGCTGGCTGGCAATACGGACGCGCTGTCCGCTCTTGCGGACGCTTCCCTCAAGAACGTAACGAACGCCGAGCTCACTCCCCACCTGTTTCACGTCCACGGCATGACCCTTGTAAACAAAGGTCGAATTGCGGGCGATGACGAAAAGCCAGTGAAGCCGCGACAAGGAGAAAATGATGTCTTCGGTGATGCCGTCGCTGAAATATTCCTGTTCTGGGTCTCCCGACATATTCGTGAAAGGCAGTACCGCGATCGAGGGCTTGTCGGGGAGCCGCGGTGCCAGCGGCGCAGCAGAAGGCATTGTGGCCGGCGCCGACACGGTCACCGGCTGAGCCACGCTGGCGGTATTCGAGATCTCACTTCCTTGAACATCGCCGACGAAACAAATCCCCTTGCGGGCGATAGTGCGGATCAACCGTTGATGTTCGCCGCTGTCGCCAATGGCCTGGCGCGCGGTGGTAATTCGGCTCGTGAGCGTGGAATCGGAAACAATGCGGCCGTGCCACACGTGCTGGATCAGATCGTCCTTGCTCACCACGCGGTCACGGTTGCGAACGAGATAGAGCAGAAGATCGAAAACCTGCGGATCGATGGCGACGAGATCGGTGCCCCTGCGCAATTCCTGCCGGTCGACATCAATTGCGTAATTTTCGAATTTATAGATCAAACCATTTTTCTCCGGCGCCCCGCCACTATACCGGACACCGGCCGGGGGAAAATAAGGGAAAATTCAGCGACAAATCAGGCCGCGCTCAAGGACATTCTGCCGAGCAAATGGGATGGATGCCTCACTTCGGAACGGCACTTTCGAGGAGGAGAAGATGAAAAATCAGATTATCCTGGGCTTGGCGTTTCTCAGCTTTATGACACTAGGGTCAGGCCCAGGCCACCCTGCAAGCAGCCAGGCCTCGACGCCGCCGTTGATCGACGAACAGGGGGAGGAAGCCGTCAGCGGGCCGAAATCCGATTTGATGGCATCGATCATGACTTGGCTGTCTGCCGATTTCGCCCTGCCGGAAAATTATCATCATCCGCGCATTGCAATCATCTCGCCGATGAAAATGGCAGCTGTCCGGTATCGCGGATTGGGCGCTAGCCTGCAGGCGCGCGTCGTCAGCGACGAACAGTGGCTGAAGCAGATGCGCGATACCGTGGCCCTCTATGAGGACAACAGCCGCACGATCTATTTGCGCGAGGGGTGGACCGACGCGACGGCGGCCGAAATATCGGTGCTGGTTCACGAAATGGTGCACCATTTGCAGAACCTTCGGCGGGGAGAAATTTCAATGTGCACAGGCGCGCGAAAAGCCTGCATATATGGCGCAGAAAAAATGGCTCGAGGCGGCCGGACTCGATTTTTTCCGAGAGTTCGAAACTGACCCGATAACATTGATGTTGCGCACGGTCTGCGGCTTCTGACCAGCATTATCGTGGTAGAAAAACTTTCGCTCGGCCCGAATTTCGTGCGCGCTTCAAGGCGAACGGAGAACAGCCATGCCGCTTTTCAATGTCGGCTTTGTCATCTTCCCCAAAGTGACACAGCTCGATTTCACGGGGCCTTTGCAGGTGCTCGCGGGGCTTCCTGAGGCGGTGATGCATATTGTGGCGAAATCGGAAGCGCCTGTAGCCAGCGATTGCCGGCTTGGCCTCGTGCCTACGCACACTTTTGCGAACTGTCCGTCCCTCGATTTGATCTGCATAGCCGGGGGAAGCGAAGCCGTGGCGGATGTCATCGGTGATGAGGACACCGTCGAGTTTGTCCGTCATCAAGCGGCTGGCGCGAAGTATGTTACCTCGGTCTGCACCGGCGCATTCGTTCTGGGTGTCGCCGGCCTGCTCAAAGGACGGCGGGCGACGACGCATTGGGCGTATGCCGATCTGCTGCCCTTGGTCGGAGCGACGCACGAGAAGGCCAGGGTGGTCAAAGATGGCAACGTGATCACTGCCGGGGGTGTCACCGCGGGCATCGATTTTGGCCTCAGCGTCGTTGCCGAGATTGCGGGCGAGTCAGTGGCTCGAAGAATTCAGCTCGGCATGGAATACGATCCGGCCCCGCCGTTCAACTCTGGCCATCCCGATAGAGCACCGAGTATCAAGTCAGCGCTGCTCTCCGGCCGTTATGACAAGTTCAAGTCGGCGTACCGTGTCGGCATCGAAGCTGCAGGGCTTTGAGCCCGACAAATGTGCCGCACCAATCTCGCGTTGCTTACTGCAAAGTGTCCAGCGTGCCCGTCGCGGTGCATGCTGCGTCAACCGCGTCCCCGGTTGCTAGGACCAGGGCGACAGCTATGTGCCGATTGGCGCTCACTTGAATGTCAATCGCCTGATTGAGCGTATGGGCACCATTCGAGGAGGAATAGACGCCCGGCAGATACTCATCCAGCACGAGACCGTCGGTAGCGTTCTGCAGTTGGACTCCACCGATGGAAAAAGTCGAGCCGGCCGTTCCGACTAGAAAACAAGTTATCCGCGTGACATTCAGCCGGCGCTTGGCTCCGGGCTTGGGGAATTTCCCGGCACAACTCTCGTCCGCGCAGGTGAGGACGAGCCGCGCCTGATAGTGCACGCTGGACAGCACCGTCGCGGCGGCGCCCACGACCACTTCTGTCTCACCGGCTTTGCCGGCGGGTACGAAGGCACGGGATATTTGTCCCGTCGACGGCTGGCCGGATAGCATGACAAGCAGCGCCGAGAGCACACGCAGCGCGAGCGCATAGCCCACCGAAGTGGTGCTTGCTATCGCAACCGCGATATTGCGCAAAATAAGGTAGATCGCCACGGTGTGCACCTCCATTATGACGCGAGGAAGCCTATTCTTTTCGCTGCCGGCCAAATAGACGCCGACGGAGCAGACGTTGTTCGGTATTCCAATCGACTTCATTCTTTTTGCTTCGACCCTGGTCGGCATTGCCGTCTTTCACCGGTTCACGTTGCCTGTCGCGCTCACCGGTCTCGCCGCGATTACGTTCTACAAGCTCGCCTTCACGAGCTTCAAGGATGGGCCCGGCCTGTCCGGGCTGGGCCTGCACCTGCAGCATGAATGGGTGGGGCTGGCGAACCTGTTTTTGTTGCTGACGGGTTTCGCGTTGCTCTCGCGGCATTTTGAAGAAAGTCGCGTGCCGGAAGAACTGCCGGCTATTTTGCCGGGCAACTGGACCGGGGCCTTTGCTCTGCTCGCGATTGTCTTCGTGCTCTCCGGATTCCTCGACAATATTGCCGCTGCGCTTATTGGCGGGACGATGGCGCGCCATGTTTTCAAAGGCAAGATTCATATCGGTTATTTGGCGGCGTTGGTCGGGGCGTCAAACAGCGGCGGGGCGGGGAGTGTGCTGGGCGACACCACCACCACCATGATGTGGATTGCCGGTGTATCTCCCCTTAACGTGCTGGACGCCTATCTGCCGGCAGCTGTTGCGCTGATTGTTTTCGGCATTCCTGCGTCGCGCCTTCAGCAAGGTTATTCTGCGATCATCAAACAACCTTCGCGTCGTCTGCAGATCGCATGGGTGCCGCTGTTCATCGTGGGCGCGATCCTCATTGTGGTTGTGCTGACTAATGTGATCTCCAACATTAAATTTCCCGCAGTGCTCGATAAAGCACCGGTGCTCGGCCTTGCTGTTTGGGCTGTCATTCTTGCGACCAGTCCACTGCGGCGTCCCGATTGGCGCGTCATGCCGGAGACCGTGAGCGGGACAGTATTCCTGCTCGCCCTGGTGATCTGCGCCTCGATGATGCCGGTCGACAAACTGCCGACCCCTTCATGGCAAACGTCTCTGAGCCTCGGTTTTATTTCCGCCGTGTTTGACAACATTCCACTGACGGCGCTTGCGTTGAGGCAAGGCGGCTACGATTGGGGGATGCTCGCTTACGCCGTTGGCTTCGGCGGTTCCATGACCTGGTTCGGATCATCAGCCGGGGTTGCGCTCGCGAATTTGTTTCCGGAAGCGAAATCTGTCGGTCTGTGGCTGCGCCATGGCTGGTTCGTCGTTCCGGCCTACGTGGTTGGATTTTTTGTCATGCTTGCCGTCCTCGGCTGGAAACCAGACGCGAGTTATTGACCGTTTGCGCTGGCGCCACGCTGCCTTGATCCCGATCGCTCTATGCAACCCGGTGGATTTATTGGCCTTTCGGTGCCGCTTCGAAAAGGCCTGCGCGTGAATGGGCCAAACTGGCAACGTCGATCGACGCGGCAAGCGGTCGCACACGGCAAGATTGCCGCTTCCTTGGGCGCTTGGTCTGGCGCGGCGGGAACCGTTGCTTTTTTTCCGCCAGCCGATAAACATGGGCCGGAATGCGATGGAACCTTGGGAGGGGTTTGCCGCCGCTTTTTGTGCTGCCAGGGCGACGGTCGATGGATAAAAAAGCGAAATCCAAAAAATCCGGATAGGACGGCGGCGGCGATAATCATGGTCAGGGACAATTTGGTCCCGGCGCTCGCCGGCACTGATATCGTGGCTTGCTGAGACTTTTGAGTGAATTGGAGTTGTAAACGTCATGGAAAGTTTTGCGGCAGAAGCGGCCTTTATGGCGAATTCGGCGGGGCAGGCTTTTGTCCTGTTGATGGAGCCGCAACGGCTGGGATACCTGGCGCTCGGATGCGTCATGGGTCTGGTGCTGGGCATCGTGCCCGGCATCGGCGGTCTCGCCGGAACGGCGATGCTGCTGCCCTTCACTTATGCCATGGATCCCTATAGCGCCTTTGCGCTGCTGCTTGGCCTCGGCGCGACCACCGCCACCGGCGATCCCATTCCTGCCGTGCTGTTCGGCGTGCCAGGCGGTGCAGCTTCGGCGGCGACCGTGCTCGACGGCTATCCGATGGCAAAGCGCGGCGAAGCCGGGCGGGCGCTGAGCGCAGCTTATATGTCGTCGCTGCTCGGCGGCATTTTCGGCGCCATTCTGTTGGGAATCACGATTCCGATCCTGCGGCCGATCATGCTCTATCTCGGCTCGCCCGAGCTTCTGGCTTTCGCGGTGCTTGGCATATCCATGGTCGCGATCCTGTCAGGCAACGCGCCGCTGCGCGGACTGACCGCGGGCTGCGCCGGCATCATGCTGGCGATGATCGGCTCGGACCCGCAGACCGGGTACGCTGCGCTGGACCTTCAACAGCCTTTATCTCTGGGACGGCATGCCGCTGACGCCGATGTTGCTCGGCATCTTTGCGCTGCCCGAGCTCTGCGATCTGCTGATCTCGCGCCTCGCGATCGCGAAAGGCTCCGAAAAGATGAATGTCTATAAGGGCCAGTGGCAGGGGGTGAAGGATTGCTATGACAATATCTGGCTGATCCTACGCTGTTCTTGGATTGGCGGCGGTATCGGCGCCATCCCGGGCATCGGCGGCTCGGTCATCGACTGGCTGGCCTATGGTCACGCGCTGAAGACGGAAAAGGGCGCCTCCGAAACTTTCGGCAAGGGCGACGTGCGCGGCGTCATCGCGTCGGAAAGCTCCAACAACGCCAAGGAAGGCGGCTCGCTGGTTCCGACCATCGCCTTCGGCGTGCCCGGCAGCGCCGGCATGGCGATTCTGCTCGGCGCCTTCCTGATGCATGGCCTCGTGCCCGGCCCCGACATGCTGAGCAAGAACCTTCCCATCACCTATTCGATGGTGTGGTCGGTGGGACTAGCCAACATTCTCGGCGCCGGCATGTGCTACGCCTTCAGCCCGCAATTCGCCAAGCTGGCGACGCTGCGCTACACGCTGATCCTGCCGGCGGTGCTCAGCATCGTCTACATCGGCGCCTTCGAAGCTTCGCGCGACTGGGGCGATCTCTACAGCCTTCTATTCTTCGGCCTCGTCGGCTGGCTGATGAAACAGTTCAAATGGCCGCGCCCGCCGCTCATTCTCGGCGTGGTGCTGGGCGATACCATCGAGCGCTATCTGTTCATTTCGATCGAACGCTACGGCGTGAGCTGGTTCGCGCGGCCGGTGGTGGCGATCCTGTTCCTGATGGCTTTCTTCGGGCTGGTGCGGCCGCTGCTGCAGGACGTCCGCATCCATGGCGGCCGTGAAAAGATGTTGAGCGGCTTCGGTGCGCCGCGCTTCCATCCCTCGCAGCTGTTCACGATTTTCGTGATCTGCGTCATCATCAGCGGCCTTCATCGCGGCATCGGGTTGGGGCTTCAAGGCGCAGATCGTGCCGGCGATCGTCGGTTTCGTCGGCTCTGCTTCGCCGCGTCGCTGAGCCTGTTCAACGACATGTGCCGCAGGCCGGACGATGTGAGTCTCTGAAAGCCTGGCGGATGAGAGCAGCAGCGTGTCGAAGGGAAGATGAAGAGAGAAGATCCACATGGATATGACGTCCGACACCGGGCCATCTTCCGGTCCGGACAATCGCCATGCGCGGCGCGATCTTCTTCACCTACTTGGTCGCCTTCATGGCTTCGATGGCGACCATCGGTCTGATCCCGACGGCTTTCTTCTTCGTCATCATCTTCATGCGGATAGAAGGTCCGGAGCCGTGGCCGCTGGTGCTCACTTATGCGGTGGCGGTGGTGATATTCATCATCGTCGCCTTCGACAAGTTCATGGCGGTGCCGTGGCCGCAGACCTTGGTCGGGACGTATATCGCTCCGGCCTGCCGTTCCTGAAGATGATTCCGTCGCTCTAGTCCGCGACACGAAGCTTCGGCATGTCTTTCGGCTGCCGCAGCCCGCGGCAGCCGGGAGCTTTTGGTAACAAGCGTTTACCGCGCCGAACAGCGCCCCATTTCCGCCGCGTTAAGGTGGCGGTATTGTGTTTGGTTAATGCTACTGGTTGCGGTTCTGATTTAGCGGCCATGCCGCCTGCCACTGCGGTACTACGAGTGCGGCACAAGGGGGCGGAATGGGGCGAGGGGGGCACCAGGGGGCTGTGGCGCAGATTGCGCGCGCTGGTGTGGCCATCGTTGCCTGCCTGACGCTGGCGAATTGCGCCAGCAAGGTCGATCCTAAATACGGCGTCTCCTCCAGCCCGCGCGTCGTCAATGCCGGCGAACCGGTTCCAAAGGGCGGCGGGACCTATCGCGTCGGCAAGCCATATGTCGTCGCCGGCCGCACTTATGTGCCGGAAGAGAACATCAATTATCGCGCCGAAGGCATCGCGTCCTGGTACGGCGACGATTTCCACGGCCGCCTGACGGCGAATGGCGAAGTCTTCGACATGCATTCGATCTCCGCGGCGCATCCGACTCTGCCGATGCCGAGCTATGTCCGCGTGACCAATCTCGCGAACCGGAAATCAATCGTCGTGCGCGTGAACGATCGCGGACCCTATGCGGCCAACCGCGTCATCGATCTTTCGGTGAGAGCGGCGAAGCTGCTTGGCTTCCATGACAACGGCCTTGGCAGGGTTCGGGTCGAATATGTCGGCCGCGCGCCGACTGGAAGGCTCCGACGACCGCCAGCTTGTCGCGACGCTTGCGCGAAGGCGAGGCCGCGCCGGCGCCGTCAGCGGTCAGGGTCGCAGCGGCGAAGCCCTTCCTGCCGGAGCAGAAACTGGCTGCCGCGGAGGCCTCTGATCGTTCGCCCAATCTGCCGGAAATTTCCGCCCAGGCGTCGCTTAAGCGCGATGAGCGGCAACGCCGCGCGCTCGGCCGGGCCGCGGCGGACCGCTGCCGTCAGGGTCGAGGCCATGGCCTTGCCGCCGGCCACGGCGGGATACGAGACGCCTTCCGGGGCGGACGTCGACAAGCCAATGGTCTCGCCTGTTTCCGCCTTTGCCCCGACCCGCTATGATGCCCCCGCTGCATTCTTGAGCGGTCGCGGCCTTTATTGATACCGACGCACTCACATCGCTAGGGAATTCGGCTTGAACGAGCGGCCTCGAAGGAGGGGCGATGCTTAAGCATTTTCTTTGGACAACCGCTGCAGCCCTGAGCCTTCTCGTCGCCGGCCCGGCCGCCGCGCAGAAGAAGGACGACAATTTCCAGACCAGCGTGCCGCACGCCATCCTGATCGAGGCAGAAAGCGGCAGCGTCCTATACGAGCGTGCCGCCGACGAACTGGTCTATCCCGCTTCGCTCGCCAAGCTGATGACCGCGGAATTCGTGTTCAACGAACTGCAGCAGGGCAATATCACCCTCGAGGATGAAGTCATCATCAGCGAGAACGCCTGGCGGACGGGTGGGGCGCCTTCCCGTACTTCGAGCATGTTCGCGCCGCTCAACAGCCGGGTGAAGGTCAACGACCTTTTGCGCGGCATCATCGTCCAGTCGGGCAATGACGCCTGCATCGCGATCGCGGAGGCTCTGGCCGGCAACGAGATGGCCTTCGGCGTGAAGATGACCAATCGTGCGCGCGAGATCGGGCTGACCAAATCCACCTTCACCAATGCGACCGGACTGCATAATCCGGGATTGAAGGTGACGGCGCGCGAACTTGGCAAGCTCGCGCAGCACATCATCCGCACTTATCCGGATTTCTATAAAATCTACGGCGAGCGCGAATTCACCTATAACAAGATCCGCCAATACAACCGCAATCCGCTGCTGGGCTGGGGCGCCGATGGCTTGAAGACCGGCTTTACCAAGGAATCCGGCTACGGACTTGTGGCCTCCGCCGATCAGAACGGCATGCGGCTTATTGTCGTGGTGATGGGCGCCAAGACGGAAAAAGAGCGCGCGGACGAAGCCCGCAAGCTGCTCGAATGGGGCTTTCGCAGCTTCGAAGCCCGCATCCTGTTTGCCGAAGGGCAGACCGTCGGCGAAGCTAAGGTCTTCGGCGGAGAAAAAGGTTATGTGCCCCTCGTCGGCTCGCGGCACGATCCGGTTGATGGTGCCGCGCAATGTCAGCGAAAAGATCGTCGCGCGTGTCACCTATACCGGCCCGTTGCCTGCGCCGGTGGAGCGGGGACGGCACGGCGGGCGATGCTGAAGGTCTGGCGCGGCGATACCCTCGCGCTGGAAATCCCGCTGCAAACCGGCGAGGATGTAGGCAAAGGCAGTCTCTCGCAACGCGCTTTCGATGCGGTGACTGAATCGGTAATCACGCTGTTCCGCGCCGGAGCCGAACGCCTATAGGGCGGATCGCGAGACATAAGATGCGCGGACGCTTCATCACCTTCGAAGGCGGCGAAGGAGCCGGCAAGTCGACCCACTCGAAGCTGCTCGCCGAGCGACTCCAGGCATGCCGGCATCGAGGTCGTGATGACGCGCGAGCCGGGCGGTTCGCCGGGCGCGGAAATCATTCGCCATATCATTCTGTCCGGCGCGGCGAAGCCGCTCGGAGCCGAAGCCGAGACCATGCTGTTTGCATCCGCGCGCGATGATCATCTGCGCATCACCATCAGGCCTGCGCTGGAGCGCGGCGCCTGGGTGTTATGCGACCGCTTTGCGGATTCCACGCGCGTCTATCAGGGCATCGTCGGCGAAGTGGACCTGCGGCTGATCAGGGAATTGGAGCGGATTACGGTGGGAGAGACGGTGCCCGACCTCACATTTGTGCTCGATGTGCCGGCCGAAAGTGGGACTGGAGCGCGCCGGCCAGCGCCGCGGCTCGGGAGAATGCAGACCGCTTCGAGAGCGAAGCGCTGGATTTTCATGAAAAGCTGCGCGCCGGCTTTCGCTCGCTGGCGCAGAGCGAGCCAGACCGTTGCGTGTTGATCGACGTGACCGCGCCGCGCGATGACGTGGCCCAGCAGATCTGGAGCATCGTCGAGACGCGTCTGAACCCGGCCGCTGCGGCACCTACTGCCGGCGAGGCCGCCCCGTGAGCGCCGACGAGGACGAGGACGCCGGCGACGGCCTGCATCCACGCGAAACCCAACAGCTGTTCGGGCATGCGGAAGCGGAGCGCATTTTGCTCGAAGCCTATCGCAGCGGCCGAATCCCGCATGCCTGGCTGATCGGCGGGCCGCGCGGCATCGGCAAGGCGACGCTGGCCTACCGCATGGCGCGCTTCGTGCTGGCGCATCCGGATCCCGGGAGTCCGGCGGTGCAATCCGCGCGCTCGCTTGCGGTCGATCCGGAACATCCGGTGACGCGGCGCATGGCCGCGCAGGCGCAAGGAGACCTGCTGGTGCTGGAGCGGACCGCTCAACGAACGCGGCAAGTTGCGCCAGGACATCGCGGTCGATGACGTGCGCCGCACGGTTTCGTTTTTCGGTTCCACCGCCGGGGAGGGGGGCTGGCGGATTGCCATCGTCGACGCGGTCGATGAGCTGAATGACTGCCGGCGCCAATGCGTTGTTGAAGATCATCGAGGAGCCGCCGCCGCGTACCCTGCTCCTGCTTGATCAGCCATGCGCGCGGGCCTGGTGATGCCGACTATCCGCTCCCGCTGCCGCGTCGCTCGATCTGCGGCCGCTGGCGAGCGGCGAGGTGGCGCAAGCCGTTGCAGCTGCGCTCGGCCGCGACCTTGACGCGGAGGTGATGGAAGCCGCCGGGTTGGCGGAAGGCAGTGTCGGCCGCGCGCATGACACATGCTGGAAGGGCCGGCTTTGGCCTTGCGCCAGCGCCTTACCCAGATGCTGGAGCGTCTGCCCGAGACGGACCCACTGGCCTTGCATGCCCTGGGCGACGCGATGGCTGGGGTCGATCCACAACCGCTAGCGACCTTTGTGGATACCGTGAATGCGTGGCTCTCCGCGCGTCTCGCCGTGCCGCAGGAAACCACGGCGCATGGCGCGAATTGCCGAGGCTTGGGAGAAGGTCAACCGCGCCGCCAGCGAGGTCGCAGGAATTCAACCTCGAGCGCAAGCCGCTGGTCTTCTCCGTCTTCGCCGTGCTCGCCGAGACGGCGCGGAGCTGAAGCAATGAGCGTGCGATCCGGACAGGAGTTGCAGCCCATGCCGGCCAGCTCCAACAAACCGAAAACCGCCTTCGTTCTCGCAGGCGGCGGCAGCTTCGGCGCCATTCAGGTCGGCATGCTGCATTCGCTCGCGGCCGCGGCGTCGCGGCGGACATGGTGGTCGGCTCAAGCGTTGGCGCGTTGAACGGCGCCTACTATGCCGGCAACCCCACGCTCGAAGGCGTGCGGCAGCTGGAGACGATCTGGCGCGGCTTGCACCGGCGCGACGTATTTCCTCTGACCTGGCGGACATTGCTCGGCTTTATGCGGCGGCGGGATTTCTTTGCTTGCGTCGGACGGCGTGTGCGCGCTCGTCGACAGGCATTTGCCTTATCGCAACCTGCAAGAGGCAAAAGTCCCGATCCACATCGTGGCGACCGATATTCTGACCGGCAAAACCGCCGTGCTGTCGGAAGGCCCGGCCGCACAAGCCATTCTGGCCAGCACCGCGATACCCGCCGCGTTTGCGCCGGTGAAATTCGAGACAAAATATTTGGCCGACGGCGCGCTGTCGAGCAACACGCCCGCCAAGGTGGCGGTCGCGCTCGGCGCAAAGCGTCTCATCATCCTGCCGACTGGTTATGCCTGTGCGCGCGAAACGCCGCCGACCGGCGCCATCGCCAACGCGCTGCATGCGCTTACGTTGCTGATCGCAACGCAATTGCTGAGCGAGCTGGAAGGCCTCGAGCCGCACATCGATTATTTTGTGCTGCCGCCGCTTTGCCCGCTGACGCGGATCGCCCTATGACTTCTCGCAGACCGACGAGCTGATCAAGCGCGCCATCAACAGCACCGATGCCTGGATTGCCGATGGGGGCCTTCGAGCGACCGAGAGTTCATGCCCAGTTGAGCCTGCACGAGCATGTCACTGACCCTTGATTTCCCCGCATTCTGTTGGCACCAACGGCCCCTGATTACTTCCCACAGCCCAGAAAGCCACGATGGCGACCAAGCCGAGCTTCTACATCACCACCGCCATCGCCTATCCCAATGGCGTGCCGCATATCGGACATGCCTATGAGGCGATCGCCACCGACGCCATCGCGCGCTTCATGCGGCTCGACGGCTACGACGTTTATTTCCTGACCGGCACCGACGAGCACGGCCAGAAGATGCAGCAGACCGCCGTGAAGGAGGGGATGACGCCTGCGCAGCTGGTCGAGCGCAACGTGCCGCGCTTTCAGGCCATGGTGAAGCGGATGGATTGCTCCAACGACGATTTCATCCGCACGACCGAGGAACGGCATCGCCGCTCGTCTGCCGCGATCTGGGAGCGGATGGAGAAAGCCGGCGATATCTATCTGTCGAAATACGCCGGCTGGTATTCCGTGCGCGACGAAGCTTTCTACGACGAGAGCGAGACAACCGTCACGCAAGGCGGCCAGCGCATGGGCCCGCAAGGCACCCCCGTGGAGTGGGTGGAGGAGGAAAGCTATTTCTTCAAGCTCTCCGCCTATCAGGACAAGCTGCTCGACCTCTACAGGCGCCAGCCGGATTTCGTTCTGCCGAAGGAACGGCTGAACGAAGTGGCAAGCTTCGTGCGCGGCGGCTTGCAGGATCTGTCGATCTCGCGCACCACCTTCAACTGGGGCATTCCCGTTCCCGGCAATCCCAAGCACATCATGTATGTCTGGGTGGATGCGCTGACCAATTACATCACCGGCGTCGGCTTTCCCGATACCGACAGCGAGACATACAAGCGCTATTGGCCGGCTGCACTGCATGTGATCGGCAAGGACATCGTGCGCTTCCACGCGGTCTATTGGCCGGCCTTCCTGATGTCGGCAGGCATCGAGCTGCCGCGCCGCGTGTTCAGCCACGGCTTTCTCTTCAACCGCGGTGAGAAAATGTCGAAGTCGGTCGGCAACGTGATCGATCCCTTCGCCCTGGCCGATGCCTACGGGGTCGATCCGCTGCGTTATTTCCTGTTGCGCGAGGTGCAGTTCGGGCAGGACGGCACTTATAGCCATGAGGCGATCGTCAACCGGACCAATGCCGATCTCGCCAACGATCTCGGCAACCTGGCGCAGCGCTCGCTGTCGATGATCGGCAAGCAACTCGGCGGCGTGCTGCCGCAGCCGGGCGAATTCACCGATAACGACAAGGCCATGCTGGCCTCTGCGGATGCGATGATCGGCAATGCGCGCGAGCAGATGAAGACGCAGCAGCTGAACCAGGTTCTGAATCAGGTCTGGGACGTGGTGGCGGAAGCCAATCGCTATTTCGCCGGCGAGGCGCCCTGGGCGGCCGCCAAGACCGACCCGGCGCGTATGGGAACGATCCTTTACGTCACCGCGGAAGTGATCCGGCAGGTCGCCATCCTGGCGCAGCCTTTCATGCCGGGATCGGCGAAGAAACTGCTCGATCTGCTGGCGGTGCCGGACCGAGGAGCGCGATTTCAGCGCGGCTCGGCGGCGGACAGCGCCTGGCGCCTGGTTCAAAGCTGCCGGCCCCGGCGGCGGTGTTTCCGCGCTATGTCGAGCCCGAAGCCAGCGCGCCGAAATAGCGGCAATAGTCCGTCATGCTGATCGACAGCCATTGCCACCTGGATTTTCCCGACTTCGCCAGCGAACTCGACGCGGTGGTGGCGCGCGCTACGGCGCAAGGCATCGGCCGCATCGTCACCATCTCCACGCGGGTGAAACGCCATGGCGAGGTGATCGCCATCGTTGAGCGCTTCCCGGATGTCTATTGCTCGGTCGGCACGCATCCGCACCATGCCCAGGAGGAGCCGGACATCGGCACGGGTGAACTGGTCGAGCGCACCCGCCACCCCAAGGTCGTGGCGATCGGCGAGGCCGGGCTTGATTATCACTACTGATCACAGCCCGCGCGAGCTGCAGGAAAAAGGCTTCCGCGCGCATATCGCGGCCGCGCGCGAAACCAGGCTTCCGCTGGTCATTCACAGCCCGCGAGGCCGACGCCGACGTGGCGCAAATCCTGACAGAAGAAACGGGGAAGGGCGCCTTCCCGGCCGTGTTGCATTGCTTCACCGGCGGGCGCGACCTCGCCATGGCCGCGATCGATCTCGGCCTGTCCATTTCCTTCACCGGCATCCTGACCTTCAAGAATTCGCAGGACCTGCGCGACATCGCCAAGGACCTGCCGGCCGACCGCATCCTGGTGGAAACCGATGCGCCATATCTCGCGCCGGGCCGTATCGCGGCAAGCGCAACGAGCCGGCCTTTGTCGTGGAAACCGCGAAGGTGCTGGCGGAGGTGCGGGGCGTCTCGCCAGATGAAATCGCCCGGCAGACGACGGAAAATTTCTTCCGCCTGTTCAGCAAGGTTCCGCGCCCGGCGGCAGTGGCATGACGCTGACCTTCACCATTCTGGGCTGCGGCTCCTCCATGGGCGTGCCGCGCGTCGCGCTCGGCTGGGGCGCCTGCGACCCGTCCAATCCCAGGAACCGGCGCCGGCGCTGTTCCTTGCTGGTCGAGCGCAGCGATGGCGATACCGGGGTCACCAGCGTGCTGGTCGATACCTCGCCGGATTTGCGCGAGCAGCTTCTGGCGGCCGATGTTCATGCGCTCGACGGCGTCATGTTCACCCACGCGCATGCCGACCATACCCACGGCATCGACGACCTGCGGCCGCTCTTCATCCAGGCGCGCCAGCGCGTGGACGTCTATCTCGATGAAGCCACGCAGCCGCGAGACTGCACACGAAATTCGGCTATTGCTTCGAGACCCCGCCCGGAAGCGAATATCCCGCCATCGTGCAGGGCCATCCCGGCCGTCGCCGGCGAGCCGATAATCGTTAACGGGGCCGGTGGCGCGATCACGGCCTTGCCGGTGCTGCAGCAGCATGGCGACATCCATTCGCTTGGCTATCGCTTCGGCGGGCTCGGCTATTCCTGCGACATCAACGGCCTGCCGGAAGCCAGCCTGGAGGCCTTCAGCGGCCTCGACGTCTGGATCGTGGATGCCTTGCGCTACGCTGCCGCATCCGAGCCATTTCTCGTTCGACGACGCGCTCCGCTGGATCGAGCGGCTGAAGCCGAAGCGCGCGATCCTGACCAACCTGCATTCGGATCTGGATTACGAGGCATTGCGGGCGAAGCTGCCGCCGCATATCGAGCCTGCATATGACGGCCTGAAACTGACGCTAGCCGGCTTAATGCTGATCTTTTCAGATACTGCGTTTTCTCACGTCGATTTGAATGCTGCTAGCTCGAATTTCCTAATGCCGTCGGCCTAATCAGATATATTCCATAATATGTCTTATGCGAATCCGTCACCGGGATTTACCGTATGCCGGGATTTCAGGAACGGCTTGCAGCTTTGCGGGTTGGTTTCGATCGATCCCTTCCGTTATCGGTCGCCGCGCACGGGCTTCCAACCATTCAGGTGATGCCGTGAGCAAAACAAGGTCGGAAAATTCGAATCCCGCAAGCCGCCCGCAGCGCTCGATACACCCACCGATCTCGGCGAAGACGCGGTGCGTGGATATCTCCAAGGCGATGAACGCGATCCTGGCGGATTCCTTTGCGCTTTATCTGAAGACCAAGAACTTTCACTGGCACGTCAGCGGCCCGCACTTCCGCGACTATCACGAACTGCTGGACGAACAGGCCGCCCAGATATTCGGCGCTACCGACGACATGGCCGAGCGGGTACGCAAGATCGGCGGGATGACGTTGCGCTCGATCGGCGAGATTTCGCGCCTCCAGAGCATCAAGGACAATGAGGAAAATTACGTCCCGCCGGTCGACATGCTGAAGGAGCTGATGGAGGACAACAAGGCCGTGGCCAAGGCCATGCGCGAAGCTCACGAGCTGTGCGACAAGCACGAAGACGTAGCCACCGCAAGCATGCTGGAAATCTGGATCGACGAGGCCGAGAAACGGGCCTGGTTCCTGTTCGAGGCGAGCCGCAAGCCGGATCAGACCGGGCACTGACACGGTGAGGCTTCGCGCCGGCGCTGGCCGGTCTGATACGGTCCCGGGCCTTTTGCCAGGGACCGTTATGACGCCCTCGCGCGATATCTCCCGTCTGATCGAGATCATGGCCGCGCTGCGGACCCCGGACACCGGCTGTCCCTGGGACCTGAAGCAGGATTTCTCGACCATCGCGCCCTATACCATCGAGGAAGCCTACGAAGTGGCGGACGCCATTGCGCGCGGCGACCTCGGCGAACTGCGCGAGGAACTGGGCGATCTCCTGCTGCAGGTGGTCTATCACGCGCGCATGGCGCAGGAGCAAGGCGCCTTCGATTTCGGCGACGTGGTGCAGGCCATCACCGAAAAAATGCTGCGCCGGCATCCCCATGTCTTCGGCGACGCCGCAGGGCTCGACCATGAGGCAGTGGGCAAGCTCTGGCAGGAGATCAAGGCACAGGAAAAAGCTGCGCGCCCAGACAGCGCTGCGGCTCAAGGCGCCCTCGCCGGCGTTCCCCTTGCGTTGCCCGCGCTGACCCGCGCGCTGAAATTGCAGAACAAGGCGGGTGACGTCGGCTTCGACTGGAATGATCCACTCGCCGTGCTCGCCAAGATCCGCGAGGAGGCTGATGAGATCGAATCCGAGGTGAAGGCTGGAGAACAGGATAAGGCGGCCCGCGAGGTCGGCGACCTTCTCTTCGCGGTCGTCAATCTGGCCCGCCATCTGCAGGCCGATCCGGAGGCCGTGCTGCGGCAAACCAATGCCAAATTCGAGCGCCGCTTCGCGTCGATCGAGCGGGCGCTGGCGCTGCGGGGCAAGGCGCCGGCGCAAGCGACCCTGCCGGAAATGGATGCTTTATGGGATCAGGCCAAGGCGGCCGAGAAATAGCACGGACCGTTTAACGGAATGCCCAACGTTCACGTGACGATCGCCACCTGGGACTACGACCACGTCCGTGATTTGCGCATGGGCGAAATCCGGCCAATCGGTATCGACGCCCTGCCCGTCTTCCTGCGGCGCGAATTTCGCTACGGCATCGTTTACGTCAACCGCGACGAGCAAGGCATCGCGCGGCGCCTGATGGCGCCGGAGGAAATTTTCCCGCCGGGAATCATGGTGAAAGCGGCGGTGTGAAGAACCTTCCCCCAAGATGGGGCAAAGGTCCTATTTGCAGTCCGCTTTCGGTGCCAGATCGTTCTCACCAAAATACTCGAACCGGCACGACATGCCTTGCTTGATGTCGGACGACTTCGACTTTGTTCCTGCTATGGTGACGCGTTGTTTCGCGGGCGTCCACTTCCAGCTTAATGGCTTTGCCGTTTCCGACGATCCACCGTGAGCACGTTGTTTCAACATTCGCAACCGAGCCTTCGAGTACCTTGAGCTTGACGTTCACGACCTCGCCCGCTTCCAGGATTTTCATCGCACGGTCATAGACTGCGGCCGGATAGTTCGCGAACTGGGCGATAAACTTCTCCGTCTGCTCTCCCGTCAATGGCGCGATCGGCATGTCTTGCTTGCGAGCCTCCGCCAGGAAATCCGGGTCAGCCATCGTCGCGTTGAACGCCTTGCGAAGAGCCTCTGTGCGGTCAGCTGGGATACCCGGGGGCCCTGAAATCGGCCGCCCGAGAGCATGCGTTCCATAAATCACATGCATGATCTTCTTGTCGTCCTCACTTTTCGCGAAATCATAAATGTGAGGCACCCCTTTCAACTCGTCGCTCTTTTCGAAGCCGGTCTGAATGATGGGCTTTATCTCTCCCGACTCCCAGTCCTGGCGCCGGGTGGTCTTGAGCGAGGAAAGCGCGAAGCCGCAGCCTCCCTGAACCTCGCCGCGGCTCATTGCGAGAAGGACATGCGTGGAGCCGGGATACCCATTCACAACCTGGATGCGAGTGCCGAACAACGCATTGAAGCCGCGTGCATGAATACTGTTGACGGCAGTGGGGCCTGAAGCGCCAAAGATTGCGCTTTTCGTGAACAGCTCCTGGAAGGAATTGATCTTCGAGGCGGCACTGACGACACATGTACCAATCGTCTGGTCCATGTTCCCGATCCAGGTGAACTTATCCATCTCGAATTGGGCTTTTGTTTCGCCCATCTTGACCGAAAATAGCGTCGAGGAGGCGAACATGCCGAGGACAGTGCCATCCTTCGGCGCGGAATTATAAATGTAGTTCGCGGCGACCAGGCTCCCCGCACCCGGCATGTTGCGCATCGATCACGGTGGGATTGCCAGGAATGTGACGCCCCATGTGCCGGGTGAGCGCACGCGCATAGGCGTCGTAACCGCCGCCGGGCGGGTAGCCGACGGTGATGGTGATGGTCTTGCCTTTATAGAAATCCGAGACGTCGGCCATGGCTGCCGTGGAACAGGCGAGCATTGCGCACGCCGCGATCAAAATGCGGTCCAGTTGTCCTGACTTGCTCATATCTTCCTCCCCGGCTGAGTTGTTTCTCTGCGGACTCTGATTTTCATTTGGAAATCGCGACGTCGAGCAGCACCGTTCGTCCGTTTCTGTTCGCGTCGTATCCGCGCTTCAGGGCGTCGACCAAATCATCCGGATTCTCGACCCTTTCGCCATAGCCGCCGAATGCCTCGATAACCTTCAGGTAGTCGGGCCCGTTGATGAAGGTTCCGAAATACGTGTTGTTCTCGACCGCCGTGCCGTCGGGATAAAGCCGCTTGTGCATGTTCTGCATTGCGGCATATTTTCTGTTGTTGAAAGATAACCACCATGATCGGCAGGTTGAAATCGCGTGCGGCGCCAAAACTCTGCAGAACGGGATTATACAGAAAAGCGCCGTCACCGATCAGCGTGACGACAAGGCCGATCCGGGTTCGCGAGTTTCAAGCCGAGCGAAAGGCCGAGCCCCTGTCCCAGCCCGCCCTGGCGCGTGAACAGGCATTGCGGCTTGTTCAACGTCATGTGCTCGCGCAGCAGATTGGTGTGGGTCGTGACTTCGTCCAGATAGATCGTGTCGTCGGGCAACGCTTCGCTGAGTGCCGCGCAAAGCCAGATCGGGTCGATCGGCGACTTCTTGCGGGCTGCCACTTGCTCGGCGCGCCGGCGGTTCACCAGTTCATCGTGGGAAGCCGTCAGCCTCGCGCGCCGTTCAGCCAACCGGCTTTGGTCCAGTCCGACGGCATCGAGCGCCTTGGCAAGGTCGGTGAGCACGCTTGTGGTGTCGCCCTCGAGATAGATATCCGCTTGGTGACTTTGATAGGCCATATATGGCCGGTGAGGCACTTCATCGATATCGACGACGATGGCGTTTGGCGGACGCTTGCTCGGCGGGTACCAGGGTGTCCGCGTGCTGATCACGATGGCGAGGTCGGTATCGCCCCAAAACCGGTTGAAGTCGTGCCCCTGATGCATCGGGTGATCTTTAGGGAAGTTTGCGAAGATCGCGCCGGGCCTCTCGACCACCGGGAGGCTGGCTTTATCGCTCAGTGCCACGAGCGCATGGAACGCTTCCGCGTCCCGTCCTACAGCCTCGGTTAACACCACCGGATTTCGCGCTTTGGCAATAAGCTCCGCCACCTTTCTGATATCGTCCGGGGCGCATACGAGTTTCGGCGCGGGCGGGACATTCCGCGGCTTCTCCGGCCGCTTCCAGTCGGCCATCATTGTTTCGTGCGGGATCGAAAGATAGGTCGGTCCAACCGGCGTGCGCTGCGCCATCTCGCCCGTGCGGATGATGCTCTCATAGATCGTGTACGGGCTTGCGGCCTGGCTGGCGAATTTCACCAGCGGCTCGATCAACCGCTGCGGGCCGCCGACAATAGAAAGATTGTCGGTCCACTGACGGCCGGGATCAAACTCCGGGTTCTCCCCATAGGTGACCAACTCGCCGGAAATCACGAGCATGGGCACGCCGGCAATCAACGAGCCGTGGACGCCCATCAATCCTTGCAGAAGACCGGACCCGGCGTGAAGCAGCACCGCCTGCATCCTACCGGTCGCCAGCGTATAGCCGCATGCAATGTCGACCGCGAGCGTTTCGTGCCAGCAATCCATGAACTTCGGGCCGCTCCTTGCCTTGATGAATCTGGTTGGCCATGGCTTCCCAAATCGACGCCCACTCGGTTCCGGGCGAGGACAAGATGTACTCGACCTTGAGATCCCGGATTGCTTCCAGTATCGCGTCACCGCCATCCAAATGATTTTTCAAAAATCCGCACCTTTCATTGTCTTGACCATGCGAGCGATCGCTCACGCCAGCGACGCGATCATAGAACGATAAGTCCACGATAGGCTGCTCGGATTTGCGATGGCCGCATCGGCGCCTTCTGTCTCGGCGCGGATATTCAGGACGCGGGCGAAACCGGCCTGGTTGAACTTCGCCCGTGGCGTGAAGCCTTTGTCTGGGATCGCGGAGCTGCTCATACGTCGCCTGCGCGACGAGCTCGGTGAGTCCGAGGCGTTTCGAAGCAGGTCCACGGCTGCATTTCGGTTCGCATCGTCGCCGAGCCATTCGAGCGCGTTCAGATAGCCTGCGATGTAGCGCTCGATGGTCGCGGCGTTGCTGTCGGCCCAGGCGCGCAGCGCAAATGCGCCACCGGCCTGGTAAGGCCCGACAAGATCGTCGAGGGAGCCAAGGCTTCGCATGCCCGCCAGCAAGGCTTCGGATGAAAACGGCGGATTGAGGATGGCGCCCGCAAGGGTGGAATCCTCCTTGAGCGCGCGCAGCCGCTTGGCGCCATTGCCGACGGGCCGCAACTGGTAGTCTTTTTCCAGTTCCAGTCCGTGCTGCGCCAGGACTTTGCGCGCCAGCAACGCATAGGCCGTATCCGGCGAGTCCACCGCGAGCGTTCGCCCCGCAAGGTCCGAGAAGGATCGGATCGACGGCGCAACGATGAAATCATTCATGCCGCCTTCGCCGCCCATGAAGATGATGACGTCGTGGCCGGACTTGATCATGGCCAAGCGCGTTATCCACGGCCGCCTGCACGATGTTGATTTCGCCCGCTGCAAGGCAGGTGCGTTGCTCCTTGGAACTGCCGGTTTCGTGCAGAACGAAGTCCAGGCCGTGTTCCGCGAACAGATTGTGCTCGACACCCGCCCACAGCGGCAGCGCTTTCGCATTGGGAAATGTGCTGACGACGACGCGATGCATTTTTTCTTCTCTGGCGGTGGTTCCATCCACCTTGAGGCTCACTTGCCTCTGGGATCCACGACCTTCGGACCGAGCTTAATATTAAGTCGCTGAACATCCTCGGCGCTGAAGTCTTCGTCGGTCTTCAGCCCGGCTGCCCGAATATCCGGCAAGCGCGCACAGATCGTCGACCTCATTGACGTCGCCGGTCACGCCCAGCGCCCCCATGATCTCGCCGGTTTCGTCGCGGATGAGCTGTGCGCCGGCTTCCAGAAAGATGGGCCCATCGGCGATCGCGCGGAGCGTCTCCATGAAGAGCGGCTTTTCACGCGCCTTCTGCAGGACCATGCGGGAGGAGCGGTGCATGGCCAGCGCGGCAAAGGCTTTTCCGCGGGAAACCTCGAACCGCATGATGGAAGCACCGTCCTGTTTCAGGAATGCTTTCACGCGGCCGCCGGCATCGAGCACGATGGCGGCAAGCCCATGCGCCTTGATCGCTTCCGCATGCTTGAAAGTTTCCAGGATGATGGAAAGCGCCTGGTCCATCGTGATGCTACGCATTGTTCCCTGAGGTTCCCTCTGTTGGCGTCCGATGTGTCGCGTACTCAGGTCCGCGCGGGTAGCCATGGCGTCGCCCGCAATTCAATCAGATGGATTATTTTTCGGGGTGGTACGATCTGATCGATGTCTTCGCCGGCTGCGTTAAAGCGCAAACTTCGCCTTCACCCGTTCCATGCGTGGCCGGCTCGGCGCGCACGGTGAGCTTCAGCTTGCCGTCGTCGCCCATGGTCGTTGGCGAGCACTTCGGTGTGCCGGTGCAGCCAGCTCACGCCCGCCCCGTCCGACGGGATCGAGCAGCACGTCCTGCACCACGCGGCTCGCGCCGACGCCGGCCTCGATGGCCGCTCGCAGCCGATCCATCCCCTCCCCGGTCACCGCCGAGACCAGGACCGGCTTGCGCTCCCCCGGCTGGCGCTCGGCGATATTCGCCAGCTCACCACGCCGCTCAGGCGTCAGACGGTCGATCTTGTTCCAGATCTCGATCAGACGCTTGTCGTTCGGCTCGATGCCAAGTTCGCGCAGCACATTCTCCACGTCCTGCGATTGCGCCTCGGCTTCCTCATGCGAAACATCGCGCACGTGCAGGATCACATCGGCCTCGATCACCTCCTCCAGCGTGGCGCGGAAGGCGGCGATCAGCATGGTTGGCAGGTCCGAAATAAAGCCGACGGTGTCGGACAGGATGATGCGCGCGCCATGCGGCAGATCGACCGCGCGTAACGTCGGATCGAGGGTCGCGAACAGCATGTCCGCCGACAGCACGCTCGCCCGCGTCAGCTGGTTGAACAGCGTGGATTTGCCGGCATTGGTGTAGCCGACCAGTGCGACAATCGGATAAGGCACGCGCTTGCGGCTTTCGCGATGCAGCTTCCGCGTGCGCTTGACCTTGTCGAGCTCGGCCTCGATGCGCGCGATACGCTCCTCGATCACGCGCCGGTCCGCTTCGATCTGGGTCTCGCCCGGGCCGCCGAGGAAGCCGAAGCCGCCGCGCTGGCGCTCGAGATGGGTCCAGGAGCGTACCAGACGGCTTTTCTGGTAGGTCAAATGCGCATGCTCGACCTGCAGGGTGCCTTCCCGCGTGCGCGCCCGGCGGCCGAAAATTTCCAGGATCAAACCGGTGCGGTCGAGCACCTTGGCGTTCCACGCCTTTTCCAGATTGCGCTGCTGCACCGGAGAGATCGCGCAATCCATCACGACGATGCCGGCCTCCTGCGTCTTCACCAGGCCGGCGATCTCCTCGACCTTGCCTTTGCCGATATAGGTGGCGGGCGTGATGGCCGAGAGCGCGACCACGCCGGAACCAACCACATCGAGGTCGATGGCGCGCGCCAGCCCCACCGCCTCGTCCAGCCGCGTATCCGGCGGACGCGTGTCCTGCGTCGCGGGCATCTTTGGGCTTTTGGCGCGGCACGCCGCAGGAACGGTTCAAGCACGATCGCGCGTCCGGTCGCCGAGCCGGTGTCGACCGGGCTCAGGCGATCCGCACGCGTGCTGCGCCGGCGCGGTTCCAACTAATCCTTATCCCCGCCCGGCGCCTCCTCGGCGCCTTCGAACAACTGGATCGGGTGCCCCGGCATGATGGTCGAAATCGCGTGCTTGTAGACGAGCTGCGAATGCCCATCCCGGCGCAGCAGCACGCAGAAATTATCGAACCAGGTCACCACGCCCTGCAATTTCACGCCATTCACCAGGAAATATGGTGAGCGGGATTTTGCTCTTTCGGACGTGATTGAGGAATGTGTCTTGTAGATTTTGAGCGCGTTCGGCGGCCATTGCCGTGTTCCGTTTTATGCTCGTCTGCAGCGCGAGCTGTTTTTTCCCCAGCGGCCGCTCTCCTGTTGCACGGCGAGGGCCGGGATACCGCTATTAGATGGTAGGCAAGGAAGCGCGCAAGCATAACTTAGGATTAGCCAGCTACAAAATGCTTCAAACAAACTCGCTATAACGATGAAAATCCTGTCCGTAATGCAGTTGCAACCAGCCCCGGCGCGCCATTTCCGACCGGGCGGCCGTCGATACGGACCACCGGCATGATGCTCTGGCTGGCCGAGGTGATGAAGGCCTCCCGGGCGGCATAGGCCTCTTCCACCGTGAAGGGCCGTCTCGTCCAGTTCAAGCCCTTGAGCCTTCAGCACATTGAGCAGCACCGTGCGCGTCACCCCGCGCAGGATGCCGTGGTCGGCCGGCCGGGTGATCACCTTGCCGTCGCGGCTGACGATCCAGGCATTGGAGGACGAGCCTTCCGTCACATAGCCATCCTTGCCGACGAACCAGGCTTCCTTGGCGCCCTGCTCCTTCGCTGCCTGCTTGGCGAGCACATTCGGCAGCAGCGCGATGGCTTTGATGTCTACCCGCTCCCAGCGGTTCTCCGGCACGGTGATGACCGCGACGCCATCTGCTGCAGTGCGCTCGGCGAGCGGAGGGATCCGTGCTGCGGGCGGTGACCACGACGCTCGGCGCGGTACCGGCGGGTGGAAAGGCATGGTCGCGGCGCGCCACGCCGCGGCTCACCTGCAGATAGACCAGCCCGTCGCGCACCCGGTTGCGCCGCACCGTCTCGCGCAGCACCACGCGCAAAGCGGCGAGCGACATCGGCATGGCGATCTTCAGCTCTCCGAGGGAGCGCTGCAGGCGGCGCATGTGCAAGGGCTCGTCGACCATGCGCCCGTCCTTCACCTCGCACACTTCGTAGACTCCGTCGGAGAACTGATAGCCACGATCCTCCACATGCACGGTGGCTTGTGCGAACGGCAGATAGCGTCCGTTGACATAGGCGATGCGAGACATGGCGGTCTTATTCCTGGAGCGGGATTTTGCAGCGCATGATCTGTGGAAAATCGCGCTCGCGCCCGGATCATCCGGCTAGCGTTGTCGGGATCAGCCTCAACCTATGCCCAGCGCCTTGAGCTTGCGGTGCAACGCCGAGCGCTCCATGCCGACGAATTCCGAGGTGCGGGAGATATTGCCGCTAAAGCGGTTGATCTGCGCCACCAGATATTCGCGTTCGAACACCTCGCGCGCTTCGCGCAGCGGCAGGCCCATGATCTGCTCGCCGCCATTGCCGTTCGGCATGGCCGGCACCATGGAGCCGACGTCCTGCGGCAGCATATCGGCGGTGATCACCGCATCCACTTCGCCGCCCGCCAGGATCATCAACCGTTCGACATTGTTGCGCAGCTGCCGCACGTTGCCCGGCCAGTCATGCAGTTGCAGCACCGCCATGGCGTCCGGCCCGATCTGCCGCTTGGGCAGGCCGGTCGATTGCGAAATCTGCTCCATGAAATATTCGACCAGATGCGGAATGTCCTCGCGGCGTTCGGCCAGCGAGGGCACGCGGATCGGCACCACCGACAGGCGATGGTAGAGATCCTCGCGGAATTTGCCGGCGGCGATCTCCGCCTCGATGTTGCGCGCGGTGGACGAAATGATCCGCACATCCACCGAAACCTTGGAATTGCCGCCCACGCGCTGGAAGGTTTGGTCCACCAGCACACGCAGGATCTTGTTCTGCGTCTCCCGCGGCATGTCGGCGATTTCGTCGATAAAGACGGTGCCGCCATTGGCTTCCTCCAGCGCGCCGACCTTGCGGGCATAGGAGCCATTCGACTCGTCGACGCCGAACAGCTCGACTTCCATCCGCTCCGGCGTGATCGCGGCCGCATTGATGACCACGAACGGCGCTTCGGCGCGGGCGGACAACCGGTGCAAGGTGCGCGCGGCAAGTTCCTTGCCGGCGCCCGAGGGGCCGACGATCAGGATGCGGCTGTTGGTCGGCGCCACTTTCTCGATGGTCTGACGCAACTGATTGATCGGCGGCGAGTGGCCGATCACGGAAGACGGCAGCGGCGCCAGCTGCTTCAGCACCTTCACCTCGCGCTTGAGCCGCGAGGTTTCCAGCGCGCGGTCGGCGACCAGGACCAAACGATCGGTCTTGAAAGGCTTTTCGATGAAGTCATAGGCGCCGCGCTTGATGGCCGCGACAGCGGTCTCGATATTGCCATGTCCGGAGATCATCACCACCGGTACTTCCGGATGCTGCTGCACGATGGCGTCGAGCAGCTGCAGGCCGTCAAGCCGGCTGCCCTGCAGCCAGATGTCGAGAAAAACCAGATTGGGCCGCCGCGCGGTGATGGCCGAAAGCGCGCTGTCGCTGTCTGCGGCCGTACGGGTGCTATAGCCCTCGTCCTGCAGAATGCCCGAGACGAGCTGCCGGATGTCGTTTTCGTCGTCGACTACAAGAATATCCGCTGCCATGTCCTAATGCCCGCTCGCGGCTTTGGTGATCGGAGTTTCAGGAGACGCGGAGTTCGTTTACTTCGCCGGCTGCGAAACGCAGCCGCACCCAGGCGCCGCGCGCGCCCGGCGTCTTTTCCGACGCGTCATGCAATTCGATGCCGCCGCCATGCTCTTCCAGAATCTTGCCCACAATAGCGAGACCCAGGCCGGTGCCCTTCTCGCGCGTCGTCACATAGGGCTCAAGCAGGCGGCTGCGGTTTTCTTTCGGCAGACCGATGCCGTTGTCGACGACGTCAATAATGATGTCGCCTCCCTCGCGCGCGGCGGATACGTCGATGCGGCCTCGGCCGAGCTCGGCTGCGGGTACCGCCGAAATCCCTTCGGTTGCGTTCTTGATGATGTTGGTGAGCGCCTGCGAAATCAGCCGCCGGTCGAAGCGCGCCGTCAGCGGCTCGGTGGCGATATCGACCTTGATGTCGATACTCGGCATGGCCGACCCGCATCAGAAATACTGTCTGCCGCACGGCATCGGCCACGTCGTCGGCGTCATCACCGGCTTCGGCGTGCGGGCAAAGCGCGAGAACTCGTCCACCATGCGCTTGATGTCATCCACCTGCCGCACGATCGTGTCGGTGCATTGCTCGAACACGTCGCGGTCCTCGACAATGGTCTTTCCATATTTGCGGCGCAGACGCTCGGCGGAAAGCTGAATGGGCGTGAGCGGATTCTTGATCTCATGCGCGATACGGCGCGCTACGTCGGCCCAGGCCGAAGTTCGCTGGGCGGAAACGAGATCAGTGATGTCGTCGAGCGTAATCACATAGCCGTGGTCGGCTGCCGTCTCCTGCTCGCTGGTGACGCGAACCGAAAGATTGCGTTCCTTGCCGTTGCGGCTGATGGTGATCTGCCCTTGCCGCTGCGAACGCCGGTGCGCGCGGCGGCGAGCATGTCCGCGAGCTCCGGCAGCGACTTCGGCCAGCGGCTTGCCGAGCGCTTCGGCTTCCGCATGGCCGATCAGCCGCTCGGCGGAGCGGTTCAGGATGCTGACGCGGCCTTCTGCATCGACGCCGATGACGCCCGCGCTGCGCCCGCCAGCACCGCTTCGGTAAAGCGGCGGCGGCTGTCGATCAGGTCGCGCGCGCGCACAAGATCGTCGCGCTGGGTGCGTAGCTCCTGCGTCATCTTGTTGAAGGTCTCGCCGAGATGCGCGAGGTCGCCTTCGGAGCGGCGGATGGGCAATTGCACATAGCAGATTGCCGGTGGAGACAAGATTGGCGGCGCTGATCAGGCGGCGGATCGGCGCCACCAGATAGTTGGCGAAATGCAGCCCGATCCAGACCGCCGACAACGTCGCGATCAGGGCGATCACGGCATAGATGAGGGCGAAACCGACTTGGAAGCCGAGACGGCGCTCCTGCAGCGCGATGAATTCGAGAAAGTTCCTTGGATTTGGGCCAGTCGCCCGGCCATGCGTGGATCAAGCAGCTGTGGCGATGAACAGATAGGAATTGTCGTAGTTGGTCAGTTTGACGATGGCAGCGACGTAATTGCCTTCCGGAAACAACTTTACCTGCGGATCATCTTCCTGGAGCGAGGCCAACGTCTCGCGTGATGGCAATTGGGCCGGCAGATCGACTTTGCTGTCGGCCTTCTCGATGACGTTGAAGATCGCCATCGATGATCTGCGGCGAACGGCCAGGCCGCGGTTCGCGGCCACAACGGTGAAACGCTGGCGGAACTGCTCGCGGTCCTGATCGAAGACAGCGCTTGCCGACAGCCAAGCTCGAGCACCATCGCAAGCGTCTGACGCGCGCAACTGCTCGGCGCGGTCGGCCACATACACGTCCGCCATGACCGCGGAGTTTTCCATCATCGCCTAGTGTGTTCGTGGACAGCAGGCCGATCGAGGCCACGATCAAGGGTGACGCTCGCTACGATGGCGACGAGGATGGCGGGCGCGGCGGCGATGAGGGAGAACAGCGCGATAATGCGCACATGCAGCCGCGCCGCAGCGCGGCCGCGGCGGCGCGCCTGCAGGATCAGCCAAAGCTCGCGGCCAATAATGGCGCCGAGCAGCCAGCACGATCAGCAGATCGATTGCGAGCAGCGTGACGACCACTTCATGCGTCGGCGAAAGCGGCGTCAGATCGGAAAGGACGGCAAAAGTGACAACCGCGCAGATCAGCGCCACGATAACCGCGATCCGGCCCAGCACCCGGTTTTCAATCCGGGCGGCCGAGGCCTGAGCCACAGCCGCTTCCGCGGCGAGGGCCTGATCGAGGCTGGACATGAGCTTCCTTTGACTTGCGCGCAAAGCCCCGACGAACGAGGCGTCCCCCTATCCTAGGTGATGCTTTTATACAACAATGTTGCCGGATTACGACAATTCCGCGGCGAGTTCGGGGGTCTAATTGCTGCTTCGGTAAACCTGGATATCCAAGTCCCGGATCTTCTTGCGCAGAGTGTTGCGATTAACACCCAGAAGATCGGCAGCGCGGATTTGATTGCCGCGCGTGGCGGCCAGCGCCGCCGACAGTAGCGGATACTCCACCTCGCGCAGGATCCGATGATAGAGGCCGGGCGGCGGCAGGCCATTGGCAAAACCGGAGAAATACTCGCCGAGATGGCGCTCGACCGCTGCCGCCAGGCCGTCATCGGTAACGGGCTCGCTCTGGCCGGTCGGCATTGCCGGCTGCGCCAGTTCGGATTCGATCACCGCGCCGGAAATAATTTCCTGCGGATAGAGGGCCGCCAGCCGCCGCGCCAGATTTTCCAGTTCGCGCACATTGCCCGGCCAGCGGTGGCGCTTCAGTCGTTCCAACGCGGCCTGATCGAGCTGCTTGGCCGGCAGGCCTTCCTTTTCGGCCTGGGCAAAGAAATGGCGGATGAGATCGGGCACGTCCTCGGCGCGCTCGCGCAGCGGCGGCAAGCGCAGCGGCACCACATTGAGCCGGAAGAACAGGTCCTCGCGGAACAGGCCCTGCTGGATCAGGAGGCGCAGGTCCTTGTTGGTGGCCGCGATGATGCGCACGTCGGTCTTGATCGGCGTGCGGCCGCCCACCGTCGTATATTCGCCCTGCTGCAAGACGCGCAAAAGCCGCGTCTGCGCTTCCATCGGCATGTCGCCGATCTCGTCGAGGAAGAGCGTGCCGCCCTCGGCCTGTTCGAAGCGGCCGGTGCTGCGATTGTTGGCGCCGGTGAAGGCGCCCTTCTCGTGGCCGAACAATTCGGATTCGATAAGCTCGCGCGGGATCGCCGCCATGTTGATGGCAACGAAAGGTCCGCTGCGCCTCTTGCCATAGTCGTGCAGCGCGCGCGCCACCAGTTCTTTGCCGGTGCCGGATTCGCCCGAGATCATCACCGTCAGATCGGTCTGCATCAGGCGCGCGAGCAATCGGTAGATTTCCTGCATCGCCGGCGAACGCCCGATCAGCGGCAGGGAATCAAACTCATCGGATTTGTCGGCGGCGGGCGCACGCTCCTTCGGCTCCGACAACGCGCGGCCGACGATCGCCATCAACTCCTTGAGGTCAAATGGTTTCGGCAAATATTCATAGGCGCCACGCTCGGAGGCGCGGATCGCCGTCATGAAGGTATTCTGCGCGCTCATGACGATCACCGGCAGGTCCGGGCGCGCTTTCTTGATCCGCGGCAGCAGGTCGAAAGCATTCTCATCCGGCATCACAACGTCGGTAATGACGAGATCGCCATCGCCCTGACTCACCCAGCGCCACAGCGTGGCGGCGTTGCCCGTCGAGCGCACTTCGTAACCGGCGCGCGAAAGCGCCTGGTTGAGAACCGTGCGGATCGCGGAGTCGTCATCGGCGACCAGGATGCTTCCGGAATTCATTGGCTTCTTCCACTTTTCATCTTGCGTTGCCGCGGCGGCAACGAAGCATCCGCGGGGTCGGTGATGGCTGCGGGTTCCCGGTCTCCCGCGCCGTTGCCTGAAATCTTTCCTTGCGCCGCGGCCGTGTCGTCCACGTCCTCAGTTGCCGCGCCCTCCCCGGCATAGATCGGGAACAGGACGCGAAAATTCGTGCGGCGTGGTTGCGATTCGCATTCGACGATGCCGCCGTGATCGCCGACGATCTTCGCAACCAATGCAAGTCCCAGGCCAGAGCCGGTGGGCTTGGTGGTAACGAAAGGATCGAACAAATGCGGGAGCAATTCTTCCGGCACGCCTGGGCCGTTGTCGCGCACGCAGAATTCCATCGGCAGCGACACGCGCGTCTTGCTTCCCGGCAGCGAAAGCCTAACGCCGGGACGGAAGGCGGTGGTGAGCTGGATTTCGCCGTTGTCGGAGTCCGCCGACTGATTCTGCCGCATTCTTCACCAGGTTGAGAAACAGCTGAATAAGCTGGTCGCGGTTAGCAAAGACCGGCGGCAGCGAAGGATCGTATTCTTCGACGAATTTTATCTTGCGCGCGAAACCGGACTGAGCGAGGCGCTTCACGTGCTCCAGCACGGCATGAATATTGACCGGTTCGCGCTCCACCGGGCGCTGGTCGGTGAATACTTCCAGCCGGCCCACCAGTTTCACGATCCGGTCGGCCTCGTCGCAAATCAGGCGGGTCAGCGTACGGTCGTCGTCGCTGGCGGATTGCTCCAGCAGCTGCGCCGCGCCGCGAATTCCCGAAAGCGGATTCTTGATCTCATGCGCAAGCATCGCGGCCATGGCGCTGACGGAACGGGCCGCGCCGCGATGGGTCAGCTGGCGGTCCATCTTGTCGGCGATGGTGCGCTCCTGCAGCATCACCACCACGGTATCCGGGCGTTCCGGCATCGGAGCCACATGGAGGTCGACCAGACGGTCGCCAGGATTGCGCGGCGTGCCGAGATCTACCTTGTATTCGTTGACCGCGGATGAGCTGGCACGAACCTGATCCACCAATGTCAGCAGCGGACTGCCGAAGGGCACCAGGTCCCGCAAAAAATAGCGCCGCAGCAACGGGGCGGAAACATCGAAAAAGTTTTCGGCCGCCACATTGGCGTCTGCGATCTTGCCGTCGGCTGAAACCATGATCACCGGATGAGGCAAGGCATTGAGCACGGCGTCGGCGGTGACTGAGGGAAAGGAGGGTGTTGTGTCGAGGCTCATGCGGCGGTCCTCCAGCCGAACGCGTCATAGACATCGGTAAGGCGGCGCACCGCTTCCTCCGGCTCCTCTACGGTCAGGACCTGGCTGCGGCATGCCTTCAGAAGATCAGCAGGAATGCCGGCAGTCGCCGCGGCGGCATCCAGCGCCCAGCCGAGATGCTTGCGCGCGTGGCGTAGGCCGATGCGCAAACCGTGATGCGAAAGCATCTCGTGATAGAGCTCGACGATGATCGCGAGTTGGCGCCCAAGCGGCGGCGCTTGCTCGCGCCTGCCGGTTTCGAGATAGCGCGCCATCTGGCCTGGAAACCACGGACGGCCCTGCGCCGCACGCCCGATCATGACCGCGTCGGCGCCGGAGGCCTGTAACGCGGCATCGGCGTCGTCGAAGGTTTCGATATCGCCGTTGACGACAACGGGAATTGAAATGGCGTCTTTCACCGCGCGCACCGCCGCCCAATCGGCCTCGCCCTTGTAGAATTGGCAGCGCGTGCGGCCATGCACGGTGATCAGACGAACGCCCGCCTGTTCGGCGCGGCGCGCGAGTTCGGGCGCGTTGATCGACTGATGGTCCCAGCCGAGCCGCATCTTCAGCGTTACCGGCACCGAGACGGCCGCAATGGTGGCTTCTATCAGCGATATGGCATGGTCGAGATCGCGCATCAGCGCCGATCCCGATTGACCGTTGGTCACATGCTTGGCCGGACAACCCATGTTGATGTCGATTACGGCGGCGCCGGACGCTTCCGCGATGCGCGCGCCCTCGCCCATCCAGCGTGCTTCGCAACCGGCAAGCTGCACCACATGGACGCCCACGCCTTGGCCCTCGGCGCGCAGGACGGCGTTGCGGTCGCCCTGCACCAAGTCTTCGCAGGCGGTCATTTCAGAAACGACAAGCCCGGCGCCGAGCCCGGCGACGAGACGGCGGAAGGGCGCGTCAGTCACGCCCGACATGGGCGCGAGGATGACGCGGTTCGAGAGCGCGACCGGCCCGATAGCCAAGGGCTTTGCTAAAACGAGCGGCATTTCCGCGCCATCGAGTCGTGCTCAACATTTAGGCGAATTCTTAGGTTGCATAGAGTTTAGCCAATTTGCCCGTCTGCGCAAGTGCTGCAGTGCAACAAAATTAGCAGCGGCGGGCAGGCCGGAAACTCCTTATGCTGGAAGCAATTGGCCTTGGATTTCCTGGTTTCGGCGATGGCAGGTGGAGTTGCAGCGGTGATCGTGGCGGCCGGGCGCGGGAGCCGGGCGGGCGGCGATATGCCCAAAGCTTACCGTCAGCTTGGCGGTCAGCCGATGATCCGCTTCAGCCTCAGCCTGTTCTCGGCCGACAAGCACATCCGCACGGTGCAGCCGGTCATCCATGCCGAGGATGCGTCGCTTTACAGGGCGGCCGCCGGTGGCCTTGATGTGCTGCCGCCTGTCTTCGGCGGCGCCACACGGCAGGCTTCCGTGCGCGCAGGCCTCGAAGCGCTAAAGGCGCATGAACCCGAGATCGTGCTGGTGCATGACGCGGCCCGTCCCTTCGCTTCGGCGGGCCTGATCGAACGCGCGGTGGCAGCAGCGAAAGTCAGCGCCGCGCGTGCCGGGTGTCGCGCTGAGCGATACGGTGAAAGCGGTGGACACGCGCGACCATGTCACGCAGACACTCGACCGCGCATCACTGCGCGCCATTCAAACACCGCAAGCATTTAATTTCGGCGCTTTGCTTGCGGCCCATCGGGACGCCGCAGCAGCCGGCCGCGATGATTTTTCAGACGATGCCGCCTTGATGGAATGGGCCGGCCATTCCGTTGCGGTGTTCGCGGGAGAGGCCAGCAACGTCAAGCTGACCATGCCGGAGGATTTCGCGCGCGTGGAAAGCGAACGGCTCGCGATGCTTGCCGACATGCGGATGGGCACGGGGTATGACGTGCATGCCTTTTCCGACGGCGACCATGTGATACTCGGCGGCGTTAAAATTCCGCACGCGCGCGGACTTTGCGGCCATTCCGACGCGGACGCGGCATTGCATGCGCTGGTCGATGCCATCCTCGGCACGCTGGCCGAAGGCGACATCGGCGTGCATTTTCCGCCCAGCGACCCGCAATGGCGCGGCGCGGCCTCGGAACAATTTCTGCGCTTTGCGGTCGAGCGCGTGCGGGCGCGTGGCGGCATGATCGCGCATCTCGACGTGACCGTGATCTGCGAGGCACCGCGCATCGGGCCGCATCGCGACGCTATTCGCGCGCGCATTGCCGCTATCGCTGGGCTGTCGCTCGACCGTGTGGCGGTGAAGGCCACCACCAGCGAGAAGCTCGGCTTCATCGGCCGCGGCGAAGGCATCGCCGCGCTGGCGACGGCGACCGTCCGCCTGCCCTGGAGCCCGTGATGGATCAGGAATCCCTGGATGCGGCGCAAACATTGCTCGACCTCTGCGCGCGTAAAAAGCTCGTCCTCTCGGTCGCCGAATCCTGTACCGGAGGATTGTTGGCTGCCACGCTGACGGAAATTCCCGGCTCGTCGCGGGTGCTCGACCGCGGCTATGTCACCTACAGCAACGAGGCCAAGCAGCAGATCGGCGTTTCCGCCGCCACGATCGAGCGCTACGGCGCGGTCAGCCGGGAAACCGCTGAAGCTATGGCGAAAGGTGTGTTGGCGAATACGCCGGCGACGCTTTCGGCGGCCATTACCGGCGTTGCCGGTCCGGACGGCGGCACGCCGGACAAGCCGGTCGGCCTGGTGCATTTCGCGGTCGGCGCCTCGCGCAGCGGCAAGCTCATCCACCATGAGCACCGCTATGGCGAGATCGGCCGCTCCCAGATCCGGCGGCTGTCGGTGATGCGCGCCATCTCCATGCTGCGCGACCTCGCCGAGGGCGAGGACTGGCCGCATTAGGCGGTCGTTTTGCCGTAGATGGCGTCGGCGCGTTTTTCGAACGCGTCCGCGAAACGGCGAAATGCCGCGTCGAACATGGCGCCCATGAGCGCCGCCAGCACGCGGCTCTTGAATTCATAGGCGATGAAAAATTCCACCTCGCAGCTGCGCTCATCCACCGGGTGAAAGCTCCAGCGGTTTTGCAGACGGCTGAATGGACCGCTCAGATATTCGACCAGAACCTGTAGCCTGGGCTTGTCGAGGGTGACACGGCTGGTGAAGGTTTCGTGCACCAGCTTATACGCAACGGTCATGTCCGCGACCAAAACCTCGATGCCCTCACCTTTCTTCTCGCGGCTCTTCACCTTCAGCGCGCGGCAGAGCGGCAGGAATTCCGGATAGCGATCGACGTCCGCCACGAGGTCGAACATTTCCGCGGCGGCATGGGGCACGCGGCGTTTGGTGGAGAATTGCGGCATCAGGCCACCGCGGCCTTGCGTAGAAAGGCGTCGGCCTCGGCGTCGCTGCGCAGGACAACGGTGCGCGCCCAAGCGTCATGGCGATCGAGTGCTTCCACCACACGGGGTTGATAGCGCGTTGGAAATTGCCAGACGTATTTCATGAATTCCCAGTCAAATCTTTCGGGGCAGCCGTCCGCCATGTCCGGCCTGACCTTTCCGTAGCTTGTGAGCACGCGGCGCATGATCCGCCAATAGCAGATCGGGCGCGGGCGTTGCAGCCATGATGGTGTCGGCCCTTGGAATCCGCAGGTCGAGA
Organism: uncultured Alphaproteobacteria bacterium; assembly: GCA_963802475.1. GTDB lineage: Bacteria > Pseudomonadota > Alphaproteobacteria > Rhizobiales > Xanthobacteraceae > CANKHA01. Next base: position 257,650 of record CAWDIZ010000023.1, read on the forward strand.
GTTCGATGTGCTGAGGCCTTCGATGACCCACTTCGGCGAGGCGAGTCCTTGTTGCAGGCCGGCGATAAAAACTTCCCTCGGGGCCTGCACCCAATTGGGCTGCCAAAACAGCTGATCCATGTGGATCACCGGCAAGCCTGTCTGTTCTCCCAACTCTTGGGCGAACGTCGATTTGCCTGTTCCGGAGGCGCCGATCACGAGCACGCGCTGCATGAGCTTGCCTTTCGGACGGTCAAGGTCCCGAAAGGGCGCGACGCGCAGCCTTCAGCCGTGCGAAATCCTCGCCGGCATGATGCGAGGAGCGCGTCAGCGGCGACGCCGACACCATCAGGAAGTCCTTGGCATAGGCCACCGTCTTCAGCGCCTCGAATTCATCCGGCGGCACGAAGCGCACCACCTCATGGTGCTTGCGCGTGGGCTGCAGATACTGCCCGATGGTAAGGAAATCGACATTGGCGGCGCGCAGGTCGTCCATCACCTGCAAGATCTCGTTCCGCTCTTCGCCCAGCCCGACCATGATGCCCGACTTGGTGAAGATCGTCGGATCGAGTTCCTTCGCCCGCTGCAGCAGACGCAAGGACGCAAAATAACGCGCGCCGGGACGGACGGTGACGTATTTCGACGGCACCGTTTCGAGGTTGTGATTGAACACGTCGGGCCGCGCCTCGATCACCAATTCCAGCGCGCCGTCCTTGCGCAGGAAATCCGGCGTCAGCACCTCGATGGTTGTTTGCGGGCAGTGCGCGCGGATGGCCTGGATGGTCTGTGCGAAATGCCCCGCCCCACCGTCGGCGAGATCGTCGCGATCGACCGAGGTAACGACGATATGCGCGAGCCCTAGCTTGGCGGTCGCCTCCGCTACTTTTTCCGGCTCGGCCGGATCGAGCGGTCCGGGCAATCCGGTGCGCACGTTGCAGAAGGAACAGGCGCGCGTGCAGGTGTCGCCCATGATCATGAAGGTGGCGTGCTTCTTCTCCCAGCATTCGCCGATGTTCGGGCAGCCAGCCTCCTCGCATACGGTGACAAGGTTATTGTCGCGCATGATGCGGCGCGTCTCTTCGTAGCCGCGGGAGACCGGCGCCTTGACGCGGATCCATTCGGGCTTTTTCAGCACAGGCGTATCGGGCCGATGCGCCTTTTCCGGGTGGCGCGGCCGGCTCGTCACCGTATCGAGGACGACAACCATGGAATCTCCGTTAGGTCCTTATCTAACTACGGATTCCGGCCTTGAACCGCAAGTTGCGTAAATCCTTGGCAGCCATGCGTTGCCTACCCGATCCGTCCGGTAAGGAACGCCTTCCCGGCTCCGGCGTTGCCCCGGGCCGCAACCTTTTCATCTTGTTGCTCATGCCGGAAAAAATTGAATATCCCCAGATCGACGCTGCGCTGGTGAAACGGGCCACAGACGTCGTCAAGCTTGCAGAGAAGCGCGGGCGGACCATCGTCACGGCGGAATCCTGTACCGGTGGCCTGCTGGCAGCCGTGCTGGCGGAAGCGCCGGGCGCCGGCAAGCAACTGCAAGGCGGGTTCGTCACTTATACGAAGGACCAGAAAACGATTGCACTCGGCATTCCGCGCGCCCTGCTCGAGCGCGAGAGCGCGGTCAGCGAAGCGGTTGCCCGCGCCATGGCGGAAAGCGCGCTCGGGCGTTCCATCGCCGATCTTTCCGTTTCCATCACCGGCGTGGCTGGGCCGGAATCGGACGAAGACGGCAACCCGGTCGGACTTGTGCATATTGCCGCTGCGCGGCGGGCCAGTTCCACGTTGCACCAGGAGCATCGCTTCGGTGATATCGGCCGCGGCAAGGTGCTTTATCAAACGGTAATGGGCGCGCTCGATCTGCTGGAGCGTTGTGCGACCGACGGTCAGGATCGCGTGCGCGCCGCCGAATAGTGTTTGCCTGATGGGGCAAAAAGCCTCGCGCCGATCTTCTCCACATTTCAGGCGGTTGATGTAAGCTGTCGCGAGGTTGGCACTTGATCGCATCCGGGCCGGCAACATGAAATCTTCTTCGGCGAAGATTTCTGTATATGGCAGCCGGGGCTGCCACGCTCCCGCTGTTACCGCGGATCACCAGAGCGCAGGACTTTCCATCGCGGCCTGTCACCCTTGTCGTTCCGTTGCCGGCCGGCGGAGCCTATGACGTGGTGGCGCGTCTTCTGGCTGAACACATGCGGACAACGCTCGGCCAGCCGGTCATCGTGGAAAACATCCCCGGCGCAGACCGCGGAATACTCAAGGTCATACATGCGGCGCCGGACGGTTACACGCTCGGGATCGGCGGCTGGGCGCCCTATGTGCTTCGCCCGCTGGTTTTTTCACTTCCGTTTGACCTGCTCAAGGACCTGGAACCGGTCGCCTTCGTGGCCGACGCGCCGTTCTGGATCGTTTCGAAGACCGCAATTCCGGCGAAGGACATGCAAGAGTTCATCGCCTGGCTCCGGGCGAATCCCGGCAAGGCGTCGGCCGCCACCACGGGCGCGGGCGGAGGCTCGCATCTTTGCGGCCTGCATCTGCAGAGCAACAACCGGGACGACGTTTCAGTTCATTCCGTATCGCGGCGGCGCGCCGGCGCTCCAGGACCTGCTGGGGGGCCAGACGGATTTCATGTGCGATTTTGCAGCGAACAGCCTGCCGCATGTCCGCTCCGGCAACCTACGCGCCTATGCGGTCATGGCGCGCAGCCGTTGGGAAGCAGCACCGGAAATTCCGACGGCAGACGAAGCCGGGCTGCCGGGACTTTATATTTCCAACTGGACGGGGCTGTGGGCTCCTCCGGGCACACCCAAGCCCGTTATCAATAAGATCAACGCTGCGATAGTTGCTGCGCTGGCGGATGCCACTGTGCGCAAGCGATACGTGGAACTGGGGCAGGACATTCCCGCCCCCGCACAGCTGTCTCCCGACGCGTTGCGCGCCTTCCACAAGGCGGAAGTCGAGAAGTGGGGCGCCCATCATCAAGGCGGCCAATATCCAGCCTAACTGATCCAGACCCTGCGGGCCGCGAGCCTGCAATGACAGCAGCCATGCCTTCGATTTCCCTCCCCGGCGGCGAAACGAATTCCCGTCCTTGGGCAAGGCACCTGGCAGATGGCGGAACATCGCGCGCGCCGCGCCGACGAGATCAAGGCGCTGCGCACCGGGCTGGACCTCGGCATGACGCTGATCGACACCGCCGAAATGTACGGCGGCGGCGCCGCCGAGGAATTGGTTGCGGAAGCGATTGCCGGACGCCGCACCGAGGTTTTTCTGGTGAGCAAGGTGCTGCCGGAGAATGCGACGCTCCAGGGCACCATCAAGGCCTGCGAGCGCAGCTTGCGGCGCCTGCAGACGGATCATCTGGATCTCTATCTTCTGCATTGGCGGGTGGCGTGCCACTGTCGGAAACCATCGAAGCTTTCGAAGCCTTGGTGCGAGCCGGCCTCATCCGCCGCTGGGGCGTCAGCAACTTCGACATCGACGACATGAAAGAGCTGGTCGCCTTGCCGAAGCGGCGACGAGGTGGCGACCAATCAGGTGCTCTACAACCTCACACGGCGCGGCATCGAATATGACCTCATGCCTTGGGCAAAGAGATTCGGACTTCCCGCTGATGGCCTATTCTCCGATCGAGCAGGGAGATTTGCTGCACCATCCGGCGCTGCAAAAAATCGCCCAGCAGCTGAACGCCACGCCGGCGCAAGTAGCGCTCGCCTGGGTGTTGCGGCATCCCGACATTTGCGCCATCCCGAAGGCCGCCCGCCCCGAGCACGTGATGGAGAATTACGGTGCGCTCAAAGTGCAGCTGACGCCGCGCGACATGGCGGCGCTCGACGCGGCCTTCCCGCCGCCAAAGAGAAAAATTCCGCTGCAGATGATTTGAGGAGTATCCGCTCATTCCCGCGCAAGCGGGAGATCCAATCTGTATGAAAAGTCTGGGTTCCCGCTTCCGCGGGGACGAGCGGAGTGAGATCAAGCATTCAGCACGCGCCCGTAAGCATCGAGCACAGCTTCCTTCATCATCTCCGACAGGGTCGGATGCGGGAAGACCGTGTGCATCAGCTCTTCTTCCGTGGTCTCCAGGTTCATCGCCACGACGTAGCCCTGGATCAGCTCGGTGACTTCCGCGCCCACCATATGCGCGCCAAGGAGCTGGCCGGTCTTCTTGTCGAAGATCACCTTCACCATGCCCTGGTCCTCGCCGAGCGCGATGGCCTTGCCATTGGCGGCGAAAGGAAAGCGGCCAACGCGCACTTCGATCTTCTTCTCTTTGGCCGCCTGCTCGGTGAGGCCGACCGAGGCGATCTGCGGCGAGGAATAAGTGCAACCCGGGATCAGCGTTTTGTCCATCGGATGCACCTTCAGGCCCTTGATCGCCTCGACGCAGATGACGCCCTCGTGCTCCGCTTTGTGCGCCAGCATGGGAGGACCGACGACATCGCCGATGGCATAGATGCCGGGCACGTTGGTGCGGCTGAGCGGATCGACCACGATAATGCCGCGGTCGGTTTTCACGCCGACTTTTTCCAGTCCGAGATTTTCAACATTGCCGACCACGCCGACGGCGGAAATCACCCGCTCGACGGTTAGCGACTGCGTGGCTTTGCCGTCATCGATGGTGGCGGTGACGCTGTCGCCCTTCTTGTCGAGCTTGGTCACCTTGGCGCCGGTGATGATCTTGATGCCCTGCTTCTCGAAAGCCTTGCGCGCGAAAGCGGCGATCTCGGCATCCTCCACCGGCAAGATCTGCGGCAGCAGTTCGACGACCGTCACCTCGGCACCGAAGGATCGGTAGAAGGACGCGAATTCCACGCCGATGGCGCCGGAGCCGACCACCAACAGCGACTTCGGCATCTTCTCCGGCACCATGGCCTCGAAATAGGTCCAGACAAGCTTCTTGTCCGGCTCGAGCCCGGGCAGTACGCGCGGCCGTGCGCCGGTGGCGAGGATGATGTGCTTGGCCTGATAGCTGCCGGGACCGAGTACGCCCTTTGGCGCCTCGGTCTTCGACGTCTTGACCGTGACCTTGCCGGGGGCGTCGATCGCTGCCTCGCCCCAGATCACCGAGACCTTATTCTTCTTCATCAGGAAGCCGACGCCGTCGTTCAGCCGCTTCGACACCCCGCGCGAGCGTTGCACCACGGCCTTGGCGTCATAGCCGACCTTCTCGGCGGTCAGGCCGTAGTCTTTTGCATGCTGCAAATAGTGAAAGACTTCCGCCGAGCGCAGCAGCGCCTTGGTCGGGATGCAGCCCCAGTTCAGACAGATGCCGCCGAGATGATCGCGCTCGACGATCGCCGTCTTGAAGCCGAGCTGCGCCGCGCGGATGGCGGTGACATAGCCGCCCGGGCCCGAGCCGATGATCAGAACGTCGAAGGATGTGTCAGCCACCTAATTCTCCACGCGGCGCTTATTGATAATCCGCCTGATCAACCATTCCAACATCACGAGACCGAGTGCAATCGCCAGGGCGATCAGGACAATCGCCTGCCCAATGTTGCGGGACAGCTGTTCGTTGGAAAAGAGGGCGGAATGGATGATATCCAGCCCGACCGGGTTGAGCGCTGCGGCCGCAGCCAGCAGCAACGTGATCCAGGGCCAGTGTCGCATCCCTCACCTAATGCTCAGCGGCTTTGCCGCAAGTGGCGGCGCAGCAGGAACCATTGCACTATAACCGTCAGGCAGAGCGGCACGACGAATTGCAACAGGCCCTGCGCCTCACGCGCAAGGTTGATACTGGCGCCGCCCTGAGCGATGCCGATAAGGAGGATGGCGCCTATCGGCGCCAAGAGGACAAGCATCGCGATCCAGATCGCGCTCTCGCTGCGCGCTCGCCACAGTGTGATGCCCATGACCAGCATCGTTACCACTGCGTAGAAGATGCTGCCGAGGATGCCGAAGACCTCGCCCATCCCGATGGATGCGGCATCATCGAAGCGCGGCAGACAATGGGTGGCGACATAGACCACGGAAATCGCAGTCCCAAGGGACAAGGCGCCGGCGAGAAGAACCATCAAAAAGAGCGGCATGGATCGCCTTTGGTGGTCACACCACCATCATCACCGGATTTTCGATGATCGCCTTCACCGCGCCGAGCAGTTGCGCGCCGAGCACGCCGTCGACGGCACGGTGATCGGTCGAAAGCGTCGTGGTCATCACCGTGGCCGCCTCCACCTTGCCGTTGCGCACGATGGGCCGCTGCTCGCCCGCACCTACGGCCAAGATGGTGGCATGCGGCGGATTGATCACGGCAGCAAATTCCCGGATGCCATACATGCCGAGATTGGAAATCGCACTGGTGCCGCCCTGGAATTCTTCCGGCCGCAGTTTCTTGGCGCGCGCGCGGGCGGCGAGGTCCTTCATCTCGTTGGAAATGACGGAAAGCGATTTCAGCTCGGCATGTCTCACGATCGGCGTGATCAGCCCGCCCGGGATGGAGACTGCAACGCCCACGTCGGAATGCTTGTGCTTGAGCATGCCGGCTTCGGTCCAGGTCACGTTGGCGTCGGGCACCCGCTGCAACGCGAGCGCCAGCGCCTTGATGACGAAGTCGTTGACCGACAATTTCCAGGCCGGCTTGCCTTCTTTGTCCTTGGGCGCGGCGCCGTTGATCTCCTCGCGCGCGGCCAGAAGATTGTCGATGATGCAATCGACGGTGAGATAGAAATGCGGGATCGTCGTCTTGGCCTCGACCAGACGGCGGGCGATGATTTTCCGGATATTGTCGTGCGGAATGACTTCGTAGCTGCCCTGTTCGAACAGCGCCATGATCTTGTCATCCGATGGCGGCTGCACGAGCGGCGCTGCGCCCGCTGCTGGCGCCTTCAGGCCACCGCCCGATTTCGCCGCCTGGATATCGCGGGCGACGACGCGGCCGTGCGGACCGGAGCCTTGCACGCGCGCAAGGTCGATATTGCCTTCCTTGGCAAGCCGCTTGGCGAGCGGTGAGGCGAAGGTTCGGTCGCCCTTTGCGCCGGAACCCCCTCACCTGGCGCCTTCGGCGCCGACCTCTCCCCGCCGGGGAGAGGTGAAGGGGCTTTGCCTTGCGGCGAGGCACTGCCTGCTCCATCTCCCCGTGGGGGAGAGGGCTGGGGTGAGGGGGTTTCGGCGGAAGTTCTTTGCTCTGGTTTGCCTGCCGCTGCTGCGGTCGACGCCGCTGCCTTCACATCCTCGCCTTCGCCGGCAAGCACCGCGATCACCTGGTTGACCGGAACGTCCTGCGTGCCTTCCGGCACAACAATTTTTGCGAGCGTGCCTTCGTCGACCGCTTCGACTTCCATCGTTGCCTTGTCGGTTTCGATTTCCGCCAGCACATCGCCGGGCGCGACCTTGTCGCCCTCTTTCTTGATCCACTTGGCGAGGTTGCCCTTCTCCATGGTGGGCGAGAGGGCGGGCATCAGAATATTGGTCGGCATGGCGCGCCCTACCGGTAGCAGACAGCTTTAGCGGCGGCGACCACCTCAGCGACAGACGGCAGCGCCAGCTTTTCGAGATTGGCGGCGTAGGGCAGCGGCACGTCCTTTGCCGAAACCCGCGCCACGGGCGCGTCGAGGTAATCGAAGGCCTGTTCCATGATGCGCGCGGCGATCTCTGCGCCGATGCCGGATTGTTGCCAGCCCTCCTCGACCGTAACCACGCGGCTGGTCTTCTTCACCGAGGCGATGATCGCCTCGGTATCCATCGGGCGCAGCGTGCGCAGATCGATAACCTCTGCCGAGATGTTTTCCTTTGCCAGCTCCTCGGCAGCTTTCAGCGCGTAGCTCATGCCCATCGACCAGGCTACCAGCGTGACGTCGTTGCCTTCACGCACGATCTTGGCGCGGCCGATCGGAACCACGTAATCGTCGAGCTTGGGAACCGGAAAAGACTGGCCGTAGAGGATTTCGTTCTCGAGAAAGATGACCGGATTGGGGTTGCGGATCGCGGCTTTCAGCAGGCCCTTGTGATCGGCCGCGGTGTAAGGAGCAATCACCGTCAGCCCGGGAATGTGCGAATACCAGGCGGAGTAATCCTGGCTATGCTGCGCGGCGACGCGGGCGGCGGCGCCATTGGGGCCACGGAAAACAATCTGGCAGCCCATCTGCCCGCCGGACATGTAGAGCGTCTTGGCCGCGGAATTGATCAGCTGGTCCATCGCCTGCATGGCGAAATTCCAGGTCATGAATTCCACGATCGGCTTCAACCCGGCGAGCGCCGCGCCGATGCCGAGACCGGCGAAGCCATGTTCGGTAATCGGGGTATCGATCACGCGCTTGACGCCGAATTCCTGCAACAGCCCCTGCGTAACCTTGTAGGCGCCCTGATATTCCGCGACCTCTTCGCCCATGACGAAGACGTCCTTGTCGCGGCGCATCTCTTCCGCCATGGCGTCGCGCAGCGCTTCCCGCACTGTCATGGTAACCATCTCCGTCCCGGCGGGCACGTCGGGCTCGGGCAAGGCCTTCGGCTGCGGTGGGGTGGCAACGGCGGATTTGGCGGTAGCCAGCGCCTTGGCCTGTTTCTGATCCTCACGGGTCGGGGGTGCCGATTCCGCGGCTTTCGCCTGCCGTTCCGGCTTGGCCGATTTCGGGCGCGGAAGCATCTTCGCCTTCGGCAATGATGGTCGCGATCGGCGTATTCACCGCCACATCCTGCGTGCCTTCCGGCACCAGAATCTGCCCGAGCGTACCTTCGTCCGTCGCCTCGACTTCCATGGTCGCCTTATCGGTTTCGATCTCCGCGATGACGTCGCCGCTGCGGATCGCTTCGCCCTCCTTCTTCAGCCATTTGGCAAGATTGCCCTTCTCCATCGTGGGCGAGAGGGCGGGCATCAGCACTTGGATCGGCATGGGCTTATCTGAACTCTTGAAATCGGGAACGGCGGTTTCTCGCGCGTTCAGCGCATCACGTCGGTATAAAGCTCGGAGGGATCAGGTTCCGCGTCATGGGTAGCGAATTCGCCCGCCTCGTTCACCCTGGCGCGCACTTCGGAGTCGATCTTCTTCAGCGCCTCTTCGGTCATGCCCTTGTCAAGCAAGCGAAGACGCACCTGCTCGATCGGGTCCTGCTCGCCGCGTACCTTGTCGACTTCCTCGCGCGTGCGGTATTTCGCCGGGTCGGACATGGAATGGCCGCGATAGCGGTAGGTGAGCATTTCCAGGATATAGGGACCCTTGCCCTCGCGGCACAACTTAACGGCCTTCTCGCCGGCCGCTTTCACCGCCCGGATGTCCATGCCGTCGACCTGCTCGCCTTCGATGTTGAAGGAGGCGCCGCGGCGCGAAAGATCGGTCGTGGCGTGCGAGCGGTGGATCGAGGTGCCCATGGCGTAGCGGTTGTTCTCGATCACATAGACGACCGGCAGCTTCCAGAGCGCGGCCATATTGAAGCACTCATAGACCTGCCCCTGATTTGCCGCCCCGTCGCCGAAATAGGTCAGGCAGACATTGTCGTTTTCGCGATAGCGGTTGGCGAAAGCGAGCCCGGTGCCGATCGACACCTGCGCTCCAACGATCCCGTGACCGCCAAAAAAACCCTTCTCCACCGAGAACATATGCATCGACCCGCCCTTGCCGCGGGAATAGCCGCTTTTGCGGCCAGTCAGTTCGGCCATCACGCCTTTCGGGTCCATGCCGCAGGCCAGCATGTGGCCGTGATCCCGGTATCCAGTGATGACCTGGTCGCCCGGCTTCAGCGCCATCTGCATGCCGACGACCACGGCCTCCTGGCCGATGTAGAGATGGCAGAAGCCGCCGATCAGTCCCATGCCGTACATCTGGCCCGCCTTCTCCTCGAAACGCCGGATGGCGAGCATGTCGCGATAGGCTACGAGCTCCTGCTCCTTGCTGAACTCATGCACGGAGGCCTTGCTGCCATGGCCGTTGGTACCGGCCCGGCTGGAGGTATCGTGTGCGGCTGATTTGGCAGAGGAGACGGCGGCCATGGGGCTCCTGAGGCGGGATTGTGCGTGGGGCGCTGAACCCCATAGCCCAATTCCCCAAAAGGCGAAAGCGGACCCGCGCCGGGGCACAGGGCGTTAGGCGAAAGTGGAGGCGCGCGCGCAATTTTAAGACAATAAGGTGGAGGCAGGCCGCAATATTCGGTCTGGCTTCCTAGCGCGCGCTTCAAGGTGAAGGTCACTTCGCGCGGATGCATGTAATGCAATTCGGCCCGCGCCCTCTCGTCCAGAAGATCCGGGTCCAGGCGGCTCGAGCGCAGCAAGGAAACGCGCCGTTCCCATTGCTGCCGCTCGATCTCGGCGCGGCTGAATTCGGCGGTCAGCTCGGCGATCTGCTCCTCAAGCTGCTGCTTGGCACGCAGACCGTGATTGCCGGAAAAAGCGTTGGCGGCGAAATAGCCGACGAAAAGAGCCGCGATGGCGTAGAGCCCGAGCGCAGTGAAGAATGAACGTAACCGTTTGCGGGTGACCATGAATGCCACCTTGGCGTGCTCGGTCTTAATGTCGACTTTAACGGCCGGCGGCGCGGGTACGCGGCGGACAGCAAAACAAACTCAGATCAATTGGATGAAGAGACTTTTTGCCAGAGTGGTGGAAGATCACCCCGTCCGCCGCTTCCGTCCTGCAAACGGATTCTCCTTTTCGCGCAGCGTGAGTCGGATCGGCGTGCCCGGCAGGTCGAAAGCATCGCGCAATCCGTTGATGAGATAGCGCCGGTAAGCATCAGGCAACGCATCGGCGCGGGTGCAGGACAGAACGAATGTCGGCGGGCGGGTCTTCGGCTGAGTGATGTAATTGAGCTTCAGCCGGCGCCCGGATACTGCCGGTGGCGGATGTTGCGCCAAGGTGTCGCCGAGCCAGCGGTTGAGCGCCGCGGTAGACACGCGCTTGTTCCAGACCGCGTGACTTTCGATCACCGCCCGCAGCAAGCGGTCCACGCCCTGCCCGGTAACGCCGGACACCGCGACCACCGGCACGCCCTTCACTTGCGGCAACCAGTGGTCGGTTTCCTCCCGCAGCTTCTTGAGCATGTCTGCCTGTTTCGGCATCAGGTCGGACTTGCTCATGGCGATAACGAGGGCGCGGCCTTCCCGCTCCGCAAGATCGGCAATGCGCAAGTCCTGTTCCTCGAAGGCATGCCCGCTATCCATGAGCACCACGACCACATGCGCGAAGCGTATGGCGTTGAGGGCGTCCGCGACCGAAAGCTTCTCCAGTTTCTGGTCGATCTTGGAGCGGCGCCGCATGCCGGCGGTGTCGTAGACCAGGAAGTCCCGCCCCTGCCATTGCAGCGGCACGGCGATGGAGTCGCGCGTAATCCCGGCTTCCGGTCCGGTGAGCAGCCGCTCCTCTCCGAGCAAATAATTGATCAGAGTCGATTTGCCGACATTGGGGCGGCCCACCACCGCCACACGGATGACTTCCGGTGCTGCCGGATCGATGCCCGGTTCCTGGTCGGTCTCCGCAGGCAGTTCGGTCGCTTCCGGCAAGCGGCACGCAATGCGTCATAGAGACTGGAAAGACCCTCGCCATGTTCGGCGGAGATCGCGACCGGCGCGCCCAGCCCGAGCCGATAGGCTTCCAAAGCTCCCGCCTCGCCCGCTTTGCCCTCGCTCTTGTTGGCCACGACGATCACCGGCTTGCCGGCGCGGCGCACCAACTCCGCAAAGCTCTTGTCGGCCGGCAAAGGTCCGCTACGCGCATCGATGAGAAAGAAGATGGCGTCGGCATCCGCCAGTGCGGCTTCGGTCTGCGCGCGCATGCGGCCGGACAGACTCTGTGCCGCAGCGTCCTCCAGCCCGGCGGTGTCGACGACGGTGAAATCGATGTCGCCGAGGCGGGCCTTGCCCTCCCGCCGGTCGCGCGTCACGCCCGGCTGGTTGTCAACCAACGCCAGCCTGCTGCCCACCAGCCGGTTGAACAGCGTGGACTTGCCGACATTAGGCCGGCCGACAATGGCAACGGTAAAGCTCATGACGCGATGATTCGGCCGCGGAAACGGGCTTCAGGTTATCGCGTAACGATTTGTCAGCGCGAAAAGGTGTTCGGGTCGGGCGGCGGCCAATTGGCCGAGGTTGAGCGGTGCTTTGGGCGGGTTTTGGCGCCTGGACTTGGTTCGGATCCGGCCATGCGACGGTTGGCTGAGCGGTGCGTCGCCGGCTGCGTCGGCCTGGCTGCGGGCTCGGCCCGGACCGGAGCGGGTTGCGGCGGCGGGGCGCTGGCCGTTCGCGGCTTCGGCGCAGGCCTGGCGGCCGGCGGACGGGCGGGCCGAGTCGGTTTCGCGGCCGGCACCGGATCCGGCTGTGCAGCGGCTTCCGCCACGGACTGTTGATTGCCTTTCACCAATTCGGGCGGCACACCTTCCGGAACACCGGGCACACCACTTGGAAAGACCGGTTTTCGTTCGCCGGGAAGCTTCGTTTTTGTGTCGAAGAATTCGCCGGTGATCCAATCGGTCGGATCAAAATTACCGCTCGTTCCGCTGCAGGCGGAGAGCAACAGTGCCGCTAGCAGCCCTGCAGCAACCGGGATAACGCGAACGCGGAACATACAGGGTCTCCTGTTCAGCTATTGCCGGCGTCGGGGGCAAGCGCCATCAGCATTTCAATGCGCTGACGCAATCCTGCCGGCGCTGCGACGTCCGTGACGATCTGATCAAGCCACTTGCGCGCGGCCGCGGGGTCATTGCCGCGCAGGGCGGATAGGGCAAGTATTTCGCGCGCGGAGTTGCGGAAGGGGTGGCTCTGGACCGGTCGCGGACTCGAGACGCCGGCGCAGTTCTTCATAGGAGGCGGTATCGACCAGAAGAAAGCCTGCGCGAACACCGGCCAGCTCACGCATCGTGTCGTTGAGGCGCGAATCCGCCGCAAGCGCATCATAGACTTCAACCGCGGCTTTGGGATCGCTCTGTGCCAGTTCGCCTGCCGCCTGCAGCCGGGCCAGGTCGCGATACCCGGCCACGCCTTTTTCCGCCACCTTGGTGAAGGCCGCTTCCGCTTCGGCGTGTTTTCCCTCGGCGCTCAAGGCCATGGCGGCTCTGGAAAGCGCCGCCCGCTTCGGCGGCCTTTTTCGATTCCCACCATTGGTTGAGCCGCCAGCCGCCGACCAGGAGCACGATCAGAACAGTTCCGCCGATGATGAAGACTTGATAGCGATCCCAAAGCCTTCGGAGCTTCTCGCGCCGGACTTCCTCATCGACTTCATTGAAAATGTCGGACACTAACTTCTCCAACCCACTGCAAACACGTCAATTCCCCAGGAAGGCCGGGTAACCTAACGATATGGCGCGGGCAAGGCAAAGGATTAGGCCATAAGCGTAAAAGCTTCGCTGCAAAGCCGCCCGGACGAAGCGCCCACTCTTGCCGAACGCGCCCTAAGGCTCAGCGGTCCTTGCGTTTCATCGGATAGACGTGCTCGGGGCCGGGGAAAGCCCTTGCCCGCACTTCGGCCGCATAGGCCTCAACCGCCTTGCCGATCGACGGGCCCAGATCGCCATAGCGCTTGACGAATTTCGGAGCCCAGGGCGACAGGCCGAGCATATCCTCCAGCACCAGGATCTGGCCGTCGCAGGCCGGGCTTGCCCCGATACCGATGGTGGGGACGGGAATCTGCGCCGTCAGCTTCCGCGCCAGCGGCTCCGCCACTGCTTCGACCACGACTGAAAAAGCGCCGGCCTCGGCAACGGCCCGCCCGTCCTCCTCGAATTCCGACCACTCCGCCTCGTCCCGGCCGCGCGCACGGAACGAGCCGAGCACATTCACGGCCTGCGGCGTCATGCCGATATGCGCCATCACCGGCACCCCGCGCTCCACCAGGAAGGCGATGGTTTCCGCCATGCGGCGGCCGCCTTCGAGCTTGATGGCGCCGCAATGGGTTTCCTTCAGCACGCGCGCCGCGGAGTGGAAAGCTTGTTCCTTGGAAGCCTCATAGCTGCCGAAGGGCATGTCGACCACGACAAGCGCGCGTTTGGAGCCCCGCATCACGGCGCGGCCTTGCAGGATCATCATGTCGAGCGTGACCGGAATGGTGTTTTCCAGCCCATGCATGACCATGCCGAGAGAGTCGCCAACCAGGATGACGTCGCAATGCTGGTCGAGGATGCGCGCGGTATGCGCGTGATAGGAGGTGAGGCAGACGATGGGTGCGCCGCCCTTGCGCGCGCAAATGTCGGGCGCCGTCAGCCGCTTCATCTCCTGCTGCAGCGACATGACTATCTCCCGAATACCGGAACGCCGATGACGAAGGGGTGAAACAGGTAACCGAGCACAAAATAAAGCAGAGTGCCAACCAGCACCGCGATCAGGTCCTTAGTCCAACCGCCGATGGGAATTGGCGGCGCGCCGGGATCGGTGCGGCGCTTGAGCGAAATGCGGTCGAACACTGCCCAAGTGAGGATGGAGCCGAACAGGATGATGGAGCCGAGATCGCCGTTTGAAATCAGATGGGCGAAGGCCCACAGCTTGATCCCCACCAACATCGGATGCTTGAGCGCAATCTTGATGTGACCGGGAGAATAGGCCGCCACCGCGCAAATGATTGCGGGCCACATCAGGGCGATGGCGACATGACGAAGCCAGGCCGGCGGATACCAGACATCTATCCAGCCGGCCGCCCGGTATCGCGTAAAGCCCCAGGCGATCGATACGACCGCAATGATCGACAGGAGCGAGAACAGCGCCTTGTAAGGTCCCTCCCCCAACCGGGCGATCAGCGCCGCTCGCTCGCCGCGCATGGCGACGAAGCTATGGGTGCCCACAAAACCCGCCAATCCGAGGATCAAAATCGCCAAGCCCATGTCCGCTCCGAAGCTTTTGCGATGCAGTAGAAGGGATGGCGACGCGCGAGGCAAGGCGGGCAGCGGCTGGTGCGCAAAGGCTACTGCAGCGCTTTAAAGGCCGCGCGGCCCGCGTACTTGCCTTCCGGTCCCAGTTGTTCCTCGATGCGCAGAAGCTGGTTGTATTTTGCGATGCGATCGGAACGCGCGAGTGAGCCGGTTTTGATCTGCCCGCAATTGGTGGCGACGGCCAGATCGGCGATGGTGGCGTCCTCGGTCTCACCCGAGCGATGCGACATCACCGCGGTGTAACCGGCCTTGTGCGCCATCTCGACCGCGGCCAGCGTCTCGGTGAGCGTGCCGATCTGGTTGACTTTCACCAGGATGGAATTGGCCAGCCCGTCCTTGATGCCTTGCGCCAGGCGTTTGACATTGGTGACGAAGAGGTCGTCGCCGACAAGCTGGCATTTGCCGCCGATCATATCGGTCAGCAGCTTCCAGCCTTCCATGTCGTCCTCCGCCATGCCGTCTTCGATGGAGACGATCGGATAACGCGACACGAGATCGGCGAGATATTTCGCCTGCTCCTGATGCGTGCGCGCCTTTCCCTCGCCTTCGTAGACGTATTTGCCGTCCTTGAAGAACTCGGTGGAGGCACAGTCGAGCCCGAGCATGACGTCCTTGCCCGGTGCATAGCCGGCCTTTTCCACCGCCTTGACCACGAAATCCAGCGCGGCATCGGCGGATGGCAGATTCGGCGCAAAGCCGCCTTCGTCACCGACATTTGTATTGTGGCCGGCTTGCTTCAACGCGGATTTCAAAGTTTGGAAAATTTCCGCGCCGGCGCGCAGCGCTTCAGCAAAGCTAGATGCGCCGACCGGCAGTACCATGAATTCCTGAAAGTCGATCGGATTGTCGGCATGCACGCCTCCATTGATGATGTTCATCATCGGCACGGGCAACAGCCGGGCGGAGGTTCCGCCGACATAACGATAAAGCGGCAGGTCGCTGGCATGGGCCGCTGCTTTAGCGACGGCAAGCGAGACGCCGAGCATGGCGTTGGCGCCGAGACGGTTCTTGTTGGGCGTGCCGTCGAGCGCGATCAGGGTGTCGTCGATCTTGGTCTGGGCTTCGGCGTCCATGCCGCCGACCGCGTCGAATATCTCGCCGTTCACCGCATCGACCGCCTTGC
The DNA here is from genome assembly GCA_963802475.1 of uncultured Alphaproteobacteria bacterium. Classification (GTDB taxonomy): domain Bacteria; phylum Pseudomonadota; class Alphaproteobacteria; order Rhizobiales; family Xanthobacteraceae; genus CANKHA01. Next base: position 273,532 of record CAWDIZ010000023.1, read on the forward strand.
GCACGCCTTTGCCGCCATAGCGCTGCTTGTCGCCGTCGCGCAGCTCAACCGCCTCATGCGCGCCGGTAGAGGCGCCGGATGGCACCGCGGCGCGCCCGAGAGAGCCGTCTTCCAGCACTACGTCGACCTCCACGGTCGGATTGCCGCGGCTGTCGAGAATTTCACGTCCGATGATGTCAACGATAGCGGTCATGTACCTGCTCTGATTATATCTGAGCCGGATTAAGCACATTGTCATGCCGGACGAAAGCCGGGGCTCCCGTTAATCGATCTGCTTGGTGTATGAAGGGAAATGGCAAAAAAGACACTTCACCTCGGAAAGAAAAGCCGCGTGCCCGCCTCGCCCGCCCAGGCCGCGCTGGATCGGGTTGCTAACCCGCATCCGGACACGGCTTATGTCGCGCGCTTCACCGCACCGGAATTCACCACGCTTTGCCCGATCACCGGTCAGCCGGATTTCGCGCATCTGGTGATCGACTATGTGCCCCGCCGCTGGCTGGTGGAGTCGAAGTCGCTGAAGCTGTATCTTGGCAGCTACCGCAACACCGGCGTGTTTCACGAGGACTGCACCGTGGCCATCGGCAAGAAACTCGCCGGGTTGCTGAAGCCGAAATTCTTACGCATCGGCGGTTACTGGTATCCGCGCGGCGGGATGCCGATCGACGTATTCTGGCAGACCGGCAAATTGCCGGCGGGCGTCTGGCTGCCCGATCCCGGCGTGGCGCCCTATCGCGGACGCGGCTGAGCGAGTGCACCGATCAGCTGCGCCACCACCTCGGCCGGGATGTTCGCACGCATGACGCCACCCATGACGGCGATACCGGCGGCGCCGGCCGCCCGGCAGTCCGGCGCGTTTTGCGGATCGATCCCGCCGATGGCGACGACCGGCACGCGGCAGGCCTCCGCGATCAGGGCCAATCCTTCCGGCCCCAGCGCAGGCCCGTAACCCGGCTTGCTCTGCGTTTCGAAAACCGGTCCGGCAATCACATAGTCCACAAGTTTGCCGTCGACGGCGCGGGCCTCTTCCACGTCATGGACCGACACGCCGATCAGCGCGCCTTTGCCGAGCATGCGGCGTGCTGCGGCAGCGTCGCCGCCGGCGGAAAGATGCACGCCATGGGCGTTCGTCTGCCGCGCAAGCGCGGGATCGCCGTGCAGCAGTATCTTGGCCTGGATTTTTTGCGCGCGATCCAGAAGCCCGTGCAAGAGCTCTCTCTGCTGCGCTTGCGGCAGATCTTTTTCACGCAGGCTCAGCCAGCGGCAGCCTGCTGAAAAGGCCGCTTCGGCGATGCCGTAAATATCCCCGCGCGCCTGATGCCGATCGGTGATCAGCAAGAGCGGCGGCGACGGCAGGGTCACGTGCCGACGAGGCCGAATTGCGGGCTGGAAGGCTCGGCGTTGGTCCGCTTCGGGATGCGGCCGGAGAGATGCGCCAGCCGTCCGGCTTCCACCGCCGCTTTCATCGCAGACGCCATGCGCACCGGATCATTTGCCTTCGATACCGCCGTGTTCACCAACACCGCGGCGCAGCCGAGCTCCATCGCTAGTGCGGCGTCCGAGGCCGTGCCGATACCGGCGTCGAGCACCACCGGAACGGGGCTGCGCGCGCAAATCAACTCGATCAGATGCGGATTGGAAATCCCGAGCCCTGAGCCGATGGGCGAGCCGAGCGGCATGACCGTCGCGCAGCCGAGATCGGCGAGTTTCTGGCAGGTCACCGGATCGTCATTGCAATAGGGCAGCACCACGAAGCCCTTGGAGATCAGCTCTTTCGCCGCCACCAGCAGTTCTTCCACATTCGGGTAGAGCAATTCGCGGTCGCCAATCACCTCCAGCTTGACCCAGTTGGTCTGCAGCGCTTCGCGCGCCAGCTCGGCCGTCAACACCGCGTCCTTTGCGGTCTGGCAGCCGGCGGTATTGGGCAGGAAATGCACGCGGCCGGCCAAGAGGTCGAGCAGGCTTTCCTCTTCGCCCGCCAGGCTGATGCGGCGCACGGAAGCGGTCGCCATCTCGGTGCCGCTGGCAGCGACCGCATCGAGCATCACCTGCCGGTTCGGATAACCGGCGGTGCCGAGGAAGAGCCGCGAATGGAAGGTCCGTCCTGCGATGACGAGGGGATCGTTCTGTTGCATTGCTCTGTTCAATTCCTTCATCCGCCTTGCCGCACCCGCACGATTTCCACATCGTCGCCGGGCGAAAGTCTGGTTTCCATCCAGGCCTGCCGTCGCACCACCTGGCCATTGAGGGCAACCGCGATGCCCTTGCCGTCAATGTCGATCCCGTTCTGAGCAAGTAGCTCCGCCAGCGTCGCGGCGGAAAGCGGTGCGCCTTCGCCGTTGATGCGGATCATTCCCTGAATCATACCCATGGTCTACTCCGCCGCCGTTGCTTGCGCGAAGCGCTCAAATCCGAAATTTGCCACCCGCGGATCGGCCTTGCCCTCCAGCACCAGTTCAGCGACCGCTTCCGCCGTAACTGGGGTCAGCAGAATGCCGTTACGGTAATGACCGGTGGCATAAACCAGGCCTGGCACTGAACTCTCCCCGATGATCGGCGCATCGTCCCGGCTGCCCGGCCGGAACCCTACCCACATCTCATGGATCGGCAGCTCCTCGATTCCCGGAAGAGCGCGCCAGGTCGCCTCCAGCAACGCGAGCTGGCCCCCTGCGGTTAAATGAGGATCGAATCCTTTTTCTTCAACGGTGGCTCCGATCAGGAGCCGTCCGTCGTTGCGTGGCACCAGATAAGCGCCCGGCGCCCAAACGACATGCGTAAGCAGCGGAGCTTGCGGGTCCATGCGCAGCGCCAACATCTGCCCTTTCACCGGGCGCACGGGCGGCAGCGATGCCTTTGGCAGCCCTGCTATGGCGCGCGACCAGGCGCCGGCCGCCAAGATGACGACGTCAGCGGCAACGGTTTCGCTGCCGATCCCGACGCCTGTGGCGCAATTGTCGGAGGTCAGGATGCGCTCGACCGGCGCGTTTTCGCGCAGCGTTGCACCCGCCTTCAGGGCGGCCGCGCGCAGCGCCGCGGCGACGGCACGGTTATCCACCTGATGATCCTGCGGGCTGAAAATTGCGCCGGAAATGGTGGGCGTGAGATGCGGCTCGCGGCGGCGGACTTCCGCACTCGTGAGCCATTCCAGCGGCAGGCCGAGCGATTTCTGGAAGGCCAGCACATGTTTCAGCCGCGACTGGTCGTCGCCGGTGAGTGCGAGCAGCAACGTGCCTTCGGTGCGCAAATCCACCGCCATGCCGGAGACCGCTTCCAGTTCCGTGGCGAAGGCGGGCCATAAATTCTGGCTCACACGGTTGAGCGCAACCAGGTTTTCCTCGCGCGGCTCCGCCTCCAGATGCGCCGCCAGCATGCCTGCGGCGGCATGCGTTGCGCCCGAGCCGGCCGCGCCCTTGTCGAAGACCGTGACCTTGGCCCCGCGCTGCGCCAGCCGCCAGGCAATGGCCAAGCCGATCACGCCTGCGCCGATAACGGCGACGGTCGGTGACGGCGAGCGCGATCCACGGGCGTTCATCGGCGGCTTCCTACGCTGGAATGACCCAGACAGGTTCGATGGGTTTGATCTCAGCCGCGAAGGTTCGCGGCACCCCAGGCCGTTGACGGCAATATCGGAGCTTTTCCCCCTCGGGACAAGGCCGACAGCGACGCCCGGCGATCAGTGTTTAGCGAGGGAATCGAATTCCATCAACTTGCGAAGCAAGCCTTCCAAGCCATTGAGCGGGAGCATATTCGGGCCGTCTGACGGCGCGTGGTCGGGATCCTGATGGGTTTCGATGAAAACCCCAGCGACACCGACCGCCACGGCGGCGCGCGCCAGCACCGGCACGAATTCCCGCTCCCCGCCCGAGGAGGTGCCTTGCCCGCCCGGCTGCTGCACCGAATGGGTGGCGTCGAAAATCACCGGCGCACCGGTGGTGCGCGCCAGGATCGGCAGCGCCCGCAGGTCGGAAACCAGCGTGTTGTAGCCGAAGGAAGCGCCGCGTTCGGTCACCATCACGTTGCGGTTTCCCTCGCCCGTGATCTTGGCAACCACGTTCGTCATGTCCCAGGGCGCGAGGAATTGCCCCTTCTTCACGTTGATGGCGCGCCCGGTTTGCGCCGCCGCGATCAGAAGGTCCGTCTGGCGGCAGAGGAAGGCCGGAATTTGCAACACATCCACGGCCGCAGCCACCTGCGCACATTGCGCCACCTCATGCACGTCGGTCAGCACCGGGAGCTGCAGCTTCTCGCGGATCTCGGCGAAGATCGGCAATGCCTGCTCCAGCCCCATGCCACGCGCGCTGTTTCCGCTGGTGCGGTTGGCCTTGTCGAACGACGTCTTGTAGACAAATCCGATCTTCAGTCTTGCTGTGATCTCCTTCAGAGCAGACGCCATCTCCAGGGCATGCGCGCGGCTTTCCAGCACGCATGGCCCAGCAATCAGCGCGAGCGGCAGGTTGTTGCCGAAGCGCGCTTCGCCAATTTCCACATTCAGGTTTGGGATCGTATCGGCTTTCACGGGCCGGACCATGAAGCGCGGCGCCGCCGCGGTCAACGGGGCCTTCATAGAGCTCGAGGGAACGCTATTTTGCCACCGCCAGCCGCTTCTTCGGCTCGGCCGGACGGCCGATCAGGTCGGCATATTCTTCGATCGGCAGCGGGCGCCGTTCTCTGGGGGCTAAACCAGCCGGCTCTGCTCCACCGCGGCCTCGATAAAGGAGGCAAATAGCGGGTGCGGGGCAAAGGGGCGTGATTTCAGCTCGGGATGGAACTGCACACCTATGAACCAGGGGTGATCCTGGTATTCCACGATTTCCGGCAGCACACCGTCAGGAGACATGCCAGAGAAGAGCATGCCGCGCTGCTCCAGCCGCCCCTTGTAGGCGGTGTTGACCTCGTAGCGATGCCGGTGGCGTTCCGAAATATCGGTCGAGCCATAAATGCCGGCAACCCGGCTCCCCCGCTGCAGCTTTGCTGCGTAAGCCCCCAGCCGCATGGTGCCCCCAAGATCGCCGCCGGCGCGCCGTGTCTCCAGCTCGTTGCCACGCAGCCATTCGGTCATCAGGCCAACCACTGGCTCCGAGGTGGGCGCAAATTCGGTGGAATTGGCCTCTGCGATGCCGCAGAGATTACGCGCCGCCTCGATCACCGCCATCTGCATGCCGAAACAAATGCCGAAATAGGGAACATGGCGCTCGCGTGCGAATTGGGCCGCGCGGATCTTTCCTTCCGCGCCGCGCTGTCCAAAGCCGCCCGGCACCAGGATGCCGTTGACGTGTTCCAGAAAAGGCGCGGCGTCTTCGTTCTCGAATACTTCGGACTCGATCCAGTCGAGATTAACCCTCACCGTGTTGGCGATGCCGCCATGCGATAGCGCCTCGATCAGCGACTTATAGGCGTCCTTCATGCCGGTATATTTGCCGACGATGGCGATCGTCACCTGCCCTTCCGGGCTGCGCACGCGTTCGTTGATCATGCGCCAGGTGGAAAGGTCGGGGGGCGCGGCCGCCTCGATTCCAAAGGCCGCGAGCACTTCGTTATCCAGCCCTTCCGCATGATAGGCCTCGGGCACCGCGTAGATGTTATCGACGTCGCGCGCCTCGATTACCGCGCTTTCACGCACATTGCAGAACAGGCCGAGCTTGCGCCGTTCCGCCTGCGGGATCGGGCGATCGGTGCGGCAGAGCAGAATGTCCGGCTGGATGCCGATCGACAGCAATTCCTTCACGGAATGCTGCGTGGGCTTGGTTTTCAACTCGCCGGCGGTGGGGATGTAAGGCAGCAGCGTGAGGTGGATGTAAATCGCATGGTTGTGCGGCAGATCATTTCCAAGCTGCCGGATGGCTTCCAGGAATGGCAGGCTCTCGATATCGCCGACCGTGCCGCCGATCTCCACCAGGACGAAATCGAAGCCTTCGTTGCCCTCACGGATGAATTCCTTGATCGCATTGGTGACGTGCGGAATGACCTGGATGGTGGCGCCGAGATAATCGCCGCGCCGCTCCTTGGCGAGGATGTCCTGGTAGATACGCCCGGTGGTGATGTTGTCCTGGCGGGTCGCCGGGCGTCCGGTGAAGCGCTCGTAATGGCCAAGATCCAGGTCGGTCTCCGCCCCGTCATCGGTTACGAAAACCTCACCGTGCTGATACGGCGACATCGTGCCCGGATCGACGTTGAGATACGGATCGAGTTTGCGCAGCCGAACCTTGTAGCCGCGCGCCTGCAGGAGCGCGCCGAGCGCCGCCGAAGCCAGACCTTTTCCGAGGGATGAGACCACGCCGCCGGTGATGAAGATGTACCGCGCCATGGGGCTCAACCTTTAACCCCGCCGAATCGATTCGACGAGAGCTTATTGGCGGCAGCGGGTCGACGGCACGGGCCGTAAACGAGCCATTGCTGTCGTCCAATCTTCATGGTCCGCGCGTCTCCTCAAGCTTTACATTAAGACTGGGGCCAAGCACTCAGCCCGACTTATCCAAAGCCGCCGAACGGTGTGCCTACTGGGATCGCGGGGCCTGCGGCGTTGTGGGCTGTGCCGGCTGGCCCTGGAATTGGTCAAGCAGGCTGCCTCCGGGCGTGGCCGGGCCGGGGCTGCCCGGCGGCTGCGCCTGGCTCGCTGGGGCACCCGAGCCCCCAAAGATCGAAGTTGGCTTCCGCTCAACACCCGCCAAAATGGAAAGGATCAGGCTGGTGGAAAAGAATACCGCGGCCAGTATCGCGGTCGTACGGGTGAGCACATTGGCTGTGCCGCGGCTTGACAGAAAACCGCCCCCGCCGCCCATACCCAGCCCGCCCCCTTCAGATTTCTGCAGGAGGACGACGCCGATCATGGCGAGCACCACGATGAGATGAATCACAATGATCACGGTCTGCATAATCCGATCCACTCAAAAGCGGCGCTGGCCGTCGGGCCGCGCTCGTGTCCAAAATCCGAAGTTCGCCTAGTTTGCGGCAACCTCGGGAGCGAACTTCGGGTTCGCAGAACACCAGCAAATTCAAAGTTCTAGCGTCGTTTGGTTCAGAAATTCGCTTGAGCAACTCGCCGCAAGCATGAAGCGAATTTCTGAACCCGACACTAGGCGACAATCGCCATATGGGAAGTCGGGGCGGTATCTACACGATCCCCGGCGAGAATTCCACCCCAGCGCATGATCCCGAAAAGTGGGAACCGGTTTTTCGGATAAGATCTTGCGCTGCATTATAAATTTTGCGCGCGAACCGCAGATAAGTCTACGCAATCTGCGCAAGCTTGATTGCGTCGCAAAACCGGTACCCACTTTTGCTGATCGCGCGCTCGCATGGTTAGCTGCAGGCCGCCGCTATCGCCAGAAATTCAGAGGCTTTCAGGCTGGCGCCGCCGACAAGGGCGCCATTGACATTCCCGACCGCCATCAGTTCGCGCGCGTTGGAAGGTTTTACCGAGCCCCCATAGAGAAGCCGGATGCGCTGTCCCTCGGCACCATAGCGGGAGGACAGCCGCTTGCGCAGAAAGTCATGCACTTCAGCAACATCCGCCGGCGTGGGCGTGAGCCCAGTGCCGATCGCCCAGACCGGCTCGTAAGCGAGGATCAGGTTGGCGGCCGTGGCCTGTTTCGGCAGGGAATTATCAATCTGTTTGCGTACTACCGCGATGGCTTCTTTCGCCTCGCGCTGGGCCTTGGTTTCGCCGATGCAAACAATGGCGGCGAGGCCGGCGCGGTGCGCCGCCATTGCCTTGAGCCGGACGAGTTCATCCTCCTCGTCATGCAGCGTGCGGCGCTCGGAATGACCGACGATCACGGCGGCGGCGCCCGCATCCGCCAGCATTTCCGCGGAAATGTCGCCGGTAAAGGCACCGGAGGGTTCCGGATGGCAGTCCTGCGCGCCGATGATCACGGTCGAACCTGCGGCAGCCGCGGCAAATTCCTTCAGCAGCGGTGCCGGCGGGCATACCATCAAGTCGACTTTGCCAGCGAGGTCGCGGCCCCCTTGCAGGATGACCTTGAGCTCCGTAACCGAGCTGCCCAGGCCATTCATCTTCCAATTGCCCGCAACCAGCGGACGCGGCGTATTCGCCATCGTCGATCCCCGGATTTCCCTCGTTCCATCGTGCGGGTAGCAGACCCCACCCGCCCACGCCAGAGGCCAAACCCTGCCACACTGAGCTGCCGCGGAAGCGTCAAAAAGTTGCGGCTGCGCAAGGCGATCTTTATGATAATACCCTGCTGCGCCTGACGGCCTAGGCGCCCGCGCAATTCCCAACCATGCACAGGTCCCATGCTTAGAGGTATCAAGAACGCCTCCACCGGTCGTATCGGCAAAGCCATCATGACCGTGGTGTTAGGCTTGCTCGCGGTCAGCTTCGCCATCTGGGGCATCGGCGATGTTTTCCGTGGCTTCGGCCGCTCGGCGCTCGCCAAGGTCGGAAATACCGAAATCGGCATCGAGCAGTTCCGCACGATCTACAACGACAAGCTGCAACAGCTCGGCCGCGAGGCCGGGCGCCCGGTCTCCATGGATCAGGCGCGCGCCTTTGGCTTCGACCGGCAGGTGCTCGGCCAATTGATCGCCGAAACCGCGCTCGACGAGCGTGCCCGGCAGATGGGGCTGAACATCTCAGACGCGGACGTGGCCAATTCGATCATGACCGATCCCACCTTCCGCGGGCTCACCGGCGGTTTCGATCGGGCCCGGTTCGAGGCGATCATTCGGCAAGCCGGCTATAGCGAGCCGCGCTATGTCGCAGAGCATCGCAAGCAGATGCTGCGCCGGCAGATCGTCGATACGGTAGCCGGCGAGCTCACGGTACCCAAGGCGTCGGTGGAAGCCGCCTATCGCTACAGCAACGAAGAGCGCGCGATCGAATACCTGGTGCTCGACCGCTCGCTTGCCGGCGCCGTCCCGCCCGCCACTCCAGAGGAACTGGCGAAATACTTTGAGGAGCGCAAGGGGCAGTTTCGCGCGCCGGAATATCGCAAAGCCGTCCTTGTCGTTGTCACTCCTGCCGACATCGCGAAGTGGGAGACGATCAACGACGCGGACGCCCGCGGCATCTTTGAGCAACGGAAAGCCCGCTACGGCACGCCGGAGCAGCGTCACATCCGGCAGATGGTATTCTCGAATGCCGAAGAGGCGAAGGCAGCGTCCGAGAAAATCGCGCAAGGCACGGCGTTCGAAGCCGTAGCGCAAGAACGCGGACTGAAGGAATCCGACATAGACCTCGGCACCATCCCGAAGTCCGGCATTATCGACCAGGCCGTGGCCGACGCCGCCTTCGCGCTCAAGGAAGGCGAAGTCAGCGCCCCAGTCCAGGGGCGTTTCGGGACGGCACTGGTGTGGGTGCTGAAGGTCCAGCCGGGCACAACCCGGACCTATGAACAGGTCGCCGATGAGATCAAGCGCGACGTCGCACTGGAACGGGCAAAGGCGCAGGTTTCCGGCCTGCGCGACAAGCTCGAGGACGCACGCGCCGGTGGCGAGACGCTGGAGGAGGCAGCCGAGAAGCTGAAGGTCGCCAGCCGCACCATCGAAGCCATCGACCGCAATGGCCGCACGCCCGAAGGCGTGCCGATTACCGACTTGCCAAGACCAAACGAACTCGGGCCGGCGATCTTCGCTACCGATGTCGGAGTTGAGAACGATCCGCTGCAATATGAGAATGGCTATGTCTGGTACGACGTCGTCGGCATCACGCCGGCGCGCGAACGCGCCCTGGATGAGGTGAAGACCGAAATCGAGATCCGCTACACCAATGACGAGATCGCCAAGCGGCTGAAGACCAAGGCCGATGCCCTGACGGAGAAGCTGAAGACGGGCGGCTCGTTGAAGGACGTCGCCGCGGAAGACAAGCTGAAGGTGGAAACCGCCACGGGCGTCAAGCGCGGCGACCCGAAGGAAGATCTTTCCGCTCCCATCATCAATGCCATCTTCCGTACGCCCAAAGGCGCGGTTGGCTCCGCCGAGGGCGCGCAGGCGACGCAGCGCGTGGTGTTCCGGGTCGAGGACATCAAAGTGCCCGACCTCGACATGAAGTCCCCCGACGCCAAGCGCATTTCGGATTCCGTGCGCCGCGCACTCGCAGACGAATTGCTCGCCGGCTATGCGGAGCGGCTGGAGCGCGATGTCGGCGTCACCATCAATCCGAACGCCTTGAATCAAGTTACCGGCGGCGGCAGCACGAACTGAGCGCTCCGATGCAGATCGAACCATCGGCAGACAATTTCGCCGAACGCTACGCGCGCGGCGAAGTGCAGGTGGTGTGGACTAAATTGGTCGCCGATCTGGAGACGCCGGTTTCAGCTTTCATCAAAATCGCCGCCGGCAAGCCGATGAGCTTCCTCCTGGAGTCGGTCGAAGGCGGCGATACCCGCGGCCGTTATTCCATCATCGGGCTCGAACCGGACCTCGTGTGGCGAACGCACGGCGCCAAAGCCGAGATCAATCGTGCCGCGCGCAATAAGCCGGACGCCTTCGTCCCCTGTCCGGAACCACCGCTGCAGGCTTTGCGCGCATTGTTGAAAGAAAGCCGCATCAGCCTGCCGGAAAAGCTGCCGCCGATGGCTGCCGGTGTCTTCGGCTATCTGGGCTACGACATGGTGCGGCTGATGGAGGAATTGCCCTCCCCCAATCCAGACCCGATCGGGATTCCGGATGCCGTGCTCGTTCGTCCGACGCTGGTGATCATCTTCGACGCGGTGGAGGACACGCTCACCGTCGTAACTCCCGTGCGCCCGGAGCAGGGCGTCGCCGCCAGCGCGGCGCTGGCCCGCGCACAGGAGCGCCTGGCGCAAATCGTCGACGTCTTAGACCGGCCGCTCGATAAGGAAGCCGCAGAGGCTGACACTGGTCCGGTGACAACGGCGCCGGTTTCTAACACGCCCGTTGCCGACTACCACCGCATGGTGCTGAAAGCGAAGGATTACATTGCTGCCGGTGACGTATTCCAGGTCGTGCTGGCACAGCGCTTCGAGGCGCCTTATAAGCTGCCGCCCTTTTCGCTTTACCGCGCGCTGCGCCGGGTCAATCCGTCGCCCTATCTCTATTTCATCGACCTCGGTGATTTCGCGGTGACGGGTTCGAGCCCGGAAATTCTGGTGAAGGTGCAGGAAGGGAAAGTCACTATCCGCCCGATCGCCGGTACGCGGCCGCGCGGCGCGAGCCCGCACGAGGATAAGGCGCTGGAGGACGAGCTTCTGGCCGATCCGAAGGAGCGCGCCGAACATCTCATGCTGCTCGATCTTGGCCGCAATGACGTGGGCCGTGTCGCCGAGATCGGCACGGTGAAAGTCACCGACCAGTTCTTCGTCGAACGCTACAGCCATGTCATGCACATCGTGTCGAATGTGGAAGGCCAGCTCGGCGACAAATACGATGCCATCGATGCGCTCGCCGGAGGATTTCCGGCAGGCACGGTATCCGGCGCACCGAAAGTGCGCGCGATGGAAATTATTGACGAACTGGAGAAGGAGAAACGCGGGCTCTACGCGGGCGCGGTCGGTTATTTCTCCGCCGCGGGCGAAATGGATACCTGCATCGTCCTGCGTACCGCCTTGGTGAAAAACGGCGTAATGTATGTGCAGGCCGGCGCCGGCATCGTGGCCGACTCCAATCCCGAGGCCGAGCAACAGGAATGCGTCAACAAAGCCAAGGCGCTGTTCCGGGCGGCCGAGGAAGCGCGGCGTTTCGCCAGCAGTGCCAAGCGGGGGCAATAGTCGAAACGACGCGGGGAGGCGGCCATGGCGCACGATCATTCTGCCAAATGGAAGCACGACGGCGTTCGGGTGATTCCAGCTCATTCGCTCGACCCCAATACCGCGCAGACGCCTGGGATGCACCGCAAGCGGCGATCAATCTTGCCCGTGCGGGTGCGCAAAAGCTGTGGGCCGGCACCGTCGCGATTGAGCCCAATGCGAAAACCGGCGCGCATCATCACGGCGAACTTGAAAGTATCATCTATGTCGTGCGCGGCAGGGCCCGCATGCGCTGGGGCGAACGGCTGGAGTTCAGCGCCGAGGCCGGCCCCGGCGATTTCATCTTCGTGCCGCCTTACGTGCCGCATCAGGAGATCAATGCGAGCACGAGCGAGCCGCTGGAATGCGTCGTGGTGCGCAGCGATAACGAAGCGGTCGTGGTGAATCTCGACATCGCGCCGGCCGAGCGGCCGGAAGAGGTAAAATGGATCGATCCGATCCATAAAGCATGACCGTCCCGCCGCGCCTCAGCCGCCTTGACCCTCCGAGGGGTTGGCGTCTAAGACCTTGAGCACGCAACAAAACGGCGGCCCATGATCCTGCTGATCGACAATTACGACAGCTTCACCTTCAACCTGTTCCATTACTTGGGCGGGCTCGGAGCGGACGTGGCTGTGCATCGCAATGACAAGATCACGGTGAAAGATGTGATCGCTGCCGATCCCGAGGCGATCGTGCTGTCGCCCGGCCCCTGCACGCCCGACGATGCCGGCATCTGCCTCGACCTGATCAAGCAAGCTGCGCCCACCATTCCGATCTTCGGCGTCTGCCTTGGCCATCAGGCCATCGGCCAGGTTTTCGGCGGCGAGGTGGTGCGCGCGCCGGTGCCAGTGCATGGCAAGTTGTCCGAGGTGAGGCACAAGGGCCAAAGCGTGTTTCCGCGGCATCAATGGACCGTTCAAGGCGACGCGCTATCACTCGCTGGTCGTGGACCGCAAAAGCATGCCGCAGGAACTTGCCGTCACCGCGGAGACCGACGACGGTCTGGTGATGGGCCTGGCACACAGCAGGCTTGCCGTACACGGCGTGCAATTCCATCCCGAAAGCATCGCGTCCGAGCATGGACATCTGATCCTGCGGAATTTTCTTGAGCTCGCCGCCGATTGGAACGCGAAGCAAGGACGCGGCAAGAGCGCGACGCGCAAGCGGGGAAGTTAAGGGGGCGGCGTGACCGACGATTTCAAGGCGCTTGTCGGCAAGGTGGCGACCGGCGCCACCTTGAGCCGCGATGAAGCCGCCAAGGCTTTCGACCTGATGATGTCGGGCGCGGCCACGCCGTCGCAGATGGGCGGGTTGCTGATGGCGCTGCGCGTGCGCGGCGAGACCATCGAGGAGATCACCGGCGCGGTAACCACCATGCGCGCGAAGATGCTGCGCGTCGAAGCGCCCGCGGGCGCCATCGATGTCGTCGGCACCGGCGGCGATGCTTCCGGCACCTACAATATTTCAACCTGCGCAGCGCTGATCGTTGCGGGCGCCGGCGTGCCGGTCGCCAAGCATGGGAACCGCGCCCTCTCCTCACGCTCCGGCGCTGCCGACGTGCTGGTTGCGCTCGGCGTGAAAATCGAACTGACGCCCGAACAGGTGTCGCGCTGCATCCGCGAGGCCGGCATCGGATTCATGTTCGCGCCCGCGCATCATCCCGCGATGAAGAATGTCGCCGCAACCCGCGTGGAACTCGGCACGCGCACGATCTTCAATCTTTTGGGCCCGCTGTCGAACCCGGCCGGCGTGAAGCGGCAGATGGTCGGCGTCTTCTCCAAGCAATGGGTGGAGCCGCTGGCGGAAGCGTTGAAAAATCTCGGGTCTGAAAGCGCCTGGGTGGTGCACGGTTCCGACGGGCTTGACGAAATCACCACCTGCGGGCGCACCAGCGTGGCGGCATTGGAGAATGGCAAGGTGCGCGTGTTCGAGATCGCGCCCGAGGACGTGGGGCTTGCTCGCTGCAAGCCGGAAGATCTGCGGGGCGGCGATGCGAAAGCAAATGCGGCCGCGCTGCTCGACGTGCTGAAAGGCGCGAACGGTCCGCATCGCGATGTGGCGGTGATGAATGCCGGCGCGGCGCTGGTCGTTGCCGGTAAAGCTGCCAATTTGAAGGACGCGGTCGCGCTGGCGCAGCAGTCCATCGATTCCGGCGAGGCGAAGAAAAGACTCGACCGCCTCGTCGCCGTATCGAATGCATGAGCCCATGGCGGACATCCTCACCCAGATCGAAGCTTATAAGCGCGAGGAGATAGACATCGCCAAGCGACGGCGGCCGCTCGGCACGATCGAGGCCGAAGCGCGCGCCGTCTCCGCCCCACGCGGCTTCCTGCACGCCATCGAGCGCAAGCTTGCGGCCGGCGACTATGCGCTCATCGCGGAGATCAAGAAGGCAAGCCCGTCCAAGGGACTGATCCGCGCCGATTTCGATCCACCTTCGCTCGCGCGCGCTTATGCGGCAGGCGGCGCGGCCTGTCTCTCGGTTCTCACCGATGCGCCTTCGTTTCAGGGCCGTCCCGATTTTCTCGGCGCCGCGCGCGCGGCCACGTCTCTGCCGGTGCTGCGCAAGGACTTCATGTACGACCCCTATCAGGTGGTCGAAGCACGCGCATGGGGCGCCGACTGCATCCTGATCATCATGGCGGCGGTGGACGATGCCACGGCGAAAGAGCTGGAAGACGTCGCCTGCGCCCACGGCATGGACGTGCTGCTGGAAGTGCACAATGAGGACGAACTCGCGCGCGCGCTTAAACTGAAGTCGCGGCTGATCGGAATCAACAACCGCGACCTGAAAACCTTCGAGACGACGCTTGCGGTAAGCGAGCGGCTTGCGCCGATGCTGCCGAAGGACCGTCGTGGCGGTGGGCGAGAGCGGGCTGTTTGGTCCGGCCGATCTGGCGCGGCTGCGACAAGTGGGCATCTCGACCTTCCTGGTAGGCGAGAGCCTGATGCGGCAGCCCGATGTGGAAGCGGCAACCAAAGCGCTGCTTCGCCGCGACACAGCGGCCGCGAGGTAACGATGGCACCCAAGGGCAAGCTTACTCATCTCGGCAGCAGCGGGGAGGCGCGCATGGTCGACGTATCGGACAAAGACTCCACCGAACGCGTCGCGACCGCCGAAGGCCGTGTGGTCATGATGGCCAAAACGCTCGATCTCGTGCTCGGCGGTGATGCCAAGAAAGGCGACGTGCTGGGCGCCGGCCGCATCGCCGGGATCATGGCGGCCAAAAAGACGCATCAACTCATTCCGCTCTGCCATCCGCTGCCGATTACCAAGGTCGAGGTGGAGATAACGCCCGACCACAAGCTGCCTGGCCTGATCGTGCGCGCCACGGTCAAGGTCACCGGCCAGACCGGCGTGGAGATGGAAGCGCTGACCGCGGTATCGGTCGCCTGCCTGACGATCTATGACATGGTCAAGGCGGTGGAGCGCGGCATGAGCATCGAAGGCATCCACCTGGTCGAGAAGCAGCGGCGGGAAATCCGGCCACTATCGCGCGAAGGGGTTGAGCCGTGGCTTTGCTGCCGGTGTGCGGATGCGCTGTCGCGGATCTTGCAGCGATGCGGCGCCGCTGCCGGCGCAGGACGTTCCGCTCGCTGAAGCAGCCGGGCGCGTACTGGCCGCCGATGTCGCGGCCCTTATCACCCAGCCGCCCGCCGATGTTTCCGCCATGGACGGATATGCGGTGCGTGCCGATGACGTGGCGAGCATTCCGGCGAGATTGAAGGTCATCGGTGAAGTGGCGGCTGGACATCCCTTTGCTGCCCCGGTGGAGAGGGGCGAAGCGGCGCGCATCTTCACCGGCGGCGTCCTGCCAGCCGGCACCGATACCGTGATCATTCAGGAAAACACCACACGGCAGGGCGATGTGGTGGTGATCAACGCGGCCGCAACGCGCGGAAAGAATGTTCGCGCCCGCGGGCTCGATTTCAAGCAAGGCGATGTGCTGCTGCCGAAAGGCCGCCGCCTCACCGGCCGCGACCTGATGCTGGCGGCGGCAATGAATCATCCGACCGTGCCGCTGCATCGCGCTCCGAAAGTCGCAGTACTCGGCACCGGCGATGAACTGCGACCGCCCGGCTCCGATCTGAAACCCGGTCAGGTCGTCTATTCCAACGGCCTCGCGCTCGGCGCGCTGGCGCGTCTGGAAGGCGCCTCGATCATCGATCTTGGTATCGCGCCCGACCGCCTCGAGGCCATCGCCGGTGCGGTGCGGCGCGCGCGCGAGATCGGCGCCGATATTCTGGTAACAGCGGGCGGCGCGTCGGTTGGCGACCACGATCTGGTGCAGCAGAGCCTTGCCGGCGAGGGCCTCACCCTCTCCTTCTGGAAAGTCGCGCTGCGCCCCGGCCGGCCGGTGATGCATGGCCGGCTCGGCGCTATGCATGTGCTCGGCGTGCCTGGCAACCCGGTATCCTCCTATGTCTGCGCCCTGCTGTTTCTCGTTCCCCTCATCCGGCGGCTGTCGGGGCGCACGGATTTATCCGCCGCTTCCGAATCCGCGGTGCTGGGCGAGCGACCTGCCGGCCAATGACGAGCGCATGGATTTCCTGCGGGCCACCCTTCGCCCGGGGCCGAATGGAAAGCCGGTGGCGATCCCGCTGCCTATCCAGGACTCATCGATGATGGCGGCCTTGGCCAAGGCCGACTGCCTGCTGATTTGGGATGCGCACGCGCCGGCGCTTGTGTCCGGCAGCGAATGTCCCATCGTTAAGCTCGGGTTTTAGGGCTCCGGCGCATTCTTCATCCCAAATTAAATGGTTGCGGAACACATATCGAACAGATAGGGTATGTTCATGCTTTGTTTCTGACCCTGTCCCCCGTGTTCGGGCCATTTCCGGGAGAAGAGCCAGCGATGCTGACGCGCAAACAATTCGAACTCCTCCGCTTCATCCATGAGCGTCTCAAGGAGGCCGGGGTGCCGCCTTCCTTCGATGAGATGAAGGACGCGCTGGACTTGCGGTCCAAGTCCGGCATCCACCGCCTCATCACGGCGCTGGAGGAGCGTGGCTTCATCCGCCGCTTGCCCAATCGCGCCCGCGCCATCGAGGTCATCAAGCTGCCCGAGAGCGTCGCCCAGGGCATGGGTGGCGGCGGCGGTAACGGCCGGCGCGGCTTTACCCCGAGCGTCATCGAAGGCGATCTCGGCCGCGTGCGGCAATTGTCAGCCGATGACGAGGGCAGCGGCCGCCCCGTCGCCGTCCCGGTCATGGGACGGATCGCCGCCGGCACGCCGATCGAGGCGATCCAGACCCGCACCCACACGATCAACATGCCGCCGGACCTGCTGACGTCCGGCGAGCATTTCGCCCTCGAAGTGCGCGGCGACTCGATGATCGAGGCCGGCATCCTCGATGGCGACACGGCGCTGATCAAACGCAGCGAAGCCGCCGACACCGGAGACATTGTCGTCGCGCTGATCGACGACGAGGAAGCCACGCTGAAGCGCTTCCGCCGCCGCGGCGCTTCGATCGCGCTCGAACCCGCCAACACCGCCTATGAGGTCCGCATCCTGCCGCCCAACCGGGTGCGGATCCAGGGCAAGCTGGTCGGCCTGTTCCGGAAATACTGATCGAAGGTTGAATTCCGTCGGCGTGGCCGGCCATTCCGGTTCCGGCCTTTACCGTATTGATCTCTGCCATCCACAGCCGCGTTGATCTCTGCCACCCGCGCGCTTCGAAAATCTGCTCAAGTGGAGGGACGCGCCAAAATAGCAAGCGTTCTGGTCAGAACAAGCCGCCTGCTGTATTAGGGGACGGGCTTGCTCCGCCTGAAGACAAGCGCAAAGGCTGCCTGACGGCGGCCTTTGTTTTTGCGCTATGCATGCTGGCACCGATGACGGCATCTTCTGATCCCCGGGAGAAACCCGAATCCAGCGATGGTTCCCGGGCGGCCCGCCGCGGCGCTGGGGTGAGCGGCGTTGTGCGGACGGCTTCTGGCCAAGCTTTGCGCGGCGTCGTGGTGCTCGCTCAATCGCTGGACAAGCCGGCCCCAGCGATCCCCGATATCGCCGTCACCACAGACGCGGCCGGCAACTATTTCTGGTCACTGCGCTCGGGGAATTACGAGCTGACGTTTCTGCTCAATGGACAAAAGATCGCGACGAGGCGAGTCAGTATTCCGGCGGGCGGCGGCTCGGCAACGCTCGACCTCGTCACCGGGCCGTAAGAAGCCTTGGGCTTGAAACCACCCGGCGGGGCTAAATTGCTCCATCAACAAACGCCGCTCGTCGAGACGGCGCTTCGCGCCTCCTCAGGATGAAGTTGAAGTTTTTTGCGCGCTCACGATGTCAAAAGCCCGCTCACTTCTCTCCTCATGGTGAGGAGCGTCGCGCAGCGACGCGTCTCGAACCATGCGGCCCATCCTTCGAGACGCGGCTTCGCCGCTCCTCAGGATGAGGTGGAGTTTTTTTGCGCGCTCACGATGTCAAACAGCCAAGCGTCATCGCCCGCGTTATTTGCAAAGGCTGC
Organism: uncultured Alphaproteobacteria bacterium; assembly: GCA_963802475.1. GTDB lineage: Bacteria > Pseudomonadota > Alphaproteobacteria > Rhizobiales > Xanthobacteraceae > CANKHA01. The sequence goes on from CAWDIZ010000023.1 coordinate 291,708, forward strand.
GGGTGCCTGTCCTCCTTTCCCCTCAGGAAAAACCCGAGGGAGCGGAGCGCCGTCAGACGCACCGTCAAAAGTATCCGCACCGCTGCCGAAAGGCCGTGCGAAGCCTCTCGGCGCGGGCGGCGTGCGCGGGCGAGCCTTGTTGCGAGCAAGGACCGTCACGCACGCGCCCAACGGCGCTCCACTGGCGGCGATTTGGGCCTTGGGGCCGTGCTCCCGGGCGCGATCGCAACTCTGCAGGCAGAGCCACCGATCCGGCGGATTTCCCGCCTTCACCTCGCTCCCCTCCAGCCATTGAAGGCAGCCCCACCTAGTTGGAGCGGACGGCGACCCTTGGCCTCCCGGGGCATGGTTGCGAGTCACACCGCAGGCGCCGCACCAGCCGGCTCCAGGATTGTCCCAGTGCCAGCCCCGTTAGGTTGCTCCGCCAACAGAACGCCTCATGATGGCGCCCCCGGATGAGCAAGGCGTCTACAGCTTATCTGAATTAGCAAGGAAGTCGAGGAATAATGGGCGATGCCGCGCACGCCCTGTCGATATCGGGCATAACTTCGAGCCCCGCTTGTCCCCGCGTAGGCGGGGACCCAGAAGGGCGCTGAGCGATGCTGGATTCCCGCCTACGCGGGAATGAGCGGAATAAATCGCGCCAACTTTTCTCCCCAAAATGAGGAAGTACTTTGCGGCATGAACCTCGGAACAAAGTGCCGGGCTGGTTGGTTATTTACGGTCAAATGCATCCAAACCTGGAAAGCGGACCTTGCCCGGGCCTGGACCCCAAAAAAATCCTTCGCTCATGAGCCTGGCCGTGACGGCTGTGGTTGCACTGGTGCTGTTTGCCGGTGTCGTGGTGATCGCGAAACGGTTGCCGATCACCGACTCTGATGAAACGACGGGCGCAGCCCCGGCTCGGGACTTGCCCGCACCGAAAGCTTCAGAACGCGCCGTACCGGCCCGCCCAGACTAGCCGCGACAAGTCTGCGCGCCCTAGCGGGTCCTGAAAGCGCGGTGGTCCCGCAACGCCGACACTTGCCCAAAAGAGGGCGAGCGCCAACTTTGTTCGCGACCTTGTGAGTGCCTGGTCGCCTCCCTTGATTTAGCGGCGAACTACTTCCGCGGACGCCACGTCGGTCATTCCAGCAGCTGCTGGCCGACGCTTAGCCCGCAGCGCCAGCTTGAAGAGCTCCATGCCGATGAGCAGAACGGAGGCGACGCCAGTAGCGACGAGCCAGTCTGTTCCTGACAGCGCCACGGTGTGGAACGCGACCTGGAGGAATGGCACGTAGATCACCAGCGCGTGCGTGAGCAGCGACAGGGCAACCGCCGCCAACAGCCATTTATTGTCGAAGAAACCGCTGAAGGCGCTTCGCCAGCTCGATCGGCAATTGTACACGTTGAAGAGCTGGAACATCATCAGGGTGGTGAATGCCATGCTGCGCGCGTGTGTCTCGTCGGCCGCGTTCGGTGCGGTGCCGGTCGCGAACAGCGTAAACAGCCCACCCGGATAGTAGGCGTCAAGCACGGCGAGCGTACCGACCATCATTACCGTGCCGATCGCGGCGAGCCGCCACCAGTCTTCGGCGGTCAGAATGCCGGCGCCGCGCGCACGGGGTTCGCGCTCCATGACATCAGAGTCGCGCGGGTCGATGCCGAGCGCGAGCGCGGGTGGGCCGTCGGTGACGAGGTTGATCCAGAGCAACTGCGCAGCGAGCAACGGTAAAAACAGCCCAGCCTCTACCGAAGTCAGCCCGAGCAATCCTGCGAGCATCACGCCCGCGAACATGGTGAGCAGTTCGCCAGCATTTGAGGACAATAGGTAGAGAAGATATTTGCGGATATTGTCGAAGATGCCGCGTCCTTCCTCGATCGCCTTCACAATGCTGGCGAAATTGTCATCGGTCAGCACCATGTCGGCCGCTTCCTTCGATACGTCGGTGCCGGTGATGCCCATCGCGACGCCGATATTGGCGGTCTTGAGCGCTGGGGCATCGTTAATGCCGTCGCCAGTCATGGCGACGATGTGGCCCTTGCGCTGGAGCGCACCGACGATCTGAAGCTTATGCTCGGGATCGACCCGGGCAAACACGCGGACCTGTTCGACGATTCGGTCGAGTTCGCCTTCCGCCATGGCGCGCAGCTCAGACCCGGTTACCAGTTTCGCCCCCGGCTCGAAAATCGTCAGTTCGCGGGCGATCGCTTCGGCGGTCGCCGGATGGTCGCCGGTGATCATCACGCTGCGGATGTGTGCCCGTCTGGCCGTGATAACCGCTTCTCTTGCTTCAGTGCGCGGCGGGTCGATCATGCCGACCAGGCCCAGCAGCAGGAGGTCGTCCTCGACGCTCTCGGGAAGTTTGATCTCGACGTCGCCCTTAGCGGCCGTTTGCGGGTCCACGCCGAGCGACTTAGCGGGCACAGTACGCGTGGCGATGGCGAGCGTGCGCAACGCCTGCTTGGCGAGCCCTTCATTGCGTTGCAGAAGGTTGGCACGTCCTTCTTCGGTGAGCGGGACGGCTTTGCCGTTCTGCCAAAGGAAGCGGCACTTCGCCAGCAGCACCTCCGGTGCGCCCTTAACGAAGACGCGCAAATCGACGGGGTTTTCGCGGTCGACATGGACCGTAGCGTGGCGCTTGCGTTCAGACGTAAAGGGGATTTCGGCGAAGCGCGGAAACCGCTCCAATTTGTCGGCGTCGATGCCAAACTTACGCGCAGCCACGACCAGCGCGCCTTCGGTTGGGTCGCCCTGCACCATCCATCGGCCCTCACGTTGCACCAGTGCCGCGTCGTTGGCGAGCGCTGCGGCCTGCAGCAATTGCACGACAGCCGCACGGTGCGGCGAGCCCTCGTCGATCATCTTCCCTTCGATCGTGAAGTCGCCCTCGGGGATGTAGCCACTGCCGCCAATGTCGATCAGGGCGTCGGGTGTTGCGATCGCCCGCAACGTCATCTCGTTGCGGGTTAGCGTGCCGGTCTTGTCCGAGCAGATCACGGTTGCAGCGCCGAGAGTTTCAACCGCCGGCAGCTTGCGAACAATGGCGTTGGCCGCCGCCATCCTCCGGACGCCGAGGCTCAGGCCTACGGTGACAATGGCGGGCAGTGCCTCGGGAATGGCGGCGACGGCGAGCGCCACGGCAAATAAGAATAACCCGAGCACTACGTTAAGCGTGAACGTTGTGGTGCTAAACAGGCCCGCCGCGAACACCACGGCGCAGATTCCAAGCATGATGACGCTGAGCCGCTTGCCGGTGCGGTCGAGTTCCTGTTGCAGCGGCGTCGGCTCCTTCTCCGCCGCCTCCAGTAGGCCTGCGATGCGACCGACTTCCGTAGACATGCCGGTAGCGACCACTACGGCGCGGCCGCGGCCATAAGTGGCGACCGTGCCGGAGAACACCATGTTGCGGCGATCGCCGAGCCCCGTGTCGCCCACGATCGGCTTTAGTTCCTTCGAGACTGGTACGCTTTCGCCGGTCAGCGGCGCCTCGTCGGTCTGAAGGTTGGCCACCTCGACAAGGCGGGAATCCGCCGGAATCTTGTCACCGGCTTCGATCAGCACGATGTCGCCGGGGACGATGTCATGTGTCGCAACGCGCTGCCGATCGCCGTCGCGAACGACAGTTGTCTCCGGTGCGGCGAGCGCCATCAGCGCGCGGACTGATTTCTCTGCGCGGGACTCCTGGATGAATCCAAGCATGGCGTTGAGAACGACGATTGCCATGATGACGATCGCCTCGTAAGGCAACGCAGTTTCACGCGGATCCTGCAACACCCATTCGATCACCGAAATTACCACGGCGACCAGCAAGATGATGACGAGGAAGTTTTCGAACTGCTCTAACAGACGCCTCCACCACGGCGTTTCCGGCGCGCTTTTGAGGCGGTTGGGCCCATATTGCTGCAGGCGCTGTTGCACCTCGAACATACTCAGCCCGCGTGTGACGTTGCTCCCGAGCGCCAAGATAACGGCGTCGGCAGCCTTGGCATGCGGCGCGGCTTCAGCGCGATCAAGCGTTGAGGAGGCGCGGTTCAAATCCGTTTGTAGGTTCATGGGGCCACTCCTTGGTTATTCCAGTCCGACATCGCAGCATTGGTTGCCGCCAGAGGGGCCCGGTCTGGTTTTCAATGCGCTGGTGCGGTTCCTTTCAAGGCGTGCCGCGCAATGCGCGTGAGGCGGTCACGGCCGTGCTGAATCCCCCGCGACGATGCGCAGCATTTGCTCGGGCTCGATCGTTGCCGCAATGCAAACGCCGATCAGAGTGATTGCGCCGGCGACGTCGGCGTAGGTGACGCGGGCTGGGTTCTCGTTGAAGCGCAGCCAAGCCACGACAGCCAGCGCGGCTGCGAACCCGAACGATAGTGTCGCCATGATTGGCACGACGAGATCCGCCGTCACGGTCGTGCTCAGGACGATCCATGTGGTAAGGCCGGCAAAAATTGCGGCCGCAAACGTGAGCTGGGGACCGATGCCGACCGCGTTACTTCGCTGGACATGGAAGTTTTTGGTTGCTCGCATAGGCCGCCGTCGCGAATTGTGCTATGTTCCGTCTATCCAGGCCGTATTTATGGATAGATAGTTTAGTAGATACGAAACATAACAGCAAAGCAAGCTGGTTCGGTCGTCGAGACGCGCGCGCGCATGAAAATCGCCAAAGTCCAGTCAAAGTCGAAACAACTGCGCAAGCAGGCTGGAGATTGGCTCAAGGAACTCAGGGGCCGGGCTGGTTTGTCGCAGGTCCAGCTCGCTGACGAGTTGGGCTTCAAATACTACACTTTCGTTTCCCAGGTGGAGAACGGCTTTGGCCGCCTTCCGATCGAAAGCATGGAAGCTTGGGCAAAAGCGCTTAACGTGGAGCCCTCGGAATTCGCTAAACGGTTGTTGTCATTCTACGAGCCTGAGCTGTACCGGCTCCTGTACGAGGTGAAGAAATGAACGTGGTCCGGTTTCCACGTACGCGCGCGCTCTTCCCGCGCGGTTGGCAAACCAACGAACTCTCCCAGCTCACCGATGCCTGCGCGGCAGCCATCCCTAGCGGCGAAATCAGCGGGTGGGAGATCGGCGCCACCGAGCGCGGCGATCCGCAGCTTTATGTCGTCGGTCCAGCGCCCGAGCATGATTGCATCCTGAGTATTTCGCGGCTCGACCGCCTTTACATACTGGAGGACGGCAAAGGCCAGGTGCTGTTCGAGAACGACAACATCATGCTGATGGCGGAGCAGACCTACTTTGCGCTGCGTAAAGGCAGGGCCGCGATCGTAGCAAGGCTCGCGGTGTGCTGGTACGCGGTGCGTGAATTCTTCGAGGAAAAGATCGAGCCAGTCCTCGTCGAGCCGATCGAAGTTGTGACCCATTTTTTTCCTCATTTTGCGGTACTGGCATAACCCGCGCCAGGGCTGCGCCGCATCGGGTCCTGAAAGCGTCCATTGCTACGCCCCGTCCCCGTGGGGATTCAATCCCCCGGTTCTAGGTCCTCCGCGGTGGCGTGGCATCACGCGCTGCCGGATGCGAGATGGGAGCGCCGCCTTCAGCCGGCGCGATTGACGGCGCAGCGCGCGCCCAGGGGCGGTCATAGCCTGGCGGCCGCGCCGCCGCGGGGTGGCCTATGCCCTCCGCTCTCCGGTCATGGGGGGCCTGTCGAAATGGAATATTTTGCGTGACGGCGGAATGTCAGACCGCTTACCGCAGATCTTTGGCGCCGTGCCGGAGGTCGTGAGTGGCATACTGCTGCATGAGGCCCAACAAGCTTGGCGAGACTGGAATCCGTTGGCGTGGCAGATGATCAAGTTGCGCGGCCTGCTGACGGAACCGGGCACTCACGATGGCCACATCCACGTGCAGCCCGCGCATGGGCGGTCACTGTGGCAGCACCTGCAAGTGCTGCTCGCGCGGATCGGCTAACCACGCGAAAGCGCCGGATGTGAACTCGCGATAGGGACAGGCCAATCATGGATCAAATGCCTCTTGCAAACGACGCGGTCAAAGTCGCGGTTGATGGAAGCGTCGCGGGCGGCCTGGGCCGCCGAGGTGTCCCGCACGGCCCCTTCCGCCGACTTCTGCGTGGTTTTCTTCACTTCTTTTCCTATCACCTGATTCTCGCCCGGCAGAATACCCGGGTCACGCGGGCGGCCGGCTTTCGCCTGACCGTACGCCCGACGGTGTTTCACCCGCGCTATTTCATCAGCAGTGAGCGCTTCGCCGAGTTCATTGGCAGCCTCGACCTAAGTGGCAAATACGTGGTCGATATCGGAACCGGGTCAGGCATCCTCGCGCTCGCGGCGGCACGCGCCGGCGCCAAAAACGTTCTGGCAACCGACATCAATCCAAATGCTGCTCTCACAGCCGCCGAGAACGCACGCGCCAACGGCGTGGGGGACCGTGTCACCGCCTTGTGCACGAACCTGCTCTCGGCACTTGCGCCCCGCCCGCTCTTCGATGTGATCCTGTCGAGCCCACCCAAGCATGCGGGCGAACCGCGCAATCTCGCCGATCGCGGTTGGCACGCCGGTCCAGCCTACCGCGACATCGCGCCTTTGTTTGACCAGGCTCGTGAGCGTCTTAAACCCGGTGGGCGGCTGTATGTCATGGTCTCGTCGGATTCCGACCTCGATCTGTTCAGTACGCTGATCGATCGGGCCGGGTTCCGCGCGCGCCTTGTTCGCGAGCATTCGCTTGTCGTCGAGTCGCTGATCATCTACGAGTTGCTTCCGCTCGAGCGGGCGTGAGGAATTGCGATAATCGGGATGTCCGTTACTGGCACATCGCTACAATTCGGTCTGATGCCTTGAATGGTCGCTATCGGAGGCATAGCAGACATTGGGCGGAACTGGCGCTGATTGCATCAGTCGTGAATGACCCAATCCAGAAGTCGTCGAGTTCGCGAGAGCGAGAAATCGGGCGCAGTAATCGGTGCGATGGGCTTCGCCCTTGCGTCCCACCTGCTATGGTCTTGTTTGTCTCTCGGTGTTTCGCTATGGACCTTCGTCTTCATCATGCACCCCGCCGCCACGTTCATCGGCTTGAGCACGATTACGACGTTGATATGGGGGCAATTCGAAGAAACTTCTCGCGGTGACTGACGAGATTGCGAAGTGCAGGAGCGCGATCATGGCAAAGAAGCGCATCGGCATTCTCACGGGTGGCGGCGACGTCCCCGGCCTGAACTCGGTCATCAAGACCGTGACCTACCGCAGCAGCGAGGATGATATCGAAGTCGTCGGTCTCCGGCGCGGCTGGGAGGGCCTCACGCACCTGAACCCTGATGACCCGGCCAGCAGGCGCCGCTACGTCATCCCCTTTGGACCGCGAGAACACCCGCACCATCGATCGGCGCGGCGGCACCGTGCTGCATTCGAGCCGCACCAATCTTTCTGGCGCGCACCGAATCTGTAGCGACTGACCCACACCGGACAACCGCTCCTGTGGTGGTAGCAGTGCGGCTACCGCACCACTGCAATCTCGCCCGGCCGCCATTCCTTCGTGAAGAACGGTTCAAGCGGGCTGTAAAGACGGAGGATAGTGAACCAACCTTTGCCGGGCGTGGTCTAAATCCAGTTGCCCTGCTTGACCCCCGCAGGCTGTTGGATGCCCCATCACCGACAAAGGCGCTGGTACCCAAGGGGGGATCGAACCACCGACACCGTGAGCGGGAGGAAATTTTGATTGAGTGATGATTGACATTGCACCGCACAAATGCCTGCCACCTCGCGGCGTGATACGCGCGTGAGTTTTAGCAACCTCCCTCCTCACGCTGTTCGATTACGAGGAAGCCCCAAGTGGAAACGAAATCGATAAGTGAAATCGACACAAGTTTGCCATCGTGGCGGAGTTCGCTTTTGGCAAGAAGGACAACCGTCCTGGCTGTTCACAGAGAGGGAGACCTTCAATGTGTGATTACAGTCTTCACAACGTTGCAACCCGCCCCGCAAAGGTCGGAGATAAACTGGTAACCACGCACTTCAGCAGTTCTTGGACGCGTGGCTTTGCTGCAATCGGAGAACCGAATGTTGCAGTCTGCCTGCGTCCTGGCACGGAGTTGGCGCTCGAGAAAGAGGTGGAATGTGACCATGCCTTTGGCCGGCTCTGGCCGAGCCTGCGGTTTGGACGGATCGAGGAGAAGGTAGCCCGATTCCGGCAGGTCAGCATGGACCACCCCAACGTTCACCATGACGCGCTGGAGTTCCCCAACGGGCAGATCGTACTGATCACCCGGCTGTGCGAAGGTCAGCGCGCGACCGTGCTGCAGTTGCCAGCTTCTCCGCATGCTGCAACCGAAGCGCAAGAGCAAGAGACAGCACAGGAGCAAACGCAAGCGCAGGAACAAGCGCCAGCTCTCTGACTGCTTGAGCTGCTCGCCACCAGACTTGACCAGGTGGAAGCAAAAAAGAGCCACCGGAGTGCCGATGGCTCTTCAACTTTACCCGACCGTCGAAATCTCGCGGCTCTTAGAAGCAAAACAAAAATGAACGCAGCGTAGACCGACTAACCGGCTGGACGAAAAAAAGACCCCGGCACGGGCCGGGGCTAAATCTGGACGCGCAAGAGAGGGGGGCGGGTCCAGAATTTACTGGTCATTGAATGTTCGAACGAGGGTCTGACCACATTCCATGCATTCATACGTCCGAATTTCCGCGTGCTGGATGGTCGGATGAGGTTCGATCCGCGCGAGATCCATCGTCGCCCCGCACAAGCAATGCGGCCTGCCGAGTAAGTCAGTCGTCCATCGTTCGTCGGTTGTGACCATTTGACTTTAACTAGCACCTAAAACTGTCCGCTTCCGAACGTCAAAACAACGCGCGCAAATCATCCAGTGCTCGCTCGATCATGTAACCCGCAATCCCATCTTTTGTTTCGTCCGCGAGAGCGAGCGCGGCTGGGTGCTCGATCATCTGGGCGGCTCGAACAACCTAACTGCAACGCCGTCCCGCTCAGCGCCGAAAGCCGTTTGCAACAAGCAAAAGCTAAGGCCGCGGGAAAGCCTCCCATCGTTAAGCTTGACGCCAATTCGTTCTGTCATCCCCGCCTCGTTCACGGTTTCACCGAACCGGCGGCGAGTAACCTCTCCCAGTTCACTTTGAATGCCCCTCTTTCGCTTTCGCTGCCTTGAGATCGTCAGCAAGACCCTGCACCTCTACGCCTGACGGCAGCGGCCCGCGCAGGTTGATGCCGTAGATGGACCCCGTTCGGAGTGCCATCGCGTAAGTGCGCCCAACATCGCGGCCGTTGAAACGAAAAACGAAATCGTCTGGGCTGCCGAGATCAGTCGCCCGAAGCGTGTACTTATCGGACATCACTCGCGCTTCCTCGCCCGCGTCACTGCGGCGGGCTTTCTTCGTCGTAGCCGTCTAATGTAAAATCGGCGTGCGCATTGGGGTTCTGCCGACTGAAGTACGCGGCTATCTGGCCGGCAAGTTCATCACTCCCTTTGCCATTCACAACGATCAGAAATCCCGGATTGCGCCCGATTTGCTCGAGAGCGTCTAGCGCCAACACACCTTCGACAATTACCGGGCGTCGATCGAGCCGGTGCGAAACGGTGCGTGCCAAATCTGCTGTGCGCCACTGAATTGGATGGTTGCTGATGTTGTAAAGATCCAGATGGACGACGGGTATTCCGAGTTGCCATGCCAGCCAGGACGCGAGGCTCGACTTCCCGCATCCGTCCGCACCGTCGATCACAATCAGCAACGGCCGACGCTTGGGCGTCAGCGCTTGCTCGACACGTTCAAGGAGTTCATCTGAGCGCGGAAGCGGCAATTTCAAATGGAAACGTCCCATTGTTGGCGCGCTTCGCATCCAACGCGGCGGGTTTTTTATGGAAGCCAATTATTAGTCTGTAATACGCACCATGTAACCCCACACGGGGGAGCTTCAGATGACAGAAGGCGCTTGGTTTGAGTAGTGGGTGGCGATTCTCACAATCTGCATTGCAGTCCTCGCGATCAGTGTGGTTATAGACCCGCCAGCCTATCGCCAAGATGCCCTCTGCATCACCGCGGCGGGCTTTTCATCCGCAAAACATCGTTGAGCGTTGTGAGCAAAAAGACCAGACGCTTTTTGGCGTCTGTGGTCTCATGACCCTCCTCTGTAAGGCTCGCAAGCGTCGCTTCTTGCTTTTCGATTTCCCTTTGCATGAACTGGATCTGCTCGTCGAGCGACGGCGGTGACACGTACAGGTTGGCTAGATTGCTGCGCATAGTGGTCTCCCTGCGTACAGGCGGGAGCGCGATGGCATCTCTCAGTCACCGACGCCCGTTGTTGTTCGTTCTTGTCGGTGATGGCGAACTGTGCGCCTCCGGACTCGGTAAGTCGAATTAACTCGGGTCCACAAATTAGGACACTTGTGAAACTCTAATCAGGACGGTGGCTTAGGAATTAGGACAGTGGTCCTGGCTGGTTTGCCGTAATTAGGACACCGCATGGGAATCAGGGCACTCGAAAAGAAACGCCCTGGCCACAATAATACTGGCAGCTGGGGAACGAACAGTCTCGCGCCGCCGTTCAAACCAATGCGGCGCTATTCCCTTCCCTCGCAACGTGTAATCAAGGTGCCGCACAGGAGCCATCCGTTTAAGCACACTAACGGCGGGCTCCTGGTTTCGAGGGCAACAGCATGTGGGGAGAGCAGTTTCGCTAATTTGGGACCCTGGCATGTCGAGAAGACATATCAATATGAGTCGCTAAAGACGCAAGAAACGGCCGAAGGGACTCAACATGCTCTTGATCTGCTTGTAGTGATGCCTCTTGATCTGCTTGTAGTGCGTCGAGGAGTCACATGCACGGGACGCAATCGAGTCCCCTGGCCCAGTCGTCGCGCCCCGACTCGCATGATTTTGTTGGTCGCGCCGCCGCCTCCATTCCTCGCTTGATCATGCGTGGGGACACCCTACGTGAGTCTACGCGGGACCGACCGAATTGACCGTAGTGTTTGACAACCTTGAGGTGGGAGGACCCGCAGCGCGTGGTACTTCGCGTTGTAGCGCGAACCCAATCGAAAAGGAGTGAGCGATGAAATTGACTTCCGCACAGGTCGAGACAACCCTGAGCCAATTCGAAGCCCAAGCCATTCCCGACAGCCATCCAGTGGCTCCGCAGCTGAACGAATTGTTCGGGGATCACACTTTCTTCCTCGACGGTAACGGATTGAACGTTGTGGAGCCGATCGCCGAGGCTCCGGAAGCTCAGGCGGCGAGGGTTGTAAATCTCGCGAATTGGAGCGATGCGAATCTCACCAGCTTGGCGCCTCACGAGCCTGAACCGACTGGCGCCATCATCGAACTTGGGTCCAAACACTGATCCAAGTAACGAGAGGGTCCCGAGATGAGCTGGCGAATTTTTGAGCCATGGGCAGCCTTAAGCCATAGAATCCTAATCGCCAAAGCCAACTCCCGTTCCGCGAGAGAACTTTCGCTCCAGAGAGACGTTAGCTCGGCAGAGGGCGGCGCTTGATAACGGGCAAGGCACTTGCAAACTCTGATCCCGGCCGTCCAACGTGCGCCGGCTCCACCGTCATGTCGTATGAGAGAAACATCCAAAACAACGCGATGGAAATTAGGGGGTCGGATTTTCGGTTACACAGGTATATCCGTGCCCGTGGTCGTGGCAGCATTCGTTGCTGGCATCGTTTTCGAGCGGCAACGGTCGCAAAGCTCGTCGCAACAACAGCCGCATGCAGCCACGTCAACGTTCGACCAAGTTGGCGCGGCGTCCAAGGCCGAGCAAAGCCCGGCTCCATACCAACCAGCCGCTCCCAAGGCCGAGCAAGACCCGGCTCCTCAACCTAAGCAGGCGTTGCGTCAGGAAAAAATTACCGAAGGAATGCGGACTATTGAGGCCGCTTGGCGGGTAGCAATCTACGCTGAACATCTTCTCGCTGTGAAAATTGGCGCTTGTTACGGCGCGCGATTTATTCGTCGTGGCGCTGAAGTGCGCACCGACTTGGCACAAATGGATGGTACTCCGGACCTTACCGTCGGAGTTATACGAATCACTGGCATGACCGCCGTAAATCAACCAACTGGAAAACAGAGTTGCCTTTCATCCATCGCCGAGGCGCTTGCTGGAAATAGACGAAGTTCCGAAACCCTTGAGTCTGTCGATGCAACATTGACTTACAAGATTAGTAATACCGAAATTCGACTGGATCGGGTCGAATCGGAACCCGCTTGGCTCGCTATCGCCATCAACGATAACGTGAGGCTTAAGCTTGGATCGTGGAAGGAGGTCTCGACACAGCTGATCGACCCCTACTAGCGCGCGGCTGAGTACGGGTCACCAATTCGTCGATTGCCGCCATAGTCTTTCGGCCGTCCTCTTGGGCATCAATTAGGCGCACAATATCCGCCATTTCCCAAAGCTTGTCAGTAAGGCCAGCAGCCATGGCCGGGGAGAGCTTGTGCGTCTTGTGAGTGCGGACGAAATTGTACCAAACAAAATACAGCGCCAGCGCGTGGCAGTGATTGTCGAATTTTCTTTGAGAATGCGTTAGTCAGTCAAAGCTTCAAATCTTCGGCGTCGCCGGTGGCTATCCGTCCGACCAGGATGGCGGCACCGATCACGTCTGCGGGGCGCTTCTCGCCTTTAGGGCATTTGGGCATCTTGGGTGTCCTTCAGGCCGTTACGCCTCTGCGACCGCTCCCTAATTTTTAGAGCGGTCTCGGTGATAAGGTGCTGTGTCCATGCCCACATTAGGACGAAAGCGACAAATATGGTGAGGAACCCGAGGACAGCAACCAGTCCGTCCCTGATGAACACAATCTCAAGGATGACATCGATAACGAAGTATATGGCCTGAGATATGGCGTTGCCGGTCTCACTCAGCGACATGGGCGCACCTTTCCTAGCGGTGCCATTATGCCCGATCCTCGCCTATTCGACTACGGCGTCAGCCGCCAAACTGAGACACTACCAAATCCTGATAAACCCTCGCCGCCAGTTCATCAGTGTGGCTTCCATAGTCCATACGGATATCCGACCAGCAGCCAAGCGGTCACAAGGTAGCAGGTCCAAAGCATAGCCGCGCGCAACCTGATGTCAGACGGCCTTACGGGTGATGCGATGGACGTTATCAGTACCGAACAGCAGGGTTTGCAGGTGGCTTGCCCAGGTATCGACTGCGGCCCGTTTCTCTTTGGCATACGCCGCGCGGTTGTAGATGCCCGCCACGCCCCGCTTGTGGCCGCTGACCTGGTTAAGTACGGCCTCTACGATGTGAGGCTGTACGCCGATCTCATTCATGCCAGTGGCGACCGTGCGGCGGATGTCATGCAAGCGCCAATTACTGAAGCCCGCCGCGGCGTCGAGCTGATCCTTTGCGCGGTCCCAATTGTTGAAGCCCGCCTTGCCGCGTCCGAAGACGTAATCGCTGCCGTCCAGGTCCAACAACTCTGCAATCGCGATTGCAGGGCCACTGAGTGGCACGTCATGCGGCAGCGCGTTCTTGGTGCGCTCTCCCGGCAGTGCGATCAGTAAGTCTTCTAGGGCGATCTCGGAGGCCCGCAGCTTGCCGATCTCGTTGCGTCGGCACCCGGTCAGGAACAACAGCCGCACGATCTTGCCGAAATGGGTGGCAGGATCAGCCGCGTTCCACACGGCCACCATCTCCGCATCCGTCAGCACGCGGTCACGGGTTACGCCGTCCGGCTGCGCCTTGTTGGTGCCGATCACGGGGTTATCGTCGCGTAGCCCCTCGCCTACTGCCCAGGCGAAAAGTGCCGACAGCTTGGAACGCGCACAGTCGGCCGACGCCGGACCCCTTTCGTTGCCGATACGCCGCAGCTCTGCCGCGACCATCGCGCGGGTGACGCTGGCGAGCGGTAGGCCATGCAACGGCTTCAAGCAATTTTTGAGGTAATGAGTGTTGGCCACCAACGTGCGGGGGCGCTGGTGCTTCGACTGGACCTGCAGGTAGTCGTCCACGACCGCGCCGAAGCCTGTAGCGGCCTCCGCGGCCTTCCTAGCGCGTTCCTCTGCGGGGTCCTTCCCGTCTGCCAGCTTGCCGAAGATGCGCTTCCGCTCCGCTCAGTCGCCCGCATTGCTATAGGTGTAGCGGATGCGAGCACTGAAAAAGCTAGTCTGGATTGAGATGGGACAGACGCGAAAGGCATAACTGAAACGAGCGTTGTCGATCGTAGTCAGATTGCTTGGATCGACTGCTACGCTTACTGATGCGCGGAGGCTGCTGTGATCCGTACCAACTAGCTGGGCAATGTTCTGCAGGACCCCATCCGAATGGCGCTGGCGCTGAAGCGAAAATTGGGGGTTCTGGGCAATCTCATCGCTGTGGTACCACACCATAACGTTCGTCAACGTGGCGCCTTGCGGCAGGTTTACGCCGGCTCCAAAGCATTTGGCCTGGCCGCCCTCGCGTGAAAGGCGGGTAGAGTCTTTCTCCCAATCCATCAAACTCGTGTCGGATGTCAGGGCCACCGGATTGATGCTGAAAAATCCCACCTTGGGCGAGGAATAGTTGAATGCGGTCTCGGTGATCGCCTGCGCCGCTCCGATCACCGCGATAGTCGCAACAGCAGCAGCAACAGCAACGCGCCAATCTTTCATATGCCCTCCTCAGTGGAAAACGGAGCTAACGCAGCCTCGCGCCGTGCAAACAGGCCCGCGATAACGAAGCGGTGATTGCTTGCCGATAACCGAACGCCCGTCGATTGAATGGGTAATCGCGCTCATCCCTTCTGCGCCACCTTGGCCCAGGTATCGCGTAGGCCCACGGTGCGGTTGAACACCGGCCGGCCGGGCTGTGAATCCTTGTCGCGCACGAAATAACCGTTACGCTCGAACTGCACCGGCGCTTCGGAATTGCCGGAAGCCAGCGCGGGCTCAAGCTTTGCGTCACTCAAAACTTCCAGCGATTGCGGATTGAGATCGGCGGCGAAATTCGCCGCATCGGGATTTTCCCGCGTGAACAGCTGGTTGTATACCCGCACCTCGGCCGCCACCGCGTCCGCCGCCGCCACCCAGTGGATGGTCGCCTTGACCTTGCGGCCGTCGGGCGCATTGCCACCGCGCGTCGCCGGATCGTATGTGCAACGCAGCTCAACCACCTCGCCCGCGGCATTCTTCACCGCCTCGCGGCAGGTGATGAAATAGGCGTAGCGCAGCCGCACCTCGGTGCCGGGAGAGAGCCGGAAGAATTTCTTCGGCGGATTCTCCATGAAGTCTTCCTGCTCGATATAGATCTCGCGGCCGAAGCGAATTTTGCGCGCGCCGGCATCCGGCTTGTCCGGATGGTTGACCGCGTCGAGCTCCTCGGTCTGCCCCTCGGGATAATTCTCGATCACCACCTTGAGCGGCCTCAATACAGCCATGCGCCGTAGCGCGCTCCTGTTCAGCGCCTCGCGGATGGAAAATTCGAACATGCCGGCATCGACCAGGCTGTTGGCCTTGGCGACGCCGATGCGGCCGACGAAGTCGCGCAAAGCTTCCGGAGGCACGCCTCGCCGGCGCAGGCCGGCGAGCGTCGGCATGCGCGGATCGTCCCACCCCGACACATACCCGCCGCGCACGAGCTCGGTCAGCACGCGCTTGGAGAGCACGGTGTAGCTGAGATTGAGCCGCGCGAATTCAATCTGCCGCGGCCGCGAGGGCACCGGCAGGTTGTCCAGGAACCAGTCGTAAAGCGGCCGATGATCTTCGAATTCCAGCGTGCAGAGCGAATGGGTGATGCCTTCGATGGCGTCCGACTGCCCGTGCGCGTAATCGTAGCTCGGATAGATCTTCCATTCCGTTCCGGTCCGCGGATGGCTGGCATGCAGGATGCGGTACAGCACCGGATCGCGCAGGTTGATATTGCCGGCCGCCATGTCGATCTTGGCACGCAGGACGCGCGCGCCATTCGGGAACTCGCCTGCGCGCATGCGGCGGAACAGGTCGAGATTCTCCTCAACCGGCCGGTCGCGGAACGGGCTGTTTTTGCCCGGCTCGGTGAGCGTGCCGCGGTTGGCGCGCATTTCGTCCGGCGATTGGTCG
This sequence comes from uncultured Alphaproteobacteria bacterium, assembly GCA_963802475.1. Classification (GTDB taxonomy): domain Bacteria; phylum Pseudomonadota; class Alphaproteobacteria; order Rhizobiales; family Xanthobacteraceae; genus CANKHA01. The sequence goes on from CAWDIZ010000023.1 coordinate 307,672, forward strand.
TCGATATAGGCCTTACCGGTGCGGATCAGGTGCTCCGCCCATTGGTAGAGCTGCTCGAAATAATCCGAGGCATGAAAAAGGTTCTTGCCCCAGTCGAAGCCGAGCCAATGCACGTCGGTCTTGATCGCGTCGATATACTCCTGCTCTTCCTTGGTCGGGTTGGTGTCGTCGAAACGCAGATGGCAGCGGCCGCCGAATTCGCCGGCGGTGCCGAAATTCAGCGCGATCGATTTTGCATGACCGATATGCAGATAGCCGTTGGGCTCGGGCGGAAAGCGCGTGACGATTTCCTTGTGCCGCCCCGCGGCGCGATCGGCCTGCATGATGTCGCGAATGAAATCGCGCCCTGCCTCGCTGCTGTTTTCCGCTGTGGCCATTCTCAAATCCCATTCAATCCAATGCGATCCCTTCCGTAATCCGCCCGCCCGGGTCAAGTGCATTTATCGGGCCGATCGGCACGAGGCGTTAACACCCTGGTTTCCAAGCCATCCGCCCGCGGCGGGGCGCGTCTTCCGGCAGGAACCAAAACCTGCTTGAGTAAACCGATTGGGCGGGGCGATCTTTAATGGCCAAATCATCACTGATGCATCTGCTGAAGCTTGCGACGCGGCAGGTCGCCATGGAGGCGCGCGCCGAAGCGGCCCCCGTGGAAAGCGCTGGTCACCATGCGATCAGCCGTCGCCACATGCTCCTTGGCGTGCAGCCGCGACCGCAAGCTTCTTTATCCCCTTCCCGCGGCCCGCGCATGCGGCCGATGCGAAAATCGCGATTGTCGGCGCGGGGCTCGCCGGCCTGGCCGCCGCCTACAAGCGGCGGGGTCGCGTCCAGAACGTCGGTCAGCTTTGGCGCGCGCCTTTCGACGGGGACGCCGCTGGTGAAATCAGGCAAATGGCCGACGGACGTTTCCGCCTGATCTTCGCGAATGGAGCGGGTACGTTCGATCACGTCTACGATCGGGTCATTCTCACCATCCCGTTTGCCGTGATGCGGGCCGCCGTCGATTTTGCGAAAGCCGGATTCAGCCCGCTGAAAGTCCAATCGATCAACGCGCTGCAGATGGGCGCGTCATGCAAGACTCAGCTGCAGTTCACGCAGCGCAAGTGGTACAGCGTCGGCTGCAACAGCGAGATCAGGCTGCCGGCGGTCGGTTTTGACACCACGTGGGACGTCACCCGCGGACAACAGGGCACTTTCGGCATTTTCAATTTCTTTGCCGGTGGCACGCAGGCCTTCCGCGCCGGCGAGATGGATGACACCGCACTGGCAAATCTTTTGATCCAGGAGGCATCGCAGTTGATCCCCGGCCTCGATCTTCTGTGGAACGGGATGATGATCAAGAACGCCTGGCAGCTGAACCCCTGGTCCTACGGCAGCTACAGCACCTACCAGCCCGGTTATCAGACGACCATCCTCGGGATCGAGCGCGAACCCGAGGGAAACTGCTTTTGCCGGCGAACACACCGAGTCCCAGAACGGCTTTCTGAATTCTGCGGTGCAGAGCGGATTACGTGCCGCCCACGAAGTGGCCGAGTCGCTGGCCTGAGGCTCCGCGCGCCCGCTCATTTTGAACCAACCCACCCTCAACGACTTACGAAGGGGTGACACCCCGCCCCGCAGCTATGCTAAGGGGGCCACACGATTTTTCACGCCGCTAGCCGGACTGCATGACCGAGCCCGTCGTCACCCGCTTCGCGCCCTCGCCGACCGGCTTCCTGCATATCGGCGGAGGCCGCACGGCGCTGTTCAATTGGCTCTATGCCCGCCGCTTTGGCGGAAAGATCCTGCTGCGGATCGAGGACACCGACCGCGAGCGCTCCACCCGGCCGGCGATCGACGCCATCCTCGACGGGCTGGCCTGGCTCGGGATCGAATGGGACGGCGACACCATCTACCAGTTCCCCCGGTCGGCCCGTCATCGCGAAGTGGCCGAGCAACTGTTCGCTGCGGGGAAGGCCTATCGCTGCTACGCCTCGCCGGAAGAGCTGACGGAAATGCGGGAGGCGGCCCGGCGCGAGGGCCGATCGAAATTTTATGACGGGCGCTGGCGCGACCGGGATCCTTCCGAAGCGCCTGCCGGCGTGAAGCCGGTGATCCGGCTGAGGGCGCCGCAGACCGGCGAAACCGTCGTCGACGATCAGGTGCAGGGCCGGGTGACCTGGCAGAATGAAAATCTCGACGACTTCGTGCTGCTCCGCTCCGACGGCACACCCACTTACATGCTGGCCGTGGTGGTGGACGACCACGACATGGGCATCACCCACATCATCCGCGGCGACGAACATCTCAATAACGCCGCGCGGCAGTCACAGATCTACCAGGCGCTGGGCTGGAAGGTGCCGGCGATGGCCCACATCCCGCTCATTCACGGACCCGATGGCTCAAAACTCTCCAAGCGCCATGGCGCGCTTGGTGTCGAGGCCTATCGCGCGATGGGCTATCTGCCCGCGGCCATGCGGAACTATCTGGTGCGGCTCGGCTGGAGCCACGGCGATCAGGAGATTTTCTCCACCGAGGAGATGATCGCCGCGTTCGACCTGCCGCAGATCGGCCGCTCGCCCGCCCGCTTCGACTTCGCCAAGCTTGAGAGCCTGAATGGCCATTACATCCGTCAGAGTGCGGATGCCGACCTGGTAGCGCAGATCGAGCGGCTGCTGCCGCATCTGGCCGATGGGCAGGAACTGAAGGCCAAACTCAATCCGGGCATTCGCAGCCGGCTGATCGCCGCCATGCCCGGACTGAAAGAGCGCGCCAAGACCCTGGTGGAGCTGATCGACAGTGCCGGCTTCCTCTTCGCCGACCGGCCGATCGCGCTCGACGACAAGGCCAAGGCGGTGATGACCGACGAGGCCCGCGCGCTGGTTGCGGCCGTCTTACCCGACCTCGAGGCGGTGGAGCCGTGGAGCGCCGAGGGCGCCGAACGGGCTGTGCGGACTTTTGCCGAGCGCGCCGGCGTGAAACTGGGAGCGATTGCCCAGCCCCTGCGCACGGCCCTGACCGGCCGCGTCACCTCTCCCGGGATCTTCGAAGTGCTGACCGTGCTGGGGAAGGCGGAAAGCCTGGCGCGGTTGCGCGACCAGGCCGGAAAAGCCGCTGGGTGATTGGGCTTAGCGCGGCCGGCGGCGCCATCTTGCAGCGCACAGTTGGATGGGCTACCCCAATCGGAACGGATCCCCTTCCACCGGCCCGGCCGTTCGCGCGGCTCTGACCTGATCGTCTCGGCCTTGATGGGAGGTCCACTCTCACGCTTGAGGGCTACCATGGACGCGAAGACGGCAAAAACCAAGAACGCCAAACTGACCGTCGCCGACAGCAATTGGGATTTTCCGATCTACGACGGGACCATCGGCCCGTCCGTGGTCGATATCTCCTCGCTGTACAGTGTCAGTGGGATGTTTACTTACGATCCCGGTTTCACCTCAACCGGGAGCTGCGAATCCAAGATCACCTATATCGACGGCGACGAAGGCATCCTGCTCTATCGCGGCTATCCGATCGAGCAGCTGGCCGAGCACGGTGATTTCCTGGAAACCTGCTACCTGTTGCTCTACGGGGAGCTGCCTACGCCTTCGCAGAAGGCCGACTTCGACTACCGGGTCACGCGCCATACCATGGTGCACGAGCAGATGAGCCGGTTCTTCCAAGGCTTCCGGCGCGACGCGCATCCCATGGCGGTCCTGGTCGGCAGCGTCGGCGCGCTTTCGGCCTTTTACCACGACTCCACCGACATCTCGGACCCGCATCAGCGCATGATCGCCTCGATCCGCATGATCGCGAAAATGCCGACGCTTTCGGCCATGGCCTACAAATATTCGATCGGCCAGCCCTTCATCTATCCGAAAAACGAACTGGATTATTCTTCCAACTTCCTGCGGATGTGCTTCGCGGTGCCGACCGAGGACTACAAGGTCAATCCGGTGCTGGCGCGCGCGATGGACCGCATTTTCATCCTGCACGCCGACCATGAGCAGAATGCCTCGACCTCGACCGTGCGGCTCGCCGGCTCCTCCGGCGCCAATCCCTTTGCCTGTATCGCGGCGGGTTGCGCCTGCCTCTGGGGACCGGCACATGGCGGCGCCAACGAAGCGGCTCTGAAGATGCTGGCCGAGATCGGCAAGCCCGACCGCATTCCGGAATACATCAAGCGCGCCAAGGACAAGAATGATCCCTTCCGGCTCATGGGCTTTGGCCACCGGGTCTACAAAAACTACGACCCGCGCGCGAAGATTATGCAGAAGACCTGCCACGAAGTTCTGACCGAGCTTGGCATCAAGGACGACGCGCTGCTCGACGTGGCGATGGAACTCGAGCGCATCGCGCTGCACGACGAATATTTCGTCGAAAAGAAGCTCTATCCGAACATCGATTTCTATTCGGGCATTACGCTCAAGGCGATGGGCTTCCCGACCACCATGTTTACCGTGCTGTTCGCGCTTGCGCGCACCGTGGGGTGGATCGCCCAGTGGAAGGAAATGATCGAAGATCCCAACCAGAAGATCGGCCGTCCGCGCCAGCTCTATACCGGCGCCACGCAGCGGGACTACATCCCGATCTCGCGGCGGAAGTGACGAGGCATTACGGCGTCTACGCACACCGGCACACGTCGCGCATCGCCAATGCCGTCCTGGCGCGCGTGCTCCAGCTGCTCGGACCGACGCGCTACGACCCGAACCTGAAGCGGTTCGCGAATTTCCCGGAGCTGAACGGCCCCTAGCGCAATCGCCGGCGAAATTGATCAGCCGCTTTCACGCCAAATTACTCGACCGCGCCCATCCGGGTATCGTCGACAAAGCGCTCGGTCGGATCGTCGATGTGCCGGCTGGTGCGGCCACGCGGTGTATGGATGTAGAGTTGTGCTGCCTTCGCCACAGGCTCCTTGGCGGCCGCAGGTGGGCGCGGCGGCAGAGGGATCTCGTAGCGGACCGGCTGCGCGTGATCGGCCATCAGCTTGTTGTGATTGAACACGGTGTTGTACTGCATCATGCCGCGCACGAAATTGGTCTGGCCGCGCATCAGCAAGCTGAGCGCGGCGCGGCCAAGCCCCGGCGCGGTGCGCCAGTTCAAATGCTTGCGGTAGAGCACGCGCTGCGTGTTCAACAGCTCGCGATAGAACACGGGCAGCGGCAGCTTGGTCGGCAGCACGGCATGCTGGATATCGAACAGCCGGTAGTCGCGACTCTGCAGCCGGCGTTGCTCGGTGACCCACGTCTCCGTCCCTGGATAGGGCGTGTTGATGCTGATGTTGACGATCTCCGGTACTTCGAGGCACCAGTCGCGGACAGCGGCGAAGCGCTGCTCGTCCCAATCGGGGTCGGCGATGAGGTTGATCGCCACCTCGATGCCGAGCGAGCGGGCGAACTCGAGCGCCTCGAAATTCTTGCCCAGCGAGACCCGCTTGCGAAACTTGCGTAATCCGTCCTCGTCGATCGCCTCGAGGCCAAGGAACATGTATTCGAGGCCGAGCTTCTTCCAGAATTTGAATACCTCCTTGCTGCGCAACAGCACGTCCCCGCGCGTCTCCAGGTAATATTTTTTGCGCAAACCCTTGCGCGCGATCGCCTCGCCGATGGCAAAGCCGTGCTTGGCGTGCACGAATGCGACGTCGTCGACGATGAAGGCGCCCGGCTCGCGGATCGCTTGGAGATCCTCGACCACGCGCTCGGGGCTGACCAGCCGATAGCTTCGGCCGTAGAACGTCCATGCGCTGCAGAAAACGCAGTCCCATGGACAGCCGCGCGAGAACTCGATGGAGGCGGCGGGATCGAGAATGCCGATGAAGTATTTGTGGCGATGACGCAAGAGGTCGCGGGCCGGCCGCAAGTCGTCAAGACTGTGCACGAAGCCCGGCGGCGGCCCCTCCCCCTCCGCGGTTACCACACCTGGCACCTTCGCAACGGAATCGCGATCCCCTTCGATCGCTTCCAAGAGTTTAGTGATGGAACTCTCGCCTTCGCCCTTGAGCACGCAATCGATGGCGCCTGCGCCATGCTCGACAATGGCGTGCGCGGTGAACGAGGCGCTGTGCCCGCCGACGCAGATGAAACAGCGCGGCAAAACCGATTTCGTCTCCTTCGCGAGGTCGATGATCTCGGGCACATTGGCCAGATAGTTGCAGGAGAAGGCAATGAAATCGGGCCGCCAGTCCGCGATCATGCGACGATAATCGTCATGATGCTCGACTTGCAGATCGAGAATTTTGACGGCGTGTCCCGCACGCCGCGCTGCTTCTGCGACCAGTTCGAGGCCGAGCGGCTCAAGCCGGAGAAATACTCTGGTGTAAAGCAGTGGTCCGGGATGAACAAACAGCAGTCTCATCGCGACACCTCGATACGTCGTGAGTGCGGCCATGCCTACAACGAACATAGTTGGTTCTCGCCCATGCGCCGAGCGCCCATCCGCGCACGATTGCGTGACGTCATTCACCGCACAATTCGCAGATTTCAAGACCGATCAATCAGGTGTGAGCGTTCGCCAACGCGGCTGCCGCAACGCGACTATGTCCCCGATGTCGCGGCGGAAGTGATCGCTGACGTGCCGGATCAAGCGTCAGGCTGATACGTGGGCCGCTTCCCGCAACACGATCTCAGCGCCCCGTGCGCTCGGGTGCGCTAACCCGATTTCCATCACTGCATCGAGCCGCGCGAAGGCGTCAAGCTGCCGTTGCCGCTCCGGCGTCTCCGAAAGAAGTGGCAGCAGGGCTCGGGTCAAGTTTTCGACCGTACAATTTTCCTGCAGGAACTCGGGCACGACATTCTCGCCCAACACGAGATTGGTGAGGATCGCCGACGGCGCCGAAATGGCACGGCGCCCAATCGCCGCCTCCAACGCCGAGACCATGTAGGCGGCCACCATCGGGACGCGGGCGACGGCGAGCTCGAGCGTGACCGTGCCGGATTTCGTCAGCGCCGCGCGCGCGGTCCGGAACGCGGCCTGCTTTTCCCCGGCATCAACCACGATGCGCGGCGGCCTGCTCCAGCCACCGGTTTCCTGCCGCAGCGTTGCTTCCAGGTGAGGGACCGCAGGAATGATGACTTCCAGCGGTCCGGCCGCGCGCTCAAGCGCTTCAACTGTTTTGGCAAAGATATTCAGCAAGCGCTTGATTTCCCCGCTTCTGCTTCCCGGAAGCACCAGCAATATCGGGGGATCAGTGTGACGGCGGGCCGCCTCGGATTCGTTCGGCCGCAAGCTTGCTGCCGTCTCCGCCAGGGGATGACCGACATAGCTGCAGCGTGGCCCGCCCAGGCGTTCATGCACCTGCGGCTCGAATGGCAGCAGTGCCAATACATGATCGACATAGCGCCGCATCCTCCGCGCCCGGCCGGGACGCCAGGCCCAGACGGAAGGCGAGACATAGTTCACGATCGGAATCGAGGGCGCCCTTCTGCGCACGCGGCGTGCGACGCGATGGGTGAAATCCGGGCTGTCGATGATCACCAGCACATCCGGCTTGGCTGCGATCACGGCTGCCGCAGTTTCCCGGATGCGGCGGAAAATCAGCGGCAGCTTTCGCGCCACAGCGTTGAATCCCATGATGGCGAGATCGCTGATCGGAAAGTGGCTTATCAACCCTTCCCGCGCCATTTCCCCTCCCCCGACGCCAGCGAAGGTAACCCCATTCTCGCGCTCTCTCAGCGCACGCATCAGCGGCGCTCCGAGCCGATCTCCGGATTCCTCTCCGGCCACCAGGAAAACACGCAAAGGCCGGGAACTGGCGGGGGCGCTCATCCCACCGTCCCATCGGCGTTCACGCCCGCGACAAAGACGTCAGCCGCGTCGGCCAGGGCCGCGACCCGCTGCGGCTCGGCCACGATGCTGGCGCGCGCCAGCACGGCGACGCCGGCAAGGCCCGCCCGTGCCACGCCTTCGATGGTCTGCGGCCCGATGGACGGCAGGTCGAAACGCCAGTCCTGGCCGGGCTTGGGCGCTTTCACCAGGACGCCGCCAGTGCCGCCGATCTGGCGTGTCCGCAGTTCGGCGACCCGTTCCAACACCTTGTCGGTCCCCTCCACTCCTTCGATCGCGAGCACATGATTGCCGGCGACGACCGCCGCTTGGCCGATATCGAATTTCCCGATCGCCTTCAGAAGGCGCAATGCCTGCGCCATGTCGGCGCGGTCCTGCGCGTTAGGCTGGCGTTTGCTGACCACTCCAGCCGGCATCAGGATTTCGGGCGCCACCTCGTGAGCGCCGACCAGACGGAAACCCTGCTGCTCGAAGGCGCGGGCGACCCCTGACAGCAGATGATTGTCGCCGCCGCGATAGGCGGCCGCGACGCTTGGCAGGATTCGCAGGGTGCCCCAATCGAAACGCAGCCGCCACATCGGCGGCCGGGCTATGGTGCCGATGAAAACGATGTCGCGGCAACCTTCGGCGCGCGCCTGGCGGCAGACCCAGCCGAATTGCCCAAGCGCGCCCCAGTGGTGCCGATAGCCTGCCACGCGCTGCGGATCGGCCCAGCCGCGCAGCGCGAACATCACCACCTCCCGTCCGCGCTCGCGCACAGCATCCGCCACGGCAAACGGGAGGGTGCCGGCACCGCAGATGATCGCAAGCGGACCCTGATCCGGCGGTCCGGCGGCCGCCTCGGCGCTCATGCCGGACCGGATTCCGTTTGAGCGCTGCCGCGCGCTGGCTGCACCAAAGCGCGCGAGCCGCCCTCCTGGATGAAGCTCAAAACTTTCCCTACGATCGGGTCGGCTGCATATCTCTTCGCCATGCCGTCCAGCCGGTCGCGAAAGTTGCCTGCGCCGGCAAACAGCTCGCGCTGAAAATTCCGCAGCCGGCGCATGTCTTCGCGGGTGTAGCCGCGCCGCTTCATGCCGACGACGTTTATGCCGACGAGCGACGCATAGGCCCCTTGCGCGTAGCCGAAGGGAATGAGATCGCCCGGAATTCCGCTCACGCCCGCGATCATCGCCCCTTCCCCGATGCGTACGAACTGGTGGACCGCCGACAGCCCGCCGAAGAATACGTTGTCCCCGACCGTGACATGGCCGCCGAGCGTCGCGTTGTTGGCGAAGGTTACGTCATTGCCGACGCGGCAGTCATGCGCGATATGGCTGCCCACCATCATAAGGCAGCGCATCACCGACCTCCGTCACGCCACCGCCCTCCTCGGTGCCGGTATTCATCGTCACATGCTCGCGGATCTCGCAGTTCGGCCCGATCACCAGCCGCGTGGGTCCGCCCTTGTATTTCACGGACTGTGGCGGCGTGCCAAGCGAAGCAAAAGGATAGACAAGCGTGCCGGCGCCCACCGTTGTGTGGCCGGTCACGTACACATGCGCGATCAGTCTGGCGCCGTCTCCGATCACAGCATTCGGTCCGACCACGCAATAGGGGCCGACCGACACGTCGTTGCCGATGACCGCGCCGGATTCTATCCGCGCGGTTGGATCGATGGCAGCCATCGTGTTCCTCACGCGTCCGCGATCATGGCGCCGACTTCGGCCTCTGCCACCAGCTCACCGGCGACCTTGGCCTCACCGCGGAACCACCACATGGCTTTTCGGCTGGCGATCTTGGTCATGTGATATTCGATCGTGTCGCCCGGCCGCACCGGCTTGCGGAATTTCGCCTTGTCGACGGTGAGAAAATAAACCGACTGCGGCTTTACCCTATCCCGTTGCGAATAGATACACAGCACGCCGCCGGTCTGCGCCATTCCCTCAATCAACAGCACGCCGGGGAATACCGGGTTGCCGGGAAAGTGACCCTGGAATTGCGGCTCATTGATCGTGACGTTCTTGATCCCGATCGCGCGCTCGTCGCGGACCATGCCCACCACGCGATCGATCATCAGAAACGGGTAGCGGTGAGGCAGCAACTTGAGGATCACCGCGATATCGGCCGACTCGAGTGTGGTCGCATCCACGTTCATCCTCATCCTCACCGCTCGTCCCCGCCCGCCGCCGGCGAGCCTGAATCTCTATTTTCCTGCGCAAGCCGCTCGACCAACAATACCTCGCGGAACCATTGTTTCACAGGCTTGGCCGGGCGTGCCGCCCCACCGGGCGCCGGCTGGAACGTCGCCGTTAACGTTGCTGGTGGCGGCAATCTGCGCGCCTTCACCGATCGTGACGTGATTGTTGACGCCAACCCGGCCGCCAAGCACCACCAAATCCTCCAGAGTTGCGCTGCCGGAAATCGCCGTCTGCGCGACAAGAATGCAATGGCGGCCAATCACGACATTGTGGCCGACCTGCACCAGATTGTCGATCTTGGTGCCTTCGCCGATCACCGTGTCGCGGATGGCGCCGCGGTCGACGGTAGTGCCGGCGCCAATTTCCACGTGGTCTTGTACGATGACCCGCCCGACCTGAGGCACTTTCAGATGCGCGCCATTGTCCATGACATAACCGAATCCGTCCTGACCGATGTGGCAGCCAGGATGGATGACGACGTGGTCGCCTATCAGGCAATGCATCAGGGTAGCAGCGGCGCCAATCGAGCAATCGCGGCCGATCCGCACCTTCGGGCCGATCACGGCGTTTGGACCAATGACGGTACCAGCGCCGATTTCCGCGCGCGGCCCGATCACGGCACCGGGATCCACCACCACACCATTCTCCAGCCGCGCGGAAGCGTGCACAAAGGTGCCGGGGGCCACGCCTTTGGCATCGAACAGCGAGGAAGGACGCAACGCGTCGGGATATAGCTGCCACATGACGGTTACGAAGGCGCGATAGGGGTCCCGCACGCGCAGGGCTGCCACACCTTCGGGCGCATCCTTTTCAAAACGGCGCGTCAGCAGGCAGGCGCCAGCCCGCGTTGCCGCGAATTGATCGAGATATTTTGCATTGTCGAAAAAGGTCAGATCGCGCGGGCCGGCCCGGTCAATCGGGGCGACATTGGCGATCGGACGATCGAGTAGCGCTCCCTCGCGCACTTCCGCGCCGGTAAGGCGAACGATCTCGCCAACCGTCAGCTTCCGCGCCGGCTCGAAGTAGAAGGGCTCGGTCATGCCATACCGGGAGGCGGCGCCGGCGCAGGCCGCGTTTTAGAACTTGGCACCGCCGCCGAAGCTGATTTCCTGGGTGCGGTCGTAGCTCGCCTTGGTGAGAGCGACCGCGTAATCGAGGCGCAGCGGACCGAACGGCGAGGCCCAAACGATGCCGGCGCCGACCGAAGAGCGGAGTATCTTGTCGTCCTGCAGCCGCAGCCTTTCGCCCGTTACCGGGAAGAATGTCGGGCCTTCGTAACCCCAGGCATCACCCACGTCCGCATAGACAGCGACCTTCAGCCCGACCTCCTTCGGCATGAAGAACAGCGGGTATTGCACCTCCACGCTCGCGCCCCAGAAATTCGTGGCGCCCAGGGAGCTTCCCTCGAAATCATCTCGCGGCCGTTCGCGAGGCCCGATGCCGCTCGGAGCGAAGCCGCGCACCAGATTCGGGCCGAGCTGGAAGTGATCGAGCATCCGCAACTCTTTGTCGCCCCATCCGCTCAGGTTCCCGGCCTGCAGGCGCAGGACGCTGACCGCGTCGGAGAAGATCTCCTGGTACCTGCGGAAATCGATCGTGGACCGGATGAAGTTCACGTCGCCGCCGGCGCCGGCAAAATCTTGTTTGAAATCGACGGCAATACCCTTCGTCGGATTCCGGTTGTCATCGACGGTATTGTAGCCAAGCGTATAGCCAACCAGCGAAGTCAGGACAGGGCCCTGCGCCAGTTCGATGCGGGCCGGCAGACTCGCCTCGCCGTTGGCATAGCAGGAATTGTCGCTATCCGGAGGATGATTGGCGATGTTGGCCTTGGTGCAGTCGTTCAGCTCCGGTCGCAGCGAAATATCCTGCTGATAAATCGAATAGCGCAGACCAAGCTTGACCTCCTCGGTCAAGGCAAAGCCGAGACGCAAGGTCGTGCCGTAGACTTCGCTGCCGTAGGCAAGGTAAGGCGTCGGTTCGCTCTGTTTAGCGAACAGATCGATGCCGCCGGACATGCGATAGCCGAGCAGGAAAGGCTCCGCATAGGAAAGCTCCACGCCCTTGGTGTATTGGCCGTAGCGCACCGTCGCCTTGCCGTATTTGCCTTCGCCGAACATATTGCGTTCAGCCGACGCTGACTTCGGACACAAGGCCATCCGTCGACGAATAGCCGCCCGCGATCGAGAATTCGCCCGGTGGCCTGATCTTCGACATCGACATTCAACACCACGCGATCCGGCGCGGAGCCCGGCTCAGTGCTGATCTTGACGGTCTTGAAATAGCCGAGGTTCTTCAGCCGCCGCTCGGCGCGGTCAATCAGCGCGCGGTTGTAGGCGTCGCCTTCGGCGACGTCGAACTCGCGGCGAATGACAAAATCGCGCGTGCGCGTATTGCCCCGGATATTGATGCGTTCGATATAGGCGCGCGGACCCTCTTCCACCAGAAAGACGAGATTGACCGTCTGATTTTCGAAATTGCGGTCCCCGCGCGGACGCACGGCGGCAAAGGCGTAGCCGCGTTTCGACACCTCGACCGTCATCGCTTCGACGGTCTTCTCGACAGCCTCGGCGCTGTAGACCTCACCCGGCCGCGAGCGCAGCACCGAATTCAGCGAGGCGCCACTGATGGAGCCCACGTTGGATTGCACGTCGACGGAGCCGATGCGGTATTGCTGACCTTCCTCGATATTGAAGGTGACAACGAAGCCCTGCAGCGCGGGATCGTATTCGCTCATCGCCGAGACGATGCGCACATCCGCATAACCCCGGTTGAGATAGAAGCGGCGCAGCAGGTCGCGGTCCGCTTCGATGCGGTCCTGATCATAGACGTCGGACGACTGTCAGGAAGCTCAGCCAGTTGCTCTGGCTGGTCTTGATGACATCCTTCAGTCGGAAAGACGAATAGGCGCGGTTTCCGACGAAATCGATGCGCTTGACGCCGGTCTTCTGTCCTTCGGTGATCTCGTAGACGAGATCAACGCGGTTGTTCGGCAGTTCGATAACCTTCGGCACCACACGCACGTCATAGCGGCCCGCGCGCCGATAGACCTCGACAATGCGCTGGGTATCCGCCTGAATCATCGGGCGCGAGAAAGTGCCGCGCGGCTTGGACTGAACCTCGAGCGTGAGTTGCTCGTCCTTGAGCTTTTTATTGCCTTCGAAGGCGACGCGGTTGAGGACCGGATTTTCCACCACCGTCACCACCAGGCGACCGCCCGCCTGGCTGATGCGCACGTCCTGGAACAGACCCTGTCGCGTAGAGCGCTTTTAGACCGGCATCGACCGATGCGCGCGTCCCGGCCCTTGAAATAGGTACGGATGGTGTCGGCCTCGACGCGGCGGTTGCCTTCAACGACGATGCTGGAGGCCTGCGCAAAAGCCGGCGTGGCTGTCAGTAACAAGGTACCGACAGAACCGGCAACGACCCCGCCAAGGATACATGCGGCCAAGCCGAGGCCCCGGAGAAAACCCACCCAAAGTCTCATCCGAAACACGCCCTTTATAATTCTTAACCGCCCCCGGCGGCGAACGACGGAGCCCGACGATTCCTAGCTTGTACAGGCTTTCCCCCGAGGCGCAACCAACTTTCCCCTCCCGCAGCCTCTTTACCCTCAAAAAGTTGCTCCCGCGCAACGGTTTAGGAGCGGAACAGGTGCGTAATATCGTTGAATGTCGCAAAGATCATCAGCATCAAGACGATCGCCAGCCCAACCCGGAATCCAAGTTCCTGGACGCGCTCGGAAAGAGGCTTTCCTCGTATCGCTTCCACGGCATAGAACAAAAGGTGGCCGCCATCGAGCAGGGGAATCGGAAAGAGATTAAGCAATCCGATCGAGACCGAGAGTACCGCCGTCAAATGCACCAGCGCCACCATCCCTACCGTGGCCACCTGTCCCGAAACCTGAGCTATCCGGATTGGACCACCCAGCTGGTCGGCGGATTCGCGTCCTACGATAACGCCGCCGAGATAGCTCATGGTGCGGTCGATCACGAACCAGGTTTCTGCCACGCCTAATTTCAGCGCGGTCAGCGGTGGCGCCTTTTCCATCTTTAAGTCTTCTTCGCTCGTCGCACGCGAGATGCCGAGCATGCCGATGCGATGCACGTTGCCGAAGGAGTCCTTGGTTTCCTTCAGCTCGGGTACCGCCTTCAGCACGAGATTCTCGCCGCCGCGGTTGACCGCCACCTCCAGCGTCTGTCCCGCGCTGCCGCTGACGATGCGCTGCATGTCCGGGAAGGTTTGAATCTCCTGGCCATTGATGGAAAGAATGACGTCGCCCGACTTGAAACCCGCGGCTTCCGCCGCGCTGCCGGCTTGAACTGTATCCACGCGCGCGCTGGTCGAGGACTTGCCGTAAAGCATGAAAATGCCGGCGAAGATCAGGATCGCCAGGATGAAATTCGCGATCGGCCCGGCGGCCACCACCGCCGCGCGCCGCGGCACAGACTTGTAGAAGAAGCTCTGCGCGCGCTCCTCCTTCGTCATGCTCGCGACCGATTCCTGATCCGGCACACTCGCCGCATTCTGATCCCCGAAGAACTTCACGTAGCCGCCGAGCGGAACGGCAGACAGTTTCCAGCGCGTGCCGTGGCGGTCGGTAAATCCGAGCAGTTCGGGCCCGAAGCCGACTGAAAACACCAGAACCTTTACCCCGACCCAACGCGCAACAAGGAAATGGCCGAGCTCGTGGAAAAACACCACGATCGTCAAAACGAAAAGGAATGGAATGAGATAGCCCAGAAATCCGCTGCCAAATGAAAGCATGCTCGCTATGACTTCTGAACCCATGGAACCCTCGTTTCTATCGGTTAACTGCTGGCTGTTACTTTTCTCTTTAGACCGCCTTTGCGGCAATTTCGGGCAGAATAGCGGCAGCGGCTGACCGCGCCGCCTGATCGATCGCGACCGCGTCCTCCAGGCTGGCCGGTTCCGCCGTGATACCGGCCGCCGCCGCAGCTTCCAAAGTGGCCTCGACCAGGGCCGAGATTCCAGTGAATCCGAGCCGGCGCCCGACGAATTCGCGCACCGCCACCTCGTTGGCCGCATTCAGCACGGTGGGTGCGGCACCGCCCGTGATCAGGGCGCTGCGCGCCGCTGCCAAGGCCGGGAAACCGAACGAGGTCAGGCGGCTCGAAGGTCAAATTCGCAACCGTGGCGAGATCGAGCCGCGGTGCCGGCCCCTCGATGCGCGCCGGCCAGGCCAGGCAATGCGCGATCGGAATCCGCATGTCGGGTGCGCCGAGCTGCGCGATCATCGAGCCGTCGCGAAACTCCACAAGCCCGTGAACGATAGATTGCGGATGCACCAGCACATCGATTTCGCCGGGATCGAGCGCGAACAGATGATGCGCCTCGATCAGTTCCAGCCCTTTGTTCATCAGCGTCGCGGAATCGATCGTGACCTTCACGCCCATCGACCAGTTCGGATGACGCGACGCCTGCTCCGGCGTCGCCGCCTTGATCGCCTCCGCCGTCCAAGTGCGGAAGGGACCGCCCGAGGCGGTGAGGACGACGCGCCGCACCTCGTCGCGCTGCCCTGCGCTCAAAGCCTGAAAGATCGCATTGTGTTCGGAATCCACCGGCAGAATCGTGGCGCCCGCGGTGGCCGCCTTGCGCATAAAAAGCGCGCCCGCACAAACCAGGCATTCCTTGTTGGCGAGCGCGACGGTGGCGCCCCGCTCGACGGCCGCAAGCGTCGGCCGCAAGCCGGTCGCGCCGCTGATCGCGGCCATGATCCAGTCGGCCGGCCGCAGCGCGGCTTCCAGGAGCGCACCCTCGCCGGCTCCCGTTTCGATGCCCGAACCGGCGAGCGCATCCTTCAACTCGCGATAGGAATTTGGGTCCGCCACCGCGGCGTAACGCGCGCCGATATCGCGCGCGATACGCGCCAGCGCCGACGCGTTGCGATGCGCGGTCACCGCTTCGACGCGATAATGCTTGCTTTCGCGTTTGAGCAAATCGATCGTGCTCGTACCGATCGATCCGGTGGCGCCAAGCAGCGTCACCGTCCGTTCGGTCGGGCGGACCGACGATTGCACTCGCAGGCACGGCACGGTCATGTGGTCACCATAACAGCAGACCTTGCGCCGCCGTGTCCATGTCGGCGCGGACGATACCGATCGCCATAGCGGCAGCGGCCGCAGCAATGAAGCCATCCAACCGGTCCATGACGCCGCCATGGCCGGGAATGAGGTGGCCGGCATCCTTCGCGCCGAAGCGCCGTTTGATCGCGGATTCGAACAAGTCGCCGGCCTGCGCTACAGCCGAAAGTGCGAACGCCACGAGCGCGATAACGGGGATATTGCCGACGCCGGCGAGCGCGACAATAGCGCTCCCCGCGAGCATGCCACCGATAGCTCCACCAATTGCACCGGACCAGGTCTTGTTCGGGCTTATACCGGGCGCAAGCTTCGGCCCGCCGAAGGCGCGGCCCGCGAAATAGCCGGCAATGTCTGTGGCCCAGACCAGCGCGAAAAGAAACAGTATCGCAAGCAGTCCGACCTCGGCGTCGCGGCGCAACAGGATCGGAGCGGCGAACAAGGCGCCGGCATAGAGCAGGCCGGCGGCTACCCAGATCCGCCGCTCGGCCCGCGCGAAAACCCCGGCCGCCAGCGCGCCCAGCGCGATGATCAGCATCGGCGTGCGCGTGCGCGCCGTGCTGAATTCGGCGACGACCATTGCGAGCAAGAGTGCGCTCGATCCAAGAAAGAACAGGAGTCGATTGCCGGAAGCGCGCCCCGAAACGAGCGTCGTCCATTCCCACCAGACGGCGATGGCGGCGATCAGCCAGAACAACCCGAATGCCCAGGCGCCGGCCTCGGGATAACTGCTGCTCGGCAACCAGGCGACGATAATTGCGAGCGGCGCAAGCACCAGCGACGACAAGATGCGCGGCATGAGATCGCTTTTGGGCTTGTCGGAAAGACTTGCGGGTTCCGCGACCATCGCGTCAGGACCCGGTCCGGGCCACGAGCCCGCCAAACCGGCGCTCGCGGCGGCGATATTCCGCAATCGCGCCTTCCAGCGTCGCGCGGTCGAAATCGGGCCAATAAGTGGGCACGAAAATCAGTTCGCTATAGGCCGATTGCCACAGCAAAAAATTCGAGAGCCGCTGCTCGCCGCTGGTGCGGATGATGACGTCGGGATCGGGCAGGTCGGATGCGTCGAGGTGACTTCCCAAGGCTTCCGCGGTGATCGCTTCCAGCGGCAGCTTGCCAGCCGCCACATCCGCTGCCAGCCGACGCGCGGCGCGGGCGATTTCCTGGCGCGCCCCATAGTTGAAAGCGACGACAACGATCAGGCCGTCGTTGTTCCGGGTCAACTCCTCCGCCTCTTGCAGCAGGCGAAGAATATCGTCGGCCAGCCCTTCGCGCTCGCCGATCACCCGCACGCGCACCTTATTCCGGTGCAGTTCCGCCAAATCATGACGGATAAAGCGGCGCAGCAGACCCATCAGATCGCGCACCTCGGCGGGAGGACGCGACCAGTTTTCCGAGCTGAAGGAAAAGATCGTGAGCACCTGGATGCCCATCTCGCCGGCCGCACGCACAGTGGCGCGCAATGCCTCGACGCCGCGGCGATGACCTTCGGTGCGCGGCAGGCCGCGCGCAGCAGCCCAGCGCCCGTTGCCGTCCATGATGATGGCGACATGGCGCGGCACCTCAAAAGCGGTGTTGGCAACGGCTGCGGGCATTTCGGCCTTCGGCATCGGGCATAGCGGGCTTAAGCGCCCTGCTCCCTAGACGGTGAGGATTTCTTTTTCCTTGGCAGCCAGCATGTGATCGATCTCCGAGATCGACTGATCGGTGGCCTTCTGCACCTGCTCGGCCTCGTGATCGTGATCATCCTTGCTGATCTTATGGTCCTTCTCCATTTTCTTCAGCACGTCGAGACCGTCGCGGCGGACATGGCGCACGGCTACACGCGCAGCTTCGGCATATTTATGCGCGACCTTCACCAGTTCCTTGCGACGCTCTTCGTTCAATTCGGGAATCCGCAGCCGCAAAACCTGGCCCTCGGTGGCCGGGCTCAAACCGAGATTGGCGTTGATGATGGCCTTCTCCACCGGATGCACCATCGAGCGGTCCCAGACCTGTACACTGATCAGTCGTGGCTCCGGCACGCTGACGGTCGCCAGCTGGTTGAGCGGCATATGCGTGCCATAGGCCTCGACCTGCACGGGATCCAGCATTGCCGTAGTCGCGCGGCCGGTGCGCAGCCCGCTCAGCTCCTGCTTGAAAGCGTGCAGCGCGCCCTGCATGCGCCGCTTCAACTCGTTCAGATCGTGCGTCATGGTTGCCATGGCATCCCTCGAGATAGCTTTATCGCGTGGTGCGCGATCCGAATTCGACGGCGTCGGCGGTCATTCGCCGACTGTGGTCGCACGCCCCTCTCCGCGCAACACGGCAGCAATCGCTCCCGGCTCCCGGATAGAGAACACGATGATAGGCATACGGTTTTCCCGGGCAAGCGCGAAGGCGGTGGAATCCATCACCTTGAGCTCCTTCTCGATGGCTTCCTGATGGCTGACGCGCTCATAGCGCTGCGCTTTCGGGTCCTTCTTCGGATCGGCACTGTAGACCCCATCGACATTGGTCGCCTTGAGCACGGCTTGCGCCTCAAGCTCTGCCGCGCGCAATACGGCGGTGGTATCGGTGGTGAAAAACGGGCTGCCGGTGCCGGCCGCAAGCAGCACGACGCGTTTCTTCGCCAGGTGCTTGAGCGAGCGAGCGCGCGTATAGGGCTCACAAACCGCAGGCATCGAGAGTGCCGACAGCGTGCGGGCACCCCTGCCCTGACGCTCGACGGCCGCTTCGAGCACGAGGCAGTTCATCACCGTCGCCAGCATGCCCATGGAATCGCCGGTCGGACGCGACACGCCCGCGCGCGGAGACATCAACGCCGCGAAAGATATTGCCGCCGCCCACGACGACGCCGAGCTCAATGCCGAGATCAGCGCAGGCCACGAGATCGGCGGCGATGCGATCGACGACGGGCTGATGGACGCCGAACCCCTCGGAACCGGCCAGCGCCTCTCCGGATAATTTGACGATGACGCGACGGTAGCCAGGCTCGCCCATGATGCGATCGCTCCGTCCCGTAACGCCGCGGCGTCCTCGATCGCCTGACGCGGCGAACGTTCAGCCTTGACCGGCGGCCGCCGCCACCTCGGCGGCGAAATCCAATTCCTGCTTGTCTATACCTTCGCCGAGCGCATAACGCACGAAGCCGGTGACCTTGATCGGCGCGCCGACCTTGCCTTCCGCTTCCTTCAGCGCCTGCGCAACGCTCTTGCTCGGATCGATCGCATAAACCTGATCGAGCAGGCAGACCTCTTTGTAGTAAGTCTTCAGCCCGGATTCGACGATCTTTTCAATGACATTGGCCGGTTTGCCCGACGCCTTGGCCTTGTCGGCCAGCACGCCTTTCTCGCGCGCCACAGCCGCCGGATCGAGCCCGCTGGAATCCACAGCCTGCGGATTGGAAGCCGCGACGTGCATGGCCATCATGCGTCCGAGTGCGACAAGTTCGTCGGACTTGCCGGTCGAATTCAAGCCCGACGAGAACGCCAATCTTGCCGAGGCCATCGGTGACCGAGCTGTGCACGTAGCTTCCGACGACGCCTTTGTTCACCGAAAGCGCAGCGGCACGGCGCAGCGTCATGTTCTCGCCGATCTTGGCGATGGTGTCGGAGATGGCTTCGGCAACCGTGATGGAGCCGACCTTCGACGCCTTGATCTTTTCCACGTCGGTGCCGGCTTCGAGCGCGACCTGCGCGATCATTTTCACCAGACCCTGGAACAGTTCGTTGCGCGCGACGAAGTCGGTTTCGGAATTGACTTCGACAACCACGCCCTTGGTGCCGGCGATCGCGATGCCGATCAATCCTTCCGCGGCGACGCGACCGGCTTTCTTGGCGGCCTTGGACAGGCCCTTCTTGCGCAGCCAGTCGACCGCCGCCTGCATGTCGCCCTTGGTTTCGGCCAATGCCGCCTTGCAATCCATCATGCCGGCGCCGGTCTGCTCGCGCAGCTCCTTGACCATCGGAGCGGTGATATTCAGCCATCAGACCCTTCCTTGTACCGCCAAGGCCGCGATCCGCAGCCTCGGCGTCATTCAGATCGCAATCGTGAAGCGCCGGCTTATTCCGCCGTCAATTCCTTCGCCTTGGGAGATCCAGCCTTCGACGCGGCCTGGCAGACCGACTTCTTCGCCGACATTGTGCGCGGCTTTCTGGATTGAGCTCCGCAATCTGCGAGAAATGGAAGATGCCGAGGTCGTTGAGCTGCTTTTCGATCGCCGGCGAGACGCCGGGAAGCTTTTTCAGGTCGTCGGCGACGCCGCGCGGACCGGGCAGCGGCTCGAAGCCGAGGCCTTCGGCTTGCGCCGGCATCGGCTCGGCGATCGGCTGAGCGGCTGCGCCGATGTCGACGCCCGCTTCGCCCTGGGCGCGGGAAATGCCGTCGATCGAAGCCTTGGCCACGAGATCGCAATAGAGCGCGATGGCACGGCTGGCGTCATCATTGCCCGGCACAACGTAAGTGATACCGGCCGGATCGCAGTTGGTATCGACGACCGCGGCAACCGGGATGTTGAGGCGCTGCGCCTCCTTGATCGCGATGTCTTCCTTGTTGGTGTCGAGCACGAACAGGAGATCGGGCAAACCGCCCATGTCCTTGATCCCGCCGAGCGCGCGGTCGAGCTTGTCGCGCTCGCGCTGCAGGTCGAGGCGCTCTTTCTTGGTATAGCCGCCGGCCTCGCCCGAGGAGAGCATCTCGTCGAGCTTCTTCAGACGCGAGATCGACTGCGAGATCGTCTTCCAGTTGGTGAGCGTGCCACCCAGCCAGCGCGAATTCACGTAATACTGCGCCGACTTCTTGGCCGCTTCGGCGATGGCGTCCTGCGCCTGCCGCTTGGTGCCGACGAAAAGGATGCGGCCGCCCTTGGCAACGGTATCGCTCACCGCCTGCAGGGCGCGATGCAACATCGGCACGGTCTGCGCGAGATCGACGATATGGATGTTGTTGCGGGTGCCGAAGATGAAATCGCCCATCTTCGGATTCCAGCGGTGGGCCTGATGCCCGAAATGCACGCCAGCTTCCAATAGCTGACGCATAGAAAAGTCTGGTAGCGCCATGACATTATTCTCCGGTTGTTCCGCCGCGGACATGTGAGCTCGACCGTTTTGGATCGAGCCACCGGATGGCCCTAAAGCCACGGTCCGCGTGTGAGATGGGGGGCTTATAACGGTCCGCAGGCTTCAGCGCAACCCAAAGCTGGAGGCAGAAAGAGCTCTAAATTCAAGTAAAATCAGCGGTTTTTTAGCCGCAGGTCGCGCCCTTGTTCGATCGCCTGCGAGCCTGAGACTATGTCACCGCGTCAAGCGCTTGGGGCGGGCATGCACGGGCTGATTCAGGACATCACCTTTTCCATCGTTACCGCTTGGATTCTCGGCGTTTGCGCCCAGTTCTTCCGCCAGCCCCCCATCCTCGCCTATCTCGCCGGCGGCTTCCTGCTTGGGCCCTCCGGGCTGCATTTGGTGCGGTCGGAGGAATCGATCCACGTTATTTCCGAGCTCGGCCTGATCCTCATGCTCTTCATGATCGGGCTGGAGATCGATCTGAAGAAGATCATCCGCGCCGGCGCCATCATCATCGGCGCTTCGGTCATCCAGATCGCCGCAACCTGCATACTTGGGCTGGCCTTTTTCTGGCTGATCTTGCCGCGCGGCGTGACGCCCTGGGACCCTCTCTATCTCGCCATCGCAGTGTCGCTTTCCAGCACCGTGATTATCGTCAAGGTCCTATACGAGAAGCGCGAGCTCGACACCCTGCCTGGCCGTATCACGCTCGGGGTGCTGGTACTGCAGGATCTGTTCGCGATCCTTTTCCTCGCCGTTCAGCCCAATCTCGACGACCTGCGCGTCGGCATTCTTTTCCTTTCAGTCGGCCGGGTGATTGTGCTGGTGGGCGCCGCCCTTCTGGTCAGCCGTTTCGTGCTGCCGTGGGTTTTTCATCGTATCGCACGCTCGCCCGAACTGGTGCTGGTCGGCGCGCTGGCCTGGTGCTTCCTGGTCGGGGAAGTTGGCCAGCGGCTGGAGCTGTCGCGCGAGATGGGCGCGCTGGTCGCCGGCGTCGCCATCTCCACCTTCCCTTATGCCCTCGACGTCACCGCCAAAGTGACGACGCTGCGCGATTTCTTCATCACACTGTTCTTTGTCGCGCTCGGCATGACCATCCCATTGCCGACCGCTTCCATCATCGGGCTGGCCTTGCTGATCGTGGGCTTCCTTCTTGCCAGCCGAACCCTGACGGTGTTCTTTCCGCTCTATCTCATGCGGCAAGGACTGCGCGCGAGCCTTCTGCCCTCCATCAACCTGTCACAGATGAGCGAGTTCTCGCTGGTGTTGATACAGGTCGGCGTCGCTGCCGGCCAGACCAGCGTGCAGGCCGCGAGCGCCGCGTCACTCGCTTTTGTCATCCTCGCGGTGCTGAGCACCTTTGCCATGATGCAAAGCGATTCCATCACGCGTGCGCTTATCGGTCCACTCAAGCGTCTGGGCTTGCGCGATCTCGACCATAAGGATCACGACGAGGCAGACGGCGGCCACGCAAAGCCGCGGCGGATCGTGCTGCTCGGCTTCTTCCGCACCGCCAGTTCCTTTCTGAGCGAGCTGCAGCGCAACAACCCGGCGATGATCGGGCAGTTAGGCGTTATCGACTTCAATCCGCAGGTTTTTGAGACGCTGACGTCCAAAGGCGTTCAGGTCATCTATGGCGACATCAGCAATCCCGACACGCTCATGCATTCCGGCATCGCACAGGCCCAGATCATCATCTCTACGGTGCCGGATTATCTGTTGAAAGGAACCAGCAACGAGAAGCTGGTGCGCAAGGTGCGCGAGCAGAACCCCAAGGCGAAGATCATCGCGGTCGCCGACCTGCTGGAGGACGTGCAGCAACTTTACGCCGCCGGCGCCGATTATGTGCTCTCTTCGCGCCTGGTCGAGGCGAGCGAGCTGCTGGCGGTGATCAACGCCGCGGAAAAGAATTTACTGTCCGACATGCGCGCCGCGCTCGACGCGCGTATCAACAAGCGCGAGGAGGTCTTGCCGTAGGCGTTAAAGCGCTTCCACGCGCTCCACCCCCGGCACCGCCTTGATCGCGCCCGCGATCTGCGGCGACACATTGAACCGCCCGGGCAGTTTCACCTCCACCTCGGTATCGCTGTCCAGCATCAGCACCACGCTGACCTCGCCGTCGCCCTTGGCTTCCAGGCGCTTGGCGACATTCTCCAGCGGTGCATCATCGCGCAGGAAAACGCGCAGGCCCTTTTGCAGCCTGGCGGCAGCCTGATCCAGCGGCTCAACCGATTGAATGCGCGCACGCACTTCGTCGCCCTGCAACTCGGCCGAAAGGAACAACACCACCGCCGTGCCGGGCTCCAACAGGTCGCGGTATTGCGCCAATCCTTCGGCGAACAGCACAGCCTCATAATGCCCGGTGGGATCCGACAGTCCGACGATGCCCATCTTGCTGCCCGAGCGGATGCGCCGTTCGGTGCGCGACACCACGGTCGCCGCCAGCCGGCCGGCGCTGCCGCCCGCCTTCACCGCGCGGGAAAATTCCGCCCAGGATTGCACGCGCATGCGCTTAAGCGTGGCGGCGTAGTCGTCCAGCGGATGGCCGCTCAGGAAAAATCCGATCGCGTCATATTCTCTCTGCAGACGCTCGGCCGGCAGCCATGGCTCGACCGCCGGAATAGCAAGCGTTTCGCGCGCCGTCCGGCCGCCGAACAATTCGCTCTGGCCGTTGAGCGCCGCGTCATGCGCACGTTGACCGGCTGCGAGCATGGCGTCGACACCGGCAAAAGCACGGGCGCGCTCGCGCTCCAGCGCATCGAAGGCGCCGGCGGAGACCAGACTTTCCAGCACGCGCTTGTTCACTGCGCGCGGGTTGATGCGCGAGGCGAAATCGGTGAGATCGGCGAACGGCCTCTCGGCGCGAGCGGCGACAATGGCCTCGACCGCCTGCGTGCCGACGCCCTTCAGGGCGCCGAGCGCGTAATAGATCTTGTTTCCCTGCACCTCGAATGCCAGCCCCGAGCGATTGATCGAAGGTGGCACAATTTCGATGCCGAAGCCGCTTCGCCTCCTCGCGGAATTCGGCGAGTTTATCGGTATTGCCCATGTCGAGCGTCATGGATGCCGCGATGAACTCGACCGGGTAGTTCGCCTTTATATAAGCGGTCTGATACGCGACCAGCGCATACGCGGCTGCGTGGCTCTTATTGAAACCGTATTCCGCAAAGCGCTCGAGCAGGTCGAAGATCGCATCGGCCTGTGCCTGCTCGATGCCGCGCTCGGTAGCGCCTTTGACGAAATCGCGCGCGCTGCTCCTGCATCTCTTTGCGGATTTTCTTGCCCATGGCGCGTCGCAGCAGGTCGGCTTGCCCGAGCGTATAGCCGGCAAGGATCTGCGCCGCCTGCATCACCTGTTCCTGGTAGACGATAACGCCGAAGGTCTCGCGCAGGATCGGCTCGAGCTTGGGATGGATATAGTCCGGTTTCTCCAGCCCATGCTTGCGGGTGCAATAGGTCGGGATATTCGCCATCGGCCCCGGGCGATAGAGCGCGACCAGCGCGATGATGTCCTCGAAACGGTCCGGCCGCATGTCGAGCAGCGCGCGCCGCATGCCCGCGCTTTCCAGTTGGAACACGCCGACTGCTTCCGCGCGCGCCAAGAGCGCGTATGTCTTGGGATCATCGAGCGGGATGCGGGAGAGATCGATCTCGATGCCTCGCGCGCCCACCAGTTTGGCTGCGGTGTCGAGCACGGTGAGGGTCTTGAGACCGAGGAAGTCGAACTTTACCAACCCCGCCTGCTCCACCCATTTCATGTTGAACTGGGTGACCGGCATGTCGGACTTCGGGTCGCGGTAGAGCGGCGAAAGCTCGCTCAGCGGCCGGTCGCCGATGACGATGCCGGCGGCGTGGGTGGAGGCATGGCGGGTGAGCCCTTCCAGCTTCTTGGCAATATCGAAGGCGCGCCGCACCACCGGGTCGGCGTCGGCCGCCGCTTGCAGCTTCGGCTCGTCGTCGATGGCGCGCGCCAGCGTCACGGGATTGGCGGGGTTCTGCGGCACCAGCTTGCAGAGCTTGTCGACCTGCCCATAGGTCATTTGCAGCACGCGCCCGACGTCGCGCAGCACGCCCCGCGCCTGCAGCGTTCCGAAGGTGATGATCTGCGCCACCTGATCGCGGCCGTAGCGGCTCTGTACGTAGCGGATCACCTCGTCGCGGCGATCCTGGCAGAAGTCGATGTCGAAGTCCGGCATCGACACGCGCTCGGGATTCAGGAAGCGCTCGAACAGCAGTCCGAAACGGATCGGATCGAGATCGGTGATCGATAAGGCATAAGCGACGAGGGATCCGGCGCCCGAGCCGCGACCCGGCCCAACCGGAATGCCCTGCCCCTTCGCCCATTGGATAAAGTCGGCGACGATCAGGAAATAGCCGGGATATTTCATCCCCTCGATCACGCGCAGCTCAAAATCGAGCCGCTCGCGGTAATCCTGCATCGTGCGGTCAGGCGCCAGACCATAGGCGGCGATGCGCCGCTCGAGCCCCTCTTCCGCGCTGCGGCGCAGCTCGGCGCCCTCATTCACCGCCGCGCCATCGGCGCCGACCGAGAAGCGCGGCAGCACCGGCGCATGGGTGCGCGGGCGGAAGGAACAGCGTTGCGCGATTTCCACCGTCGAGGCGAGCGCCTCGGGCAAATCGGCGAACAGAGCGGCCATCTCGGCGCGGGTCTTGAAGCGATGCTCGGGCGTTAGCTGGCGCCGGTCGGTTTCCACCAAGAGGCGGCCCTCGGCGATGCAGATCAGCGCATCATGCGCTTCGTAATCCTCACGCCGGGCGAAAAACGGCTCGTTGCTGGCGACGATCGGCAGATTCATCGAATAAGCGAGATCGAGCAGCCCGGGCTCGACCTGTTTCTCGACCGCCGTGCCGTGACGCTGCAATTCGACATAGAGCCGGTCGCCGAACAGCCGCAGCAAAGCCTCGGCGCGCGAACCGGCAAGCGAGCTTTGGCCGGCGGCGAGTGCGCTGTCGATCGGCCCATTCGGCCCGCCGGTCAGCGCGATCAAACTGTCGGTTTCGCCTTCAAGCCAGGCGAGCTTCACATGCGGCGCCTCATTCGAGCGGTGTTTCCAGGAAAGCACGGGAATTGAGCCGCATCAGGCTGCGGTAGCCGGCATCGCGAGCGGCGAGCAGGACGATGCGCTGGGGTGCCGGCGCCGCATGGCCGTTGCGCGCGGTTTGCTCCTGGTCGCCGAAATCGACCGCGAGCGCGCAGCCGATGATGGGCTGGATTCCGGCCGCCGCCATCTTCTCGGAGAATTCGAGCGCCCCGAACATATTATCGGTGTCGGTGAGCGCAAGCGCCGGCTGATGGTCGGCCTTGGCCAGATCGGCCAGTTTGGGGATGGTGAGCGCGCCTTCCAGCAGCGAATAGTTCGAGTGGACATGCAGGTGGACGAAGCCCGGGCCTGCCGCCGCCGTGTCATCACGATTCTTCATCCGGCCGATGGTGCGGGAAGGCCTCCTTGCCTGTCTATCGCCACGAGCGGGAAAACCGGATTAATGCCGGTTTTCCCCAGGCGCGCGGGCGGACTTAGAAATTGCTGAAAAGCTGGGCCCAGATGGCAATGGTCGCCAGAAACAGGCTGATCGACGCCAAAGCTGCGGCTTCTTCCATCAACGCGCGAAGCATAAATCCCTCCCAGAAAGAAAGAACGAAGGAGGAACATAGTTCGCTTTTTGTTCCGGAGTCAAGCCCGGGTTTTGGGCGGGTCACCGACAGCAGTTTCCGGCCTGGATCGGCGGGCACGGCACTGTGCCGTAAGAGCAGAACACGCAGCAGTCTCCGGGCTTAGGCTTCAGACGCATCCCGCAGCTCTTGCAGTCATAGAAGAACTGGCAGGCGTCCGTAGGCATCCTCTCAGCCGCCCGGTGACCGCAGGAAGGGCACGAAATGGTAGATGTCAGGAGCATGCCGGCCAATATGGCCGGGGTTCCGGTGCCTTACTAGCACGGGTCGGCCCCTGCCTTATTCAAACCGAACCACTGCGCAAGCTCGGGTGGTTTTTCTTCCTGCGCCACGCGCTGCTTTAACCTTTATCAACCCGACTCCCGGCAAATGAGACGTAGCCGGGAGGGCGACTTGCTCACGCTTCTAGTTGTGCTGACTGCCCTACTTCTTGTTGCAGTTTATCGCGCCTGGCTTCCGCCTTTGCGGAAATGGTATGGGGAAAAGCGCTGCGAGCGCTGGTTGAACCGCATGCGACTGAAGTCTGGGCTTTTGTAGCTGACCGCCCCGGCAGCCCCTGCTCTGCACCATTAAAACGCCGGGCGAATACACAGCCATCCAGACGAATCTCTTTGCCGGGTGCGCCGGCCCGAAACGAGCCAGATTCGCAATAATTCCCGGCAATAGCGAAAATATTTGCACTTCCGAGACCCCGACGCCTGGCGCTAACCTCACTTACGGTGGGTACAGACCCGCCCACCGGCATGATGAAGCACGGCTTTTCAACAACGCCACCGGGGGCCCACATGAACGCCAGACACCGCTTTATCGCGTTATCACTGCTCGTTTCCGCGCCGTTTCTGATGCCTTCATCGGCGCAGGCGGCAAGCTTCTCCACTCTCATTTTGACGCCGCTCACCATCGAAGGCCTGACCGGCGACAACCGCGGCAATCTCTACGCGCCGGGCCGAACGCCGGGCGTCGGTCAGCCGTGTCCGGTTTGGCGCGTGAACATCGCCAATCCATCGCTGGTCTTGGTCGGCAACATCCCAGCGCCGAGCGCGAGCACGCCAATGCTCGCCTTCGGGCCTTGCCTTCGATCGCGCAGGGCAGGCTTTACGTGACCGAGACCGACAAGATTTATCGCTTCACCCCCAATGACAGCGCGCCGCCGACCGCTAACGTGTTCGCTACCGGCGTGCCTGGCACCAACGGACTGGCCTTCGACGCCGATGGAAATCTCTGGACCGGAGACGGGACAACCGGCCTGGGCCGGGTGTGGAAGATCAGCCCCGCCGGGGTTGTTACCGAGGTGTTCCGCGTGCAGCCAATGGCGAACGACGTGGTCCCGGGCGGCATAGGCCGCGATGCTCGCACGCTGCCGCCGGGAACCATCACCATTACGCCGACCTCTCGCAATGCCTCGAACACGGCGGGATCCCAGCCGCTGGTGGCGAATGGCCTGGCATTCACCAATGAAGGCGATCTGCTCATCGCCGACACCGCGCGCGGCGCGATCTGGAAGGTGAGCTTCACCAATCAGCGGCGCATCGTGCGCAGCAAGACCGGCTGCGACACCACGTTTACTCCCAACACGCTCTGTCTTGAGAATATCTTTGTTGCACACCCGCTGCTGGACGGCGCGGACGGTATCGCGCTGGACGAGGCCGGCAACATCTGGGTCTCCGCAAACGAACGCAACTCGATCGCGGCCGTGCTGACACGGGTGTTGTAACCGAGGTGTTCCGCAATGCCGCCGGATGCGACGACGCGAGCTGCGCAACGTGCGGACCGCTCGAAAGTCCGGCGAGCCCATTTCTGTCCGGCCGCAGATTGTGTACATCGAATTCCGACGGCGACCGCCGCGACAACTCTCCCAATACGGCAGGAGAAATCACTCCGCGCTGGCCCGAACCGGGGCAAGATCTCCTGCATGGATGAACTGCTCAGTGCAAGGGGACTGCCGCTGCCGATCCGCTGAACGGCGGCCTATTCCGAAGCGGCGCCAACGCGGCGGCAGATGAGCCGCGCTGGCGACCGCAGCGGAAGGAATTCACGTTATGAGCAAGCCCTTCAACTTGCCCGCCTTGCGCGGCAAGCTCGGTCTCGATCCGGCGCAAATGGCCGAGCGCATGGGGCTCGATGCGCGGGATTATGCCGAGCTGGAGGCGTCGCCGGAAAAAGTGCAGCGCCGCCACGCCATGCTGGCTCATCTGGCGAGCCTGGACGTCGCCATCGAGCGCGGGCAGCCAAGCCTCGCGAGCACCACCATGCGGGAGAAGATTCTGGCCTGGCATCGCTTGCAGACGGCGCAGGCCCCGAGCGCGTAACCGCCGCCGCTTATCCGCTGACGCCAGCTTCAGTCGAGCTCGACCACCAGCCCCTCACGGAGCGTCACGCGGCGGTCCATGCGCGCGGCCAATTCCATATTGTGGGTCGCGATGATGGTCGCCAGGCCGCGAAGAGCGGACGAGCTGGAGCAGGATGCCGAAAACATGGTCGGCGGTGTGCAGATCGAGATTGCCGGTCGGCTCGTCCGCCAGGAGGATGCGCGGCGCATTGGCGACCGCGCGCGCGATGGCGACGCGCTGCTGCTCGCCGCCCGAGAGCTCCGCCGGCCGGTGCAGCAGGCGGTCGCGCAGGCCGAGATAGGCCAAAAGTTCCGCCGCGCGCCGCCGCGCCTCCGGTCTGGACAGCCCTTTGATCATCTGCGGCAGCATGACGTTTTCCACCGCGGAGAATTCCGGCAGCAAGTGATGCGCCTGATAGACGAAGCCGATTTCGGTGCGGCGAAAGCGCGTGCGCTCGGCGTCGGATCGGCCCGAAGTCGCAACGCCGTTGATATAGACCTCGCCCGCGTCGGGATGCTCGAGCAGGCCCGCGATATGCAGCAGCGTGGACTTGCCGGCCCCCGACGGCGCCACCAGGGCCACCGATTGTCCCGCCCAAACGGCAAGCTCGGCGCTCTTGAGGATGTCGAGCGTCTCGTCCCCCTGCCGGTAATGCCGATCGACGGCATTCAGGTAGATAGCCGGAATTTCCTCTTCGGCCGCCGGTTCAACGTTACTCATAACGCAGCGCCTCAACCGGATCGAGACGCGCGGCCCGCCACGCCGGATAGAGCGTAGCGAGGAAGGAAAGCGCGAGCGCCATCACCGCCACTGCCGTCGTTTCGCCGACATCCATGTCGGCCGGCAATTGCGAGAGGAAATAGAGCTCGGGCGAGAACAATTCCGTGTTTGTCATCCAGGACAGGAATCGCCGGATGGATTCCACATTAACGCAGATCAGGATTCCAAGCAGCAAGCCGACAAACGTGCCGACGACGCCGATGCTCGCACCGGTGATGAAGAAAACCCGCATGATGGCGCCCTGCGTTGCACCCATGGTCCGGAGGATCCCGATGTCTCTGCCCTTGTCCTTCACCAGCATGATCATGCTGGAGACGATGTTGAACGCAGCAACCAGTATGATCAGCGTCAGGATCAGGAACATCACGTTGCGCTCGACTTGCAGCGCGTTGAAGAAGGTGGCGTTGCGCTGGCGCCAGTCGACGATGAAGATCGGCCGCCCGGCGGCGTCGTTCACGAGCTTGCGGTATCCCTCAACCTTGTCTGGGTTGTCGCCATAGACCTCGATCGCGGTGACGTCGCCGGCGCGGTTGAAATAGGCCTGCGCCTCTTTCAGCGGCATGAAGACAAAAGCGGCGTCGTATTCCGACATGCCGATCTCGAACACGGCGGAAATCTTGTACGACTTGATGCGCGGCGTCGTCCCCATCGGCGTCACGGCGCCGCGCGGGGCGACCAGCGTGACATTGTCCCCGGCGCGCAGCGAAAGCTGATCTGCGAGCCGCCGGCCGATGGCAACGCCCTCGCCCTCGTCGAATCCGTCCAGGCTGCCCTGCTTGATGTTTTTGGCGATGGAGGTGAGCTTGTTCAGATCGTCGGAGCGGACGCCGCGCACCAATACGCCCGAAGCATTGAACGGCGAGGACGCCAAGGCCTGGCCCTCGACCACCGGAGCAGCCAACCGAATGCCGGGCACTTTGGCGATGCGCCCGGCCACGGCGTCCCAATCCGTCAACGGAGAATCGATAGGCTGAACAAGGATATGCCCGTTGAGTCCGAGAATCTTGTCGAGGAGTTCCGTGCGAAACCCATTCATCACCGCCATGACGACGATCAGGGTCGCAACTCCCAGCACGATGCCTAAAAAAGAAGAACCCGCGATGACGGAGATAAAACCCTTGCGGCGCGGGCTCAGAAAGCGCCGCGCCAACATCCGTTCAAACGGGGCAAAGACAGCCGTGCCGGTAGGCTCGCTCATGGGCTTCCTTGTGGGGGATTTCATCCGATTCTGGCGACGTCGCGCTAGCGCCTTTTGCATGACCGGCAGCGCACCCGATTATTGCGCCAACAATGCGAGCGTGTCGGCCGGTGGGAGCAGTTGCCGGCTGCCATCGGCTCGCTTCTTGACCTCGAGCTTGCCCTCGGCAAGGCCCTTCGGGCCGACCAGCACCTGCCAGGGGATGCCGATGAGATCGGCGGTGGCAAATTTGGAGCCCGGCCGCTCGTCGAGGTCATGATAAAGCACATCGATCCCCCTGCCTTGCAGGTCGCGATAGAGCCGCTCGCACGCCGCATCGGTGTCCGACCCGCCCTGCTTCAAGTTCAGGATCGCGACCTTGAATGGCGCTACCGCCTCCGGCCAGATAATCCCCGCGTCATCGTGTGAAGCTTCAATGATGGCCGCAACGAGGCGGCTGGGGCCGATTCCATAGGAGCCCATGTGAACGGGCCGCTCGGTGCCGTCAGGGCCCGCCACCACCGCCTTCATCGGCTCGGAATATTTGGTGCCGAAATGAAAGATATGGCCGACCTCGATACCGCGCGCGGAAACCTGCTTGTCGGCAGCGAGGGCACCGAAGGCTGCGGGGTCATGCTTTTCCGACGTTGCGGCATAGAGCGCGGTCCACTGATCGACCATGCGTTGCAGTGCATCAACGTCATCGAAATTCAAGTCCTCGCCGGGCGGCGTCATGTCGAGATAGTCGCGGTGGCAGAAGACCTCACTCTCGCCGGTGGAGGCGAGGATGATGAATTCGTGGCTGAGGCTGCCGCCGATCGGGCCGCTTTCCGCCGCCATCGGGATCGACTTCAATCCCAGGCGCGCGAAGGTGCGCAGATAGGCGACGAACATTTTGTTATAGGCGTGCCGCGCGCCGGCCGGATCGACATCAAAGGAATAGGCGTCCTTCATCAGGAATTCGCGGCCACGCATCAGGCCGAAGCGCGGGCGCACCTCGTCGCGAAATTTCCACTGGATGTGGTAGAGATTGAGCGGCAGGTCCTTGTAGGAGCGCACATAGGACCGGAAAATCTCAGTGACCATTTCCTCATTGGTCGGGCCGTAGAGTATCTCGCGCTCGTGCCGGTCCTTGATCCGCAGCATCTCCTTGCCGTAGTCGTCGTAACGCCCGCTCTCGCGCCACAACTCCGCCGACTGGATGGTCGGCATCAGCATCTCGATCGCGCCGGAGCGGTCCTGCTCCTCACGCACGATCTGGCAGACCTTCTGCAGCACGCGATGGCCGAGCGGCAGAAAGGCATAGATGCCGGCGGCCTCTTGCCGCAGCATCCCGGCGCGCAGCATCAGCCGGTGCGAAACGATATCGGCTTCCTTCGGCGTCTCACGCAAAATGGGCAGGAAATAGCGGGAAAGGCGCATCAATACTCGCTGCTGGAATCGGTTCCGGAGGCAGACAAAGCGGATAAGCCGCGAAAATACAAGAGGCTGCCCGGGGACTTCCGGCGCCGAACAGGAAGTGACAATGGGTTTCGAAATCCGCTAGCTTGGCCCCCGCGTCGTGGTCCCAGCCCCTCTGGCCAAGGTCCACGCCGCGAGGTCCAAGTCTGGGGAGAAGACCCGAAACGCGCAAAGTTCGCGATCGCAAGGACCGCAAAGGTTCAGCCGGGAAAAAATTATCGGATATTTTTTCGAGCAGGGCCGGTCGCCCTGCTCTTTTTATGACGCGCCCTCAGTGGCCGCCGCGCAGCCACTCCGCGAGCCTGTCGAGAGGTAGCAGGCGGTTCACATAGACCACGTAGCACAGCCCGAAGATCACGCTCGCGACAACGGTGGTCGATAGCAGCTTCAGGCCGAGCCGCGGGATGGCCGGGCGCGCCCGGATCGGTGCCTGGAGCAATCTCGCTATCCTCATCCTGGCGGCGCACCCCAAACGGCAGTACCGCGAAGAGGGTGATCCACCAAATCAGAAAGTAGATGGCGATTGCGGTTGTTGCCGACACGGCGGGCCTATTTGCGAAGTCGGGCAGAATTAAGGAAACGTCCCTCCCCTGGCGGCGAATCTCATCAAACGGTCAGCACATGGACATGGCAGATCGGCTTCTTGCTCCATTCCCGCGCAACGGTGGCGCGCACCGCACGCGAGACCAACTCGGCCACGGCATCAGGATCACGGCGTCGCGCGCGCGGCAGGTTCTCGACGATCTCCACCACCACATCATAGACGATGTCGCTCATGCTTTCACCCGTGGCGTTGGTTTCCGGAATGCCTGTGAACTCGATCTCCGGATCGGCCAGCAAGCTCGCCCTGCTCGCTCATCGCCAGCGCTATGGAGACGACGCCGGCAAAGCCCAGCCGCCGCCGATCGGGAATCGTGCGCGCCTGCGCGTCAACGAGGATACTGCCGTCCTTGTAGAGGCGTCCGACCGGCACCTCGTCAATGATCGCCGGTCCGTTCGGCGCAAGCCGCACCATGTCGCCATCCAGGCAGGTCATGACTTTCGGCACGCCCACACGCCGCGCCAGAGCGGCATGCTCCGCCATGTGCAGCGCCTCGCCGTGTACCGGCAGCACGATCTGCGGCCGTACCCAGTGCAGCATGTCCTCAAGCTCGGCCTGGCGGGGATGGCCTGAGACATGGACGAGATGGGTGCGGTCGGTGATCACCTCCACGCCGCGCACGATCAGCCCATTGATCACGCCGGCGACAGCCTTTTCATTGCCGGGAATGGCACGCGAGGAAAAGATCACGCGATCGCCACGGTTGAAGGTCACTTCCGGATGATCATCGCGCGCAATGCGCGAGAGCGCGGAGCGCGGCTCGCCCTGACTGCCGGTGCAAAGCGCCAGCACCTTGTCGGGCGGCAGATAGCCGTAGGTCTCAAGGCTGCGGAAGGGTTGCACGCCCTCGAAATATCCGGTCTCGCGCGCGACCTGCACAATGCGTTCCATCGCCCGGCCGACGACCACCACCTCGCGGCCGCAGGCGCGCGCGGCATCGGCGACGCTGCGCAGGCGTGACACATTGGACGCGAAAGTCGTGACAGCGACCCGCGCGGGCGCGTTCCTGATCAGCTCGGCAAGGGATTTCCCGACATCGGTTTCCGACGGCGAGCGTCCTTCCCGCACGGCATTGGTGGAGTCGCCAATGAGCGCGAGCACGCCTTCGTCGCCGACGGCCTTGAGCTTCGCCTCGTCCGTCGGCAGGACCGATCACCGGCGTGGGATCGATCTTCCAGTCGCCGGTGTGCAGGATGGTGCCTAAAGACGTGCGGATGATCAGCGCATGGGATTCCGGGATCGAATGCGCGACCGCGACATATTCCACGTCGAACGGCCCGACTGTGATGCGCCCGCCTGCCGGAACGATGGTGACGGGAATTTCCGGCGCGCCCGGCTCGCCCTGCCGCTTGGCTTCCAGCAATGCGGCGGTGAAGGGCGTGGCATAGATCGGCACTTTGAGCCGCGGCCACAGATCGATGATGGCGCCGATATGATCCTCGTGCCCGTGGGTGATGACGAGCGCGGCGAGATTTTTGCGCTCCTCCACCAGAAAGCGGATATCGGGCAGCACAAGATCGACGCCTGGCACATGCTCTTCTGAGGCAAAACCAATGCCGCAATCGACCGCGAGCCAGGTACGGCGGCGCTCGTCACCCAGCCCATAGATCGACAGATTCATGCCGATCTCGCCGACTCCGCCGAGCGGAGCAAAAACAAGTTCTTGTATCGGGATCCGCCATGATCGTTATCGCGCCATCTGCCCTTTGGCCGCTCTGTCCGAGCCCAAATACTTCGCCCGCTGCAATGGTTTCAATGCGGCCGTCGTGCCAGACGAAGCATCAGGTGGCCCTTGTCGTCGATATTTTCGAATTTCCCGGTCAATTCCTGTGTCGGCAGGCGCACCAGAATGGGGTGGCCGACTCCGGGACATGCGCCCAGCCAGTCCTCGCGGATCGCCGCAAAGCCGTTACCCTTATCCCATTGCTGCAGCCGGATCAGCATGTTTTTCGACAAGGCTGCAAACAGCTGCTCCAGCGAAACCGCTATGCCGGACGAATTCAGGTCGGTCACGTTCGGTATTTGCGCCGGATGATGCGCGCAATTGATGCCGATACCGATCACCGCCCATGAATTCTCCGCCTCGATCAGAATACCGGCAAATTTCGCATTTCCCAGCTGCACGTCATTCGGCCATTTCAGCGCCAGGGGGACGGCCATATTCGGCGCGAGTTCGGCGACGGCAGTCATAGCACAGCCAGCGCGGCGACAAACGCCAGATCCCCGGCGCGCGCCCGGCGGCACATCCGGAAGCAGCAGGCTGGCGTAGAGGTTACCGGGCTCCGGAAATCCAACTATTGCCGCGGCGGCCGCGACCGGCGGTCTGCTCTTTGGCAATGATCCAGAGCGGGCCGCGCTCGCCAGCCCGCGCCAGCGCACAGGCTTCGGTATTGGTGGAACCGATCGTGTCGTGAATGATCAGTCGGAAACCGGCAGCCGCAGCGGATGGGATCAAGCTGCATCGCCTAGAACAGGGACTTGGCCGCGGCGGCGGCGGTGGCTACCAGCGGCGCGGGAAAGACAAAGAACAGGATGTTGAACAGACCGCTCGCGCCGAGCACCGCCTTCAGCATACCGGGCATCGGAACGAATCCCGGCGCCGGCTCGTCGAAATACATGATCTTGACGATGAGCAGGTAATAATAGGCGCCGACCACGCTCGCCAGCACGCCGATCACCGCGAGCATATAGAGGCCCGCCTGCATCGCGGCGAGGAAGACGTAAAATTTGGCGAAGAAACCCGCGAGCGGCGGAATGCCGGCGAGCGAAAACAGCAGCATGGCGAGGAAGAAAGCCATGCCCGGATTGGTGCGCGCCAGGCCGGCGAGGTCGGCGATCTCTTCGACCGGTCCTTCGGCCCGCCGCATCGACAGAATGGCGGCAAAAGTGCCGAGCGTCATGGCCAGATAGATGCCCATATAGACCAGCACGCCCTGCACGCCTTCCGCCGTCCCGGCTGCCAGCCCGATGAGCGCAAAGCCCATATGGCCGATCGAGGAATAGGCCATCAGCCGCTTGATATTGCGTTGGCCGATGGCGGCGAAGGCGCCGAGCAGCATGGAGGCGATGGAGACGAAGACGATTATCTGCTGCCACTGGCTGGCGATGCCGGGGAAAGCGTCAATCGCCGCGCGGATGAAGATCGCGATGGCGGCAATTTTGGGCGAGGCGGCGAAGAAGGTGGTGACCGGCGTCGGCGCGCCTTCGTAAACGTCGGGCGTCCACATATGGAAGGGCACCGCCGAAACCTTGAAGCAAAGGCCGGCGAACAGAAATACCAGGCCGAAGACAAGGCCGATGCCGGCACTACCGCCCTGCCCGGCGGCCTGCGCGATGCCGGCAAAGTTGACCGTGCCGGTGAAACCGTAGATCAGCGAACAGCCGTAAAGCAGCATTCCCGACGACAGCGCGCCGAGCACGAAGTATTTCAATCCGGCTTCGGAGGCCCGCACGGTGTCGCGCTGGATACGCGGCGAGCACGTAGAGGCACAGGCTCATCAGTTCGAAGCCGAGATAGAGCGCGATCAGGTCGCCGGCGGATACCAGCAGCATCATGCCGAGTGTCGAGAACACCACCAGGATCGGATATTCGAACCGCCGCTCGCCCGCCGCCGCCATGAAGTCGAGCGACATCAAAATCGCGATGGCGGAGCCGGCCAACGCAAGCACCTTCATGAAACGAGCGAACAGATCGACCACGAAACTGCCTTCGAAGACAACGAGCTTGTCGCCCGGCAGCCACACCACCAGGGCGGCAACGCCAATCAGAAGAAGGACGGAAAGCGCATTGACGGCACCCGTCGACCGGTCGCCGGCAAAGGCGCCGATCATCAGCAGCAGCATTCCGCCTACCGCGAGCGTGATTTCCGGCAACAGCGGCTGCAGCGCGAGAAGTTCGGCGGGCAACGTCATGCTCATGGCGCCACCGCTTTCCCCGCGGTCTCGAGCACGCGGTGATAATTCTCAACCAGCTGCTCGACCGAGGCGGCGGAGAGATCAAGCAGCGGCTTCGGATAGAGGCCAAAGAAGATCGTGCCAATCACCAGCGGGGCGAGACAGATGATCTCGCGATAGTCGAGGTCCTTGATGCCGGCGAGTTCCGGGCTTTTCGAGCTTGCCGAAAATGACTTTGCGGGCCAGCCACAGCGCGTAAGCGGCCGAGAGGATCACGCCCAAGGTGGCGAGACCCGCGACCCAGGGATTGACCTTGAAGGTTCCGAGCAGGGTGAGAAATTCGCCGACAAATCCGGAGGTGCCGGGCAGCCCCACATTGGCCAGCGTGAATATCAAAAAGGTCGCGGCATAAAGCGGCATGCGGTTGACCAGCCCGCCATAGGCCGCGATCTCGCGGGTATGCATGCGGTCATAGACCACGCCGACGCAGAGGAAGAGCGCGGCGGAAACAATGCCGTGCGACACCATCTGGAACACGCCGCCGGCCACCGCCTGGGTATTGGCGGCGAAGATGCCCATGGTGACGAAGCCCATATGCGCGACGGAGGAATAAGCGATCAGCTTCTTCATATCCTCCTGCGCCAGCGCTACCAGCGAGGTGTAAATGATCGCGACCACCGAGAGGACGAAGATGATGATGGCGAATTCCTGCGACGCGAGCGGGAACATCGGCAGCGAGAAGCGCAGGAAGCCATAACCGCCCATCTTCAGCAGGATCGCCGCCAGGATCACCGAGCCCGCCGTCGGCGCCTCGACATGCGCGTCGGGGAGCCAGGTATGCACCGGCCACATCGGCATCTTCACCGCGAAGGAAGCGAAGAAGGCAAACCAGGCGAATTTCTGCAGCGTCGGCGAGAAGCCGTAGCGCATCAGTGTCGGGATGTCGGTGGTGCCGGCGACCCAATACATCGCCATGATGGCGAGCAGCATCAGCACCGAGCCGAGCAGCGTATAGAGGAAGAATTTGAAGCTGGCATAGACCCGGCGCTGCCCGCCCCAGACGCCGATGATCAGGAACATCGGTATCAGGCCGCCTTCGAAGAACAGATAGAACAGCACGAGATCGAGCGCGGAGAAGGTGCCGATCATCAAAGTCTCGAGCACCAGGAAGGCGATCATATATTCGCGCACGCGCGTCTGGACCGGCCGCCAGCTCGCGATGATGCAGAGCGGCATCAGCGCCGTGGTGAGGATCACGAAGGGCAGCGAGATGCCGTCCACGCCCATGTGGTAGCCGATGCCGGCGGCAAGCCAGGGATGCTTCTCGACGAATTGGAATTCCGCCAACTTCGGATCGAAATGCCACAGCATGAAGGACAGACGTGCCGAAGGTGATCAGCGTGGTCCACAACGCCATCCAACGCGCATTGCGTGCACCGCTCACCGCCGTCGGGCAGCAGCAGGATGAAAGCACACCGACAAGCGGCAGGAAGGTGACGAGCAGACAGGATAGGCCAGCGTCATCAGTGCGGCCCCGCGAACATAAACCAGGTGATGAAAGCCGCCGCGCCAATGAGCATGGCGAAAGCATAATGATAGAGATAACCGGTCTGCAGCCGCACCACGTTGCGCGTGACATCGAGCACGCGGGCCGATACGCCGTCTGGCCCAAAGCCGTCGATCAGCCAGCCGTCGCCGCCCTTCCAGAGCAGTCGGCCGAGCCACAGCGCAGGCCGCACAAAGATCAGGTCATAGAGCTCGTCGAAGTACCACTTGTTGAGCAGGAAGCGGTAGAGCATGTCGTGCTGCTGCGCGAGCCGGTGCGGGATATCGGGCTGCCGGATGTAGAAATGCCAGGCAACGAGGAAACCGAGCGCCATCATCACCGTCGGCAGGAAGGCGACGGCCGCTGGAACGTGATGCATGTCCTCCATCACCTTGTTCTCGGGTCCCGCATTATCAGAGCATCGCGGAAAAATTGCTCCACGCCGTGCCCGGCGAAAATATCGACGAACAGGATAGCCCGCGCACAGATCGAGCCGATGGCCAGAACGCGAGCGGGATGAGCATCACCTTCGGGCTTTCATGCGCGCCTTCGTAGTGATGCCGGTCGTGCGGCACGCCATGGAACGTCTTGAACATCAGCCGCCAGGAATAGAATGACGTCATCGCCGCCGCGGCGACGGTGCAGATGAAGCCATACAGAGCCATCGGGTTATGCGCGACATAGGCGGCCTCGATGATCGCGTCCTTGGAGAAATAGCCGGCGGTGAGCGGGAAGCCGGTGAGCGCCAGCGTGCCGATCACCATCATCGCATAAGTGAAGGGGATGCTTGTCCTTCAATCCGCCCATATGGCGAATGTCCTGCTCGTGATGCATCGCCATGATCACCGAGCCGGAGCCGAGGAACAGCAGCGCCTTGAAGAAGGCATGGGTGAACAGGTGGAACATGCCCACCGAATAGGCGCCCGCGCCCATCGCGACGAACATGTAGCCGAGCTGCGAGCAGGTCGAATAAGCGACGATGCGCTTGATGTCGTTCTGCACCAGGCCCACGGTCGCGGCAAAGAAGGCGGTCGACGCGCCGATGAAGATCACGAAGGTCTGGGCGTCGGGCGACAGCTCGAACAGCGGCGAAAGCCGCGCCACCATAAAGACGCCGGCGGTGACCATGGTGGCGGCATGGATCAAGGCGGAGACCGGCGTTGGGCCCTCCATCGCATCGGGCAGCCAGGTATGCAGGAATAAGCTGCGCCGACTTGCCCATCGCGCCCATGAAGAGCGCGAGGCAGATCAAGCGTCAGCGCGTTGTAGTCATGGCCGAAGATGTGGACGGTCTTCTGCGCGATCGACGGGGCCTGCGCGAAAATGGTGTCGAAATCGGTCGAGCCTGCCAGCATGAAGAGCGCAAAGATGCCGAGCGCGAAGCCGAAGTCGCCGACGCGGTTGACGATGAAGGCCTTGATCGCTGCGGCATTGGCGGAGGGCCGAAGATACCAGAAGCCGATCAGCAGATAGCTCGCGAGCCCCACCCCTTCCCAGCCGAAGAACAGCTGGACCAGGTTGTCGGCCGTCACCAGCGCCAGCATGAAGAAGGTGAAGAGCGAGAGATAGGCGAAAAAGCGCGGCCGGTGCGGGTCCTCGGCCATGTAGCCGATAGAATAGAGATGCACGAGCGCGGAGATGGTGGTGACCACGACCAGCATCACAGCCGTCAGGCTGTCGATGCGCAGCGCCCAATCGACCTTCAGATCGCCCGAGGTGATGAAGTTAAGGATCGCGATGCGCGCGGTATTCCCCTAAAAGCCGACGATCAACGAAGGCATACCACGACAGCAGCGCCGCGATGATCAACAGCCCGGTGGTGATGATCTCCGCCAGCCGCGAGCCAGCCGCCGGCGGTCCGGCTTCGTGCGGCTCGTCGTGCGAGGGAATGGATGACGCCCGCATGCTCGGGCAGCGCTTCGTGGATATGCGGGCCGTGATCTAGGCATGATCTTCCGCGCCTGCGGCCGCGCTGCCGCCCGGGTGCCGTGTGCGCGCGCCAGCAAGCGAAATCATGCCCGCAAGGATTGCGCCGATCAGCGGCAGGAAAACGATCGCTTGAAACAGTCCCAACGCTCAGCCCTTCATCAGATTGATGTCTTCCACGGCGATGGACCCGCGGTTGCGGAAATAGACGACAAGAATGGCAAGCCCGATGGCGGTTTCCGCCGCCGCGACTGTCAGCACCAGCAGCGCGAAGACCTGCCCTACCAGGTCGCCGAGGAAAGCGGAAAACGCCACGAGGTTGATATTGACCGCGAGCAGAATGAGCTCGATCGACATCAGAATGATGATGACGTTCTTGCGGTTGAGGAAAATGCCGAAGATGCCGAGCGTGAAGAGGATGGCGGCAACCGCGAGATAATGGCCGAGCCCGATGGTCATGGCACCTTCTCCTCGATGCCCCTTGACCTTGGCTGAACGCACCTGTTTGATCTCGATGGCGGTAGCCTTGGTGCGCGCATTCTGCCGCGCCGCGATCTGGCGTTTGACCGTCGGCCGATGATGCAGCGTGAGTACGATCGCGCCGATCATGGCCACCAGCAGCACCAGCCCGGCGATCTGGAAGTAATAGACGTAGCGCGTATAGAGCACCAAGCCGAGCGCCATGGTATTGCTGACGTCGGTGGGGATCGGCGCGGTGATGCTCTGCGGCACCGTCGGCGCGATGCTCCAGGCGCCCAGCACCAGGAGCAGTTCCGCGAAAAAGATGCAGCCGACGACGGCGCCGATCGGCAGATATTGCAGGAAGCCTTCGCGCAGCTCGGCGAAGTCGACGTCCAGCATCATCACCACGAACAGGAACAGCACCGCTACCGCGCCGACATAGACCACGATCAAGATCATGGCGATGAATTCGGCGCCCAGCAGCACGAACAGGCCCGACGCGTTGACGAAGGCGAGGATGAGGAACAGCACGGAATGCACCGGATTCCTGGCTGCGATCACCATGAATCCCGAAGCCACGCACAGCCCGGCAAAGAGGTAAAAGAACAGCGGCGCGATCATTCAGCCGGCTTCCTCACCGATACGGCGCGTCGAGCGCGATGTTCTTGGCGATCTCGCGCTCCCAGCGGTCGCCGTTCGCCAGCAGCCTATCCTTGTCGTAATAAAGCTCCTCGCGCGTCTCGGTCGCGAATTCGAAATTCGGCCCTTCCACGATGGCGTCGACCGGGCAGGCTTCCTGGCACAGCCCGCAATAGATGCACTTCACCATGTCGATGTCGTAGCGCGTGGCGCGCCGGGTGCCGTCGTTGCGGCGCGGCCCGGCTTCGATGGTGATGGCCTGTGCCGGGCAGACCGCCTCGCACAGCTTGCAGGCAATGCAGCGTTCCTCGCCGT
Source organism: uncultured Alphaproteobacteria bacterium (assembly GCA_963802475.1). Lineage (GTDB taxonomy): Bacteria > Pseudomonadota > Alphaproteobacteria > Rhizobiales > Xanthobacteraceae > CANKHA01. The sequence goes on from CAWDIZ010000023.1 coordinate 349,558, forward strand.
TCGGATAGCGGCGCAGCGCATGTTCGCCGCGGAAGCGCGGCGAGATCGGATTCTTCTCGAACGGATAGTTGATGGTGGGCTTCGGCTTGAAGAAATAGCGCATCGCCAGGAAGAAGGCGGATACGAATTCCGTCATGAAGATGGTGCGGGCGGCTTGATCGAGTTTCATGATGATTACCTCGGCCCCAGCCCGCCGTATTGCAGCACGGCCGCCACGATAACGACCATGGCGAGCGACAGCGGCAGGAAGAACTTCCAGCCGATCCGCATCAATTGGTCGTAGCGATAGCGCGGCACCATCGCCTTCGCCATGGCGAAGAGGAAGAAAATGAAAAAAGCCTTGAGCAGGAACCAGATGATGCCCGGAACCCAGGTGAAGGGCGGGAACGGGATCGGCGACAGCCAGCCGCCGAGGAACAAAATCGTCGCCAGCGCGCACATCGTGGTGATGGCGACATATTCGCCCAGCATGAACAGCATGTAGGGCGCCGCGCTGTATTCGACCATGAAGCCGGCGACGAATTCGGATTCCGCTTCCACCAGATCGAAAGGCGGCCGGTTGGTTTCCGCCATGGCCGAAACCAGGAAGACGACGAACATCGGGAAGAGCGGCAGCCAGAACCAGTTGAACATGCCCTAGGGGCCGTTCTGCGCCTCCACCACCGCGGTCAGATTGAGCGAGCCGACGCAGAGCAGCACGGTGATGATGACAAAGCCGATGGAGACTTCGTAGGACACCATCTGCGCGGCGGAGCGCAGCGCAGCCAGAAACGGATATTTCGAGTTCGACGCCCAGCCGGCCATGATGATGCCGTAGACGCCGAGCGAGGAAATCGCGAAGACGTAGAGAACGCCGACATTGATGTCGGCGACCACCCAGCCGAGATTGACCGGGATCACCGCCCAGGCGGCGAGCGCCAGCACGGTCGTAATCAGCGGCGCCAGGAGGAAGACGCCCTTGTTGGCGCCGTCCGGAATGATCGGCTCCTTGACCACGAATTTGATCAGGTCGGCAAAGGACTGCAGCAGCCCGAACGGCCCGACCACGTTGGGGCCGCGCCGGATCTGCACCGCCGCCCAGATCTTGCGGTCCGCCAGCAGCAAGATAGGCGATGATGATGAGCAGCGTCACCATCAGCAGCAGGCTCTGCGCCACGATGACGAGAAGCGGCCAGAGATAGGCGGACCAGATTTCGCCGAAGCTCATGCCCGTCACTCCGCCGCCGTGAGCGCGGCGTCGCTGTGAGCAAGCGCCGAGCATTCCGCCATGACCGCAGAGGCGCGCGCGATGGGATTGGTGAAATAGAAATCCGCAATGGTCCGGCGGAACGGCGCCTTCTCGGGCGTGCCGCCGAGCAATGCCAGCTTGCGAATGTCGTCCGTCTTGCCGGGTTCGATAGCGTCGATGCGGGCGAGATGAGGATGCGCCGAGAAGATCGCGCGGCGCAACTGCGCCAAGCAGTCATAGGGCAGCCGCTTGTTAAGGTGATCCGACAGCGCGCGAATGATGGCCCAGTCCTCGCGCGCATCGCCAGGCGGGAAGCGAAGCGCGCTTGGCCATCTGCACGCGGCCTTCGGTATTCACATAGATGCCGGATTTTTCCGGATAGGCGGCACCCGGCAGGATGACGTCGGCGCGATGCGCGCCGCGGTCGCCATGGGTGCCGATATAGACGACGAAGGCGCCCGCGGCGACATCGATCTCATCGGCGCCGAGCAGGAAACAGCACATCGAGCGTGCCGACCTGGCTGCCATTGCCGCGGCGCGCAGCCCGCCTTCGCCGGGCACGAAACCGATATCGAGCGCGCCGACGCGCGAGGCCGCCGTGTGCAGAACAGAGAAGCCGTTCCAGCCGTCCTTCACCGCGCCAAGGTCGAGCGCCGCCTTGGCGGCGGCTGCCGCGAGCGCCGCGCCGTCCCGTCGCGCGAATACATTCGCGCCGACGATGACGAGCGGTCGCTCTGCGGCCTTGAACGCCTTGGCGAAGTCGCTCTCGCCGCCCGCCAGCTTGCCCAGGCTGTCGGTGCCCGCGCCCAGATAATCATAGGGATAAGTCAGATCGGCGCGCTCGCCGATCAGGCCGATGGGGAATTTTCCGGCGCGCCAGCGCTTGCGAATGCGGGCGTTGAGCACGGCGGCTTCATGGCGCGGATTGGACGCCGACGATGAGCAGCGCGTCGGCCTTGTTCGATGCCGGCGATGGTGGCGTTGAACAGGTAGCTCGCCCTGCCCCATTTCGGATCGAGTGCCGAGCCGTCCTGCCGCGCATCGATATTCGGCGAGCCGAGCCGCGCCATCAACTCCTTCAGCGCGAACATCTCCTCGACCGCGCAAGATCGCCGGCGATCGCGCCGATGCGGTTTGGCGTAGCGTCGCCTTGGCCTTGGCCGCGATCAGCTCGAAGGCTTCCGCCCAGGACGCCTCGCGCAGCCGGCCATGCTCGCGGATGTAGGGCACGTCGAGCCGCTGCGCACGCAACCCGTCCACCACATGCCGCGTCTTGTCGGAAATCCATTCCTCGTTCACGTCTTCATTCACGCGCGGCAGGATGCGCATGACTTCGCGTCCGCGCGCATCGATGCGAATGGCGGAGCCAACTGCGTCCATCACGTCGACGGACTCGGTCTTCGACAATTCCCAGGGCCGCGCCGCAAACGCGTAAGGCTTCGAGGTGAGCGCGCCGACCGGGCAAAGATCGACCACATTGCCCTGCAGCTCGGAGGTCAGCGCCTGCTCGAGATAAGTGGTGATCTCCATGTCCTCGCCGCGGCCGGTGGCGCCCATCTCCGGCACGCCCGCCACTTCCGCCGCGAAACGCACGCAGCGCGTGCACTGGATGCAGCGGTTCATCGAGGTCTTCACCAGCGCGCCGAGATATTTGTCTTCGACCGCGCGCTTGTTCTCCTGGAAGCGGCTGGAATCCACGCCATAGGCCATGGCCTGGTCCTGCAGATCGCATTCGCCGCCCTGGTCGCAGATCGGGCAATCGAGCGGGTGGTTGATCAGCAGGAATTCCATCACGCCTTCGCGCGCCTTCTTCACCATCGGCGAGCGTGTGAACATGACCGGCGGCTCGCCGTTCGGCCCCGGACGCAGATCGCGGACATTCTGCGCGCAGGAAGCGACCGGCTTCGGCGGCCCGCCCTTCACCTCGATCAGGCACATGCGGCAATTGCCGGCGATCGAAAGCCGCTCGTGGAAACAGAAGCGCGGAATCTCCGCGCCTGCCATCTCGCACGCCTGCAGCAGCGTGTATTCCGGCGGAACGTCGAGCTCGGTGCCGTCTATGATGACTTTGGTCATTTCGCTATACGCCCGGAACCTTCATCTCTTCCATCAATGCGGCCACTTCAACAGCGTGGCGTTCATGCAAGGCTTTCACGGCATTTCCGCCCTGTTCCGAGCCGCGGAGGGCAGCTTTCTCGTCGTCCGTAAGATCCTGAAAATCCGCAAGGCAGACGTAGGCGCCGCGGAAAAAATCTCGTTCGGTTCCGGGCTCCGTCAGCTGGATGCAATGCTTGAGCACCATTTTTATCACTTCCTTCGGATACGGAAGTTCCTTGATATCCCGAATCAGAGTCTTGCTGGGTTGTTTCAGGGTCGCCGAATAAGCGGACAAAACAAGTGCAAGATCGATTTCTACCTGGGCCATGATGCTTACTCCGCCGCCTCGGCCGGAACCGGATCCCGTACCCCGAGCCCATCGGCCCGCGCGGAATAATCGTCGATGCGCCTTTCGATCTCGTGGCGGAAATGCCGGATCAGCCCCTGTACCGGCCAGGCCGCCGCGTCCCCGAGCGCGCAGATGGTGTGGCCTTCGACCTGAGTGGTGACTTCGAGCAACATGCCGATCTCGCGCTTCTGTGCGCGGCCTTCGGCCATGCGGGTGAGAACGCGCCACATCCAGCCGGTGCCTTCGCGGCAGGGCGTGCACTGGCCGCAGCTCTCGTGCTTGTAGAAATAGGAAATACGCGCGATCGCCCGCACGATATCGGTGGACTTGTCCATCACGATCACCGCCGCGGTGCCGAGGCCCGTCTTCAGGTTCTTCAGGGTGTCAAAATCCATGTAGAGCTCGTCGCCGCATTGCTGCGCGGGCAGGCAAGGCACCGACGAGCCGCCGGGAATGACCGCAAGCAAATTATCCCAGCCGCCGCGAATGCCGCCGGCGTGCTTGTCGATCAGTTCGCGGAAAGGGAATCCCCATCGCCTCTTCGACGTTGCACGGCTTGTTCACGTGCCCGGAGATGCAGAAGAGTTTGGTGCCGGTATTGTTGGGCCGCCCGATGCCGGCGAACCAGGCCGCGCCGCGGCGCAGGATGTCCGGCGCGACCGCGATGCTCTCCACATTATTCACGGTGGTCGGGCAGCCGTAGAGGCCGACATTGGCCGGAAACGGCGGCTTCAGCCGCGGCATGCCCTTCTTGCCTTCCAGGCTTTCCAGCAGCGCCGTCTCTTCGCCGCAGATATAAGCGCCGGCGCCGTGGTGCACATAGAGATCGAACGGGAAGCCGTGGACGTTGTCCTTGCCGATCAGCTTGGCCTTATAGGCTTCGTCGATGGCGTATTGCAGCCGTTCACGTTCACGGATGAATTCGCCGCGCACATAGATGTAGCCGACATTCGCACCCATGGCGCAGCCCGCGATCAAGCAGCCCTCGATCAAGAGATGCGGATCGTGCCGCATGATCTCGCGGTCCTTGCAGGTGCCCGGCTCGGACTCGTCTGCATTGACGACGAGATAGCTCGGCCGTCCGTCGGACTGCTTGGGCATGAAGGACCATTTCAGCCCGGTGGGGAATCCCGCCCCGCCGCGGCCGCGCAGGCCTGACGCCTTCATCTCGCTGACGATCCAGTCCCGGCCCTTGTCGAGGATATCCTTGGTGCCGTCCCAGGCGCCGCGCGCACGCGCGCCCTTAAGCTTCCAGTCATGGAGCCCATAGAGATTCTTGAAGATGCGGTCCTTGTCCTCGAGCATCGCTATTTTGCCCCTTCGCCCAAGGGCGGTTTCGGTGCTGGCGACGCCCGATTGCTGGCAGGCTGGCCCGGACGTTTCGCTTCTGCGTCAGAGAGCGCAGCGCCACTTTGGCGCTGGCTGCCGCCCTTGCGACTGAGGCTGGTCAACGTTGTCGGTCCGCCCACCGGCGCGGAGAATTGCCTGTCGATCTGCGGGCCCGGTTTCGGCTCGATGCCCGCTGCGAGCTGATCAAAAATATCTTCCAGACTATCGGCCGTCAGATCTTCGTAGAAATCATAATTGATCTGCACCATCGGCGCATTCACGCAGGCGCCGAGACATTCCACTTCGACCCAGGAGAATTTGCCATCAGGCGTGACATGGAATTGATCCCCGATGCGCTTGTGGCAAACCTTCTTCAAGTCCTCCGCGCCGCGCAAGCACGCAGGGTGTCGTGCCGCAAAGCTGAACGTGATAGCGGCCGATGGGTTCGAGATTGAACATGGTGTAGAAGGTCGCGACCTCGAGCACGCGGATGTAAGCCATGCCAAGCATGTCGGCGACGTGCTCGATGGCTTTTTGCGGCACCCAGCCGCCGGCTTGTTCCTGCGCGCGCCACAATAGCGGGATCACCGCGGAAGCCTGACGGCCCTCCGGATATTTGGCGATCTGCCCCTTAGCCCATTTCACATTCGCCGCCGTGAAGGCGAACTGCTTGGGCTGCATCTCGACGGGGGCGAGGCGGCGCACTGACATTATCTACTCACTTTAGAACGCGGCAGCTTTGGGTCTCGCCGCTTCGCAGTTCGACCGAACACCAAACAAGTTGATTGTCCTTCTTCAGGATGAACTGGAGGAACGGACTACCGATCTCGGAATGGATCACCTGAAACCCTTGCGCGAGAAAGGCCGACACGGACGGCTTGTCTGCGGCTTGTCTTGCGCAAGTGAAGGCGCCGCGAAGAGCGAAACAGCGAGTGTCGACCGCAACGGATAGCTTCATCGATCAACCTCCCCGAATACGATGTCGAGCGAGCCCAGGATCGCCGACACATCAGCCAGCATGTGGCCTTTGCAGAGAAAATCCATCGCTTGCAGATGCGCGAAGCCGGGCGCGCGGATCTTGCATTTGTAAGGCTTGTTGCTGCCGTCGGAGACGAGATAAACGCCGAACTCGCCCTTGGGCGCTTCCACCGCGGCATAGACCTCGCCGGGCGGCACGTGAAAGCCCTCGGTGTAGAGCTTGAAGTGATGGATCAGCGCTTCCATCGAGCGCTTCATCTCGTCGCGTTTTGGCGGCACGATCTTGTTGTCGAGCACGCTCACCGGGCCCTGCCCTTCCGCCATGCGCAGCTTTTCCAGGCACTGCTTCATGATGCGGACCGACTGGCGCATCTCTTCCATGCGGATGAGCTGGCGGTCGTAGTTGTCGCCGTTCTTGCCGATCGGAATGTCGAATTCGAGTTCTGAATAGCATTCGTATGGCTGGGCCTTGCGCAGGTCCCAGGCCGCGCCGGAGCCGCGCACCATCACGCCGGAAAATCCCCAGGCCCAGGCATCCTGCCAGCGATACCGTCGCGATGTCGACGTTGCGCTGCTTGAAGATGCGATTTTCCATCACGAGATTGTCGAGATCGTCGCAGACCTTCAGGAACGGATCGCAGAACGCCCAAATGTCATCGATCAGCTTGGGCGGCAGATCCTGATGCACACCGCCCGGGCGGAAGTAATTCGCATGCATGCGGCTGCCCGAGGCGCGTTCATAGAACACCATGAGCTTTTCGCGCTCTTCGAAACCCCAGAGCGGCGGCGTCAGTGCGCCCACGTCCATTGCTTGAGTCGTGACATTGAGGAGATGCGAGAGCAGCCGACCGATCTCGGAATAAAGCACGCGGATAAGTTGCGCGCGCTTCGGCGGGCTGATCCCTAGCAATTTCTCGACCGCCAGGCAGAAAGCGTGCTCCTGGTTCATCGGCGCGACATAGTCGAGCCGGTCGAAATACGGCACCGCCTGCATATAGGTCTTATGTTCGATCAGCTTCTCGGTGCCGCGGTGAAGCAAGCCGATATGCGGATCGACGCGTTCGACCACTTCGCCGTCGAGTTCCAGCACAAGGCGCAAGACGCCGTGCGCGGCCGGATGCTGCGGCCCGAAATTCATCGTAAAGGTGCGTGGTGCGGGCGCGGCTTTGGCCATCATGCACCTCGCGCCGACGCGGCGGCTTTTTCCGCCACCTTGGCATTGAAGCGATCCCAGACGACGATCGCGCGCTCATGTCGGCCTTCCCCGATCATGTCGACGCCGTCATGGGCACGCACACGAAAACTGGCGCGCCGGCCGCGGACGGCCGTGCATTCCGCATCGACCGTGACATTCAGTCCGGCGGGCGTTGCCGCCATATGACTGACGTCGATGTGCGTGCCAAGGCTGCCCTCGCCCGCATCGAGATACGGCGCCAGCAACTGGATGCAGGTCCATTCCATCAGCCCGACCATAAACCCGGTGGCGAAGACTTCCGGCATGGCCTGAAATTCGGGCGCTTCCTGATAGAGATGGGGCACCGTTTTCTGCGCCGGCACCTGATAGGTGAAGCGATGCGTTAGGCCGGCTTTCAGCGTGGCTTTCATGGCGTCGCCTTCTTGTCCGGCTCGCCCGCCAGCTTGTTGCCCTGCCCCTGCGCCTTTTCGTCGCCCGGCAGCACGTAGTCGGTGCCTTCCCAAGGTGACAGGAAATCGAAATTGCGGAATTCCTGCGCCAGCCGTACCGGATCGTAGACAACGCGCTTCTGCTCGTCGTCCCAGCGCACTTCGACAAATCCGGTAAGCGGAAAATCCTTGCGCAGCGGATGGCCCTCAAAGCCGTAGTCGGTGAGGATGCGGCGCATATCGGGATGGCCGGTGAAGACCAAGCCATAGAGGTCGTAGGTCTCGCGCTCGAACCAGTCGGCGCCGGGAAAAACCGAGATGATCGATGGCACCTCGGTATTCTCGTCCGCTTCCGCCTTCACCCGGATGCGCTGGTTTTTGGTCGGCGACAGGAAATGCCAGACGACATCGAAACGCTTCTCGCGCGCCGGCCAGTCCACCGCGGTGACGTCGATGATGCAGGTGAAGCGGCAGCGCGCATCGTCGCGCAAAAAGGCCGCGACCTTCACCATGTCCGCGGCGTCGGCGTGCAAGCGTCAGCTCGCCAAAGGCCACGCTATGGCCGGTGACCGCGGGCGCCAGCGCCTGGGTGATGGCCGCGCCTAATGTGTCGAGCCTCTCATCCATCGTCCTATTCAGCGCTCGATCGTGCCGGTGCGGCGGATTTTCTTTTGCAGCAGCATGACGCCGTAAAGCAGCGCCTCCGCCGTCGGCGGACATCCGGGCACGTAAATGTCCACCGGAACGATGCGGTCGCAGCCGCGCACGACCGAATAGGAATAATGATAGTAGCCGCCGCCATTGGCGCAGCTTCCCATGGAGATCACGTAACGCGGCTCCGGCATCTGGTCGTAAACGCGGCGCAGCGCCGGCGCCATCTTGTTGGTCAGCGTGCCGGCGACGATCATCACGTCCGACTGCCGGGGCGAAGCCCGCGGCGCAAAGCCGAAGCGCTCGGCGTCGTAGCGCGGCATCGACATCTGCATCATCTCGACCGCGCAGCAGGCGAGCCCGAAGGTCATCCACATCAGCGAGCCGGTGCGCGCCCAGGTGATGAGATCATCGGCGGCGGCGACGAGAAAGCCCTTGTCGGCGAGTTCGCTGTTGAGGCTCACGAAATATGGGTCGTCCGCACCGGCGGGCCTGCCGGTGCGCGGATCCAGAATCCCTTTTGGTGCGGGTGCGACAAGCGCTCCCGATCTCTCGGTCAATCCCATTCGAGGGCTCCCTTCCGCCACTCATAGATAAAACCGATGGTCAGCACCGCAAGGAAAACCATCATCGACCAGAAGCCATAAAGACCGATCTTTCCGAAGGCGACCGCCCAAGGGAAAAGGAAGCTGACTTCGAGATCGAAGATGATGAAGAGGATGGCCACGAGGTAGAAACGCACGTCGAATTTCATGCGCGCGTCGTCAAACGGATTGAACCCGCATTCATAGGCGGAAAGCTTGATCGGATCGGGCGCCTTGAAGGCCACGATGAAGGGCGCGATCAGCAGCGCCGCTCCGAGCACAAGCGCGACGCCGATGAAGACCACGAGCGGCAGGTAATCGAGCAAGAGCTGGTTCATCGACAACCCTTTTCCGTCCGCCAGACCAAAGCCGCGGACCAGTCAGTTCCAAGCCCCCGACCGGAATATTCCTTGCCCGCCAGGCCTTGGCCGGCCCTTTCCGCTGGAAGTTAGATGCTGAAATCGTTGCGGAATCGAGGACGCAGGTTAGGAGTTGCGATTGAGCCTTAGCGCAGCGCCATAAAGGTGGCAAGGCGAGGCTAGCCGCAGATTCCCTGGCAAAGCCAGCCAGTACCGCGCTTTTCGCAGAGCTGCGATGCGACAAAAATTGTAGCCACACGAGCGCGACAGTGGATGCTATGGCAAGGTGCGAAGACCCGTTCTTCTCGATTTTCGTGGGCAAGGCGAGCCTCGATGCACGATCAGACCGCAGCGGTATCGGATCCATCGCCGGCCAGGAACACTGGACGACCAGAGACGGCGCGAAGCTCTTTCTATGGGAAAAATGCATCGGCGATCCCGGGCAAAGCCAAGGGGATCGTGCTGTTCGTGCACGGCTCATCGATGGCCTCGCAGCCCACTTTCGATCTGCAGGTGCCGGGCCGGCCGGATTCCTCGGCGATGGAATGGTTCGCCAGGCAGGGCTACGACACCTGGTCAACCGACAGCGAGGGCTACGGCCGTTCCACCAAGGACCGCGACAATAATGCCGATATTTCCCGCGGCGCCGATGATCTGAGAGCGGCGCGCGAATATATCCGGCAAGCTGCGCGGCGCCAGGCCGCTTCTGGTCTATGGCATTTCGTCCGGCGCGCTGAAGGCCGCGCTTTTTGCCCAGCGCAATCCGGAGATGGTCGGCCGCCTCGCGCTCGATGCCATGGTCTGGACCGGCGAAGGCAGCCCTACCCTGCACGAACGCAAGAAGAAGCTGGCGGAATTCCAGTCGAAGAATCGCCGGCCGATCGACAAGGCTTTCGTGCATTCGATCTTCACCCGCGATCATCCCGGCACAGCTGAGGAGCGCACGGTCAACGCATTTGCCGACGCCATCCTGGCGCTCGACGATTCCGTGCCGACCGGCACTTATGTGGATATGTGTTCGAAGCTGCCGATCGTCGACCCGGAAAAGATCACGATGCCGACGATCGTGATGCGCGGCCAATGGGACGGCATCGCAGGCTTTGACGATCTTCTGGAGTTCTTCAAACGGCTGCCCTCGCCCGACAAGCATTTTGCCGTGATGCCGGGCATCTCGCACGCGAGCTTCCAGCAGAAGAATTACATGCTGGTTTATCATATCCTGCTGGGCTTCTTCGCGCAGCCGGAGCCGGTCTATCGCGGCTGATTTTTCTGCGGCCGGTAGGTGCAGGCTTCCGCGCAGCTCTCGCGCGTGATCGTGACGCGCGTCACCGGCCCGACAGGCGCGAGTTCCTCGCAGATGTAGCGCGCGAGATTTTCCAGCGTCGGCTTGCCCAGCCCTTCGATCTTGTTCAGCAGCTTGTGGTCGAGCCGTTTGCGTAAAGCGGCCACCGCTTCATCCAGGCGGCCGAGATCGAGCACCATCCCGGTCGCCGGATCGGGCATGCCTTCAACCGCCACTTCGGCGCGGAAGGAATGGCCGTGCACCTCTTCCGCTGTCGCGCCGAGCGTGGTGCCGCTCAGCGTATGCGCGGCATCGAAATAAAAGGATTTGGTCACTTCCCACATCAACGGATTCCCAAAGTCTTGTGCGTCTGCAGGCTCAGCCGCCAGGCTGGATGTTTAAGGCAATAGTCGACGGCCTTGCTGATATTCTCCGCCACGTTCGGTCCATCCATCGGCTGGAGCGAAAAACGCTCGAAGGACAAGGCGGTGAAGTCTTCCGGCGGCGCCCCGGCTGCGGATAAACCAGCTTTAATTCATGCCCCGCCCGCACGCGCAACTGCGTGCCTGCCTTCGGGCTGACACAGAGCCAGTCGAGGCCGGACGGCGGATCGATCGTGCCATTGGTTTCCACGGCCACGGCGAAGCCGCGGCGATGCAGCGCCTCGATCAAGGCCTCGTCCACCTGCAGCAACGGCTCACCGCCCGTGAGCACAACCCAGCGCGCCTCGTTCTCTGCGCCCCATTCATCCTCGATCGCCGCGGCCAGACTCTCGGCATCGGCATAGCGCCCGCCACGCGTGCCATCCATGCCGACAAAATCGGTGTCGCAAAATTGACATTCGGCACTGGCGCGGTCGGCCTCCTGCCCGGACCAGAGATTGCAGCCGCTGAAACGGCAAAAGACGGCCCGCCGCCCGGCATGGGCGCCCTCGCCCTGCAGGGTCAGAAACACCTCTTTCACCGCATAACTCACGGCTCAGAACCTCCTGAGCGGGATGAAGGTCTTTATCTATGCGACTAGAATTGCAATTCAAATCGTCTTTGGCAGACGCAGCGTTATTGAGACGCTGGGAGCGTGCCTTTAAACGCCAGATAGCCGCCATCGAGCAAGAGATCCGCACCGGTCATGAAGGACGATTCCTCGGAGGCCAGAAACAGCGCCCCGGCCGCGATCTCCACAGCCCGCCCGGTGCGGCCAAGCAGGTGATAAGGCCCGCGGGCGCGGTTTGCGGCTTCGCGCGTTCCGAAACGCCGCACGGTGCGCTCGGTATCGACCCCTCCCGGCGACAGCGAGTTGGCCCGGATCCCGTCCTTGGCGTGGTCGCCCGCGAGGCATTTGGTGAACTGGATGAGCGCCGCTTTGCTGGTGGAATAAGGCGCCCGGCCGGGAACGCCGATCTGCCCAAGCTGCGAGGCAATATTGACGATGGTGCCGCCGCCGGCTTTTCGCATTTCCGGAACAGCGTATTTGCACATCAGGAAAGCGCCGGTGAGGTTGACGCCGAGTGCCTCATTCCACTGCTCGAGCGTCAGCGTCTCGACCGTTCCGTCGGGCGTGACGGCGGCGGCGACATTGACCAGCGTGGTGAGCGTGCCGAAAGCCTCCACCGCATGGCGCACCGAACGCTCGGCATCGGCGGCAACCGCGACATTCGCCCGGATGGCGATCGAACGCCCGCCGGCATCGGCTATGTCCTTGGCCACGCCTTCGGCCTGTTCGCGCCGGATGTCGGCGACCGCCACCGCGGCTCCCTCGGAGGCAAAGCGCCGGGCGATGGCGCGGCCGATCTCGCCGCCCCCGCCGGTTACCAGGGCCGCGCGGCCGTTCAAGAGGCCAGGCATGGGAGGCTTTCGTTCTATGAGGTTGCGCCACGTGGCAAGGTCCCGTCAGCGTATCAATGACCGATCCTTGGCTGCAACCGAGGGGCATTTGGATCAATAAGTGGGCTGTCAGGGCAGCAGGATGGAACCTGCCGCCCGTGCCTTCCGTTGCGATCGCGAGTGACTGCCAGCCGCAGCTTGTTTGCGGGCCCCCGTGCGGCGCATCCTGCTTCTTGAGGATACGGCGGCTCTACTGGATCCGATCGGGATCGACGCAGAGGTGAAGTCACGAACATGGACCCGAACTCCGTGGCCGCACTTTCGCCTGGTCGCTCTATATGCCCGTTCGCAGCAACAGCCTGTGGGAGATCAGGCCCCCTCAGTTGCTTGTCCATTGGAGCGGCGCTGACGATCGCCGCGCTGGGCCCGGCATCTGCACAGGAGGGACGCCAGCGCGCTATCACCGGCACGGCAACAGCGTATGAGCTCAGCGTCCCGGTAGAGAGGCTGGCGCCAGCAGCCGAGGCGGAAACGCCCGTCGCGGTCCCGCCACGCGTCAACCCGCTCGCCGGTGAGCCCGACGGCGGTCAGCGTGGCACCTGGAACCGGGGCCCACAGCCGCTCGATCCTCTGCTAACGCGCTCGCGGAACCCGGCTGGGCGGACGCCATCCCTAGACCTGCGCTTTAACGGCACCGGAAACCCCACCGCATGCGGCGGCTGCGCCCCACCGGACACGATCGGCGATGTTGGGCCGGATCACTTTATCCAAATTGTCAACGCCACCAAGGTCGCCATTTTCGACAAGGCCGGGAACAGCTTGAAGGCTCCGTTTGATCTCGGCACGCTCTGGTCCAGCGGCAAATGCGCCGCCAACCGCGGCGATCCGAATGTGCTCTACGACGAGATTGCGAACCGCTGGCTGCTCGCGCAGTTTGCTGAACCCCATCATATGTGCTTCGCCATTTCGAAGACCGCCGATCCGCTCGGTGCCTATCATTTGTACACGTTCAATGTCGTGCTCTTTCCCCGATTACTTCAAAGTAGGCGTGTGGCCAAAAGGCTATTTCGTGTCGGCCAATGAGACGACCTACACCGCCTATGCGTTTGACCGCAGAGAAAATGCTCAACGGCAACGCGAACGCTTCATTCGTAAAATTCACCGGCGAAACCAATTTCCTTTTGCCTGCCGACGTCGATGGACCGCTGAACCCGAACGGCGGCGGCCTGTTTTTCACGTTCAAGGACAATGCCTTCCACGGCGGGGACGACCGCATCGAATTGTTCAGATTGAACCCGGACTTTGTGACGCCCGCCAACAGCACTTTTTCGCTGATCAGAACGTTCAAGGTGGCGCCGTTCACCTATACGGTCTGCGGGAACTTCAACTTTAATTGCATCCGACAGAAGGACACGACCACCAAACTCGATACCGTGAGCGAATGGCCGATGCACCGCTTTGCCTACCGCAAACTTGCCAACCGCGAGGTACTGGTCGGCAACTTCACGGTCGGCGGCGGTTCAGGCGAGCAAGGCGCCGCTATACGCTGGTTCGAATTGCGCAAGACCACCGGCAACTGGCAGCTCTTTCAGGAAGGGACCCATGATCCGGGCGACGGACATGACCGGTCTATCGGCAGCATCGCGATGGATCGGAAAGGCAACATCGCGCTCGGATATTCGGTATCGAGCAGCGAAATCTTCCCGAGCGTCCGCTATGTCACCCGCGTACCCGGCGATCCCAAGGGCACGATGGGCCCCGAGAAGACGCTCAGGCCGGGGCGCGGCTCCCAGACCGGCACGAACCGCTGGGGAGATTACAGCGCCATGACGGTCGATCCGACGACCGGGTGCCAGTTCTGGTACACGAACGAGTATTACAGGGCGACGTCCTCAACCAACTGGTCGACGGTGATCGGCGCCTTCACAGTACCCACCTGCCCGTGAGCCTTGCGCGTTTGCAGGAGTCGAATCGATTTCGAACGCCTTACACGTTCCCAGCATAAGTGATTGGAAATATGGCGGGAGCGACGGGAGTCGCCGCGTCAAGCAATATCAACGGTTTGCACTGCCAACTAGGGCTAACGGCGTGCACTGAACGCAAAAGAAAATATCGGCAATTGCCAAACCGCAATGCCGGCGGATCTTGCGCGCATCAGACATGAATTGAAAAACCCCCGGCGGTGACACCGGGGGTTTTGTTATTCGGGGCGGCAGGTCGCGGTGCTCGGTCCTAAAAACCAACGGCACCTTCGGGTTCGAATCCCGTTCGATCCACCATCCAAGGGCTACTGAAGTACTTGGCGTGCTCGATGTAGCCCACGCAACCAAACCGCGCAAGCGGTCAACAAGTGGGGCTACGCATGACCACCAATCCCCTTAAAATCCGCCGCGATCTTGAGGCCATCACGGCACTCGGGGATGAACGCGGGGTCCTTGATACGATCGCCCAGATCATCGACGAGATCCCCCGGATCCCGTCGCCACCGGGCGACTGCGGACCTGTCCTGTGGCAGTGCGCCGCCCTCCGCGATGCATCCCACGGCAAGGGCGATCCAGCGAGTGTCCGGACGCCTCCCTGTGGCGTGGCAGGGGGAGGAAAAGGACACCTATCCTGTCGTCGCCACCCTGAACGGCCGCTGGCGGGTCATCGCCTGCAGGAACTCAATTCAGTGGATCTTGCAACACCGCCGCAGCGGCCCCGATAGCTGGCGTGGCCGATCCTTCTGCCGCACATCCGAAGCATTGGTTCGCTGCGCCCGCCAGTACGCCGGCCCGATCGACCCCGATGCGATGGTGGTGCTGCTGCGGCTCCCGGAACGGATCGAGGAGCGGCAGCCATGAGCGGGGGCGCCCTCCACATCAACGTCAGCGCACCGCCGGTCAATGCCGAGAAACTGGCGCGGCAGCTCGAGCAAGCAACTGATCCGGCCGATATCCGCCATGTCGAGGCGCAGATTGAAAGCATCGAACACGCGATGCGTCAGGCGGGATTTACAGCACCGCAGAGATAAGGCCGGTCAATGAATTGCGCATGCGGGCACGTTGGAAGCTCGGCCAGGCGCTGGCGAAACTGGAACGCAAACAGGGCGCCCGGTCCGATTTAACTTTGTCTACCGACCAGACAAAGTTCCGGGAAATCCTTGCCGCGTTGAAACTGGACAAAATGATTGCGCTGGAAGCGCAGCGCATTGGCACGCTGCCTGATGGCGAACTAGAACGGGCGCTGACCGAGGCGCACAAGCAAGACATCCTCTGCACGTTCGCTGAGCTGATCGACCGGGCGCGGCCGTATTGGTATCAAGCCGCCCGCCAGACGAAGCACCGCACGATCAACGCCAACGCCGCGGCGCAATCGTTGCCCGATGGCCTCGGGCCGTTTCCGCTGATTCTTGCAGATCCGCCTTGGCGGTGGGGCCATTTCGGAGAGGCGGATCAGGAGAACGAAAAGGGCAAAGGACGAACGCCGGATCAGCACTACCCGACACTGACCCCCATATTAGACGTCTCAGAATGTTAATATGGCTTTTTGCTTTTTTTGGGCCCCCATGAGTGACATGCGATTAGGATCATTTCTGCGTAACCCCCGCCCGCGCAACGAGGATAGGCGGGGCGAACAGGTAATCAATGTCGTCTCAACGTCGCCACCAATCACGGGGTAGTACGTATTTAGGGCGTGTACTCATAAAACGAGGGATGTCCGCTTTTGGGGCTAAAGCAGACGTGCGCTGGTCAGCCCGGAATTTCGCCTTTTGACCCAAAGCGGACTTAGCCCAAGCCTTTCCCAAGTGGTATGGTTGGGGGTCCTGTACGCTATGCCGGGGTGGCCATGAGACGGCAGGAATTCATTACCCTGACTCAGCCGTGGGTTAGAAGCATCGGGCTCGCTGCAGCAGTCGGCTTGGCCTATTTCCTAGCGGCGAAATTTAGCCTCCGTCTCATTCTAGAGCCTTCTGGCGTTGCCGTATTCTGGCCCGCGGCTGGTATTTCCTCAGGCATCCTGATCGCGCTCGGACCACGCGCGCGATGGCCGGTGTTGGCCGGGGTGATGGTCGCGACTATTGCGACTCACCTCATCATCCACGATCCCCTCTGGGCGGGCGTCGCCTTGGGCCTATCCAATGGGGCGGAAGCCCTGATTACAGCCGGATTGATCCACCATTACTTCGGTGCAGGTTTCAACCTTGTTCGGGTGCGCCACGTTGTTGGCCTGCTCGCGGCGGCAGTCGTCGCGACGACTGTGTCAGGGGTCGGGGGAGCGGTTTCCTACAGGTTGATGCGCGGGCCATCGGCATCGATCCTCGACAGTTGGCAGCACTGGTTTGCATCCGACTTAACCGGGATCATCGCTGTTGCGCCACTAGTGGTTGGGCTCACTGCCGTTGTGCGGCGGCCGTCGCCGCGGAGCGAAGTCATTGAAGGTATGTTGGCGCTCGTGGCTCTTGCGTTGATAACTGGACTTATCATTTCGCTGCCGGGCGCGCTTTGGGAGACAGTGTTTCCGATCACTTGGCTATTTCCAGTTTTGGTGTGGCTTGCCGCCCGCGGCCGACCGGAGTTCTCCGCAGGGGGCGCGTTCTTGGTTTCGATTACGATAGTCGTGACGACAATCTTGGGGATCGGTCATTTCGGAGACCCCAGTCATCCAATCAACGACCGCATCCTAAATGCCCAAGCGGGCATTCTGGTTGTGACGCTCAGCGCATACGTACTTGCCGCGATATTTGCCCAGCGGAGGGAGAGTGCGACACACCTCGCTCACTCAAACACGATGCTGGAGCGCGAGCGAGACAATAAACTATTGAATGCGCAGGCGCTTGCAGCTGCGATTGCTCATGAAGTGAGGCAGCCCCTGAGTGCAATCGAATTTAGCGGCAGTGCGGCCCTGCTATTTCTTGGCAAGACGCCACCTGCACTTGCAGAAGTACGGGCAGCTTTGAACGATATGATTAGTGACACTCATCGTACCAGTGAAGTGTTAGATGCCATGCGCGCGTTGTTCGGGAAAAGCAATCAGGAACGAGAGCAGGTCGAGGTGAATGAGATTATCCGCGGGGTCCTGCAGTCATCGCGGAAAGAGTTGCAGGATCATGGCGTTGAGACTCGCCTTGAGCTGGCGTCCGAACTGCCGCTTGTCGATGGCCATAGGAGGCAATTGGAAGAGGTCATCTTTAACCTGGTCCACAACGCGATCGAAGCAATGGACGGTACGACGGATCGCGATCGGGTATTGCGAGTGAGAACTGGGCTCAATGGTCATGACGCGGTTACCGTAGCAGTGCGAGATTCGGGACCGGGAATTGATCCAAAACGACTCGACAGCATATTTGATGTATTTTTTACGACAAAGTCATATGGTACGGGCTTGGGACTAGCCATATGTCGTATGATTATCGAACAGCATGGCGGTCAACTGACTGCATCATCGGATGGCAAGATTGGGTCGCTGTTCCAATTTGTTTTGCCGACGAGTTCGCGCGTGAAAGAAGCCACTAGTTGAATGAATGGCAAATGTCCGCTTTTGGCCCAAAGCGGACATGCCGAAAACTAGCCCGGATGTCCGCTTCTGGGGTAGCGCGGACATCGCCAAGTCTGTGAGCGTTCTGGATTTATGAGTACAGCCCTAGCCATCACTTTTCCGGCTTCACTGAACCGGCGGAAAGCAGCCTTTCCCAGTTTGTTTTGAATGCCACTTTCGCCGCATCGAGATCGTCAGCAAGAACTTGCACCTCTACGCCTGGCGGTAGCGGGCCGCGCAAATTGATGCCGTAGATGCTCCAATACCAGCGCGGGCCGTTTGGCGTGGCATCGGCATAAGTGCGGCCGACATCGCGCCCGTTAAACCGGAACTCGAAATCGTCTTTGCCGCCAAGGCCCGTCGGGCGGAGTGTGTATTTATCGGGCATCACAGGCTTATCCGCACTCGCGCTGCCAAGAGGCTTCTCTTTTGCCATGTGGCCAGGCCTCGGCTTGCCTGCGCAGTCGCTAGGACGGCAGATTGGGCGACTTTACAGTGTCGCCGAATCCCCTCACCCTCATCGGCGTCCTCTTTGGCACGAAGTGGGCACCAACCCGCAAGCCGCGTGCTCGCGCCCCAGAGTCAGAAAGACATCCTGCCATGAGCAAGCACTACCCCGACTTGACTGCCGTCGAACTCATCTTCCGGGCCGCCTCGGCTGACGAGACGCCGGAGATGTTCTCGACCGCCGAGCTAGCAAAGTGGCTCGGCGTCAGCGAGAAGTCCGTGGCAATCGCCCGCCGCCGCAGGCCACCCCGCGGCCCCAAGTGCGTGAGGTTGCCGCGAGGCAAGGTCGGGTACCGTCGCGCCGACCTCCTGAAGTGGCTGGTCACTCAACTCTGCTGGAGCGACCTCGTCTGGCTAAGCAAACAATTCCGCATCGAGGAGGCGGCGAGGGAGTTGCGCAAGAAAGACCAGCCGGAAGGGCAGAACGTCGCCAGGTCGCGCGGCTGAGGGCCCGGCTTCGCGTGGTGGTTTCGTCGATCCAACCCACTATTGAAATTGCTTAGACGCAGCGAAAGGCTACGGCTTCATCAAGCGCGAGGATGGTGGGCCGGATGTCCGCCCTTTCATCGGTAGCTCTCTAACGAGAACGGGTTATCGGACTTGGCCCGAGTAAGCGGTGCCAGAGCAGCCGTAGCAGGCTATACTGGAGGTGCCTAGATATTGATGGGAGGAAATCATGACTAGGAAGCTTGCGATTGCGGCATGTGTTGCAGCTCTAGCAGCGGTGGTAATGAATGGCAGAACAGCAATGGCGGCTGAAATTAGAGTCCTCAGCCCTGTCGCACTGCGCGGAGTGATGTCCGATGTCGTTCCTCAATTCGAACGCTCATCAGCACATAAGGCGCTCATCGAAACGGCGACGGTCGGTTCGATTGTTGACCGTCTGCTGAAGGGCGAAGCCGCAGACGCGGTCGTCGTGGCGGCACCCCAATTGGAAGAACTCCAGAAGCAGGGGAAGATTGTAGTCCAGAGCCGAAACGACATCGCCAGGGTTGGGGTGGCTGTGTTCGTTCGCGCTGGCACTCCGAAGATCGACATCAGCTCAGTCGATGCGTTCAAGAGCAAATTGCTGTCAGCCAAGTCCATAATCCATGGCGATCCCTCCAGTGGGGGCGTCAGCGGCATCCACATGGCAAATGTCGTTGAGCGCCTTGGGATCGCTGCGGAAATGAAGCCAAAGACTCAATTGAGGCGCAGCAGTCAGGAAGTTCTTGAAGATTTGGCCAAAGGCAACGTGGAAATTGGGATTGGGTTAACCAGCGACGCCGCACTTACTTCAGGCATCGATCTCGTCGGCCCGCTACCGACGGAACTTCAAAATTTCACTGTTTATTCTGCTGGAGCTGCTGCAAACAGCAAAGAACCCGACGCGGCAAAGGCTTTTATCGCATTCTTGTCGTCTCCAACGGTTCAAACGGTCTTGAAGTCGAAGGGTTTTGAACCGCGATAGATCGCGAGCTAGGCACACGGCGGCCTTGACGGGCGCGCGGTGGGTTTCTCCTCCTGCGCGCGGCACTGGCGGTCCGACCTTCGGCCGGGCCGCCTTTTGCTGCACCGGATACCTAAATCCGCGTGAGCGAAGTGGGCTTGAGCTTTTTTCGCCATGGCCTACGGCTGAGCTGTCCCGGCGGCGAGCAGCTTTTCCCAATTGGTTTTGAATGTCGCCTTCGCAGCTTCGAGGTCATCGGCAAGACCTTGCACCTCTACGCCTAGTGGTAGCGGGCCGCGCAAATTGATGCCGTAGATGCTCCAATAGCAGCGCGGGCCGTTCGGCGTGGCGTCAGCATAGGTGCGGCCAACGTCGCGGCCGTTAAATCGAAAAACGAAATCGTCCTTGCGGTTGCTGAGACCGGTTCGGCGGAGGGTGTATCGAATCGTGTTTTGCCTGCTCACAGTCTCCAAAGTTGCCCCCAAGTCCTACATCCCGCGGCTGCCGGCTCGCGCTATAGTCGGGCCGAGAAAGGAGATTGGCTGAAGCAAGCTAGGGCCTCCAACAGCGACCAGTCGTCACCCGAGAACGTCGTGATGTCGCCTTATGGCCCTAAGCAGACGTGCCGAAAGCTAGCCCGTATGTCCGCTTCGAGGGTAGCGCGGACATCGCCAAGTCTGTGAGCGTGCTGGATTTATGAGTACACGCCCTAGTTCGGATGCTCTTTCACAAGTGCCTCAAGAAGGCGATCACGAGGCAGGGCTTCGAGCAGGCTTAATGTTGATCATGCCTCGACCCTTGCAGCAGGGACAGGTCTGGACGTAGGGTTGAAGTTTGTCGCTGCTCACATGCTGCCAGAAGCGGCCCTGTTTGATGTGGGTTATGGTAGCGCCGGAAACTCCAAACTTCTTCGCGATCTCGAAGGATTTGAGTTTCCTGTCTGCGAGGAGTTGCTTGATTTCCCGTACTCGTTCGGCGGTCAGTTTTCTTGTTGGCATCGATCAAAGTCCATTCCCTAAGCGTCCACTTTGCTTTCGCCTGGCAAGCCTGCCGATACCCCACATTCGCCCCTCCTTGGTTTCGAACCGAAGCCTCACCACGTTGCTTTTCGCATGAGGTGTGAGGCTCAATACAAGAGCTGCGGCCCCAAGAGGCCGAGGCCGACGGGCCAGCAGAACTAATGGATTGCAATAGCCTCCAAGTCCAAAATTCGTAGCGGGCGGACTGAAGGCGCCTCGCTGCGAGCAAGCACGAAGGCTTCCCAAGCCTTTGCCATTTCGAACAGCAGGCGCCGCGTGTCTTGGTTCGATGACTCTTTCGCCAGCCGTATGCATTCTTCGGCGTGCCGATAATATTCGTTTGCTGTTCGCATGAATCCTTCCAGTTTCTCGCCAACGTTGTTGATTGCAAAGGGCAAAGCCGGTGCCTGTTGCGGCACTTTGCAAGCGACCAATTCTAGCCAAGTCCGGCCACTGCCTGCTTGTGATTTCGTGCCAAAAATTTGCAGATAAGTGTCGCCGTCACGGCGGCCTGATATTCAGCCCGCGTTCAGGTTCCGGCGTCCTCAACCCTCAAACATTTGTAGCAAGGCGCGGAACGCCGTGAGGTGGTGACAAAAAAAGCCCCGGCACAGGCCAGGGCGCGGACACAAGGAGTAGGGTGTCCAGCGATCCTTTGTCGCCGAATGAAGGACGAGAGGTCTGTTCGCTCGCTAACAATTTGACGCCTTCGTTACTGCGGCGGAGGCACGTTCCCCGGCAAGCATCGCGGCGTTTTGATCTGAGAGACCATCGCTCCCCACTAAGCCGCCCAGCCTTCCGCGTCGAGTGCGCGGCGAAGCTGCGCCGTCGCGTGTTGCAGATCGTCCGGCTTGCCGCTCTCTCGCGCTTCCATCAACAGCGCGGCGGTGTGCTGCCAGATCGGTTTGACCTGCCGCGCCTTCGGCAGCGGCTGCGGGCATCGGCCTCAAAGTGCATCCGCACATGCTGCGACACGCCTGCGGCTATGCGCTGGCGAATGCGGGGCATGATACGCGCGCCTTGCAAAGCTACCTCGGCCATAAGAACATTCAGCATACGGTTCGCTATACCGAGCTTGCGCCGACGCGGTTCAAAGACTTCTGGCGGTAGTGTTACAGCACCCAGCCGCTAATCGCCTTCCGCGATCAGGTCGGGCACACAGAATGAAATGGGCGGGAACGTCATGCGTTGCAGACTCGGTTAGAGCTTTTCGCACTGGTCTTCTTTATTGCCTTGGACGATATTATTACCGCCGGTCGGCGCTGGAACGTTCTCCTTGCACTGGAGATCTCCCATCGATCCGGTTCCTGCGGATAGCAACGCCGCCCGTGTTCTGGAAAACCTGCACATTGCCACCGACCCGGTTTCGCAAAACAGCAAGCGGTTTGTCGTTGGAGTCATACAGGATGTCGGAGTTTTTGTCGAGATCGCGTCCTTTGGCGCCGCTGATGCCACCGTCGCTGAACTCACTGACGACTTGCCAACCGTGGCGCTCAGCAACCTGCCGCAGCTCGCGCACCTGGTTCTCTGTGTTCTGGGACGCTGTCGATACGCGGCTGTAAATGGCGACGCGGCGGGCGGGTGTGGCGTTCATGGGGCGCTCCTGGGGTGTGGATCCACCTTACAGCTAAATCGTGGAACGGCCCCGATTGAAAGAACTGGCGAACTTTGCCTTGCGCAGGCAGGGTTTTCGGTATGGCCCATGCGCAGCAGCTCCGCAGTGTCACGCAGCTCACAGCTCGCGTTAGGGCGTGTACTCATAAATCCAGAACGCTCACAGACTTGGCGATGTCCGCGCTATCCTCAGAAGCGGACATCCGGGCTAGCTTTCGGCACGTCTGCTTAGGGCCATAAGCGGACATCGTGCAATTCAGCCCGAAACACCGAAGCCACGCCGGCCCTGGTCGCGGACTAACCAATAGACCGCGCCGAGCGCGAGGATAGCTGCCGCCAGCGCCAGAAGATGAAAAGCATCGGTGCTCGATAGATCGAGGATGATCAGTTTGCGTACGACTGCCAACAGCGCGATCAGGACGACGGCACGTACCTGCACCACACTGTCACTTCGCTCGGCCAGCACCAGCAGCGAGCGTTTGAACTCGAGTGCAATGATGACGGTGAAGATCGTACCGAATACGGCCTGGAACACACCATAATCGGTCGGATCAAAATTGGTCGACAAAATGCTAAGCAGGATCTTCAACGTCAGATTCCACATCGCTAACACAATGACGATAGCGATCAGCGCGGTCAGCACCATGATGCAAATATGCTCGAACTTCTGATAGAACGTCAGAGGTCCGAACGACAGACGCAGATCGGAAAATTCTTTTTTCAAACGCATCATCGGCTCCATCAGCTGACGGATCAAAATCATAGCATTCAGATTCTATGGTTGGCAGAGGTACAACGCCTGACTTGTCCGCTTTGGGTCATTCGCGTCATTCTGGCGATGCGCTGGGAGCTTCCGGTCTACCCCAATGAGCGGACAATTTCAGTGCCAGTCGTCACTTCGCATTCGTGCCAAATCCGGTCATTCGCCAAGCCGGGATTCCACCCAGCTCATGCTATTTCAATATGACTTTGTTCAGATACTTAGTGACGCGGATTTGCCATTTTGAGTAGGATGCATTGCGGTTTTGGTGAAGGTCACTGCTTGGTGCCTGCGGGGTCATGGGGGCGAGCGTCGGCGCCCGCCGCAGATCAAGGAGCGAACCACCCAGAGACCCAAGCTAGGGGCACAAACATGCAAGTTACGGGCATGCTTTATGGCGGCCAGATGCTGCAGTTCGTTGGCTTCCCGACCGCCGAAGTGCTGGGGCCGGATGCGAGCGAGGAGGAGATCAAGGCGCTCATCGACCGCCACGGCTCGGTGTTCGTCAAACCGGTGTTCAAGGGAGGCGTCGGCAAGAAGGGCAAGGCGGGACTGTTGAGCCGGGTGAAGGACCTGAAGACCGCGCTCAAGGAGAAGGAGCGGCTTTACTTCGTCGAGCATCACCACGGTAATCAGTTCGCCAAAGCGAATGGCGTCACCTTCGAGGGCGCGGTGCCGGCCGAGCACGAGGTCTATTTCTCGCTGACCAACTCGACGCACTTCCGGGCACCCACCATGACGCTGACCCATCACGGCGGCATGGACATCGAAGAGGTCGAAAAGTCGCAAGTGGCCCAGGTTCCGTTCGATCCGCTGACTGGCTTCAAGGCATTCGTCGTGGCCAATGCGCTCTCCAACCTAAAGGCGCCAAAGGAAATTATCTCTCCGCTGGTGCAGCATCTCCCGAAGCTCTGGGAGCTGTTCCACGACTACGGAATGACCACGCTCGAGCTGAACCCGATCCGCATGCGCCCGGACCGCGCGGGCAGGCTCACTCCGGTCGCCTGCGACTTCAAGTGCGGCTTCGATCGCGACGATCCCCGCTGGCAGCGGCTCCGGCTGCCACAGCATCTGTTCGCTGCCGACTATTCCGACTTCGAGCAGGAGATCAATCAGCTCCGTACCTACCAGGGCCAGAGCGACGTTTATGTCATCAACGCCGAGGGGACCATCCTTGCTCCCACCTTCGGTGGCGGCGCCAACTCGTTGGTGACCGAGCTGCTCGGCGACAACGCCATCATCTCGTCCGACTTCGGCGGCAATCCGCCCTACGCGAAGATGAAGGCGGTTGCCGAGATCTGCTTCAAGCACTGGCTGAAGCAGACGAACGTGCTGTTCGTCATCGGCGGCAAGTCCAACAACACCGACATCTTCGAGACATTCCGCGCCATGGCCGACGCGCTGCGAGAGCACTTCAGCCGAAATGGCCCGACGCCGCTCTTCGTTGTTATCGGCCGCGGCGGTCCCAATCTCGTGCGCGGCATGGGCATCATGCGTGACACCATGGAGGCGCTCGGCCTACCGTACCGCATCTTCGGCTTCGATTCAGACATGAGCGAAGTGATTAACTACGCACGTGCCGTCGACACCTGGATGAAAGCGGGCGGGCGCGCGGAGATCTCCAAGCGGCTCAGGGTTGCCGAGCCGACCAAGGCGGTGGCGGCGTAACGGTGGTGGACGGCATCGCGCTTCGTGCGCTCGCAACGGTTTCGGTTCTCAGGAGCCCATCATGCAAAAGCAGGGCGTCGGCGGCTTCAAGTACTTCGTCGGCATCAACTCACTCGCACAGATTGCGACCCGCCAGGACCGGGTGTGCGTGCTCAACATCCTTGGTGGCGAGTCGAGCAGCGTTACGCCAGTCGGACATAGCTACTCCGGCGGCAATGTCGTGTTCGGCACTTCGCCCGGCCGGCGCGGGCAGGTCATGCACACGGCAAAGGGAGATATCCCCGTCTACAACAGCGTGCTCGAAGGTCTCGAGGCCGGCCACCAGTTCAACTGTGGCGTCATTTACCTTCCGCCGGCAGCGGCACGCGACGGAGTGGCCGAGCTGATCCGGGTAAACCAGAAGCTTGAGAAGATCTTCATCATCACCGAGAAGATGTCAGTGCACGACGCGCGCGAGATCCGGGCAATGGGCCAGACGAACGGCATCGACATCTTTGGCGGAAACAGTCTTGGCGTGGCAGACTCCTGGAACGAAGTACGCATCGGTGGGGCCCTCGGCGGCGACAATCCGGGCGAGGCGCTTAAGAAGGGATCGATCGCGATCCTGTCAAACTCCGGCAATTTCACCACCACCATGGCCACCTATCTTCGCATGGCCGGCTGGGGCACCACGACGCTGATCTCGAGCGGCAAGGATGTCTACATCCACTATGCCGCGCCCGAGTTCGCTTTCGCACTCACCAATGACGCACGCAGCAAGGCGGCGGTGCTCTACGCGGAGCCGGGCGGCTACTATGAGCTCGACGCCGAGTTTACGAAGCCAATCGTGGCCTGCGTGGTCGGACGATGGAAGAACAAGTTGACGCGCGCCGTCGGCCATGCCGGCGCGATGTCGGGCGGCGACGACGACGCCGCGGCCAAGGAGCGATGGTTCATGGAAATGTTCGGCGTCGACGGCATTTTCACGCCGGAGAAGCCGGCCTTCTCGGCGAAAGGGGCTCTCGTCACCAACATCGCTCATGTCCCGGCGGCGCTGACCGCGGTGATGCGGGAGAACGCCACCCGGCCGGATTTTGCCCCAGAGGGGAACCTCGCGCTCAAGCCATGGTTCGTCTCGAATCAGGGGATCAAGCTGCCGAAGGAGCTGGATCTCCCCAGCGTTGAGGCGATGCCTCCATACAATGCGCAGGTCGCGGCGCTGAACAAGTTGATCGGCGCCGTCGTCCCGCGGCAGACCATGAAGGATTGCTCGGGTGCTTCGGTCATGGACGACGAGACGCAGGTGACGAGCGTCCACGGCATCTCGGTCCTCGATCTTGCGCGCGAGCCGCTCGAGGCGAACTTCGCACTCCCGCTGGTGCACGAGATCGCCGATGCCAACGATCGCGCGTTGCTCGATGTCGCGGTCGCGGCCGAGGTCAATCTGGTGGGCGATCCGGTGCTCGTCGCCGCGAACGCGGCGCGCGAGGCGGGCAATGCTCCGAACAGCATCATGGCTGCGGCGGCGAGCATCATCGGACCCAAAAGGGTCGAGCGTGCGCTGGCCTGCACCGACGCGCTAATCGATCTCTTCGCTCATAGCGGGCTTACCGATGCGCGCGATGAGAACTTTGATCTTCGGAAGGTTCAGATCAGCGCGCAAACCCAGGCCTTGTTCCTGGCGACCGAAGCGGATCAGGACGTCCGGCCCGCACTCATGATCAAGGCGGTGCGCGCGCGAGGCGCCAAGTCTTTGTTCTTGAAGCTCCTGGAGAGCTTTGGCGCTCCGGTGCACCGGGATGCCGTGCTTGCGGCGCTCGCTACGACCATCGCGTGGGGCCCGTTGATGCGCAAGCGCATCTCACGGCTCACCGCCCGCACCCTGCCCTGGTATCTGCGTCTCTACGGCGTGATGATCGGGGCCTCAATTCCGGCCGCACAGCATCAGCGTGGCTCGCTCTGCGGCATCCCCCGCGACGAGAGGTTTGAGACGTGGACCATGGCGGATCTCGCTTTCTTGGCGATGACCGGCAAGAAGCCTACCGAGGCCGAGGCGCGGCCGTTGCAAGTCCTCATCGGCCTATTGATCTCGAACGGGCCGGGCTCGATTTCGGCTCAGGGCGCTAAGGGTGCGGTCGCCGCGGATGGCCCGCAGACACCGGGACGCGTGCAGCTCAACAAGGCTATGGTCGGGTTCCTGACCCATACGGGCTACAGCCATGGCGGCAACGGCTTCGAAGGCATGGCTTTCCTGCTCGAACAATTCAAGGACAAGAACCTCAAGGATCCGACCGATCCGAAGCACGGCCTCGACCTCGAAACGATGGCGACCGATTTTGCGATGGCCTACGCGCGCGACAAGACAGAAGGAAAGGAGCTCGGCACTGGCGGCCCTAGCGCGTTGCCTGGCGTGCATCACCCCGTCTTCAAAGGCAACCCAGTCAATTACGACCCGCGCGAGCAGTTCATCACCAAGGTCATGCAAGAACGCGGCGAGTACAACATCTTCCACGACTATTATCGGCATCTGGTCCAGGCGCTCTACCGTGTTGGCGCCTCTCCCTACGTTTTCTGCATCAATATCGATGCCGTGATCGCCGCACTGTTGCTGGCTCTGCTGTGGAAGGATTTCAAGAGCGGTGCGCTCAGTGAGCGCGATCTTGAGACGGCGGCATTCACGGTGTTCCTGTATGGCCGGATGATCGGTTGTGCCGCTGAGATCGACGACCACCTCAACCGCGGCCGCAATATGGACACCCGAACACCCGCCTCCGAGTGTCGGTTTGTGGCGTAGCGGCCGCTGCTCGCGCGCGCCAACGAGGTGATCGAACACAAGTAGTTCGCCGCATGTCCGGTTAGGGTCAAAAGGCGAAATTCCGGGCTGACCAGCGCACGTCTGCTTTAGCCCCAAAAGCGGACATCCTTCGTTTTATGAGTACACGCCCTAGCTGGATGGATTCCGGCGTCTCGTTTAACGTTAGCAGTCCCGCCGGCCGTCTATTTTGGTCTACTTTAGACCGGAGAGGCCCCGCCCTTGCTAAAGGGGTCCGAAAAACTAACCTTCGCTAATGAGTTCGCCTGGTGGCCCTTGCGGGATGGGCGTCGTGTAGCGGTGAGCAATACGGGTGGTCGCTAGTGGATATCGGCTGAACCTTGCCCAATTGGGCTGCACGCCGCCGCCCCGTCGCCCGAGGTGGCTAAAGAACTTGTCAAACACATAAAGGATGATCCGGCGGCCCCTGCGGCGATAAAAAAATGGGTATGGAACCAGGCTGATCGCGGACGCGCCGAGCCGTTACACCGGGGAGCAAATTGCTTCAGGCATGATTACCGCGGGTAGGAGCGGACCCAACGAAGGATGGTTTCGGATCCAGATCCCTACGCTGGGACAATGCCCGCGCGCTCAGGCGGGAAATCAGCGCCTATATTGGTTTCCCCATTTTCATGGGGCCCAGTGGTTTCAGGTTCACGTTGCCCCTGTCGCCCTGATTGGCCTGGTGACCCTTGTTGCCGCCCTGACCCTTGTTGCCTTGGTTGGCCTGGAAAGCCTTATTGCCCTGATTGGCCTGCAGCCCCTTATTGCCGCCGTGGCCCTTGTTGCCGCCCTGACCCTTGTTGCCTTGGTTGGCCTGAAGGCCCTTTTTGCCCTTGTTGCCGTCAGGTGCCCCTTGGATGTTTTTCTCAGGAGCCCCTTGGATTTTGCCGCCCTGGAGCCCCTTGTTCGCCTGCTTGCCCTTGTTGCCCTGCGGATCCTGAAGAATTCTTGCCCCCGAAGTTCTGGAGATTCTTGTTCCCCTGGACGCCTTTGCCGTTGAGGTTGACGAACTTTTCTTGAAGTTTTTTGTTCTTGAACCCCTGCTTCCCGTGATGCTCCGGTTTGAACTTCCAGTTCGTATCGCCGACGAATTTGACCTTGTTAAACTTGCTGTATTGCACGGCGTTGATTTGGATTGCCCCAAAGCCGCCGCCGCCCCAATTGACATTGTAGTATAAGGCGGGCCCCACCAAGAATGGCGCACCGAATCCGAATACCGGTCCGACGGTCCACCAGTTCGGATACCAGAAGAACGGCACGTAGGCCGGCTCCCAGTAGCCGACGCCGTAGACGAGGACCGGGTTGTAAACCGGAACGTAAACGTAATCAGGCTGAGTTGGCTCGATCACGATATACTCGGGCGGCCCCGCATAGCCCGCGCTCGGTGTTGCGGCGACCCGCTTCACTCTCTGCTCATTGCTCGATTTCAGATTGCCGGCAGCGTCTGCCTTGGCGCGCAGCGCTTGAATGGCATTCTGGACGTCGTCGGGTTGCGCCAGAAAGGCCTCGCCGAGTTGCTGGGTCCAGTCCAATTTATCGCTCATCATTGCGAGCACTTGCGGGACTGCCGTCAATCCCTTGACGCTCGGTTCCCACGACTGCTTTTGCATCGCGTCTTCCAGAGCCGCGCCCTTCACGTTGGGATTTTTTTCGGACCAGCGCGCGGCCATTACCACTTCGAGCGGATAAGTCGATGCTGTCAGCACCTGTGCCAAAAGAGTGTCGGGATAGAGCGCGATCGGCGCTACCAGTTGCGATAGCTCTTGCGCGGAGAGGTCTTGTTGCTGCTGTTGTTGCTGATCTTGAGCCGATAAAGGCGATGGGGCGCCTGACAGGGCCATCAGCCCGGCCAACGCTGCCATGAAACAGAATTTACCTACCCGTTTCGACGCTGATGACATAACGAATATCCCTTCGTGCGTTGCACTTCCCCGCCGTCCATCGGACCGTCCACTATATACACAAAAGAAATGGCCGTCTCGGAGGGGTTCGAACTCCAACCGCCCAATTCAGCGCTGCGCAGAATGCTCGACAAAGAAAGAAATGGTCTCGGAGGGCTAATCGAAGTGCCGTAGCATTGCGCATTATCTATTCGCTGACGCGAAAAGTAGCCTGTACGGGGAGAATTATGAAGTACATTTTAATCGTATATCTGAACCTAGCTCATCCGGAATCGCATGCAATTACAGTTCCAGGTTACACCAGCCTTCAAAGCTGCGCTGTTGGATAACGTCAGGGCATCAACCGAAATGAATAGTAACAGGACACTCAAAACAATTCAGGATGACATTCTCAGCTACCGAGAGATGTGTGACGCCGAAAATGTTCAAACACTTCAGCGCGGGATGAACTTTAGATTAGGGCGATCTTATTCAGTCATACACTCGCAGCGGCCCGGGAAATTGCGGCCGATCTGGCTCGTTACAATGGTAACCCGGGCCACCTCCGCATCGTGGTCAGAGACCGCGAGAATAGGAGAATCGGCGAGGTTTCCCTGATGGCGGCTCAGTTCGCAAAATAAAACTGCTCCAGCGGGCTGCATCACATCCGAGATCTGTCGGGCGGGCGCGTATACCATCGTGATTCACTTCCAAAGCAACCTAGATCCAGGTCGTCTCCTTGATTTTGGCATTCACGTCTGTATGAGGCTCGTTATTCACAAACGAGCGTAGTGAGATTATCGGACCCACAGTCGCGCCGCAGCGGCAATTAATCAGCGGGTCGTCTTTTTCGCTTCCCGGAATGTCGAAACGAGTGGCACCGCATGCGGCACACTCGACCATTCCGAGCGAGCCTCGGATTTCTTTCAAAATGTTTTCCTCTCGTCAGATCACTGCCATTGAGTTGTCAGAGGCGCGAAGCAGGCCCGTTCACAAGGCGCGAGACGTGGTTGCTCAACGACGCTCGCCGGCCTGACAGGCGAAACGACTGGTTGAGAAAGCCACGGTCTAGACAATGCGGCACATCCTGAGCGTTTGCATGATGATAATGTCGAGGTTTTGCTTTCCAGATTACATTCAACGCCGACTGCATCTCGCCAAACACACCTGACGCAGTGACTATCAAAGTTTGGCAAGGGTAAGATCAAATACTTGTCAAATTGTCACCATTCTAAGTTAGCAATTTGCTACCGTCGCAGCGGCGAAGTTCATTTGATCCGAATTGGCGCCGGCGTTTTGTTTCGGAAGAAATGACAATAAGATTATTCCTTCCAAAAGGCGCCTCGGTGCTCGGCAACCTCGAAGCGGACGGCCTGTTCAAAAATATTGCCCTTTGGTCCAATAGGCGGTGTTTGAGTAATGCCGCATCATTTTACCGTTTCCTTGAAACAATTCTCGAAAAGAAGAGGCGCCCATGCAACGCAATATTTATTCCCTCACCCTGGTCGTTTCGATGCTCGCGTTTGGTTCGACAGCCGCGTTGGCGAACAGTGACGCGCCTAAATGCAGCAACGGACATCCATGTACCACCATTAGTACGCAAGGTGGGAGCACCAATACCTGCAACGGTAACCCCGGCTGCACCACCGACACCACCGAGTTGAACAAGCAACTCAAAAACCTAACGACAAAATGCACGAGCCCCGACAGCCTGTGCAGCAAATAGGATCCAAGTGGTGTCCGGACAAAGATCCGGACACCACTTTCTCGCGGCCAATTTTAAGGACGCTCACGCGCTCGATCTTCGGATCGACAATATGACCGCCGCGCACCGGGTGATTACATGGCGGCGTGCTCTTGCTTGGGAATCTTGCGTTCATCATCCTGCGTTCAGCCATGCGGAAAGTTGTTCTCGTTCCCGTCGTCGGCAAGCTCTTGCTTGGGACCGTGCTCTTGCTTGCGATCGTGCTCATCGCGGCGGGCACGGGACGTCAGCTGCCGCCCGCGTATCAGCTCGCTGAGGTCAGCCGCGGTAAGGCTGTCACCAAAGTGATCGCTGCCGGCACAGTCCAGCCGGTCGTCAGCGTGGTTGTCGGCTCGCAGGTCTCGGGCCAGGTGAAGGAAATCCTCGTCGACCACAACGACGCGGTCAAAGAGGGGCAGCCGATTGCTCTGCTAGATCCGGAACTCTTTAACACCCGCGTGGAGCAGGCACGGGCAGAGGTCGATGTGGCGAGCGATGCCGTGCGGATCGCCGAGGACGAGGTGACCACCGCCGAGGCTGCCGTGAACAGGGCCATCGCCGAGCGCGCCAAGGCGGAGGCTGACACAAAACGTTACGAGGTCATGCTTGACCTCACCCGGCGCCGTATGGAGCGAAAATCCGTGCTGATGAAGAGCGGCGCGGGCTCGGCGAGCGAGCGGAGGAACTCGGGCCGCCTATGAAACTGCGCTCGCCGACTTAGGACGCGGCGCACAGTGCAAGTAGCTTCTCAAGAGGCCCGGGTAGAGGAAGCGAAGGCGCAGCTCGCCGTCGCGCGCTCCCGCGTGCCCCATCAGAAGCCCAGGTTCGGCGCAGTCAGGCAGCGCTTCACCAAGCCGAAGCCGACTTGGATCGCACCGTGATCCGGGCGCCGATGGACGGCATCGTGATCGACCGCAGCGTCGACCGCGGGCCAGACCGTTGCCGCCACTTACCAAGCGCCCACCCTTTTCACCATCGGCGATCTTCGTGCCGTGAACGTCGAGATCGCGGTTGACGAGGCCGACATCGGCGGCTTGCGCATCGGCCAAAACGTCACATTCTCGGTCGACGCCTACCCTGACAAGACCTTCGCCGGCCGCATCGCTCAGATCCGCAAGTCGCCGCATACAAAGGAGAGCGTCGTAACCTACACGGTGGTCGCAGCGGCGAATAACGAGGCCTCCTGCTGTTTCCCGGGATGACCGCCATGGTGGAGATTATCACCGGTGACAATCCCGATGCCTTGCAGGTCCCCAGCGCTGCACTCCGTTATCAGCCGAACGGTGTGCCCCAAGCCTCTGGATCCCAAGTTTGGGTGTCGGAGGCGAGAACAGCCGCCGCGTGGCCGTGCAGGTTGGAGTGAGCAACGACGGCATGACCGAAATCGTGGGCGGTGATTTGTCGGAAGGAGACAAAGTCATCGTTGGCGATGCCGCCGAGCGCTCGGCGGCTCGTCCCGACTGGCTTCGCTGGCGCTTGTGGCTAAAGTCGCGGATTGGATGGCGACCTTTACAGGCCGCATTGACGGAGCTGACCAAGCGTTAGGACGACCGGCGTGGCCGAGCATCTGATCGAGGCGGAAGGGTTGACACGACGTTATCGGCTTGGGGGCCGCACGGTGACCGCGCTCGAGGATGTGTCGCTTTGCATCAAGCCAGGAGAGTACGTCGCCGTAACCGGTCCTCCGGCTCGGGAAAGACGACGTTAATGAAGATCCTCGGCTGTCTGGACCGCCCCAGCAGCGGACACTATCGGCTCGACGGAATCGATGTCGCTGGCCTGACGGCAGACCGAATGGCGGACATCCGCAATCGCGTTCTCGGGTTTCTGTTCCAGTCCTTTCTGCTGCTGCCGCAGAGTACGGCCCTGGAAAACGTCGAGATGCCACTCGCCTATGCGGGCGTGCGGGGACCGGAGCGGCGGCGGCGGGCGCGGGAAGCGTTGGCGAGGTTTGGGCTTGCGGATCGCGAGAATCACCGCCCATCGCGATTGTCCGGCGGCGAGCAGCAACGCGTGGCCCTCGCTCGAGCCGTCATCAACCGGCCCAGCCTCCTGCTTGCGGATGAACCGACCGGGGCGCTTGACGAAGCTTCGGCCGGCGAGGTGATGCGTCTATTCGCCGAACTTAACCAGTCCGGCGTGACCATCGTGGTGGCGACGCATGACATGTCGGTCGCGCGCGCCCGACGCTTTGCGCAAGTGCGCGCTGGGGTGATGCGCAGTTGCGAACTCATGGCCGCATTGCGAGGCCTGAGACAGGTAGCGCTGCGTCGCATGAGAGAGATAGCGACGACTTGAGGCTCCGACAACGTTCCCCGCTCTGCATGCGCTCAGGGTTCATCGACTGCGTACCGGACTGGCACTGCTCGGCATCTGCTTCGGGGTCGCGGCGGTGATCCTCATCGTTACCTGGGGCTCGATCGGGCAGGCAAAACTGGAGGCGGAGATCAACGAATTAGGGGCCAACGTGCTCGTGGTCTTTCCTGGCGCGGCCCGAGAGCAGGGAGCTTGGCGGGCCACCGGAAGCTCGCGGACGGTGACGGAGGCCGATGCTGAGGCGATCGCACAGGAAGTCGCCGGCATCGCGGCCGTCGGCCCCACTCATGCGGGGGTCAGTGCAGGTGGTCTACGGAAACCTTAACCGGGCGACTACCTTGCGCGGCGCCACACCCGCATGGTTCGAAGCGCGCCCATGGCCGGTAACTATGGGGCGACCCCTTGGCCGACGAGGATGTGCGCCGATCCGCCAAGGTCGTGCTCCTTGCGTATGGCGTCGCCAAAGCTCTGTTCGGCGAGAGATGATCCCACCGGCGATCATTCGCATCACCAGGTTCCGTTCACGGTGATCGGCGTGCTCGAGGAGAAGGGACACACTCTCGGCGGTGAGGATCTCGATGATCAGGTTGTGGTCCCCCTCACGACGGCGCGCAAACGCATCTTGGGCTTTTACGCCGGCCACCCGACTGCCGTCGGCGGCGTGACATTGCGCGTCGCGGACGGGGCAGATATGCAGCGCGCGAGCGAGGCGGTACGTGATCTCTTGCGCGAACGCCACCGCTTGACTGGGGATAGGGCTGACGATTTCGTCGTGCGCGACCTTGCGGCGTACAACGCGCGCAGTCGCGCTCGGCTTGGCTCATGACGCTGATGCTCGCGGCGGCCGCGGCGGTCTCGCTTCTCGTCGGCGGCGTTGGAATCATGAATGTCATGCTGGTCTCTGTGAGCGAGCGGCGGCAGGAGATTGGATTGCGCATGGCGATCGGTGCGCACCGCAGCGAGATCGGTCTACAGTTCCTGATCGAGGCGGGCTTGCTCGCCCTGTTGGGCTGCGGAGCCGGCGTCGTGCTTGCCTTGGGGGTGGCGGTCGCCTGTCGGCGCCGCACCGGCGATCCGGAGTCCGGAGACCGGCATCGCCATCCTCGTCGCGATCGCGGCAGCCACGCTCATCACCTTGGTCTCCGTGTCTTTACCCATCGCGGAAGGCTGCGCGTTTGGACCCGGCCGACGCGCTGGCCCAAGATGCGGAGTCTTACTCACAGGATCGATCCAAGCGTTTGATCCAGGCATTTACGTCCAGGGCAAGCGCTCGGACGTTCCAAGTGACCGAGAGTGCGGAGGTCCAGCCGAGCAATTCGCCCCGCGAAATCGGGAGAGCGCAACTTAATACAGAAAGACCTTCTGCTTATCCGATGCAAATGGCTCACGCCGCACCTAAGATGCACGGCCAAATCAAAACGAACGGGAAGGCCCTGTCGAGCCCCTGCTGTTCGAGGGTGGCAGGTCTGCCGGATGCACTCTCGCGCAGCAAGACAGCGCGGAGAGGGCTTACAATAAACTCGCTCGGACCTTCGCCTCACAGGTGGATGCGCTCAAGCGATACCGGAGCGCCGGCGAGCAAACGGTCCGCGTGGAACACGTCACGGTGAACGAAGGCGGGCAAGCCATTGTCGGCAATGTCGCGCAGGGGGGAGGGGCTCGGATAAAACGGGACAATCCTCATGAAACGGGAGAAACGGGAGTATTCCTTTCAAAAGGCGCCGCGGTGCTCGGCAACCTCGAAGCGGACGAAGAAGCCTTGCATGGCTCCCGCGGTGCGGGGCTGGACCGTTTGCCGGTTTCATGGAGCCCGTGGTGGACGACCGCCGACGACCGGGCTTCATACGAAACAAGCTAAGGCGGAACGCCGCGCCTTGTCGGAGCTTCTCCGGCAATCTCGAAAAACAATTGCAGGCTTGAACGAATGACCGCGGAGACCTAGGGCGTGTACTCATAAATGCCAGATCGGATGTCCGCTTTTGGGAGTAAAGCAGACAACATCTGTCGGTGGGGTATTTCCGCTTTTGACCCAAAGCGGACAATGGGGTCGCAAAGGGCTAGCCTTTCGGCCAGACGTGGCCCTTATGGGGGACACATGCCCCGGCGCCAATTCAGCGCCTACTTGGCGGCGCGGCTACCTGGCCAGCAGCGGCACACCGACGTCACGCACGAGCGCCGCGACCGCGGCGGACACCGACGACTTGGTCACGTAGAGCAGCCGCGCGGCCGCCCGGACCGAGCCTGTGTCGGCGACCCCGACGAAGGCGCGAAGTCGGGCGTTGGTGGTCACGTCCGCAACGGTGGGTCACGACGACCCCCGCCGTCCAGCGGCTTGGCTATCCGGATCGGGTTGGGCATCGTGGCCAATCCCGGCCGTCGACGCGGCGGCCCCGCGTCACGGACGGTCACATGGCCATCGACTACGTCAACCTGCTCGGGCTGATCCTGGTGGCGGTCGCCGCGCCGCTGGTCGTGGATCTGCTGCGGGTACCCGTCCCGGATGCGGTGGCGATGATCCTTATCGGGATCGCGGTCGGTGGCTCCGGGTTGGGCTGGATCCGGGTAGACGGCGGCGTCGAGCTGCTCGCCGCGCTCGGCCTGGCCTAAATGCTGTTCGTCGCCGGCCTGGAGGTCCGGATCGACTTGCTTCGCGGGCCGGCCCTGGCCGCCGGGCTGTGGGCGTTCCTGGCATCCGCCGGGCTCGCCGTCGGGCTGTCGCTGGCGTTGTACGCCACCGGGCTGATCGTCAACGTCGGTCTGATCGTCGCAACGTTGCTGACGACCTCACTGGGCATCGTGGTCGTGGTACTCAAGGACACCGGAATGCTGGACAAGCCGGTCGGGCAGCTCACGCTGCTCGGTGGCCTGCTCGGCGACTTCAGCTCGGTCGCGTTGATCTCGGTGGTCTCGCCTGCGGAGGGCGCCACACTGGGCGGCACCCTGGTCGGGCTGGCGGTCTTCGGCGCGGCCGGCGCGGTGGTGGCGTTCGCCCTGTTCCGGGCAAGTACGGTCGAACGGTTGCGCAAGGCGGTCGAGCGCCGTCAGGGCGGCGCGACCCAACTCGGAGTTCGACTCGCGGTCGCCACCATGATCGGATTCGCCGCGCTGGCCCAGGTGGTCGGGCTGCAGCTTTCCTCGGTTCGTTCGTGGCCGGGGTCGCGGTCTCGGTGATCAGCGATCGGGCGAAGGGCAGCGGGACGACCCGGTCGAAGCTCGAGGTGATCGGTTTCGGCCTGCTGGCACCGATCTTCTTCGTGACCGCCGGACTGAACTTCGACCTCGGCGCGCTGGCCAGCAGCGCGGCCGACCTCGCCCTGGTTCTGATCCTGCTAGTCACCATGATCGCTACCCGGGCGCTGGCCACCCTGCTCTTCGGCCGGCTGCTGACCAGGCGGGAGATGCTCGCCTCCGGGCTGCTGCTGTCCACCAAGCTGACCTTCGTGGTCGCCGTGGTGCAGGTGGCCAGCGCGGCCGGTCAGGTCAGGCCGTCGACCGCCTCGGCGTTGGTCACGGCAGCGATCACACCGTGATCGCGCTGCCGACCGCCGCCACCTGGACGCTGCGAAGGCGCCAAGAGCCCGACTCGCATGAGACGCTCCGGCCCCTGACAAGAGACAGGGAAACCAGCGCGCGGCTGGCGACGTCGACAAGACCTGAAGGGTGCAAAACCGGTGATCTGCCGCTGCAGTCTGCAGAAAAGTTTGAGTTGGCCCGTCAACCTCAAGACGGCGAAGGCCCTGAACCTCACAATATCGGAAGCGTTCCTGCTGCGCGCCGACGAGGTGATCGATTGATAGCAATTGCTGCGCTGCAAGAGTCCGCTATTGGCCCAAAGCGGACATGGCGCGATGTCCGGCTTAAGTCCGTAATGCGTAGCAAAGCGGACGTCCGCCGACCAATCTGAATTTATGGGTTTACGCCCTAGCTTGGGCAGTGACTGCCCGCCAGATCATCGAGATGGTGGTCCAGGGCAGCTTTTAGCAGCCGCGAGCCTGCTGGTGCTTCTCTCGCCATTTCGGTCCGGGACCGCGCATATAGTGCAGTTCGGGCCGGTATGGATCGAAGAAACCGGCGCTCAGCCGACACCACCGCTTCGGGGCCGCATCGAGGCGCCGCGCCGGCGTCAGCAACACACTCAAGACGTAGGAATGTGAAAAAGCGCTCATTTCGAACCTCCATCCGATGAGCGGTTCAGCAACACGGCGCTTCGATGTGTCCGTGCTCGCCACTTTTGCCATCATGTTAGGGAGTGAAGACCGATAGCTCCATTCTACGGAGGTTCGTCCGCCAGATGAGTTGGTTTAGAGGGTGCATACTTTGGGATTGCCGGAGGCGCTCACGGACTAGGGCGTGAACTCATTAATGCGGAGATCGCAGGTCCGCTTTCGGGGCAACCTGGAAAACACTTGCTAACTTCGAGACTTACCGGTTGTGACCCACAGCAGTCACTTCCGCGTTCAGCGCAACCAAAAATCTCGGAACCCATAACCGTTCCGCGCACCTAATGCGGTCAATCACGACGTCCCATGATGTGCTCAACCAGGCGAGTCGCCTCTTCGGCGACCGCCAATATGGTCCCGGACTTGCGCGTCGTCGCGAAATCCAGGCCGGCGAAGTAGATGCCGGGGAGGATCGAGACCCCCTCCTCATGCACCGGCTGTCCCCGCGCATCGAGCACGCTGGTCAGACGCACCCAACTGAAATCACCCTGGAAGCCAGTGCACCAGATCACCGTCGTGATGCCGTACACCGCCAGATCAAGCGAGCGGATCGGCGGGTTCGGTAGACGCGTCGCAACGGTCTCCGCCGGGTCTGGCTCCGCTGGCGGGGCGTCGATTCCGGCGCGCGCGATATACTCGTCGATCTGGCGTTTCATCTTGGCGGAGGCCTCATCGGCGAAGCGAATGTTCTCCTCTAGATCATCGGCGAAGCGAGAGGCGGCCGCCGCTCGACTCCTGTAAACCGCCCGAGCAATACGACGCCCTGCGCGCTGAGCGATTGCAGGCTAATCGTATGCAACGCACCGAACAGCGGCCGTAGATGCGGCCCGACGATTGCATGAACTTCCTTTCGCGGTACGTCGAACAGTCCGCACTCAACAAGCCAGATCATGATGTCACGGCCACGGTAACGCCGCCGTGCGCGCCCGACCTGGCTGGTCGCGAGAAACACGGTCGGCCCGCCTGCGACCAAGTCCTCTGCTATCTGGCCACCCGATTGGCCGCTTCCGACCACCAACACTGCTCCAGCGGTGAGAGCGCCCGCGCTGCGGTAATCGGAGGCATCGATCTGGCGCAGGCCGTGCGGCAGCGCTGCGGCCCAGAGGCGGGCGCAGCGGACAATTCAAGTTGCCACTCGCGATCACCACGTTCCGCGCCCGCAGCGTGCCGCGCGTCGTGGTAAGGCGATACACGCCGTTCTCTTGGTCGGGGGCAAGTTCGGTCACTGCGGTGTCGGGCTCGACTGGCAGGCTGTTCCGCTCGGCGAAGTCCTCCAAGAGCGCAACAAACTCGTCGCGCGTCAGAACACCCTCCGGATCGGGACCATTATAGCGGTCTCCCGGCATGACGGTTTGGACGTTGGGGGTATTCATCCGAAAGGAATCCCAACGCTGGGTACGCCAAGTCTCGCCGATCCGACCCCGCTCCAACACGCGATGACGCAAGCCGCCTGCATAGGGAATAGCTGACGCCTAGCCCCGCCCAGCCGGCACCGACCACGATTGCATCAAGAATATCGACCTTGTTCGTCATTGGTGCATCTGCCCCCGTAGCGCCGTTCGAACCGTCCGGTCAATACCCTCCAGCCAGTATCCAATCCATACCCCTTGCGCGATATTGGAACGCCGGCAAGATTAGTGGAAATCGTTTACGCCGGGGAGTGTCAAATCCTGACTGCCGGGCACCAATTGTTTTCTCTCGCCGGACGCATTGCGCTCGTTACCGGCGCTTCGCGTGGGCTTGGACTGGCCATGGCCGAAGGACTCGCTGAGGCCGGCGCTATCGTCGCACTCAACGGCCGCAATGCTGATGCGCTTGATGGCGTCGCGAGCGCTCTGCGCGGTCGTGGCGTGAAGGCCGAAATAGCGCCCTTCGATGTGACCGACCAGCACGCCATGCAAAATGCCATCGAAGCCATCATCACGCGTCATGGCCGCCTCGACATTCTGGTGGCCAATGCGGCGTCAATCATCGCGTGCCGCTGGCTGATTGGACGCCAGCGGATTGGGATCGGCTTCTGACCACCAACCTCAAGGCTTGCTTTTTTCTCGCTCAACAGGCCGCTGTCTCAATGCGCCAACAAAAGCACGGCCGGATCATCTGTACGACATCGATTGCAAGCATTCAGGCACGAAGTGCAATCCACGGTTATGCCGCCTCTAAGAGCGGACTTGTTGGCCTGATTCGTTCCCTGGCCTGTGAGCTCGGGGAGCACGGCATCACGTGCAACGGCATCTGCCCTGGCTATTTCGAAACGGACCTCACCAGATCAGTCTTGCAGAGTGAGGAATATGCTGGGCGGCTCAACAGCAGAGTGCCCCTGCGACGCTGGGGGCGGCCGCGCGACCTGGCCGGGGTCGTGGTCTTTCTTGCGTCGGACGCGGCTTCCTACATCACTGGTCAACAGATCGTCATCGATGGAGGCTTCACCACCACCATATGACGGCCTCGGAAGTCAACTCGTGGCCCCGAAGGCGAAGTCAACGGATGTCCGCTCCCATATCGGCTCTTAGGGGTGAAGCTGGTTCATTATGCTCAATGTGAGTTGTTCGGCTTCTTGGCCCTTTTCTGCCGTGCCGAACCATCAAACGAATGTCTCGTGTTGGCCCTTAGCGGACATTGCTGCAGTCGCTATTGATGTCCGCTATTGGGGGTAAAGCAGACGTGCGCTGGTCAGCCCGGAATTTCGCCTTTTGACCCTAACCGTGACATAAGCGGCGAACTACTTGTGTTCGATCACCTCGTTGGCGCGCGCGAGCAGCGGCCGCTACGCCACAAACCGACACTCGGAGGCGGGTGTTCGGGTGTCCATATTGCGGCCGCGGTTGAGGTGGTCGTCGATCTCAGCGGCACAACCGATCATCCGGCCATACAGGAACACCGTGAATGCCGCCGTCTCAAGATCGCGCTCACTGAGCGCACCGCTCTTGAAATCCTTCCACAGCAGAGCCAGCAACAGTGCGGCGATCACAGCATCGATATTGATGCAGAAAACGTAGGGAGAGGCGCCAACACGGTAGAGCGCCTGGACCAGATGCCGATAATAGTCGTGGAAGATGTTGTACTCGCCGCGTTCTTGCATGACCTTGGTGATGAACTGCTCGCGCGGGTCGTAATTGACTGGGTTGCCTTTGAAGACGGGGTGATGCACGCCAGGCAACGCGCTAGGGCCGCCAGTGCCGAGCTCCGAACGGTCGCAATCTCAGGCGCCCCCGATTTGAAAATTTCTAAAAGCACGCCACTGCGACAGTTGGCGATTATGCGTTATGCAATGTCAGAACGACGGTCCGATGCTCGAAGCCCTGAAGCGGCTGAACAGCGGAATGATCCATCTGCCGAGCCGCGCTAAGGATCGTCCCGATCGCGATCTGCTCGCGCTGCGCTTCGAGTGGTTCAAGGCAGTGGCGTAACGCATCGGGATGCGCGCCATGGGGTAAAGGCCAAAGGTAGCTACTAAAGGGTAGTGGTATGTGTAAATACCTATTGGCGACCAGCTAAAGCATTTGCTACTGTTGGTAAAACGTGCATTATACGAACAGTCTCGATCCTGGGAGCCTGACAATGCGCAGCAAGTCGAACCTCAAGCTGGTCACGCCGCACACCGTAAAGCGAACAGTTGCTCCGGGCCGACGCCCTAACGCCGAGCTTCGGACCCGTGAGTACCTGACGGAAGCGGAGGTCAACAAGCTGATGGCTGCAGCCAAGGGCAATCGCTACGGCCACGGGACGCGACAATGATCCTGGTCGCCTTCCGCACGGCCTGCGGGCTTCGAGCTGGTCGATCTACGGTGGAACCAGAGTTGATTTCGGTCGGAACGCGGCCCTGCATGTTCGCCGGGCAAAGAGCGGCACTCCGTCAACGCACCAATCCAGGGTGACGAGCTGCGGGCGCTGCGCCAGCTTCAACGGGAGCAGGACCCGCCGTCGGCTTTCGTGTTCGTGACGGAGCGAGGGGCATCGTTCACCACGGCAGGGTTTGCCCGCATGATCGAGCGCGCTCGGCGAGGCTGCGGACATCGGCCTCAAGGTGCATCCGCATATGCTGCGCCACGCCTGCGGCTATGCGCTGGCGAATGCGGGGCATGATACGCGCGCCCTGCAAGCCTATCTCGGCCACAACAATATCCAGCACACTGTAAGATACACTGAGCTTGCGCCGACGCGGTTCAAAGATTTTTGGCGCTAGCGTCTCCTGGAACGTTTGCCCCGCGATACCTTAGGCGAAGGTCAGCAGGAAGGGGTGACTGCGTTAGCTCCGTTTCATTAAGGAGGGCATCATGAAAGATTGGCTATTGCTGTTGCTGCTGCTGTTGCGACGATCGCGGTAATCGGAGCGGCCCAGGCGATCACCGACACCGCATTCATATTCCGCGCCGAAGGTGGGATTTTTCAGCATCAATCCGGTGGCCATGACATCCGACCAGAGCTTCATGGATTACGTCAGAACCTCCACCAGTCTTTCACGCGAGGGCGGCGCGGCCGCATGCTTTGGGACCGGCGTAAACCTGCCGGAAGGCGCTAAGATGACGACCCTTGCCGTCTGGTACCAGAGCGATGATGTTGGCGCTGATCCTGAATTTTCCATTGAGCGCCAGCGGCATTCGGATGGGACCCTGGAGACCGTTGCGCATGTGGTTGGCCAGGATGACAGCCAAACGCGCAAGTTAGCAACTGTCACGGTGGCTAGCACTGTGGCTACTGTCGACAACCAACGTTACAGTTACGCTTTTCGCGTGTGCCCCATCGCAATCCAGAATGTCTTCCGCAGTGCCCGGATTCGCTACACCTATAGCGACGCAGGAGACTGAGCAGAACCGCAGCGCATGTTCCGCCATCAATAACAACCCGTCCACGCGCGTTACCCCCGCCCGTCAGGGTCTTTGTAGACCACATCATAGTCGGGCTGGCTGAAGCCATTTGGCCGCAGGACGATGGTTCCGGGCAGGGTCATGGGGCAGATTTAATCTGGGCGTTACGTTAGGAGGCGCGTGGCCGCAATCCGGTGATATGGTCAATCGGGTCGGACGGTCGGGCCGAGCGCGGACTTGGATCAAGGTCAAGAAACAAGAAGCCCCCGCTTTCCTCCGCGTACAGAAGGCACATTTGACATTGGCGGGGGCTGGCGAAGCCGTAGCGAAAACACCCCTCCCGCCGGCCATTTGCGGCCCGGAACGCGCCGAGGCGATTGTCCGGCGGGCATTGCCCAACCGGAAGGTTGACGGGAAATCGATGCCAAACCCGGCCATATCTGTGAGCGCTACCTTCATCCGCCGGTATCATCACCGGGTGGAGAATTTCATTGGCTGGTAATAAGTTAACGCCCTTTTCCACCGCTAAACCCCCCAGATTTCAAACTCTTGCGGTTTGGTGCGAATTTCACTGGCGCGGAATCCGGCAATGATTCATGTTCGGGGTGCTTCGGAAGCTGATTTCCTGCTTACGTGAGTTAGCTAGAACTTAACCGGCCGCGGTTTTGCGGGTTCCTTCCAAATGAAAG
Organism: uncultured Alphaproteobacteria bacterium; assembly: GCA_963802475.1. GTDB lineage: Bacteria > Pseudomonadota > Alphaproteobacteria > Rhizobiales > Xanthobacteraceae > CANKHA01. The sequence continues at coordinate 392,826 of CAWDIZ010000023.1, forward strand.
GGCCCGCCACCCTGCAAGGTGAACGGGCCCAAAGAGACTTGAGACAATGTCAAACTTACTGTACTCGCGCGCCCGACGCAAGCGTCGGTGCGCCTGATGGCACCACGCTTCAATATCGTCGCTCGAGACGTTCCTCCTAAGGAGGCGGCAAAGCGCCTTGGAACGTCTGTGGAGGATTTCCGTGCGAAGCTTCCTAATCTCATAGCTCGCGGCTTCCCGAGCCCTGATCCCGACACTGGCAATTTTGACCTGCATGCGATCGAACGCTGGTGTGACGCCCGCCATGGCAACCTGTTCGGCACCGGCAGCACCATGCAGGCGCGCGACGCAGCAAACGGCACCGTCGTTAAAGATCGCATCACCGCCATGCGGGCGGGCGGCAAATGACAACAATCAAAATCCGGCATTACGTAGTGAAGCGCGGTGGCAAAGGTTTCTGGCAGCCGACGAAGAAAATGAAAGCTTTAGGCTTCCAGTCGGTGCCGTGCGGCACAGATGGACCGGACGCCTGGGCCGTAGCCGAGCAATGGAACATCCGCTGGGATAAAACCCGACGCGGTGAGGCCCCCTCGCCCGCCATGGCAGCCGCCGACAACCTGTCGCCCCAGCGCGGCGAGGAGTTGACGGTCTATCCGCCGCGCGCTTTGGGCGAGGCATTCCGCAAGTATCGCCGAACCGACGAATGGGCGCGCAAGGCGCCGCGAACCCGCGAAGATTGGTGGCGGGGATGGAAGCGGATTAAGCCGGTGTTCAGCGACTGCGATCCGCGGACGGTGGACCTTGCGGATATTAGCGCGTGGCGAAAAGCCGTTGAAGAAACCGTTTCTCTCCGGGAAGCGCACCGCTGCGCTGAAAATCTGGCGCGCCTTGTGGAAGGGTTCCGCCGCTCTCGGCTATTGCGTGCGCGATGACGATCCGTCGCTTGGCGTGCGCAACAGTGCGGCGCCCGGCCGATCTGAGACGTGGATGAAGGCGAGATCGCGCGAGTGGCAAAGCGCGCTTGGCGGATGGGATATTATGGCCTCGCCGCAGTCATAGCAGTTGCATGGGATACCCAGCTAAGCCCAGGCGACGTGCGCGCCCTGCGGGCCTCTCAGATGGCCAAGGGCGCCCATGGGGAAGCGTTCTTCACCGAACGCGCAAAGACCGGCGTTCCAGTCGGCGGGATGCTCAGCGTCCGCTCCATCACCGTGCTGGCCGCCTACCTGAAAAAGCTCGGCGTTGACCTGCACGGTGACGCCTACATCTTCCGCAACCGATCTGGACAGCCGTACACTAAAGACACGCTAGGAGATGATTTCCGCGACGTGCGAACCGCCGAATTTGGCCCGCTGGAACGCCGAACCATTGGACACGATTTCAGGCGCACCGGCGCGGTGGAAGCAATCGCGGGCGATGCAACACCGGCGGCATTGTCCCACGCAATGGGCAACACCTTGTCGGCGAGTAACACCTTGTTCGCCACCTATTGCCCGGTGAACCTCACCTCGCTGGACGCGGTTATTTCGGCGCGACGGCTTGGCCGCCAACGGCTTCGAGTGAACAAATGATGCGCAAAAGTTGGAACGCGCCGGGCCGGAAAGTTGGAACGGTGAAAACCGCGGCCTCTAAGCCTTTGAAAAGTGGCGGGAGCGACGGGACTCGAACCCGCGGCCTCCGGCGTGACAGGCCGGCGCTCTAACCAACTGAGCTACGCCCCCGAGGGGTCCGCCGGACTTAACGGCCGCCCTCCGTCAAGTCAAGAACTGCCGGGATTGCCAGCAAAAGGACGTGAGGCGGGCTGACATCCGCCTTATTTACGGGCTTTTTCTTGTGCGCGATTTAAGAAACCCCCTATTTTCGCTAAGAAATCGATGGTGCTGAGTAGGCAAATCGCTTAAACCCCCCGGCGTAAGCCAGTTTCTTGAGCCCATCTGAGGAGGACCCCACCGATGGCAACCAAACCCGCAACAGCGGCAACAGTGACCACCAAGCATCTTGCAGCGAAACTCGCTGAAGACCATGAGATGTCGAAGAAGCAGACCGAGGCAATACTTGGCGATCTTGTCGTTTTGATCACCAAGCACCTGAAAAAGGGTGACCGGATCCGCATCGGCGGTCTTGGCATCCTGGTTGTGCGCAAGCGCGCCGCCCGCATGGGCCGCAATCCGGCCACCGGCGAAGCCATCCAGATCAAGGCCAGCAAGAAGGTTGCCTTCCGCGCGGCTAAGGATCTGAAGGAAGCCGTCTAGTCCTTCGCGATGGGCCTCGCGCGCAGGCGCGGTGTCCATTGGCGTCCGGTTCGAGCGTATCGCCCGACGGTCAGATCGCATTACGCGAACACATCTCTGGCCTTCGATTGGCGGTTATTCGCGTTCCGCCGTCAGGCCTTGAAGCCTGCGTGCTCCGGCTGCCAGTGCGGCGGCATCTTCAGCAGATCTTCTTTTTTCAATTCGCCCCGCGCGAGCCGCAAGCGCAACTCGTTGACGGCTGCTGCGAGGTTCCTGTCGATGGCAGGAAGCAGCGCCGTCCATTCCGTCATTTCGCCGGTGAGCGGCCTCGCGCCATCGCTGATGCCCTTGAAGCCGATCAGCGCGATGCCGAACTTCATCGCAACTTCATTCAGTGCCGCATATTCCATGTCCGCCAGGTCCGCTCCCGTCGACGCGTGATCGCTGATCACGTTGGCGCCTGTGCTGCACGAAGCGCAGGGGAAACCAGGCATGACGGCGGGTGCTTCCACGGTGACCGGATGCGGGCTGAAGGGGGTCTGGCCCCTGGGAAAGCCGAAAGCGCTGGCATCCATGTCGCGATAGCTGGAGTGCGATACGCGATAGACGGCGCCCTGCTTCAGCGTCGAACTGCCTGCCGATCCAAGATTGACGATGATGTCCGGTCTGCGTTGGGCACGAGCCAGTTCGCCCAGCGCATGGGTTAAATTCATTGCAGCCTGCACAGGACCGAGACCGGTGATCACCGGCTTGACGCCAAGCGCCCTGAGATGGGCTCCGTATTCAAGCTCGGTCGCCATGACCACGAGAGCGGTCACGCCCCCGCCCAGCGGGTAAAAATAATCCTGGTAGCTGGACATGGTCGGAACTACAGCCGCTTTTTGGCGAATGCTCTGCCGGAGGCAGACTTCAGATATTTTTCAAAATCAAGCGCGCGCCGTTGATCGGAAAAGGCAACATATGTGCAACATATGTATTTGAGGCGCCAAGGCCTGAATTTCGAAGTGTGCGGCACCTGCCCGGTGTTGTGCCTTGCGAGTCGGTTTTTCAGGTCGTCAGTGATTCCTGTGTAGTATCGGTCGGGCTCAGTAATGCATTGCAGAATGTAGACGTATTTCATTGTATTCGCCCGTCTTCGCCCTGCGGGCTGCGACGTGGCAGTCTTCGCGCAAGCTGGCTTGCCAAGCCGTAGCTTGCGAAGCAAGCGAAGGCTGGTGGGCGGTGACGGACTCGAACCGCCGACATCCTGCGTGTAAAGCAGGCGCTCTACCAACTGAGCTAACCGCCCCGCTTCCCTTTATCGCCGCCGCATGATCGGCGAAAGCCTTCCGGACTTGATCCCGGATGCGAACCAGTTCGCCAATAACATTAACCGGCGGAGTTTAACTTAGCGCGCGGTCCGCAGATAAGTCTACGCAATCTGCAAGCGTCTTTGCTTACGCCAACCGGCATTCCCTTTCGATAATCGCGCCGGGGCAGGCGAGCATCTGTGCTCAAGGCCGGCTTGCCCGAATAAAAACGCCCCCGCGAGGGGTGCGGGGGCGCGTCAGCACCATAAACAGTGGCAGACTACCGGTTTACTGCCTCTTTCAGCCCTTTGCCGGCCGAGAAGCGCGGCCGCTTCGCGGCCTTGATCTTCACGGGAGTACCGGTGCGCGGATCGCGACCCTCGCGCGCCGCACGCTTGACCACGCGGAAATTACCAAAGCCCATGATTTTGACCTCGCCGCCCCGCTTCAAAGTTGAAGTGATGGCATCGAAAGTCGCCTCTACCGCCGTCGCCGCGGCGGTCTTTGTCATCTGAGCCTTGCCGGCCACCGCAGCGATAAGTTCATTCTTGGTCATCGACCATTCCTTTCGTGCGCTGCCTCAAATCAACGGCATTACTGCCGTTGCGCGCGAAGGGTTTGCCTAAAACGCGTGCTTTGCAAGTGATTCGTTAGGCCGCTGCTGCGCTCGCGGCGAATCGCAGGCTCCAAAAAGCGAAACGGCGGCGTCCGAAGGGACGCCGCCGTTGTATCGTTTATGCCCGCTGCGTCAGTGCGCGGTCAGGGCCGAACCATCGTCCTCGGCCTTTTCCGCCGGTTTGGCGGCGGCGACCTCATCCCAGACGATCGGCTCGGGCTTGCGCACAAGCGCATGCGCCAGCACCTCGTCCATGCGCGACACCGGAATGATGTTCAGACCCGCCTTGATGCTCTCGTTAACGTCAACGAGATCCTTGGCGTTCTCTTCCGGGATCAGCACGGTCTTGATGCCGCCGCGCTGAGCGGCAAGCAGCTTCTCTTTCAAGCCGCCGATCGGCAGCACGCGGCCGCGCAGGGTGATTTCGCCGGTCATGGCGACATCGCGGCTGACCGGAATCCCGGTCATCACCGAAACGATGGCGGTGACCATGGCGACGCCGGCCGACGGGCCATCCTTGGGCGTCGCGCCTTCCGGCACGTGCACGTGGATGTCGCGCTTGTCGAACATCGGCGGCTCGATGCCGAAATCGACCGCACGCGAGCGCACGTAGGACGCCGCCGCCGAGATCAATTCCTTCATCACGTCCCGCAGGTTGCCGGTCACGGTCATCTTGCCCTTGCCCGGCATCATCGCCGCTTCGACGGTAAGCAACTCGCCGCCAACTTCCGTCCAGGCCAGGCCGGTAACGACGCCGATCTGATCGTTCTCCTCGACTTCGCCGTAGCGGAACTTCGGCACGCCAAGATAGTCGCCGAGGTTTTTGTCCGTGACCTTGACCGACTTCTTCTTCGAGATCGTCAGTTCCTTCACCGCCTTGCGGATCAGGGTGGAGAGCTCGCGCTCGAGGTTACGCACGCCCGGCTTCCCGCGTGTAACGGCGGATCAGCAAGAGCAGCGCTTCGTCTTCGATCGACCATTCCTTGGGATCGAGGCCGTGCTTGGCGACCGCATGCGGAATGAGGTGCTTGCGCGCAATCTCGACCTTCTCATCCTCGGTATAACCGGCGATGCGGATGATCTCCATGCGGTCCATCAAGGGCGGCGGAATGTTGAGCGTGTTCGCCGTGGTGATGAACATCACGTTCGACAGGTCGTAATCGACCTCGAGATAATGGTCGTTAAAGGTGTGGTTCTGCTCCGGGTCGAGCACTTCCAGCAAGGCCGAGGACGGATCGCCGCGGAAATCCGCGCCCATCTTGTCGACTTCGTCGAGCAGGAAGAGCGGATTCGACGACTTCGCCTTGCGCATCGACTGGATGATCTTGCCGGGCATCGAGCCGATATAGGTCCGGCGGTGTCCGCGGATCTCCGCTTCGTCGCGCACGCCACCGAGCGAGACGCGAACGAATTCGCGGCCCGTTGCCTTGGCGATCGACTTGCCGAGCGAGGTCTTGCCCACGCCGGGAGGCCCGACGAGGCAGAGGATCGGCCCGGTCAGCTTGTTCGCCCGCTGCTGCACGGCGAGATACTCGACGATGCGTTCCTTGACCTTCTCCAGGCCGAAGTGATCCTGGTCGAGCACGTCCTGCGCCAAGCTTGAGGTCCTTCTTGACCTTGGTCTTCTTGTTCCATGGAATGGACAAGAGCCAATCAAGATAGTTGCGCACGACGGTGGCTTCCGCGGACATCGGCGACATCTGCCTGAGCTTCTTCAGCTCATGCATCGCCTTCTCGCGGGCCTCCTTCGAGAGCTTGGTCTTCTTGATCTTGTCCTCAAGCTCGGTCAGCTCATCCTTGCCTTCCTCGTCGCCGAGTTCCTTCTGGATGGCCTTCATCTGCTCGTTGAGGTAGTACTCGCGCTGGGTCTTCTCCATCTGGCGCTTGACGCGCGTGCGGATGCGCTTCTCGACCTGCAGCACGGAGATTTCGCTCTCCATCAGGCCGAGCACTTTTTCCAGCCGTTCGGTAACAACCGGCGTCTCCAGGATCGCCTGCTTGTCGGGAATCTTCACCGCCAGATGCGAAGCAACCGTGTCGGCGAGCTTGGCGTAATCCTCGATCTGCTGAACGACGCCGACAACCTCGGGCGACACTTTCTTGTTGAGCTTCACATAGCCTTCGAACTCGGTGATCACCGAGCGCGCCATGGCTTCGGCCTCAACCGGATCGCCAATGGTATCGCCGATCACGACGGCATCAGCCTCGTAATAGTCGCTGCGGTCGGTGTACTTCACCACCTTCGCTCGCTCAGCGCCCTCGACCAGCACCTTCACGGTGCCGTCGGGCAGCTTGAGCAATTGCAGCACGCTCGCGAGCGTTCCTACCTCGAAGATCGAAGTCCGGAGCCGGATCGTCATCCGAGGCGTTCTTCTGCGTCGCCAGCAGAATGAAAGTGTCGGAACGCATGACCTCTTCGAGAGCGCGGATGGACTTCTCGCGGCCAACGAAGAGCGGCACGATCATGTGCGGAAAAACGACGATGTCGCGCAAAGGCAATACCGGATAGGCCCGGGTTTCACCGGGAACGAGAGGTGGGCGCGGTTTTCCAGAAGGCGTAGTCATGTTGCCCGAAGTCCTGTTGTTGTGCCCCTCAATCGTGGCCCGCAGGATGCGCGGCCGCAATCAAGTGCCGTTTATGCCGGGAAGGGACACGGTAGGAAACCGTGCGCCAAAGGGCGGGGTACGACACCCTGCCCGGAAGGATCGATTACGCTGTTTTCGTACGCTGGCTATTAGGTGGAGACGGGGTGTCCCGGTGTCAAGCAAGCCTGACTTTTCAAGTAAATAGCCCCCGGCCGCGGGGACTAACCTTACCGAAATGTCACAAATCGACGTCGGCAGAACGGATTCTCGGACCGCCAATCAGGCGCTTTGGCTGCCCTCGCCGGTGCGGTCCGCCCGGTCGGCGTAAATGTACAGCGGTCGCGCGGTACCTTCGACCACTTCGCGCGGAGATCACGACCTCCTCCACTCCTTCCAGGCTGGGCAGGTCGAACATGGTATCGAGCAAAATGCTCTCCATGATGGATCGCAGGCCGCGGGCGCCGGTTTTACGCTCGATGGCCTTGCGGGCGATGGCGCCCAACGCCTCCTCGGCGAGCGTGAGGTCCACGCTCTCCATCTCGAACAGCCGCTGGTACTGTTTCACCAGCGCGTTTTTCGGCTGGGTGAGGATGAGCTTGAGCGAAGGCTCATCAAGGTCTTCCAGCGTCGCCACTACCGGCAAACGGCCGACGAATTCCGGGATCAGGCCATATTTGAGCAGATCCTCTGGCTCGACCTCGCGGAAGATTTCACCTGCCTTGCGGTCCTCGGGAGCCAGCACCTTGGCGGAGAACCCGATCGAGGTGGAACGGCCGCGCGCGGAGATGATCTTTTCCAGTCCGGCGAAAGCGCCGCCGCAGACGAAGAGGATATTCGTGGTGTCGACCTGCAGGAATTCCTGCTGCGGATGCTTGCGCCCGCCCTGCGGCGGCACCGAAGCGATGGTACCTTCCATGATCTTCAGCAGGGCCTGCTGCACGCCCTCGCCCGACACGTCGCGGGTGATCGAGGGATTGTCGGACTTGCGTGAAATCTTGTCGATCTCGTCGATATAGACGATGCCGCGCTGCGCGCGCTCGACATTGTAGTCGGCGGCCTGCAACAGCTTCAGGATGATATTCTCGACATCCTCGCCGACGTAACCGGCTTCGGTCAGCGTCGTGGCATCCGCCATGGTGAAAGGCACATCCAGGATGCGCGCCAAGCGTTTGCGCCAGCAGCGTCTTGCCGGAGCCGGTCGGGCCGATCAGCAGGATATTGGATTTCGCCAGTTCGACATCGTTGTGCTTGGTCTGGTGGTTGAGCCGCTTGTAATGATTGTGAACGGCGACCGAGAGCACCTTCTTGGCGTGGTCCTGGCCAATCACATAGTCGTCCAGAACTTTGCGTATTTCTTTCGGCGTCGGAATCCCGTCACGCGACTTCACGAGCGAGGATTTGTTTTCCTCGCGGATGATGTCCATGCACAACTCGACGCATTCGTCGCAGATGAAGACGGTGGGACCGGCAATAAGCTTGCGCACCTCGTGCTGGCTCTTGCCGCAGAACGAGCAGTAAAGCGTGTTCTTCGAATCCCCGCCGCCGACCTTGCTCATTCCTATCTCCGTCCTACCCGACCAAGGCTTTCGCCTATTTGGCGCCGCCCGGCTTAAGCTTCCGTATTAACATCGAAACATGCTAAGGGTCCGATAATCAAGAATCTATTAACGATAATAGTCCCAGACTCTACGGCCTTTTTCCCTCATGCGAAACCCGCACGCCGCCCGTTCCTAACCGCTGGACATCCAACCCGAATAAGACCGAATCAAGGTGAGGGTCTGCGGGAGGCGGAAAGCAGCATACTAGGCTAGCTCTTGGCCGGAAGTTCCTCCAGCCGCCTGTCGATAACTTTGTCCACCAGGCCGAAATCGCGCGCCATTTCCGCGGTGAGGAAGTAGTCGCGTTCCAGCGCGTCCTCGATTTTTTTCAGGCTCTGGCCGGTATGCTTTACATAGATCTCGTTCAGCCGCTTTTTCAGGTTCAGGATCTCCTGGGCGTGCAGCATGATGTCAGTGGCCTGGCCCTGGAAGCCGCCGGAGGGCTGGTGCACCATGATGCGCGCATTGGGCAGCGCGAAGCGCATGCCTGATCCGCCGGCAGTGAGGAGCAGCGAGCCCATAGAGGCCGCCTGGCCGATGCACAAGGTGGAAATCCCCGGGCGGATGAATTGCATCGTGTCGTAGATCGCAAGCCCGGCCGTCACCAGACCGCCCGGCGAGTTGATGTAGATTGAAAGCTCCTTTTTCGGATTTTCGGCCTCCAGAAAAAGCAGCTGCGCGACCACCAGGGTCGCCATCCCGTCCTCGATTGGGCCGGTGATGAAAATGATGCGCTCCTTCAGCAGGCGCGAATAAATGTCATAGGCGCGCTCGCCGCGGTTGGTCTGCTCGACCACCATCGGCACGAGATAGTTCATGTAGGTATCAACTGGGTCGCGCATTTCTCACCTGATATCGGAAATATAGGAAGCCGACGAAGCTATGCCACGGGGTCCGGACGCATATCCGGCAGACGGCCGCCCCGCAAGAATGGAATCACACTATATACGATATACGCCGCCGCGGCGGCGACCAACCGCCGCTCAAGGGTGGTGATGATGGTGATCGTGGTCATGGTCGTGTTCATGATCGTGGCCCTGATCATGTCCGGCGTGATCGTGATGGGCATGATCCTGACCGCCCTCGCCTGTCTCATCCTTGTAGAGCTCTTCCCGTGACACCTTCTTCTCGGTGACATTGGCAAGCTCGACTAAGAAATCGATAACCTTCTCTTCGAAAATCGGCGCGCGCAAGCGTGGCGACGGCCTGGGGATTGTCGCGGTAATATTGCCAGACTTCCTGCTCGCGGCCGGGAAATTGCCGCGCGCTTTCCATCGCCGCCTTGGTGATCTCTTCGTCGGTCACCTTGATATTGTTTTTGTCGCCCACTTCCGCAAGCACGAGGCCGAGCCGCACGCGCCGCTCGGCGATGCCGCGGTATTCGGCCTTTGCCGCCTCTTCGGTGGTGCCTTCGTCGGCGAAAGTGCGTTTGCTGGTCTGAAGGTCCGACAGAATGGTCTTCCAGACCTGGTCGAACTCTTTGTCGATCAGCGTCGGGGGCGCCTCGAACTTGTGCATGGCGTCGAGCTGATCGAGCAGATCGCGTTTCATGCGGCGCCGCGACACCGCAGCGTGTTCCTTCGAAATACGGTCGCGTACGGCATTCTTCAGGTCGTCCAGCGATTTCATGCCGAGCGAGGTGGCGAAAGCGTCGCCCATGGTCACTTCGTTCGGAGTCTCGATCGCCTTGACGTCGACGTCGAATTCCGCCGGCTTGCCAGCGAGCTTCTCATTGCCGTAGTCGGCAGGGAAAGTGACATTGATCGTGCGCTTGTCGCCGACGCCCATCCCGACAAGCTGGGTTTCAAAGCCAGGAATGAACGTACCTGAGCCGATCTGCACGACGACGTCCTCGCCGCTACCGCCCCCCTGGAAGGGCTCGCCGTTGACCTTGCCGACAAAGGAAATGGTCGCGCGGTCCCCGTTTTCGGCCTTACCGCCCTCCGGCTTCGCGGAATAGGGGCGGTTGGCCTCGGCTACGCGCTTAAGCGCCTCGTCCACCTCGGCGTCGGTGACCTCGGCCGACAGCCGCTCCAGCTTGAGCGACTTGAAATCGCCGAGCTGGATCGGCGGCACCACCTCAAGCGCCACTTTATAGGAAAGGTCGGACTCGCCCTTGATGATCTTTTCGACCACGCCTTCATCTTCCGACAGGGTCACCTTCGGCTCGGTGGCGAGTTTCAGTCCGCGCTCCGTAATGAGCTGCGAGGTCGCCTCGTTTACGGCGGAATTGATCACGTCGAGCATGGCGCCGCGGCCGTAGAGACGCTTGAGGTAATCCACGGGAACTTTGCCGGGACGAAAGCCTCGGATCTGTGCGCGCTGCTTCATTTCGCCGAGCCGCGCATCCACTTTGGCCGCAAGGTCGGCCTTCGGCAGCACGATTTGGAATTCGCGGTGGAAGCCTTCGGTCCTGGTCTCTGTCACTTGCATAGTCGAATCCACGTCACTTTCTCATCGGGCCGAAGTCTGCGGGTCATTCTTAGCGAAGCGGACTTGAGGGCCCGCTGTCCGGTCGGCGTGGTGCGGGCGGAGGATACAGGATAATCGGCCCATATCAATGAGATAGCAGTCAGGTGAGGCCTTTCGGTGCCTTTGAAAACAAAAGGGAATTTTCAAGCAGGGCCTCACCTTCTAAAGTGCCAACGGAGACGTGTCGAGAGGCAGAGGATATGAATATTCTCCGTCGTGCGAACGTGTTTTCCGTCAAGAACATTTTCAGGAGAAGCCCTCTGGCGGCAGGCCGCATCAGGCTGTCAAAGATGGCCGCACGACTAAGGTCGATCTTAACAGGCTCGACCAATATCTTGACTCGTTGCCGAGCATGATCGACGCATCCAGCCGCCGCGCCGCCTAGTGCTTATCCGAGCTTGGGGTTTTTCCCACCATACGCTCGGCCAGCTGAACCACTTCAATGTCGGATTGCTGGATGACGCTTTTCACATTGGCGATGTCACGGAAACGGCCCGCCAGTTCAAGGCACATTTCTCGGGTGGCGAGGTCGGTGATCCCCTTCGCCATCGCCTCAAGCTCGGCCGCCCGATCAATATAGTAACTGGGCGTGTACACGCGGTCCCCCTAACGAGTTAGCTTGGCACACCTCGTGGCGAGCGGCGTATGAACGCCGCATGAACAATTAGCACGCCGCCCCAAAATTCAAAATAGGCCACTCCGGATTTCAAATCAGGCCATGGAAAATCGGTGCTGGCCTGTTTCGACCCCTAATGGCCTAGGGCGTGTACTCATAAAACGAGGGATGTCCGCTTTTGGGGCTAAAGCAGACGTGCGCTGGTCAGCCCGGAATTTCGCCTTTTGACCCATTGCGGAAGTAGTCGGTTTGAAGGGCGCGCGGCTTCGCCTGGCAAATCGAGCCGAGCGGGCGTCGCGGCAAAGCGTCTGTAATGCAGAAATAATGTGCTCATTTGTATGATTGTCCAAGAGGCAATATCGCGGGCCTGGCTTTCAAGCTCAAGCTCTAAGCGCTTCGTATGGCGCAAAGCACGGCGTCCGTAACAGCTTTTTTCCGACGACGAACTTAACCGCGTCACAACGAGGAGATTTCCATGTCAAGCGCGTTCCATGTCCTACGTGCTCTCGCCGTTACTCTGGCGTTCGGTATCCTTGCGCCTGCAGGTGCGCTCGCCCAAGCGACCACCCCGCCCCCAACGGCCCGCCCTGCAAGCGTGCTGCCCACTGGCGGCGGGCAAGCCCTGCTCGATCCATCCGACGTTGTGATCCTCTTGCTAGATCACCAAGCGGGGCTGTTTCAGACCGTTAAGGACATCAGTGTCGCCGAGTTGCGGTCGAACACGATAATGCTTGCGAAGCTCGCCACGCTGATGAAGATTCCCGTCATTACGACGGCCTCCGAACCTAACGGTACGAACGGTCCGCTCATGCCGGAAATTCATCAATTCGCGCCACATGCTGTCTATGTGCCGCGCAAAGGTGAGGTGAACGCTTGGGACAATGAACTCTTCGTCAAAACGGTGCGCGACACCGGCAAGAAGACGCTCATCATGGCGGGCGTGTGGACCAGCGTTTGTGTGATGTTCCCTGCACTGGATGCCAAGGCGGCAGGGTTCAAAGTGTACGCTGTGATGGATGCTTCCGGCGATCCGAGCGAGATGGCGTCGCGAACATCACTCGCCCGTTTTGTCCAGGGCGGTGTCATTCCCACGACGACCAATGCCGTGCTGTCCGAAGTTCACCGCACGTGGAACCGCCCTGAAGCAGCTGAGATCGGAGGACTTTATTCTCACGTGTCGCCGAACTACGCCGCGGTCGTAGAAAGCTATATGAAGGCACAGGAGGTCGCGAAGCAGTCCAAATGAGGCCGGTTCTTGCACGGCGTTTCTGATCGCATTCGGCGCGCGATGTCTGCCTCTGGCCCTAAGCAGACGTGCCGAAAGCTAGCACGGATGTCGGCTTCTGAGGGTAGCGCGGACATCGCCAAGTCTGTGAGCGTTCTGGATTTATGAGTACACGCCCTAATGCGAGAAACGATGTGAAGATCATCATGGAAGACGTCGCGGCATAGTCGAGACCCGGGAGATGCGCGCGCTGCTCTAGCTGTCCGCGCCGCAAAGGGAAAGCGGCTGACAGGCATCGCCGCGTCATCAAGGTTCTGATTGACAGGGGGGCGCAGTAGCTTCGGCTGCTGCCGTCTTTCATTTTGCACGATCCGGACAGTCTTTGTTCTCTTCTGCACCGTTTACATACTTATAGAATTATCTCTTGGGTCCCACCTCCAGCCCAGCGTTTCCGCCGGAGAGCCGTAGCACGATAGGAAAGTCCCATTTGCTGAGCTGCTTGATAAGTCGACGTCCCGGCGGCGAAAAGAGAATGCAAATGCGAGACGCCTTCCGGAGTTAGGTGGCCACTCGGATGAAACCACACAGTTCGATTCTGCTCGTTACTTATGTGCTCATCTCCGAGTAGCTCCAAAGCCGCTCGAAGGTGCTGCAGGGCCAGTCTGATGCGGTGAGAAGACATAGAGGGGGCCACTAGGTCCCATAGTAAGTTATAGTAACTAGGTGCGAACCGGAAAACTATAATTTTTTCAATGACTTATTAAGCGTGGTGCGGGCGGAGGGACTCGAACCCCCACGACTTTCGCCACGGGAACCTAAATCCCGCGCGTCTACCAATTCCGCCACGCCCGCATTGGGCATCGCACAGGCGAGGCCCAGTGCCACCGGAAGCGGGGCACTAGTGCAGGATGGCTTTGAGGCGTATCCGAAGAACGTCTCGCCGGGCAATCCCACAAGCGGCGCGGCTTATAACATGCCCATCTGTCGGCGCACCATTAAAATGGTGCCGAAAAACCGCCCTTCGGGGCTGAAACGCGCGCCTGCATGCGCTTTCGCAGGCCGGAACACGGTGCTAGTTTTCCGACCGCGGTGCATGCCAGGTACCTTTCCCAAGGATAACGCATGGTTCAGTCCCCGCCCCGCCGCCTGTTCGCCGCTGCGTGGCTTGCCAGCATTGGCCTTCTGCCCGCCCTGCAATCCGCCTCGGCGCAGGAAAATTTTTACGCCGGCAAAACGATCCGCATCATCGTGGGCACCGGATCCGGCGGCGGATACGACGGCGCCGCCCGGCTGACCGCGCGCTACCTCGGCAGGTATATCCCGGGCAATCCCTCCTTCGTGGTCGAGAACATGCCCGGGGCCTCTGGCATCAAGGCGACGAACTTCCTTTACGAGGCGGCTCCGAAGGACGGCACGGTGTTCGCCACCGTCAATAATTCGATGCCGGTTTATCAGGCGATCAGCCAGCCCGGGGTGCGATTCAAAGCGGAGGACCTGAACTGGATCGGCAGCCTGCTGCAAACCGCGACCACGATTTCCATTTGGCATACCGCCGAAGTCAGGACGATCGAGGAGGCCAAGCGCAAGGAAGTCATCATGGGTGCGACCGGCGCGGCCGGTACCAAGGCGGCCTATCCGCAGCTGCTGAACAATACCCTCGGCACCAAGTTCAAGATCGTCACCGGCTACGAGGGCGGCAATACGCTGCGGCTCGCCATGGAACGCGGCGAGGTACAGGGCGACGGCAGCGCGCGCTGGTCATCGTGGAAATCGACGAAGCCGGACTGGGTGAGGGACAACAAAGTCATCGCGCTTGTGCAGATCGGCCTGAAAAAGGACGACGATCTTGCCAAACGTGCCGCTGCTGACCGAACTCGCGCAAAACGACGAGCAGCGCAAGATGTTCGAATTCATCAGCCAGCCGATCGCCATGCAGCAGCCCTTTGTGGGCCCTCCGGGAATTCCGGCCGATCGCGTTATTCTGCTGCGCCGCGCCTTTGACGCCATGACCCGGGACCCCGCCTTCCGCAAGGAAGTGGAACAGCTCGATCTCGAGCTCGATCCGGTTTCCGGCGAAGAAGTACAGAAAATCGTGCGCACGATCGTCGAAACCCCGGCCGAGATCGTGCAAAAGGTGCAGGCCGCAACGGCCGTGAACAAGGATGGTCCGAAGGCGCCCGGCGCCGGGGCCGGCGGCGCGCTAAAGAAGACTAGTTTCCAAGAAACGAAACGGTTTTTAATTTTTGCAAAGCGCTGGGACAGGCGATATGCCTGCCCCGGACATCTTCATAACCCAGGACCGGGACGGAACATGGCCTCCTATTGGCACACCTTGCGGGAATACATCGAAGCGCTCGACAAGGCCGGCAAGCTTCAGCGGGTAACGACGGCGATCAATAAGGACACTGAACTGCATCCGCTGGTCCGCCTGCAATTCCGCGGTCTGCCGGAGAGCCAGCGCAAAGCCTTCCTGTTCGAAAACATCGTCGATAGCCGCGGCCAGAAGCACGACATACCGGTAATCGTCGGCGCGCTGGCGGGCTCGGCGGAAATCTATGCCATGGGCATGCGCTGCGATCTCAAGGATATCGAGAAGGTCTGGAAGAACGCGCTCTGACCAATCAGATCGCGCCGAAAGTGGTCGAGAAAGCCGGCTGCCAGGAAGTCGTAATAACCGGCGATGAGTTGAAAAAGCCCGGCGGCGGCCTCGGCCGGCTGCCGATCCCGATCTCCACGCCCGGCTTCGACAACGCCCCCTACACCACCGCCGGCCACTGGATCACCAAAGATCCGGACAACGGCATGCACAACATGGGCAATTACCGCGGCCAGGTGAAAGCTGAAGACCGCATCGGCGTGCTGCTTGGCCGGCTCAACTGGGGCATGCGCTACCACATCGACAAGTGGCGCGAAAAAGGCGCCTCGCACACCCCCGCCGCCATCGTGATCGGCGCGCCGCCGCACGTCACCTACGCGGCGGTGACGCGCATCCCGAACGACCAGTGCGAATACGACGTCGCCGGAGGCCTCATCGGCCAGCCGATCGAAGCTCGTGAAATGCGTGACGCAGGATCTGCTGGTGCCGGCCGACGCGGAGATCGTGATCGAGGGCACCGTGCCCGAACCGATGTGGTGGAGATGGAAGGCGCCTTCGGCGAATTCCCCGGCTACATGGCGCAGCGCGACTATAGCTTCTTCATGGACGTTACCGCCATCACCATGCGCAAGAAGCCGATCTATCTCTCCATCCTGAGCCAGATGCCGCCGAGCGAAAGCTCGAAGATGCGCAATATCGGCCGCGCCGCTGCCGGCGTGCGTCTCCTTCGCACCGCCGGGCTGGATAACGTCGTGCAGGTGGAATACCTGGAATGCGCCGGCTCCAACGCCGTCGCGGTGGTGAAGCTGAAAAAGCCGGGTCCTGAAGACGGCAAGAAAGCGCTGAGAATTCTCGCTGAGAAATTCATGGGCAAGATGCTCGTCGCGGTCGACGACGGACATCGACATCAAGGATGCCGAGAACATCCTCTGGGCGATCGCCTATCGCGCGCAGCCGTTCCGCGATGTGGAAGTTGTGGAGGCGCCCACCTTCCCGCTCGATCCGGCGGCGGTGCCGCCGGACCAGACGCGCGGCCTAATGGGCGGCAAGCCGCCGCGCTCTACCGCGGTGCTGATCGACGCGACCATGCCCTGGCCCTATCCGCCGCTATCGTTGCCGAAGAAGCAGTTCATGGATCGCGCCATCGAAATCTGGCGCGACTTGCAGTTGCCGCCGCTCGAACCTGAAGCCGCCCTATTACGGCTATTCGCTGGGCCACTGGACCGAGGAAGAGGACCAGGAAGCCGAACTGGCGACGCAGGGCCGGCACTACGAAACCGGCGAGAAGCAAAAGGCCGCGCGCAAGCCCTTCGGCGCGCCGACTAAACGCTCGAACAGCCGCCGATAGACCGCGGGCAGCTTTTCCGGCAGGTCTTCGGATATCAGGCCGGGGCCAAATTCCGCCGCCGCCTCGCCATGCAGCCAGACGGCGGCAGAGGCGGCTTCAAAGCCGGGCATGCCCTGCGCCAATAGCCCCGCGATCATCCCCGCCAGCACGTCGCCGGAACCTGCGGTGGCAAGCCAGGGCGGTGCATTCGCATGCGATCGCCAGCGCGGCCGTCCGGGGCAGCAACCACCGTGTCCGGCCCCTTCAAAAGCACGATCGCACCCGTGGCGCTGCAGCCGCTAGAGGTCGCTTTCTCAACTTTTACAGGAACATGAGAAGATTCATCTAACTTGTTAAAAAGGCGCTGCGAACTCGCCCTCATGCGGCGTGAGGACGGTGGCGCCGCCTTTGCGCCGCCTGATCGCTTTGGCGAGCGCTGCGGGATTTCCGGAAAAACTGGTGAGCGCGTCGGCATCAAGCACAACCGCCCGCTCGCCGTTCAGCGCGGCGCGGACCTTGGCCTGCATGGCGGCGCCGACGCCGCCGCCAGGCCCGAGCACCACCGCATTGAGGCGCGGATCTTTCAGAAATTTTGCCAGCGCCGGCGCGCCGTCCACCTGGCGCACCATCACGGCCAGGCTGGCCGCGGCATTGACCGCCAGCGCATTGCGCGGCGAGGCGATGGTCACCAGTCCCGCCCCTGCCCGCAATGCCCCGCGCGCGGCCAGCCCCGCCGCACCGGTATGCGAAAGGTCGCCAGAGACAATGACCGCATGGCCGCGGTCGTATTTGTGTCCGTCGGGCGCGCGGCCGCGGAAAATGCGAGATCCAGAGCGCCGGCTCATTGGCGAAGGCCTGCGGCTTGATCTTGTCCAGCACCGACGGCGGAATCCCGATATCGGCGAGCGAAAGCGCGCCCGCATGCAGCCGGCCCGGCAGCAGCAAATGTCCGCGCTTGCGGCGGAAAAAGGTGACGGTCTCGCGCGCCTTCACCGCCGCGCCCATCACTGCGCCGTTGTCGCCGTTGATGCCGCTTGGCAGATCGACCGCGACCACTGGCAAACCGCTGGCGTTGATGGCCTCGATCATCGCGGCTGCCAGGCCGGAGACCGGCCGGTCGAGCCCGGCGCCGAACAGCGCATCCACAATAACGTCGGCGCCGGCGAGCCCTCGGGCCTGGCGTCGGCGGTGGGGCCCTTTCCATTGCCCGCTGCCCGGCCGGCATCGCCCTTGCCTGGCAACGCCGACCCGCAGCAGCCGCACGTCGCAACCGCGGCTGGCCAAAAGCCGCGCGGCGACATAGCCGTCCCCGCCGTTGTTGCCGGTCCGGCGACGACCACAACGCGCGTTCCGGTCGGATAATTCCGGCCGATATGGTCGGCGACCGCCCGGCCGGCATTTTCCATCAGGTCGGTGCTGGAAATGCCGCCGGCAACCGCCAGGCGATCCGCCTGCCCCATCTCCGCATTGGTCAGAAGTTCGATCACGGCGCGACACTAACGGCTGATCCGGTGAGCCGACAACGCGGGCCCTGCAGGGTCGCGCGGCGTGGGAGCGCGGCGGAGCGATTGAATAGTTTTTGGGCAATCTGCCTATTGCGTTAGCAAATACGGCGGCCGATCAGCGCTCTGGAAAAGCCTACCGCGAATGCCCGCCAATCGTTAGGTTCGCCCTCCAGGCCGGCTTGGCACGGACTCTGCTAACGCCAACAGGCCCGGGCGGCCTGGTTTGGGGCGGGAGAAGGAATGCCAATGAAAAAGATCGAAGCCATCATCAAGCCATTCAAGCTGGATGAGGTGAAGGAGGCGCTTCAGGAAGTCGGCCTGCAGGGCATCACCGTGACGGAGGCCAAGGGATTCGGCCGCCAGAAGGGGCATACGGAGCTGTACCGGGGGGCCGAGTACGTCGTGGATTTTCTCCCCAAGGTGAAAATCGAGATTGTGCTTGGCGACGACATGGTTGAAAAAGCCGTCGAGGCGATCAGGCGGGCGGCGCAGACCGGTCGTATCGGCGACGGCAAGATTTTCGTTTCCACCATCGAAGAAGCAATCCGGATCAGAACGGGGGAATCCGGGCTGGACGCGATCTGAAATCCGGGTTGCCGGCAATTCGTTGCGCCAGAGTATTTCCAAGAAAGGGTAGGTATTCAAATGAAGACGGCCAAAGACGTCCTGAAGCTGATCAAGGACAACGACGTGAAATATGTCGATTTCCGTTTCACGGATCCGCGCGGCAAGTGGCAGCACGTCACCTTCGACGTCACGATGATCGAGGAGGAGACCTTCAGCGAAGGCATCATGTTCGACGGCTCCTCGATCGCCGGCTGGAAGGCGATTCATGAATCCGACATGAAGCTGATGCCGGACCCGGAGACCGCCTGCATCGATCCGTTCTTTGCGGAGACCACGCTGGTCGATCGTCTGCGACGTGCTGGAGCCGACCACCGGCCAGCCCTACAACCGCGATCCGCGCGGCATCGCCAAGAAAGGCCGAAGGCCTGGTGAAGGCGTTGGGCGTCGGCGACACGATCTATTTCGGCCCCGAAGCCGAGTTCTTCATCTTCGACGACGTGAAATATGCGGCCGATCCCTACAACACCGGCTTCAAGCTCGAATTCAGTGGAATTCCCGACCAATTCCGATACCGATTACGAAGGCGGCAATCTCGGCCACCACATCGGCACCAAGAAGGGCTATTTCCCGGTGCCGCCGCAGGACAGCGCGCAGGACATGCGCTCGGAAATGCTCGGCGCCATGGCGCGCATGGGCGTGCAAGGTGGAGAAGCACCACCATGAGGTCGGCTCCGCGCAGCACGAGCTCGGCATGAAGTTCGCGCCGCTCACGCTGATGGCCGATCAGACTGCAGATCTACAAATACTGCATCCATCAGGTCGCCAATATCTACGGCAAGACCGCGACCTTCATGCCGAAGCCGATCTATGGCGATAACGGCTCGGGCATGCATTGCCACCAGTCGATCTGGAAGGAGGGCAAGCCGGTCTTCGCCGGCAACAAATATGCCGACCTGTCGGACACCGCCTGATCCTACATCGCCGGCATCATCAAGCACGCCAAGGCGATCAACGCCTTCACCAATCCGACGACAAACTCCTACAAGCGGCTGGTTCCAGGCTTCGAGGCGCCGGTGCTGCTCGCTTACTCGGCGCGCAACCGCTCGGCCTCCTGCCGCATACCGTGGACCACCAATCCTAAGGCCAAGCGCGTCGAGGTGCGTTTCCCCGATCCGCTCTGCCAATCCCTATCTCGCCTTCGCGGCGATGCTGATGGCCGGTCTCGACGGCATCAAGAACAAGCTCGACCCCGGCGAGGCGATGGACAAGGATCTCTACGACCTGCCGCCGGCCGAGCTGAAGAACATCCCGACCGTGTGCGGCTCGCTGCGCCAGGCGCTCGAGGAGCTCGACAAGGACCGCGACTTCCTGAAAGCGGCGGCGTGTTCGACGACGACTTCATCGACAGCTATATCGAGCTGAAGATGACCGAGGTGATCCGCTTCGAGCACACACCGCATCCGGTCGAATTCGAGATGTATTACTCGCGCGTAACTCCTCCTCCGAACACGCGAAGCGATGCAACTAAAGGGCGCCCATGGGCGCCCTTTTTGTTTTGCGGATCAGAACCCGGAGATAGCAGAGCGCCACTCCGGCATTGCTTGACCGCACAAAACCGGCCGACGAGGCGCTTGCCGTAGATCCGCCGCGCGTTTTGCTGGATCGTGGCGCCTCGGACTCGCGGACGTCGCAATAGCCTGGCCCAGGCGCTACCAGCCAAACGAGCATAAGTTCCAGCGTATGCGAAATCCGCCAAGTGCCGCAGGGCCACGTTCAGGCTAGGCCTGTCAGGTAAACGAGACCTTGCTGTCACCTGCCTGTCACACGCCGACCCTAGCGTCGGTGGCGTTGCCCTGTCAGATTCGGCCCTATCGGCGAGGTTTACCTGTGACACAGAATTCAACGCACCCGCTCCCAGGCCTACGAAGCGTCGGAAGACATCGGCCGTAATCTCAGCGCCAATCCGACCATCGGTGACGTGATCGCCGCCCGATTTGACCGCCGCGACCTGCTCAAGGGCGCGCTCGGCGTCGCGGCCATAACCGCCACAATCGGACCCGCTGCGCTGACGTCGTCGCCCTGCGACAGGCTGAAGCTGCGGTGGGCGGCGCGCTTCAAATTCAAGGAGGTTGCCGCCGGCGTAGATGAAACGCACCACGTCGCCGAAGGCTATGACGTACAGGTTCTGATGCGCTGGGGCGATCCGGTGCTGAAGGGAGCGCCCGCCTTCGATCCCGCGCGGCAGACGCGCGAACGCGCAGCAAATGCAGTTCGGCTACAACAGCGATTACCTCGGCTATCTCCCGATGCCGGGCGCGGCAAATCCGTCGCAACACGGTCTGCTGGTCGTGAACCATGAATACACCAACGAAGAGCTGATGTTCCGGCCTCGGCGTGCAAGATGTGAAAGATGGTTTTGCCAAGATAACCGCCGATCTTGTCGCGATCGAGAAAGCAGCGCATGGCGGCAGCGTGCTGGAGATCAAGCGCGAAGCCGATCGATGGAGCGTCGTTGCGGATTCCCGCTATGCCCGCCGTATCGATGCCGATACGCCGATGGAAATCACCGGCCCGGCGGCTGGCGACAGGCGCATGCAGACCAAGGCCGATCCCACTGGCAAACGCGTACTCGGCATGCTCAACAATTGCGCCGGCGGTACGACGCCTTGGGGCACGTGGCTGACCTGCGAAGAAAATTTCCACGGCTATTTCTGGGGCAAGCTCGAGGCCAGTCACCCGGAAGCCAAGAACTACAAGCGCTACGGCGTGCCGGAAAATGCCTATGCCTGGGGCAAGTTCGACGAGCGCTTCGATATGGTCAAGGAGCCGAACGAGGCCAACCGCTTCGGCTGGATCGTAGAGATCGATCCCTTCGCGCCGGCGTCGATGCCGAAAAAGCGCACCGCGCTTGGCCGCTGCAAGCACGAAGGCGCAGCCGGTATCGTCAACAAGGATGGCCGCTACGTGATCTATTCCGGCGACGACGAGCGCTTCGACTATGTCTATCGCTTCGTCACCCAGGCACGCGTCGATCTCGCTAACCGCGCCGCCAACCGCGACATCCTGGACGAAGGTACTTTGTCGGTAGCCCGTTATAACGCCGACGGCTCAGTTGGAATGGCTGCCGCTGGTGCATGGACAGGGTCCGCTGACGCAAGCCAACGGCTTCGCCAGCCAGGCGGATGTTCTGATCGAGACGCGCCGCGCCGCCGACCTGCTCGGCGCCACGAAGATGGACCGGCCGGAGGACGTCGAAGCCAACAGCAAAACCAACAAGGTCTATGTCGCTGCTGACCAACAACAACCGACGCAAGCCCGAAGACGTCGATGCAGCCAATCCGCGCGCCGACAACAAGTTCGGCCACATCATTGAGATGACGCCGCCGGACGGCGATCACGCAGCGGACAAGTTCACATGGGAAATTCTGGTCAAATGCGGCGATCCTTCTGTCGCCGCCGTCGGCGCCACTTTCTCCTCCGAAACCACCCGAAATGGCTGGTTCGGCATGCCGGACAACGTGGCGCTGGACGCCGAAGGCCGGTTATGGGTCGCAACGGACGGCAACTCCGACAAGGCGACCGGCCGATCCGACGGACTTTGGGGCTTGGAGACAGAAGGCGAAGGCCGCGGCACCTCCCGCCTGTTCTTCCGCTGCCCGGCCGGTGCTGAACTTTGCGGCCCGGAATTCACGCCGGATACCGAGACTCTGTTCGTTGCGATTCAGCATCCGGGTGACGACGGCGACCAATGGAAGGCTTTCGGCCGCACATCGACCTTCGATGATCCTTCCACCCGCTGGCCGGATTTCAAGCCCGATATGCCGCCGCGTCCATCGGTGCTGGCGATTACCAAGCGCGGAGGCGGAAAGATCGGGACCTGAGCCGTCACGGCTTGGAGCGGGCGCGCTAAGCGGCGCAAGGAATGCCTGCTGGCGCGAAAGCGGCGACTGCAGGCTGTTCCGCAAGCGGCCGGGCTTCGGGTGCACAGAGGACGCGATTGCGCCCCGCTTGCTTGGCGGTATAGAGCGCCGCATCGGCACGCGACAACATCTGCTCGATGCTGCAGGCTCTCGCCAGGCCATCTGCAACACCGATGCTGACCGTGGCGCCGATCGGGTGACCGGCAATTACCGCACCGGCGGCTTCGAAGGCGGCGCGGACGCGTTCAGCGGCGATTGCGGCGTCGTTCGCCGACCCCAAAACCATGACTGCAAATTCCTCGCCGCCGAGCCGCCCGATCACGTCACCCTCGCGCATCGTCCTTTGGATACTTTCGGCGAATACACACAGCGCCGCATCCCCGACAGCATGGCCAAAACGGTCGTTGATCCGCTTGAAATGATCGAGGTCGAACATCAGCACGCTCAGGCGGTCGTTCTTGCGCGTCCCCCGAGTGACCGTAAGTCGCGCCAGTTCCATAAAGCCGCGGCGATTGAGAAGACCAGTGAGCGGGTCGGTAGCCGCTGCCACTTTATACAGACTCTCGGCCCGCTCCTTAGCCATCATCAGCGCGATAAACGCCGTGCCGACGACGTACAAAAGGGTTTCAAGCGTGAAAACTGCCATCCATCCGCTCGATAGCAAAGTTGTCTCGCCTGTCCGCGCGACCGCTAACGGTATCGGCGGAAGAAAGACCAGACCATGCAGGACGGGCATAAGTGTCGCCGCCCAGCGGCGAACGCGTGCGCTTGCGACGGTCGCTCCAAATTTCACGTGCGGTGGCGAAGGTATACAGGGAGACGATGAGGGAGCTGAGAACGATGCGATAAATGTCGGATTGTGCGAAGGATGGGATCTGACATGCGACGATCCACACGATCGCGCCGGCCGCGAGCGCGTAGGGCCGCACCTTGCGCCCGTAGAACAGGCGCGCGCCGTTCCAGATAGTGGCGCAAGCGACAAACAGCAGGGCATTGGACAAACCATAAAAAAGCGGCTCGGATATCCCCGCGGCTTCCGCAATCCATAAGCCGACGCCCACGCCACCCACGCATATAGGCCGTACCCCACCACGCGAGCGCATGGACGTTGCGATCCTGGATCCAGGCAAAGAACAGGACAGCAACCCGAGCAGCCCCGCAATGCAGGTCGAAACGATAAAAAGCGTAGGCATGTCCAAGAACATCGTACTTCCCGGTAACTGTCGTACTGAAATACCCATACCAGTTCACGGGTTCGTGTAGTAAAAGGCTTGCTCCTAGGCTTTGCGCCTTATTTCCCGGCTCGCGCAGCGTTTCGTGCAAAAACCTCGCTAATTTAACTGAAATAAAAAGGGGCGCCGAAGCGCCCCTTGCCGACACGCTGATGGGCGTGCGCGTCAACGCTTGGAGAATTGGAAGGAGCGGCGCGCTTTGGCACGGCCGTACTTCTTGCGCTCCACCACGCGGGAGTCGCGGGTGAGGAAGCCGCCGCGCTTGAGGACGCCGCGCAGATCCGGCTCGTAATAGGTCAGCGCTTTTGAGATTCCGTGACGTACCGCACCCGCCTGGCCCGACAGACCGCCGCCCGACACAGTACAAACCACGTCATATTGCGTCTGACGATTGGCCGCGACCAGCGGCTGCTGGATCAGCATGCGCAGCACCGGCCGCGCGAAGAAGACTTCAATGGCACGGGTGTTGACGGTGATCTTGCCGCTGCCCGGCTTTACCCAGACGCGAGCGACCGCGTTCTTGCGTTTGCCGGTGGCATAGGCGCGACCCTGCTTGTCGATTTTCTGCACATATTTCGGTGCTTCTGGCGCAGTCGGCTTTAGCGTGGACAAGCCTTCCAGCGTTTGCATGGATTCAGCCATAGTCACGCGCTCCTCATGTTCTTACGGTTCATCTTGGCTACGTCGAGTGTTTCCGGCTGTTGCGCCGTATGCGGGTGTTCGGGACCCGGATAGACGCGCAGATGGCCGAGTTGCTGGCGGCCCAGCGGGCCGCGCGGCAACATACGCTCGATCGCCTTTTCCACGATCCGCTCGGGGAAACGCCCCTCAAGGATCGACTTCGCGCTGCGCTCCTTGATACCGCCGATGTAATTGGTGTGGTGGTAATAGACCTTCTGCTGCACCTTGCGGCCGGTGAGCACAACTTTGGCGGCATTAATGATGATGATGTTGTCACCGTCATCGGCGTGCGGCGTATAAGTAGGCTTATGCTTGCCGCGCAGCCGCATCGCGACGATGCTGGCGAGGCGACCGACGACCAGACCGTTGGCGTCGATCAGCACCCATTTCTTCTCGATGTCGGCGGCTTTAGCCGAATAGGTTTTCATGGCTCGATCCCTGCTGCGTGGCCGTTTGCCTACAGGACAGCAGGATTTTCGTCAATGCATTTCATAATAACAAAGCACAGTTTGATCAATAGCTTAAGAGAAAAGTATCATAATACCTGTATCTAGTGCGTGCATAGAACGTCCAAATCGAGGTGCATACTGTTAAACCCAAACGCTTCCGGAAGTCCTCACTTGTCCGCCTGAGCAATCCTTCAGCGGCTGGCTCGCAAGCTGCGGCCGATACCGGTCGATATAGCATCGTTAGCATCGACGGCGCGGACCGAGTACGGATCAGCCTTCTGGCGATTTGCTGGGTTCGGTGCGCGCTTGAGCAGCCGCAGATTTTTTTTTGCGATCGTCCAGCTCGAACATGCCCGGCAGATTGATCCTGCGACGCCCGGGTGTTCTCCTTGCGTGCCGCAGAGCCGACCCGATCTTTAGGCGCGGCCGCGCGTTGCAGTTTTCTTCGTGCGCGGCAAATTTCATTCATGTCGGTGCCAGGCGAAAGCAAAATTTTCAGGCCAACGCGATGGTGAATCGCAGCGTCCGCACATTAACCCCTGATACTCGAATTCGTCGTCCAATCCCGAGGTTGATCGCGTTACGCAACGTCATATGGATCTCGCCGCCTGCGTGCAGGTGGCGGCGGAGCAAGTTGCCCTGCGGCTCACCCGTTCCGTCGCCCGCGAGGGCGGCATGAAGAACCTCTGCCTCGCTGGCGATCTTGCGCTCAATTGCGTCGCCAAAGGCAAGGTGTGCGGTCGAGAGCTAAGGCAAGTAACGGCAGGCAACCCTTTCGCCCTGCCGTGGCAGTCACTATGTTCGCGCTTAACGGAAAGCGCGGCGCATGAACCACGACAACTATCCCGACAATTACATTCGCGGCATTCTCAATACCGTGAAGACAATCGCAATGGTCGGCATCTCGCCGAAGGATAACCGGCCGAGCTATTTTGCCTTCAAGTATCTGCAGGAGCGCGGTTACCGCATGATCCCGGTCAATCCCGGCCAGGCGGGAAAGGAAATTCTCGGCCAGAAGGTCTACGCCAGGCTCGCTGATATCCCCGAGCCGGTGGACATGGTCGATGTTTTCCGCGGATCCAAATATGCGCCCGGCATCGTGCAGGAGGCGCTGACGATGCAACCGCGCCCGCAGGTGATCTGGATGCAGCTGACCGTGCGCAACGACGAGGCTGCGGCCGCCGCCGAGGCGGCTGGCATGAAGGTCGTAATGAACCGCTGCCCGAAGATCGAGTACGGCCGGCTGTCTTCGGAATTGTCCTGGATGGGCGTCAATTCCCGTACCCTCACCTCCAGGCGCGCGCAGGTTTTCGGCAAAGGCGTGCAGCGCATGTCGCTCAATCGCATGACCAGCCAGGGCGGCGTCACCGACGCCACCGATCGCGCGCAGAAAAGCAGCGCGTCAGGTGGCTCGGCCAAGGCGCAGCATGACTGAATTTGACCGGCAGGCGCATTGGCAGGGCGTCTATTCCTCAAAGAATGAAACCGAGGTCAGCTGGTTCGAACAAAGCCCTGCCATTTCTCTCGATCTCATCCGGCGGTCGGGCGCTGCGATAGCGGCGCATCCATTATCGATATCGGCGGCGGCGCGTCGCGTCTGGTGGATGCACTTCTGGAGACGGATACCAGGCGGTCAGCGTCCTGGATATTTCGGAGAAGGCATTGTCCGTTGCGCGGACGCGGCTGAGGGCCACGCGCGTCACAAGTCCGTTGGATTGAGGCCGACGTGACCCGAGTGGGAGCCCGAGCAGAAATATGACTTGTGGCACGATCGTGCCGCATTCCATTTTTTGACCGACCCGAACGAACGCCGCGCCTATGTGGAACGCCTCACGCGAGGCACGTCGCCAGGGGCGCAGGTTATTATCGGGACATTCGCGCCAGACGGCCCGGATCGTTGCAGCGGCTTGCCGGTGGCCCGCCATGATGCCAATTCATTGGAGCAAGCCCTTGGCGCATCATTCGAGCTGGAAGAAACACGCCCATACGAACACCGAACGCCTGGGGGCGGCATTCAGCGATTTCAGTTCAGTCGTTTCCGCAAACTGCGCTAGCTCTAACTTGCGGCTCATAGCCGACAGTTATAACGATAGGTCGGCAACCATTTCCGTCAAGAGGGTGCTCATGACCGAACGCATTCCGGGTTTCAACACGCTCGCCATTCACGCGGGCGCGCAGCCGGATCCGACCACCGGGGCGCGGGTGACCCCGATCTATCAGACCACATCTTTCGTGTTCGACGACGTCGATCATGCAGCCTCGCTCTTTGCCCTGCAGACATTCGGCAATATTTACAGCCGCGTAGGCAATCCAACCAATGCGGTGCTGGAGGAACGCGTCGCCGCGCTCGAGGGCGGAACGGCGGGACTTGCGGTGGCTTCGGGCCATGCCGCGCAGGTCATTGTGATGCATTCGCTGATGCGCCCAGGCGAAGAATTCGTTGCCTCCAAGAAGCTCTATGGCGGATCAATCAACCAATTCAATCACGCATTCAAGAATTTCGACTGGAAGGTGGTCTGGGCCGACCCGGACGACATCTCCTCTTTCGAGCAAGCGGTGAGCCCGAAGACCAAGGCGATCTTCGTAGAGTCGATCGCCAACCCCGGCGGCGTGATCACCGATCTCGAGGCGGTAGCGGCGGTCGCCAAGCGCGCAGGCGTTCCGCTGATCGTCGATAACACGCTGGCGACGCCCTATCTGTGCAAGCCGATCGATTACGGCGCCGACATCGTCGTGCATTCGCTGACAAAATTTCTCGGCGGTCACGGCAATTCCATCGGTGGCATGATTGTCGACGGCGGCACTTTCAACTGGTCGCGCGAGCCCGGCCGCTATCCCATGCTGTCGGAGCCGCGTCCGGAATATAACGGATTGGTGCCGCATGAAACCTTCGGCAACTTCGCTTTCGCCATCGCATGCCGCATGCTCGGGTTGCGCGATATCGGACCCGCGCTTTCGCCTTTCAATGCATTTCTCATCCTCACCGGCATTGAGACACTGCCGTTGC
Source organism: uncultured Alphaproteobacteria bacterium (assembly GCA_963802475.1). Classification (GTDB taxonomy): domain Bacteria; phylum Pseudomonadota; class Alphaproteobacteria; order Rhizobiales; family Xanthobacteraceae; genus CANKHA01. The sequence goes on from CAWDIZ010000023.1 coordinate 420,722, forward strand.
GGATGCAACGCCACTGCGAAAATGCGCTGGCGGTGGCCGAGTGGCTGGTCAAGCACAACAAGGTTGCCTGGGTCAGTTACGCCGGCTTGGCCACGCGACCGCTATCAACAGCCTGGCGAAGAAATATTGCCCGAACGGCGCGGGCGCAGTGCTGACTTTTGGGCTGAAGGGCGGCTATGACGCCGGCGTGAAGCTCGTGTCCAATGTGAAATTATTCTCGCACTTGGCCAATATCGGCGACACGCGTTCCCTCATTATTCACCCGGCCTCTACCACCCACCGCCAATTGACCGATGCGCAAAGGGCGCAGGCCGGCGCTGGCTCGGACGTGGTGCGGTTATCGGTCGGTCTTGAGGATAAGGAAGACATCATCGCCGATCTGGAAGAGGGATCTGGCGGCGGCCTGATCAGGCTGAGCTTCGCCCCGCTCAAGCGCTGCGCGTGCAACACCGCCGTCGGTGAGCAGGACAATCGCCATGGCTTGATGCAGCAGCGCGAGCGAGATCGGCGCTGCATGCATCAGCGTGTACATTCCGATCCCGGCCTGCGTGAGCACCGCCAGCGCGACCCAGCGCGCACCAGCATAGAACGCTGATGAGCGCGGAGCGGTTTCTTGCCGCGTCAAGCAGATGCGCAAGAGCCAGCAGCACCAGCACATAAGCCAGCATGCGGTGCTGAAACTGCACCATCAGGGGATTCTCGAAGAAATTTCGCCACAGAGGTTGCTCGAAGAACAGTCTGTCGAGTGGATGGAATAAAGGCGCCGTCGATGAGCGGCAGCGTGTTGTAGATGCGTCCGGCATCGAGCCCGGCCACCAGCGCGCCGAGATAGATCTGCAGTCAGCACCAGAAAGAGCAACGATCTGCGCCGTGAAGCTGATGCGCGCCGGCACGATGACGGCATTTCGGACGGCATTCTGCGGCCGCAGGCGCTGCGCGGTCCAGACCAGTGCCGCGTAGATCACGCAGGCTAGCGTGAGATGAAAAGCAAGCCGGTATTGCGAGACGCTGACACGGCCGGCAAGCCCGGAGGCGACCATCCACCATCCCACCGCGCCCTGCATGGCGCCGAGCGCGAAAAGCGCCCATAGCCGCCACTTCAGCCCGCGCTCGATCCAGCCGCGCCAAAGGAACCAGACGAAAGGGAATGAGGAATGCCGCGCCGATGAGCCGGCCGAGCAGACGATGCGTCCATTCCCACCAATAGATGGTCTTGAACTCATTGAGCGTCATGCCGCGGTTGAGTTGCTGGTATTGCGTGGTCGCCTGGTATTTCTCGAATTCGGCGAGCCAAGCGCTTTCGCTAACCGGCGGGATCGTTCCGGTTACCGGCCTCCATTCGACGATGGACAGTCCGGATTCCGTCAGCCGTGTCGCGCCGCCGACCAGCAGAGTCGCGAAAACCAGCGCCGCGACCGCCCACAGCCACAACCGGATGGCGCGGCGGCGGAAATCCGGCTCGGCTGAGGCCTGCTTCGGTGTCGGGGATTGCCTGCACGCCGCGGACCATATAGTTCCCGTCCCTGCCCCCGCAACCGGAACGCACCGATGCCTGCAATGCCTATTCGCCTGCGCAAGCTGATTGGCGCTGTCGCGCTGCTCGCGCTTGTCATTGTCTGGGCCTTGCTGGCGATGGCATTGGCGCAGACGGTCTTGACCTCCGTCTCCGGTTTTGTCGCAGCAATTTACTATCTGGTCGCAGGGCTTGGCTGGGTGCTGCCCGCCATGCCGCTCGTTCGCTGGATGTCGCGGAAATAACGCGATTAGCGGGCAGCGGTCCGTCGGATCATGCGCTAGGTTGCATTGACCGGACGGAAGCCGTTCCACACGACGGTGGCGGCGCCCGACATCAGCACGCGCAGATAGCGCATGCGCTGGAACTCTCCGTTCACCGAGATGCGCGGCAGTGCCATCAGGTGATTGCGGTGCTGCCGGAACAGGACGCCCGGACGCGTGGTCACGGCGGTCTTGAAGCCGAGTTCCTGGGCGATCTGGAATTCGCGCGGGCCGGCGGAGGTCGGATCGCCGACCGGATAGGCCAGATGCTGCGGCCGTACCCCGAGCGAGGCGGCAATCACCGAGCCGGCTCATTTCCATCTCGGTGCGCGCGGCTTTCTCCGACACTTTTTTCAGCATCACATGGTTGACCGTATGCGCGCCGATGGTAACCAGGGGATCGGATGCGAGCGCAGCCAGTTCGTCCCAGGTCATGCACAGGTCTTCGCAGAAGGCGGCGATGTCGACCTGATAACGCCGGCTCAAGTCGCGAATGACACGGCGGACTTCTTCTTCGGTTGGCAGACGCCGCAGCCAAGCATAAAGCAAAGCATAGAGTGCACGCTTTTCTCCAACCGTGCGGCAGTCGAAGCGCTGGTCCTTGCCGTCGAGCACAAGCCCGATGCGGTCGTTCCTGGCGATCACCGCCTCAAGCGCCAGCCACCACAATTCCCCCAGGCGGTCGGGAAAGCTGGTCGGAATATAAAGCCCGAACGGGATCTGGTATTTTTTCAGGATCGGATAGGCGAACTGCAAATTGTCGCGATACCCGTCGTCGAAGGTCAGGCAAACGAAACGGCGCTTGGAATAGCCCTCGATCAAGCGCTCGTGCATTTCATCGAGAGTGACAATATCAAGCCGCGAGCGGCGCAGCTTGCGGCATAGCCGGTCGAAAAAATGCGGAGTGACCTCCAAAAGACGATTGGGCTGGAAACGGTCTGGGCGCGGCGGCCGCACATGATGCAGCATCAGGATCGCGCCGATGCCGCCGACAAAGGGACGCATCAGCATGTGCGCGCCGCTGAAATACAGCGCCTCCAGACCTGTGCGGATCAGTTTGTGCTTTAAGCCTGCCAAGATCGTCCCGAAAATGTTTCGCAGCGATTATTGGGCTTGCCCGTGCCGCCAGTTTAACGCGCCCCCCGCCACTGCTGGCAAGCGTCGCTTATGCGGTGGCAACTCGCCAGTAGAATGCATGGTGGGCCACAGTTTTTCCAATGCTAAACCAAAGATTGAAAGCCGGTTTAACCTCGCAGGGAAAATCCCCGCCGGTTAACGGCCAGATGTGACGATTTTCCCCAACTGCCCCGCAAGGCCCGGCCGGGACCGGGTGCAACGCGCGCGTGTTGCATGGCTTTGCCTGCATCCCTATAGTCCGCGCCGTTCGGAGCGTAGCGCAGCCCGGTTAGCGCACCAGTCTGGGGGACTGGGGGTCCCGAGTTCAAATCTCGGCGCTCCGACCAGCAAAATCAAATACTTACAGGAGATTTTGGCCCTCAAATGCACCCAGCGCATCGGCCTGGGTACACCCTGGGTACATTTTAACGCAGGTGGCTCTGTTGATAAACCCGCGCGGTGTCCAGTGATCGGCCGTGGCGATGCAACCGCCCGGATGGATCGCTGCAACCTCACCGCTGCGGACCGGCTGGAGGCGTAAGACTGAATAAGTAACCTAGGGGATCACCACGCCATCCGCCGAGGGCTCGACATGAAAAGCATCATCGAAATCGAGGTCAACCGGCCAAGGCAGGAAGTAACCGTGCTGATGGCGGACCCCGGCAACATGACCGAATGGATGCACGACCTGGAGCGCTACGAGCACATCAGCGGCGCCTTCGGCATGGCCGGCTCGAGATACCGTATGGTGCCCAAAGGCTCTCAGCAGATTGAATTCGTCTCGACCGTCACGGCCAGAAATCTGCCCGAACGACTGGTGTTGAAGCTTAAGTCACCGTCGGTGGATGTGTCGGTCACCACGACGTTCACGGCGCTGTCGGACCAGCGGACGAGAATGGTCTCGAACGAAGTGTTCACGTTCCACGGCCTGTTCAACAAGCTGTTCAGCCTGCTGGCGTCGCGAGACATCAGGAAGCATCACCGCGACCATATCGAGTTCTTTCAAACGTTTTGTGGAATGTACCTGACGGCTCTGAGCCAACAACGTCAATCCTTCTTTTGAGTGCCTTCTCGGAGCGGCCTTTTCAGTTCGTGTACAGGTTGCCAGCGGCGAGAGCCGTATTGATGATTACAGGAGCCGAACATTCTCGGCTTTTGGCTTGCCGCTGCGCGCGTCGGTGCCGATGTCGAAGCGGACGCGCTGGCCTTCGCACAGCAACATGCCGCTGCCGGAGAAATCCTTGACGTGCATGAACACGTCGGGCTCACCGGCTTCGCGGCCGATGAAGCCGTAACCGCGCGACGCACGCCGCCGAACTACTGATGCAGGCTCAGAAAAGCGGCAACGCAATAGACGTACGCGCCGCCACCGATCAACTCTGCCGCGCGCTTCAGTTGGAAGGCTGGATGTGACCGCGCGACATCGGCTGTGGAGTTGAATTCTGGGCGGCGGGGCGCCTATCTTCAATGCCATGAGCCTACCCGGAACCATCATCATGCGGCCCAGCGAGTTCAGCCAGCAGGGCTACCACTTGATCTACAAAGACCCTGATGGGCGTGAACTAACGGTAGGACACGTATTTCGACTAACTGGCGACGAGCGGCCCTGGTTTTGGGGGGTTACGTTTTTTCAGCGGCAGGGCCGCGCCGAGCCGCACCAAGGGCACGCAGAGACGCTGAACGAAGCCACAGCAGCATGGCGCAAGTGCTGGGATTCGGCAGACGTGCCAATTCATTGGCCGCCGTCGATGCAGAGGACCGCAGCCTCCTAATCGGGATTACCGTCTGCACCAATTTCGTCGCGGCGGGCAGCGCGTCCCGCCGAAATATACTGCTCGGCTAAGCCTTCAGCGATTAGGATCGGCCCGACGTCCTTCCCGCCAATGGTGGGCAATATCGTCAGTCCAAGGTTCGGACGCGCGCTTTACTGGGCAAGCACAGCCGCCTATTGGTTCACCGCTTCGACCTCGTTTGCAAATCCGGCCGTCGCTATTGCACGGTCTCTCTCAAATACTTTTTCCGGCATAAGGCCGGGCGATCTTCCGGGAATTCATCGTGTCCGAATTCTGCGGAGCAATGCTGAGCTTACTCTTCATGACCTGGCTGCTTCGCCCGATACCCAATTTTGCCCCTTTGTCCAAGGAGGCAAGGCTCTAGCCGGCAGATGAATTTGCGCAAACGCGCGAGCAAATCCGACAGGTTGCTGGACAGGACGCGCGTGTCATGACTGTGACACATGCGGTGGGCGATAAATGAGCGCGGAAGCGCACTCCGGAGACGAGAACGCCATTCACGGAAAAGTCGTCGTTAGGACCGGAGCAACCTCCGGCATCGGACAGGTTGCTGCCGAACGCCTCGCAAAAAGCGGCGCGGATCATTTTTGTGGCCCGCGATCCGCAAACGGGCCGCGGTCACGCTCGATCGACTGCAGACGATATCGTCCAGCCGGCATCACGTTTCTTATTATGCCGATCTCTCAAGCCTTTCCGAAATGAATGGCGTGGGAGCAGCGATAGCGGCCGCGGAACCGCGCATTGATGTCCTGGTCAACAATGCCGGCGCCATGTCTCCAAGCGTGAAGTCACGCAGGACGGCCTCGAGCGCACCTTTGCCCTCAATCATATGGCCTACTTCGTGCTGACCGCGGCATTGCGCGATCGCCTCATCGCCGCGGCGCCGGCGAGGATCATCGTGACCGCCTCAAACGCTCACCGCAAAGGCCGCCTCGACCTCGATGACCTTCAATCCGAGCGCAACTACAGTGCGCCCGTCGTCTTGGGGGTGTCCAAGCTCTGCAATATCCTGTTTACCCGCGAGCTGGCGCACCGGCCGCGCCCCATGGCGTCACGGCAAACAGCTTCAGCCCCGGTTTCGTGGCGACCCGCTTCGGCGATGAAGCTGGCGGCCTGGCAGCGCTTGCGCTGCGCGCCGGCAAGCTGTTTGCAAAAACGCCTGAGGAAGGGGCGCGCACCCTCCTCTATCTAGCCTCAGCGCCTGCAATCTCCGGCGTCAGTGGTGAGTTCTTTTACAAATGCCGCCCCGGCCGGATAACGGCCGAAGCCAGCGATGCCGGCAAGGGCCGCAGGCTATGGACGGAAAGCGAGCGCATCGCGAAGTGCGCTGCTGCATGAATAAGAACGCGCTGCGACTGGGGGGCCGCAGCGCGTCCAGAGCAGGCCGCGAAGGGGTACACGGCCTGGGGAAATTATTGTGCCGGCATCGGCTGGACCTGCGCCCCGGGGCCGATCTTCTGCAGATTGCCGTCGATCACCTGATCGCCCTCGGCGACGCCCTCCGCACCGCGACGAGTTGCCCGCTGGCCGGGCCGAGCGAGACCAGGCGCTGGTCCGCCTTGTTGTCCTCGCCGACGACATAGACGTATTTGCCGAGCTGGCTCGAGCCGAGCGCCGTCTGCGGCACCATCAGCGCGTCGGGCTCGTCGCGGATGGCAGGCGGATGCGGACATATTGGCCGGGCAGCAGCGCGAGGTCGCGCATTGTCGATCGTCGCGCGGGCGGTGATCGTGCCGGTCCCGGGATCGACCGCATTGTCCACGAAGGTGAGCTCGCCCTTGTGGCGCGCGTTGCGTCTCGCCGGGCACGAGGACCTCCGCCTCGACCTTTCCGGCCGCGCGCGCTTTCTGGATCTCCGCCAGATCCGTCTCGCTCGGATTGAAGGTGACGTAGATCGGATCGAGCTGCACCAGCGTGTTCAGCGCGCGTGCCGGCGGCGCTGACCAGAGTTCCGACCGGGGCCTGATTGCGTCCGAGGCGGCCGGCGAAGGGCGCGCGGATCTCGCGTGTGGTCGAGGTTGAGCTCGGCCGTGCGGACGGCGGCCTCGGCCCATGGCGACGGCGGCCTCCGCCTGGCGGACGCGCTGGCTGCGCTGGTCGAAGGTGTCCTTGGCGAGATAGCCGCTCTTGGCGAGCTTGTCGCCGCGATCGAGATTGGCGCGCAGATAGTCGAGCGACGCCGCGTCGCGCTCCACCTGCGCCCTCGCCTGGTCGAGCGCCGCGCTGATAGTCGCGGTCGTCGATCCGGTAGAGGAGGTCGCCTTGCTTCACGTCGGCCCCGTCGGGCGCGCGCTGCTCCTCGCAGATAGCCCGACACCTTGGCCTGCAGCGTGACGTTGCGGATCGCTTCCGTGCGCGCCGAGTAATCGAGGTAGATCGGGATCGTCTGCTTGACGACCTTGCGTCACCGGCACGGGCATGGCCGTCATCGGCGGGCGGCGACGTCGCCGCGCCCGCCGCGTCGCCGCAGGCCGCAGCGCCGGTGCGGGCGAGGATATGGCCGGCGCCAGCGACACCGCCGCTATCGCGACGGCGCCAAGAACGAAGCTTCCAGTTCTCATGACTGAGCTCCGATCCTATTCCGCCGCCTGGGCGAATTCGTGCCGATGCGTTTGCGGCCGGGCGCAGCTTCGGGATGGCGCGTCGGGTTCGCGGCGCTCGCGCAGCTGCTCGATCACGGCGTAGAAGACGGGGACGAAGATCAGCGTCAGAATCGTGGCGGCCAGCATGCCGCCGAAGACGGTCGTGCCGATCGATTGCCGGCTCGCCGCGCCGGCGCCGGTCGCGACCATCAGCGGCACGACGCCGAGGATGAAGGCGAAAGCCGTCATCAGGATCGGCCGCAGCCGCAGCCGCGCGGCCTCCATCGCGGCCTCGACGATCGCGAGCCCCTCCTCGCGGCGCCGCCTGGCGAACTCGACGATCAGGATGGCGTTCTTGGCCGCCAGGCCGATCAGCATGACGAAGCCGATCTGCGAATAGACGTCGATCTGCATGCCGCGCAGCCACAGCGCCAGCAGCGCGCCGAACAGCGCGAGCGGCACCGCGAGCAGGACCATGAAGGGCATGGACCAGCTCTCGTATTGGGCGGCGAGGATGAGGAACACGAAGACGATCGCCAGCCCGAACACGACGGTGGCGATCGATCCGGCCTTGAGCTCCTGAAAGGTGATGCCCGTCCATTCGAAGCCGAAATCGCGCGGCAGGGCGGCGTCCGCGGCGCGTTCCATCGCCGCCACGGCCTGGCCGGAGCTGTAGCCCGGTGCGGCGCCGCCGTTGATCAGCGCCGATCCGTAGTTGTTGTAGTGCGGCACGGTCTCGGGGCCGACGGTTGGCTTGAGCGTGCCGAGCGTGCTCAGCGGCACCATGCCGCCGGAGGCGTTGCGCACATAGAGGCGCGAGATGTCGGTGGCGGAGGCGCGCGCATCCTGGTCGGCCTGGAGCGTCACCCGGAAGGTGCGGCCGAAGAGGTTGAAATCGTTGACGTAGAGCGAGCCCAGATAGATCTGCAGCGTGTTGAACACGTCGGGCAGGCTGAGGCCCAGGAGCTTCGCCTTCTTGCGGTCGAGATCGTAGTTGAACTGCGGCGTCGACGTGGTGAACGTCGTGAAGAGCTGTTGCGGGTTGATCTCCGGCTGCTTGCGCGCCTCGGCGATCACCGCCTGCGTCGCCTCGTTCAGCGCCATGCTGCCGCGGCCGGTCAGATCCTCGACCTGGAACTCGAAGCCGCCCGTGGCGCCGAGGCCGGGGATCGAGGGCGGATCGAAGCTGAGCGCGAATGGCGTCGGGGATGCCGAGCAGCATCGGCCGCACCGCGGCGACGATCTCGGAGCGCTCTGCTCCGGCGCCCGCTCGTCCCAGGGCTTCAGGATGGCGAATTCGACCGCGGAGTTCGATTGCGCTGCGCTGGTCAGGAAGTTGAGGCCGCTGATCGAGCCGACGATCTCGACGCCGGGCGTGTCCTGCAGGATAGTCGCGCACCTGTCTTCGCGACCGCATCCGTCCGCTGCAGCGAAGCGCCGTCCGGGAAGCTGGACCACGACGAAGAAGTAGCCCTGATCCTCGACCGGCAGGAAGGTCGACGGGATGCGCTGTCGAGACCGGATAGGTGGCCCCCAGCGTCGCCGCGAACAGGCCCAGCATCGCCCAGCGCCAGACGGATCAGCGTGCGGACGCTAGCGGGCATAGCCGTGCGACAGCCAATCGAAGCCGGCGTTGAACCAGCGGAACGGCGGAAATGTCGTCTGCGCCGCGATGGCGCAGGAACGCGGCGCTAAGCGCCGGGCTGAGCGTCAGCGAATTGAACGCGGAGATGCCGACCGAGATCGCGACCGTCAGCGCGAACTGGTTGTAGAGACGCCCGGCCACGCCGGGGATGAAGGCGACCGGCACGAAGACCGCCATCAGCACCGCCGTGGTGGCGATGATCGGGCCGGTGACTTCGTTCATCGCCTTGCGCGTCGCCTCGAGCGGCGGCAGGCCCGCTTCCAGCTGCCGCTCGACGTTCTCCACCACGACGATGGCGTCGTCGACCACGAGGCCGATGGCCAGCACCATGCCGAGCAGGCTCAGCATGTTGAGCGAGAAGCCGAGGAGGTAGCATGACGACCAGCGTCGCGATGAGCGACACCGGGATGGCGATGGTCGGGATGATCGTCGTGCGCCAGCTCTGCAGGAAGACGAAGACGACGGCGACGACCAGGACCAGCGCTTCGCAGAGCGTCATCAGCACGTCGTGCATCGACGCGGAGACGAAGCGCGTCGTGTCGTAGTGCATCGCGTATTCGATGCCCTTCGGGAAACGCTTCGACAGCTCCTCCATCTTGTCCTTGACGCGCTGCTGCAGGTCGAGCGCGTTGGAGCCGGGCATCTGGAAGACGGCGAGCACGACCGTCGGATCCTCGCCGAAGAAGGCCGAGGAGGCATATTGCAGCGCGCCGAGCTCGATGCGGGCGACGTCGCGCAACCGCACGACCGAGCCGGCGGCAGGATCGGCCCGCACGACGATGTCGCCGAACTGCTGCGGGATCGCTCAGCCGGCCGATGGCGTTGACCTGCATCTCGAAGGCGGTGCCGTCGGGCGCCGGCGACTGGCCGATCTTGCCCGCCGCGACCTGGACGTTCTGCTCGGCGATGGCGTTCTGCACGTCGACGGCGGTGATGCCGAGATTGGCGAGCTTGTCGGGATCGAGCCAGATGCGCATCGAATAGCGCCGCTCGCCGAAGATCTGCACGTCGCCGACGCCCGGGCAGGCGCTTCAGCGGATCGACCACCTGCAGATAGGCGTAGTTGCTCGAGCGCCACGGGATCGACCGAGCCGTCCGGCGAGGTGAGATTGACGATCAGGACGAAATTCGGGTTCTGCTTCTTGATCGTCACGCCGGCCTGATTGACGATGGCCGGCAGCGAGGACGCCGCCTGCGAGACGCGGTTCTGCACGTCGACCGCGGCGATGATGAGGTGATAGCCGACGTCGAAGGTGACGGTGATGTTCGACGAGCCGTCATTGGAGCTCGACGACGACATATAGGTCATGCCCGTCCACGCCGTTGATCTGCTGCTCGAGCGGCGTCGTGACCGTGTCGGCGACCACCTGCGCGCTGGCGCCGGGATAGTGGGCGCTGACGACGACCTGCGGCGGCGTGATGTCGGGAAACTGCGAGACGGGCAGCAGGAAATAGCAGATCGCGCCGGCCAGCACCATGATGACGGCGATGGCCGACGCGAAGATCGGGCGCTGGATGAAAAAGCTGACCATGGCTAGCACGCCCCGCATCTGCGAGCGGATCCACCGGCCGAGCGTGCGCTGGCCGGACCCGCAATGGACCGCCTGCCGCGCCGGGCTTTGAACGTCGTGCGCAACCGCAGCCCGAAGGTGCCGCAGCGCCTGCGCGTCGACACGGTCGGCCCGCATGACGGCGCGGGTCACGGGATCGTTCAAAAGCTCGTCGAGCGTGAGGATCGCCGCAGGAATTCCGGCATGAGTTCGTCCTCTGCAAAACGCTTGACGTGCGGCCGATTTCGGGCTTGACAAGCCCGCTAGGGTGTTACAGGTAAGTAACGCCTGAATGTTACAGGTCGGTAACAGTCCGTCAAGGCCCAGGAAATATTTTTTGGCGACGCGAGGAAAGGCCATGAGGAATTCGGAACGCTACTTCCGGCCGCGGCCGCGTGATCGCATCGTCGACACGGCGCGGGATCTCTTCCGCAAGCATGGCCTCCGCGGCATCGGCGTCGACGCGATCGCCGAGACCGCCGGCACCAACAAGATGACGCTCTATCGCCACTTCGGCTCGAAGGACGACCTCATCGTGGAATGCCTGCGCGGAGTCGCCCGCGAGGGCGAGGAGATATGGGCCGAAGTTGAAGCCGCCCACCCGGCGAATCCCGATGGCGCAGCTCAATGCCTGGATCCGCTTCGGCGCCGTGCATGGCCACCAGCGGGCGCGGCTGCGACCTGGCGAATGCGGCGGTCGAGCTGGCGGAAAGCGACCACCCGGCGCGGCGTGTCATCGAGGAGTTCAAGACGCAAGCAGCGCAACCGCCTGGCGGAACTTGCCGCGCCGCCGGCGTCGCGGAAGCGGAACTCCTGGCCGACACCTTGGTCCTTCCTGGAAGGCGCCCGCGTCAGCCGTCAGAGCGTCGGAGCGGAGGGCCCGTGCGCGAATTTTATCGCCAGCGCCGAAGCGGTGATCGCATCTTTCCTGCGCGGAAGCCCGGACGGCGAACAGTCCGCTTCGCCGCGGAAAGTCGCGGGCAGGATGAAACCGGCCTCGCGCGTGGCGTAGCCTTGCGTTATCCCACCGTCGGCAAGCTCAGTTCAAGGAGAGGTGGCGGCGTAATTATTGCCAATCCGTTCTACCACAGCTTGCGGCCGTCGCGCCGACGAGATAGCGCGGAAGATGATCCTCGAGCGAGTAGAAAACGCACAGCGCGAGGCTGGCCCAGACCGCCAAGCTGAAATAAAGCGACATCCAGGCAATCTCGTCCTTCCACTCAGCAAGGTCGTGCGTCACGACCCAACGTGTGCTCACGTCGCGGAGACCCTCGAGAGGTCTCAGAAGCTTTCTGCCATCGGCAACCTCGGCCCGCCATCGGCTCAGGTACATCGGTACATCGACGGTCATGAGAAACGCCAGATAGCCTGCGATCCCGACGATCGCGATGGCGAGGATCACGCGAACCGGACCATCGAACTCCGGTAGCAACCGGCAAAGCCCGATCCCAACAAGGAAGAAGGCGACAGCCCATATCGAATTTTCGATGGCGTTGCCCAGATAGTTGGTGGTCAGCACCGCATGCCATGAGAAGCATTCCGCGATGAGGATCAACGGCACGATCACCCACGCGACGTTCACGGTGGTGTCCGCTCCGGTCATCGTGCCTAGCTGGTGCAGGATAATCGCCCACTGCGCCGCGAAGCAGACCTCGGCCACGGTTGCGACCGACCGGCCAACGACAACGCTCGACAGCCACGTGTCGAACAAGCAGATCCGCTGAACATCCGCGCGCGGAAGGAACGACCTGAATGCGCAGCCAAAAACATAGGCCGCACAAAGGACGAGCATGAGCTCGATGCCGGACATGCTGCCGAGACTGCCGTCGGCTGTTCGTAGAGCTGGCGGTACAGCAGGAACCAAACCGCGATATTTGCGCCGCTGACCAGGGTCAACAGACCCCACCACCAGGCCAGGGGATTTGACCAGGCCAGGGAATTTGACCGCGCCCGCCATTCCAACCTCATCGACCACTCCGCGTGTAACCGAACTGACATTGGACTGCGGTAATTCTGTCGTAAATTGGCGCGCGGCACGACAAGAATATGGGCGCCGCACGCGAAGGCGCTGGCTCGCAACGCGGCGCTTGTAGTCACGCCTCCGGCTTCAAGCGACAACAAATAGCCGGCCCAAAAAGCCGGCCAACGGGCCACCATAAGATACGGAGGTCAAGCCTAGGTGCCGTTTCGCTTCTGACGCCCGTGGTCGAGAATTGCCTCAAAGATATTCGAATAGTCGTCAGTCCAGGCACGGCGCGCCATTTCAGGCTCTACGAGCTTCCAAGCCGGGTGGACCGAGAGCGCGCCCGCATGTTCAGCCTTTCGCGTGAGAACCGCCACGATTGAGGCGAATCGCAACTGGCTCCGCCGAAGGTCGGAGGAATCGCTGTTTCCGTGTTCAGGTAAGTAACCAGGCCGTGCTCGGCACCGATCCGCGCCAGGACACGACTAAGGTCGAGATGTCGGTTGGAGATGTGGGCGACTATGATCCCCCTGTCGTTCAGCTTGGACAAATACATGCCAATTGCCTCCTTCGTGAGGAGGTGAATGGACCGAGTCCGACGAAAAGGCGCCAATGATGAGGATGGATTTCTTAGCTGTCTCCTGCGGCAACGTCAGCCTCGCATCGCCCAATACGATCGGCATTTCCGGGCCGCAGTCTCCAAGAAAACGGAAATACCGGCTGTCTTGCGCCAATCGCAGCACCTCCGCGTCAATTTCGAAGAAGGTCCAGAACTCTCCAGGCACGCGAGAGTTCCGGTCCCGAGGCCAATTACTGCAACAGACGGGAGGCGGCCTCCATCCGCTGCCCGCTTTGATGCGATCGCGGACGCAAACGCTCCTTCAAACGCGTAATATGTTATCGGCTCCGGAGGACCGGTCACGGCCATCTTCGTTTTGAACGCGCATCGCTCCATGAACGGTGGTTCCATGCTTCAGTATGCGGAAGCGACCGTCGTCGGTTGGGATGAATACCTTATGCACTCCAAAGAAAGAGCGGAACGTCTGCCGCCCTGCCACCGTGGAGCCAAGAGCAATGTAAAGGCGAGGATGCCGATGGCGCCCAAGAAAATGGCCCTGCCGACCAGCGTCAGAAGGGGCGCCGCGGCTCGCGATGTCCAAGATGCACTTGAAATCGTTCGTTGCCGCAACGCTGCTTGCGGTTTTCACCTATGGTGACGACGTATCAGCGATGGGGTACCAGGTTTTCCGTCGTTATACCAGAGCAAGGTAACGAAGGGTTGCACCGGCACACCATGCATTGCGCCATTTGCGTCCGTTCCCGCAAATCGCGTGCTTCAGGCGACGCATGTAAATTGCTTTGGGCAGGCATCCGGGAGCAGTTTCGTGGCGCTGGCCTTCATTACCTCGATCGAGGATCAATTCAATCTCTTCTTTGCTCAGCAAGACGATCAAAACCGTTTTTCGATCAACGAAACAATTTTAAGCTTCTTCCAGGCGGACACGCGCCCGAAGGGATGCAACTGTTTACGAGCAACAATCCAGCGACAACCTTGACATGTATTCTGACGGGTACGCTGCTGACGCCGCCGTAGAGCTTGGGAAGCCGCACTGGAAAACGGAGCCGCTCAAAGCTCAAACGGATCGCAAGTTTCGGTGTCCAACCCGGCCACCACGGAGCGATGCCCGAAATTTCCCGCTCAACGCTTGCGAATTTCATAGATCGCGCCATGGGAGAGGGAGACAACAAACAGGTTCCCGTTCGGACCTGTCTGTATGTCGGTTGTAACGCCGAAGTCCTCGCCGATCAGGAATTCCTGCTCTCGCTGAGATCGTATTTTGTTGTGTTATTGGCTACCCGATCTTCCAGAGCATGGCTAAGCGCCAGCGCTTTGCGGTCGGCGGTGAGCTTGAAGCGGAACAGGTAACCTCCTGCCGCGCGGGTTGTTGCAGCTCCGACAAACAAGTCGCCGCGGAACTGCACGCCCAAGCCCCTGCCCTTCACAAAACCGATGCCGCTCAACAAAAAGCTTTCCATTCTGGTCCAACCACAATACTCGGCGAGTCGGCGCCGCGGCAGGCTGCAGCTGCCGCGGCGGCCGACCGCCGACGTACTTTTTGTCGGGCGAACGAACCCTATTCCCGGGGCCCTGTCCGCTCCCTAAGGCCAGCGTCTCCACCCCCCCCCCGTGCTCTCGGTCCAATAGAGAAAGACGACAAAGTTCGGCGGACCGCGCTCCGATGCAAAGTGACGGCTAAGATGCCAAAGTCCTCATGGTGCCTGGACCTTTACCTGGTGTGACAACTGTCCATCGTGCTCATGATCCCGCTCCAATTGTCGTTACCGTTGCGCGCCCGCTCGGTCTATGCACTGCCAAAAGAAGGGCCGGCAGGCCGGCGGCCAGCGTCAGCAGCAGCGTGATCGGACGGCCCGAAAAATTCGAGATCCCCTCGCTCCCTCTCCCCCCCTCCCAGGCTAGGCCCGACGAACTCCTCGTGCAAGTTGATTGCACCGCAATGCCTACATTTTTAAACAGATCGCACGGATCGCTTGTGCCACCCGCTCGGGCAAGCTCCCTCAGTCCGCCAAGGCACACCGCATTCCATTGCATTCCGTTTTTGCAAAAGCAGACCTGCGCCATGAATGTCATGCAAATGTCAGCTGCAACAGCGATACTGCTGGCTGCAATCGTCCCGGCCTACACCGCCACCAAATGACCCGTTGAACGTGGTTTATCGTGCGACGGGAGTTGCCGATAGCGGAGGCACGACGGCTACCGGCGTTGCTCGACGAGCCTGAAAGTGCACTGTTCGGTCATGACTCTATGCAGCTGCGACCATCCCGCAGGGCATCGCGCTGCATACGACGTGCTACAATTCGGTCGCCGATACGCAGGAACGGAGGCGGAATTCTCCACCCGGAGCTGTCAGCTCCACGGTCCCCTGCGCGACATGCCCCATGGTCCGCGCGGCGCGGCAGGCCGGGATGCAGGCGCGGCAGATGCGCCGGCGCCCAAGTCACCGGCGAGCTGCTGCAGCGCGGCGATGCGATTCTCGACGGCGGGATGGGTGGCGAACAGGTTGTCCCATCCATGCGCGCCCGCGAGCGGATTGATGATGAAAACATGCGCGGTCGCGGGATTCTGCTCCGCGGTCTCGTTCGGTATGCGCTCTGCGTAGTTGGAGATTTTTGTGAGCGCCGAAGCCAGCGCCATGGGCTGGCCGGCAATTCGCGCGCCGGCATCGTCTGCGGCGTATTCGCGGGTCCGGCTGATCGCCATCTGCACCAGCATCGCCGCGATCGGCGCCAGGATCACCATGGCGAGCGTGCCGATCATGCCAAATCCATGGTTGTTGTCGCGGCTGCCGCCGAAAAACATTCCGAACTGCGCCAGCATGGAAATGGCGCCGGCAATGGTCGCGGTGACGGTCATGGTGAGCGTGTCGCGATTCTTGATATGCGCAAGCTCATGCGCGATCACGCCGGCCAATTCGTCCCGATTTAGTACTTCGAGCAACCCGGTGGTGACGGCTACCGCAGAATGTTCCGGATTGCGGCCGGTCGCAAATGCATTGGGCTGCGGGTTGTCCATGACGTAAACGCGAGGCATCGGTAGGCCCGCCCGCGCCGCGAGATCCCGCACAATAGTGAAGAGGTCCGGGGCCGACGATTCATCGATCTCAGTGGCGCCGTGCATCGACAGCACCATCTTGTCGGAATTCCAATAGGCGAAGAGATTCATGGCTCCCGCGGCCAGAAGCGCGATCAAGGCGCCTTCCCGGCCGGCGATGAGAAAACCAACTCCCATAAAAAGCGCGGTAAGCCCGGCGAGCAGAATTGCGGTGCGAAAATAGTTCATCGAACTGCAACCTCAGCATTGCAGCCGTTCATCCGGACGGCCGGGAAATTAAATGGCCCTGAGGTTGCCCCATATCAAGTGCGGTAACCGAACAAGTTAAGTTAAGTCCGGCGCCGCAACCGGTGGAATTTGTTCAATGCCACATTGTGGTGCGACTGTGGCAGCCGGTTTTGTCATCGGAACGTTCGCCCGCAGCAAACGTTTATTTCTCAGCATGCGCCTCACCGAGCGCAGCGCGTATCTGTGGGCAACTCCCTCCAAACCAGTAGGAGAAAATTCGATGCTATTACAGAGAACTCATGCCGCCGCGGCCCTGGCTGTTGCTGGAGCACTGGCTGTGGCCTCCGCCACGCCGTCCCTTGCGGATAGCCGCTGGGGCTACGCGGCCGGCGGTTTCGCGGCGGGTGCTTTGGTAGGTGCGGCGGCGGCTAACGCCAATGCCGGGTATTGGGGCCCGGGCTATGCCTATCACCCCGGCTACCAGGGTTACGCTCTTGCGCCGGCACCAAGTGTTGTCGCACCGGCGCCTGGCTATATGGCCTATGGCTACGCCCCGGGTTACAGCACCTTCAGCTACGGACCGTCGTATGATCCCGAGAACGGCAGTGATCCGGATCCGCGGATCGGCGGCTCGTTCAGGATGAATTCGAGCCTCGACGACTAATCAGGGCGATTGGACCAAAGGGAAATCCGTCCCGAGCAAAGCCCCGGCGCAAGCGCCGGGGCTTTTTTCTGACCTGCGGAGGATTAAACTGAAGGCTGCGGTGTTTCTTGAATTAGAACAGGAGATAGCGATGACGAAAATTTTAGCAGTCGTGGCTTTGGCCGCGTTAATCGCAACGCCGGCATCCGCACAGTCCATGAAAAACTCCGGCAGCGACGCGGGGCAGAAAAGCTACGCCGCGTCGGACTCGCAGAAAGCCAAAGCCAAAAAGAAGAAGGTCGTCACCACTTACACGCAGCCTCGGCGCGCGTGGGCGTATTCGAGCAACCCCGAATTCGATGTCTATGTGCGCGGCGAATATGTAGGTTCCGATCCCGACCCGCGCATTCGCGCGTCACTGCGTGACGAAGCAAAAAGATACTACGGAATTCGAAATTAGCGCAGGACGTCATCGAGCAAACGGCGGCATTCACTGAGTTCGTGCAACACCGCCTGCAGCTTGCGCAAATCTTCCTGTTCGAGCTTTAAATCGGACGTATTCACCACGTCCGGCCCATGCAGATCTGAATCCGCTTCCGCGCCGCCCGCCGCATCATCGAGACGCGGCTCACGCCGTTCCATTTCCCTGTTCTGCATGGAGGGCAACAGCCCCCGCAGCCCGCGCGACCTGCCGGCTTCGCCGCGGGCGGGTTCTGCCCCCTCCTCCGCCATGTCATCGTCCGGCAGGCGTTGCGGCTGCTCGGCGCCTTCCTGCCAGACTGTCTGGACGAATTTGATGCCGTGTTCTTTCAGGATGCGCTGCACACCCCGGATCGTGTAGCCCTCGCCGTAAAGCAGCTGGCGGATGCCGCGCAGCAGATCCACGTCGTCGGCGCGGTAATAGCGCCGTCCGCCGGCGCGCTTCATCGGGCGGATTTGGCTGAACCGGCTTTCCCAGAAACGCAGCACGTGCTGCGGCACATCGAGTTCGTCCGCAACCTCGCTGATGGTGCGAAATGCGTCCGGAGCCTTGTCCAAAGCCGCACTCCTGCCGTCGCGGTTAGCCGCCACCGTTTTCGTGGCCGCCATTAATGCGCTGCTTCAGGATGGCGGACGGCTTGAACACCATGACCCGGCGGGGGGAAATCGGAACCTCCTTGCCGGTTTTGGGATTGCGGCCAATCCGCTGGCCTTTCTTGCGCACAACGAAAGAGCCGAAAGACGAGAGCTTCACAGTCTCGCCCCGCTCCAAGCAGTCGGTAATTTCCTTGAGAACCAACTCAACCAGCGTTGAGGATTCCGTGCGCGAGAGACCTACCTTTTGGTAGACCGCCTCGCACAAGTCGGCACGTGTGACTGTCTTTCCGGTCATCGCCTGCCCCGCTATCGGCGATTATAGGTTACTGAAATATCGACGATATTAGCATTAGAGCACGTGGTCAACGGGGCTTACCAGCGCAAAAGCACGGAGCCCCAGGTGAATCCGCCACCCATTGCTTCCAGCAAAATCAAATCCCCGCGCTTGATTCTGCCGTCCGCGACCGCGGCACAGAGGGCCAGTGGTATCGATGCGGCCGAGGTATTGCCGTGCTTATCGACGGTAATGACCACTTTCTCCGGGGCAATCCCGAGTTTATGCGCAGAATTGTCGATAATGCGCTTATTGGCCTGATGCGGGACGAACCAGTTGATATCGGCGGCGGTATATCCGGTCGCCTTGAACGCGGCGTCGATCACGTCGGTGATCATCGCCACTGCGTGCTTGAACACCGCACGGCCTTCCATCTTCACCACGCCGGCGGTGCCGGTCGTGGACACCCCGCCGTCGGAATAAAGCTTGCCCTCGTGGCGACCGTCGGAGCGCAGATGGGCGGTGAGAACGCCGCGATCCTTCCCGCCGGCAGGCTGCGGCTGCAACTCCATCACCACCGCACCGGCGCCGTCCCCGAACAGCACGCAAGTGGTGCGGTCCTTCCAGTCCACCAGGCGTGAAAACGTTTCCGAACCGATCACCAGCGCGCGCTTGAAAAGACCCGCCTTCAGCAGACTATCCGCCGTCGCTATCCCGTAAACAAAGCCTGAGCAGACGGCCTGTAGATCGAAGGCGGCGCCCTGGGTGATGCCGAGCGCCGCTTGCACCGTGACCGCCGTGGCGGGAAAGGACCGGTCGGGCGTTGAGGTAGCCAGCAAGATCAGATCGATCGATTGCGCCTCGATTCCGGCATCGGCCAGCGCCGCGCGCGCCGCGTGGAGAGCGAGATCGGAGGTGTATTCGCCTTGCGCCGCTATATGCCGCTCGCGGATGCCAGTGCGCTGCACGATCCATTCGTCGGACGTGTCGACGGTCTGCGCCAATTCCGCGTTCATAACGACGCGGCTCGGCAAATAGGCGCCGCAACCAAGCACAACGGAACGCATAACAGTCACGAGGCGATACCCTCCACCAGACCGGCGGAAGTCGCGCGTCCTGGATCATGGCCAAGAGCCTCACCGATCTTGGCAAGGAGATCCTGGCGGACCATGTCATAGCCGATATCAATGGCGACCGCGAACCCCTCTGCGTTCGCGCCGCCATGGCTTTTGATAACGATGCCATTAAGCCCGAGGAAAACGCCGCCATTGGATTTGGCCGGATCCATCCTTTCGCGCACCGCAGCGAAGGCGGGTCGGGCGAACAGATAACCCAGCTTCGAACGCAGCGTGCGCTTGATTTCGGCGCGCAAAAATTCGCCGATCTGTCGCGCGGTGCCCTCTGCGGCTTTCAACGCGATATTGCCGGCAAAGCCCTCCGTCACCACCACGTCCACGGTCCCCTTGCCGATGTCATCGGCTTCGACGAAGCCGTAATATTGCAGATGCGGCCACGGCTGTTCGCGCAGGATGAGTCCGGCCTCGCGCACCGGTTCCAGACCCTTGACCTCTTCCACGCCGATATTGAGCAGGCCCACGGTGGGCTTTTCGAGGTGCAGAAGTACGCGCGCCATGGCGCTGCCCATGGCTGCGAGATGCACCAGATGTTCGGCGTCTGCGCCGATCGAAGCCCCCACATCGAGCACGATTGAATCACCTTTCAAGGTCGGCCACTGGCAGGCGATCGCCGGCCGGTCAATTCCGGCCATCATCCTTAAATGCAATTTGGACATCACCATCAGCGCGCCGGTGTTGCCGGCGGATACCGCGACGTCCGCCTCACGCTTTTTGACCGCATCGATCGCGAGCCACATGGAGGAATCCCGACGGCCATAGCGCAGCGCCTTGCTTGGCTTATCGTCCATGCGAATCGCTACGTTGGTATGCACAACCCGCGAGGCGGCTTTCACGCGCGGATGTTTTTCCAGCAAAGGCTCTATTTGCGCCGCGTCGCCGAACAGGATCAGTTCAGTGTCCGGGTGCCGCGACAGCGACAGTTCCGCTCCCGGAACCACTACCGGCGGTCCGTGGTCGCCTCCCATGGCATCGAGTGCGATGCGAACTTTATTGGGCATCAATTGACCTTAGATGCGAAAAAAGCCGGAAGGACTGTCCGAGCATGGCGGCGACAATAGCGTGTCGGGTCGGTGACACAAAGGGATGGCCACGGCAGGCTCGAGGCGCTCATTCCTTGGCGTCCGGCCCTTTTTTCAGTGCCGCCAGCGCCGCGAAAGGATGCGGGGAATCGTCCTCCACTGCCGGAGGCTCGAACGCCGCATCGGGCTTGCGTGGATAGGGATCGATTCCGAGAATCAGGAATTCGGTGGCAAGCGCGCCGAGATCAATTGTGTCGCCCGTTAGCGGCTCGGGCTCACCCGGATCGATGAGATCAGCTTCATCAAGGCCTTCCTCGCCGGCGAGATGCCAGCTTGGAGGTGCGAAAACGAGATCGACCTTTTCCTTCACTTCGTTGTCCATCGGATCAAGTGTCACGACACAATTCTGACCTACGGTGGCGGACACCTCGCCGTTGACCCGTAGGGCATCCGTGCCTTGGCGCGCGAGATCAAATCTCGCCTGCAATCGGGGCAGCGCGCGCAAACCGGCGACCTTCGCCACTTCGGCGCGAGTTGTCTCGTCGGCAACGAGATCGAAGTGGCTGCCCTTCTCGGGAATTTCGGCGAGCGCGACCGGCATGCTCCAAGGCAGCTTGCTTGCAGTTTTGCTGAACTGTTTGTTGGGTCCCATCGGGCTGAATTTCAAAAAGTTTCGGGGTTAGGGAAGCTGATCCGTCCCTGGGCTAAATCCAGATCTTCCTGTTGAGCGAGCTGAAGGTCAGCCGCCTCAATATAAGCGGCCAGACGCTGAGCGGCTTCGGGATGGTGCATTCCTTCCGCAAAAACGTTCCGGGTTAGCGCCTGTGCCAGCGCGCCGTTCTGCCGTGTAGCCAAAGCAACATCATAAGCGGTTGCGCGGCCATAAAAGGCCTCGCCAATCCGTCGCATGTGTTTGGGCACTGCCAGGTCGCCGACACCCATCTCGCGTAAGTTTGCGTCCATATCGTCACAGAACCGGTCGAATACGCCCTGCCCCAGCCGCTGCATGCTGTCCGTGCGGTTGCGCGCGCGCCGGGAAAACAGGAAAGCATGGATAATGATCATTTCCAGCCGTCCGGTAACTGTATCCGGCACACCATAGCCGCCGTAGAACACTGGCGAACGGGCCTGCGCCACGATCGCGCCATAGAGCGCATGGATGGTATCCTGCCTGGGGACGCGGGGGAAAAGGCCAGATATCATAGATTTAGCTCGTATGCTGCGACCGACGGGAAGCCCAAGGCTGGCCCGCCAGCGTTGCAATTGGCGGTTCCGGCGGGTACGTCAACGGCTCCTTCGATGCAAGAACGAAAGTGAAAAATGCGGCGTCATAGAGATACTCGCGTACCGATGCTCAGGACGGCTGTCGCAGTTGTGGCGCTTGGCATCATGCTGGGTGGTTGCCTCGGACAGGTTTATCAACGCGGCTATGTTATTCCCGAAGGCGCGCTGCAACAGGTCCCGATCGGCGCCACCCAGGAACAAGTGCTGATTGTCATGGGCACGCCCTCCACCGTCGCTACCGTGAGCGGCGACACCTTTTATTACATCTCCCAGCGCACGGAATCCGCGGCCGCTTTCATACCGGACAAACCGACCGACCAGCGGGTGGTCGCGATCTATTTCGACAAGAACCGCCGCGTCGAACGTCTCGCCGATTACGGCATCAAGGACGGCGTGGTATTCGATTATGTCAGCCGCACTACGCCGACGGGCGGACGTGACGCCAATTACCTGCAATCGGTCTTTGGAAACTTCCTGGGCGGTGGCGGCGGGTTGCCCGGCATCAACCGTTAGAGACCGCCGCCACGATATTCGGCGACCTCGCTAGTGCGCGAGGATCGCCAGCAGCAGCAGCGCCACGATGTTCGTAATCTTGATCATCGGATTCACTGCGGGTCCTGCCGTGTCCTTGTAGGGATCTCCGACCGTATCACCGGTGACGGCGGCCTTGTGGGCTTCCGAGCCCTTGCCGCCGTAGTGGCCGTCCTCGATATATTTCTTCGCGTTGTCCCAAGCGCCGCCTCCCGAGGTCATCGAAATGGCGACGAAGAGACCTGTCACGATGACGCCGAGCAGCATGGCGCCCACGGCTGCGAAGCCTGCGGACTTGCCCGCGGCGCCGCCGCCGGCGATGAAATAGATCAGAAAGTAGACAACGATCGGCGACAGCACCGGCAAAAGCGACGGGATGATCATTTCCTTGATCGCCGCCTTGGTCAGCATGTCGACGGCGCGGCCGTAATCCGGCTTCTCGTTATACGTCATGATGCCGGGGCGCTCGCGGAATTGCCGCCGGACTTCCTCGACGATGGCGCCGGCCGCCCGGCCGACCGCAGTCATGCCCATCGCGCCGAACAGGTAAGGCAACAGCCCGCCGAACAAAAGTCCGACCACCACGTAAGGGTTGGTAAGCGCGAAATCCAGCTTCACCCCCGAGAAGTATGGGTGTGTCTGGGCATTAGCGATGAAGAACTTCAGGTCTTCGTTATAAGCGGCGAACAGAACCAGCGCGCCAAGGCCGGCAGAGCCGATCGCATAGCCCTTGGTGATGGCCTTGGTGGTGTTTCCGACCGCGTCCAGCGCGTCGGTGGACTTGCGCACCTCTTTGGGCAGACCGGCCATTTCAGCAATGCCGCCGGCGTTGTCGGTCACCGGACCGAAGGCATCGAGAGCAACCACCATGCCGGCCAGCGCCAACATCGTCGTCACCGCGATGGCAATGCCGAACAGTCCGGCGAGCCCATAAGCGAAGAGGATACCCGCGATGATGACAAGGGCGGGAAGCGCTGTGGCTTCCATCGAGATCGCAAGACCCTGGATGATATTGGTACCATGGCCGGTCACCGAGGCCGAGGCGATCGACTGCACCGGGCGGAAGTTGGTGCCGGTGTAGTATTCGGTGATCCAGATGATCAGGCCCGTCACCGCGAGTCCAACCACGCCGCAGAGGAACAGGTCCATCCCCGTGTAGCCGGTTTTGGCGACGGCGCCAAAGCCGATCAGCGCGTAAATTACAAAGGCAATCGCGCCCAGCGACAGCACCGCGGATGCGATGAAGCCCTTGTAGAGCGCGCCCATGATCGACTGGTTGGCGCCGAGCTTCACGAAGAAGGTGCCGGCGATGGAGGTGATGATGCAGGCCGCACCGATGGCAAGCGGCAGCGTCATCATGCTGATAAGCAGCGCGCTATTGCCGGCAAAGAAGATCGAGGCCAGCACCATGGTGGCGACGATGGTCACCGCGTACGTCTCGAACAAGTCGGCGGCCATTCCGGCACAGTCACCGACATTGTCGCCGACGTTGTCGGCGATGGTAGCGGGGTTGCGCGGATCGTCTTCCGGAATGCCGGCTTCCACTTTGCCGACGAGGTCGCCGCCCACGTCGGCGCCCTTGGTGAAGATGCCGCCGCCGAGACGGGCAAAGATCGAGATCAGCGAAGCGCCGAAGCCGAGCGCCACCAGCGCGTCGATCACCAGCCGATTATTCGGCTGCAGACCGAGGCCATGCGTCAGAAAGGTGAAATAGCCGGCGACGCCCAAGAGCGCGAGACCGGCAACGAACATCCCGGTGATGGCGCCCGACTTGAACGCGATCTCCAGACCGGCGCCAAGCGAGCCGATGGCCGCCTGCGCGGTGCGCAGATTGGCGCGAACCGAGACGTTCATGCCGATGAAGCCGGCGGCGCCTGAAAGCACCGCGCCGGTGGCAAAGCCCGTCGCGACCAGCCAGCCGAGGAAATAGCCGACGATGAAGAATATGACGACGCCGACGATGCCGATGGTGGTGTATTGGCGCTTGAGATAGGCCTGCGCGCCCTCGCGGACAGCAGCGGCGATCTCCTGCATTTTCGGGCTGCCGGGATCCGCCCGCATGACAGAGACGATGGCCCAGATGCCATAGACGATGGCAAGCAGACCGCAGGCAATGATCACGCTCAAGACGGACATAGATTCAACCTCGATTTTTAGGATTTTGCCGGGCTAATCCACCCGACTGGATGCAAATTCGCGCGGACATTGCCAAAAACGTTGCTTCGGCGCAACGGCGTAACGGGGATTTCTTCGCAAATCTAGCCTAATCAGGCCGCGACCTGCCGATCCCGCAGGCTTCGCCACGCCAGCAGCATGGCGGCGGCGAAAATCGTTGGGAACACCACATAATTGACCGCCGCCCAACCAAAGCTTGCCAGCAACTGGCCGGAGGAAAATGATGCCACCGCCATGCTGCCGAATACCAGAAAATCGTTGAAGGCCTGCACCTTGTTGCGTTCAGCGGCGGTGTGACACTGGGTGACCATGGTGGTGGCGCCGATAAAGGCGAAGTTCCATCCGACGCCGAGCAGCACCAGGCCGATCCAGAAATTCCACAAAGCGATTCCCGAGATCGCCACCAGGCCGCTGCCGACGATGAGGGCGAGCCCCAGGAACACTATACGCTCGACGCCGAAGCGCGCGATCAGCGTGCCCGTGAAGAAGCTAGGGACAAACATGGCGAGCACATGCCATTGCAGGCCGAGCGTCGCATCGGTGATCGAGTGGTCGCAGGCCAGCATGGCGAGCGGCGCCGAGGTCATGACCAGGTTCATCATGGCGTAGCTCGCGGCGCCGCAAACGGCGGCCGTGATGAAGCGCTGGCCACGGATGATTTCCGCCAGCGGACGCCCGCTGCCTTGCTCCCGTCCCCTTGGCGGGCGGGGAATTTTGACCACAGCGAGCACCGCCGCCACCGCTGCCGCGAGAGCCGCCTGGCCGAGAAAGGTCACGGAAAAGAGATAGGGCGGCAGGAAATCCTTGGTGAAAATGATGAGCTGCGGTCCCACCACCGCGGAGGCAACACCGCCCGCCAGCACCCACGAAACCGCCTTTGGCCGGAAAGCGACGCTCGCCGTATCGGCTGCCGCGAATCGATACGCTTGGTGTGACGCCGCGTAGATGCCGCTGCAAAAGGAGCCCAGCAGAAAGAACGCGAAGGAGCCCTGCAGAACCGCCGCCGAGCAGATCAGCCCCGACAGCACCCCCATGGCTGCGCCTATCTGCAAAGCGGCGCGCCTTCCATAGCGCTTTGCCAGCGCGCCGATCGGCAAAGTGCCGAGCCACATGCCGATGACCATGACGCTGATCGGCACCGTCGCAAGTCCCTTATCCGGTGCGAGCATCGTCCCGATAATGCCGCCCGTGGTGACCACCACGACCTGATTACCCCCGGCCAGCGCCTGGGCAACTGCCAGAACCAGAACGTTACGGCGGGCGAGACGGTCGTCGGCGGGAAGTTCAATCGAAGCGGCAGTAGATGACAAGACGTCGACCTCCAGGATTCGAAACCTGTTTTATTCCGCCCGGGTGCGGCTGGCCAGCGGGCGGTCAGTGAGATCTGGAGTTGTCCCGCCAGAGAAAATGGCCGGCTGCGACGGCAGCAGCCATCCGGGCTTAGACGTGGCAGCGGTGATGGAAAGTTTAATTCAGAAATGACTGAACAAGGTTTTGCGCAAGCTTAGCGCCTTACCGTCGGCGCCGATGAAGCGTGGGGCGCCCTCACCCGCCGTCATGCGCCCGATCTCGGTGGCTTTGACGCCCAAGGCCGCAGCGTCAGCGATAAAGGCATCGCTGTCGGACACGGCGCAGACGATCTCGTAGTCGTCGCCGCCGGACAAGATGGTTTCGATCAGCGCGGGCTGCACGGCCAATACCCGGCGCGCCGCATCCGACAAAGGCAAGCGCGTCACATCAATATCCGCGCCGACGGCGGACACGCGGCAGAGTTTTGCGAGATCGCCGGCCAGCCCGTCGGAAACGTCCATGGCCGCCGAAGCGTGCTTGCGCAGCATGACTGCAACCGCAGTCCGCGGCTGCGGCAGCCGATAGCGGCCCAGAAGATGCGCACGCATTTTCTTGTCGAGCTTCCAGCGTTGCGCGGCTTTTGCGTCGCCCAGCAGTTTGAGCCCCAGCGCCGCATCGCCGATCGTGCCGGTGACGACGATGCGGTCGCCCGGCTTCGCGCCGCGCCGCTGCACCATCTCGCCGTGCGGCAGAAAGCCGAGCGCGGTGATCGAGACGGTGAGCGGCCCAGGCGTCCGCACCGTGTCGCCGCCAAGCAGCGGACAGGCATAGTTTTCCGCATCCTCACCAAGCCCTCGCGCAAAAGCCTTGAGCCAGCCTGCGGTGACGCTTTTGGGCAGTGCCAGCGCCAGCAGAAAACCGGCAGCCGTCGCGCCTTTGGCCGCGAGATCGGAAAGGTTCACCCGCAACGCTTTGCACGCAACCGCATCCGCCGGGTCGTCCGGGAAAAAATGCACGCCGCCGACGATTGCGTCCTTGGTGAGCACGAGGTCGCTGCCCGCAGGGGGTGTCAGCGTCGCTGCGTCGTCGAGGAGCCCGAGCGCGCCCGGATACTTGGCGAGCGGAGCAAAATATTTTGCGATCAGGCGTTCCTCACCGGTCTCCGCCGGAGTCTTGCTCATCGCTCACCCTCGCGCTGAAAACTCCTCCGCGCGCATCTCGCGCGCGAGCTGATCGAGCACCGCGTTGACCATGCCGGTTTCGTCACCTTCAACGAAGGCGTGCGCCACGTCGACATATTCCGACACGATGACGCGCGCCGGCACATCCCGGCGGTGATCGAGCTCGTAGGCGCCCGCGCGCATCGCCGCGCGCAGCACGGCCTCCACGCGCTTCAGCGGCCAGCCGCGCTGCAAGGCTGCATCGATCAGCGGATCGAGCCGACGCTGCTCCCGCACCACGCCGCCGACGATGTCGCGGAAGAAGGCCGCTTCGGCCGGCAGGTATTGCTCCCCTTCCACCTCCTGCCCGATCCAGTGGCTTTCAAATTGCGCGAGGATCTCATGCAGCGGGGTGCCCGCCACGTCCATTTGATAAAGCGCCTGAACCGCCGCGAGCCGCGCGGCGCCGCGCCGATTGGCCTTGCGTTTGTCCTTTGGGGCTTCGGCGGCCATAGCGTCAACCGGCCGCGACGCGGCGCTTGAGCCTCACCATGGCCAGACAAGCGCGCACCGCGTCGCCGCCTTTGTCCGCCTCTTCCATGCGCGCACGGGACCAAGCCTGCGATTCGGTATCGACCGTGATGATGCCATTGCCGACGGGGAAGCGCTGGGTCACCGCATAGTCCATCAGCGCGCGCGCGGATTCCTGCGACACGATTTCGAAATGGATAGTGTCGCCGCGAATGACGCAACCGAGCGCGACCGCTCCATCATAAGGCTGCTTGCCTTTCTCCGCCGCCTCCACCGCGATGGCGATGGCGGCCGGGACTTCCAGCGAGCCCGGCACCGTCAGACGGTCGAACTTGGCGCCAGCCTGCTCGAGCGCGCGCGTTGCGCCTGCCAGGAGCGCGTCGGCGATGTCGTCATAGAAACGCGCTTCGACGATGAGGATACGCGCATCCGCAAGGTCGTCGGTTTTATCGCTCGCGGGTCGCCGCGGCTCGGCCATGATGTCGATGTCCCGTTGTTACGCGCGTGGTAGCAAGGCACAGGTCACAGAAGCAAGGGCGTCAGCGCGCCTCCGCCAGCCGCGCAGCATAGCGCGCCAGCATGTCGACTTCGAGATTGACCGGATCACCAGCACCCAATGCTCCGAGCGTGGTTACTTTTAGGGTATGAGGAATAACGAGGACGGAAAAGTTGTCGCCCTCCACCGTGTTCACCGTAAGCGAGACGCCGTCGAGCGTGACCGACCCCTTGGTGGCAATGAAACGCGACAGTGCGCTGGGCGCGCGCAACGTGAATCCTGCGGAATCGCTGCCGTCCTCGCGCGCCATCACTTCTGCCATGCCGTCCACATGGCCGCTGACCATATGCCCGCCCAATTCGTCGCCGTGTTTAAGCGCACGCTCCAGATTGATCTTGGTGCCCGGCCGCCAGCGTCCGACCGTCGTGACCTTCAGCGTCTCGGCGGCGGCATCGGCCGCGAACCAGGTGCGGCCCCCCTCCTCGCCCGTCCCCACCACGGTGAGGCAGACCCCCGAACAGGCAATGGACGCACCCTCGGCGATCGACGCGCGGTCGTAACGGCAAGCGATCCTCAGGCGGTGCAGCCCTTCGCCGGCCGGCTGTGCGGCTATCACCTCGCCCATGTCGGTCACGATGCCGGTAAACATGCTATTTCCGTTCGAACATTTCGGCATTGTCAGAACCGAAGGTGTCGCTGCCGATCGCATGCAAATGCTTGGCAAGCGCTTTCAACCGCAGCCCTTCAAGCGCGTCGATACCTTCCTTGCCTATCGCATTCGGACCATGAAACACGACAGCCTCATCCACCAGATCAGCGGACACCAAAGACGACGCGACGCGCGGCCCGCCTTCCACCATGAGGCGCGTGATGCCTCGCTCCGCCAGGATTTTCAGCACCTGCTTGAGATCGAGCTTTCCGTCTTTCTCTTTCACGCGGAAAACCTCGACGCCCTTGTCGCGCAGAACCTGCTCTGCCATGGCGGAGGCCTGCGGCGCGGCGAAAATCCAGGTGGGATTTTCGCGCGCGGTGGACACAACATTCATCGAGAGCGGCACCCGCAATTGCGCATCGAGCACGATGCGTATCGGCGAGCGCTCGCGCATTCCCGACAACCGCGAGGTCAGCGACGGATTGTCCGCCATCACCGTGCCGAGGCCTACTAGGATCGCGTCGCTCTGCGCGCGCATGCAGAAACACCTGCTGGCGCGCCTCGGCGCCCGTGATGACCGCCGGCCGGCGGCCGGCAGCGCCGGCCTTGCCGTCGCTCGACACCGCGACCTTGAGCAGTACCTGCGGGCGGGCCTCGTGCATTCGGCGGAGGTGGCCGGCATGCACGCGTCTCGCCTCTTCCGCGCCCGGTCCGACCTCGACTGCGAATGTTCTTTCCGCGAAGCCGCTCGTGTCCCTGCCCGGCTACCTCGGGGTTGGGGTCTTCCATCGCGGAGACGACGCGCGCAATGCCGGCGCGAAGGACGGCGTCGGCGCAGGGCGGCGTCTTGCCCTGATGCGAGCAGGGCTCGAGCGTGACATAGAGCGTCGCGCCGTGCGCTGCCTTCCCCGCGCGCTTCAGCGCCAGCGCCTCCGCGTGCGGGCGTCCGCCCGGTTGCGTCCAGCCCCGGCCGATGATTTTTCCGTCTTTGACGACGACCGCGCCGACGGCGGGATTGGGCCAGGTATTGCCGAGCCCGCGCCGCCCCAGCGTCAGCGCCAGCGCCATGAATCTGTCATCGTCGGCGTCGGGCATCGCTATTTCCGCGGCGCCGGGCGCGGCTCCTCGTCGCCGGACAGTTCTCCCAGCACTGCTTCGAAATCCTTTGCCTCGCGGAAATTGCGATAGACCGAGGCGAAGCGCACATAGGCGACGTCATCGAGCCCGCGCAGATGCTCCATCACGATCTCGCCGATAGCCTCCGACGAAACGTCGGTCTCGCCCAGGCTTTCCAGCTCGCGCACGATCTTGGAGACGGTTTGCTCGATGCGCTCCGGATCGACCGGCCGCTTGCGCAGCGAGATCTGCACCGACCGCATCAGCTTGTCGCGATCGAAAGGCACGCGCCGGCCGTTGCGCTTGATCACGACGAGTTCGCGCAATTGCACGCGCTCGAAAGTGGTGAAACGGAAATTGCAGGCCAGGCAAACGCGGCGGCGGCGGATCACCGCCGAATCCTCGGTCGGTCTCGAATCCTTCACTTGGGTATCGAGGCTCGCACAGCTCGGACAGCGCATCCCCTTCCCCCTTCGCCGCGTTATCCCGGGTAGATCGGGAAACGTGAAACCAGTGCGTGGACTTTTTCGCGCACCGCGGCTTCCACCAATGAGTCTTCCTCGGCGCCCTTCTGCGACAGCACATCGAGCACTTCAGCGATCAGGTCGCCGACATGACGAAATTCGGCAACGCCGAAGCCGCGGGTGGTGCCCGCCGGCGTGCCAAGCCGGATGCCGGAGGTAACCGTCGGTTTTTCCGGGTCGAACGGAATGCCGTTCTTGTTGCAGGTAATGTGGGCGCGCCCAAGCGCCGCTTCCGCCACCTTGCCCGTCAGCCGCTTGGGCCGCAGGTCAACCAGCATGAGATGGGTATCGGTACCGCCGGAGACGATATCGAACCCGCGCGATTTCAGCGTTTCCGCCAGCGCCTTGGCATTCTCGACGACATTCTTCGCGTAGAGCTTGAAGGAGGGACGCAGCGCTTCGCCGAAGGCCACCGCCTTGGCGGCGATGACATGCATCAAGCGGTCCGCCCTGCAGACCCGGGAACACAGCCGAGTTGAACTTCTTCGCCAAAGCTTCGTCGTTGGTGAGGATAACCCCGCCGCGCGGACCGCGCAGCGTCTTATGCGTGGTGGTCGTCACCACATGCGCATGCGGGAACGGGCTGGGATGGGCGCCGCCAGCCACCAGGCCGGCGAAATGCGCCATGTCGACCATGAGGAAGGCGCCGACGGAATCCGCGATCTCGCGGAAGCGGCGAAAATCAATGATGCGCGGATATGCGGAGCCGCCGGCGATGATAACTTTCGGTTTGTGCTCCGCGGCAAGCCTGACCACCTCATCCATGTCGATGCGGTGATCGTCGCGCCGCACGCCGTAGGGTACGGGCTTGAACCACTTACCAGACATATTCACCGGCGAGCCGTGGGTGAGATGCCCGCCGGCAGCGAGGTTCAATCCCATGAAAGTATCGCCCGGCTGCATCAGCGCAAAGAATGCTTCCGCGTTGGCGGAGGCGCCGGAATGCGGCTGCACATTGGCGAAGGCGCAGCCGAACAGTTTCGTCACACGGTCGATGGCGATCTGCTCGGCGATATCGACAAACTGACACCCGCCGTAATAGCGCTTCCCCGGCAGGCCTTCGGCATATTTGTTGGTGAGCACCGAGCCCTGCGCCTCCAGGACGGCGCGGCTGACGATGTTCTCCGACGCGATCAGCTCGATCTCGTCGCGCTGGCGGCCAAGCTCGAGACCTATCGCATCGGCGATCTCCCGGTCGGTCTCGGCCAGGGAAGCCTCGAAAAAGCGGTTCGCCTGGGCGGGCGACGCAGGCTTATTGGTCAGCGACATCCCGTGAACTCCTAAGGCATTACTTGAAGTATAAAATTGGCCCGTCAACCGCAGCTTTGACAGTTGCTGGCGATAGCATATTGGACAGAATGCGCCAAGCTTTGGGACCGTATTTGCCCCAGCCGCAACATCTAGTAATAGCAAAGGCTCAGCCGCGAGAGGTTGCCTGCGGGCTGCCAATTCCGTCGCGGCCATAGATATCGTCGCGGAATTGCACCACGCCATCCAGGGTAGCCCAGGCGGTGACGTAGACCCAGTAGACCGGCACGGGCCGCGCCAGCCGCGCGTCCTTACGGTCACCATTGCGTATCACCTGATCGGTTTCCTGCCGCGACCATCCCGGCATGTCGCCCAGCAGCCAGTTCACCAGTTCGCGTACATTCTGGATGCGCACGCAGCCGGATGAGTGAAAACGGAAATCCTCGCCGAACAGATTCTTCAGCGGGGTGTCGTGCATTTAGACTTGGTGCGAATTCGGGAAATTGATGCGAACCGAGCCGAGCGAATTGAAGTCGCCCGGATCCTGCTTGAACTGATAGTTCACCGCTTCTTCCGAATACCAATTGATCTGCGACGGCGGCAATTCGGCGCCCCGCTGATCGAAAATACGGATGCGGTTATTGGTGAGATAATCCGGCTCGGCCTGCATCTTCGGAATGAGATCGCGCCGCACGATCGACACCGGCACTGTCCAGTAGGGATTGAAATTGACCTCGACGATGCGGCTCTGGATATCCGGCGAGGGACGGTCCGGCTTGCCGACCACCGTGACATGGCGCGAGACCGCAATACCATTTTCGATCGCCTCGATCTGCGCCGCCGGAATATTGCAGGTGACGAAGCGCTCGCTGAGATTGCCGCTCAGGCTGCGCAGCCGCACCAGGTTGGTGCGCAACTGCGCGAGCCGGACCGGCGCCGGGATATTCAGCGCCTTGACGGTCTGCTCGCGCACCACGCCATCGACCCCGATGCCGTGGCGGGCCTGAAACCGGCGCACGGCCGCTTCCACATATGAATCGAATATCTCCGTGACGCCGGCATTGTTCTCAAGGTCGCCCGCCACCGACAGCCGCTGGCGCAGAGGGATCACATTGGCGTGGCGCTTGCCCAACCGAAGCCGGTCCGATTGCGGCACCGCCGGCCAGCCGCCGCGCCGCGACAATAGCCTCGTAGCGTTGGATCGCCTGTTCGGTGGTCTGCACGGTGGAGGGTGCGAGCGTCGGCAGCGAGGCCTGGGGCATGTGGATGGTGCGGGAAGCGGAATCGAAGCCGCGGCCGAAATCGCCGCGCTGGTTCTGGTCGATCAGCGCCTGCAGCGTCGTATCTTCGGCCGCGCCCGGCGCGCAGCCAGGGCGTCGTTGCGGCGGCCGAAGCCGCGCCCTGGCCCAAACGGCGAAGGAAACTTCGGCGATTCAACGGTTCATCGCTGCGGAAGGTTAGATTTGGCCATGGCGTCGTCGGGTTGAACTGGCGTGAGTGCGGCGAGCACTCTAGCTCTCCGCGGCGTCCCGGCGATCTGGCAGGAGGAGTCCCTCGCCTTCGGAACAGGTGGTAACGCGTTAAAGGCTGTGGGGGGCGATTTTGTGGCCGACCCAAACGAAAAAGCCCTAGCCGAAGCCAGGGCTGAAGTTTTCGCCAGCCAATACCGGTTACAAGCGATACGAGGATCTGATCGGTCCAGAAGCGCTCGAGCCTGTGCAGCGACTTGTTCAAGGTGACAAATTCATCCGAACTAATGCCGCCTACCTGCTCCACCGTACGAACGTGCTTCTGATAAAGCGCCTCGACGATGTTGCGCACTTCCTGACCCTTGTCGGTCAGCTTAATTCGCACGGAGCGACGATCGACACGCGACCGCTGATGATCAAGGAAGCCCATCTCAACGAGCTTCTTCAGATTGTAGGAAACGTTCGAGCCGAGGTAATAGCCGCGCGTACGCAGTTCTCCCGCCGTCAGTTCCTTGTCGCCGACGTTGTAGAGAAGCAGAGCCTGCACGGAATTGATATCGGCGCGTCCACGACGGTCAAACTCATCCTTGATGACGTCGAGCAGGCGCCTGTGGAGCCGCTCGACCAAGGTCAAGGCTTCGAGATACAAAGGCTGGATATGGTCGAGCTTTGCCTCGCGCTCGGCAGGTTCGACCGTTTTTGCAACGGCTTTCATTTGTACGCCTTCCCATTTTTATACATCGCGGGGCCCTGTCTTCCCCGCGCTCGGGAGGCAAACTACCGAAGCCGATCTAAGATCAGCTTAAATAATACACTAAAGGGATGCTTATTTTTCAAAGGTGAATCGTCGATTGACGTTTTCAAACACGCGGATTTTTCGTCACCATCTGTTTACTCTGTGTCCCGTGTTGAACCACCCACGTTACGGCGCGTGCTCACGGGCGGCCAGCAAGGCAAGCCACAGATAGACGGCAAGCAGGCCGAGCGCCACGAATACTGGCGTCAGACTGCCACCATAGATGTTCGGAAACAGTATCTGGACCGCCACCATGGAAATGGCGGCGGTGAGCCAGACCACCGCCCCCCAGGCCGCGGTCAGCCATAATCCGACGGCAGCCACCAGATCGATCACCGCAAAGAAGATGGTAGCCGCCTGCCAGGACATCGGCGCGGTCTCGAATGTGGCATCCGGCCCGTCGCCAATGCCGCAGACGATGGACCAGTGGTAGAGCCCCTTCATCAGCGACAGCACGGCCATCCCGCGAAGGAATAAGACCAGGCGTGCGGTCCAGCGGCCCTCGGTTTGCCGCTCCTCTCCGACATGGACGGGCTCGAGCGCGCGACCCTGGTTGGTGGTAAGAGGTTCGGTCATGGGATGGAGATCGGCGGGTGGTAAACGGTACTGGATTTCCTGACACGGGCAGAGCCTAGCCCGAATGTGGCTGTCATGCACACGGCCTGCCGCCGAAACTATGGCATCTCCCCTGCTCTGGCCGTTGCCGCTCGAATTACGATAAAAGAGGCACCGTGGAGGAATTTGCATGGCCATCAAGTTCGGCCGCCCGATCGAGGCGCGTACCCGGTTCACGCCGTTAGAGAACGAGGCGGTCGCCGACGCTACGGCGGCGCGGCTCGATCTGCCGAGCCGGCCGCGCCGCAACCGGCGCGCCGAATGGGCGCGGCGCCTGGTGCGTGAAACCGTGCTCACCACCGATGATCTGATCTGGCCGCTGTTCCTGACTGATGCACGCGGGCGCACGCCGGTGACATCGATGCCCGGCGTCGAGCGGCTATCGGTGGAGGAAGCCGTGCGCGCCGCCGAACGCGCCGCCCGGCTTTCCATCCCCTGCATCGCACTGTTTCCGCATACCGATCCGGCGCGCCGTGATCCGGAAGGCTCCGAAGCGCTCAACCCGGATAATCTCGTCTGCCGCGCGCTGCGGGCGATCAAGAAGGAGGTGCCGGAGGTCGGGATCCTTTGCGACGTGGCGCTCGATCCTTTTACCAGTCACGGCCATGACGGCCTTTTGCGCGATGGCGTCATTCTCAACGACGAAACCGTCGCCGTGCTGGTGAAGCAGGCGCTGCTGCAGGCCGAGATGGGCTGCGACATCATCGCACCGTCCGACATGATGGACGGGCGTGTCGGCGCTATTCGCGGCGCGCTCGACCGTGCCAACATGGTCGACGTGCAGATCATGGCCTATTCGGCGAAATATGCTTCCGCCTTTTACGGTCCGTTTCGCGAGGCCATCGGCTCCAACGCCATGCTGGCCGGCGACAAGCGCACCTATCAGATGGATCCGGCCAATGCCGATGAGGCGTTGCGCGAGGCCGAGCTCGACATCGCGGAGGGCGCCGACATGATCATGGTCAAACCCGGCCTGCCCTATTTGGATGTCCTGCGCAGCATCAAGGATGCCTTCGGCATGCCGACCTTCGCCTATCAGGTGTCGGGCGAATATTCGATGATCCTGGCCGCCGCGCACAATGGTTGGATCGATGGAGAGAAGGCGATGCTGGAAAGCCTGATCGCCTTCAAGCGCGCCGGCGCCGACGGCGTGCTGACCTATTTCGCGCCGCAAGTTGCGGAGAAATTGGGACGCGCGCCCGCCTGATCCCGCCCAGAGCCCGGTTGCGGCCGGGCTTTCCTTCCGCGCCGGTCCGCCTAAAAGAGATGGTTGCCAAAGCCGCGCAGTTTGCGGCATAGCCCCACCAAGGTTGCTTTCCAGGAAAGAGGTTGAAATGGGTGAGTTTGCGCTCGGTCAGTCGGTGCCGCGTTTTGAGGATCCGCGGCTCGTGCGCGGCGGCGGCCGCTACGTGGCGGACATGACACTGCCGCGCATGGCCTACGGCTTCGTGCTGCGCTCGCCGCATGCGCATGCGAAAATTCTCGCCATCGACACCAGCGCAGCCAAGACAGCACCGGGCGTGCTGGCGGTGTTGACCGGCGCGGATTGGGAAGCATCGGGATTTGGCGACATGCCGAGGGCGCACCAGCGCCAGCGGAAAGACGGCCGACCGATGTACAAACCGGCCAACCCGAGCCTCGTTAAGGACCGCGTGCGCTGGGTTGGCGACTACGTCGCCTTTGTGGTTGCGGAGACTTACCACCAGGCGGCGGATGCCGCTGAGCTGATTGAAGTGGAATACGAAACCTTGCGTGCCATCACCAATACCGCCGAGGCTGCCAAGCCCGGCGCGCCGCTGGTTTGGGACGATTGCGAAAACAACATCATCTTCGAGATGAGCGTAGGCGACAAAGCGGCCGTCGACGCCGCCTTTGAGAAAGCTGATCACATTGTCAAACATCACTTCGTGATCAACCGCGTCACTGCCGCCACGATGGAGCCGCGCGCCTGCATCGGCGACTACAACGCCACCGACAACCATTACACCTGCTACACGACGTTGCAGCGCGCCCATTCATACCGTGGAGAGCTGGCGAAAGAAGTGCTGAAGGTGCCGGAGAGCAACGTGCGAGTCGTTGCGGGCGACATCGGCGGCAGCTTCGGCATGAAATCTTCAGTCACCCCGGAAGTTGGGCTGGTGCTGCTTGCGTCCAAGCTCGTCGACCGGCCGGTGAAATGGGTCTCAACGCGCTCGGAGGCGTTCCTCAGCGATGCCCAGGCCCGCGACAACGTCACCGATGCGGAATTGGCTCTCGACAAGAAAGGCAACTTCCTTGGCATGCGGTTCAAAACCGTTGCCAATATCGGTGCTTACGCACAGGCTTCGTCGGACGCCTTTCCCGGAAATTTTGGAACGCTGGCCGGCGTCTACAAAACGCCCGCGATCCACGTCGAACTGACGGCGGTCATGACAAACACGCATCCGACGCGGCCCTATCGCGGCAACGGTCGCCCGGAAGCGGCCTATGTCAGCGAGCGGCTGATCGATCTCGCCGCCGACGAACTCGGCATCGATCCGGTGGAGCTCCGCCGCCGCAACACCATTCCACCCGAGGCGCTGCCGTTCAAGACCGGGCTCACCTTCATCTATGACAGCGGTGAGTTCGAGAAGAACATGGATATGGCGCTAACGCTCGCCGATGCGGGCGGCTTCGAGAAGCGCCGCGCGGAATCCAAGAAGCGCGGCAAGCTGCGCGGGATCGGCATCGCGCAAAGCATTGAGCGCGCCGCTGGCGCCGGTACTGAAGGCGCGGAAATCCGCTTCGACCGCGGCGGCACCGTCACTCTTTTCTCCGGCTCCGTCACCCAGGGCCAGGGCCATGAGACTGTGTTCAAGCAGCTTGTCTGCGACAAGCTCGGCATGCATCCCGACGATGTGCGCTATATCCAGGGCGATACCGACAAAGTCTTCTTCGGCACCGGAACGGGAGGTTCGCGCACGGCCGCCATCTGCGGCTCCGCCTTCAACCAGGCGGCCGACCGCATCATCAACAAGGCGAAGAAGATCGCAGCCCATATGTGGAGTATCGACGCCGCCGACGTGAAATTCGACGAGGGCATGTTCTCCTCGACCAAGTCCAACCAGACCATCACCATGAAGGAGCTGGGTCGCAAGGCCGCAAATCCGAAGAACGTGCCCGCTGATCTCGATGTCAACCTGTCGGCAAGTTCCGTGTTCCGCGTTGACGTTGCCAATTATCCGAACGGCTGTCATGTCTGCGAAGTCGAGATCGACCCGGAGACCGGCGTTATTAAGATCCTGCGCTACAGCGTGGTCGACGACGTCGGCACGGTCATGAATCCGCTGCTGCTGAAAGGCCAGATCGTCGGCGGCGTCGTGCAAGGCGTCGGTCAGATCCTGATGGAGGACATCCATTTCGATGCCGACGGACAGCTCGTCACCGGCTCGTTCATGGACTACGCCATGCCGCGCGCCAGCGACCTGAGCCCGGTCGAGGTTAAGAGCAATCCGGTGCCGACCAAGCAGAATCCGCTCGGCGTCAAGGGTGCCGGCGAAGCCGGATGCGTCGGTGCAATGCCCGCGGTCGCCAACGCGATCGTTGACGCGCTCTCGCCGCTCGGCATCAAGCATATCGAGATGCCGGCGACGCCGGAACGCGTTTGGCGTGCCATCCAGGAAAGCCGCGCGCAGGGATAGCGCGCGGCTATTCCATATCGCCGGCTTCGATCCGCTCGGGCTGATAGCCTTCGCGCGCCAGCACGGTGAAGATTTCCCACACATGCGCGCGGTCGCGCGCTTCGACCGTGATGTCGAGTTCGCGCACCCTTGGCCGGTACGTCCAGGAACAGCCGCTTGTGGTTGACCTCGAGGATATTGGCGTCGAGCGTGCCGAGCCGGGTCGCAATCACGCCCAGTACGCCCGGCCGGTCGGGAATGGTGAGGCGGAAAGAGACGATGCGCTGCTCGCGCTCCAGTTCGCGCACCATGATCGAGGCGAGGATACGGGGATCGATATTGCCGCCGCACAGGATCAGGCCGACCTTTTTGCCGTGGAAGCGTTCCGGCTCGGCCAGCATGGCGGCGAGCCCGGCGGCGCCTGCGCCCTCGGCCATCGTCTTCTGCTGGGTCAGGAAATGATTCACCGCCTGCTCGAGCTGCGCCTCGCTGACAAGCACGATGCCGGAAACAAGCTCGCGCACAATCGGCAACGTCAGCGTGCCGACGGCCTTCACCGCGATGCCTTCGGCCAGCGTCGACCCGCCGATCGGCAGATCCTTCTGATGCAGCGCATTCCACATTGAGGGATAAAGCGCGGCTTCGACGCCGACGATCTCCGTTTTCGGATTGATTCCATGCGCGGCCACGGCATTGCCGGAAATCAACCCACCACCGCCGATGGGGATGATAAGCGTGTCCAGCGTGGGCTCGTCCTCCAGCATCTCCAGCGCGATTGTGCCCTGCCCCGCGATCACCTTCTCATCGTCATAAGGATGCACCCAGATAAGGTTGCGCTCACGCGCGAGCTTAGCCGCGCGCGCATGCGCCTCGAAAATGGTCTCCCCGTCGAGGACCACGGCAGCGCCATGGGACTTAGTCGCGGCCACTTTCACGAAGGGCGTGGTCACCGGCATCACGATGGTGGCGGCAATGCCAAGCCGCGCGGCGTGATAGGCTACCGCCTGCGCATGATTGCCGGCGGACATGGCGATGACACCGCGCCGCCGCTCGTCGTCGGTCAGCGCATTGAGCTTGTTCAGAGCGCCCCGCTCCTTGAAGGAATTGGTGACTTGCAGGTTTTCGTATTTGACGAAAACCGTCGCGCCGGTAAGCGCCGAAAGCAGGGGCGCCGGCAGCATGGGCGTGCGCAACACCTGCCCCGCGAGCACGCCGCGGGCCGCCTGGATATCGGCAAGGGTTACGCCCATCAATCCCTCCGAAGCGCCACTATACCTGCGCCCATGCGCGCATATCATTGATTCCTCTTGCGCGGCGAACCATTCCTTTCCATCTTTGCACGAGGAAAGGCGCGATTCATGTCCACGACCGGCCCGGGCGGCATCGGACTTTCTGCCGAAAGCTGGCCGCATGCCTATGATCCGCTGACAAATCCGGAATTATTCGACGGCGTCCTGGCCCGCCGCATGTTCGCATTCGTCGTCGACCTCATCGTGATCTCGATCCCGATGCTATTCGCCGCGCTGTTTATTCTGATCTTCGGATTAATCACGCTCGGGCTTGGCTGGATCCTGTTCTGGCTGTGGTGGCCAGCCGCAGTGGTCTGGGCGCTGGTTTATTATGGCATCACCCTGGGCGGTCCCCACTCCGCCACGATCGGAATGCGCGTGATGAATATCCAGATGCGGACCTGGTACGGCGCCCCCTCGTATTTTTTGCTGGGCGTCGCACACGCCATCCTGTTCTGGCTGACGGTGTCGCTGCTCACACCCTTCATCCTGCTGGTGGGTTTCTTCAGTACCCGCCGGCGGCTGTTGCATGACATGCTGATCGGCACCGTGGTCATTAACCACCGCTCCGATAACAGCCCCATTTATGCCCCGGGGCCTTAATTTGGGGTCGACAGCCTTTGACGGAACCGTTTGCAGGCGCGATGCTTAGTGTGCGGGGCATCCCCGCCATTGAAGCTTGGACGAGAACCTTGGGCCTGTGACCAGACACTCGCGTGACACGCCGCAATTCTACCTGACGGCACCTTCTCCCTGCCCCTAC
Source organism: uncultured Alphaproteobacteria bacterium (assembly GCA_963802475.1). Taxonomy (GTDB): domain Bacteria; phylum Pseudomonadota; class Alphaproteobacteria; order Rhizobiales; family Xanthobacteraceae; genus CANKHA01. The sequence goes on from CAWDIZ010000023.1 coordinate 460,732, forward strand.
TTGCCCGGCAAGGAAGAGCGGAAGGTGTTCACGCATCTGGTCGGTGAGCGCGCGGGCGAGCTGAATGATCTCCTGACCCACGGCGGGTTTCGGCGCAGCCAGTCCATTGCCTATCGCCCTGCCTGCGATACCTGCCGGGCCTGCGTTTCGGTGCGCGTCATCGCCTCGGAGTTCCGGCCGTCGCGAAACATGCGCAGGGTGATGGAGCGCAACGACGACGTCCTCGGCGACATGCGCGCGCCACAACCTTCATCCGAACAGTATTCGGTCTTCCGCGCCTATCTCGATTCCCGCCACCGCAACGGCGGCATGGCCGACATGACCGTGCTCGATTACGCCATGATGGTGGAAGACAGCCATGTGCAGACGCGGGTCGTGGAGTACCGCCGGCGCGGTCCAGACAGCGGCATCACTGGGCGTGGCGCCGGGCAATTGCTGGCGGTGACGCTGGTCGACATCCTCAGCGACGGGCTTTCCATGGTCTATTCGTTTTTCGATCCGGAGGAGGCCGACCGCTCGCTCGGCACCTTCATGATCCTTGACCACATCGCCCGTGCCCGCCGGATGGGGCTGGATTACGTTTATCTAGGCTACTGGGTCCGTAGCTCGCGCAAGATGGACTACAAGGGCCGGTTCCTGCCGCAGGAACGGCTGATGCCCGAGGGCTGGCGCCGGGTCGAGCGCTGACCCGTCCCCCACAGATCAAGCATTTCCAACAGCTTGCAGGGAAGGTTTAAGGCCTCCTGCGAGCAATGGTCCGTGATTACATTTGACAATCGACCCGCTACGCCGCATTTTGTTGCGAATAATTTGCAATAGCAATTACGGGGACCATCAATGCGCGAATGGATTTAACGAAGCCTGAGCCGGCGCAATCTGCTGTCGGCCAGCGCGCTTGCCGCTGCCGGCGCGGGGTTTACGACACTCACGCGCGCACAACCCATCGCCGCGCAATCGGGACACGGCGGCCATGGCACGCCTGCGGCGGCATCCTCCTCCGACCCCAAATCGCATGCGCATGGGAACATGATCTCAGGCGGAGACGTCGACAATTCCAAGAACGGTTTCGACCCCTCCAAGATGCTGACGGATTGGGAAACCGGAACGGTTTCCCAGCTGCCCGATGGGCGGACGTTGCGGACCTTCGAGGTGACAGGCGAGGACAAGGAGATCGAGATCATTCCGGGGATATTCTTTCCCGCCTGGACCTATAACGGGCGTGTGCCAGGGCCGACATTGCGCGCCACGGAAGGCGATCGCCTGCGTATCGTCTTCCGGAATAATGGCTCACACCCGCACACGATGCATTTCCACGGTATTCATTCTGCACGCATGGACGGAATTCCGGGCGCCGGGATGGTCAATCCCGGCGAAGAGTTCGTTTATGAATTCGATGCGCTGCCATTTGGGTGTCACCTCTATCACTGCCACGCACTCCCGCTGAAGCGGCACATTCATAAAGGGATGTATGGCGCTTTCATCATCGATCCCGACCCGGCGCGGCATCCCGAACAAGCCGCAATCGCCAGTTCCCGCCTGCTCGGCACGCCGGAGAACAAGGAGTGGCAGGAATTAGTGATGGTGATGAACGCCTTCGACACCGATTTCGACAACGAGAACGAGGTTTATGCCGTCAATACCGTCGGTCATCACTTTACAAAACATCCGATCCCGATCGCGCGCGGCAAACCGATCCGCGTATATCTCGTTAACGTCACCGAATTCGACCCGATCAACTCTTTCCACCTGCATGGCAATTTCTTCGATTATTACGATCACGGTACGACGCTGACGCCGACGCTGAAGACGGTCGACACCGTCATGCAGTGCCAGGGGCAGCGCGGCATCCTGGAGTTCGGTTACAAGGGCCACGAAGCCGGCCTCTATATGTTTCACGCGCACCAATCTGAGTTCGCCGAGCTCGGATGGATGGGCATGTTCGAAGTCGCCGAGGCCACGTCATGAACGAGAATATCCGCACACCGCAGGCCGCGCAGACCGTGCCCCCGACGTCCCCCTCCGCCGCCTCCAGTCTGCTCTGGTTCGCGGTGCCTTTGCTCGCGCTGGTCGTGGCAACGCTCTGGCTCATCAACAGCGACTGGCTCAAGGCCTTCGACACCGGCGCTCCGCCGGTGGAAAAACTTACATTCGAGCGCACGGTCCTCGACAACGACGGAATTCACCTGCAGGTCCGCGCCGGCGGCTCCGACGAGCTCACGATCGCGCAGGTTATGGTGGATGATGCCTATTGGGCCTTCAAGCAAGACCCGGCTGGCGCGCTGAGCCCGTTGTCCTCGACCTGGCTGCACATTCCCTATCCCTGGGTGCTGGGCGAGAAGCACGAGGTCAAGGTGCTGACGCGCCCCGGGACCGTGTTCAAGCATGAGATCGCGGTGGCCGTGCCGACCCCGCAGGCGCAGATCGGGCATTTCGGCCCGCAGGCACTGCTCGGGACTTTCGTCGGCATCGTGCCGGTCATCATCGGCATGCTGTTCTATCCGGCATTGCGCGGCGTCGGCCGCCACGGCCTGAATTTCGTGCTGGCGCTGACCATCGGGTTACTCGCCTATCTCTTCGTGGACTCCCTGAAAGAAGCGATCGAATTCGGAATTAAGTCCGCCCATTCATTCCAGGGCATACCGATGGTGGTATTGGCCGCGACCGCCGCCTTTCTGCTGCTTTACGCGGTCGGCCGCCGGCATGGCACGCCGACGGGCCTGGCGCTCGCCACTTTCATTGCGCTTGGCATTGGGCTGCATAATTTCGGCGAGGGATTGGCAATCGGCGCGGCCTTTACCGCCGGGGTTGCCGGCCTTGGTGTCTTCCTGGTGCTCGGTTTCACATTGCACAACGTCACCGAAGGGATCGGCATCGTTGCGCCGCTGGTGGACGAGCAGCCGACGCTTCCTGCTTTCCTCGGGCTTGCGTTACTGGCGGGAGCGCCTGCCATCCTCGGGATCTGGCTCGGCAGCCTGAGCTATGCCCCGCATTGGGCGGCGCTGGCCCTGGCCATCGGCGCCGGCGCCATCCTGCAGGTTATCGTGGAGGTCGGCGGCTACCTAAAGCGGCGGGCCGGACCGGACGAAGCCTGGTTCACGCCCAGCACGCTCGCGGGTCTCACGCTGGGTATCGCGATCATGTATGTCACCGCGATCTTCGTGAAGGTCTAGAGCCGCACACTCGCGTGTAAGTCACTCGCCTATAGAAGAACCAAGCGACGGGCTCATCGAAACGGCTGCGGGCTTTCCGTCGGTATTGCCGGTTTGAATTTCGCCGATGGACTGCCGAAGTATTTGGATGCTCGACCACAAGAACAATCCGGCCATGGCAGCGGCGACGACGAGGTCCGGCCATTTCGTGGCCGTGGCCCATACGCCGAGGGCCGCTGCCATGACTGCCACATTGCCGATGGCGTCGTTGCGCGAACACAACCACACAGAGCGGACGTTCGCATCGCCGTCCTTGTAACGCGCCAGGAGGAGAACGCTTGCAACGTTGGCTGCCAGTGCCATGAAGCCCACGACGCCCATGATCTCCGCCTTGGGGAGCCCCAAGACGAGGACGTGATAAGCGGTCGATCCGAATACCCAAAGACCCATCAAGGTCAGGCTCACGCCCTTTGCGAAGGCGGTCCAGGCGCGCACATGAACGGCAGCGCCGATGACCACCAAGCTCATGCCGTAGGTCAGAGAGTCGCCGAGAAAATCCAGGGAGTTCGGCTTGCAAGGCTTGCGAGCCCGCCAGAGCACCAGCGCCCATTTCTACAAGAAACATGCTCGCGTTGATGGCGATAACGAGCCAAAGGCGGCGCTTGTAGTCAGCCGATAGACCCTCGAACGTCACACCGCTTCCACAACAATCCGCGCCCATTGAGCTCCTCCATAACAGGAGCGGATATGGACGATTCCTTATGTTACACAATCACATCAGCCTCACCTTTGGAGATTGCGACAACGGGCAGCGAAGTTAGCTGCCGTGCGGGCGGCCGAATTTGTTGGTCTTCGGAAAGCCCTTCGGCGCCAGCCGTCCGGCATCGGCGCGGTTGCCGCGCCAGTCGGCCAATTCCTTCAACGTCAGCGTAAAATTCCTTCCCGCGCTGTCCACCCAGGTCAGCCCCTCTTGGGCCTTGAAGGTCTTTACGTCCGACAACCCGCCGTCCTTGTAGCGCTGCAGCCGCACGCCGCGGCCACGCGTCATTTCCGGCACCTGGTCCAGCGGAAAGACCACCATCTTGCGGTTTTCGCCGACGCTGGCGACCAGCTCGCCTTCGATCAGCGTCAACGCCCGCGCCTCGTTCGGCATTTTGACATTGTGGATCTGCTTGCCCTTGCGGGTATTGGCCAGGCACTCGTCCTCGGGAACGATGAAGCCGCGCCCGTCATGGGCCGCGACCAGAAATTTGCGCCCGCCCTTGAATGGCTCGACCGAAATCAGATCGCTCTCCTGCTCCAGATCGATAAACAGCCGGATCGGCTCGCCATGGCCGCGCCCGCCCGGTAGCTTGGCCGCCTCGATCGTGTAAAAGCGACCGTTGGTCGCGAATACCAGACACTTGGACGTGGTCTCGGCCGGGAACGAGAATTTCAGCGCGTCATCCGCCTTGAAGACCACGCCGGAGAGATTGGCCACATGGCCGCGCAATGCGCGGATCCAGCCCTTTTCCGAGACGACGACGGTGATCGGCTCGCGTTCGACCAGCGCTTCTTCGATCGCGGCGAGATCGTGCTCGGGCGCCTCGGCGAACTGCGTGCGTCGCTTGCCGAGCGCGGTTTTCGGCCCGAAGGTGGCACGCACTTCCTTGATCTGTCCGGCGATAAGCTTCCACTGCTCGGATTCTGAGCCGAGCAATTTCTGCAGCTCTTTCTTTTCCGTACGCAGCGCCTTGTCCTCGGCGCGGATCTCCATCTCCTCGAGCTTGCGCAGGTTGCGCAGCCGCATGTTGAGGATCGCCTCGGCCTGCACGTCGGTGAGCTTGAAGCTCTTCATCAAGACCGGCTTGGGCTCATCCTCCTTGCGGATGATCTTGATCACCTTGTCGAGGTTCAGATAGGCGATCAGATAGCCGCCCAGCACTTCCAGCCGATGCTCGATGGCATCGAGGCGATGGCGCGAGCGCCGCTGCAGGACCTCGCGACGGTGGTCGAGCCATTCGCGCAGGACGTCCGCGAGGCCCATAACCTTCGGCACGCGGCCCTTGGACAGCACGTTCATATTGAGCGGAATCCGGCTTTCCAGTTCCGTCAGCTTGAACAGGCTTTCCATCAGCAGCGCGGGATCGACCGTGCGCGCGCGCGGCTCGATGATCAGCCGCACGTCCTCCGTTGACTCGTCGCGCACGTCTGCGACCAGCGGAAGCTTCTTGGCATTCAGCAACTCGGCGATCTTCTCCACCAGGCGCGATTTCTGCACCAGCCAGGGGATTTCGGTGATCACGACGACATAGGTGCCGCGCCCAGTGTCTTCCTGATTCCAGCGGGCGCGGACGCGAAACGAGCCGCGGCCGGTCGTATAGGCTTCGGCGATGACTTCGCGCGGATCTACGATCACGCCGCCGGTGGGAAAATCCGGACCCGGCACGAATTTCAAGAGCGTGCGGCTGCGCGTATTCGGATTATCGATCAGATGCAGCGCCGCATCGCACAGCTCCGCCGCGTTATGCGGCGGGATCGCGGTCGCCATGCCCACCGCGATACCTTGCGAGCCGTTGGCGAGCAGATTGGGAAACGCGGCCGGCAGCACCGCCGGCTCTTCGTCCCCGCCGTCATAGGTCGGACGGAAATCCACGGCATTCTCATCGATGCCGTCGATCAGAAGCCGCGCAACTTCGGTCAGGCGCGCTTCGGTGTAGCGCATGGCGGCGGGGTTATCGCCGTCGATATTGCCGAAATTGCCCTGCCCGTCGACCAGCGGATAGCGTTGGGCGAATTCCTGCGCCAGCCGTACCAGAGCGTCATAGACCGCCTGGTCGCCGTGCGGATGGAATTTGCCGATGACGTCGCCGACGACGCGCGCGCATTTCTTGAACGCCGCGCCGGGGTCCAGCCGCAATTGCCGCATGGCGAACAGCAGCCGCCGGTGCACCGGTTTCAGCCCGTCGCGGGCGTCCGGCAACGCGCGATGCATGATGGTGGATAACGCATAGGCGAGGTAGCGCTCCTCCAGCGCCTCGCGCAGCGCAATCTCCTGGACGTCGTTATGCTCGGGGGGAATCGATCTTTTGCCCATATGGGATGGGTTAACCCAGGGCCCTTAGCTGAACAAGCGATGAACGACCCTCTCGGGACATGTTCAGGCTCAAGATGCTAGATTAGGGAACTGACTTCGGTCTGCGCCATTAAATAGCTATGGCGACGACGTTATTGGGTTTGGATTAGCCGAACCAAGGAGAGGACAATGCGAAAAACCCTTGTTGCAGCGGCGGCGGCGACGATCTTGTCGGCGGGAGCTTTCCTGACGAGCGGCGCCAACGCTATGACTTTGACGGCCCCGGCGGGCGTGCGGCTCGCCACCGAAGGCGTAAACGTCGCGGAGCCGGTCCGGCATCGCTGCTTCCGCTCGCGCTATGGCAGGCTGGTGTGCCATGGGCACCGCCGGGTGGTTTATGGCGGCGGCTACGGTTACGGCGGCTATCCGTATTACGGTTACGGCGGCTATCCGTATTACGGCGGCTATTACGGCTACGGGCCGACCATTGGAATCGGGCTCGGCTACGGATGGGGCGGCGGTTATGGATGGGGCGGTCATCGTACGGTCGTTAACCGCACAGTTATTCACCGTGGCGGTGGCGGCCATCACCATGGCGGTGGCGGCCATCACCGGCGTTGATTGCCTGATACCTGACGCATGATTTGATCCGGCGAAGCGGTTTCCGCGTCGCCGGATCATGCGCTGCGCAGGATCGCGGCGATGAATTGTCGCCGCGCTTCCGGCAGCGGAAGCCCGCGGGGCTCGTACAAGTGGCGGGCGAGAAAGAAGCCGGTGATTTCGAAGCCATTGGCGACGTCGGTCGCCGATGGCTTTTCTTCATCCTGAGCGGTGAGGAACGGCGGCAGGCGCATCAGCTTGTCCTGCCAGGGCGCGCCGGCATCGCGTGACACCGCCCCGCCCGATTTCGGCGAAACATAGGCAAGATCGGCGGTGCCGCCGGTCGCCGCGCATTGCGAGAGATCCAGGCCGAAGCCGAGTTCCGCCAGCAGCATGAGCTCAAAGCGCGCCACCAGCGGCCCCGCCCGTTGCACGTCCTCCAGCCGCTCCAGTATCGCCTCCAGCACCTCATAGACGTCCCGATGCGGATCGCGCTCCGGCAGGAGCCGCGTGAGCGCAGCCAGATGCGTCAGACCATAAACGCCATGCGAAGCGCCCATGAAAAGTGAGGAGCGCAGCCGCGTGGCTTCGAGTGTGTAATTGCCCAGATGCTCGTGCAGCCGGGCGCGCCAGGTCGCCTCCACGCTGTTTCCCGGCTGCAGGATCGGACGCATGCGCGAGCCGGTGCCGCCGCGCACCAGGCCGAGATGGCGCCCATGCTCGCGCGTCATCAGTTCGACGATGGCGCTTCCCTCGCCGTGCCGCTTGACGCTCAGCACGATACCTTCATCGGCCCATTGCATGAGCGCAGCCTACTCCTTCGGAAATTCCAGGCCCATGCCCCGGTAACGTTCGGGATCGTCACCCCAACCCTCGCGCACCTTCACAAACAGGAAGAGGTGCACCGGCCTTTCGGCGATCTCGGCAATCTCCTTACGCGCCGCGGTGCTGATTGCTTTGATGGCGGCGCCGCCCTTGCCGAGTACAATCTTGCGTTGGCTTTCCCGCTCGACATAGATCGTCTGCTCGATCCGTACCGAGCCGTCCCGCAGCTCTTTCCAGCTCTCGGTCTCCACCGTCGACTGGTAAGGCAGCTCCTGGTGCATCCGGTGGAAAAGCTTTTCCCGCGTGATCTCGGCAGCGAGTTGCCGCAAGGGCGCATCCGACATCTGGTCGGGCGGATAGAGCCACGGTCCCGGCGGCATCGTTTCCGCAAGCCAGCGCTTCGCATCGCCAACGCCGTCGCCGGACAGCGCGGAGATCATGAAGGTAGCGGCGAAGGGCACCCGTTCATTGGCGGCTTTGGCCAAAGCCAGCAATTTCGCCCGCTCCAGCAAGTCGATCTTGTTCAGCAACAGGAGTTTCGGCTGCGACACCTCCGCAAGGCGCGCGAGGATAGCCTCGGCTTCCTCGTCGATGCCCCGGATCGCGTCGATCAGCACCGCGACCACATCGGCGTCATGCGCGCCGCCCCAGGCGCTGCTAACCATGGCGCGGTCGAGCCGACGCTTGGGCGCGAAGATGCCAGGCGTGTCCACAAAGATCAGCTGGGCACTGCCTTCAACCGCGATGCCGCGCACCAGCGCGCGCGTGGTCTGCACCTTGTGCGAAACGATGGTCACCTTGGAGCCGACGAGGGTATTCAGCAGCGTGGATTTGCCCGAGTTGGGGGCCCCGATCAGAGCGACGAATCCGCAGCGCGTGTCTTCCGCAGGCCGCTCAGCCATTGCCGGGCTCTGCCATCACGCCCTCGCGTAGCAACAGGGCTTGGGCGGCAGCCTGTTCCGCCGCGCGCTTGGAGCGGCCGATGCCTTCCGCCGGAGCGAGTTTGGGAAGCTCGACGGCAATGCGGAATTCCGGGCTGTGGTGAGGACCCGAGCGGCCGATTTCGCGGTAGGTCGGAGCCGGCAGGCCGCGTCCCTGCGCCCATTCCTGCAGCGTGGTTTTTGCATCGCGCAACGGCCGCGCGGGCATGCGCATACGCTCGGTCCAGAGCTTTTCCACGAACGCAGCGGCTGTCGGATAGCCGCCGTCGAGGAAGACGGCACCGATCACCGACTCGCAGACATCTGCCAGGATGGCATCGCGTGAACGGCCACCCGATCCAGCCTCCGAAGACCCGAGCCGGATGATCGCGCCGAGGCCAAGCTCGCGGGCCATATCGGCACAAGTCTCCTTGCGGACAAGATCGGCCAGCCGGCGCGACAGCTCGCCTTCGTTCGCCTTGGGAAAATTCTGGAACAGCATGTCGGAGATGACAAGTCCGAGCACGTGGTCACCCAAAAATTCAAGGCGCTGATAGCTGCCCACCCGATTACGCGGACCCGTCAACGCCGAGATATGCGTCAGCGCGCAATCCAGGAGATCGGCATCCTTGAAGCGGTAGCCGATGCGGTCCTCCAGCGCGCCGGTGCCCTTGCGCCGGCGCTTACGCGGCGGCGCGGCCGGAGCCGCACTGGAAGCTATGGACGGGCCGCTTTCGATCTCGCCGGAAGCCGCCGGCACGGGATAGGCATTTTTTTTCTTCCGCTTCATCTGACCAGCGTGAACAGCCGGCTCCAGCGCACCGCCCATGGCCAGCGCCAGAACTGCCAGGCGCGCTCACCTTCGCCGATGGAGAAGAAAATAATCTGGGCTTTCCCGACGATGTTCTCGAACGGCACATAGCCGACCTGCGGGAAGCGGCTGTCGGTGGAATTGTCGCGATTATCGCCCATCATGAAAAAATGGCCGGGCGGCACCGCAAAGACCTGGGTATTGTCGCTGAAACCGGAGTCGACGAGATCAAGCGTCGTATAGGTCACGCCGTTCGGCAGCGTTTCGCGCCAGCGCTTCACCCGCATCGCGGCGCCCTCCTCTGTGTCGAGATAATCATCCATCCGTTCGCGCTTAACCGGCTGGCCATTGATGTTCAGCACGCCCTGGATGACCTGAATGCGGTCGCCGGGAAAGCCGATCACGCGCTTGATGTAGTCGGTGGCATCATCCTTCGGCAGCCGGAATACCACCACGTCGCCGCGGTTCGGCTCGGACGACCAGATGCGCCCGCTGAATAGCGGCGGCGAAAACGGCAACGAATAATGGCTGTAGCCGTAGCTGAACTTCGAGACGAAAAGATAATCGCCAACCAGCAGGGTCTCTTTCATGGATCCGGAAGGAATGTTGAAAGGTTGGAACAGAAAGGTGCGGATCACCAGCGCGATGATCAGGGCGTGAAAGACCACCCTCACCGTTTCCGCGAGGCCGCCTTGCTTGCGTTTTGCGGTCGTCACACTCATCCGCCTTTCGTCCTTCATTCGAGAAACCCGGGCCCTTGTAACCGTTGGCCGGAATGCGCGCAACGAAACCACGGCCACTCGCTACGCAAACATTTTTTCCAATGTATTGAGGTAGATAAAGACCTTTGTTAGAGCTCTTTCAGCCCTCGGCGGGCTCGGCTGAAATGATCACAAGGGCCTGTGCGGTAGGATATTCATCCGTGATCGTCACATCGATGCGCGCTTCATAGCCCGCCGGGGTCATCACCCTGAGACGCTCCAACGCACCGCCCGTCAGCTGCATGGTGGGCCGGCCCGACGGCAAATTCACCACCCCCATATCGCGCCAGAAGACGCCGGCACGAAGGCCAGTGCCGAGGGCCTTGGCGCAGGCCTCCTTGGCGGCGAAGCGCTTGGCATAGGTATCGATCCGGTTCTCGCGGCGCTCGGCTTTGGCGCGCTCCACGCCGGTGAAGATGCGGTCGAGAAAACGGTCGCCGTGACGCGCGATGGTTTGCTCGATCCGCCGGATGTCGATCAGGTCTGAGCCGATGCCGAGAATCATGCACTGCCTGCCTTCGCGCGACCGCGGTCCATGGCGGCACGCATCATCTTTACCGCATTGCCGAGGCTGTCGAACACCGCTTCGCCGACAAGAAAATGCCCGATATTGAGTTCCACGATTTCCGGCAAAGCCGCGATGGTCTGCGCACTGGCGTAATCCAGACCGTGACCCGCATGGACCTCCAGTCCAAGGCTTTTCGCCAGCCGCGCGCCCTCCCGGATGCGCCTCCATTCCGCATCGGCTGCGTCAGCGTGCCCCTGCATCAACGCCTCGCACCAGGGACCGACATGGATTTCGATCACGGGAGCGCGCAGGCGCGCGGCCGCCTCGATCTGCTGCGCCTCGGCGGCAATAAACAAGGAGACACGGATACCGGCGCTAACGAGTTCCCGCACGACCGGGGCCAGCAAGTTATGCTGACCGGCGGCGTCAAGACCGCCTTCGGTCGTGCGCTCGCTGCGCTTCTCCGGCACCAAGCAGGCAGCATGCGGCCGTGTCTTCAGCGCAATTCCCACCATCTCGCCGGTCGCCGCCATCTCGAAATTCAGCGGCTTGGAAATCTCGGCCTTCAACCGCGCAATATCGTCATCCAGGATGTGGCGCCGGTCCTCACGCAGATGGGCGGTGATGCCGTCGGCGCCGGCCTCGATCGCGAGCATGGCCGCGCGCACGGGATCGGGATGCCGGCCACCACGCGCGTTCCGAATAGTAGCCACGTGGTCGATGTTCACGCCAAGACGGAGATGCGGAGCTTTGGCCAAGCTTCACCCATTCACCCGTACGACCTTGGCCACTACCGACTTGGCCCGTAACTGCCCGATGATCGAAGTGAGATGCTGCAGGTCATAAACCTCGAGATCGATCGTGAGCTCGGTGAAATCGGGCGAACGCCGGGTCATGTGGATATTGTCGATGTTGCCATCGTGGTCGGCGATGATCTGGGTGATCTGCGCCAGCGTACCGGGCTCGTTCAGCGACTGCACCTGCAGGCGCGCGGGAAAGCGCTGCGGGCTTTCGGCGTCCATGTCCCACTGCACATCAAGCCAGCGTTCCGGCGCTTCCTCGAAATCCTTCAGTGCCGGCGAATGGATCGGATAGATGGTGATCCCCTGCCCCGGCGTGAGAATCCCGACAATGCGGTCGCCCGGCACGGCGCCGCCATTGGCGGCGAAGCGCACCGGCAGGTCGCTGTTGATTCCCCGAATCGGCAGCGGCGTGCCCTCGCTTGGGACCTTGAACTTCAGGGACTTCGCGCGTTTGAGCCCGAACCAGCCGCTTTCGGATTTGGCGGGCTGCGCAGCCCGCGCGGCTGCGCGTTCCTCCTTGTAGTCCGGATACATGGCGCGGGCGACGTCTGCGGCTTTCATCTCGCCGCGGCCGACCGCCGCCATCACATCGTCAATGGAAGCGCGTGCCAGGCGCGGCAGCGCGCCGCGCAATTTCTCGTCGGAATATTCGATCTTTACGCGCTCGAACAGCCGCTCCACGATGCGCCGCCCCAGCCCGGCATATTGTGCACGAATGGCTACGCGCGTCGCTCGCCGGATTGCCGCGCGTGCCTTGCCGGTGACCACGATGGATTCCCAGGCTGCCGGGGGTGCCACCTGGGCTTTCGAGGTAATGATTTCCACTTCGTCGCCGTTGTTGAGTTGCGAGGCGAGAGGCGAAATCTGGCCGTTGATCTTGCAGCCCACGGCCATATTGCCGACGTCGGTATGTACCGCATAGGCAAAATCGATCGGCGTGCCGCCGCGCGGCAGCGCGATCAGTTTGCCCTTGGGGGTGAAGCAGAACACCTGGTCATGAAACAGCTCGAGCTTTGTGTGTTCGAGGAATTCCTCGGGATTTGAGCCTTCGGCCAGAAGTTCGATCGTACGGCGCAGCCAATCGTATGCGCTGGATTCCCGCGACAGCATTTCGGTCGGCGAGCCTTCGCTGTCCTTGTAGAGGGCATGCGCGGCGATGCCGTATTCGGCGATCTGATCCATATCGCGCGTACGGATCTGCAGTTCAACGCGTTGCTTTCCCGGACCGACCACCGTCGTGTGAATCGAACGATAGTCGTTCTGCTTCGGCGTCGAGATGTAGTCCTTGAAGCGCCCGGGCACCACCGGCCAGGTCGTATGGACGATGCCAAGCGCCTGATAGCATTCGTGCGCCGTTTTAAGGACGATACGGAAGCCGTAGATATCCGAAAGCTGCTCGAACCCGACCGACTTGCGCTCCATCTTGCGCCAGATCGAATAGGCGCGCTTGCGCCGCCCATGGACCTTGGCACGCAGCAAGCCGCGCTCGGCAAGCTTCCTGGCGAGTTGCTCCTCGATCTCGCTGATCAAGTCCTTGTTGCGATCGGCAAGCCCAACCAGGCGTTCCGTGACCACTCGGTAAGCCTCGGGATTAATTTCCCGAAACGACAGGTCTTCCAACTCTTCGCGCATCTCGTGCATGCCCATCCGGCCGGCAAGCGGGGCATAGATGTCAAGCGTCTCCTCGGCGATGCGCTGGCGCGCCTCAGGCGCCATGTGCTCGATCGTGCGCATGTTGTGCAGCCGATCGGCAAGCTTCACCAGCAGCACGCGCACGTCGTCCGCGATGGCGAGCAGCAGCTTGCGCAGGTTCTCCGCCTGCTTGGCTTCCTTGGTGACAAGATCGAGTTTCTTCAGCTTGGTCAGGCCTTCGACCAGCACACCGATGTCGTGTCCGAACAACGTTTCGATCTCGGCACGGGTCGTCTCCGTGTCCTCGATCGTGTCGTGCAACAAGGCAGCCGCGATGGTTGCATCGTCGAGCTTCAGGTCCGTTAGGATCGCTGCGACTTCCAAGGGATGGGAAAAATACGGATCCCCCGAGGCACGCGTCTGCTCGCCATGTGCCTTCATGGCATAAACATAGGCGCGGTTGAGCAGCGCCTCGTTGGTCTCCGGGTTGTAGCGGCGCACCCGCTCGATGAGGTCATATTGCCGCATGATCTGTGGGGGCTTGCGCGGTCGAGGCTTGCGTTCCGTCGCTGGCCGGGTCCGAACTGGCGCATGCTCGCGCGGCGGCGGGTGCGGCACACCTGCCTTGGCCATCGGTAGATCGGGACCAGATCGCGCCATGCACTACCCGGTTGCTTGGGCCTCATATAGGCGGCCCTTCACCTAACCATAAGATAACACGGCGATTCGCCCGCGCCGCAAGAAACCGCCCCAAAGACAAGAAACCGCCTCAAAGGGTTGCCGAAAACGCAACGGCCCGAAGCGGAAGCTCCGGGCCCTTTGCGCTCTTCGCTGGGAAGAGGCTTATTCTTCCTCTTCCGGCTGTTCTTCCGGAGGGGCCAGACCTTCCAGGCCCTTGAGCAATTCCTCCTCCGTCATTCGCTCGCTCGTGACCTCGGTGTCGTCGGCCTCGATGCCGGCACCTGCAGCCGCCGGGCCAATCAGCGGAACCGCCTCAGGCTCCGGCTCGTCGACCTCAACATATTTCTGCAGCGAATGGATCAAGTCTTCCCGCAGATCCTCGGGGGATATGGTGGTGTCCGCGATCTCGCGCAGTGCCACCACCGGATTCTTGTCATTATCACGCTCTACGGTGATCTGCGCACCTGACGAAATCATGCGCCCGCGGTGGCTGGCGAGCAGGACAAGGTCGAACCGGTTGTCGACTTTGTCGATGCAGTCCTCAACAGTGACACGGGCCATCGGCTCGCGCTCCTATATCCATGGAACATTGGGTGAAACCTGCACGTTAAGTATCCATCCTGAGCCCGAAGTTCAAGCACGATTTTTTGTCTTGGCGTGATCTTAGGGCTCTGTTACGCCGCTCCAGAAGCTTCAGCCCGGCTCGGTCCGCCGACATTTAAGGGCCCGGCCCAGGCGATCGGTTCGGCCCTTTTGCGTGGCCGCCGGAGTTTTTGCTAGCGACGACCGACGTTTTTGATCCCGCGCCGCGACGCGGGGCCCTTAAGGGCCTAAACGGTTTTATTACGAGAGAGCAAAATGTCCGTGCCCAACGAAAAAGTCGCGCTATTCATTGACGGCGCCAACCTCTACGCCACCGCCAAGGCCCTCGGTTTCGACATCGACTACAAGCGCCTGCTGCGTGAGTTTCAGTCGCGCGGCTACCTCATGCGTGCCTTCTACTACACCGCAGTGATCGAGGATCAGGAATATTCCTCAATTCGCCCGCTGATCGATTGGCTCGACTACAATGGCTACAGCGTGGTGACCAAAGCGACCAAGGAATTCGTAGACCAGACCGGACGCCGCAAGGTGAAGGGCAATATGGACATCGAACTCGCGGTCGATGCTATGGAGCTGGCCGGTCATATCGACCAGATGGTGCTGTTCTCCGGTGACGGCGATTTCCGTTCCCTGGTGGAAGCGGTGCAGCGGCGCGGCGTGCGCGTCATCGTCGTTTCCACGATTTCAACCCAGCCGCCGATGGTGGCCGACGAATTGCGCAGGCAGGCCGATCAGTTCATCGACATTATCGAATTGCAGGGCAAGATTGGGCGCGACCCGGGAGACCGGAGCGACCGTCCGCCACGAGAGCCACGTGAATCGCGCGAGCCACGCCAGCACACGCCGCAATTCCTGCAACGGCCCGCCGTGCCACAGCGTGCGGGCGCCGACGACGATTTCGAAGACTGACTCTCCCGAAAGCACGACAATGCCTGCCGAGCGCGTCGAACCCTCGCGCGATTGTCCGCGCTGCCCGCGGCTGGTCGCCTTCCGCGAGAGTTGGCGCGTCAGGGAGCCAAGCTGGCACAACGCACCGGTCCCCTCCTTTGGCCCGATCGATGCGCAGCTGCTGATTGTCGGGCTTGCTCCCGGATTGCAAGGAGCCAACCGCACGGGCCGGCCGTTCACCGGCGACTACGCCGGTGATCTGCTTTACCCAACATTGATCGAATACGGATTTGCCGCCGGCCGCTATGAGGAGCGGGTCGACGACGGCCTGACAATGGTTGAAGCCCGCATCAGCAATGCGGTGCGTTGCGTGCCACCGGAGAACAAGCCGGCCACAACAGAGATCAGAACCTGCAACGATTTTTTGAAGGCGGAGATCGCGGGCATGCCGAAGCTGCGTGCCCTGATTTCGCTCGGGCGGATTGCGCACGATGCCTCGATCGTGGCACTGGGCGGCAGGCGCGCGGGCTTCGCGTTCGGCCATGGTTGCCAACACATGCTCGGCAACATCGCGCTGTTCAACAGCTACCACTGCTCGCGTTACAACACGAATACCGGTGTGCTGACGGCGGAGATGTTTC
Organism: uncultured Alphaproteobacteria bacterium; assembly: GCA_963802475.1. Classification (GTDB taxonomy): domain Bacteria; phylum Pseudomonadota; class Alphaproteobacteria; order Rhizobiales; family Xanthobacteraceae; genus CANKHA01. Next base: position 476,609 of record CAWDIZ010000023.1, read on the forward strand.
GCGACGTCTTTGCCAAGGCGCGCGCTTATCTCGGTTGAGCCGCGAGCCAGCCCAACACCTCTTCGGCATTCTTGTCCGGCGGAAAGAACGGATAAAATACCTTGCTGATCGCGCCGTCGTCGATCACCAGCGTCAGCCGCTTCATCAGCTTCATGCCGGCGGCATCGAAGGTCGGTAGCTTCGATGCCTTGGTCAGCTTGAAATCCGCATCCGAAGCGAGCGGGAAAGGCAGCTTCAGGCGCTCCGCCGCTTCGCGCTGGTAATCCGGGGTCTGGGTCGAAAGCCCATAGACTTGCGCCGCTCCATGCTGGCGCAGTTCGGCAAAGTGATCACGGAAGGCGCAGGATTGCGGCGTGCAGCCCATGGCGCCCGGGATCGCGGCCCAGCCGTCGGGCGGGGCTTTGCCCGGCTCCCCCGTACGCGGATAGGCATAGATCACCGTGCGGCCGGACAGTTTGGCGAAATTCACCGCGCTTCCGTTGGTCGCAGCGAGCGAAATGTCCGGCATACGCGTGCCGGTCAGGTGACGCGCGCCACCGTCGTCCTGCGGAACAGGCAGCTCGTTTGCCGCTGATGGATTTGCCATGGCCGCTATCCTTTCTCCCTTAACAGCCGCCCGCGCTCGCGATCCCACGAGCGCTTTTTCAACGTCTCGCGCTTGTCGTGCAGCTTCTTGCCGCGCGCGAGCGCGAGTTCGACCTTGGCGCGGCCCCGTTCGTTGAAATAGAGCCGCAGCGGCACCAGCGTCATGCCTTCGCGTTCCACCGCGCCGGCAAGCTTGTTCACCTGCTTCTTGTGCAGCAGCAATTTGCGGCGCCGCTTGGGTTCGTGGTTGAACCGGCTTGCCTGAAGATATTCAGGGATATTCGAATTGATCAGCCATATCTCGCCGCCGCGCGAATCCGCATAGGACTCCGCGATGGTCGCCTTGCCCATGCGCAGGGATTTGACCTCGGTGCCGGTCAGCATGATGCCGGCCTCGAATACCTCGCCGATCTCGTAATTGAAGCGAGCTTTACGGTTGTCGGCGACGACCTTGACCTTGCGTTCCATTTTCGCCGCCATCGCTCCCCGTCTCCGGTCGCCCCAAGATAATCATAACAACCCTGGCGTCAGCATTTGTGCCGAATAATGGCTGGGGAGCCGTTACGCCGGCTGTGTCGGCGGCGTTTGCCCCGCCTTCAGCAGATCGCGGATTTCGATCAGCAGCGCTTCCTGGCGTGTGGGCGCCGGATCCGGCTTTTTGGCTTCCGCCGCACGCAGGCGATTGATGAACTTGGCCACCCAGAACAGCACCCAGGCGACAATCGCGAAATTGATCACTACCGTGATGAAGCTGCCCCAGGCCAGCACCGCGCCCTGTTTCTTCGCCTCGTCCAGCGAGCCAGCCGATACGGTGGACGAAAGACCGATGAAATAGTTGGAGAAATCCAACCCTCCGGTGACCGCGCCGATAACCGGCATGAAGAGATCGCCGACCAGCGACTGCACGATACCGTTGAAAGCCGCGCCGATGATCACGCCCACCGCGAGATCGGCCACGTTGCCGCGAACGGCAAATTCCTGGAATTCCTTCAGCATTACCCGTCTCCTGCTCGCGTCGGCGCGCCAACGGCGCCGCCCGGCAGGCGGTCATCGTCAGGATAAAGGAAAGAGTCAATCCGCCTTGCGGAGGGTCAGTGAGCTTTGCGCTCACGCCAATGGGTCGGCTCGACTTCCAGCCGGCCTTGGGAATTGGCATTGACCCAACCCCCCTTTGTCAGGCGGCAGGGAAACATCAGCGTATAGGAACCGAATTGGTCAGCGACCTGCAACTCGACTTCGCGGTCGGGTGGCGCGGATTCGATCGGCTTCCAGAAGCGATTATTCTGTTTTGGACGATAAAGGGACACGCGGCACCAAAATCCAATTTACCCATCCGATTCTAACGCTCTGCGGCGCGGGATGTTCCCATGTTATGAGAAGACTATCCTATTACCTGCCTGCCCTAGTTGGTCAGACCGGCAAGCACCATGGCCTCGCGCACCGCGGCCTTGGTCGGTTCGGACAGCGGCACCATGGGAAGCCGCACGGTTTCTTCGCATTTGAACAGCAGCGAGAGCGCGTATTTCGCCGGGGCCGGATTGGTCTCGATGAACAATGCATGATGCAGCGGCATCAACTTGTCCTGCAGCCTGAGCGCGGTGGCGTAATCTCCCTTCAGACAGGCGCGCTGGAATTCGGCGCAAAGCCGGGGCGCCACGTTAGACGTCACCGAGATACAGCCATGGCCGCCATGTGCCATGAAACCGAGGGCGGAGGCGTCTTCTCCGGAGAGCTGATTGAAGTCGAGGCCAAGAGCCGCCCGCTGCTGCGACACCCGCATCACGTTGGCAGTGGCATCCTTGACGCCGGCGATGTTCTTCAGCGCAAATAGACGCTTCATTGTCTCCACCGACATGTCGATCACCGAACGTGACGGGATGTTGTAAATGATGATGGGAATGCCGATGGCGTCGTTGATCGCCTTATAGTGCGCGTACAGCCCTTCCTGCGTCGGCTTGTTGTAATAGGGCGTCACGATCAGCACGGCGTCGGCCCCCGCCTTTTCAGCGTGGCGCGACAATTCGATCGCCTCCTGGGTAGAGTTCGACCCTGCGCCCGCAATGACCGGCACACGTCCCTTGGCCTGATGCACACACCATTCCACCACCTGCATATGCTCACGATGCGACAGGGTCGGGCTTTCGCCTGTCGTGCCCACCGGCACAAGGCCACTGGTGCCTTCGCCGATCTGCCAATCGACCAAGGCACGAAAAGAGCTTTCGTCGAGCGACCCGTTCTTGAAGGGTGTGACGAGAGCGGTGAACGAGCCCCTGAAGCTCGTCTTGGCGGTCATGAAGCGATCCCCGATTTAGCGGCGCCCGGTGAGCAGCCTTGGCCCATTGATATCGGGTCAGCCGGAGGGAAGAAAGAGGGCGGCGCGGCGACAGGCCGCGCCTGCTTTTTCCAGGTAAAAATGGCGCCGAATCACGGGTTTTAAAGGGCATCAACCGAGATCAGCAAAAAAATCCTCTGTAGCTGGAGGCGCGGACAAGGTATGACCGGAGTGATGAATCGACCCCGCAGGTTCCCGATTATAAATATGGCGGCGGCCGCCGGACTCGCCCTGCTGCTGGGCCTGGGCACCGCTGCGGTAAATGCCGCGCCGGCAAAGAGCACCGCCAAAACCGCGGCAAAACCTGCTGCGAAGGGCAAGCCTGCCTCCAAGACCGCGGCAAAATCTGCCGCGAAGGGCAAGTCGAAATCCGCGGCCGGCAAACCGGGGGCGAAATCTGCCAAAACCAAGGCGGCGAGCGCCGCCACGGGCGTGCCCCTGCCCCGCACGCGGCCGGCAGCACCGGGCACCAGGACCGCTGCGCTCGCGCCCACAGTGCCGCCAGTGGATCCGCGGCCTTCCCCGGAAGCCGCACCTTCCGCACCGGTTGTTGCGCCTCCGCCCGAGATGCCTGCCCCGAAAGCCGCGTCTCCGATTTCTCCTTCCGACCTCGCCACCACGAAACAAGCGATGGCTCTCGTCAGCCGTGGCAAGATCGACGAAGCGAGTTCAATGACGCGCAGCATCAGCGAACGCGCGGCCGCGAAGCTCGTGGAATGGGTGATCCTGCGCTCGCCCTACAACGATAACATCAGTTTCGAACGCTACGTCACCTTCATCAATGAGAATCCTACTTGGCCCAGCCTGGAACTATTCCGCCGTCGCTCAGAGGGCGCGCTGTGGGAAGACAAGCGCGAAGCCAGGACCGTTCGCAATTATTTTGCTACCCGCGCGCCGGTGAGCGCCAAGGGCCGCCTGGTGTTGGCCCGCGCCATGGTGGCGCAAGGCGACCTAAAATCCGCCGAGCCGCTGGTGCGTCACGTCTGGCGGCATGAGAACCTCCCGACCCAGCTCGAGATCATGGTGACCAACGCCTTCGGCGACATGCTGACGGCGGCGGACCACAAGGTCCGAATGGACGAGCGCCTTTACGACGAGGACGTCGAGGCGGGAATGCGGATAGCGCAGCGGCTGGGTCCCACGCAGGTTGCAATCGCCAAGGCGCACATCGCCGCGACTAAAAAGGCCGGCAACTTAAAGGCGCTGCTCGACGCGGTGCCGGAAGAGGGCCGCCGCGATCCCCTCTACCTGTTCACGCTGGCGCAATATCTGCGGCGGGCCGACCGGATTGCCGAAGCGGGACAAGCGATGCTGATGGTGCCACGCGACGCGACCGTGCTCGGCGATCTTGACCAATGGTGGATGGAGCGGCGCTATCTCGCGCGCAAGCTGCTCGATGTCGGAGATCCAAAGACCGCTTATATCGTCGCGCGCGACGCCTCGCCGCCGCCGAAGGAAAATTACCGGGTCGATCACCAATTCACCGCCGGCTGGATCGCGTTGCGCTTCCTCAACGATCCGGCTACCGCGCTGACTCACTTCTCCCGCATCCCTGAAAGCCTTCCCTCGTTCAACCCGCATGCGCTGGCGCGCGCGCACTACTGGTTGGGGCGGACGATGGAAGCCCAAGGCCGGCGCGACGATGCGCGCAAACATTACGAATCTGCCGGCCGGCATTCCACGGTTTACTACGGTCAGCTTGCGCGCGCGAAGCTTGGGCTGCCCGATCTGCCGCTGCGCCCGCCGCCGCGGCTCGACGGGTGCACAGCCGGATGTGGTCCGAGCCGCGGAAATCCTTTATGCGCTGGATGAGCGCGACCTCGCGAACATCATGCTGGCGGATGTTGGCGAGCACAGCGACGACCTGAACGTTCTCGCTGGACTTGGCGAAGCCGCCAACCGTGCCAATGACGCAAGGGGCATGCTGCTGCTCGGTAAAGCCGCGCTCGGCCGCGGTCACCCGTTCGACTATTATGCGCATCCGACCGTCGGCCTGCCCGGCTACGCCCCGATCGGGCCCGCCATTGATCCGAGCGTGGCTTATTCGATCGCCCGCACCGAGAGCCATTTCAACCAGCGCGTCGTCTCGACCGCCAAGGCTGTCGGCCTGATGCAGGTGACGCCGGATGCCGGCAAATACATTGCCAGGAAATTCAAGGCGATTTTCGACTGGGGACGGATGCAGAAGGATCCGGTCTATAATACCCAGATGGGTGCGGCGGAACTCGGCGATCTGTTTCAGTTTTACCGCGGGTCCTACATTCTCACTTTCGCCGGCTATAACGCCGGCCGCGGGCGGGTAAAGGATTGGATCGAGCGGTTCGGCGACCCCCGCGATCCCAAAGTCGACCCGGTCGACTGGGTGGAGCGCATCCCCTTTGCGGAGACGCGCAATTACGTTCCCCGCATCCTGGAAGCCTTGCAGGTCTACCGCATCCGCTTCGGCGGCAATACCAGGCTGCAGATCGAGGCCGACCTGCACCGCGGTACCCGCACGCAATAGCCGCGCGGTTTGCGCCGGCTAATCGGTTATCCTATCCCAGCGCGTATGTCCGACTATGTCAGCCATTTCGTCAGGACGCCGGACGGCCTGAATCTGCATGTGCGGCTTTATGGACAGCCCAACATGTGGAGCCTGCCGGTTGTTTGCCTTCATGGCCTGGCGCGCACCAGCGCGGATTTTCACCACCTGGCGCTCTCGCTGTCCGGGCATCCCGCCAATCCCCGGCAAGTTGTCGCCATGGATTATCGCGGGCGCGGACGATCCGATTACGACCCCGATCCGGCCAACTACAACGTTGGCACCGAGCTCACTGATGTGTTGACCGTGCTGTCCGCGCTCGGCATCGGACCGGCAGTGTTCATCGGTACTTCGCGCGGCGGTATCTTGACGATGCTGCTGGCCACCGCCCGGCCGGAGGCCATCGTAGGTGCGGTGCTCAACGATATCGGCCCGGTGATCGAGCCGGCTGGGCTGATGCGTATCAAGGGCTATGTCGGCAAGCTATCCCAGCCCGCAAGTTTCGAGCACGGCGGCGAGATGCTGCGCCAACTGTTCGGCACGCAATTCACCGCCCTTACGGCCGACGACTGGACCGCTTTCGCCCGGCGCACCTTCGAGGAGCGCGACAGCTTGCTGGCGCCCTCCTACGATCGCGCGCTGGCGCAGACCCTCGCGAATTTCGAAATGGACCAGCCGCTGGCTCCGCTATGGCCGCAATTCGAGGCGCTGGCGCAGCGGCCGGTGTTGGTGTTGCGGGGCGAGAATTCCGACCTGCTCTCGCGCGCGACGGTTGCAGCGATGCGCCAGCGGAAGCCGGACCTGCAGGTGGTGGAGGTACCCGGCCAGGGTCATGCGCCGCTCCTGACAGAGAACGCTCTCATCGCACGGCTCGGCCAATTCATTGCCGATTGCGAGCGGTCCCGGGGCTAGTCGGCTAGGGCCTTGGCATAAGCCTCTTCGAACCATTTGATCCGTTCTTCCGCGTAGCCAACCCGCGGCCAGCCGGCCTGCTGCGAAGCGAAATTCTGCAGCCGCTCGACCACGTCATTGTCCTCGGAATGGACCATGCGGATGAAATATTCCACGACCGTTGCCCTTCCCGGCTCCGTGGCGGCATCGAACCACCGCCCGAGAGTTCCTTGTTCCCGTTTGAACGGCGCCCGGTAGTACCAAGAGCGCATAAAGGAACGGCCTGGCGCAATCGGCACATATTGCTGCACGTTGACGTACCAGTACTGCTGGGCACGAAACAGCGCGATCAGCAGGTTCGGGAAGATTTGAAAGATACGGTAGCGCACCGGACGGTAGGTTCCGTTTTTGCAGGCTTCGATCATCGCCTGCAATCCGCTCTCGTCCGCGCCCGGAAAGAAGGCATTGTGCGAACCGAAGCGGAAATATTGCAACGCTTCACGAGGCAGATACCCACCCTTCCCGAACGTGGTCGGGTGGATCGCGGGCGAGTGATAGTCGTCGAGGCTGATGTGATAACACAGCTTCCAATTGGCCTCGACCATGAGATTGACCGAACGCGGCCGGCGCTGCAGCGTGCACATGGCCTCGATGATCGGCACCGCCTCGCCCAAAAATTGCTGGAGGGTTTCGTTGGCACGCGGATGCTGGAAGCGACCGAAGATCAGCGACCCGCAGGTCGCGATTTCGATCGGCGCAATGCGCGCGTTCAGTTCTTTAGGCGTGACGCCGAATAATTCCTGACAGCGGGGTATCCGGACGGCGCGTCCCTGCTGATCATAGGTCCAGTGGTGAAAACCGCATTTGATTGGACCGTTGCCTTTTTCCTTCGTCCGCAGCGGATAGAAGCGGTGCGCGCAGCGGTTCTCAAAGCCCTTCAGATCGTCCCCGAAGCGCTGCACGAAGACTGAACGCCCGCCGAGCTCCGCGGTAAACCAGTCGCCATCCTTGGCGACATCCAAGGCAAGCCCGAGGAATGTCCAGATATGTCCGAGCCGTGCCTGCTCCTGCTGAAAAGCGTCCTGGTCGGTAAGCGCAGCGGCCCATTTGGGAAACCGTGGCTCTCTCGTGGTTTCTGTTGACGCATCCATCTCAGCAATCTCGCTTGGCTGGCGGATGACGGATCCCGCTCAGCTAGTCCGTTTATAGCTCCGGATAAAATCCGTTGCACCATGCTTCCTGATGACGGCTCGATCATGACAGGTCGGCCGCCATCATTCCGGACCTGCTTCGCTTTACTCTCGCCCTTTATCGGCCCTGCCGTTGCGGAAAACGATCGCGGGATGCCCTTTCGCCTGCCGACCGGCGAGGAGCTGGTATATGGTTTCGGCCAAACTGGTGCTTGTGGGCCCTTGAATATTACGAGTTGGCACTGAGCAAGACGCCTTGGGGCCACCTAAATTTACCCGAGACCGACGGCATGGCCGAACAGACGGACTGGTCAATCGAACGAGGATTGCTGCTGGCAGATCGGGAGATCAAGGCCTTCCGTTCTGCCATTCTGGGAAACGGTTTTACCTCGGTCGCACCTCTGACTTCCCGCACTCAACAAGTTTTCCGTGCCGAGATCGGCGGGGTGCTGAGCGCCTTGCGCGTTGTGAGCCAGGTCAGGCCCGCAGCGTCCGAGCGTCACACCAACGCATTTCACCGTCTGGCGCGGGCCCTGAGCCCCCATCGGATGAGTTCCCCTGCCGTCCTCACGCGCTTCACCGATACCCATTCGGGCGTGCCGGCGAACACCGACATCGTGGTGACCGAGTATGCTCCCCCAACCTACATTGAGGGCGACAAAGTTACCCGCAAAGTGCTGGGTCGAATTTCCGGAGAACATCGGCATTTGGGCGCGATCTTGTCGTATATCGCCCACCTCGCGGATCACGCATTGAAACGGAATCTTTTAATCAGCACAGATCAAAACGGCGAGTTTCCGTTCTGGTTCATCGACCTCGACTTTGCGTTCGGAACGACGATGAGTTGGGGTCATGGCAAACCGATCTTCTACCCGGACCGCCGGCTCGATTATCAGGCCGACGGCTACGCCGCCCCTCTCCCGGCGCGTGCGGCCGAGCTCCTGGAGTGGATCGACGGTCTTCCGAGGCAAGAGGTCGCTCGGGTTCTTGGTCTTTCCGGAGCGGAAGTAAATGATTTGCAGGCGCGCTGCTCGACGGTAAGGCACCACGGTCTGGCTGCCGCGATCGAGCGTGAAAGATTTTGGCAGCGGACCGACGGTTTGCTCGTGCGCTGGAAAGAGCGGGCTTACGCGCAATTCGCGAAGTCCCTGATTGCATTTCGCTCGTTGCGTTCCAGAGAGCGGAGCTAATGCTTGCGGTTGAGACGCGCAACCGGGTCGCGCGCTTTTCCCTTTTTAGATCAGTGAGTTGGTTGAGGTGATGGCGGAGACGGAGTCCGCTTGGCTAGCGTCCGATGGCTTCCCAGCACTTCCAGTTATCCCCTTTTTATCGACTAAACCAGCGTATTGAGTTCTAGATAGTTCCGAGCACTTCCAACACAATCCAACACTGATTTGTGGAACGGTTTGTGGAAGGGCCGGACGGATGCGAGCAGCAGAAAAGCTATCGGCGCCCAAAGTTGCGAAGCTAAAAAAGCCCGGCAAGTACTGCGACGGCCGCTGCCTCTGGCTCTACGTCGGCGAGACCGGCGGTAAGAGCTGGGTTCTGCGGTATATGCGCGACGGCGTGCCCCGCGAGATGGGGCTGGGACCCTTTCCCACTATCGGACTTGCCGCCGCCCGCGAGCGCGCGACGGCAGGTCGAAGGCTTATCCTCGACGGCTTAGACCCGCTGGAGGTGCGAAAGCAGCAGAAGGCGAAGCGCAAGATTGATGCTGCGAAGGGAATCACGTTCGCCGACGCGGCGACGAAGTACATCGGCGCCCACCAAACAGCATGGAAGAACGCAATTCACCGGGACCAGTGGCGCTCCACCCTTGCAACCTACGCGCACCCTGTCATCGGCGCGCTGCCCGTTGCCGCCATCGACACGGCACTCGTGATGAAGGTTCTGGAGCCGATTTGGACCACTCGGACCGAAACAGCGAGCCGCGTCCGCGGCAGGATTGAAGCGGTCCTCGCTTGGTCAACCGCGCGCGGCTTTCGCCAAGGCGACAATCCCGCCCGATGGCGCGGCCATCTTGACCAGCTGTTGCCGGCCAAGACCAAGGTCCGAAAGGTGCGGCATCACCCGGCCATTCCTTATGCCGCCCTGCCCGCTTTCGTGGCCGACCTGCGCAAGCACGAAGGCGTAAGCGCGCGCGCTTTAGAATTTTTGATCATCAATGCGTCACGGACGGGCGAAGTGACTGGCGCCCGCTGGGATGAAGTCGACAACGCGCAAAAGATTTGGACGATACCCAGCGATCGGATGAAAGCTGGCCGCCAGCATCGCGTTCCCCTGACAGAACGTGCGCTTGAGATACTGGAAAGGCTGCATCGCGAGGGAGACTTCATCTTTCCCGGAGACAAGGCGAAGCACCCGATTTCCAACGGAGCTATGTCCGAATTGCTGAAAGGGATGGTGGGCAACAAATTCACCGTCCATGGCTTCCGGTCGGCGTTCCGGGACTGGGCCGCCGAACAGACGAACTACCCGCGGGAAATTGCCGAAGCCGTCCTCGCCCACGTCCTCCAGGACAAAACCGAAGCCGCCTACCAGCGCGGCGACCTCCTGGAGAAGAGGCGCCGGCTGATGCGGGATTGGGCGCGTCACTGCGCCTCCGCTCCACAAGTCCAAGCTGCAACGGTTACGCCCATCGGAAGGGGGCGGGCATGAACGCCGAAGAGTGGCTTCACTCGCGGATCGTTGCGGTAGCCAAGGCGTTCCAAGCCGGCGACAAGGCTTGGAAAGTCGGGGCAACGCAAGCCATTAGCGAATATCTGCGATTGCGCGGCTTCGACCAGGAATTAGTCGCGCCGTTCTTTATGTTGCGGCAGGAGGCGAGCGACCAATACCAACGGCTTGCAGGCGAAATTCCAAGTAAGCAAATTCCAACGAATGAAATGCTCGCGCTGATATGCGGCTCGGCGGTGGTTACCGTGCTGAAGGAAAGGAACTCCAAGGATCAGCACAAGCTGGATAGGATCGTTGGCAACGTGGCGAAGGAATTACGGCTACCAAAGCGCCGGTTGAAAAACTTTCGGGATGAACTGTTGAAAACAAGATCCAGGGAAACAAGAGAGTCGGAGCAGCGGCGCGAGTCCTATCGGCGTTTGATCAGAGGGATGCAAGCAATGCCGAATGAAGCCGCAATTTGGCACTTCCTTTCCAAGGGTATGCCGCATCACCTGCTTTCTGGGAAATAACAGCCTACATTTACCATCGAACTGTCGTCATCTTCCTCAGGCATCCATTTAGGAGCCTACGGAAATGATACAGACGTTTTTGCGATTGGGCGACGTGCAGCGGCACACCGGTCTGCCGTGCTCGACAATTTACGAGTTGATAAGCAGAGGCGAGTTTCCAAAGCAAGTTCCCTTAGGTCCACGTTCTGTCGGCTGGCTTGAGTCCGAAATCCTGGAATGGCAGCGGGCCCGCATTGCACAACGTGACGGCGCGGCTGCGTAATGGCCAAAAAAACAGCACCCGCCGGCAAGGGCGGGGCTGCGGTAACTGATCGTCTTCACAGGCAGAACGACCGCAGAGATACGCAAATCAACGGCGACTGGCAAGGCCAGCCGATTGACCCGCGCCTAGTTTTCCTCGAGCGCGCCGAAGCGCGGCTGTACCTCGTCCACAGCGGTTTCATGAGCCTAGGCGAAGCCGTCGCCAGTCTAATCAACTCGCTGGAGGCAATGGCGCCATTCATCGATGACGTGCCTCTTTCACCCGGAGGCGCGCCATGAAATCCGCATTCGACTCGACCACCGCCACCGACGCCGACCTCGACGCCAAGCAGCAAGAAGTCGACGCCGCCGACGACCTTGCTTTTGAAGTGTCGCCGCCTGGGCAGCCGATGCCCAACGTGCGGCGGTTCCTAGCGGATCAATTCCATCATCCCGATCACGTCCTTCTCGTTCATCAAGGTGGAATGTTTTACCAGTGGGACGGGAAATGCTGGCCCGCGGTGGAGGACGCGGTGCTGCGCTCGCGGATCTATCGTTGGTTCGAACGTCGCTGGTATGTGGATGAGACCACCAAGAAGCCGGTCAAGCGCGCTTTTGCGCCCACGATGCGGAAGGCCGCCGATCTCCTTGATGCTCTCAAGGCGGTCACCATCGTTCCGACGCCGACGCCCACCCCTTCATGGTTTGGCGCCGGCGATCTTCCCGCCGACGAGTTAATCGCTAGCGAGAACGGGCTGATACACTGGCCGACCCGTACGCTTCGGGCGCAGTCGCCACGCTTCTACGTTCATCATGCCGTGCCGTTTGCCTTCGATCCAGAGGCCGCGGTACCAATCACGCTGGACGAGGTTCCTCGACGAGCTGTGGGGCGAGGACCGGAGTCGATCAAGTGCTTGCAGGAGATGTTCGGATACCTGGTCTCCGGGGACACGACGCAGCAGAAAATGTTCATGCTGGTCGGCCCGAAGCGCGGCGGCAAAGGAACAATCGGGCGGGTTCTGACGCGGCTTCTGGGTCGCCACAACGTCGCCGGCCCGACCCTATCGAGCCTGGGCACGAACTTCGGCTTGCAGGACCTGATCGCGAAGCCGGTGGCGATCATCTCCGATGCCCGGCTGGGCTCGAAGTCGGACCACTCGCTGATCACTGAACGGCTGCTGTCGATCTCCGGCGAGGACCTGCAGAACGTCGACCGGAAATATATGTCGCCCTGGTCCGGGCAGTTGCCCACGCGGTTCTGCATCTTCACCAATGAATTGCCGCGCCTTGCCAACTCCAGCGGGGCGTTGGCCAGCCGGTTCGTCGTGCTGATGCTGGAAAAATCTTTCTACAACCGCGAAAACCCAAAGCTGACCGAGGAACTGACGCGAGGAACTGCCGGCAATATTCAACTGGGCGCTGGATGGTCTCCAAAGACTTCGCGCGCGCGGGCGCTTCCAATCACCGGCAACCAGCAGGGAGGCCATCCAGGAGCTTGAGGACCTCGCCAGCCCGGTCGGCGCCTTCATGCGGGACCGTTGCGCCGTTGGTGCCGACCTTACGGTGGTGGCTGCGGACCTCTACGGGGCCTACCGCTTGTGGTGTGAGGAACACGGTCGGCAGGCGATCAATCAGCAACTGTTCGGTCGCGATCTGCGAGCAGTCCGGCCTGGCATTCATCGACGGCGGCTAGGAGCGGAACGGGTTCCCACCTATGTCGGCATTGGCCTGGGCCACTCCCGCGAACTCCCGCGGGAATGAGCATTGTAGTAGCCACCCCAAGGCTGATTTCCCTGCGTCAGCACCACAATCGTCTTTCCCTAAGAAGTCGCGGGAGCCGCCTAAGCTGCGACCACTGCGGCAAACCCGGACCGGACCTGAAGCCGCTTACGGTGGTGTGTTCGCCCATCTCCACCGGTCCTGCCTCCCCGCATGGCAGGCAGCCCAAGACCTCGACATCCCGCCCTTCCTCGATCGGCGAGGCCGCGCGTGACTGTGCGTGAACAACACAACAGAGGAGAAGTGACGATGACGAAAGCCGAGCGTGAGAAAGAAGCCAATATGTTGCAGCCCCAAATCCAATTGAATGAAATGCTGCCAGCACAAATGCGGCGGGATTGCTCGCATGAAGCGCGAACTTAGGCAGCTCACGAAACCCGCGCCGACCTTACGCGCCATCGAAGGCCGACAATGACCAGGGTTAGTCGCGGATGGCGCAAGACTGACAGCAGCAGCACACCCCAGGGCGGGGACCAAAAATGTTTAGAGGGCTTCGCTTCCGGACCGGCCGGGGGGTGTAAAGTCATAAACGTCCATTTTTTTGAGGAAAGACCGATGAAGCAGCGCGGCAGGAAGTCGGCAGACGTGGCCAGTATCGTCGTTGATGCCGGTCGTCCTCTGCCGCCTCCGGTGCCATCGGAGTTAACCGACGCGCAAGCTGCAGTCTGGCGCGATGTCGTCGGCAGCCTGCCGGGACGCTGGATTTCGCGGGCCGCCTTTTCGATTCTGATCGCCCACTGTCGACATGTCTGTCGCGCGCGATTGCTCGAAATGCAGATCAGCCAGTTTGACGAGGAATGGGTGGCGGTCGAGGGCGGCTTGCAACGTCTCGATCGGCTTCTGGCAGCCGCCGAGCGCGAGACGCGGGCGGTCATCGCGACGGCGCGCGCCCTTCGCCTGACGCCACAGGCACAAATGCATCCGCGCTCCGCTGGCCGCGCAATCGACGCCGCTCCGACGGGCAAGCTGCCTTGGGATCGGGAGGGTCGCTGAGACACATTGCGGAATCCCGCCGCCGTGTCGGGCCGCATTGTTGCAGCGCCTCCGGTAGCTGCGTCATAAAATGCGCCGCTTGAGCCATTGTGTTGATAGTGTTTCCGTCGCGGAGTTTCAGCGGATAGGCGAGCCGGCGATTCCAGCTTGTGCCCTTAATAGGTTTCGCCATCACCATTAAAAATTCACTCTGCGGGTCGCCACTAGGGGCGTGTACTCATAAATCCAGAACGCTCACAGACTTGGCGATGTCCGCGCTACCCTCAGAAGCGGACATCCGGCTAGCTTTCGGCACGTCTGCTTAGGGCCAAAAGCGGGCATTGGCAACGGGCCATGCCTGTTAAAAGCGTCGCGATCCCTCTTCGATCTGGCTCGTCATTATTGTATCCCGTAGGACCGCAAAAATCACGGCGGTAGACCAGCCAAATAACAGCACGCCGTTCATCGCGGTCATTGGCCCAAGCAATTGCCAGCCCTCCAACGGAGTCACGTCGCCGTAACCGAGCGTTGCGTAATTTACAAACGCAAAATAAATGAGATCAGTGCCGGGCGATGCAATTCCAACAATCATGTAAGCGAATGCCCAAACGAGCACTTCGGCAACATGCGCGGCCATCAAGACCGAAACGGTCGCAATCATGACGGCGATCAGTCGAAGCGACTGACGCGACGTCACCCTCACCCGCGATGCGCGCCGCCCATAATACAGCCGCCATCAAAAATGCATGGATTGCAATGTTGCAAACACTGACGGCGGCACTGACGAGAATTTGGCGCAACATGCGGATCTCCGGCGATGCATGAGACCTTTCACTGGAGCCGGGGTGGCAATAGGTAAAGCGTCATGGCGAAAATCAGGTACACCATCAGGACGAGCACGCCGACAAACCACGCCGAGCGCCCGCTGTTGGTCACCAGGGACGCGGTCATGGTGGCGATGATCATCATGACCACTGCGCCCGGCCAGAATTGCAGGTCCATCGGCGCCGGGCCGATGACGTAGCTAAGCAGCACCAGCACTGGGGCGACGAAGAGCGCGATCTGGGCCGCGCTCCCCAGCGCGATGCCGACGCTCAGGTCCAGCCGGTTTTTGCGCGCGCCGGAAAACGCCGAGGCCATCTCCGCCGCACCGCCCACCAGCGCCACGACGATGAAACCCACGAAGGCGGAGTTATCCCGAACGCCACCGCCGCCTTCTGCACCAACTCGACGAACACTTCGCTCACCAGCGCGACCAGTACCGTGACGCCGGCCAGCGTGGCCAGGGCCAAGCCCAATGGCCACGGCGCTTCGCCGGCTTCCTCGTGTTCCGCGCCACCAAAGAATTCGCGATGTGTCTTGAGTGAGAACAACAGGCCCAATCCGTAGGCGGCGATGAGCAGCACAGACAGACTCACGCTCAACTTCTCAGTGAACGCCGACCCCGCCGTGGAATTGGCTTCCGAGACGGCCGAGGGAACCAATAATGCGATCGTGGCCAGAAAGAGCAGTCCCGCCTGCAGACGGGCGTTGCCCCGGTTGTATTCCTGCACATGGTGCTTGAGTCCGCCGAGCAGAAACGAGGCGCCCAACATGAACAACGTGTTGGTGACGATCGCCCCGGCGATGGATGCCTTCACCAGCGGTATTGCCCGGCGCTCAACGCGGCCAGCGCAATGACAAGTTCGGTCAAGTTTCCGAGCGTGGCGTTGAGCAGGCCACCGACCGTGTCGCCCGTCTTCGCCGCCACGGATTCGGTGGCATGACTCAGCAGCGCGGCCAATGGCACGATCGCCAGGACGGACAACACAAAAAGCAGCGTGTGCGCTTCTGGCTTGAGCCTCTCAGCGGCGAACACCACGGGCACGAAGACCAGCAGCCAGAGCAGTGGATTGTGACGGATTTCTTTAAGCAACGGATTCATGGCCCCCCTAGAAACGACCTTTCGCATTCCGTTGACCCGACTTCCGAAGTCCGAAATCACTTTTAACCCGGGCGTGCCGCTGACGGCGGACTGCGGTGCAATTCTGCTTATATCATCGGAGCAACAGCCAGCCGTGAGGAATTAGACGCGACCGTCTGGACAAATTCAGCTGCAAGAGCCGCCAAACCGGGTAACTCGACGCGCTCGTCGAAAAGCAAAACGATATGTCGCGTCGCTGACGACGCAGGCAAAACACCGCCGATCCAGACTGCTAAAGCGACACACACCAAACGCAAGGCGGTGCAGTAACTCATGACCAGCGGCTTCCGCGATGAACACCCAAACGCAGGATAAATGTACTTGGTGGCTCAAGAAAGGGATGCGGAAGCCCCCGCGAATGTCCGTTTTGGGTCAAAAGGCGAAATTCCGGGCTGACCAGCGCACGTCTGCTTTAGCCCCAAAAAGCGGACATCCCTCGTTTTATCAGTACACGCCCTAGTTTGGACGAGCCTCGCATTTACGAAAGGCGTCGGGCGTTGTGCCAGTGACAGCGGCTTCACCGTTCCGGCGGCGGCCTTCCCGCGATCCTAAAAATCACCCGATACCCCGGGAACTTCACCCACTGTGCGAAGTTTAAGAAAACAAGGCCCTCCCCGGAAGGGGTTATCCCCCCTTACCCCGACACCCCGGTTAGAGAGCCTATTTTAAGGGGAGTCCCGTTCGTAGCTGACCGGGACTCCCTTCTTTTTGCAGAGGCGAGATGCTCAAGGAATCGCAGGTATATCCTTTGATCGCGATCTTTGTGGGTGGCCTGCTCGGCTGGGGCGTCTCCTACGCTTGGCCTGGATTGCCGTGGTTTGCCTATGTCCTAGTCGCTATTATGGTGGCCGGGTTTCTGCACTCGCTGCTAATTGCGACCGCTTCCCTCGGCCACACGATCGACAAAACCGAGAAGTAGTCGCGCGTCGCCATCGAATGTGTTGTCAACAATAACGATTGCCGACGACGACGAAATCCGCATCGACCCACGCAGATAGGCGACGGCACTGCCAGAGGCTGAAGGTCTCAATTCTCGGGACGCGAACATCGTGATTCATAAACTGGCACAATTTGCCTATTGCAATCGGCTTTCCTGATCGGCGAAACTGCCCCGGGGGATCGTCGATGGCCAAAATCGTCAGTCCAAGGTTCGGACGGCTTTACTGGCTAAACATCGCTGTCGCTTTCGCGATCGGCATTGCTTTAGTCCTGGCGGCCGAGCCGTTCCTTCCCCAGCCCCATTCCTTGCCGACGTTAACGGTGCAATCGACCACGCTGCAGATCCCGCAGAAGTTTGAACCGCAGATCCCGCAGAAGTTCGAAGTTGTCGACGGCGATACGGTCGACTTTCAATCGGCACGCTATCGGCTAGTTGGGTTCAACACGCCTGAGAGTGGCACAAACGCGCAATGCGCTGCCGAGCGAGCACGGGCAGCCAAGGCAGTCCAGCGCTTGCATCAGCTGCTAGCGAGCGGTGAGCCCTATCTTCAAAGGGTGCCATGCGCATGCGCGCCAGGCACAGAGGGAACCGAGCGCTGCAATTACGGAAGATTATGCGGCGTGCTTACCATTGGCGGGAAGGACGTCGGGCCGATCCTAATCGCTGAAGGCTTAGCCGAGCAGTATATTTGCGGCGGGACGCGATGCCCGCCGCGACGAAATTGGTGCAGACGGTAATCCCGATTAGGAGGCTGCGGTCCTCTGCATCGACGGCGGCCAATGAATCGGCACGTCTGCCGAATCCCAGCACTTGCGCCATGCTGCTGTGGCTTCGTTCAGCGTCTCTGCGTGCCCTTGGTGCGGCTCGGCGCGGCCCTGCCGCTGAAAAAACGTAACCCCCCAAAACCAGGGCCGCTCGTCGCCAGTTAGTCGAAATACGTGTCCTACCGTTAGTTCACGCCCAACCTTTGCTACGTTGCGATTTTCCCTTACCCCTCACCCGTTTTTGATCGATACTATTCGTTCAGCGCCGGCACACCCATGCCGGGGGTTGATCCGGGGGTTAGCCAGTTAGACGAAGGGATTTAAATGGCGCTGACAACGAAACGGGTCGCCAAACTCACAGAGCCTGGCCGCTACGGCGACGGAAGGGTTGTACCTTCAAGTCACGCCGGCCGGCGTCCGCTCATGGTTGCTGCGATATGAGCGCGGCGGGCGGGAGCGAGCGATGGGCCTGGGGCCGGCTGGCGACTTCACGTTGGCGAGGCCCGCGAGCGGGCCCGCAAAGCCCGGCAGCTGTTGAACGATGGGATTGATCCGCTCGACGCCCGCAAGGAAGAACGTGCCCAGCAGGCGGCGGAGGCTGCTCGGCGGCGGCGGCAAACGTCACTTTCAAGGAATGCGCGGAACAATACTTCAAGTTTCATTCGCGAAAATGGAATAACGCCAAGCACGCTGCACAATTTCTCTCGACGCTCACGATGTACGCCTACCCGGCGCTGGGAAAGTTGCCGGTCGCGGCGATCGACAAGGCGCTCGTCCTCAAGGCGATTGAGCCGATCTGGTACAGCAAGACCGAGACGGCGAGCCGGGTCCGCGGCCGGATTAAATCGGTTCTCGATTTTGCCAAGACGCGCGGCTATCGCTCGGGAAAAATCCTGCCGCATGGGAGGGTAATCTGGTTCATGCCCTGCCCGCGCGCAGTACCATCGCTAAAGTTGATCACCACCCAGCACTGCCCTTTATGGATTTGCCCGACTTCATGGCTCAACTCGCCTCTCGCGAAGGCAGCGCCGCTCGCGCCTTGAATTCACAATTCTGAATATCGCTCGAACTGGAGAGGTCATCGGCGCTCGTTGGTCGGAGATTGATCTGGCCAGAAGCTCTGGACAATCCCGGCCGGACGAATGAAGGCCAGAAAAGAGCATCGCGTGCCCTGACAGGTGGGGCCCTTAAGATCTCGAAGCGTTCCCGCGAGAGGTCGGATTTCGTGTTTCCCGGGTTCCCGCAAGGGTTGCCTACATCAGCAACATGGCGATGGCCGCAGTGCTTAAGCGCATGGACCGGCTCGACATCACGGTCCACGGCATGCGCTCGACGTTCCGCGATTGGGCGGCGGAGTGGAGCATTATCCAAACCACGTCGTGGAAATGGCGCTCGCGCACGTCATCGGCGACAAGGTGGAGGCGGCCTATCGCCGCGGTGATCTGTTCGCCAAACGCGCACGGTTAATGGCGGAGTGGGCGAGGTACTGCACCACGCCGCGGCGCGACGCCACGGTGACGACGTTACGCGCTAGGGGTGTGTGATGGCCCGGCGTCCCAAAACGGATCAGCAACATCCGACCTGACCACAACACCTTACGGGAGGAGATTTCTTGAAATTGCCAAATGGAATAATTCCGGCAGTGAAACAAGATCTTAAGCAAATATAGGGTGGGTCCTGGCAAGCTATTCATACCCGTTGTGGACCGGGCTTATTGGCTTGATGACGATCAACGGCAACGTCTCGGACCTTGGATCGAAGCTCTTGAGCGTTGATACACTGGGCGACAAGCGGCCGCTCATTGCATTGCTAAGATCAGAACGCGAGCTGCCCCTTGCCGCGCGCGTATATTTGGCGGACCTAATTGAGCGCTATGAACTTAAAAGACCGTCGAACCGACCGCGAAAGCCGGCCTATGACCAAAGCAATGCTAAATCAAGGCTGACAATGGCGAAAGAGTCGGTGCGTAACTATCAGGGCGTGGGATGAGCTTCAAAATGCGGTGGGAAAAGCCGCCGAAAGAATCGACGATCGATGAGAAACGCTCGCGAATTTTTGCGAGGGCCGGCGTGGCTCTTCCCGCCGCAGCAAGAAGCGGCGCCGTGACGCCTTCCGTGCCGGGGCCCAGGCCCCGCCCTTAAGTGCCTAGCGACTTCTGGTCGGTTTCCCCCGGAAATACCCGCTTTAGTGTGCTTCGAACCGGCAAGCGTTGCCGGACATTTCGGAGCACTGACATCACTGAACCAAATCGCCTAAATCGAGTTGACAGGTTGCGCGAGCTTCCTCAATTTGTTGGTCTTCGCCGCACCCAGATCGCCGAACTGATCAAGGCCGGACAATTTCCAAAGCCTATATCCCTCAGTGACGGTGGCCGTGCCGTTGCGTGGCTCGAGCACGATCTGATCGCGTGGCAGAACGCCCGGATAGCCCGCCGCAACACTGGCAGTGCGGAGGCCGCGTGATGATCGGAAAATTCAACAGCATCTCTGGCGAGTCAATTTCCGAAGCGACTGCCGAAACCTCGGCTTCCTCGCCGGACCCGTTCGATCTAGACGCGCTACGTCTCGACCAGACGTTCCTCCAAAGCGGTGGCGCAAAAAAGCTTACGCTGACCGTACGGGTGCGGAAGCCGTGAAAACAGGAGTTCGTGCGTCGCATCCAGACCCGGCGTATCGGGGGGCGTTCGCGCTCATCGAGCTGAAGGATGATCGCGAATTTTATATGCTCACACCGAGCGTCGCCCGCAGCATGCCGAACGAGTTTTCCATGGTCGTTCTGTACGCAGCTATCAATCGGCAAGAAAGTCGCGTTTCTGTGGCCAGTAAAACTGCCGGCCCCCGACGGCCGGACTAATGAATCGAAATCGACCTGGCGGAAGCAGCTGAGATCGCGATGGAGCGCTGGGTAGCGGTTCAGTCGAACTTTAGTCTGGGCGGCTACGAAGTCAGGGTAGCGGAGGGTATTATACCGGAACCCACATGGCCTGACCTTCCGTTTAAGGAAATCATCAATTGGCTTCAAAGGTCGGCTTGTTGCCGATCTCGATCACCCGTTGGTCAAGCGCCTCCGCGGGCTCACCTGAGATGCTGGAAGCGTACAAGGCCGTCGTGCTCGCCGACTTCGAGTTTGAATTTGGCGGCCACGACGGCGAGCGGCCAAGACCGGTTTGTATAGTCGCGAAGGAATTGCGGAGTGGCCAGACATGGCGGGTTTGGCGTGGGGAATTCAACTCCGCTCCGCCGTTCTCGACCGGGCCCGATACGGCTGTTCGTCGCCTACGTGCGCCAGCGCCAGCTTGGCTGCTTCCGCGCCCTTGGCTGGCCGACGCCACGCATTCTCGATCTAAGTCGCCGAATTTCGTAACCTTGTGAGTGGCCTCGGAATTCCAGTGGCCGGACGCGGGTGTGATTGGCGCGCTCGCTATTTCGGGCTCGACACCATAGGCGCGGAGGAAAAGAAGGAAATGCGGGATCTGGTCCTTGAGTGGCGGGCCGTGGTGCGGAGCGGGCGCAGGAGCAATTTTAGATTATTGTGAGAGAGACGTTTTGGCCCTCGAGCGACTGTTGCCGGCCATGCTCTCCCAGATGGATCTTACCGCGCGCGTTCTTGCGGGGCCGCTACATGGCGGCAGTTGCCGCGATGGAGCACACCGGCACGCCAATCGACGTGCCGACGCTGGAACTACTCCGGGAGCGCTGGGCCGAAATCACAGGATGGGGCTCATCGGCAGCCATCGATGCGAACTACGGTGTGTACGACGGCCGCACGTTCAAGCCTGTCTCGGTTCGAGGCAGTTGCTGGTCCGACTCGGCATTCCGTGGCCGCGGCTTGAGAGCGGCCGGCTCGAGCCTAAGCGACGACGCTTTTCGCGAGGCCGCAAGGCGTATCCGGCCCTCTCGCCGCTGCGCGAATTGCGGAGCGCGCTATCTCGATAATGCGCTCAGGCGAACTGGCGGTCGGGCGCGACGGACGCAATCGGACGTCGCTGTCGGCATTCAGATCGCGCACCGGGCGCAACCAGCCCAGCAACTCGAAGTTCATTTTCGGCCGAGCGTATGGCTTCGCGGCTTAGTGAAACCACCTCCCGGATCATGGCCTAGCTTACATCGACTGGGCGACGCAGGAATTCGGCATCGCCGCCGCCCTGTCGGGTGACACCCGCGATGCTCGCCGCTTACGAGACCGGTGATCCGTATCTCGCATTCGGCAAGCAGATCGGAACAATGACCGTCGACGCCACGAAGGAAATCGCACGCGGACCATTCGCCAGATTTTAAGGCGTGCATACTGGGGATTCCCTACGGCATGGAAGCTGAGACGTTAGACTGCGGATCGGCCGACCGACAATCGTTGCTCGCGATCTTTACGCGACACACCGTCAGAGACTACCGGACCTTTTGGCGATGGTCAGACGCGAACGTGGACTACGCCATGCTGCATGGCTCGCTGCGGCACCGTCTTCGGCTGGCACCTTCATGTCGATGTGAGGCAACTCGCGCTCGCTGCGAAATTTCTCAATGCAAGCCAACGGCGCGGAAATGTTCGGATTGCATGTTGTCTCGCCACCGAACGCGGGATCGAGGTCTGCGCGCCGATCCACGACGCTATCCTAATCTGCGCGCCGTTGGAACGCCTGGACGCGGACGTGGCAGCGGATGCGGGACGCGATGGCCGAAGCCTCGCGTGCCGTGCTCGACGGGTTCGAAATTCGGACCGACGTCAAGCGCATGAGAACCCGATCGCTACATGGACGTAGCAACGCGGGACCGTCATGTGGGATGCCGTGACTGGCTTTAGTCGGCGAATGCCACCATCCGGAAAGGTTAGGGCGTAGCATGAAGACAGGATCCTTTGACCTTGCCGGCCTGCGACTCGACCCAGGCTCTGCTGGTGCTTCCCCGAAGATCGCGGCGCCGCCAGTATCAATTCATCATGGTGCCGATGGCATGGGCGGACCGGCTTGGTTCAGCGAGGTACGCGGCCACATTTAAGGTAGCGCATCGGCTTCTCCATGAGCATTGGCGCGGTGGCGGACGGCCTATTCAGCTAGCGAACGTGGCCTTAGCGCGAAACGGCGTTTCACGACACCAAAAATGGCGTGCGCTCGGGGAGCTTGAATGCCTGGGTTGGTGCAGATTGAAAGCCGGGCCCGTAAGTCACCGATCGTTGCCGTTATCGTGGAACCGACTTAGGGCTGTACTCATAAATCCAGAACGCTCACAGACTTGGCGATGTCCGCGCTACCCTCAGAAGCGGACATACGGGCTGGCTTTCGGCACGTCTGCTTAGGGCCAATTCAGACTATGCACCCTCTCAAGTCGGCTATCGATCTCCTGACGCAACAGGCGAAGTCTATAGGCCTCTTCGTCAGCAAGCCAAAGCTCCAAGCTCAATTGTTTTTTCGTGCCTTCATCGCACCGTGATCATGATGACAGGCACACCGGGCCGCGGCGGTCAGGTCGGCTTCGCCAGCATCGATCGGATGAGGCCTATGAGTTCGGCGGCGCCCACGGGTTTGGTGCGCGAGACATATCCTTGGCGGGCGATCTCCTTGATGGTCTCGGTCGAAATATCGCCAGTGAGTACTAGCGCGGGCAGGTGATGCCCGAGTATCTCAGGCAGCCTCGCCAAGACCTGCAGGCCGCTCGTCCCGCCCGGCAGGTTCTGGTCGGCGATAACGAGGTCGGGACGGATACCTTGGCGCGCGACCAAATCGAAGGCCGCCTGGCCGTCGCCGGCTAATACCGGCTGGTACCCATTTAAACGCAGCAGACGTTCGAGCGCCCGGCGCACGGAGGGATCATCCTCGACAACCAGGATCGAGCCGCCGCGTGCGGGGGCTTCCTCGCCGGTCCGCTCGACCTCGCGGGAGACGACCTCAACGCCCGCCGGTGCGAGCGGGACTTCGACAGCGAATACCGAGCCGCGGCCCTCGCGCGAGCGGACATCGACCACGTGCCCAAGCAGCTCCCCCAGGCGCTTCACGATGGCGAGACCGAGGCCAAGGCCACGGCCCAGCTGGCGGCCAGCGTTGTTGAGCTGATGGAATTCCTCGAAGATGGCGCGAAGCTGGTTCTGCGGAATGCCGAGGCCGGTGTCCCAAACCTCAACGCGCAGCTTGTCGCCGCGCCGGCGGCAACCTAGCAAAACCCCGCCTTTCGTTGTGTATTTCATCGCGTTCGACAAGAGGTTGCGGAGCATTTGCTCGAACATGACAGGATCGCTGCAGACCCACGATTGGCAAGGCAGTACGCGCCATTCGAGGCCAAGTGTGTGAGCGTTGAACTCGATCTTAAGTCGCTCGAGCAGTTCGTTGATCGGGAAGTTGACGATCTCCGGGCGAACGACCCCGGCCTCCAGCTGATTGATGTTGAGGAGCGTATTCAGCATGGCCGACATCGCCGTCAGCGTCTCGTTGCCGCGCGCGATGATTTCGAGCCCCTCTTGGTCCTGGACCTTGTCGGCCAACGACCCCTGCAGAAGTTGCAGCGTCTGCAGAGGCTGGCGCAGATCGTGGCTGGCGGCGGCGAGAAAGCGTGACTTCACGAGGCTCGCGCTCTCGGCCACCTGCTTGGCGGCGCTCAGCGCCTCTTCCGCATGTTTGGCGATGGTGATGTCATTGAAAGTGACGACGACGCCCTCGATGCGTTTGTCCTTCGTGCGGTAGGGAAGGATGCGGCAGTTGTACCATCTGCCGTTTTCGGCCTCGATCTCGCGCGCGACCGGCACGAGAGTTTCGATTACGCCCCGCGCCTCAGCGAGGAGTTTCCCATCAGCGAAATGATGCGTGAGATCGGCGAGCGGGCGGCCCACGTCGGAGGAGATCACACTGAAGAGCGCCTTTGCCGCAGGCGTGAAGAAGCGGATGTTGAGTTTGCCGTCGAGAAAAAGTGTTGCGAGGTCGGCGCTGTTCAGGATGTTTTCGATATCATCGGCGATGACCTTTTGCTTGTCGAGCGTCTCCTGAAGTTGGCTGTTGAGCGAGGTGAGCTCCTCGTTGAGCGACTGCAGCTCCTCCTTCGAGGTCTCCAGCTCCTCGTTGGTGGTCTGGTACTCCTCACTTACCGACATCGCTTCTTCGTTGACCGCCCTCAGCTCCTCTTCGGCGGCCTCACGGTCGTGGATGGCGCTCTCGAGATCCCTGCGGGTGGCATCGAGCTCTTCCTCGAGTTGAGTGAGCCGCGAGGCGGCAAACCGCGGTTCGAGGGCCCCTACGGATGGCTGCTTCCGCTTCGGCGCGTCCTGGAAACTGAGCAGCACCAGCTCCGCGCCCTCGTCCTTTATTGGCGTGGCGCGGACGATCACCGCGACGGCGTTGCCATCGCGCGTCACGCGACCCGAGATATCAACCGCTTCTTCGGCGCTGTGCTCCAGCTTCTCGAGGGCCGTCCGTATCGACGTGCGCAGTCCCTCGCGCGCCGACAGCAAAACATCCCGCGTCGCCTCGCCCGTCGGCAGCTTTAGGTAGCGATCGGTCGGCCCGAAATAATAAAGGCCCTGACGCTTCCGGTTGACCAGCACTGAGGCCGGCGCAAAGGTCGAGAGCAGTGATCGCTGCGCGAGCTCGGCGAGATTGAGGCGACGCGGCTTCGCTGCCACTGGCTCGGCCTTGGCCCAGGGCGCCCAACTCAGTCCGTTGCGGCCGACGGGAAGCTCCACGTTGCCCGGCCATCTTCGGACGACATGCCGGTAGATCCGCTGCTTCTTGAAGAGTGCCTCGAAATCGCGGTTGGCGGTGCCCACGCTTTCGGAGCTGCCAAGAAACAGGACGCCACCTTCGCGAAGCGCGAAATGAAACAGCGACAGGACCCGCTCTTGAACCTCCGGGCGCAGATAGATGAAGACATTGCGGCAGCTGATGAGGTCGAGGCGCGAGAACGGGGCATCGGACAACAGATCGTGGACAGAGAAGACGATCGCTGCGCGCAAATCGTGCGATGCGTGATAGCCGTGATCCTCGCGGGTGAAGAAGCGGGCGAGCCGCTCCTCCGGCACATCGGCCTCGATCACCTCGGGGTAAAGGCCTTCGCGGGCGAAGGCGACTGCCTCCTCGTCGACATCGGTCGCGAATATCTGCAACGTGATGTTGCGCTTCGCCGCGGCGATCTCTTCGAGGAAGAGCATGGCGATGGAATAGGCTTCCTCGCCGGTCGAGCAGCCCGGCACCCAAATGCGGATCGGGCCCTCCGGCTGCTTACGTACGAATTCGGGAATGATGCTGAGCGCCAGCAGCTCGAAAGCTTTGGCGTCGCGGAAGAAGCGCGTGACGTTGATCAGGAGATCGTCGGCGAGGCGCTGGAGCTCGTTGGGATCCTTGTTCAGTATCGCGAGATAGTGGTCGGCATCCTCGATGCCGGCCAGCGCCATGCGCCGCTCGATCCGCCGTCCTAGCGTGCCCTCCTTGTAATACCTGAAATCATGCAGCGTCTTCATGCGCAAGAGATCAACGATTTTCGCCATGCCGGCCCCGAGTGTGACCGCCGCCTTTGTCTCCTCTTTCTTGAGGTACTCGTGCCGCGCATATTTGCCGAGGCTTTCCGGGATCTTCTCCAGTGGCAGAATGAGATCGACGGCGCCGGTCGCGATGGCGCTGCGCGGCATCCCCTCATATTCGGCCTCGTCGGGATCCTGGGCGATGACGAGACCGCCCACTTCCTTGATCGCCTTGGCGCCGACGCTGCCATCGGTGCCGGTGCCGGAAAGGACGACGCAAACGGCACGCTCGCGGAAATCCTCGGCGAGCGATTGCAGCAGCACGTCGAAGGGCATGCGCACGGTTTCATGCCCTTGCGGGAGCGAGAGGCGTATCGCGCCATCGCGAACCGCGAGATAGCGTCCCGGTGGGATGACATAGACGCGATCGGGTTCGATCCGCATACCATCGCCCGCTTCAGCAACCGCCACGGGCGCGTGTGCGGACAAGATCTCGGCCATCATGCTCGCATGTTTGGGATCAAGGTGCTGGACCATGATGAAGGCCAAGCCGCTCTTCGGCGGTACCGCCGCCAGAAAGGCGCGAAACGCCTGGAGCCCGCCAGCCGAGGCGCCCAGCGCCACAACCGGAAAGGTGGTCGCTTGGCGGGCGACGATCTGCTTCTCCGGCGCTGTCTTGGGTTTGGTCATGGCGTTGGTCTTGGCGTTGCCAGGCGCTTGCTGGGGCTTTGACCCGGACCGTTCCAGTGCTGCAGAAGACGGCACGTTCTAAACGGAGTGGAAGATGCCTTTGCAGGGGGCGCAGCGCATTACGTGGACCCGACCCACCTACTTCTTAGCGTTACATCAATGGTAAGCATCGGTTGCTAACTGCCGATTGATCGCCGACAAGCAGTCCTCTCGATTTTCGAACGGACCGCAACCCAGCTTGCCGGCCCCATTTATGGAATACCAACCATCCTTTACGCCGCGCCTGTCGGATTCGAGCTCGTTGATATGTCGGGGGGTCAGATTTTGCATGACATGTTCCTAGCTAGGCTGGTGATCAATGGGACTTCACGGTTATCGACAGCCAACAGAGCGCAAACATTGATTGCCGTAATTCAATAGCCGCGACCGGGTGTTTGAAATAAGGCCGGCACGCGCAAAAGATTGCGACTTAGACGCGATCCCCTCACAGCCCAGCTTGCAGGCGAGTGGGGGAGTTTGAATTGTCCCGAATTAAGTAGGGGACTAGGGCGCGTACTCATAAATCATCCTAGATCGATCTAGACGGCGAAGTCCGCTATTCCTCCAACAGCGGCAGAAAAGCGGACATCAATTCAGGTCCGCTTAGGGTCAAAAGCGGAAATACTCATAACGAGCCTATGTTTTCCGCTTTACCCCCAATAGGCGACAGTGCCGCGGCGGCATCGCGGCCTTCGGTCCCTACACTGCCACGCTCGACATCCTCGAGGCGCTGGCCGGAATGACCTGCAGGGGCCTGGACTCTTGGCAGCCTCGATTGCATCCACGCTCTCATCGCAACCACGTTCGCCCCCTCGGCGCGAGCGATCAGCGGCAGGAGGTGGGTTGCCCAGGCAGCGAGCGCTCCCGGGCCGGAGGAAATCTTTTGCGCGTGCCGGCCTTATTTCAAACACCCGGTGCGCGACTGCCGGCACCGGTGCGGATCACGCACGTTCTCGGATGGCCCGTACGGTGCCCAAGGAATTGTTCCAGGAAATTTTGCGGCTGATCGATGGACTGCGACCAAGGCCAGCCCCAGCGTAGCAACTGGAGGGGCGGATGCGTCATCACGACGGGAGGAGTGTGCCTGGATGCCAGGAAAAATAGCCAGATCGCCGGATCGGACGTCGTTCGGGACAGTAGGAACACCGGAAGCACTGCGCAGCCCGCCTATGGCTTCCCGGGAACCCCGCCGTCTGCTATCGTCCACGTCGTTCCAGAGTTCATCTGGGGAATGTCGGAATAAGTATGCCTCAGACTGGTATTCCGTGTGTGTTGATGCGTGGGGGCACCTCCAAAGGTCCCTACTTTCTTGCTGATCATTTGCCTCTTGACCCGCACCTGCGAGACGAGTGCTCCTCGCAGTAATGGGATCGCCTGAGCGCGAGACAGATCGAATGGCCTTGGCAGCGCGGACTCTCTGACGAGCAAGGTCGCCATCATCAGCACCTCGTCCCATCCAGACGTAGACGTCGATTTCCTTTTTCGCGCAGGTCAAGATTGATCGCGCGTTTGTCGATACGGCGCCGAATTGCGGGAACATGCTTGCTGGCGTCGGCCCATTTGCCATCGAAGTCGGGCTCATCCCGGCGCAAGATCGGGGAGACAGTCGTGCGTGTGTTCAACGTGAACACACGAGCCGTAATCCATGCCCACCGTGCCTACACCTGGAGAGCAGGTGGAATACGAGGGGAGCATTGCGATTGATGGTGTGCCCGGGACTGGCGCGCCTCTCTCCTTGAATTTTGTTGAGGCGGTTGGCTCCAAGACTGGCAAGCTCCTTCCGACCCGGACGGGTGCTCG
Organism: uncultured Alphaproteobacteria bacterium; assembly: GCA_963802475.1. GTDB lineage: Bacteria > Pseudomonadota > Alphaproteobacteria > Rhizobiales > Xanthobacteraceae > CANKHA01. The sequence goes on from CAWDIZ010000023.1 coordinate 504,936, forward strand.
ATAAGGTCGAAGGTGTAGCTGTCTCATGTGTCGATTTTGCAATGCCGATGGTCATTGCGCGTGCCGCAGACTTCGGCAAGACCGGTTTCGAAACGCGGAACGAGCTTGATGCGGATGCCGCTTTGCTCGAGCGCATGGAGCGTGTGCGTCGCGGTGCGGGCAACCTAATGGGAATGGGAGACGTCGCCGGAAAAGTTGTCCCGAAGTTTTGCCTTGTAGCGCCGCCCAGGAATAGGGGCGCTGTGACTTCCCGCTACTTTGTCCCGGATGCCTGCCATTCCGCCCACGCGGTTACGGGAACATTGTGTCTCGCCGCTGCCTGCGGTCTACCTGGCTCCGTCACCGAAGGCGTTGCTGTGCTTCCGCCAGGGCCACGTCGGATAATCGTGATCGAACATCCCTCAGGGACGATCGCGGCTGCCAGTTCGAACTGGCAGGCTCGCATGACAGACCTGTGATCCGGCGCGCAGCGCTCGTACGTACAGCTCGTAAACTAATGGCGGGCGCGGTCTTTGTGCCAGCCTCGGTCTGGGCCGGGCACGGAGCGCTCCAAACGGCCGAAGCGGCCTGAGCACCACTCGTCAAATGTCCGCTTACGTCTGCACATTGGCGGACGACCATTTGGCCATTAGAAGATCGTGAAACTTCTGCCCGCTAGGGACAGGTTAAGATCACGGCGCCGTATGAGCCCCATGGTTCGGCTGAGAATCGGATTAGACGAGCGGCCGACTAACGAGGACTGGGTGGTGCTCCCGAGGCATGGCCATTCGGGGTAGAGCCGCAATGCCCAGACCGGTCTGGGCAAGGGACATCGAAAGATGCTAAACTTCATAGAACCATTTCGGTCGGAACACGCCGCCTGTGATCCGCAAGAAAAGTGCAGCCGTGTTTGGCACTCTGTTTGCCGAAAATTAGTCTAGGAGTGTGTGATGATCTCACGTCGAATTTTCTGTTCAGCCCTCGTAGCTGGAGCCGCCTTCGCGCCAAGCCTTGCTGAAGCGCAAAAATATCCTACCCGCTCAATACGTCTCCTGGTCCCCTAACCCGCAGGCGGCGGGACAGATGCTATCGCACGTCTAGTGGCGAACGGTGCAAGCGAAAAAATCGGCCAGATCATTGTTATCGAGAATAACGGAGCCGCTGGCGGGAATGTGGCAACACAGCAGGCCGCCAGCGCCGCTCCGGATGGTTATACCGTATTGATGGCTAACCAAGGTCCCATGGTGGTCAATCCACACATCTTCAAGAACATGAAGGTGGATCCGCTTACCGCCTTTGACCCTG
>CAWDIZ010000024.1:0-16231 GCA_963802475.1 uncultured Alphaproteobacteria bacterium
CGTTCACCACCACGCATTCTTGCGCTACCGGAGATTTCCTGAAACTGCGCGAATGGCCCGCGACTTTGCGGCGTTTCGTCAGACCCTCAATCTCTGTAAGCGAGCACTTCGGTTGGGAGTCCCTTTTGGCGCATTAGTCTCTGGGTTCTAAATCCCGTTGCCCGGCAACAGAGACCGAAGCGGGCAGAGACCGGTTCGACTTAGAACCTTATTGTTGGATGGGACCCAGCATCTCGCTTTGGCGAGACCATTCGGCGGACAAATCACAAAGACGGGCGACGCCCATTCCTTGAGGCAGCCTACCTTCAATCGCGGCTTTGACGAGATGGGGCGCGAGGCACGGCGCCGTCATGGCTCAAACCCTCCGGCTACCGCGGCCGTTTGTTTGAGGCGCGAGTGGGGCCGCGGGGCTTTTCCACGGAGTAATGGTCTCCATTATGATATTAATTCCACCCAACGCGTTCTCGATCTCACCCTGCACGCGCGCGACCTCGGACTTCAGAAATTGCTGAAGCTCCTGGAGTTCGGACGTTAGCTTTTCAAGATCCTGGATAGAATTCGACGTTGATTGCGCGATGGATGATCTGATTCTTTCAGCGCTGTTCCTGGTCTGCGGGCTGATCTCTGACCTCAATTCCGCCTGAACCGCTTGCTCGCTAATCTCTGGAGGCACTGGAGAGTCCATCATTTGCTCCTCTGCAACCTGTTTTGTCCCCATCCCAAATTCAACGATATTTTCATTATGGTTAAGGAATCGTTAGCACGCGTCTCAGCTCCTCCCCGTCGTCATAGAAAACTGTCAGGACCACTGAACAGATGGCGGTCCGACATCACGCCGCCCCGGCGACAACCACAGCGCAAACAGCAGCAGCCCGGGAACTCAGGCCAGCCGCGCAGCGACGTGGGCGTGACCAGAATAATTCTCCAAACGACTTTGAAGATCAAAGCGTATGCGCCGACCGTCTTTCTGCGACTTGCAGACGTTATCGCGCATTAACGCGCGCTCAACCTGGGGCTCCCCGTATAGCCGAACGGTTTGCTGAAGATGTAGCTCGGTAAGCTATGCGAGCATGACCAGCGCAATAAGGAAGGCCATCAACAGGCTTATTCCCACAGAACCAGAAGGCGACGTCACAAGGCTGACTGATCGGCCAGCGGCATTTCTGCTTGCCCAATTCAAGCAACGAACAGCGGCCGTTTTGTGAAGGCACCTCTTCAGCCGGTTGCGGCTCGGCGCGCAACGCCGTCATGATTCGATGCTGGGTAACTCGGCGGTGAACCTTAGGACCACCTTTTCGTTCTGAACACCTTTGGTTGCCTCCACGCGAAAGCTTGAGGCGGAAAATTTTGCCGATGACAGCATTGCGGCTAAACCCAATTTCCAGAGCAATTTCGCGGCACGATAAGCCAGCTTCAAAGCAAGCTTTCAATAGTTCGATCCGTTCTGCAGTCCACGTGGCAGTAATTGTTTCCATGTTCATGGCCCCAAGCTGTGATGATCCCCGTGTGGCCACGCTGTGATTACCGCAGGCTTTTAAGGGTGCTCTTGGTGTGAGCCTTTGGAATTGTCACGGACCGCAAGCAGCCCATCCTTGATCGCTAACCGAATTCCTTCCTCGATCAATGTCTTGGCAACTCCGGGAACGCTGGTGCCGTGGGTGCCTTGCCTGACAAGCCTTTCGAGATAGCTGATCGTGGAAAGCGCCAGCGTTACAGGAACCCGGTCCGTTTCGGCTTTTTCGGTGGCCATATAACAAGGTTACCTCGCGGGGCGTGTACTGAAAAGTATCTTTTTAGAAGTCTTTTTTGGTTTTTTTTTGGAAACATGCAGGCGGCATCAGTCGAGGAAAGGGGGGCCTCGCTCGGCATGCAGATGCTGATGTGGGCGACGCTGGGCCTGGTGTACGGCGCGTTGACGGACGGCTGATGGATAAAGAAAAGGCGCGCCGCCGCGCCCAAAGCGCCGCCGCGCCGCGATGGCCCAGCCGGTTCGCTATCGTTTGTACACGCTGTCGATATAGCCGCTCTTGTCGAGCTCGGTGACGAAGCTCGCGTCGTAGAAGTCTTCCGGCTTGGCCTTCTTCAGTTCGCGATAGGTGTACAGCGCCATTACCTGCTTGATGCCGGAGACCGAAGGATAGGGTTTCATCGGGGTCGCCTCGACGGTCTTGTACATGCTCTCCTGTTGGGCGCGGTCCGTGATACCGTACCACTTCTCGATGGCCTTCAGCGTCGCTTCCTTGTTGTTCTTCATGAAGGCATAGGCGTCGATCGACGCCTTCACGAAACGGCGCGCGGCGTCGCGATTGTTCTTCAGCCATTCGCGTTCGGCATTGATCCCGGAGCCTGCGACGGGGATTTTGAGCGGGGTGATATCCGCCAGATCCTTGAAGCCCTGCTTCTCGGCCATGCCGTAATAAATTTCGCTGCCGATGAAAGCGTCGACCTTGTCCTTCTTCAGCGCGTCATAGGCCATGCCCTCGCTGATCAGCGAGATGTCGTCCTCGGAATTCCAGCCCTTCTGCTTCAACAGCGCCAACGCCATCAGATGGCTGACCGCGCCGTAGCTGGAATAGCCCAGCCGCTTTCCCTTGAGGTCGTCGAGCGTATTGAGCTCCTTCTTCGAGATGATGTGAAACTTCGACGTGTCTTCGAAGGTCGCAAGGATTATCCGGCTGACGGCGCGTGCATCGCTGGTCATCCGCACGATCATCGGCGAGCCGCCGCCGATATTGAGCGGCGCCGCATGCTCCTCCGCCTCGGTACCGATGAAATCCGCGGGCACGTTGACCCCGCTGCGCTTGATGCGGCTCGCCGCGTTGGCGGTGACGAATTGGCGTACCCTCAGGCCGTTCTTCTCGTAGATGCCGTTGTCGGCGGCGACCAGGAAGGCCACCTTGTTCAGCGACACGTCGCCGAGCGACAACTCGACTGGAATCAGGTCCTGAGCGTGGGTCGCGCCGATCGATCCCGCAAGCAAGGCGGCCGTGAGAATGTGTTTCATGCTGATCTCCAATCGAGGCGAACCCCAGCGGACCCGCTGAAAGTCATCTGCCGGGTTTCAGGTGTCGCAAACTCCACCAACATCGCGCGTTACGAACTCAAACCCTGCCAGCTTTTACGCGCATCCTCAAGCTGGAAACCATTACCTCACAGACAGCCGCCCGCTCAGTGCGTCATCCAAAGCCCTGCGGCACCGTCCCATATCAGTTTGGCGCCGAGCAGCATCATCAGGATGTAAATGATCCGCGTGAAGTCATCCGCCGAAACACGGCGGACCAGAAGCACGCCGCCCCAGGTTGCAGCGATCGCAAGCGGGAACAGCACGACGGATGTGAGCAAAGTTTCGCGGGTGAACAGGGCGAGCGCGATGAAGGCGGGCACCTTCACCCAGTTCACGATGGCGAAGAAGAGCGTCATTGTGCCGACGAAGACGTCGCGTGGCAGCCGTTGCGGCATCACGTAGATCTGGAATGGCGGCCCGCCGATATTAGCGATCATGCTGGTGAAACCCGACATCGCACCCCAGAATAGACCCGTTTGCGGATTGGCCGGCTTGGCGACCGAAGGCGCCGCCGACAACAGGTAGCGCGCGCCGAACACCAGCGAAACAACGCCGAGCGCCAGCTTGAAAGCGGCGTCCGAAACATGGGCGGCGAGAAGATAACCTGCCGCAATGCCGGCCAGGGCGCCCGGGAGCATTATCTTCAGGTTGGCCCAGTCCCATTTGCGCCAATAGGCCCAAACGCTGACAACGTCCTGGATCATCAGAATCGGCAGCATGATCACCGCGCCCCGCAACGGCGATATTTGCAGCGCAAGCAGCGGCAGCGCCAGCGCACTGATGCCCGCGAGGCCTCCCTTGGAGAGGCCGATCAGGATGACGGCCGGAATGGCGACCGCGTAGAACCAGGGATCAACGATCATGGGGGCTCGCCAACCAACGGTTCACGATGGATTCAATCCTTGAGAGACGGCCAAAGACTGAGGGCGGTTTCGCTGAATATCCAGCGGCGATCCTCTTCGCGCATAAAGGCGAAAGCCCTTTGCGACAATTCCAACCGCGCTTTGATGTCGCCGAACCGCGGGTGTGCCGGATAGTTCGAGCTCCACATGATCCGCTTCGCGCCGAACAGCTCCAGCAGCCTCTGGTAGAGTTGGCGCGAATTGCCCCCCGCCTCGACGGCGGCATCGATATTGTTGACGGCCGTTTTCACGTAGACATTCGGGTTATCGGCGAAGTCGAAGAGCGGTTTCAGAATCGGATAGGGCGGAAGACCCACCTCATGCCCCCAGCCGTGATCGAAGGCAACCTTGACGGTGGGGTATTTGTCCATGGCGCGGCGGGTCTGCGCGATCACGCCGATGCGGTCGGTGATCGTGATCGGAATGGCGAGCTGCTCGAGCCGAGCCCAAAGCGGGAACGTCTCCGGCTTGCCGAGCGCGCTTTCCGGCAACCGCCCGCGCATGTAGCGCACGCCGACCGCTCCTTCTTCCTCGACCAGCCGGGACAGTTCATCCGGCGCTGCCGGATCCATGGGATCGACGATGGGGATCGCCACGAACCGGTCCTTGTGCGCGCCGACCAAGTCCATCGTGTAGCTGTTGTCGTATTCATAGACGTAATAGGCCTGCACGAGCGTCGCCTTGGCGATACCGGCATCGTCCATCATCTTGATCAGGCTTTCCACCGGTGTCACTGGCCACTCGTCTTGGCCGAGCTCAGTGACTTTAGGGATGGCGCCGCCGCGCAGAGTATCCGCGACCTGCGGGTAATTCTTGCGATCGTCCGTGAAAGCATGGACGTGGGTATCGATGATCAAGATCAGCGTCCTTCAATGACGGGCAGTGGGATGATCCAGCGTCAGGTTTCCTGAACGGACCATCGCCCGGTAAAATGCTCGTGGTTCAAGACTTCGGGATTGATGACATCGACCGGCTTGCCGCTCGCATAGGCCAGGATGCGGTCGTACTGGTCCGAAAAATAATCGTCGAGTTGCTCGGCCTCGACGAAGCCGAGGTGGGGCGTGCAGACCGCGTTCGGCAGCTGGAACAAGGGATGGTCAGTCCGCGTCAGCGGCTCTTGATCATAGACGTCGACGGCCGCAAAGGCGGGCCGCCCTTTCTTAAGGCCAGCAACCAGCGCTCCCAACTCCACGAGGCCGTCGCGCGCCGTATTGACGAAAAGCGAGCCTGGCTTCATGGACGCAAGATCCGCCGCGGTAATGGTGCCGCGCGTCTCCGGAACAAGCCTGATCGCCAGCGTCAGCACGTCCGATCGACGGAACAGCTCTTCTTTTGTCGCGACGGTGGCAAAGCCGGCGGCTGCCGCGGCGTCGCGGCCACGCTGGCGCGACCAAACTAGGACATCCATTCCGAATGCCTTGCCGTATTCGGCGAGTGCGGAGCCGATACGTCCATAGCCATAGATGCCGAGCGTCCGGCCCCGCAGAGAACGGCCGAGCGAGCCCTGCCACTGACCCGACTTCAGGCGCTGCACTTCCTGCGGGATATTGCGCATGGATGCGAGGATGAGCGCCCAGGTCAACTCGGCGGCGCCGCGCGGCTGCCGGGGATGGCTCGCGCATACAAGCACGCCGCGCCGCGTGCAGGCTTCGACATCCACGTGCGGGCAGGGCCCGTTGATCGTCAGCATTCGCAGCTTCGGCGCGCCCGAGAGTACCTGCTCGGTAATCTTGGTGCGCTCGCGAATAAGAACGACGGCTTCGGTATCTTTCAGGCGGGTCGCCAAAATCGCGGGATCGCGCACGATGTCGCTCCAGATCTCGACCTCGTGCGCCGCGACTTTTGAGAACGAAGGCAGTTGCCGGGCGGCGCCGACATAATCGTCGGGAATGGTGATCTTCATGAGATCTTGTCCTGCTCGGCGACGACCGGATTTTGCAAACTCCCGACGCCACTCACGTCTACACGCAGTACGTCGCCGGCCTTCAGGAAGCGCGGCGGATCAAAGCGCACGCCGGCTCCGGTCGGCGTGCCGGTAAGGATGACGTCACCGGGAAGCAGCCGCGTGAAGGTCGAGATGTATGAGATCAGATAGTCAAACGAGTAGACCAGCCTTTCGGTCGTGTCGCTTTGGCGCAGCTCGTCGTTGACCCAGGTCTTTAGCGCGAGGGAAGGCTGCATGGCGGCAGCGGTGTCGATCCAGGGGCCGAGGCTGCCGCTGGCGTCGAAATTCTTTCCCGGTGTGACCTGCCGGTTCGAATGCTTCATCCAATCCCGTACCGAACCTTCGTTGGCGATGCTGAGGCCCGCAATATGCGCCGCCGCCGACTTCAAGGGAATGCGTCGGCCCTCGGTGCCGATAACGACAGCGATTTCGCCTTCGTAGTCGAGCTCGATCAATTCCGGCGGCAACAGCAACGGCTGCCCGTGCGGTGCGAAAGAGGGTGTGGTCCGCAAGAACAGGCTAGGCTTTGCGATTGGCGCCTTGTATCCCTCTCCCTTATATTCATCGTGACGTTCCGGATAGTTCACCCCGACACAAACGATCTTGCTGGGTTGGTCGACGGGAAGCTCGAAGCTGTAATCGTGCGGTCCGAGATCCGGACTGTGTCTCTCCGCGAGGTCGGCCGCCACGTCCAACTTGCCGGCCGTCAGCAGGCTCCGGACGTCCGGTATGCGGGCCATGCGGGACCCCAGATCGACAATGCCGCCATTCCTAAAGGCGCCAAAACCTGTACGGGTCCCGGTCCGAAATCGCGTGAGCTTCAAGTTGCGGCTCCTCGACCGGACGTCGCATTCAAGACGCCGGCTGGTTTTTCGCCGCGGAAGAACCGTAGGATGTTTGCCAGGCCTGCACGATAATCGGCTTCGCGGCCCTGGTAGGATCCGCCGCCGAGGTGGGGTGTGAGCACGACGTTTGGCATTCGCAACAGCGGACTTGTATCGGGCAGCGGCTCGTCCTGAAAGACGTCGAGTCCGGCCATCCCGATGACGCCGCGTGAGAGCGCATCGACGAGCGCTGGTTCATCAACGATCCCGCCGCGTGCCACATTGATGAGAGTGGCCGTCGGTTTCATCAACGCGAACTCCGGAGCGCCGATCATTTTTTCCGTCTGCGGTGTGTGTGGGAGGATGAGAGTGACGTAATCCACGTTTTTCAGCAGGTCGCGTAACGGCAGGTACGTCGCTTCGTAAGCCTTCTCGACATCCGGCGAATGGCGCGTTCTTTGATGGTAGAAGACATGCATGCCGAAAGCCCGGCATCGGCGGGCAAACTCCATTCCGATGTCACCGAGCCCGATGACGCCGACGGACGCTCCCATCAGCTCGATCACACCCTGAATCTTCGCCCAGTTTCCGCGAATTCCGCGCTGCGATGTGCGGATCGGTGAGAGGCCGAGGTCGCGATAGACCGCGTTCTCGACCGCGCGATGCCCGGGAAGGAGTTTATGTGCGCAAGCAATCATGAGTGCGAATGCATGCTCGGCGACCGCGACATTTCGAAACAGGGGCATGGTGGCGACTGGTATTCCGCGCTCCGTCGCGGCGGCCACGTTGACATTCTTGCAGTTCAGCCCATGCTTCTGGATGAACCGCAATGCGGGGGCGGAGCGGATCGCCTCGCCGGACAATTCGTCCTTGTAGATGTAAACAGCATCGGCCTTCGCAATCAGTTCGTTCAACTTTTGGGTGCCCTGACCCAGATAGCTCAGGAACTCAAAATGGCGGGATTCCGGCAGCTCGCTGACGCGCTGAACGAGCCCTTCGGATTCGGAGTCGAGCAGCAACCGTACAGGTCTATCCATTGGCGGCCTGCGGTATGGTGCCGGCAGCCGGGATTACCGGACAATTCCGCGCGTCCGCTCCGATAGTTGATCGCAAGGCGCACCCCCTTTTTGCTGGTGGCTGAAATCGTCCCCGCACGCGTCATGGCCCGCGCCAACGTCCGGTTCCGGTTGAAGCGCGAGGGACAAGGTCGCTTGGGCTTGAGGCTTGCGGTCGAGGTTAGACAGCTTGGACCAAGTCCGCAACGTCGGGTAGTGACTGCCGGTCACATCGACAGTGAAATTCACAACGAGGCGGCCTTTCCGGATGCGGGGCATACGAAATCATGATCGTTGCTAGCAGATTATCTAAATTGAAAAGCCTTGCCGGACGCACTTAGCTTGGGGCCAAGACACGCTACGATGGGCGGAAATCTATAGGAGAAGGGCTCTCACCCGAATCTGGTCGCTTCGTACTCCATGCGGAAAGCGGGAGAGAGAAATCGCGCGAGACGATAACAACCTGAACAGATAAAGTTCGTCGCAGAGCGGACGACAGGAGGAGAAATGCTCAAGCATCTTTTATCGACGGCAGCCGGCCTTGCCGGATTATGCACTCTCCTCATGCCGGAGGGTTCGTATGCGCAGGTCAAGGCGACACATGACGAGATTGTTGCCGCCGCCAAAAAGGAGCCGCCGGTGCAGTGGTGCACCGGATTGTCCGCGAAAGAGTCGCAACCGCTCGTTAATGCCTTCAAGAAGGAATATCCGGACGTTCCGGAGGTGAACGATTTCGAGTGCTCTGGCCAAGACGCCACGCAAAGGGTGCTAACCGAGTGGAAAGCTCGCACTACGCAGGTCGATCTGCTCGATACCGACACCGAGATCCTGCAGCAGATGGAGGATCAGAATCTCACCTATGTGCAGAACTGGTCGGTGTTCAAGGGATCGCCGATCGAGATCGATCCCCGCCACATCTTCTACAAGGGCCGCGTGCTTACGGTCGGCCAGGCTCATCGCGTGATCTGGTTCAACCCCAAGGTCATTAAATTCGAAGATGCGCCGAAAAGCTTCGAGGAATGCGCCAATCCGAAATACAAGGGCATCCTTGCCGCCGACGTGCGGCCGGCGATTTTTGAGTTGTCAAAAGACGTCGGCGGGCCGTGGGGTGAAGCGGAGCTGAAGAAATGGGCCGCCGGCATCAAGGCCAACAATCCGCTCTGGGTGCGCGGCACCTCGCATGCGTATCAGGTGATTTCGTCGGGTGAGCGCGGCCTGAACTGCGGACAACAATTGCATGGGCTGTTCCGTGGCGGCATCGACCCCGCCGATCCCAACGCGCCGATCCAGTTCATCATTCCGAAACAGTCGATCGCACGCGACTACACCCGGCTTGTCATCGCACCGAAGCCGAATGCGCCGAATGCGACGGTGCTGTTCGCCGGTTTCCTTGCCTCCAACAAGGGGCAGGCGGCGATGGCCGCGATGAATCCCGGTTATGCGTCGGTCTATGTGGACGGCAGCTACACCCAGAAGGCCTATCAGAAGTTCGGTGCGAAGGTGCTGCGGGCTTCTCAGGAGGACCTCGCCAAGGTCACGGACAATTTCACCAACATCATCCTGACCGAGTGGGGGTTCCCGTCAGCCGCCCGATAGGCGACTGCGACATCCGAAGCGGCGGGAGCTTGGCGCCCCGCCGCTTCTTGCGCGAGATGAAGACGCGGCTTGGAGTTACGACCAAGCGCGAAACCTGAAGGACGAGTAGAGGCAATGCTCAAACATCTTTTGTCCACGGTAGCTGGCCTTGCCGGATTGTGCGCTCTCCTGGTGCCGGAAAGTGCCCAAGCCCAGTTCAAGGCGACGTATGACGAGATCGTCGCCGCGGCCAAGCGTGAGCCGCCGGTGCAGTGGTGCACGGGCTTGAGCCCGAAAGAATCCAAGCCGCTCGTCGCCGCTTTCAAGAAAGCGTTCCCGGACGTTCCGCAGGTCAATGATTTCGAGTGCGCCGGCCAGGACGCGACGCAAAGGGTGCTCTCCGAATGGAAGGCGCGCGCGCCGCAGGTCGACGTTTTGGACGCCGACGACGAGGTTCTGCAGCAGCTAGAAGATCAGAATCTGACGCATGTGCAGGACTGGTCGGTGTTCAAGGGATCGCCGGTCGAGGTCGATCCACGGGTCATCTTCTACAAGGGAAGAATTGTCACCGTCGGGCAGGCGCACCGCGTGATCTGGTTCAACCCGAAGGTCATCAAATTCGAGGATGCCCCGAAGAGCATCGAGGAATGCGCCAATCCGAAATATAAGGGCATCCTTGCGGCCGACGTGCGGCCCGCAATTTTCGAATTCCTGCAGGATGCCGGCGGGCCGTGGAGCGACGAGAAGCTCAAGACCTGGGCGGCCGGGGTCAAAGCCAATAACCCGCTCTGGATCCGCGGCGCAGCGCATGCCTTCCAGGTGATTTCGTCCGGCGAGCGTGGACTGATTTGCGGACAGCAATTGCACGGCCTGTTCCGGGGCGGCATCGATCCGGCCAGCGCCAACGCCCCGGTGCAGTACATCATTCCCAAGCCGTCGATCGCCCGCGACTATGACCGGCTGGCGATCGCACCGAAGCCGCTCGCGCCGAACGCGACGATCCTGTTCGCGGCCTTCCTGGCATCGAGCAAGGGGCAAACGGCGATCGCCGAGATCAATCCCGGCTACGCTTCGGTGTTCATCGACGGCAGCTACACCCAGAAGGCCTATCAGAAGTTCGGCGCCGACATCCTGAGGACCTCCCAGGAAGTCATTGCCAAGGTCGCGGAGAAGCAAAACAAGATCATCCTTGGCGAATGGGGCTTCCCCTCGCCGGCGAAGTAACCCGTTTTCTGCCGACCATGGTGGACGCGAGTTTCTGCAATTCCAGCGGCACGCAGCCAGTGGCTGCGTGCCGCCCGATCGCATAGCATGCTGAAGATGAAGCGATGGAGCGGAAGGCGGCGCCGGCGCGCCGTCTTTGCAGCCTCACCGAAGGCGGGCCGATGACGGAAGTGTCAATGCCGCAAAGCGCTTTGTCGGGATGGCGTCCGCTGTCCCTGGCGAAGGGCTATCTGCGCACAGCCAAGTCCAATTGGGCTGTGATCGCGGCGATCCTGGTGCTCGCGGTCTTCATCCTCATTCCCCTGACGCTGCTGATCATCACGAGCTTGAAAACGGGAACGCCGGGCAATCTGGAGGACTGGTCGCTCCACCACTACCGGCAGGCGTTTTCCAGCGCGCTCGCCCTTTCGGCCTTCATCAACAGCATCTGCGTCGCAACGCTCGGCACCATCTTCAGCCTGGCGATGGCCGGCCTGTTCGCCTGGCTCGTCGAGCGGACCGACATGCCGTTCCGCGGCCTTGCCTTCACCGTGATCCTGCTGCCGATCGCGGTGCCGAGCATCCTGTTCGTGCTGGCCTGGACGGTACTGCTCGCGCCGAGGACCGGCCTGATCAACGTGCCGCTGCGCGAATTGCTCGAATTCCTGAACATCGCACAGCTCAGGGACGGTCCGTTCAACATCTACACCTTCTCGGGTGTCATCTTTCTCGACAGCCTGCGCGGTGTGCCTACGGTCTTCCTGATGTTCATCGCCGCGTTCCGGCTGTTCGATTCCACGCTGGAGGAAGCTGCCAGGGTGAGCGGCGCCGGCGCCTTTGACACCGTCCGCCGCGTGACGCTGCCGCTGCTCGCCCCGGCGATCCTCGCAGCCGCCATGTATTCCTTCATCAACGGCATGGATCAGTTCGAGGCCGCCTTGGTCGCCGGCTTGCCGGGCCAGGTATTCCTTCTACCGACGCTCATCTACTTCACCGTCCAGATGGGCTCGCCACCCAACCACGGATTGGCGGCGGTCTACTCGGTCTTGTTCATGGCTCTGATGATCGTGGTGCTCGTCGGTTACCGCAAGATCGTGAACAAGGCGGAGCGCTTCGTGACCGTGGGCGGCAAGGCCTATCGGCCGCGGCCGATCGCTCTTGGCAAATGGCGCTACCCGGCTGTCGCGCTGATCGCGCTGTTCGCGCTCGCCACCGTGATTCTTCCTGCATTCACGCTCGGATGGCTCTCGCTGCTGCCGCCGAACGCGCCGCTCGTTTGGGGATCGCAAGCCCCGTTGTCCTTCGACATCTACCACGCCATGTTCACGACGCCCCGCAACATCACGATCGTGTGGAATACGATTGTGATGTTTGCCGCTACGGCGACAGTGACGATGGCGGTGGCGTTCCTGGTGTCCTGGGCCATCGTGCGCGGCAGGTGGCGGGGCAGGGGAATCCTCGATGGCCTGAGCTTCGTGCCCTACGCCTTCCCGGGGGTGACGGTCGCCATCGCGCTGATCTTCGTGTTCCTGAACCCGCCCGGCAATTTGATCCCGATCTATGGGTCGATCTCCATTCTGGTGATCGGCTTGACCGTCGGTTACATCGCCTTCGCGACCCGGTTGATGAATGGCGCGATCGCGCAGATCGGGCGCGAACTCGAGGAGGTGGGACGCACGTCGGGAGCGGCGCAGATCGCCGTGATGTGGCGCATTACTTTGCCGCTGCTGTTGCCGGCCTTCATCTCCGGATGGATTTGGGTCGCCTCGCATGCCATGCGATCATTTTCGGTGACTTTGGTGCTCTCGTCGCAGAAAAACCAGGTCGTCGCGCCGGAGATCTGGCGGGTCTGGCAGCGCGGATATCTTTCGGAAGCGGCGGCCTACGGAGTCCTGCTCATGCTAATCCTTATCCCGGTCACCGTCTGGATGAGGCGCATCATGGGCAAATCGCGGATGGCCGACTGATACGGATGAAGATGACCGCTGCCGCGGTCCTGCAAGGCTAGGAATGGGTAATGCTCAACGTAAAGAACCTGCGCAAGACCTTTGAGTCCAACGGCAAGAAGGTGGACGTCGTCGACGGGGTGACCTTCACCATCGGCGCCGGACAATTCTTCACTTTGCTTGGTCCGAGCGGCTGCGGAAAGAGCACGACCCTTCGCTGCATCGCCGGGCTCGAAAAGGTGTCCAGCGGCACGATCGAGATCGACGGCGAGGCCGTCGCGTCCGAATTCCATCATGCCGAGCCCAACCAGCGACCGATCTCGATGGTGTTCCAGTCCTATGCCATCTGGCCACATATGACCGTGCTGGAGAACGTCATGTTCCCGCTGTCTTATCGCGGCACGCGCGGCGCGAACCAGGAAGAGCGGCGGGTGCGTGGCATGGAGGCGCTCAAGATGGTCCAGCTCGACCATCTCGCCGACCGCGACGCGCCGTTTCTGAGCGGCGGACAGCAGCAGCGTGTGGCGCTCGCCCGCGCGCTCGTCGTGCGGCCGAAACTTCTGCTGCTCGACGAACCTTTGAGCAATCTCGACGCCAAATTGCGCGAGGAAATGCGCTTCGAGATCAAGGACCTGACGGGGCGTCTTGGGATCTCGACGATCTACGTCACGCACGACCAGGCTGAGGCCCTGTCGATGTCCGACCAGATCGCGGTGATGTCCGACGGCAAGATCCTGCAGATGGGGACGCCGCGCGAAATCTATCTCGAGCCGACGTCGCCCTCGGTCGCGCGCATCGTCGGCAACGTGAACGTCCTGAAGGGAACGATCACCGGCGCCGTCGAGCAGGGCGATGAGGTGCAGGTCAACCTGCGGAGCGGCAGCGTCCTGCGTTGCCGCCGTGGCGGGGCCGGCATGAACCCTGCGGATGTCTCGGTGGTTTTCCGGCCGGAGCTGGTTCGCCTCCGGACGGAGGACGGCGCCGGAGCCGGAGCATCGGGTTCATCGGTGAACAGCATTCGCGCGCAGGTGACGCGCATCGACTTCACTGGCGATCACCTCAAGGCTTACCTGGAGACCTCGGACGGGCCGATCATCGCCAAGCTCGCGCCCGACCTGTTGCTGAATGTCGGCAGCGACGTGACCTTGCTGATCAAGCCGGAGCACTGCGTCGCGCAGTGATGCGGGGCACAGCGTCTTATGCCAGCGCATGCGACTGCGAGACGCTTTCCGGCAGGCTGAGGTCGAACAGCGACATCACGTTATCCCGCGCGATCAGGCGCAATTCCTCGTCCGTGATATCCGGCACCTGCTCCAGGAAGTCGACGGGATGCTCCTCGCCGGCATCCATGTTGTAATCGGTGCCCAGCACGAACCTGTCCACGCCGATCCGGTCGACGAGGAAACGGATCATCTCCGAGTCATGGGTGATCGTGTCGTAGTGGAAGCGGCGCAGATACGCGCTCGCCGGCTGTTTCACATGCGCCAGCTCCGGCCGGCGCTTGATGGCGTTGTCCCAGCGGCCGACCAGCCAGGGGAACGAGCCGCCGGCATGCGGCATGAGGATCCTCAGACTCGGGAAGGCATCGAGCACGCCGCCGAAGATCAGACAGGCGGCGCCGATGGCGGATTCGTGCGGATTTCCGACCACGTTGCGCATGTGATAATCGGCGAGCCGGTCCAGGGCGCCGCAGGGCGCGACCGGATGCAGGCAGAGCGGAAGCTTGCGCTGCTCGCAGAATTCGTAAAGCGGCCAGAATGCTTTGTCGTCGAGGTTGATGCCGTTGACGTGCATCGCGCCGTAGGCGCAGCACATGCCGGGGATGTCGGCCGCGCGCTCCAGCTCCTTGAGCGCAACCTTCGGGAGACTGCAGCGGCAAAGTGATCGCCCCGCGGATCTGCGCGGGATATTTGCGGATCGCCGCCGCGCAGGCGTCGTTGTAGGTGCGGGCGAGTTCGAGCCCGAGACCTTCGGGCGCCCAGAACACCATCGGGTTGGTGAGCGAGAGGATGCGCATATCGAGGCGCGCCGCTGCCATCGATTTGACGACGGCGCCGAGGTCGATCATGTCGGCCGCGAAGGTCTGCTTGAAGGGCAGGCCGCCGCCTTCGGCCGTACGATAGCCGTGCTTGTTCTGGCCGAGCACGACCCCGTGCTTTGGGCCTTCGCGCTCGAGCAATTCCATCCATTCCGGTGGGAACCAATGGGCATGGGCATCGAGGCCGCAACAGGGGCATCGCGGCTTGCCGGTCGTCTTTTGTGCGTCCATGGATCTGTCTCTACGCGTTGATTGTCAGAACTCGAACAGCAACTTCGCCGTTTCGCTCATGATCTGCTTGCTCTCTTTCTCCGTCAGCCCGGGTATCTGCTCGACGAAGTCCACCGGAAATTCATATCCGGCATCCCAATTATAGTCGGTGCCGATCACCACGCGATCGGCGCCGACCATCTCGAGCAGATAGCGCATGATCTGCGGGCTGTGGCTGATGGTGTCGTAATGGAAGCGGCGCAGATAAGTGCTCGCCAACTGCTTCATATGCTTGAGCTCGGGGCGGCGGCGCACGCCGTTGTCCCAGCGGCCAGTGAGCCACGGGAATGTGCCGCCGGCATGCGGCAGCAGGATCTGAAGATTGGGAAAGGCATCGACCACGCCGCCGAAGATCAGACAGGCGGCGCCGATCGCCGACTCGTGCGGGTTACCGATGAGATTGGAGAGGTGCCACTTGCCCATCCGCTCCTTCCCGCAGGGCGCCACCGGATGCAGACAGAGAGGGAACTTGAGGTCGGCGCAGCGCTCATAGATAGGCCAGAAAGAACGGTCGTCGAGATTCACGCCGTTGACGTGCAGGGCCATATAGACGCAGCATATGCCGGGCAGACGCGCGGCACGTTCCAGCTCCTCCATGGCCAGTTGGGGCGCCTGCATGGGCAGCATGATCGCGCCGCGCAGCTTGTCAGGATGCGCCTGGCAGGCGGACGACAAGGCATCATTGAAGGTTTGCGACAGCTTCATGCTGAAGCTGTCCGGCGCCCAATAGACCATCGGATTCGTCAGCGAGAGGATGCGCAGGTCGATGCGCGCCTTGTCCATGTTCTGCAGGATGGTCGGGACGTCGGTCATGTCATGCGGGAAGGTCTGGCGGAATGGGAGCTTCGGCCCGTCGACCATGCGCAAGCCGTGGTCGTTGACGGTCACGACGGCCCCGTTCGCCTTGCCCTCGCGTTCCAGGAGGTTGATCCATTCCTCGGGGAAGAAGTGGGCATGTGCGTCGATCGCGCACCAGGGGCAGGTCGGCAGGCGCGCCTTGTCGTTAGCAGTAATAGCCATTCATCCACTTCGCAGATGGCGGCAGCCGGCCAAGGCCGGCTGCACGTTGAACGGGGGCGTTCGCGTTTTTCGCGTCAGACGGCCTGACGCAGTTCGGGCTTTGTGCCCTGGCGGGCCTTGGCGAGCAGGCCGCTCGCCTCGAGATCCGCGCGCAACGCCTCGCGGCGTTCCGCACTCATGGTTTCGCAAGGCACGCGCACTGGGCCGCCCACCATGCCGATCAATTCCATCCAGACCTTCTGCTCGTGCACCGGCAGGCGTCCGACCGCGCGGCCATAGCCGGTGATCCATTTGGCGTGCACTTCGCGATAGGGATTGACGGTGCGGCAGATCGAGACCGCCTTGTTCATGTCTCCGGCAAAAGCGGCCTGGGTGTAATCGTGAATGGG
>CAWDIZ010000025.1:0-394438 GCA_963802475.1 uncultured Alphaproteobacteria bacterium
GGAGGGCCGTCACATCCTTCATCCAGTCGTTGTCCATGTGTGCCGGCAGTGCTGAATTTAGCGGTACAACAGTTTCCGGAGAGCTCGCGCCCACGGTCGCAGGGCCGCTTTCCAATTCCGCTGACTGTAGACCGTCAACGGCAGATTGCGCAGGTACCATCCATGCAGTCTTAGCGGCCTCGTCGGATGTAGCGGACTTGGTAAAGGCCAATTTCAATTGAGTTCGAGCCATGCGGTTTCGCCTCTCAAGAATCGAGCCACATGCTAGCTACTGACAATCGTAGTCGGCTTGTCGGAGCAGTTGCGAGATTTCACCTGCTGTCTCTGCTGCAACCGTTTGCGCATCGGCCAAATTAATTGTAAGTCGCTCCATACGGACGGTTGCTTCAAGCGCGCGCTGGCGAGCCGGTCTTTCCGCCAGGACCATTATGGCAGCAATGGCGCAAACCAGCGCCGCCCATGCAAGCCCGCGGAAGATGGGCGCAGAATTTTTACGAAGAAATTCTGATCGGATAACCTTTGCCTGCTCCTTGAGTCGCTCAATATCGCGCTGACAAAAAAGCACGCTTTCTGATCCGTTTTTTCCATAGCGTGGACTCCTCTGCATCGGTAGGAGAACCATGCGTTAAGCGACCTTAAGGGGCGTTGGCATTTGCCAATGCGTGCCGAAAAAATCGCAAAAGTGAGATCAAAGAATTCTTGGTGGCTCCTGCCACCGCGGCGGCACCGTCGCCTTCAATAACTCACTGTTTGTACTGTACTGCCGTGACGAGCCCGGGCCAGAATGGCTTCGACACTTTCATTCCTTGAGCAGCGTTTGCGGGCCCCCGGTTCCAAACTCAGCACCCTGTTTCTGCGGCTGTTTGAGGTGGACTCAAAGTTGTCATAGGAGCACGGTCCGAGGCTTGGGCGCTGAGAAAGCCGGACCGCACCCGCTTTGAATGGACGAGACATTTTCCGAATTTCCAAGACAGCATTTGCTTTGCCGCCAGGCAATGCTCTAGCTCAGCAACCGCTGAAGGAACAGCTAGTCGGAACGTCAGGAAGGAGCCAAAAAAAATATAGCCCGATCGCCAGTAAATTTGGATGGCATCGGCCGCCTTACGGAGATACTTCGATACCTCCTGAGAGCGATCGACGTTGCTCGCAAACTGGGCCCGCGTTAGATGCCGGCGCACGATGCCCACGCGCGCATAACTGATGGCGAAGAGCAGACAGGCGCAAACGACACCAATCAAAATGCCAGTTAGATAACCGTACAGCACCGCATCTGCCCGCAGCTGTTCGCGGCGTGCCGGACTTCTTCATCATCTCTGGCGGCGGCAACATCGTCGTCCGCTTCAGCCGCCAAGATGCGCTTCTCGGACATCAGCTCTCGCGCCTTAAATCGCATCAATTGGTCGGAGCTGCCGAGATTGGCTTGCTGTCAACTATTACCCGATTGTACACGGCGAGCGCTTCAGGTATCAGGTGTAGATCGCAAAGTCTGCGTGCTTCTTGCAGAACAAACATTTCTGCACGCAGCTCTTCGCGAGGTGCCAAACTCGCGTCGCGTTGTTCCATCGTAGTTAGGATCTGCAAATCACGAGCTGCGCATTGCCTTAATGAGGCCGTGAGTTCGTCGGCTCCATACGCGCCTTCGATCAGTGCAAAGCTTATCACAGATGCAACTACACACTGAGCCAACCGATTGCCTTTTTGTCTACGGCTAATCACCGTCATAACTGCCTCCTATCGAGATCATTGTGACGACACAATTCCTTGTTCGGCGGTTAGAATGCATCCCACTGTTCAATGGGCAGCGGGTTTTTTGAAATCTGTCATCATCTCGGTCGGCGACATGGCCGGTGTCGTGGTGCGCGAGAAGACCAACGCGTTTTGTGACCAGACAAAAATCGCGACGGCGACGAAGAGTGCACATGTTCCGGTAAGGTAGATTGGCTTTCGCATTGTCGGCTTCTCCTGTTGTTCTGGGTTTGCCCTGGATGAGCGGCTCTTGCTGTTCGACGCAGGGGGCTTCGAAATTGCAAACCGATGCAATTGCGTGATGGGCCTGTTCACCGAAGCAACGGAACGAACGACAGTGACCAAGCTATGTACCCATAGAGAGCAGCGATGACGTAGATGACCAGCCAGGCGCTTGCGACGGCGATCGCCCCTCCATGGCTGTAATAAGCGAAGGCGTCTCGCCCGATTTCAGCCTTGTCGAATTCGGGGACGTCAGGCGGTGTTGGCCGGACCGCACTGCGGTCTGTCGCCATCGCCGCCCGCCGGTGCGTCTCGGGGACCAACGGCAGCGTTTCAGTATGGCCTTGCGTGCGCATGGTGTTCCTCCTGCATTTCGTAGGAGAAACATGCGCCAAGCGACCTTCGGGGGCGTTGGCATTTGTCACGCCATGCAAGAAAAGCGCAACCTATTGAGTTATGCGGATTTCTTGCTGGTTACTGCCGTCCGGACTGGCCAATTAACGGGTCCGCGTTATTCGCCCTTGGCTTCGCACACAAATTTCTGGAAGGCCTTGACTGATTTTGCGCTGCACTGTCGGAATTGGTGTCTCACATCTTTGGTTCCGGTCCGAAACACGCAGCAGGGGCGATAGTTTGCCTTTGCACCCGGAACTTGACGGCTTGCGCCATTTTTCCGTTTCCCCAGCAAAATAGTGGAGCGACGCTGCAATTCGGGGATTGCTTCGTGATCCACTACAATAGCAGGAGATCGTGCCGGAGTAGCAACGAAAGACAACAGGTCTTGTGCCCGAACTTCTTGCTCCGCAGTTCTAGGCGTATGTCCGTGATGCCTCAGGAAGGCTTTCAGATAGAGTTCAATCGCGTGATAAAAGAGAAACGATACAGGCGAGTCATGCATCCCCTTCAACAATGCTGACGAATGAATGTGCGTCGCCGCGCGCCAATAACTTTCGGCCACGTTGAAAAGACCAAGTGCCGTTGTGCGTTATAGCTCGCATAGCATCAATCATCTGAATTTCAAGTCGCGACTAAATTGCGGGCGGGGACAAAACCCGGATGGCACATCCATTTGGCCTTTAATGGAGTCTCGAATTAGGAGCTGACGTGCCGCTCGACATTACTCCTGCGCCTTGCCGTTCGAGCCATCCGCTCTGGCGAGCATCTGCTGGAGTATCTTCTCAACCGAGTGCGGCGAAATTCCAAGTTCTCCAAATCCGGGCATCTCCGGCGATGACACATTGTCGACCTGCATCAGTTCCACTTGATTCCGAGTGACGGGCGAACTCGGGAGCATTTCCGAGAACCAAGCCAGTGCGTGCCAAGCGGCAAATGGTATTGGAATCAGTATGGGCTTGAGGTCGGCTTCGTGCGCAACGGCTCTGAGAAATTCCTCGTAGGAGTAGACGCGAGGACCGGCGCACTCATATGTGATCGCATGCGTTTCCGTGCCCTGCAGCGCCGTTGCGGTCGCCTCCGCCACATATTCCACAAAGGCCGGCTGCAATCGCGTGAGGCCACGGCCGAACATCGGATAGATTGGAAGCCGGCGGAGGAGCTTGAGGATGGGGGTGAGAAACGCGTCGTCTGGTCCGAACATCACCGCGGGGCGGATGAGTGTGGCATCGGCAAACGCGGCCCGGACCGCCAGTTCGCCTTCGCCACGCTTGCGGATATAGAGCGAGGGCGAGGCAATGTCGGAGCCGATTCCTGAGACGTGGGCGAGCCGCTGAACTCCGGCTCGGCGTGCTTGAGCTGCTACCTGTGCGGCAAACTCGACATGCACGGAATGAAAGGTCTCCTGTCCGTGCTCGACGTAAAGGCTGACCGCATTTACCACACCGTAAGCGCCGGCAACGGCATCGGCGACTGACCGCTCGTTGTTAATGTTGGCCGCGACCGATTGAAGTTGCGGATCATCAAGAGCAAACAGCCTGTGACCCCGATCCGGATGCCTTAACGCAATCCGAACGGAAAACTTACGCTGACGGAGATGCCGAACGACGCGGCGGCCGAGAAACCCGGTTCCGCCGAAAACGGCGACGGTGCGATCTTTCGTGGCTGCCATGGCTCAAAATTCTCCGTCTGGGCCGTATGGTTCACGTCACTTGGACGGCATGCTTACTGACTGCTATCCAGGCCGCGGGATACCTCGTACAAATGGGGGATCGATCTCATCCGTTGCTGATCGAAATGACTCCCCTCCTTGCGGAATTCTGGCGATTGATGAGCCGACCGCAAGAGATTGCAACTTTGCCATTGGATGTAGTTGGCTATGCGAGAGAAGCGCCCGTTAAATCAAAGGGAAGTTGTTGTTAAACCATCGATTAAATCATAGAGAGCGTGGAACTCCGAGGTGATGTCATGACTAAATGTGAAACCTGCGGAAATGATTACGACAAAGTATTCCAAGTAATAAAGGACGGTCGAATTCATACTTACGATAGCTTCGAGTGTGCAATTCACGCGCTCGCACCTCTCTGCTCGGTATGTGGCGTGCGAATTGTCGGTCACGGCTTGGAAAAAGATGGCACGTATTTCTGTTGTGATCATTGTGCCGAGAAGCAGGGTATTACCGAACTGCGTGATCGTGTTTAATCCAGGCTTGGTTTCTAAATCGAGCAGGTCTGCGCGGATTCGAGCAATCGCGACTCGCAGCTGTCACCTTAGGGCACACAAATTCTTCTATAATGTCTGTTGGGCGAATCCCGCCACCGCGATCAAATGGCAAGGACTTCAAACAGTGGGCTGAATGGAGTCCATTATCTTCAAAAGGCAGCAAGGAATATTGACGGTCATGTGCGGACGCGTACGCCTGGCGACTGAATTCTCTGACATTAGAAGAAGGATCAAGTTCGATCCCGCTTATCCTGCGCCCAACATTCCCGCATCCTGGAACGTCTGCCCTACCGACCCGATGCTCGTCGCCATCCGCAGCGAAGAGGGCAAGCGCATTCCGCAGCAAATGCGCTGGGGTCTGGTGCCGTGGTGGGCGAAGGACATCAAAATCGGATTTTCATCGATCAACGCACGAGGCGAGACCCTAGACACGACGCCAGCCTTTCGCGATGCGTGGAAAAAAGGCCAACGGTGCCTTGTCATTACCGATGGCTTTTATGAGTGGAAAAAGCCTGAGAAACAACCGTATGCGGTAGCCCTGTCCGACGGTGGTCAAATGGTCATGGCCGGCCTGTGGGATGAATGGACTGACAAGAAGACGGGCGAGCGCGTCAAGAGTTGCACGATTGTCACGTGTCCACCCAACGCGGTTATCGGCGCTTTGCATGACCGGATGCCGGTGATCTTGCCTGCAGAGCACTGGGCGAAGTGGCTTGGTGAAGAGCCAGCTTCCATGAATGAGCTAAAGGCGATGCTCGTGCCGTATTCGGACGATAGCCTCAAGCTCTGGCCGGTCAATCGGCAGAAAATCGGAAACGTCCGCAACAAGGAAGCGGAAGTTGCAGAGCCGGCCTCCCCGGCAACATCGAGGGTATCAAGCTCAGTTCCCTAGCCAGCCGGGAGGAAATGCTAGCTGCGGGGCGAAGGTTTTCCGCCCAGCCTTGCGCCAGATACTTAGAAGTCGCGGCTGGATGAAACAAAGGGCGGAAATGCGGCGGAACCCGCGCATGCACCAAAATTTGATGATGCCGTCGGCCTTCGCAGCGACACTCTCCTCAGGTTAAGATGTTCGTCCGTTTCGTGGTGGGGGGTTGAATGAAGCAGCTCTTACTTGGGTGCGAACAGCATAGGCGTTAGCTCGCGAAGGCCGTCAGCTGGCGGACGACCGGCACAATCGATACGTTCGTCATCAGCTACATCGTTACCGGAAGGGTCGCATTAGCCGGTGCGATTGCGGGCGTCGAGGTCGTGACCAAGATTATATTGTATTATTTTCACGAGCGTGTTTGGGCGGCAATCCCGTGGGGCCATCGTGCACCAGACAACTCGGTTGTGGGACATTTCGTCCCCGTGCTGGCCACTGAACAACAACAGCCGGAGATACGCACGGCCTAACCTTTCGGGCATATATCGACACTGCTCCCTTCTCGCTGACCTTCATACGAAGGGTGCTAGTAGCCAGCCGGGAGGAAATGCTAGAGTCTTACACCGCTTGCCGTAAGCTCCTGAATGTCACCGAATATCTCAACGCCACCTGCCGACGGCGCTCTCGCGGCGATTGGCCTAGTTTGACCCGCCATGCGGGCGAACCTATAAAAGATCGCGACGGGAGAATAACGAGGACAGGATGAAGGCGACTGGGTCGCTCTGGTTTTTCCGCTAGCGTTCGCGCTGGCGCCGGCGCTCTCCCTAACCGCAACGCAACGCGCGGCTGCGCAAGATCCTTTCTACAAGGGTAAGACGGTCACCATCGTGGTCGGCTATTCGGCCGGCGGCGGCTACGACCAGTACGCCCGGCTGGTGGCGCGCCATCTCGGCCGCCACATCCCCGGCACGCCCAATGTGATCGTGCAGAACATGCCGGGTGCCGCCAGCATGACGTCGGTGCGCCATCTCGACGCCAATGCGGCGAAGGACGGCACCGTCATCACGACCTTCGATCCGGGCCTCGTGCTCGAGACCATCGCGGCGCCCGAGCAACACAAGATCAAGTTCTCCGACTACCAGTGGATCGGCACGCTCTTGCGCGACATCCGCATTTGTTATGCGTCCACGGCAAGTGGAGTGCGGACTTGGGACGACATGATGAAGCGCAAGGAGTTCCTGATCGGCAACACGGCGCGCGGCTCCAACACCTATGTGAACGGCGCGATTCTGCGAAAGGTGTTCTTCGCGCCGGTGCGGCAGATCTCCGGCTATCCGGGCAGCAACGAGCAGCGGCTTGCACTCGAGCGCGGCGAGCTGGAAGGCAATTGCGGCTCCTGGACCGCGATCCCGCAAGATTGGATCGTCAACCACAAGATCGATGCGCTGGTGCGCTTCTCGCCGAAGCGGCCGGCTGACATGCCGGCGAGCGTGCCCTTCGTGAACGAATTGGCGACCTCGCAGCAGCAGAAGGATCTGCTCGACGTGCTCAACGGCTCGGGCGAGCTGGGACGGCCCTTCATCGTGGCGAAGCAAGTTCCGGCCGATCGGGTGAAGATACTGCGCGCGGCCCTCGAAGCCGTGATCAAGGATGAGACCTTCCTGGCGGAAGCGCAGAAGCAGAACCTGCTGCTCGACCCGGTCTCGGGCGAGGAGGCTGAGAAGATCATCGCGACGATCTATGCGGCGCCGCCGGAGCTGACCCGGAAGGTGAAAGAGGTGCTGGAGTGATCTCTCCACGTCGTCCGCGGGCTTAGCGCGTTGAAGACGCGCGTAAACGCGCTAGTGTGCCGCGGACCCCGCTTAGGGACGCACCATGCCCACCTAAGCGAGATCGCCGGGACAAGCCCGGCGATGACGGCGGATAGACTGGATATGCTGGGAGAAAAACGCAGATGGGTGATTTTCGCAGCTTCAAGACCGCGCAGCGGCAACCGGCCCAACCGATGAAGCCGGTGGTCGATCCCGCCGCCTGGTCGCCCGACGACCTGCGGAACGTGGCGAGCTGGAGCTATCGCATCACCGACAAGGACGCCGACGAGCTTGCCGCCGGCGTCGCGGTGGTGCGCAAGGCCGGCGTCGCCGCCGTCGACGTGACCCGCGAGAGCTTCCCGCTCGGCGGCTTCGGCGAGGTATTGCGGGACGTCCGGCACGAGCTCATGGACGGGCGCGGCCTCGTCATGATGCAGAATTTCCCGCTCGACCGTTTCGACCGCGAACAGACTGCGATCGCCTATATCGGGCTCGGCTCCTGGCTCGGCGCAACCATGTCGCAGAACAAGCACGGCCACATCCTGGGCCACGTGAAGGACCTCGGCGGCGACTACAGCGATCCGACCACGCGCGGCTACATGACGCGCTCCGAGATGCGCTTCCACACCGATGCCTGCGACTATGTGGGGCTGCTCTGCCTCAACGCCTCCAAGAGCGGCGGCGCCAGCCGGATCGCCAGCTCGGTGACGGTCCACAATCGCATGCTCGCGAGCCGGCCCGACCTGGTGAAGGTGCTGACCGAGGATTTCTATCGTTCGCGCAGCGGCGAGGTGAGTTCCGGCGACCTGCCGTATTTCAAGCAGCCGATCTTCAGCTTCACGGAAGGATATTTCAGCGCCACCGGCGTCGGCGCGGTGATCGACAAGGCGCAACAGCTGCCGGGCGTGCCGAAGTTCACACCCGCCCAGAAGGAGGCGGTCGAGGTCTATCGGCAGACCGTCGAGGAAAGCGCGCTCGACATCGACTTCCGGCGCGGCGACATCCAGTTCCTCAACAACTTCGTGATGCTGCACACGCGGCGTGAGTATGAGGATGGTCGGAGCCGGAGCGCAAGCGCCACCTGCTGCGGCTGTGGCTCTACGATGCGGCGGGACGCATCATCCCGGCGGAGCAGCGCGCCGGCCGTTTTGGCCGCGGCGTGCAGGTCAAGGGCGTGGCGCGTGTCGCGCCGCTCGACGTCGACGCGGCGGCGGCCTGACCGTGAGCGACGACATAGTGCCGGCGAACATCGACATCGACCATGCTTATATAAGGAGCCTCGAACTTGGAAAGAGGAATCCCACTATCGGTACGCTTTGGCATGTTGCGAAGAGTTTGGGGAGAGGCCTTCATATCCGGGATTTGTTCGAGCCAAGAAAGAGCTCAACGCAAACAAAGAGGCGTTCAGCGAGCAACTATTCATCGCAAGTGCGGGATGCTCGAAACGCCCTCAGTTTTGGGTAAAGGCGGTTTCTTGGGGGCAGATGGCTCGTTAAGCGACTAGGTCGGTAGATCATGCAACGTTTACTCAATGAATATTACTCCGCGAGAGCGCCAGAGTATGAGACCGTTTACTCAAAGCCAGAGCGCCAGAGCGATTTAACGCAATTGCAGCAGTGGTTGCGCAGCCAAGTCAGCGCGCGGACCGTATTAGAAATCGGCTGCGGCACAGGGTATTGGACTGCAATCGCAGCGCAAGGCGCCGCGCAAATCGTTGCCGTAGACAATAGCTCTGACTGTTTAAACGTAGCGCGCAAAAAGCGTCTGGGCTCCAAGGTCAAATTCTTGCTTGAAGACGCCTATCGACTGCCCCATTTCAGGGAGGAGTTCGACGTAGGAATGGCGCATTTCTGGTTGTCGCACGTCCGCGCGAAAGATCGGCACGAATTCCTCTTGTATTTCGGCCGCCAGATACGCGCAAAGGGCACAATTCTCATGATCGATAATCGCTTTGTCGAAGGCTCCAGCTCCCCTATCACACGGGAGGACTTGGAAGGTAATACCTATCAGAAGCGGCGCCTGCGATCGGGAGGAGAGTTCGAGATCATAAAGAATTTTTTCTCTGGCGCCCAGTTAAAGAGCATTTTTAAGCCGATTTCCGATCGTGTACATGTTCTCGAGTTACGGTACTTTTGGGCCGTGGCCGCTCCAATGAGAAGAGGCGAACCGAAGCTGAAACCGGCATGAAGTCGATCAAGGCCTGCACGATAACGATCTCATTCGGTCCCGTCGATCGGGCGAAGCGGCCCGATAAGCGAACTGCCCAAGCTTTCTGCGGCTGGGGCACCATGCGATTGCAATAGGCAAATTTGCCGGTTTATGTGCGATGTTCGCGTCCCGAGAATTAAGACCTTCAGCCCCTTGGCAGTGCCGTCGCCTATCTGCGTGATGTCGATGCGGATTTCGCTTGCGCCCCGTAGCGCGTGGGGCGTTGCCGCACATTCGGCGCTGGAAACAGCGGGAAAGCCGGGCCGCACATCCATTTGGCTTTTAATGGAGTCGATTAGGAGCTGACGTGCCGCTGGACATTACTCCTGCGCCTTGCCGTTCGGCCCATCCGCTCTGGCGAGCATCTGCTGGAGTATCTGTGAGGCCTAGGTTGGGGGTGACCGCGGAAAGAGGTTGCCTATCAATGACGACGTAATGCTTGGCAGATTCGTGCCGGCGAAACGGGATCGGACGGCACATGCCCATTGTTACGAGGCCAAGCCGCGCCATGCGTTGCGCGGCATACATCGATTCGGCTGCACTTGTTGCCACACGTTCGGCAATGGCTCCTCCAACGTGCTGGGTTAGTGTAGCGCCAGCAAAGTCGACCGCGCCGAGTTTACCTGCTTCAACCACAAGCCGCCGTAATAGATGGCGGTGGCGAGCGCAGTCGGGCGATGGCCGTAGCAGCCGGCTATCTCGCGTACCATGCGGACGCTACGGCAACGAAGAAGACAGCGTCGGTGATCGCGGTAGGGCTGATAGCGGTAATCCCGAAGGCGCGAGCGCTGGCCATTCGAACAATTGCTTCTGCACGCCGGTCAAGCGGCGTCATGACGCTCTGAGAAAAGATTTCGATTTGCTGACCCGGAGAGTGATGACGCTGCACCTGACGCTGGAATGCCCGAATGCGCTTTAGTCTCATCATTCACCGGGACGCCGCAATGACGCTGCGGATAGCGTCTTGTGTGTCGGATGGCCGCATAGTCTGCCAGGGCAGATCTAAGCGCTGCTGATTGGCCTCGACATTTTTCAGGGCTAGATAGCTCCTCATCTCGTGCGCAATGATCAGCCCCGCCGCGGCCACGGCTAGGGTCACTGTTGCAACGGCTGTCCAGCCGAGCCCGTTACTGAATTCAAATGCCGACTGGATCCACAAATAAAGGTCCACGGTGAGCCAGCCACAAAGGGCAGTGATTAATCCGGTCAATGCGAATTTCGAGATCAGCCGCCGAGGGCGACCCGTGACAGGTGCTGACGACCACGGCTCTACGGGGGCTGCCGTAACGACGCGCCCGCTTTGAGTGGTCGGTATCACTCGGGGCGATAGGTGTTCGCACGGCCCAGGAACGCTTCTGACGATTTCTCCACGACAATAACCCGCGGATGAAGCGAGCCATCGGGTAAGTCGTCGCTCTTTTGCTCAATCATCGCAAGTGGTCTCCAACCAGATATTCGAGCGCTAAGATCGAGGTTGATGTGCGCAATGCCGTCTGTCGGTGAAACTCTGATTATCGGCGGCTCGAATATCGGGATATTGAGAAACGGCTTGCCCCAGCTCGTCAGCCGGGCGGTCGCGCCGGGACATTGCCGACAAAAAATTTTGCTCTGGTGTCGCTGCCGACTGGCTTGCCGACCACAACCTGTACTTGGTGGCCATCGATCTCCTGGCTGTCCTCTTCGGTCGAAATGACGGAAGCCAGCGCCGTCACCTCCGTCCTGGCGTTCCTGCTGGTGACATCGAGCGACGGCACCGCCACCATATTGCGCAAGAGAGCGGCCAAGTGGTCGCGCTGCACCTCTGGGACGTGATCGGCCTTGGTCGCGGCGAATAGCACCTTCTCGATCCGCGCGCCTTGCAACAGTCGTCTGATGATACCGCTATGCCCATATCGGAAGCTTTCCAGGATAGCGTCAATAGCCCTTCGCATATCCTCGAACACCTCGCGCCCACCCAAAAGCGCACCAAGTACGTCCACCAGGACTATTTGACGTGAATAATTCCGGAAGTGCTGCACATAAAAGGGCATCACAGCTTGTGCCTTGTATGCTTCGAAGCGCTGCTCCATCAGCCAAGCTAGGCTATCTTTGGTCGTGCTCCGAATCCCATCCGGAATATCGAGTGGCGCGAACCACATGTAGGAATTCTCCCCTGGTGAACTCGGGCCAAGGAAGCGTCCTGGCTGCAGAAGGTAAGACCATGCTCTTGGCGTGCAGTGCGCAAGTGCAGGCGGTAGAGCTCATGTGCGCGCCTCGCATCATCGTCACTCGCCTTATTGTCATGCCGATGCCGGGACAGCAAGGAGATGAACTCGCGCGCGGTGGTGGCGCGTATCCCCTGGCGACAGAGATGTAGCGTGGAGCGTGACCAATCAGCGTAGCTTTGTGTCAACAGCGGCAGGTCGAGAAGCCATTCGCCGGGATAATCGATGATCTTAAGTTTGAGCGTGGCGACCCCGCTTCCGATCCGCCTGAGCACGAAACCCGCCGCCCCCGCAGGAACGAACCGGACCTCAATTTCGATTTCGCTGATGTCAGCGGTAGGCGCAGGCCAGTCGGCAGGCGTGGCCGCCATTTGCTCGATATTTCGTTTATAAGGAAAGCGCTGGCGAGCCTTTGCCGCCGTCAGCGAGTCTGGCGGCAAGCAGCAGGCCATCCCTAACCGCGGTCAAAAGCGGCATGCGATATGGCTGGTGCAGCGCGCTGAGGAGATTATGAACAAGGCTGGTTATGAACACCGTCTTGCCGGCGCGACTTAAGCCGGTCACCGCAAGATGAGCGACGAGCCTTTAGTGAGTTCCGCCAGGTCGGGCGCGTCCGGAAGCCACTCTGCGATAGGCATACCCAAGCGACCAAACCATGCCATTGAGCTCTTCCTTCGCACGTGCTACTTCGATTGCCTGCCGAGTTGTAGTTAGCGTTTGATATCGCGTTCCATTATCTAAACACCATCTTTTCTGTAACTACCCAAGCCGCTTGATATCTGAAGTGCTCCGACCACACTCAGTTATACAGATCCTTTATTCTAAAGCATGCGGTGGCGCGCACATTGCGCTGATCACCGCACAAACTTGCGCTTAGCTCACATATTCCTGGCCGTTGGATTCCGTTGGCGGGAAGTGCTTGGCGAGTTCCGGGCGTAACGCTCCGCCAGTGAGACGAAGATCAATATCCCGTAGCCACCCTTCTTCCGCTATAGCCCGCGTGTGGTGAAATTGCTCCATGGCGGCCCAGTAAGCGATCCGCCGCTGTAGCTTGCGCAAATGAAAGCGAGTCGAACCCGTGGCAAGCAAAACAAAAAGAGTAGCAACAAGAACGAAGAGACCTGCAGAGGAATATCTCAACTCCTTCACCGCCGGGATGCTGTGTTCCCAGCCGTGGCGCGACGCGCCGGAAAGCAAGTAAGCTGAGCGCAGCTGAGCGGTGAAGGATATGCGCTCCCAAGTTGAACCTGCCTTCCGCCGCAAGCGAAAGAGGCAGGGCTCTAGTAGCGAAACGCCGATCACCTGATCGAACTGCGGCCGGTCCTTGTGCCACCGATCCCGGCGCTAGGCGCATATTCGGTAACCAGCACCTGCTGCAGCCGCCGCCCGCTTGCCGGCGCCGATAACGGCCACCAAAATAGGAAGCGGAATGACCCCAACTAGCGCACTGCTGTAACCATCAGAACCGGCCCGCGCGCCGGTCATCCCCCGTTCACACAAGCCCCGCTACTTTGCAGATGAGCCTGCAAGGGTAGTTGCAGCCGCTCACAGTGTCCCGGCGGACCCTGGCAGCGCTGTAAGCCGAAAAGTCGAACTCAGGGGGTGTCAGATGAGTAACGCAATGAAGATCGCCCTGGCCGTCCTTGTGGCGGCAGCGGTAGCGACGGCCTTGGTTGTCTTCGCTGAAACGAAGAAGACCGACGGGGCAGGCATCAATAGGCAACTCGGCAACGGAGTTTCCGCTGTTTAGCCGCCGTCGTATAAATGCTGATCCCCCTCCGATCATCACCCCAATTTTTTCTTTAGGCATCTGTTGCGGCCATCTTTCAGGGGATCGAACTCTCGCTACGAACTACGCTCCCTTCCTCTATCGAATGCATAGAACCGCCGACGATTGAGCCGCCGAAGAAAGCGTCAAGGTAGGAAAAGATGGGAGCGTTGGCGGCGGCAGAGAGTCTGCTCAGCGCGGTATTGCCTCGTGCACAACGCCTGCCGCATCAACGCTCATCAGCCACCAAAAGATGGCGCTGTTAGGCGGAAGATTTGCCGCGTCTTTCAGAATGTTTTCGAATGACCGCCGGTTATACCATCTCAGTTCGACACGCCCGCTGAACGGCGCGAGTTCTCGCTCCATCTCCCCTTGCCAAAACACCTCATTGGGAGAAGCCCCATTTACAACTGCGATCACTTTCGTGCGGGGCAACACTTGCAGAATAGTTTCGATGGCAAGGGGAAAATCATGAGCCGCGGCCGCTACGGCATCGTTCTCCGTCATCTTGTCGGACCGGACGCGACGTGCCTCGACAGCGGTAAACAGCATAGGTCTCAGGAAAAATGCGAGGGCGATACCGCTGCACGAAGTCGGCGGTCGGACCGCCGAGGGCGACAATGAGGTCGGGCGGGTGTTGCAGATAGAGCGAGCGAAGATAATCGATAAACAATTCGTCCGACTTGTCGTCAGCCAGTCGAGCAGTCAACAGCGTGTGGTCCTGGAAATCTACCGGAACTTTCGATTGCCTGCTCATTTCAGACCGAAAGATCTCCGCATAATCGGTCCATGGCTTGAAGCGAAGACCGAATGACTGCAGCATCAATACGCGTTTGGGCTCTCCGTCGGCCTGACTTCCTGTCTGTGTCCCAAGCAACAATGCAGCAGCCAGCAAGGCGGTGAAGGCCCGCGGGCAAGCAGATCGAAATAGTGTGGCAATCTGCCAGAAGCGCATCGCCGTTCCACTCCGAGCTCCCCAAGCCGAGTACGAGAGCCGAAACTGATCGTAGACAATACAGGAAAGCCTTCGAACAAGGCCGGGAATGATGCCCTGGCAACGCGCCGCAGGAAAGGCCGATCTGGCAGCACGCCGCCGCGCTGCTGTTGCAGGCGCACGAGTCCGGCAAGCTCGACGATCTGCAACACGCGACGGTGCAGCTCGCCGCGCGCTGGATGCTGAAGGCTGGGCGTGAACGCTTCTACAAAACAAGGGCTTTAGGCCTTTCCCGACTGACCGGTTTGTGAAACGCTTCCGCTGCGTTCTCAACCAGAGGGGGGATCCATGAAACAGACCAAAACAGCTGCGCGCGCTGCGGTCGTGATTGGCCTTGCGATCATTGCGTTACAAATCGACAGCCGCCCGGCCGAGGCGGCGGCGGCGATCAAGGCGAGTGCCGTATGCAAAACGGGCTCTTCCTTCTGCATCTCCTTTACCAATGCCAGCAGCTTACCCTCCGTCGTGGCCTCCTACACGTTCAACGCACCGTCAGCCGGCACGGCCCTGGTGTCCTTCAACGGCTCCATGCAATGCGTGAACAACGCCGTTCTCGACGATGCCAGTCACGGCGTCATCGATCTTACGACGCAAATCATGACCGGCGGCGGCGCGCCCAATTTCCAGGCGCCAGGCGGCTCCCGCTTTACAATGCGCCTCAGTCCACCCAGCATTTTCGACCACTCAGTGCCGGTCAACCTGGCATCCGGCCGCGTGGTGTCTGTCACTGCGGGAGCGAACACGTTCAGCTTCAAGCTCGCGCGCAACCGGATGGACAGCGACACGTCCTGCACGGTGTGGAGCGGCAACTTCAACGTGGTGTTCGTGCCATAACCGCTGGATGCTGAAGGCTGGGCGGCTTAGTCGTGCTTGTGCTTCGCCCCCTCGAAGGTTTCAGCCAACCGGACTACGGGGTGATTTTAAACGCGAGGACGGCAGCGAAGAGGAGGTTGGCAGAATTTATTAAGCGTCTCTGTCAGCTCTGACCCGGAGCTGCGCTGGTGGTGGGCCTGTATGGCGACTATCGGCACAATCGCCCGCTGCCCCACGCCGGACTGGCGGCGGACCTGGATGAAGCCAAGGCCGACTTCCGGCGCTGCTGGGAATCCTCCGCCCCCCGTCCCCTGGAAACAACGTAACAAGCGTAACAGCGTCACAAACCTTATTTCACGGGCTCATTTCCGTTACGCTTGCGGTACGGTGACGGCAACCGCGCGTCAAGCGGGCCCGGGGGCGCAGAGAAAATAAAAATGGGCACGCCCCGATTCCACCAGCCCGGTCTCCTTGAATTTCGCGGTCAGTATTTTCCCCGCATTTTCGCAGGCCGCCTCGGACTCATATCCCGGGACGCTTTGCACTTGGTCTCCTAAGCCGGACGCGATGTAAATTAACAGGACAAATTTCATTGCTCACCCCCGAAAAACAAGACGTTGGCCTTGCAAGTGGAGCGATCTTAACGTTTGCCATCCGTCCGAACCAGGAGCAAGATTTCCAGCCTTCAAACGAAGGCGGGCCGCCCGAGTGCTGGTAACACCCGAACGGCGGCGGTCCTTTCGGTTGCCGCCATGGCGGCGCCTTCGGCAGCCCCTTCCCTGCCGACTTTGGCAGCGAACGCAAACAATCGGGCATCCAAAGCAAGCCGGCCGCCGGGGTGCTTGATACACCCCGACAGCCCTGACTGCGGCCACCTGGCGGAGTCGCAATGGCTACCCGGAAGAATATCACGAAATCCGGCTCCCCTCGAAGGCTCCGCATCGCGGATTTTGCGAGCACTGAGCCGCGCCGGAGGGGTTACGCTGCCCAAGGGCATCGAGCGGCAGTTGAGTTAGGGCAGGTGCTACGTAACACGGAGCCGCGCCGGTTACGACTTGCGCGGCTTCACGGAGGGGTCGATGCGAAGACCCCATCATCATCGGCATCCGTGGCTGATCCGGCGCCGATCAGGCCGGCACCGTTCGGGATCTAGAGCACGGTCCCGCGCCCTGGTTACGATCCAGCGGTAGCAGTGAGTGGAACGCGGCGGCGGGGGGTCATGTCTCCGCCGTCGCGTTTTCCAAACAGATAGAAAGATTACAAATGGAAGAGAAACAGATGACCTTCGCATTGAAGGCCGCGCCCAAGCTGAAACGGAGCGGCGCCTGGTCGAGCTTGTCGAGGTCCTGGACACCACCATCACCTGCCGGACTCGGAGGGCGCCATGACGGCAAATTCGCGCTGAACTGGCCGGGTCGGACACCTGCACCGCCGAAGGCATCAAGGCCAAGGGGAAGACGCCGGTTCTGAATTTGTGCCGGCAGCTGCTGGCGGTCGGGCTCGATCCTGACAGCGCGTTGGAAGTTTATCGCAACGGCGCCCTGGCGCTGAAGGTCAGGTCCATCGGCGAAGCGGCAGCCCTGGAATTAAACGCCGGAGGCAACGGGTTCGACGGGCCAGAAAGCCGGACGCAGACTCACCCATTGCTCAAAACGCGAAGGCTCTACCCAAGGCAAGGTCCAACGGAACAGCCCTCAGTGAGTTTCGCGGTCCGGCGCGGCCTTGCCCCTTGTCTTTTATGCGAGCCTCCGCATAGCCACAGCAAGCGTCTGAAAGGCGGTGGCAACGATATCGACCTTTACCTCTGCGGCATCGCTCGTCCGCCTATTTCATAGCGATCGTGCTGGTCGGGGCGCCGTTGGTGCCGTTGCCGTCGACTTGGTTGCTGCCATATGACGCGATCGCACCGCCACTGCTGACGGACAGGCCGAAAGTATTTCCACTTACCGTCGAGTCGCCAATCCGGATCGTTGCACCCCCGCCGCCTGCGAGGACACCGTTGCCATTGTTTACGAAGGCGCTGTGATCAATCATCACGGTGACAGTGCCTCCGCCGGCTTCTCTGGCTTCGATACCAGAAGAGTTGCCGTCAGAGACGACGTCCCGCGCAGCCGCCGTGATCGAACCCGACGTAAAATCACCCTGGAAAGTAATCCCCGAGACCACATTATTTTCAAGCCGAACGCGGTCGACTGCGACCTTGGCGTTGCCGCTGCCGGTGGGAACAACCCAGATGCCTCTGAACTTGCCGTTCGCGATCACCGAATCCGCGACATAAAGCTCGCTGGTTCCGGACACCTCAAACAAAATTCCATCCATACCATTGCGGATGACGCAGTCGTGGGACATGCAATGCCGCACCGGTGAGGAAACGGATCCCGTTGTGACTTGTGCCGCGCATATCAATAATTAAGCCGCGTAGCGAGACGACGGCGTTCGCGCCGGCCTGAACAATGACGCCTGCGCCGCCGGCACCGGTATTGATCAGGGCCTCGACTCCGTCGGCGACGATGCTAATCGGCTTGGTAATCGTCAGCGGCCCGAAATTGCCCGAAGTTAGAACGTTGATTGCGCCATTGTTGCTGGTCTGAGTATGGGCAAAAGCGAAGGTCCGGCACGGCGCGGTGATCGGGCAGTTCCCGGCATCAGTGCCGGTGCCCGAAACCCAGGTTTCATTGGCGGCCAGTGCATTACTCCCGTTAGTCAGAAATCCGCAACAGATGACAAAAATGCCAATGAACGATGAATGTTGTTGTCGCATGATGAAAGTCCCCCCGGCAGCATGAAGGCGCCTCGCTGCGAGCAAGTACGAAGCCTTCCCAAGCCTTTGCCATTTCGAACAGCAGGCGTCGCGTGTCTTGGTTCGATGACACTTTCGCCAGCCGTATGCGTCGCTTCACTCGCAAATCCAGGTCTATCACCGTCTCGCAGGATCGGCAGACAACGATCATCCAGTGATGCCCGGTGATCAGCGCCGCTCGGATAGTCGGCATGAAAAACGGCTCGCGGCCGGCCTCAAGCCTGGCGTTGAAGTACTCGATGACCGGCATCGCGTCGGCCTTGACTTTCTCCTCGCGCACCCATTGCGCGAGTTTTGCCGCGCGCTCGATCTTCTTTTCGTTGTTGTGACCCATCTAGGCCCGTTCCTCCTATTCGAACGGACGTTTCGGCCCTGCCCTATGCATCATGGGTTTTGCGTCATGAGTAGCGGGATTAAAGCAGGAAAAATCCGTGCAAAAACAACTTGACTGGCGGAGGGAGGGCGGGATTCGCGCGCCAGACCAATTTTCGATTGCATGAAAGTTGGTGCCGCAAGAGGGATTTCGAACCCCCGACCCCGTCATTACGAAACGAAAATTCCAGCCGTTTCAATAATAGGCACGCGTCCTGCCAATTTCGCAGGAGTGCACTTCCGGACGGGATTAGGCGACCGTGCGCAGCACTCCGCCGTAAGAAGCCGGCAGTCCAGCAGCGAATTATCACGAACCCGCGTGACCGCCAGAAACTGCAATCGAGCTGTAACCACAGGATAACCTAACGGAAATTGGAGCGTCGGAGCCATGGGGCTCCTTTTCTTGTGAATGATCTTCAGCCGGCGCCGAGCGTTTAGCTCCTATGGCACGGTACTACTTCAGCTTAGAGGACGGCCACCCTATAGGTGACCCCCTCGGTGAAAACCTTCCGGATGAGAAGGCTGCACTCGCAGCGGCCCGGGAAATTGCGGCCGATCTGGCACGTCACAATGGTAACC
Organism: uncultured Alphaproteobacteria bacterium; assembly: GCA_963802475.1. Taxonomy (GTDB): domain Bacteria; phylum Pseudomonadota; class Alphaproteobacteria; order Rhizobiales; family Xanthobacteraceae; genus CANKHA01. Next base: position 18,999 of record CAWDIZ010000025.1, read on the forward strand.
CGGGCCACCTCCGCATCGTGGTCAGAGACCGCGAGAATAGGAGAATTGGCGAGGTTTCCCTGATGGCGGCCCAGTTCGCAAAATAACCCTGCTCGGGCAGAAAGCCCAAAGATCGATCATCTGCTTTGATGGAGCTACGGGATAGGGCGCTCCCCGTCAGTCTCTTGGCCGCTGTGTTCGGCTCTGTGGCCAGACTGCGCACCGATCCGCAAGGCGGTCTCTCGAAAGCATCCCGCTAGCGCCAAGTATCGCTTCCGCAATCGACGGTCTGCTCCGGCCAAAACCGCCGTGATGTCCCCCGAATTCGATAAGGCTGAAATCGGGCGAGACGCCTTCACTTTTTACAACCATGGAGGGGCGGTCGCCGTCGCGAGCGCCTGGCTCGTCCTCTACGTCATCGCCGCCATCGCCCCGGCCCGTGCCGGGGTCTTTTTTTGTCCAGCCGGTTAGTCGGTCTACGCTGCGTTCATTTTTGTTTTGCTTCTAAGAGCCGCGAGATTTCGACGGTCGGGTAAAGTTGAAGAGCCATCGGCACTCCGGTGGCTCTTTTTTGCTTCCACCTGGTCAAGTCTGGTGGCGAGCAGTCAGAGAGCTGGTGCTTGCTCCTGCGCTTGCGTTTGCTCCTGGGCGGGCTCTGGCTCTTGCGCTTCGGTTGCAGCATGCGGAGAAGCTGGCAACTGCAGCACGGTCGCGTGCTGACCTTCGCACAGCCGGGTGACCAGCACGATCTGCCCGTTGGGGAACTCCAGCGCGTCATGGTGAACGTTGGGGTGGTCCATACTGACCTGACGGAATTGGGCTACCTTCTCCTCGACCGCACCCTTCTCCTCGATCCGTCCAAACCGCAGGCTCGGCCAGAGCCGGCCAAAGGCATGGTCACATTCCACCTCTTTCTCGAGCGCCAACTCCGTGCCAGGACGCAGGCAGACTGCAACATTCGGTTCTCCGATTGCAGCGAAGCCACGCGTGCCGGAATTGCTGAAACGCGTGGTTACCAGTTTATCTCCGACCTTTGCTGGGCGGGTTGCAACGTTGTGAAGACTGTAATCACACATGGAAGGTCTCCCTCTCTGTGAACAGCCAAGGACGGTTGTCCTTCTTGCCAAAAGCGAACTCCGCACGTATGGCAAACTTGTGTCGCTTTCACTTATCCGATTTCGTTTCTCACTTGGGGCCTGCTCATAATCGAACAGCGTGTGGAGGGAGGTTGCCAAAACTCAGGCGCGTATCACGCCGCAAGGAGGCGGCAGGTACGCGTGCGGTGCACCCGGTTTTTCGAAAACGAGGCGGGACCAACAGAAAGCGGCTTTGCATGGAAATCAGCGAAAATTCCCCAGGATGCATGGCCAGGGGAGAAAGGTGCGATTGCCCGCAACTGGCTCAATCGCAAGGAACAGGATCTGGCGCGCGCGGCTGCTGCTCGCGAATATGGCCTGCAGGCGACGATAACAGAAGCGACTGAGCGACAGGCCACCGCGACAGAAAAGGCAACGAGAATTGCAATGGGCGGCGTGCTAATTGTTCATGCGGCGTTCATACGCCGCTCGCTACGAGGTGTGCCAAGCTGACTCTGTTAGGGGACCGCGTGTACACGCCGAGTTACTATATTGATCGGGCGGCTGAGCTTGAGGCGATGGCGAAGGGGATCACCGACCTCGCCACCCGAGAAATGTGCCTTGAACTGGCGGGGCCGTTTCCGTGACATCGCCAACGTGAAAAGCGTCACCCAGCAATCCGACATTGAAGTGGTTCAGCTGGCCGAGCGTATGGTGGGGAAAAACCCCAAGCTCGGATAAGCACTAGGCGGCGGCCGTGGCCTATTTTGGAAGCCTAGTCATGCGCCGGACCGTCCACAGAGAGGAAGCAGCTTAAAGATGGTCGATGACCACCTATCAACCAGCAACTCCGCATTCCGATTTTATTGTGCGCCCCGCCTGCTCCAAATGCGGCACGGCCACGAGGCTGTTCGGCATAGATGCGGACGCGCCAGGGCTGGAATTGCTTTCCTTCGAGTGCCCCGCCGCTGCCAGATTGATACGCAGCTTGGGAAGATAGGGTAGGCCGCCTCAGTTGGCGGCTTCTTTATCTTCAGGCTCCATAATTTCCGGGATTCCCAGCTGATCGTGACCCGCTAAGTCCCGGTGCGTTGCGGCCTTCGCGCGGCAGAACGCCGGGTATCTGTATTAAGATCGTCAAGACGTCCTAACCGGCGTCGGTGTGGCGCGACCATTACGCCCCTCCTCCCCGTTCCATGCCTTGGGATGCCAACGTGGTTTTTCGGAAACCCGCGTTGGGGTTGCCGCGCCCGATTGGCAAGGTTTTTGTCTATGCCGGCGTCGTAGAGCGATGGGAGATCGGGTTTTTCGGAAACCCGATTTATTGGCTTCGGTCCCGGCTTCGCCCAGCCGACCGTCGCCTTTCGCTCCGCTATCATGCCGAGCGGAGAGGTTGAAACGGTCTACGGCTTCGCTACGGAAGCGGAAGCGGCCAAGTGGATTGGGCAGGAGTTACAGGCTTGGCTTTACGAGAGCAAAGCGCCAAGGGCTAAGATCGCCAACTGAGGCGGCCTACTGTTGTTCGGCTTTAACTCGATTGCTAGCCCGCACGCTGGGCACGCGTAAGTTTGAATTTCCTTGTCGGTTTTGAGGTCTGGCTCTACACGCCGCAATCGCATTTCACTTCCCACTGGGCGCAAACCGGAGCCAGGCGGCCGGAGTTGTTAGAGCCTTTTAGAATCGCGACCCTGCGATCCATTTTCCAAAGCTCGATGTCCTTGCCGTCAACCAGCTTCTTAGCTTCTTGAACGGCAGTGGTATCGTCAGCGCAATAAAGCACGACGGCCTTCCGAAAATGGCCGTCCTTACCGACAACAAATGCGCGATACGGGGGCATCAAGTAAAATAAATGCCCCAAACCGCCGGCTGTCAGTTCCATATCGAACCTATAATTGTTGCCTTAATTGAAACTGACCCACTACCGGACTTAGGACAGTACCCCCTCGCCCCCGCGCCCGTTACCGGCACCTTGGGAGATTTTTTCAGATACTCCGGCCGCGCGCCAGGGCTGTCCATCGCGGGCTGGCTTGGGGGTGGGAAGCGAACAAGCGCGCCCATCCCGCGACCGATCCGGGCCCGCTCGTCTCTGCCGTCTGCCCTAACAACCCATTGCGTGAAAACGCGCGGAGAACCACCACCAAGCCCAAACCGATTGCGAGACCGGTTTCCATTTGCCGCCCCTCTTGCGCCGTCATGGGTTTTGCACCATGGGTAGCGAGGGTTATACGGAAAAAAAGGCTGAAAAATCAACTTGACTGGCGGAGAGGGCGGGATTCGAACCCGCGATACAGTTTCCCGTATACACGCTTTCCAAGCGAGCGCCTTAAGCCACTCGGCCACCTCTCCAGCAGCGCCTTCTTGAAGGCGCTCGCAGCTTCAAGTCAAGACACGCGCGTCTCGTGCGGGAGCGCTTTATGCGCCTACTATAACGAAGGTCCGTCCGCTAACAACGGGCGCGGCGACGAGCACATTCCGGTCAATTGACCGACCGTACTTTGCCCGATTTCTGCCACGTCATAGCCCTGTAGCTCGGCGGCCTGGGTGCGGAAACCAGGCTTTCGCATATGCTCAAACAGCGCCTGCGGCCCCGGCAGAAAATAATCGCGCTGGTGCAGCACCAGATCGAAGCATTCCCAGATCAGCGGCACGAAACCGAGGCCCGCGGCATGCGCCACCGAGCGGCTGGCGATGCCGCAATCGGCACGGCCCGAGCGCACTGCCTGCCCTAGGTCCAGACCGGTCGGACAGACGGGAGTGATCAAGGACAGCCCATTTGCCTTGAGCCCCGCGCGCGCCAACAGCGCCAGCAGCAGAAGCTGGGCGCCCGCACCCGCCGGCCGCTGCGCCAGCTTCGCCCGTGCCTTTGCCACCGCCGCCAGATCCGTCAAGCCAAGCGGATTGCCGGGTGCAACCACCAGGCCCTGCTCGCGCCGCACAAAGGCGATCACCACCGCATCGTGCAGGCCCGGCGCCCGCGACACCGCTTCGGTGTTGGCGGTCTCGTCGTCGCCTTCCAGGCGGTGCAGATGGATCGCCGCCGCCATCACCTCGCCCCGTGACAAGCGGAGCAGGCCCACTTCGCTGCCTTCCGGCAGGCTGGCCAGGCCGCAGCCGCTGTCGCGCAACACCCAGTCCAATAACGGGTCCTGACTGCCGCCGACGATCGGCGGGCGCGGTGACAAAGACATGCCGGCGGGTGTCACCAGCCCTGAGGCAAGCCAGCGGTCGAGCGCAGCCTTCGGAAAGAGCCAGCGGCCGGTGATCTTGGTGCAGGGCAAGGCTCCGCTGGCGATCAGTTCGTAAAGCTTGCGCTCGCTCAGCCGGAGATACTCGGCAGCCTCTTCGGTGGTCAGCAGGTCGGCCATGCATCCATATGCAGATTGTTGCACCGGCTACAAAAATTGAACTTTCGACGGAGAAATGCAAGAGATTTCAGAGACTGGGACACCCAAATGACGGGAAACGCCTCCGCGCTGCAGCTGGTCTTGACCGCTGATCCCACCCTGATGGGGATCGTCCGGCTGTCGCTGCTTGTCGAGCCTTTCCGCCGTGGCCTTGGCCGCCCTGATCGGCGTGCCGATCGGCGCGCTGGTCGCGCTGACCCGCTTCCGCGGCCGCGAGCTCGTTATCGTCTGCCTCAACGCCATGATGGGCCTGCCGCCGGTTGTGGTCGGCCTCGCGGTCTACCTGCTGCTGTCGCGCTCGGGCCCGCTCGGCGCCTGGGGGCTGCTGTTCACGCCGCAGGCGATGATCGTCGCACAGACCTTGCTGGTTACGCCGCTGATCGCCGCGCTGGCGCGCCAGACCATCGAGGACCTGGCGGCGGAATACCACGACGAACTTGCGGCCATGAATGTCGGTCCGCTCGGCCGGGTCGGGACGCTGATCTGGGACGGCCGCTTCGCACTAGTGACCGCGCTGCTCGCAGGCTTCGGCCGCGCCGCCGCCGAAGTGGGCGCCGTCATCATCGTCGGCGGCAATATCGACGGCTTCACCCGCACCATGACCACCGCCATCGCTCTCGAGACCTCGAAAGGCGACCTTCCGCTCGCCATCGGCCTCGGCCTCGTGCTGATCGCCATCGTCATCATCATCAACGCGCTGGCCTGGGCGGTCCGCCGCGCCGGCGAAGCCTACGCGGGGTGACGGCGATGCGCGCACCATCAAGCGAATTGCCGATTGTGCTCGACAAAGTCACCTATGCCGTGCGTGGCAACCCGATCCTTACCGACTTGTCGCTCAGCATCGCGCCCGGCGCGCCCACGGTACTGATCGGACCGAACGGCGCCGGCAAGACCACATTGCTGCGCATGTTGATGGGACTGATCCTTCCCTCGCATGGAAGCGTGACACGCGGCGGCCGCGACGCAACGCCGGAACGTTGCGCCATCGTCTTTCAGCGGCCGGCCATGCTCCGGCGCAGCGCAGCCGGAAATTTGCGCTACGCCCTGGCCGCGGCCGGGCTGGCGCGGGCAGACCGCGCCGCGCGATGTGCAGAACTGCTCGCGCTCGTAGGACTGTCCGAACTTGCCGATCGCCCCGCCCGCAAGCTCTCGGGAGGCGAGCAGCAACGACTTGCATTGGCGCGCGCGCTGGCGAAGGACCCCGCCGTGCTGCTGCTCGACGAGCCGACCGCGAGCCTCGACCCGGCTGCCACCAAGTCGATCGAAGACATGATCCGCGAAATCGCTGCCCGCGGCATCAAGGTCGTGATGTCAACGCATGACCTCGGCGAAGCCCGCCGGCTCGCCGGCGAGGTCGTGTTGCTGCACCGCGGCCGTACGATCGAAACCGCCAGCGCCTCCGATTTCTTCACCGTTCCCCGCAGCCATGAGGCGAAAAAATTCGCCGCCGGTGAATTGCTGATTTGAACCCACGGAAAGGACGATCCCCATGCTGACACGTCGTTTCATGCTTGCGGCGGCCGCGCTCGCAGCGCTCTCCCTGCCCGCTGCCGCGCAGGACAAATCCATCGTGGTGTCTTCCACCACCTCGACACAGGATTCCGGTCTGTTCGGCCACATCCTGCCGCTGTTCAAGGCCAAGACCGGGATTGAGGTGAAGGTCCTCTCGCAAGGCACCGGCCAGGCGCTCTATAGCGGGCGCCGCGGCGATGCCGACGTGGTCTTCGTCCATGCCAAGGAGCAGGAGGACAAATTCGTGGCCGACGGCTTCGGCGTGAAGCGTTATCCGGTGATGTATAACGACTTCGTCCTGATCGGCCCGAAGAATGATCCGGCCGGCATCAAAGGCTCCAAGGACATCGTCGCCGCGCTCAAGACGATCAAGACCAAGACCGCCCCCTTTATCTCGCGCGGCGACAAATCCGGCACGCATTCCGCCGAGCTCGCGCTCTGGAAGACCGCGGGTATCGATGTCGCGGGTGCCGACAAGGGCTCCTGGTACAAGGAGATCGGCCAGGGCATGGGCGCGGCGCTCAACACCGCCTCCGCTTCCAACGCCTATGTGCTCGCGGACCGCGGCACATGGATATCGTTCAAGAACAAGGGCGACCTGCTGATCGCGGTGGAAGGCGACAAGCGCCTGTTCAATCAGTACGGCGTCATCCTGATGAATCCCGCCAAGCATGCCTACGTGAAGAAGGAGATGGGACAGCAGTTCATCGACTGGCTGGTGTCGGCGGAAGGTCAGAAGGCCATTGCCGACTACAAGATCGACGGCCAGCAGCTGTTCTATCCGAACGCCAATGATCCGAGCGCGTGACTTTCGCCGCACCAACGCTTCCACAATGAGAGGGCCAAGGCAATGAAGATCAGCGCACGCAACCGGTTGAAGGGTAAAATCGTCGAGGTGAAGAAAGGCACCACCACGGCGCATGTCCGGATCGACATCGGCGGCCAGATTGTCACCGCCGCGATCACCAACGATTCGGTCGATGATCTCAAGCTGGCGGCAGGACAGCAAGCCTATGCGGTGGTGAAGGCGAGCGACGTGATGGTGGGCATCGACTGAATTTTGCCGTTAGGATGGCGAACCAGCCGAGGCACCCGCTCATGCAGATCAATCGCCGCGCGCTGATATCGGGCCTCTCGGCGGCGTTGTTGGCGCCACGTCCGGCTTCGGCCGCTGTTGTCGATGCCACCGGGCGCTCACTGCCGGTGCCGGCGCGTGTCACGCGCGTGTTTCCGGCGGGACCGCCCGCCGCCATCCTGCTCTATACGCTGGCGCCCGACATGCTGCTCGGCTGGCCGCGCGCCAATCGCGCGGAGGAATGCGTCTATATGTTGCCAGATATCTGCGCGCGGGCCGAGGTCGGCCGCATCACCGGGCGCGGCAATACCGCCAATCTCGAATCGGTGCTTGCGCTCAAGCCTGATCTCGTCCTCGACGTCGGCTCGACCAGCACCACTTTCGTGTCGCTTGCCGAGCGCGTGCAGGAGCAGACTCAAATTCCCTATGCGCTGCTCGACGGCCGTTTCAACGCCATCCCCACGAGTTATCGGACGCTCGGCGAACTGATCGGACGGCGCGAACCGGCTGAAAAGCTGGCGCGCTATGCCGAGGACACGATGAAGACCATTCTCGGACGCATCGGCACAATCGCGGCGGACAAGCGCCCGCGCGTTTATTACGCCCGCGGTCCGCGCGGCCTGGAGACCGGGCTTGGCGGCTCGATCAATGTCGAGACTATCGAGCTTTTGGCTCGCAACGTGGCCGGCGCACAGAAAGGCGGACTTGCCAACACATCCATCGAGCAGGTGCTGCTCTGGAATCCCGATGTGATCGTCACCATCGACCAGGATTTCGCCGCCGGCGTGCGCAACGAGCCCGCCTGGGCGGGCGTAGGGGCCGTGCGCGACGGCCGCGTGCACCTCTCACCGAAGATGCCGTTCGGCTGGGTGGATTTTCCGCCCGCGGTCAACCGGTTGATCGGACTGTGGTGGCTCGCAAAAATCCTCTACCCGGAGCTTTTCCCGGAAGACCTGCGTAAACTCACTCGCGAATTCTACGCCCTGTTCTATCATGTGACGCCGAGCGAGGCGCAGATCGAGCATGTGCTGGCGGGCCGGGGTTAATTGGTTTCGAAGCGAAAGCATTTCGGCGACATGACACGTTCTTCCGCCCTGCCCGGCTTCGCCATCGCGGTCGGTGTTCTCCTCGCTGGACTGCTGTTCGCCTTTACAGTCGGCCGCTACCCGGTCGCGCTGAGCGAGCTTTTCAGCGTGCTTTACGCCAAGATCGCCGGCCACAAGGCCGATGTCTCGTCCGCGGTGGAGAGCGTGATCCTGCAGGTGCGCGGACCGCGCGTGCTGGCGGCCGTGCTGGTCGGCGCCGCGCTCGCGGTTGCCGGCGCCGCCTTTCAGGGACTGTTCCGCAATCCGCTGGTGTCGCCCGACATCCTCGGCGCATCCTCCGGCGCTGCGCTCGGAGCCGTGATCGGCATCTATCTCGCCGTCGGCATTTTTGCCATTCAGTTTTTTGCCTTCGTCGGCGGATTGGCGGCGGTGGCCGCGGTCTATCTCATCGGATCGGCGGTGCGCTCACGCGATCCCATTCTCGTGCTGGTGCTGACCGGCGTCGTGATCGGATCGCTGCTCGGCGCCGGAGTCGGCCTCGTGAAATATCTCGCCGACCCCTACAACCAGCTTCCTGCCATGACCTTCTGGCTGCTCGGCAGTCTAGCGGCCACGGGCGTTTCCGATCTGCTGCCGCTGCTCGGACCCGTCATGCTCGGCACCGGTGTGCTGGTCGCTTTGCGCGGGCGCATGAATGTGATGTCGCTGCCGGACGAGGAGGCGCGCGCGCTCGGTGTCGCCACCGGGCCGCTCCGCATCGTCATCGTCGCCGCCGCCACGCTCGTGACTTCGGCGAGCGTCGCCGCCGCCGGAATCATCGGCTGGGTCGGGCTGGTGGTTCCGCATCTCGCGCGCTCGCTGGTCGGCCCGGATTTCGCGCGGCTGTTGCCGACCGCAGCCGTTCTCGGCGGCGGTTATCTGCTGCTGATCGACACGCTCGCGCGCACCTTGGCGCAAGTGGAGATTCCGCTCGGGATACTCACCGCCGTGATCGGTACGCCATTCTTCATCTGGCTCCTCGCCAGCGTACAGAAGACCTGGTCGTAAAATGAATCTCGAAGCCCGCGACCTCGCCATCGGGTATCCGGACCGCCTGGTCGGCAGCGGCCTTAATGTCACCCTCGCCAAGGGCGAGGTGCTTGCGCTGCTCGGACCGAACGGCGGCGGCAAGACCACTTTGCTGAAGACCATGCTCGGATTGTTGCCGCCCAAGAGCGGCGAGATCCGGCTCGGCTCCACGTCGCTGGCCACACGCTCCATCCGCGAGCGCGCGCGGCTGTTGGGTTACGTGCCGCAATCCCATGCCGCGACCTTCGCCTTCACTGTCGAGACGGTGGTGCTGATGGGCCGTACGCCTTTCGGCAACCTGTTCAGCAGCTATACGGCGCAGGACCGCTCGGTGGTCTCGGCCTTGCTGGAGCGCTTCGGTATCCGGGAGTTGGCGCAGCGGCCCTATACCATGATTTCCGGCGGGGAACGCCAGCTTGCCCTGCTGGCGCGGGCGCTGGCGCAGGAGCCGCATTTCATCGTGCTCGACGAACCGACCGCGAGCCTCGACTTCGGCAACCAGGGTAAGGTCATGCGTGAGATCAGGGCGCTAGCGGCGGCCGGTCACGGGGTCCTCTTCACCACCCATGATCCCAACCAGGCGCTGCGCTATGCCCACCGGGCGCTCCTCCTGCGTGAGGGTGCGCGCTTCGCCGAAGGGCCGGTCGAGCAGGTGCTGACCCGCGCGATTCTGGAATCGCTCTATCAAACGGAAATCGAGGAAGTGGCCGGAGGGCCCGGTCAGGGCCGGGCTTTCCTGCCACGCTGAAATTTGCGCATGCGGACCCGTGACAGACCTCCCCGCCTGTGCATTATGACCACGGTCACTCCGCCGGTCTTTGTGGGTCTCGAAGCGCCATGCCGCGTAGATTTGCCTGGGCTTCCTTCCCGGAACCGCAGCTTCTCGAACTCCGCCTCAAGGATCTCGGAGTCGGTATCAGGGGCACCTGGCTGGACGATTGCCTGAACGACCTCTACCGAGAATTGCGGAAAAAGGGCGTGCGCATCAGGCCGCATGCCTGGATTTCGGACGAGTGGTTCAGCCCTGACAATACGCCCGGAATCGCCATCCCTTTTTACCTGACGCATCCGCGGCTCATGCGGCTTGAGCGCAAGAAAATTATCGACGTGGAGGGCGGCAGCGCGGCGGAATGCATGCGCATCCTCCGACACGAAGCCGGCCATGTCATGCAGCATGCCTATCAGCTGCAGCGCCGGCGCCGCTGGCAGCAACTGTTCGGTCCTTCCTCAAAGGCCTATCCCAGGCATTACCGGCCCAATCCGCGCAGCCGAAGTTACGTTCGGCATCTCCGGCTGTGGTATGCTCAAAGCCATCCGGACGAGGATTTCGCCGAGACTTTCGCGGTTTGGCTCACGCCGCGCTCGAACTGGCGCAAACGCTATGCCGACTGGCCGGCCTTGAAGAAGCTGCAATATGTCGACGAGCTGATGGCGGAGATCGGCAGGCAAAAGCCGGTGCTGAACCGGCGGTTGGAAGTCGACCCGCTGCGGCGGCTGACCCGCACCCTTGCCCAGCATTACGAGAAGAAGCAGGCTCGCTATCACACTGATTCTCCGAGGGGTTACGACCGGGATCTGCGCAGCATCTTCTCCAGCAATCCGAAACATAAGCGGTCGCTCGCAGCGTCTACGTTCCTGGAAAAGAACCGCGCGAGGATCCGGCGCAAGGTTTCCAAGTCCACAGGTGAATACCAGCTCACGCTGGATGACGTGATCGACGAAATTATCGGGCGGTGTCGCAGGTTAAAATTGCGGGCGGTAGGCTCCGAACGGCAGTTAATGAGGGACTTCACCGTGCTATTGGCGGCCAGAACAGTCCATTCCCTATACAGTCCTTCACGGCGGTCCTACGCCTTATGAAGCAACTGCGCATCCTGGTGCTTTTGCATCCGCACCTGATGCCGCCGGAAACCATGAAGGGTTTCAGCGACCAGCAAATCAACGTCTGGAAAACCGAATACGACGTGGTCAACACGCTGCGCAAAGCGGGCCATGACGTGCGCCCGCTTGGCGTGCAGCATGAACTTAAGCCGATCAGGGACGAGATCGAAGCTTGGAAGCCGGATGTCGTCTTCAATCTGCTGGAAGAATTTCACGGCGAGACGACCTACGACCAGAACGTCGTGAGCTATCTCGAGCTGCTGCGCGTTCCTTACACCGGCTGTAACCCGCGCGGCCTTATGCTGGCGCGCGGCAAGGACCTTTCCAAGAAGCTTGTATCTTATCACCGCATTCCGGTGCCGGCCTTTGCAGTATTTCCGATGCAGAGAAAAATTCGCCGGCCAAAGCGGCTGGCTTTTCCGCTGATCGTGAAAAGCCTGAGCGAGGATGCCTCGGAAGGCATCGCGCAGGCCTCGCTGGTCGACAGCGATGAAAAACTTGCCGAACGCGTCGCCTTCATTCACGACCGGATGGCGACGGCAGCTTTGGTGGAGCAATACATCACCGGCCGCGAAATCTATGTCGGCGTCCTCGGCAATGACCGGCTGCGCGTGCTGCCCGTTTGGGAGATCGACTTCGGCAGCGCCGCGCCGATTGCTACCGAAAAGGTCAAGCATGACCGCGATTATCAGCAAAAACACAAGATCGAACATGGTCCAGCGAAGGACCTGTCGCCGGAACTGCGCGGGCGGATCGGCAAGATGGCGAAGCGCATTTATAGGACGCTGGAGCTCACCGGTTATGCCCGCATCGATTTTCGACTGTCAGTCGAGAATGTCCCCTATTTCCTGGAAGCCAATCCCAATCCGGAAATCGCGCAGAGCGAGGAATTCGCGCATGCTGCAGCCCACGACAAGATCAAATATCGCGACTTGCTGAACCGGATCGTGGCGCTGGGCATGCGGCGAAGCTCGGGGAAAGCGGCAGACTAACGCCGATCCGGCTGATCGCCAAGAATAACACCGGATTAATCGCCTGCCCCGAGTAGCGGCTTTTCTGCTAGAGTGCCGGGCATGAAGAATGCAAACGACGGCTACCTCATTCGTCCCGATCCACAGGATCCGCGGCTGACCGAACGCGTGAAAGGCGTCGATCACACGGGCGCCACGATCGAGACGGCAGTGACGGTGGAGCGGGCGCTGACGATCTTTCTCAATTCGCAGGAAATCGTCACCGCGATGACGATCGGCGACTATCCCGAATATCTGGCTATCGGTTATCTGCTCAACCAGCACATGCTGTTGCCGGATGACGTCGTCACCGGCGTCGACTATGACGAGGAACTGTCCATTGTCGTGGTACGCACCAAGCGCAAGACGAATTACGAGAAGAAACTGAAGAAGAAGGTGCAGACCTCCGGCTGCGCGCAGGGCACGGTGTTCGGCGACTTGATGGAAGCCCTGGAGAACGTGAAGCTGCCGGAAGCGGAATTACGCACTTCCTGGCTTTACTCGCTGACCAACAAGATCAACACCACGCCTTCACTCTACCTCACGGCAGGCGCGATCCACGGCTGCGTGCTGGCCGAACGCGATCAGCCGCTGATCTATATGGAAGACGTCGGCCGACACAACGCAGTAGATAAGATCGCGGGCTGGATGTTCCAACACAAAGTGCGGCCGGACGACAAAATCTTTTACACCACGGGACGGCTCACCTCCGAGATGGTGATCAAGACGCTCCGCATGGGCATTCCGATCCTGATTTCGCGTTCCGGCTTTACCGCCTGGGGCGTCGAGCTGGCGCGCAAAGCCAATCTCACCCTGATCGGACGGGCGCGCGGCAAACGCTTCGTCGCGCTGGCGGGCGAGTCTCCGCATCGTGTTCGACCAGGACCTCGCCTATGTCGAGGAGGAGAGCGCAAAAAATCGCCGCAAGGCGGCGATACACGACGACTAGCGATGATGGCGGCGCAGACGCCCCCCACGCTGGGTCTGGTGCTGGCCGGAGGGCTGGCGCGGCGCATGGGCGGGGGCGACAAGGCCCTGTTGCGAATTGGCGGCGCCACGATTTTGGACCGTGTGCTGGCGCGCCTCGGCCCGCAATGCAGCGGGATTATTCTCAATGCCAATGGCGACCCGCGGCGCTTTGCTTCAACCGGGCTGCCGGTGGTGGCTGACAACGTGCCCGGTTTTGCCGGTCCCCTGGCTGGCATCCTGGCCGGGCTCGATTGGGCTGCCGCTCACGCGCCGGAGACAGGCTGGGTCGGCAGCGTCCCGGGGGATTGTCCCTTCCTGCCCCGCGACCTGATCGGGCGCCTGCATGCGGCACGGGCGGAGGCGGGCAAGCCCTTGGCCTGCGCCAAATCAGGCGACTGGCGGCACCCGGTGGCCGGCCTATGGCCGGTCGCGCTCCGGCATGACCTGCGCAATGCCCTGGTGGGGGAGGATTTGAGGAAAATCGATGTCTGGACCGACCGGCATGGCGTAGCCCTGGCGGAATGGCCGGACGCCCCGGTCGACCCCTTCTTCAACGTCAACACCCCGGAGGACGCGGCAAGGGCCGAGGAGATTGCAGCGCAGCATGCCCAAGCATAGCCGCGACTATGTACTCACTTGATATCCCCGCCCCCCCGCCCATAATGCCCGCAACAAAGCCGAATCCGACTGGAGGAAGACAATGCGCATATTCCTGATCGCCTGCCTTGCCGTTGTCGTTATCGCAATCGGCGCGGCGCTCTCGCTGAACTCGGTGCAGAGGCCGTCAGGTACCCGCTACACGACCGAAGGCGCGCGCATCCACCCAAGCTGGAGCTTCCGCCAGGTCTTCTCCAAGACGAAGAAGGCGCCGCAGACCGTGGCCATGGCGATGCCGACCTCCGACAATGTCGGGGAAGAAGGCTGCGAGGTCCCGAGCGCCTGGGCATTGATCCTTGCCGACTTCACCGACTCGCCGACGGCTGAGTATCTCTGCGAGTACTGACGTCAGCCCACCAGCGACGCATAGGATAAGAACCCGACGATCGCGCCGGGTTCGATTTTCGTCGTGTCCTCGGACAATTCGGCGAGGCCGTCGGTTTCCGTCAGCGACGTGATCACGCCGGCGCCGTCCTGCGGATGCTTCACCGCCTCGACACCACCATCGGCCGCGCGGCGCAAAGCGACGCGAACATATTCGCGTCGGCCTTTCTTCTTGCGATAGGAAAAGGCTGCCTTCACCGGCAGCGGCACCAGGGTCTGCGGTGACGCGCCACCCAGCCGCAGCAGCAACGGCCGCACGACCCGCACGAAGGTGACGAAGGCCGCAACCGGATTGCCCGGCAAACCGGCAAAGGCCGTGCCCTTCACCACGCCCATGGCAACCGGGCGGCCCGGCTTGATGGCGACGCGCCAGAACACCAGCCGGCCGATACTTTCCACCGCGGCGCGCACATGATCGGCCTCGCCGGTGGAAACGCCGCCGGTGGTCAGCACAAGGTCATGCGTCTTGGCTGCCTCGCCGATGGCGCGCTTGAGCGCGGAGGGATTGTCGGGAACGATGCCGAGATCGCTCACCTCCACTTCGAGCCGCGCCAAGAGGCCGGCAAGCAGCGCACGGTTGGCATCGAACAGCGCGGAGGGCGGACGTACTGCGCCCGGCTCGACGATCTCGTCACCAGTGGAGAACAGGGCGACGCGCAGCCGCGGCCGCACCTCAAGCTGCGTCAGCCCGATGGCGGCGGCGAGCGCGACGTCGGCAGCCGACAGCAGGCGGCCGGCCGGAAGCACCACCGAGCCTTTCTTCACGTCCTCACCCGCAAGGCGGCGGTTGGCCCCGGTTTTCAGGCCGGGCGGCATAATCACCGCCTCGCCTTCGGTCCGCACGTCCTCCTGCATGAAGACCGTGTCGGCACCCGCCGGCATCGGTGCGCCGGTGAAGATACGGACCGCCTCGCCGGCGCCGACCGTGTTGGGCGGTCGGTGGCCCGCCATCACGCGGCCGGAAACCGTCAGCCGGGTTTCGGCGTCGGGCTTCAGATCGCGGTGGCGCACCGCGTAGCCGTCGACGGCGGAATTGTCGAAGGGCGGCAGATCGAGCGGCGCCACGATATCGGCGGCGAGGATGCGGCCGCCGGCGGCACGCAGCAGCACGGTTTCCTTGCCGGCGACCGGCTGCACGCGGGTCTCGATCAGCCGCTCCATTTCCTCGAGCGGCAGCAGCGGCCCGGAGAACGCAAAGCAGTCGTCGGTGAGTTGCGCCATCAGCGGCTCGGGGGTGCGCCGAACGGAGCGGCATGCCGCAACATGATTTCCACGATCGCCTCCACGTCGTCGAGCGCGACCACCGGCACCGCCGCCGGCACCGGCTGGTCCGAGGCGACCGCGACGATATGCGGATCGTCCGGCTGCAGCAGCGGTTTGCGGACAGCGGCACGATGCACTTCCAGCTTCGGATGCGGCTCGCGCTTGTAGCCTTCTACGATCACCAGATCGACCGGGGCAAGCTTGGCCAGCAACTCGCGCAGCGAGGGCTCGGCCACACCGCGCAGCTCATGCACCAGAGCCCAGCGCGTGGCGGAGCCGACCAGCACTTCGGTTGCTCCGGCCACCCGGTGGCTATGGGAATCCTTACCCGGCTGATCGACATCGAAGGCGTGATGCGCATGCTTGACGGTGGAAACCGTAAGCCCGCGGGCAACAAGCCGGGGAATGAGCTTGGTGAGCAGGGTGGTCTTTCCGGAGCCGCTCCAGCCCGCCAATCCGATGATGCGCATGGCCCCCTTATAGCAAAAACGCCCGGCGGGAATTCCGCCGGGCGTTGAAAGTCTAGAGAGGTGTCAGCTATTCCGCGGGCGTAGCCGCCGGCGTGCCCCGCGGCTGAGATTGTGATTCGTTGGGGCCGGTGCGGGCCATTTCATCCTGCAGCCAGAGGCTATGGTGCTGCCGCGCCCAATTGACGTCGACGGTGCCTTCCCCCATCGCCTCGAACGCGCCTTCCATGCCGATGGTGCCGATGTAGATATGCCCAAGCATGGCGGCGACGAAGAGCACCGCAATCACGCCGTGCACGATCTGGGCAATCTGCATGCCGGCGATGCCGGTGCCGTAGAAGGGGAACATCAACAGGTAGCCGCTTATCGCTACCGCGCTGCCGCCGAGCACCACGATCCAGTAAATCAGTTTTTGGCCGGCATTGAAGCGGTAGGCCGGGGGATGATCGTCACCGACAATACCGCCGCCGCGCCGGAGCCATTCTCGGTCGACCCGGTTGGGAATATTCCCGCCGATCCACATCAATAGGATCAGCACGACGCCGATGGTGAAGGGGAAGCTCAGATAGTTATGCAGATATTTCAGCGTTTGCGACCAAATGGTGAAAGCCTCCGGCCCCATCAGCGGCATCAAGAGGTCCTTGCCGAAGGTGATGTTGAGGCCCGAGATCGCCAGGATCACAAAGCAGGTCGCTGTCATCCAATGCACGAAGCGTTCGAAGGCATTGAAGCGCACGATCACCCGACCCGAGCGTCCGGCCTGGATTCGCACCATGCCACGCACGAGATAGAAAATCAGGATTCCGACCGTCACGCCGATGATGGAAATGATGCCGATCCATTTCAGCGTCACCTGATGGAATTGCCGCCAGTCGCGCCCCGCAGGCTGCTCGATGAGGCCGGACTTCTGGTCCGGCAGACTCACGCGGCCCTGCACCCGATTGAGCTCGCGCAGTAACTGATCTTCCTTCACCGCACTGGCGGTGGGATTGACCGAGTTGTCGGGATTGCGCTGCTGCGCGCTTAACGGTTGCGTCGCTGTCACAACGAATAACAGCGCCAGGACCCCCACAATAAACCGGATGCGCGCAGAAAGCATCGTCATGCCAATTCCTCCCCTTACCGACCCGCTTCAGCGGCGTTGGACGGGAGCGGCCTGCGCCATTCCCGTCATGTGGTGTTACGATGCGATCGTTTCGCGATAGGCGGTCTGCCAACCCCAGGCGCCGGAACCGTAACCACGCTTGGTCACGCGCTCCTTGTAGATCTGGGCGATGACCTCGCCATCGCCGGCTAGCAGCGACTTGGTTGAGCACATCTCGGCACAGAGCGGCAGCTTGCCTTCCGCCAGCCGGTTGGCGCCGTATTTGTCGTACTCCGCTACCGTGTTGTCGGTTTCCGGGCCGCCGGCGCAATAGGTGCATTTATCCATCTTGCCGCGCGAGCCGAAGTTGCCGACGCGCGGATATTGCGGCGCGCCGAACGGACAGGCGTAGAAGCAATAGCCGCAGCCGATGCAGATATCCTTGGAGTGCAGGACCACCGCGTCTGCCGTCGTGTAGAAGGCATTGGTGGGGCACACCGCCGCGCAAGGCGCGTCGGTGCAATGCATGCAGGCCATGGAGACCGACCGTTCGCCCGGCTTGCCGTCATTGATCGTGACGACACGCCGTCGGTTGATGCCCCAGGGCACTTCGTTTTCGTTCTTGCAGGCGGTGACGCAAGCATTGCATTCGATGCAACGATCGGCGTCACAAAGGAATTTCATGCGGGCCATGGTCGTTGCTCCTTATGCCGCTCTAACCTGACAGAGCGTGGCTTTGGGTTCCTGCATGCCGGTGACCGGATCGTAGCCGTAGGTCGTGAGCGTGTTGACGCTCTCGCCCAGCACGATCGGATCGGCACCCTTGGGATATTTGTTGCGCTGATCGACGCCCTGGAACCAGCCGGCGAAGTGGAACGGACACCAGGTCACGCCCTTGCCGACTCGTTCGGTCACAAGCGCCTTCATGCGCGCTTTCGAGCCATTCTCGGCGCCGGTTACCCAGACCCAGGAACCGTCCTTGATGCCGCGCTCTGCGGCATCCGCCGGATTGATCTCGATGAACATGTCCTGCTGAAGCTCAGCAAGCCACTTGTTGGACCGCGTCTCCTCGCCGCCGCCCTCGTATTCGACCAGACGGCCGGATGAGAGGATGAGCGGGTAGTGCTTGGCGATGTTCTTCTCGACCGCCGCTTTCTGCACCGTGAAGCCGATATTCGGCACGCGGAACTGTTTGGCGTCGGGCAAGGTGGGATATTTTGCCACCAGTTCGGGTTTCGGCGTGTAGATCGGCTCGCGGTGCACCGGAATCGGGTCCGGCAAATTCCACGCATTGGCGCGTGCCTTGCCGTTGCCGTAGTGGATGCAGCCGTGGGCCATCGCCACGCGCTGGATGCCGCCGGAAAGATCGGTCGACCATGAGATCGCGTCCGGGTTCGCCCCGCCGATCTTTTCGATCGTGGCCCTTTCGGCCTCGCTGAGATCCTTGTCCCAGCCGAGCTTCTTCAGCACGCCATAGGTGAATTCCGGATAGCCGTCCTTGATCTCGGAGTCCTTGGAGAAGGACCCCTCGGCCAGGAGGTTGTGCTTCACCGAAGTGCCGTCCGGCAGCTTCACCTCGCGTTCCACGCCGAAACGGGCGCGGAAGGTGCCGCCGCCGTCCATGATGGACAGATTGGTGTTGTAAAGCAGCGGTGTTCCCGGATGCCTGATTTCCGGGCTGCCCCAGCACGGCCAGGGCAGGCCGTAATAGTCGCCGCCGATCTCGGGCACGTCTTTGGGCGCGCGCTGCGTGAGCATATCGAACTTAGCCTGGTTCTTCATATGCGCCTTCAGCCGCTCCGGTGACTGACCGCAATAACCGGTCGACCAGCCGCCGCGATTGATCTCGCGCAGGATGTCCTCGGCGACCGGCAGATTGCCCTCGACCTTGATATTCTTGAACATCCGGTCGGCCAGGCCGAGCTTCTTCGCCAGGAGATACATGATCTCGTTGTCGTTCTTCGATTCGAAGATCGGCTTGACGATCTGCTCGCCCCACTGGATCGCGCGATTGGATGCCGTACGCGAACCGTCTGCTTCATAGCTGGTGCAGGTCGGCAACAGATATGTGTTGTCCTTGCGATTGGAGAGCGCGGCCCAAGTCGTCGGCACCGGATCGGCCACGACGAGCAGTTCCAACGCCTCGATGCCCTTTGCCGCTTCCGGCATGCGGGTCACGGTATTTCCGCCATGACCCATGACGATCATGGCCTTCAGATTGTCTTTCTGGGCGACCTGATCCTTCGGCAGCATCGTTGCGTCGAACCAGCGAGTAGAAGGAATGCCGGGCGTCTCCATCATCTGCTTGGAGTTGAAGCGCGACAACAGCCATTCATATTCGACTTCCCAAACGCGCGCCCAATGCTTCCAGGCGCCTTCGGCCAAGCCGTAATAGAGCGGCAGCGTCACGATATCGAGACCGAGATCGGTCGCACCCTGCACGTTGGTGTGGCCGCGGAAGATATTCGCGCCCATTCCGGGGCCGCCGACGTTGCCGGTCGCAAGCAGCAAAATGCAGCTGGCGCGGACATTGGCGGTGCCGACGGTATGCTGGGTCTGTCCCATGGCCCAGATCAGGCACGAGGGTTTCTCGGTGGCGAACAACTTGGCGACGCGCTCGAGTTGCGCGCCAGGCACGCCACTGACACGCTCGACCTCTTCGGGCGTCCACTTCTCGACCTCCTTGCGGATGTCGTCCATGCCGTAGACGCGCTGCTTGATGAATTCCTTGTCCTCCCAGCCGTTCTTGAAGATGTGGTGCAGCATGCCCCACAGCACAGGGATGTCGGTGCCTGAGCGAAGCCGGACGTATTCCGTTGCATGCGCCGCCGTGCGGGTGAGGCGCGGATCGGCGACGATGAAGTTCGCGCGATTTACTTCCTTGCCCTCAAGCAGATGTTGCAACGACACCGGATGCGCCTCGGCGGGATTGCCGCCAAGGAAAAACAGCGTTTTGGTATTGCGGATGTCGGTATAGCTGTTGGTCATCGCACCGTAGCCCCAGGTATTGGCTACGCCGGCGACGGTGGTGGAGTGGCAGATACGCGCCTGGTGGTCCGAGCTGTTGGTGCCCCAGAAGGCCGCGAATTTACGGTTCAGATAAGCGCTTTCGTTGGTGAATTTGGCCGAACCAAGCCAGTAGACAGATTCCGGCCCCGACTTTTCGCGGATCGCCATCATCTTGTCGCCGATCTCGTTGATCGCGACGTCCCAGGAGATCCGGTTCCACTGGCCGTTCACCAGTTTCATCGGATAACGCAGGCGGCGGTCGCCCATCACGATCTCGCGCGTCGCCGCGCCCTTGGCGCAATGCGAGCCGCGGCTGATCGGTGAATCCCAGCCGGGTTCCTGGCCGATCCACACGTCATTGACCACTTCAGCCACGACGGTGCAGCCGACCGAGCAATGTGTGCAGATATTTTTGCGGATCGTCACTGCGGCGCCGGGGGCTGCCGGCGCAGCTTCGGCTTTGCGGACGCTCGCCAGCGGCAGCGCTCCCAGCGTCGCCAGACCACCGGCAACCAGGCCGGAGCGGCGGAGGAAGGTGCGGCGGTCGAGACGACCGGCAGATTGTCCGGCAAGCGCGGCGGTAAGCTTACCGTGGCGTGCCTGGCGTTCTGTTCTTTTGATCAGCACAGGTGCCTCCCTTATTTCGGATACCGGTTGACGCGGTAAAAGGTCTTTACGTGGTCGGTTTCCTTGTAACGCGCCTTACGCTTCTCGTCGTTTTTCTCCGTGTCAGCGGCGGCAGTGGTCGCAAGAGGCCCTGCGCTTACTGCCGCAACGCCCGCGCCTGTCGCCATCACGCGGAGGAAATCGCGACGGCCAACCGTCGTATTGTCCCGCTGTTTCATCGCCGGCTCCTCTTTCTCAATTTCGCTCCGCCTTTTCGTAAGGCAACGCAAAGGCTTCCATCTCGACTTGCACAAACAGCCGCCCCAGCGCGCCGACGCGCCGGTAGAAATCGGCATGTTCGGCACGCTCGAGATCGGCGAAGAAACGGCCGATCCAGGGCGCCAGGTGCTTTTCAAATAACTTCCGGTCGGTGTCTTCCGGTGCCGGGAAACGGCCGCCGGTCACGCCCGCCATGATTTCGCAGAGAATCGCCGCATGGTCCTCCGGTTCGGCATTGCCCTCCGCGCGCTCGATGCCGAGCGCAGCGAGATAGTCGCGCAGGCGCGCGAGCGGACGGTCATGCAGGAAACCGGTAAGGTAATAGGAAGCGTAAGGCAAAACTTCGCCGCGGCCGAGCCCGATGAAGAGCTCGAAATATTCACGGCTGATGCGATCGGCATCGGCATCGGCGGCAGCTTCACCCAGCGCCATATGAGCGAGCCCCAGGGGCGTCGCGTCACCGCGCAGCCCAGCCACGCGCGAGAGCAGATCCGCGTCGGGCGCGCGTGCAAGCAGCGCCGAGAGAAGCGCATATTCCTGCGAGCGCTCAGAATTTATTTCGTCGATGTCGCTCAGTGTGGAAGTTCCACCGAAAAGGTCAGGCCGCAACAACGCGCGATTAACTCCGGTGACTTGTTCCACCAAGGCGACGCGTTCGGCCGGGATTTGGGACCAATTGGAAATGGACGGCTGTGCAATGCCTATTTTCCGCGCAAGCTGGCTGACGCCTCCGGCTGCGTTGATGGCTTGTTGAAGACCTGGGTCACGCATGGAGCCTAGACCCGCCTTAGGAATGTTCTTTTCAATTATTCTAAAAGGCTAATGCCGCCCGCCAAGTCAGGTCAATAGCTTCACACTATGACTTACGGACTACTTGGGTAGGGCTCCGCCATGGCGCTTCCCCGCAGCCGGGGAATCGGCTGACTCCGCGTCGTCCCTATGTTGCACTGCAGCTTCCTCGTCGTGCTGCGCTGCAATATTCACGGGATCTTGTACCACCGGAGCGGAGGACGGGCCGGACTCGCTCTCCTCGCTCGCTTTCTGTTCAATTTCCGCAGAGTTTAGTGTGCTCTCGCCCAGATCCGCTGGCGCCTGAGCTGTCGTCTCTTCCGTCAGCTCCCCGAAAAATCGCGCTGCCGCCTGCCGCACCTCCTCCGTATTAAGCGGTCCAAACCCCGGCAGGGAGTTGGGTGCATTGAAATCCCAGGAATTCTCGGAAAGCCCGACGAAATCACGGATCGCGGGGTCGGCGCTCCAGGCGCGTCGAAGCGCCGCATGAGTTCAAGCTTGCCGGCACACCGCGCTGAAGAAAGGCGCTGATATCGGAATTCGACCCGATCGATTCCAACGACGGCAATTTGGTGATGTCGAACTCCGGATCCGACGGCGCCGCCGCGGCAGCGTCCTTGCCCGCGGCTGGCGGCGATGCCTTGTCCGCCGGCGCAGGCTTCTCCTCTGGCGGAGTGAGCTTCCGGCGCGACCAGCGCGCGAGAAATTCCTTCGGATCGCTCATTTGCGGTCTTCCTCGCGCCCGGGCGCCCGCCGCGCCATTGCTTCCGTATTGGCGCGATCGCGCTTGCGCTTGAAGAATGGTCGCTCGACGTGATGTTCGGCGACAAAAGCCGACACGGCTTCGCGGATCAATGCCGGCATGGGCACCATCTCGATCAGATCGGTGCCCGCTTCGGTAAAAGCCTCGCCTTCGGCGGGATCCACCGTGACCGCGAACAGCTTGTAGGGCGGATTCGCCTCAATCGGCCGCAGCGCGACCCATACCGAGGGTGTGCCGGAAGCGAGGTTGTCCCGGTAATTGGCGGTGTCGGTCGGATACAGCTCGATCGCAGTCGTGCCGGCATAGAAAATCGTGCGGTCGGCTTCCTGCGACAGCACCGTCCACGGTTCGGCTTCCGGCTTGCCGGGCAAGACCGAGACCGGCTGCCAGACATAGTCGATCCATTGGCTCGCCGACTTGCGGCGTTCCACGACGACGCCGACAGGGATGCGGCCGGGCGCGCTCATGTGACGGTCTCCAGCCGGCGGATCGGCAGGCCCATGACCAGGTTCTGCGGCTTTAAGCGCAATACGCGGTCCGGCGTCATCGCCAGCAGCAAATAGATTGGCTCGCCGCGCAATTGTTCTGTGACCACGCCTGGATCGCGGAAAGTCAGGCGGAACAGGCCGACGATGCGTGACTTCGCACCGTCGTCGATCTCCTCACCGTTCCACAGGGCGTCACCGATGCGGGTCGACTCGGAATCAAGCCCGACATACCAGGTGAGATTGACGTCGCGGATTTCGGTCAGCGGCTCGATGTCCACCTCGATCGACAGCATGTGGAATACCCAGGCCGCGATCACTTCGCCGAGCGCGGCCAGGCTGCGGCGGCCCGCGGTCATGTCGAGCGCCATGTCGAACTGGTCACTGCGTTCCCAGTAGCTGTCCGCGTTGCTATCGGACAGCACATCGATCTCGGAAGCCGCCGGCAGCCCCAGCATGGAAACAAGCGGAGAGAGCGGAGTGTCGCCGATGCCGGCGATGGTTTCTTCGTCGGCTGCGATCAGCGCCTGGTCATGCACCGTCAGCCTTTGCTCACGGAAAAACAGCTCCGCCGCGCGCAGCACGTAGACGTCGTCGCAGCCGTCGAGCGCGTTGCGCAGGATCACATGCACGAGCTGATTGATAAAGAGCGGCGGCGTGCGGCCAGTGCCTTCACGCAGCAATGCGGCATAGGCAGCTTCCAGCGTCGGGTGACGCAGGAGAAGGTCGCGGAATTCGAGCATCAATTGCCAATTCTCGCGTGCATCGGGATCCCCAAGCGCTGCGATCTCCTCCGCGCTGACCTCGCGGCGCGGATCGGCCAGCAGCGCGGCGTGCAAGGCGCGCTCATCCTGTGCCGCATCCGGCGGCGGCGCGAGCTCGGGCCGCGCGAGGTAGACTTTGAGGAATTCGTCGGTAACGGCGAGACCGCCGCCGGAATCGCGGTCGAGCAGGTGATGGCCGCAGGAGAGCCAGAAATCCTTCATTACATACTCCCGTGCGGCTCGCCGCGCGCCAATTTGCTCAAGTCAACCTGTTCCACCGGCTCCTCGTCATCGCCTTCCGCCTCCAGGAAGGAGAAAGCGCGCAGCGGCTTTGGCCCATTGCGCGGCCGTAGCGTGCGGAACGTCTCGCGGATGGCATCGCCTTCCTGCACGCGATGGACCGCAATTAATGTATCCAAAGGCTGGTCACACAGAGACGAGGCATAGGCGATTTCTTCCGAGGCGGCGAGCCGCGCCAGCGCAATCTCAGGGGCGCCGAAGTTTTCAATCAGACGCTGGGCCAGCATTTCCACCGCTTCCGCATGATCGTCTTTGTCTGCATCCACGATCTGCGCCAGCGTCGACCAGCCGAGCGACGCGATGCCGAGCAACCCGGCGCGGAAGGCCGTGCGCTGCTTGCCCTCGAAGCTGGAAGGATCCTGGTTCCAGAAGACGAAGGAGCCTGGCACCGCCCATTCGCCCGGTTCAGCGGCCTTCTCGAAAACGAAGGTGTCCGACGGATCGAGACGGATGGTACGCAACAATTTCACCGGCGGGGACCTCCGCGCTTGGCATCATACCAAGATGGGGCCTCGAGCGCGGGAACCAAGGCCCGGCGCTCGGCCTGATCGCTGGCAATCCAACGCACCAGCAGGTCGCCGTTTTGATCGATGTCGCGGCGCGCGCCTTTTTCGAGCGACAGTCGCGAGAGATATACTTTCATCACCGCCCCGAAACCGCCCTGTTCCCAGGCGTCGATCGCCACCATGAGATGGCGCGCGAAGCTTTCGACCAGCACCGATGCGCCATGCTCTTCAAAACCTTCCTGCTCGAGCGCGGTCTCCAGCGGATACAGTCCGGCCTCGTCGGTCATCGAGACGGTACGGATCATGCCGCCGAAAACGAGCCAGTCAGGCACGGCATCCTCATCCGCGCCCTTCGGCCATGCCAGCCGGCCGCCGCCGACCAGTCCGCCATCGACGCGCAAAGCGTCCGGCCAATCGATGGCAATGGGCTTTTCGGCAGGCGCATGCGCCGTCAGCGCGTCGATCATTGCATTCATTCCGGCATAGAAAGCCCGGCGCGCAGTACGAAGCGGCTCGTCCGGCTCCAGCACCACCGCGAATTCGGCCATGTCAAAGCGGCCAACATAGACCAGCGTTCCCGCGCCTTCCTCGGCGGCCAGTTTTTGCGCGTGCATAAAGGCGTCGCCCACCTCGCGCAAGCTGACAAGCCGGTATGGCGGCGGCAGATTCAACGCCGTTTGCACCGAATTTCCTGCCCGCATCTCGCCTCACAGTCTGTTATAGTTCTAATCTTATAGCGGAAGCGGACCGGTTAACGCAGCGAATTTGCGGGCCGAAACTGCGGCTTTCGGAGGATGGATGGCGGAAAAACCACGGAAAATTCTGGCTTGTTCCTGCGACGACAGCATGGCGCTGGACGGCGAAGCTTTGCGCCGCGCATGCCGAGGCGCGGACGTTCAGACCGCAAGGCAGCTTTGCCGTGCCGAGGCCGAACGTTTTCGCGCGATTGCCGCCGACGGCGGCGCCGTTACCGTGACCTGCACCCAGGAAGCGCCGCTATTTTCCGAGCTTGCCGAGGAGGCAGGCGGCAAGGCCGCGCTGACTTACGTGAATATCCGCGAACACGCCGGCTGGTCCACCGAGGGCGCCCAAGCCACGCCCAAGATCGCAGCCCTGCTGGCCGCGGCAGCCGAACCGGTGCCGGACATTCCCTATGTCACGCTGCAAAGCGAAGGCGTCATCCTGATTTACGGGCGCGACGAACAGGCGGTCGAGACCGCGCGCCTGCTGAAGGATCATCTCGACGTTACCGTTCTGATCACGCCGCCGGCTGCGATCGCCCCGCCGCGCGCGACCGATTTCCCGGTGGTGAAGGGCTGCATCCAGGCGGCCAAGGGATTCCTCGGTGCTTTCGAGATCGTCGTCGACGAGTATGCCGTGCCGGAACCAAGCTCGCGCGGCGCCTTGAGCTTCGGTCCGGCGCGCAATGGCGCGAAGTCGCAATGCGACATCCTGTTGGATATTTCCGGGAGCGCACCGCTATTCCCGGCGCCCGATCTGCGCGAAGGCTATCTGCGCGCCGATCCCGGTGATCCGGCTGCGGTGCTGCGTGCGACGCTGAAGGCGCGGGACCTCGTCGGCACCTTCGACAAACCGCGCTACATCCAGTTCACCGAGGATCTTTGCGCGCATTCGCGTTCCAAGATCGTCGGCTGCCGCCGCTGCCTCGATCTCTGCCCGACCGGCGCGATCACGCCCGCGGGCGATCATGTCGCCATCGACGCCCATATCTGCGCGGGCTGCGGCCAATGCGCCGCCGCCTGCCCCACCGGGGCTGCGTCCTACGCGCTGCCGCCGGCAGATATCTTGATGCGCAAGCTGCGCGTCCTGCTTGCGACCTATCGCGAAGCGGGCGGCAGGCAGCCGATCGTGCTGCTGCATGACGGAGAGCATGGCGCGGATTTGATCGATGCCTTGGCGCGGCACGGCGACGGCCTGCCCGCGCATGTCCTGCCCGTCGCCGTAAATGAAGTGACGCAGGTGGGGCTCGAAGCGGTCGCGGCCGCTTTCGCCTATGGCGCTTCCGCGTTGCGCTTTCTTCTGCGCGGCAAGGCGCGCCACGACACCGCGGGTCTGATGCGCACCATCGCGCTGGCGCAACCGATCCTGGCCGGCCTCGGATTCACGGGCGAACGCGTGGCGGCGATCGAGACCGACGATCCCGATGCGCTCGGTCAGGCGCTGCGCGCGATCGCGCCAGCCGACGCCGCGCCCCGCCCAGCCACATTCCAGCCGGTCGGCGCCAAGCGCGACGTGCTGCGGCTCGCCTTGCGCGAACTCCATCAATCAGCGCCGGTGCCGGTCGACGTCGTCGCGTTGCCGCAAGGCGCGCCTTTCGGCGCGGTGCAGGTGAATGTGGAAGGCTGCACGCTTTGCCTCTCCTGCGTCTCGGCCTGCCCGACCGGCGCGCTGCTGGCCGATCCCGACCGGCCGATGCTGCGCTTTACCGAGGACGCCTGTGTGCAATGCGGGCTGTGCCAGGCCACCTGCCCGGAGAAAGTGATCACCCTGACCCCGCAGATCGACTTCCGCGCCGCGACCGCCTCCGCGCGGGTGCTGAAGGAGGAAGAGCCGTTCCACTGCATCCGCTGCGACAAGCCGTTCGGCGTCAAAAGCACGATCGAGCGCGTCGCCGCCAAGCTGGAAGGCAAGCACTGGATGTTCCAAGGCTCCGCCCAGCGGCTCGACATCATCAAGATGTGCGAGGATTGCCGCGTCAC
Organism: uncultured Alphaproteobacteria bacterium; assembly: GCA_963802475.1. Taxonomy (GTDB): domain Bacteria; phylum Pseudomonadota; class Alphaproteobacteria; order Rhizobiales; family Xanthobacteraceae; genus CANKHA01. The sequence continues at coordinate 46,095 of CAWDIZ010000025.1, forward strand.
CGCCGTGCACAACGAGAACCTCGATCCTTACGGCGTGCCGCAGCGCCCGCCGCCGCGCACGACGGAAGATTATCTGCGCGAGCGCGAAGCGGCGGCGCGGAAGACGGAAGGATAATAACTCTCGTGCATCAGTTCTTCCTGGTCGCCTTTTCCAGGAATTTCACCAGCGCCTCGCGGTCCTCGCGTGAACCGATGGTCTGTTCCGGCATTTTGGTGCCTGGCGTATAGGTGGCGGGGCCGACCTCGAACAGCTTGGCCACCGTTTCCGGCGTCCAAATGATGTCGAGCTTCTTCAGGGCGGGCGAGAAATTGTAGCCCGGCAGCGTTGCGATCCTGCGCCCGAAAATGCCGGCAAGCGTCGGGCCGGCGCGATTGCCTTCATCCGGATTGAGCGTGTGGCAGGCAACGCAGCCGCGAAAGACCTCCGCGCCGGGATCATCGGAATAGGCAGCGAGCAGATCTTCCGGCGCACCCATCGTAACCCCGCCAATATGTTCGCCACTCTCCGCATCCCAGCGCCGCACCATGCGGTCGGCGCCGCCGGTAAGCAGCGTTTTGTTGTCGGGAAAGAAAGCAACGGACCAAACCGGCAGTCCGGGCCCGACCAGCGTACGCATAACCTTGCGCTCGGCCCGCTCGACGATCGTCACCGAACCGCGAATGCCGGCGGCGGCTATGAGCTTGCCGTCCGCGGAAACAGCCAAAGCGATGATCGGGGTTGTCGCGGCTTTGACTTCGCCGCGCGGTTCGCCCGCGGGCGTGAGGAAATAAAGATTGCCATCCGCTCCTGCCGCGACGATCTCGCCATCGGGCGCCACAGCGACTGAATTGAGCGGGGATGGAAGAGTCGTGATCGCCGGCGCGCCGCTCCCGCGCAGCGGCCAGATGCGCAGCGTGGCGTCATAGCCGGCGCTTACCAGCGTGTGCCCGTCCGGCGCAAAAGCGACACCGTTGACGTTTTGCGAATGTCCCTCAAGCACGCGCGCCGCGCCGCCCGCGAGCGGCCATAGCCGCACGTTCCGATCCCAGGAGGCGGATGCCAGCGTCGATCCATCCGGTGAAACCGCGAGCGAGACGACGGGCGCGGAATGGCCTTCCAGCACGCTGGCAGGCGCCGGATCACCGCTTCGCCAAATGGCAATGCGACCCTCCTCGCCGGCGGTGATGACGCGGCCATCCTTCAGCACCGCCACGGCATTTACCGCCCCATCATGGAAGCGCAGGACCTGTTCGGCCGCGTTATGCGTCAGCGACCAGCGGATCGCGGAAGTATCGAAGCTGCCTGAGACCGCAAAGCTCCCGTCGGCAGAAATACCCACTGCCCGTACCGGCCCGCCATGACCGCGCATCTGTGCCGCCGCTGAACCAAGGAAGGCGGCGAAACTCAGTAAGAGGACGCCAGAGCGCAATGCGATGGCCGCCATGCCAAAAGCACCTCACGTTGAACGAAGACCCGACCGGACTCCAACAACAACTCTACATCACCTTGTGTTCCTTCCAACACAAGCGCAGGATCAGGGCGTCTTGTCGTTATTCAAGGGGGTTTCCATGGACTTGAATGCAAAGACTGCTGCCGTCATTCTCGGCATTGTATTTCTGGCGGTGGGAATTCTTGGTTTCTTCCCCAATCCCCTGGTGTCGCCGACCGGGCTTTTTGTCGTCAATACGACTCATAACATTGTTCACTTGGCCAGCGGCGCCGTGCTGCTGGCGGGCGCATATAGCACGCTGGGCGCTTCGCTGGCGTTGAAGGTCGTCGGCGCGGTTTATGCGCTGGTCGCCATCCTCGGTTTGATAATGGGCGGCCCGATGCTGCTGGGATTGGTGGCGATGAACACTGCGGATCATTGGCTGCATGTGATACTGGCCGTCGTAATCCTGGCGGCAGGTTTCCTGCTGGAAGACGAGCCGGCGATGGCTTAGCGCGCAAGCGCCGTTTCAGAAGGCATCCGGGCGCAGGCCGAGCGCCCGGATGGCATCTTTTACCGTTTCATCCGTAAGTGCTGAAATGAAGGCCCGCACCGCCGGTTTCTCGCGCCGGCCATCCGGCAACAGGAAGTCGTAGGACTCCGGCGAGAGCGGCAGGAATTCCAGACCGTAAAACCGCGCCACCGATTCAATGGCGATCCCCCAATCAGCGCGGCTTTGCGCGACAGCCGCGGCGACCGCGTTGTGGGACTTCGGCTGATTGGCGTAACCGGGTGGTTTGGTTCCCGACAATAGCTGATCGATCAAAATGCGGGTGCCGGCGCCGGCATTGCGATTGACCATCAGACAGGCGGGATCGGCAAGCGCGGCCTGCAATGCGCCTTTGGCATCGCGTCCGGCAAAACGCCGGTCACCCGGTCGATGCAATACACCTTGCATCCGCTGCCAGCCGCGCTGGAGCGAAAGCCCCTCGCCCTTGAGATGTTCGTTGTAGCGGCCGGTTGCAGGATCAATGAGATGCACCGGCGCGATGTCGCATTCGCCCCGGCGGGCGGCGGTGAGCCCGCCCATGCTGCCAACCGCAATGACGCGCGTCTTTATTCCTTGTTCAGCCAGCCGCCCCGTCACGATATCGAGTCCGACACAATGGCTTCCCATCACAACAAGATCGGGAAGCTGCGCCTTGTCGCCGATCAGCGTCACCTGCGCCGGGCTGCCGGCGTCCAGCGCGGTGGCGAGTGCATCGACCTCGATAAATCCATCGGCCTGCGAGAATGCCGTGACCGCGCCCGAGCCCTTGGCGGTGGGAAATGCCGCCGGGCCGTCTTTGCCGGGCACAAGCGCCACCAGCACGAATTCCTTGCGGCCGAGCTCCGATGTGATCCGCACCGGCAGTTGCGCGTCGATAGTCTGCGCCGCCTCCGGCGGAAGGCCCGCCCTCGCACGGATCACGGGCGCCACATAAGAGTGAAAGGTGAAGATCGCGGAGGTCGGGAAGCCCGGCAGCACGGCCACCGGCTTTTTTTCCACGACCGCCAGGCACAGCGGCTTGCCCGGCTTCAGGGCCACGCCATGCACCAAAACGCCGGGTTTGCCGAGCCGCGACACAACGCGGTGCGACAAGTCGCCGGCGCCTTTCGACGTACCGCCGCTGATCACCACCATGTCGCAGCTTGCCAGCGCGCTGCGGATGGCTTTTTCCAGCGCCGCTTCGTCATCGGGAACAGCGCCGATAGCTATCGGCTCGCCGCCCATTTCGCGGACGGCTGCGGCTAGGATCGCGCCGTTGCTGTCATAGACGCCGGCCGGGCGCAGTTCTTCACCGAGAGCAACCAGTTCGTCCCCGGTGGAAAGCACCGCCACTTTCGGTCGCCGCACGACCTCGACGCCAGCCAGCCCGCAGGCAGCGAGCATGCCGATCTCGCGCGAGCCGATGCGCGTTCCCCGCCGCAGCAAAATCTCTCCGCGCGCGATGTCGGAGCCGGCATAGGAAATGAATTGCCCGGGCGAAACCGCGCGGCGGACTTCGATAGCGGGAGAGTTGGCTTCCTCCACCAGTTCTGTTTGTTCCACCATCACGATGGCGTCGGCGCCGCGCGGCACCACGCCGCCGGTGGCGATGGTCGTCGCCGTGCCTGCGCCGACTTCGATCGCGGGCGGATGCCCGCTGGCGATGACTTCCGCGTTCAGGCGCAGGCGGCGCGGTGTTGCGTCGCTGGCGTCCAGACTGTCCGCTGCCCGCAAGGCAAACCCGTCGACGCCGGAGCGATCGAAGGGCGGCGCGTCAACGGGTGCAGTCACGTCATGCGCCAGCACGCGCCCGAGCGCGGCCGCCAAAGTGACCGGCTCGGCTGCGAGCGGAGACAGATCGAGATGGCGCTCGAAACGCAGTTTCGCCTCTTCGGGCGACACCACTTCAAGGAATTGTTCCTGGGCGGCGGCGCGCCGGACGGCGGCAAGAAGCTCGGATGTCATGGCAGCATTCTCACCGCCACTTGGGCGCCGGGCGGATAGCCTTCGCTCTCCGGCGGAACAAGGATCCAGCCGTCGGCACGCGCCAGCGCCGCATGAGACAAGTAGCCACTCGCCAGCGGCTCCGCGCTGCCGCCGCGGCAGCGCACCGGGACGACCTCGGCCATCCCCAGGGGCGATGTCACCTTGCGCGCGAGCTTCGCCATGGAAATCCACTCTTCTTCATCCGCACCGCCGAGTTTGCTCAGCCAGCGCCGCCCAAGCGTGCACCATGCTGCGAGAGCGGCATCGAAGCGGCCCGGCAGCAGAAGCACCGTGCGATCGCCGACGGCGCCAAATGCCGCCGTCTCGCCGGGAATGAGACCGACGCCGTGGAATGCAACGCGTCCCGCCTTGGCCAGCGCAATCACGCTTTTATCCGCCGTTCCACTTCCCGTCCCTCCCAGAACAAGAATGGCATCGCTGCTTTCGTGATGAAATGCTGCCATCAGACGATCCGGAGGAATCTCATCGCGGGCGTCGGAAATGACAACTGCGCCTGCGGCGGTAAGTGTGTCGGCGATCCAGCCATAGCCTGCGGCTATGACCGCGCTTCCGGCGTGCGCGCGAACGAGATATATCCGCGGCTCGCGGATCGTCACGCGGGAAGTGCCCGCGACGGACAGCAAGGCCTGATCGGTCGCTCGCAGGCGCTCGCCGGCCAGCCGCAGCGGCAGGTCGGTTTCCGCATCCCTGCCGACAGGCAACACGCCGTCGCCCGGAGCGACGGTTGCCAGCGCTTCGGCCTGCGCTCCGCGCACCACAACAGCATCGAGCGGCGCCACGGCATCCGCGCCCGGCGGCAGCGGCTGGCCGAAGTCCAAGCGCTGCGGGAACGCTGAAAGCACGGCCGGGGCATAGGAGCCTGCGTCGAGGGTCTCGGCCGATTTCACCGCCCAACCGTCATGCAAAGCCACGGCGGAAGCAGGCCGCATGGCAGGAGCCCTGGCATCCGCGGCCAGCACGCGGCCGCGTGCGACGCCGATATCCGCTTCGCGCGGCCCAACGGGACGGACGAGCGCATCGATTGCGGCAAGGGCCTCTGCCAGCGGGGTCAACTTGACGATACGTTGCTCCGCCTCGGGATACGCGACCATGCCGGTGTTCTGGCCAAGCCCCATCGCGCGGTCAAGGCGACTTGACGCACGGCTTGCAGGCCTGTCCATTCCAGCGCGGCAAAACTGGAAGCACGGATGGCGGAAAAGACCCTCAATCTGCGCGGGCTGAAATGTCCTCTTCCCGCCCTGCGCACGCGAAAAGCTTTGTCGGGCATGCCGGCAAGCGACATCCTGGTTGTCGAATGCACCGACCCATTGGCCGCTATCGACATTCCCAACCTGCTGCAGCAAACCGGCGACACGCTGGAAGATACTTCGCGCACGGATGAGGTGCTGACCTTCCGGATTCGAAAAGCGCGCCAACGCAAATAGGAAATGAGTAATGACGCTGATCCTGTCGAATAACGACGTTGAGAAATTGCTGACCATGCCGGAATGCATCGCCGCGCTGGAAACATCCTATGCCGAGCTGGCGCATGGCCGCGGCTTGTCGCGCACGCGCTCCGATTCGCTCGCACCGACCAAACGCGAGGATGCTTATTACAGCTTGAAGTCGATGGACGGCGTGGTGCCCGCGCTCGGCGTGAGTTCGGTACGGATCAATTCAGACATCATCACCATGCCAAAGTTCGGCAACAGCGTGCGGCGCGTCAAAGTGCCGGCCGCGCCGAACGACCGTTATGTCGGGCTGGTGGTGCTGTTCTCTACCGAAAACGGCGAACCGCTGGCGATCATGCCGGACGGCGTGTTGCAGCGCATGCGCGTGGGCGCAGCCAACGGACTCGGCGTGAAATATCTCGCGCGCGAGAATGCGAGCAGCATCGGCATCCTCGGCGCGGGATGGCAGGCTGGCACGCAGCTCATGGCCGCCTGCGCCGTGCGCGACATCAGGACCATCCGCTGCTTCAGCCCGACCCGCGAAAGGCGCGAAGCCTTCTGTCAGGAGATGAGCGGCGTCCTTGAAATCGCGGTGCAGTCGGTCGATCACCCGGAAGCCGCGCTGAAAGGCGCCGATATCGCCATGTGCGCCACCAACACCGAAGACCCGGTCTATTTCGCGCGCTGGATCGAGCCGGGACAGCATCTGAGTTCGATCAAGAAGCCGGAAATGGAGATGGATGCGATCCGGCGGGCGGACCGGGTCGTCATCCACACGCGCGACGTTCATCCGATGATGGAACTCAGCAGCGATCTTCCGGAATCGGCCCGCCTGTATGAAGGCAAGCGAACGCCAAAAGCTGACGACGTCGACATCACGAAATTCCCGACGATCCCCGAGTTGATCGTCGGCAAGGCGAAGGGCCGCGAGAGTGATCAGGAAGTGACCCTGTTCATGAACAATCTTGGGCTCGGCTACCAGTTCGCCGCGGCGGGCTCGGTGGTCTACCGCAAGGCGAAAGAACAAGGCGTCGGCCACGAATTGCCGACCGACTGGTTCACCGAGGACGTGCATCCTTAGGCGGCAATTCGGCGCGCAGACCGGTTGTTTTTGGGCTAAATTTACGGTTGGCCTGTCTTGCAGCATGGTGGCGCCGGCCGAGCCTGCGGTTGGACAGTTGTCGGATTACGAAATTAGTGTCAAAAAATAAAAAAGCCGCCTTGCGGCGGACCATCAACAAGCAGGAGGGAAAAAGATGCGGCGAATGGGTGCATTGGCTTTCGCCCTGTTGATGGGGGTCTTGCCGGCGCAAGCGCAGGAGCCGGTTTCATTCCAGGGCAAACAGGTCACGATGATCATCGGCAGCGCCCCCGGCGGCGGAACCGATTTGTCGGGCCGCCTGATCGCCAATTTCATCGCTGACTATCTACCCGGGAAACCCAACCTGATCGTGCGCAACATTCCCGGTGCGCAGGGTCTCACGTCGATGAACTATTTCGCTAAACAGGTCGCACCTGATGGTCTGACCCTCACCATGGGTTCGACCACGCAAGCCGATCCGCTGTTTTACCGGAAGCCCGCGTCACAGTTCGACCCGACGAAATTCCACATGATCGGGGGCGCGGGCCGCGGCGGCACCGTGCTGATGATCCGCAAGGACGCCGAGCCGCGGCTATACGACAAGAAGCAGGCGCCGGTGATCATGGGATCGCTCGGGGGCGTGCCGCGCTCCGGCATGCAGACCACGGCCTGGGGCATCGCCTTCCTCGACTGGAACGCGAAATGGGTGTTGGGCTATCCCGGCACCAACGAACTGCTGCTGGCGCTCGACCGCGGCGAGATCGACATGACGGCGACCGGCAACCTGTTCCATATCCGCAAATTGCTGGCGACCGGCAAATTCAAGATCCTGGCACAGACCGGCACCCTGCAGGACGGCAAGCTCGTTTCGCGCGCGGAATTCGAAGGAACGCCCTTCGTCGCAGATATGATAAAGGACAAGATCAAGGATCCGCTCGCGCGCGAGGGCTTCCAGTATTGGGCCAGCATCACGGCGATCGACAAATGGGTGGCGCTGCCGCCCGGCACGTCGGAAAATTATGTGAAGGCCTATCGCGAAGCCTATGCGCAGGCCGGCAAGGATCCGGAATTTGCCGAACACGGCAAAAAAATCAGCGAGGATTTCGAGCATATGGGCGCCGAGGACGTCACTTTCCTGATCCAGAGCCTCGGCAAGACCTCGCCGGAGGCCATCGCCTTTATTGCCGACATGTTGAAGAAGCAGGGCCTGGAAGGCGAATAGGACGATCGGTGGCGCGGCGGACGCACGCCAAGTTCCCAGTGAGAAGGATCGAAACGACAGTGCTGGACAAAACCGAAAAGCAATCCACGCGCTACGACCCCGCGGCGATGGGCGACCTGCGGGTATTTCTCGAGCGCGCGGAAGCTGCCGGCGAATTCAAGCGCGTGAAGGGCGCCGATCCGCATCTCGAAATCGGCGCGATCTTCGAGCTCAGCCACGAGCATCTCTATCCGCCGGTGATGCTGTTCGAGGAGATGAAAGGCTGCGATCCCACCCACCGCATTCTTTGCAACGTCCGGGTCGCCAAATTTGTGGTCGGCGATCTCAACATGGATGCCGTGAAGGCGTATCGGAAGCGCCCGAAGGAACGATCGCTACCCATCCCGCCGCGGCTCGTGAATACCGGGCCGGTCTATGAAAACGTGATGGAGGGCGACGCCGTCGACGTCAACAAGTTGCCGACGCCGCAATGGCACGAAGCCGACGGCGGCAATTATGTCGGCACCGAATGCGTGGTGATCGTCAAGGATCCCGACACCGACTGGGTCAATCTCGGCACCTATCGCGTCAGCGTGAGAGAAAAGAACGTGCTGTCCGTCTTCATTGAAGAGGGCAAGCATGGCGATGTGATCCGCCGCAAATGGTGGGCCAAAGGCAAGCCCTGCCCGATCGCCATCAGCGTCGGCCAGGCGCCGATCCTCGGCGTGGTCGCCTCGGGCGCTTCGAAGGAAAATGAGCCGGAATACGCCGTCGCCGGCGGCGCCATCGGCCGGCCGATCGACGTGGTGCCGGCGCGGGTGAGCGGCGTGCCGATCCCGGCCGACGCCGAGATCGTCTATGACGGCTTCATGCCGCCGCCGTCGGAAGATTCCCGTCCCGAAGGCCCGTTCGGCGAATGGCCCGGCTATTACGCCTCCGATGCCCGCAACGAGCCGGTGATGCATGTCAAGGCGATCTATCACCGCAACAACCCAATCATGATCGGCCAGCCGCCAACCGCTCCGACTTTTCCCGGCCGGCAGATCAAGATCCCGCAGGTTGCGGGACTGTGGGATGCGATGGAGGCCGCCGGCGTTCCGGGCATTCAGGGCGTGTGGAAATTGCCGGGCGGCGGATCGAGCTTCATCAACGTCATCTCGATCAAGCAACTGCATCCCGGTCACGCCAAGATGGCCGGCCTCGTTGCCGCGGGCTGCCGCCCCGGTGCCTATATGACGCGCATGATCATCGTGGTGGACGAAGACATCGACATCACCAATCCGACCGAGGTGATGTGGGCGGTCGCGACGCGTTGGGATCCGAAAGGCCAGACCGACGTGATCGACGGCTGCTGGACCGGGCTGATCGACCCGGCGCTGCATCCGGACAAGCGCGACAACGGCGACACCACGACCGCCCGCATGATCATCTACGCGGTGCGGCCGTTCCACTGGCGGGAGCAATTCCCGAAGGTGAACAAGGTCAGCAAGGAATACGGCGAAAAGATCCGCGCCAAGTGGTCGAAGGAACTTCCGTTCCTCGCCAAAAGGCCGTCTTGACCCTGGCTTAGCTCACTCTCGGCTGCGAAGCACCGTTGCTGCCCGCAGCAACGGCCGGCGCGCTATTTCGCTGGCGCCGCATCCTTGGCGGACGTGGCGTCCTTCGCCTCTTCGGCCTGTTTATTCGCCTCGCCCAGCATTTTGTCGATTTGGCCGGCGCGGCGCTGCTGCTGGACCTTGGCCTCCTCCGCCTTCTTGTCCTCGACGATCCGGTAGTAATCCCTGTCGTAGCACATGGCATCCTCCCATGCTGTGGGACACACCAACAACGGAAGGAACGCCGCCCGGCGCTCCATAGTTCCTGCGCCGTCGATGGCGAGAACTCGGTGACGGTCCGCCGTGTTCGGTTTGCTACAGCTCGCCCTGAAACTCCGGACGGTAATCGGTCCCGCCCTTCGCCGTCTCCTGCGGCGGCAGCTTCACCGTCTTCTGGTAGAGCATGTGCATGAAGAGAAAGAGCGGCTTGGCTTTCATGGTGATGACGACCATCTCTTCGTCGCCGTCATTGAAATGCTGGTGCACGCAGGCATTCTCCACGATCACCGCGTCGCCGGCCTCATAATCCATCCGGCGGCCTTCGTGCACGTCGTGCCCCTTGCCCTGCAGGATAAAGAGCACGGCTGAATTCATATGGCCGTGCTTCTGTCCCTCGCCATGCGGCGCAATGATATTGAGATGGCATTCGATCGCCTGCGTGACCTTGGAATGACCCGGGTTGATCGGCGTCTTGCTGAAAAGCACCGGACCACCCTTCCACTTCATTTCGGATGTCCGATAGACCCGCGGCTGGGTGAAAAGATCCTTTACCAGCTCGCCATAGGTGCCCTCCAGCGCGCGCACGAAAGTGCGCTTCCGCTGCCACCGCGCCCAGACCATCTCCTTCTCGTTGTGGCCCGGCTCTCCGGGCCGCACGTAGAACTCAGTCTCGGTGGCGTTCGCGTCGCTCGACATGGTGCATTCCTTCCGAACTAATTCTGCGGCGTTTCCAGAACCTTCTTCAGCATCGCGACGATCTCCGGCGGCTGGTTGAGCGCGGCCTTAACCATCTCCGCCACCTCCTCGCCATAGGCAGGCTCCACCGAGCGCTCGAGCTTCTCGGCCTTGGCCTGCAATTCCGGATCTTCCATCGCCTTGCGGTAGGCGTCGCGCAATGCGTCGAGGCGGTCCTGCGGAATACCGGGCGGGCCCGCGGTCAGGCGCGCGACGTCGCCTTGCGCCTGCAGCATCGTCACCAGCGCCTTGCCGGCGAGGTCCTCCGCCAGATCCCTCAGCTGCGGCACGTCGGTGTCCTTGCCGCCGATCTGTGCGATGAAACGGCCGTGGCCGTCTTGCACGAAGGAGCCGAAGGACGAGCGCGAGCCCGTGGTGCCGGCGATCTCGCCGCGCCGCATGGCGAGCCGCCGCTCGTTGCCGCTGTAGCCGGTCAGGATCTTCAGGTTCAGCTTGAAAACGTTGGCGAGCATGTGGATCTCGACGAAGTCGGAGGAGGTTCCGCCGCCGGAGGTGGCGAAATTCACCGGCTCTTTCGCCGCGCGCAGGTCCTCAAAGCTCATGACCGGCGAATGCGATGCGATCGCGACCACACGCGGATCGGTGGTGGCCTTGCCGACCCAGGACATTTTGCTCAGGTCGAACTTGGCGCTGTCATGCTTGATCACCTGCGCATAGATCAGTCCGGTATTGAAGCTGCCAATGGTCAACCCGTCCGGCTTTGACGCATAGAGCGCGTTGGCGCCGACGAGATGGCCGGCGCCGGGCATGTTTTTCACGACCACTGTCGAGCCCGGCAGATGTTTCTGCATGTATTCGGAGACGAGCCGGCCCCAGAAGTCGTAGCCGCCGCCCGGCGGCGTCGCGACGATATAGGTGACGGTCTTGCCCTTGTAAAAATCGGCACCGCCCTGGGCGAGCGAAGGCGCGGCGGCGGTCGCCAAGCCCACGAAAGCAGCCATGCCCAGAAGAATCTTGCCGACTATTGCCGTCATTCGTCCTCCGACCATGTCAGCAGCATAATGGGCCCGCAGAATGCGGTGCGCCAATAGTTGTCCGATTACGAAATACATGTCAAAAAAAGAAAAAACCACGCGAGTGGAAAGGGAGACGCATGAATCGGACTGGGACCTGGGCGGCGGCGCTGTTGGTGACGTGCTCCGCCGCATCGGCGCAGGAGCCGGTGTCATTCCAAGGCAAACAGATTTTGATGGTGATCGGCTACGCCGCCGGAGGCGGCACCGACGCCGCCGGCCGCCTGATCGCCGGGCATCTTGGCAAATATCTTCCCGGCCAGCCCACGATCATGGTGCAGAACATTCCCGGCGCCGATGGCATGGTGGCGTTGAATTACATCGTGCAGCAGACCAAGCCCGATGGACTCACCATCACGATGGGCTCCGGCACGCAGATCGATCCGCTGCATTCCCGCAAGCCTCAGGCCAAATACGATCCGGCGAATTTCAATTTCATCGGCGGCGCCGGCAAGGGCGGCACCGTGTTGATCGTCAACAAAGACGCCGAAAAGCGTATCTTCGACAAGAAGACCGAGCCGGTGATCATGGGCGCGCTCTCAGGGATGCCGCGTTCCGGCATGCAGATGACGGCCTGGGGCAAAGAATTCCTCGACTGGAACGTCAAATGGGTGGTCGGTTATCGCGGCACCAACGACCTGACGGTCGCGCTCGAACGCGGCGAGATCGACATGACCGCGACCGGCACCATTCCGCTGGTGCAGAAGATGCTCAGCACCGGCAAGTTCAAGATCCTGGCGCAGTCCGGTATGCTGGAGGAAGGCAAATTCGTGCAGCGTCCGGATTTCGGCGACGCCCCGATAATCGCCAATGACATGACTGGCAAGATCAAAGACCCGATCGCGCAGAAGGGCTTCGAATACTGGACGGCGCTGAACATGATGGATAAGTGGCTCGCGCTTCCGCCCGGCACGCCGCAGCCGATCGTCGAGGTTTACCGGAAAGCCTTCCAGGAGATGGCGAAGGATCCCGACTATATCAAGCGCGGCAGCGATTACACGCCGGTCAGCCACACCGAGATTGAGAACCTTGTCCAGACCCTCTCCCGCACGCCGGATGAATCGCTCGACTTACATCATCGGCCATGTTGCGTGGTCAGGGCCTGGCGGTGGAATAATGGCGGCCGCGCCGGCAACAGATGAGCAGCGGCTCGCTGCCCAAGGTGACTTGCGCGAGTTGATCCGGTTGGCGCGCGAGCGCGGAGAGCTCGAAGTCATCAAGGGCGCCAATACCTATCTGGAAATGGGCGCGCTCTATGAGCTGAGCCTGCGCGACCGCTATCCGCCCCTGCTCTTGTTCGAGGATATTCCCGGCTATCCGAAAGGCCACAGGGTGCTGATGAATGTGCGCTTCTCGCGCATTTTCCAGAGCGACCTCTCGCTTGATGCGCTGAAGAAATTCCGCGCGCGGCGGCGCTGGGAAGCCGATCCGATTCCGCCGCAATGGGTGGAGAGCGGGCCGATCACCGAAAATATCGTGCGCGGCAGTGACGTCAATGTGCGCGCCTTTCCCGCCGGGCATTGGCATGAGCACGACGGCGGGCCTTACATCGGCACCGAATGCCTGATCATCAACAAGGATCCGGATTCGGATTGGGTCAATCTCGGCACCTACCGCACCCAGGTGCAGGACGAGAAGACGCTCACGGTCTTCATCGAGCCCGGCAAGCACGGCAGCATCATCCGCGAAAAATATTGGGCGAAGGGCGAAGCCTGTCCGATGGTGGTCTGCGTTGGGCAGGCGCCGATCCTCGGAGTGGTGGCTTCGACGTCATCGAAGCAGGGGATATCGGAGCTCGACTTCGCCGGCGGCCGGCTGGGTCACCCGATCAAGGTGATACGCGGCGAACTCACCGGCCTGCCGATTCCAGCCGACGCCGAGCTCGCCTTCGAAGGCTTCATGCCACCGCCGTCGGAAGAGACGCGGCCGGAAGGCCCCTTCGCCGAATGGCCCGGCTATTACGCGACCGACGCCGGTGAAGAGCCGGTGGTGCGCGTCGGCGCGATCTATCACCGCAACGATCCGATCCTGCTCGGACAGCCGCCGGCCAAGCCGACCTTTAAGGGCCGCCAGCCGAGCCTTGCCGGCATGGCGGCGATCTGGGACGCGCTGGAAGCGGCCGGCGTGCCCGGCGTCACCGGCGTGTGGAAGCCGCTTGGTCCCGGCGTCGGCTTCATGAACGTGATCTCGATCAAACAGATGCATCCCGGCCACGCCAAAATGGCCGGCCTGGTCGCCACCGGCGCGGGACCAAGCTCTTACATGGGCCGCATCACCGTCATCGTTGACGACGACATCGACGTCACCAGCACGCCGGAGATTTTGTGGGCGATGGCGACGCGCTGGGATCCCGAAGACCCAGACCGACATCATCGACGGCTGCTACAGCGGTTATATCGACCCCTCGATCAGCCCGGAAAAGCGCGCCATCAACGATCACACCACCGCGCGCATCATCATCTATGCGGTGAAGCCCTATCACTGGATGGACAAGTTCCCGGTGGTGAACACCGTCTCAAAACAATATTCGCAGCAGGTCGAAGCGAAGTGGAAAGACAAGCTACGCTTCCTCGGCGGCACGCCGGCTGAATGAAGCAAAAAGGAAAGTCTCATGGATAAAGTTCAGTTTCCCTACAGAGCCGCAAGTCATCTGATCCTGCTGCACGTCATCGCGGAATCCGGCGCCTGGGAAAAGCATGGCGTGGACGTCAACTACGATTTCCAGATTTCCTCGTCCGATGCGCATGGCAAGGTGCCGACGCACGAGGTCGAATTTGTCGGCGGCAACCACGTCTCCACCTATGCCGCGCGCGCGCATGGCGATACCTGGGTCTATCTCGGCCAGACGGTCAATCATGTGCACAACGCGCTCGTGGTGCGCCAAGACTCCGGCATGAACTCGGTGGCGGATATCCGCGGCAAGAAGCTCGCCACCAGCGGCGCGCATCCCATGCTGAACGATTGGCTGTTCCTGAAGCAGAATGGGCTGGATAAAGACCGCGACGATTACGAGATGATCAAGACCGTCGCCTACAAGAAGGACGCGATGGACCCGGAGGAGAAATTCGGCGGCGCCGCCAAGAAGGTTCCGCTCTGGCAATGGGTTGCCGACAAACGCGCCGACGCATGCTTTGTCACGCCGCCGGCAACGCTATTCGCAAAAGACGCCGGACTGAAGGTGATCGACCTCGATCCGTTTCCGATGATCTGGTTCACCACCATTTCATCCAGCCTGACCTTTGTGGAAAAGCACCCCGACCTGGTTCAGCGCTTCCTCAAGGGAATCATCGAAGGCATTCACTTCTTCAAGACGCAACGAGAAAAATCGATCAAGATCATCGAGGAACGCTACACGCGCGACGGCAAGCTCGACCGGGAGAAAGCCACCATCGCCTATGACGCGCTTGCGCCGCTGCTGTCGACCAAACTGCTCCCGCAAATGGATGCGATCTCGAACGTCTATCAGGAAGCGGTCTACAAGGATAAAGACGCGCTAAAGGTGAATCCCCTGGAGCTTTGGGACTTTCACCATGTGCGCCAGATCGCGGACACCGGCTTCGTCGACAACCTCTACGGCACGAACCGGTAAACGACGCCAGGTTACCTCCGCATGGCCTGCCAGACATGCTAGTTGAAGCTGCCGACAGGTGCGGCGAGGTTCATCGTCATGTCCGGCCCGATCGTCACCACGCTGGTCTTTATTGCCGCAGTCGCAAGCGCGCTGGTCGCCGGCATCTTCTATGCCTTCTCGTCCTTCGTGATGGGCGCGCTGGGCCGTATTCCGCCGGAGCAGGGCATCAATGCCATGCGCTCGATCAACGTGCTCGTGCTCAATCCAACTTTCCTCGGCCTGTTCCTAGGAACCACGCTGCTCTGCGCCGGGCTGGCGTTCTGGGCGCTATTCTTCCTCGGCGGGCCGGAGGCGTGGCTCGTCCTCGGTGCCAGCGTGCTTTATGTCGTCGGTTGCTTCGGCGTGACGCTCATGTTCAACGTGCCACTCAACGACCGCCTGGCGAGAGCCGCGCCCATAGACGTCGGCGAAGTCTGGCAGATCTATCTGCGCGACTGGACGATGTGGAACACGGTGCGGACGGTGGCCCCGATCGTCGCCACCGTCCTGTTCATGCTGGCATTGCTGCAAAGGTGATGGGGACCACGATGTCCTACCGCTGTATCGCGCTTTGGATTTGCAGCAAGAGCGCGGTGACCTTTGGCCCGCAATCGCTGCTCAAAAACCCGGGCGTCATGCGGAGCTAGGCGCATGCGTTTCGTGGCGCCCGGATTTGCCACCACTCGGTTCGTCATTTTCTTGGCCGGGACGTGTTGCTACCCGACGGCGAATTAGCATTGCCGCCTTGTTACTTAGCCTCAGAAAATGCAGGCGTCGCCCCACAGCTGTTGCGCTTTGTGCCAGACCGCGGCTTCAAGAATTTTTTCAGTTGCTGCGTGGGCATCGCCAAGGCGTGGATTTAAGGAAATCGCCGTAGCGATGCTGGCGAGCGCAGGCTCACCATCGCCCTGCTGCAAGGCATGGTTACCTTCCAGCAACAGCAGCCTTCCGTAATCATTGAACACCCATTCCAACATCTCGGCGTCAAAGCCAGCCAGATTTTTTGGAAGCTGAATGTCGCGAAAAACTTCCGAGATAATCTCTGGCTTCACGAGCCGATCGCTTTTCAAGCGCAACTCCTGGCTCGTGTGCGGGTCATCATCGATGCCGACTTGGCCGGTCACGATATTCCCGAATTGCTGCGTGTTGATCCTCCATTGCGCTAGCGTGGCGATGATTTCGACCCGGTGGCCCGTGTGACGGGCCGCCAAAACCCTCAGCTGTCCCGTTGCCCTTCTCAGCCCTTTTCCGACCCCTGCAGCAGGCGAAGGCGCTGCCTCACCGCTGTTGCACCTTGCTTTAGCCCGCTGCTTTCAAGGATCTTTCCTAGTACCGTATAGGCATTTCCCAGGCCGGGGTTCAAGGAAATTGCCGTAGCCACGCTGGCAAGCGCAGTTTCACGATCGTCTTGCCGCAATGCATGGTTTGCTTCCAGCAGCAGCTCTCGCGCAAGCGAGCGTCCGTTCGATGAATGGCTCTGCTTGCCAGGTCGGGATGCAGATGGTGACGTCGGCCTTAGTCATATAGTTCCTTCAGACACGTTGATCACAAAGCTAACGGTGTGGCTCGTCAAGATAGCCCTCCGGATTATAGGGCTCACTCGTGAAAACAAGCATGATGGTGTGGGGGCGAAGGTAGGTTTGCGCCGCCCATAAACCAGGGCCGATCAAAAGGCCGATCTCGGGACGGTCAAGAACCACCGTTTCCGACCTGGCTGAATCCCGGAGTTCGACGCTCACGACGCCGGCAAGGCACAGGAGCAGCTGAAGCGCATTCTTGTGGGCATGACGCCCCCGAACCGTATCTTGGGGAACGTCGCGGACGATGAAAGCATGGCGCGGAGGAAAAGGAAGCGCCTCGAAACTAAATGGAATTAGAGAGCCACGGGGCTCTGCCTGCAAAGCAAACGGAATAAGACGCGCGCGTCCCTGGAAAAACTCGGCATGTTCGAAATCACTCAAACTTCGTGCACCGCGTGCGTTTGATCTAACCTATTCCTGGGTATTATACTCGTTGAAGCAACACTTCGGCTATCCCAGACGGCATCGCGTTCAACCCCGCTAATTTCGGAGGCTCTTATTGCCGCAAGCCCGCGACATCGCGATCCTCGGCTCGGGGATCATGGGCAGTTCCGCCGCGCTTGCGCTCGCCGCTTATGGCGCGCGCGTCACGCTGTTCGAGGCCGCAGAGCGGCCTTTCCAGGCCGCCAGCCGGTGGAATGAAGGCAAGATCCATCTCGGCTACCTCTACTCGGCGAACCCCGATCTCGAAACCGCTCGACACATCCTGCCGGGCGGCCTTGAATTCAAACGCCTCACCGAGCGCCATATCGGTCGGCCGATCGACTCCGCGGTTACGTCGCATGATGACACCTATCTGGTGCACCGGGACTCGGTCACCTCTGTTGCATCCATGGAAAAATACCTGCGCGACGTGGATGCTTTACTGAACGGGCATCCGCAGGCCCATGATTACCTCGTCGACCTCACTGAAAGACGATCGCGGCGGCTGAGCGCGGCTGAACTCGAACGCGATTATGATACGAAAGAAATCGCTGCGGGTTTTTGCGTGCCCGAGCGGTCTGTGGCGACGGTCTGGATCGCAGACCAATTTGTGCAGGCTCTCGAGGCGGAGCCGAAAATCGAGCTGGCTCTGAATAGCCGCGTAACAGGCGTGCGCGCCATCATAGGTTCGCTTCACGGACCGTTTCAAATTGACACCGATCGCGGCAGCAGCGGCCCTTATGATCTAGTGATCAACTGTCTATGGGAGGGGCGGCCGATCGTTGACGCCGCTTTAGGAATCCTTCCTCCGGCGCCATGGTCGCATCGCTTTCGGCTTTCGCTGTTCCTGCGAACGGCGGAGCCGATGTCACTCCCGAGCACGGTGATCGCGACCGGCCCATTCGGCGACATCAAGCAATATAGCGGGCGCGATTTTTATCTCTCCTGGTACCCCGCAGGTCTCCGCGCCGAGGGAACCGACCTTGCGCCGCCGCCACTGCCCGAAATCGAAACTGGAGGCGAGAGCATCATCGAGGAGATTTTTCGTGGGCTCGGCGCAATCATTCCCGGAGTGAAGCACTTACGGGACAAGGCAGAGACTATCCAGCTAAACGGCGGTTGGGTTTACGCCTGCGGTCAAGGTTCCCTGTCGCATCCGGCCTCGACAATTCACCGGCGTCATCACACCAACATCATTCGTGCGAACTCCTACATTTCCATCGACACCGGCAAATATTCGATAGCACCGTGGCTGGCGCAAAGAGTGGCAGCAGCGATTTACGGATAGCCACAGCCTGACGGTCCGCCCGGAACGCGAATATGAAACCGTCCCGGCGGCCTTACCCTGCCTTGGCGCGCGACCGGCTTTTCGATGTCTTGCGTGTTCGGCGCCGGCGGGCAGCTGGCGATGCCGACCGCGAATGCAGTCGGGCACTGGACCGGGATTGCGCATCGGAATAAATCATCCAGCCGACACCGGCCGCGATCAGAAGACACGCCAGCGGATTTGCCCGCACTTGCTTGGACAGAACTGCGGCAAAGTCCTCGGCCGTTCGCGGCACCTCGGCCCCAAGAAAACCCTTGGCGATCAACTTCGGCGCGGCGTGATACTGGAGATCCTGGAGGCGCTCGGCAAGGCGTTCGCGCGCGCGATTGGCCCTGCGTTCTAGTTGCTCGGCATCGGTCATGCGCTTAACTGTCTCCCACGATGGCTGCGTCCTTCTGAAACTGGCGGATGGTCTTCGACGGCGCGAAATTCTCGGCCTTTAGACGGTTCAATCCGAACCAAACAAGCGCCCCGCCCACGAGCAGAGCCGCTACCGCGATCAGCAGCGTGGCAACCGCCGGCGAGAATCCATACGCGACCAAGCCTGCAATCGCCGCCTGCAGCAACAATACGATGGTGGCCAGGAGCAACAGGGCGCCGGCTCCGATCAGCGCCGCGGCAAGTCCGGTTTGCATCAGCTTCTGCGATATTTCCGTGCGCAGAAGCCGGAATTCCGTGGTCACCAGAGCGGCGATGTCCCGCAAAATATCCTGCGACAGGTCCACGACGTCCTTGTCCGGCCGAGCAACCCGGCGCGCTTCCTCGCTCTGAACCGTTTGTCTAGTCGCCATATTCACTACCGACTGATTTACTTCGCCATGGAACACAAACGAAGGTGCCCGGCCCGGGTTCCATACGGCAGGACCGAAAGACCGTGCGTGGGAACCGGATCGGGCCTCGGCGATTATCTGGTCGCATCAAAGATGATCGGCGCGACCCGTGTACCTTGGCAACATTGCAAAATTAGCTTCACTTGGGTTCGCTGGCGCTCTGCTTTCAATAATACTATGCGTCCAACCGGTCGCGTCAGCTGAGCAGCTGCGTCCGGAGAGCATCAATAACGCCGAACCGTCAGGCACGAAGCAGCGCAGCATGTCGCCCGCTGTTATTGGTCGGGCACAGATTCTGTTGGATCGGGCCAATTTCTCTCCCGGCGAAATCGACGCCAAGGACGGAGAAAATTTCAAAAAAGCGATTCACGCCTTCGCGGAGGCATATGGCTTGCCTTCAAAGGCCGGCCTCACGAAAGAAATCTGGATCAAGCTTACGGAAGTTGCGTCCGAACCCGCCGTTACCGAATATCAAATCACCGAGGACGACATCAAAGGTCCCTTTGTTCCCGGCCTGCCGTCAAAAATGGAGGACATGAAGGATCTGCCGTCGCTCCCCTACACCAGCGCGGCGGAAGCGCTCGCGGAAAAATTCCACATGAGCGAGGAGTTGCTCAGGAAGTTGAATGCGGAAAGCTCATTCGACCGGGCCGGCGAGACAATTATCGTCGCCAACGTTCTGGCTCATGAAGCACCCTCGAAAGCGGTCCGCCTGGAGATTGCAAAAGGCGCGCAGGAACTCCGTGTCTTCGATGGGCAGAACAACATCATTGCGTTCTATCCGGCGACGGTCGGGAGCGACGAAAAACCCTCACCCTCCGGTACGCTGAAAGTAACAAATATACAGCCCAATCCCACGTATCGGTACAATCCGAAATACCGCTTCAAAGGCGTCAGCGCGACCCAGCCTTTCACGATAAAGCCGGGCCCGAATAATCCGGTCGGTATTGTTTGGATCGGCATGGCAGCAGAGGGATTTGGGATTCACGGCACGCCGGATCCCGCCAAGGTTAGCAAAGCCAAGTCGCACGGCTGTATTCGCCTCACCAACTGGGACGCGGACGATCTCTCCAAAAGGGTGACCAAGGGTACGCCCGTTGTCTTTGTTGAAGGCCCCGGCGAGCGTAGCAATAATCGGCAAGGCAAACGCAAGCGCTATTCCGACGGCGCAAGGCCTGGCTGAGTGGGCGGAAAGACTCACGTTTCCCACGTGTTTAATATGGGACGAAGCAGCCGGCCGCAGGTCAAATGAGAAACAGAGGTGGATGGCCTCCACCCTAAATTTGCTCCATTCTGTCATGTCCTGTTGAAAGAGCCGAATTTGCATCAATATTCGGACGGGACGAACACTTCATTCCTTAGATTGGGAACGATTCCGGTCAGTGGTTAGTTTTCTTCGGTCCACGCGACTACCACCGGGCGACAGGATCAGAACTCATCGAGAGTTCCGCCAGCCATTCCATGTCGCCAAAGGTAAGCTCATGCCCCCAAACGGTCCGGCAAAACCCGTTGTCGAGCGCGCCCCGTCTTCCCAGGGCCAAGCGGCGATCGATGAGCAGGCGCTGCAATCACGCATCCGGCAGCAGGAAATATTGGCGGATCTCGGTGTCACGGCTTTGAAGGGAACGCCGTTCGAGGACCTGCTCAACGAAACCGTGCGTCTTTCGATGGAAGGCTTGAGTGCCGAATTCGGCAAAGTGCTGGAATATCTTCCGTCAAAAGACCGATTTGTCATGCGAGCCGGGATTGGCTGGGAAAAGGGGTTGGTGGGTAGAGCGACCATTGGTGCAGACCTCGAATCTCCGGCGGGCTTTGCAATGCGCACCGGCAAGCCCGTAATTTCGAATCATTTGGAAAGCGAGCAGCGATTCCGGACGCCCGACTTGCTCGCTGCCCACGGCGTGAGGCGTGCAATAAACGTCATCCTGCAAGGCGACGGCACGCCTTACGGCGTGCTTGAATTGGACAGCAAGTCGAGTGGTGAATTCGACGAGCGCGATATCGCGTTCCTACAAGGAGCCGCCAACATTCTGGGAATGGCCATCGAGCGGCAACGACGGGAACGTGCTTTGCAAGCGGCGCTCGATCATCAGGATGTGCTTGTCAAAGAGATCAATCATCGCGTCAAGAACAGCCTGCAATTGGTCGCGAGCGTGCTGAGACTCCAAAAGAGCAAGGACCCCCAGGTCGCGCGACAGTTAAATGAGGCGTCGAGTCGGATCATGGCCATCGGTCGGGCACACGATCGGCTATATCGAAGCCCGCAGATCGAAAGAATTGAGGTCGCCAGCTACCTTACGGAAATCTGCCGGGACATGAAGGACATCGGCGCAAACTGCGAAATCTTATTTGAGGCGTCGGCGCAGATATTCCTCAACACTGACCAGGCAATCAATATCGCTCTTATCGTCACCGAATTGATTTCTAACGCCGCGAAGCACGCCTATCCCGACGGGATGCGGGGCCCAATTTGGATCAGGCTGTACCGGCGAGATGACCACGTTGCCGTCGTTTCGGTGCGCGATGAAGGCGTGGGCATGCCTGATGATTCTGAGACCAATGAAAAAGACAGCTTAGGCAAGCGCCTGATTGCGGCATTGGCCAAGCAGGCCAGTGCTGAGTGGCGCATAGAGCGGCATGCGCGCGGCACCGAATTCATATTGGAGATTCCGTTACGCGAAGACCGAGGCGGGTTGCTGAGAGAATCTGCTAACGACACCAACTCGCACCCGGCAGGAAACTGACCCCATCGGTTGCCGTTTGCGTTGTGCGGATGTGCCGTAGGCCACACGATGATGAAGAAGCTGCTGCTGCTCGTTTCGATTGCTGTCCCACGTGAAGCAGTGGCAGAGGACGGACAATGCGTCCGCGAACGCGCCGCGATGGTCGAAACGATTCGGGGCTACGCGCGCTCCAACGCCGGTGGCTTGGGACCGCAAGGCATATCGGAGAGCGTCCTGACGGTCCTGGGGCAAACGGAGCGCCATCGGTTCATCCCCGCGGGTTCTTGCTCGGTCGCATACGCGGACAGGCCGGTTCAAATTGGCCGGGGCCAGACAATGTCGCAGCCGTTCATCGTCGCCCTTATGACCCATCTCGCTGACGTCAAGTCCGGCGATGCCGTCCTGGAAATTGGCACGGGCTCAGGTTACCAGGCCGCAATACTGGCGCGGCTGGCGCATAAGGTCTGTACCATTGAGATTGTACCCGCACTTGGCGAGGCCGCGGCGAAGGTGCTCAGAGACCTCGGTTATGACAATGTGGGCACAAAGGTTGCGGACGGTTACCATGGCTGGCCGGAGTGCGGCCCGTTCGATGCAATTGTGGTCACAGCCGCGCTCGGGCATGTACCGCCGCCTCTGATCGAGCAGCTCAAAGTGGGCGGCCGGCTCGTTATGCCGCTGGGACCCGCGTCCGAGTCACAACAGCTCACCGTCGTCGAAAAGATCGCGCCGGGCGAGACGAAGACGCGCTCGGTTATCTTCGTACGCTTTGTGCCGTTTACCCGGTCGCCGGATTGAATGCCGACAACAGCACAGGCTTCTGTGGCTGCGGGTGCTCGCTTCGTCGGCCGAGTGCCGCTGCATGATGGCGCGGAAGTGTTCCCGGATGGGAACATTTCCGCGGAGGTAACATCCAATGTATTGGATGCTGGCTGACGGATAGCGCAGAAAGTTGGAGAACAAGCATGGCTCAGGACGCAGCAAAACCGCCCGGCCCTGACTTTGCGCAGGGGATCGAACTCGGCGTGCTTTCCGACGGCGAAATGCTGCCCGGCCATGTCGGCGAAGAGGAGGTTGTGTTGGTGCGCCAAGGCGCGGCCATCTTTGCCGTGGGCGCGCACTGCACGCACTACCACGGGCCGCTCGCCGAGGGGATCGTGACCGGCAACCTCATACGCTGTCCGTGGCATCACGCCTGCTTCGATTTTCGCACCGGCGAGGCGGTGCGGGCTCCGGCCTTGAGTTCCGCTCGACTGCTGGTCGGTGGAGGAGCGCGGCGACAAGATCTTCGTGCGAGAAAAGAAAGAGCAGCCGAAAGTCCGCGAGCGCCTCCCGGGCGCGGCGCCGGAAAAGATCGTGATCATCGGAGGCGGCGCGGCAGGTTTCGCCGCCGCCGAGATGCTCCGACGCGAACAATATGGCGGCAGCATTGTCATGCTCAGCAACGACGACGCCGCTCCCGTCGACCGGCCCAATCTCTCCAAGGATTATCTCGCCGGCAGCGCGCCCGAGGACTGGGTCCCGCTGCGTCCGGAGAGTTTTTACGTCGACAACGGCATCGACCTGCGGCTGAAGACGCATGCGGCCGGCATCGACCCGCGCGCACGCGAGGTCGCGCTTACAGATGGCAGCAGGATTGCCTTCGACCGCTTGCTGCTGGCGACTGGCGCCGAGCCGGTCAGATTGCCGATTCCGGGCGCCGACGCCGCGCATGTTTACACCCTCCGCACGCTGGCCGATTGCCGCGCGATCATCGTGCGGGCGAAGGAAGCGCGCCGGATGGTTGTGATCGGGGCGAGCTTCATCGGGCTCGAAGTCGCTGCCGCATTACGCAACCGCGACATCGAGGTTCATGTGGTGGCGCCTGAGGCGCGGCCTATGGAGCGCATTCTCGGCCCGCAGATGGGGGATCTTATCCGCTCGCTGCACGAGGAGCATGGCGTCATCTTCCATCTCGGCGAAACCGCGGGTGGGATCGAAAGCGGCAAGGTCCGGCTCAAGAGCGGAGGCATATTGCAGGCCGATATGGTCGTTGTCGGCGTCGGGGTGCGGCCACGCCTTGAGTTGGCGGAGAGCGCCGGCCTCGCGCTCGATCGCGGCGTCACGGTGAACGGCTATCTCCAGACCAGCGCGCCCGGCATCTTCGCGGCCGGCGACATCGCGCGCTGGCCCGACCCGCACAGTGGCGAAAACATCCGCGTCGAGCATTGGGTGGTGGCCGAGCGGCAGGGGCAAAAAGCGGCGCGCAATATGCTCGGCTACGGGGAGAAATTCACCGACGTGCCGTTCTTCTGGAGCCAGCACTACGACGTGCCGATCAACTATGTTGGCCACGCGGAAAAATGGGATGCGCTCGAGATCGAGGGCGACATCGCAGGCAGGGACTGCCTGCTTCGCTTCAAGCGCAACGGCCGTGTGCTGGCGGTGGCGTCGATCTTCCGGGATGTGGAAAATTTGCAGACCGAAGTGGCGATGGAGGAAGTGGCGGCTGGCTAGCGGGCTGAGTTATGCACCGCGCACGCAGAGTGGATAAAACGAGCGCAACGAGTGCTTGGTCATCAACAATTGGGGCTGCTTGGTCCGTGCGATCATGACGATGAACAACGGGAAATATCGCGCGTTAGAACTTTCACGCCTGATCACGTGAGCGCAGTATGCTGAACCAACTACGCAGCAACATCGCTCCGGCACGTCGGCAGAGGTCGGTCCCAAGATGCCGCAAATTCCTCGTCTCTTTCCGCGGAAAAATCGCACCCGAGGGCCATTAGCCAAGGATGCTGGCGGAGAGGGAGGGATTCGAACCCCCGATTCGGTTGCATGTCTGGACGTTCCAACAGCACGAGTTTCTAGTAGACCGCAGATTGCAGGTTTTACGATCCAAAGCTTTAGCGCAGCGTTAGCTGCATCTTGGCCATGAGACAAAAAAATCCAATAAACTCAATGGTATAGAGCCAGGGGCCCTTTAAGGGGCGGTTAACCCCTGGCGATCCTTGCAAAGCCAGGCGGATCAGCCGGCCGCGGCGCTTTTGCGGGGGTCGGCCCCGCCTTCCGCGCCACTGGCAAACAAGGCGAGCAAGGCGCGCTTGATCGCCGCCTGCCGGGTCGGCGAAGAGATCTTGTCGCCCAGCAAATCGGTGACATAGAACACGTCCACCACGCGTTCGCCGAAGGTCGCCACGTGAGCCGACGTGATATTGAGGTTGAGCTTCGACAAGGTCGTGGTCAACGCATAGAGCAAGCCGGGCCGGTCGAGACCGGTTACCTCCACCACGGTATAGCGGTGCGACCACTGATTGTTGATGGCGACGTCCGGCTCCACGGCAAAGGCCTTGATCCGCCCCTTGGGCGCCGCGCGCTGGCTGATCATCTCCGGCAGCTTCAGATCCCCGCGCAACGCGCGTTCGATGGCGGCGGCGATGCGCTCTGCGCGCCGTAACTCGTCCTCCTCCATATCGAATTCGCGAGAGATCGAGATGGTGTCGAGCGCGAGCCCGTCGGTGGTGGTGTAAATCTGCGCATCCACGATATTGGCGCCGGTCACCGCGCAGGCGCCGGCAATAATCGACAGCAGCCACGGATGGTCGGGCGCCAGCACTGTCAGTTCGGTCACGCCGCGCTCGGCATCGAAGGCCACGCTGGTCGCGAGCTTCTGCTGCTGCTTTTCGGCCTCGCGCTAGGAAGCGTGCATGCGCCAGCTGATGCCGCAGGTCGACCTTGAGCCAATAGGCCGGATAGTGGCGCGCGACATAGGCTTCGCGCTCCTCTGCCGACCAATCCTTGATCTGCTCCTGAAATTCCGCCTGGGCGATGGCGACGCGCTGCGCGCGGTTGACCTCGGAGAAGCCGCCGGTCAGCACCGGCTCGGTTTCATAATAAAGCGTGCGCAGCAATTGCGCCTTCCAGCCGTTCCAAACTCCCGGCCCGACCGCGCGGATGTCGGCGGTGGTAAGAATGGTGAGAAGCTTCAGCCGCTCGAGCGACTGCACCACGGCGGCGAAATTTTCGATGGTCTTTCGGTCGGAAAGATCGCGCGATTGTGCGATGCTCGACATCACGAGGTGTTGCTCGATCAGCCAAGCTACCGTGTCGGTCTCGGCCGGCGAGAAGCCGAGCCGCGGGCACGTGCGCCGCGCGATGCGGGAGCCGGCAATCGAATGGTCTTCCGCCCGGCCCTTGGCGATGTCGTGCAGGAACAGCGTGATGTAAAGCACCGCGCGGTTCTGCGGCTGGATTTTGCGCATGAGGTCGTTCGCGAGCGCAAATTCCTCGTTCTCGCCGCGACTCGATCTCCGCCAGCACGCCGATGCAGCGCAGGAGATGCTCATCCACGGTATAGTGGTGGTACATATTGAACTGCATCATCGCGACGACGCGTCCAAAGGCGTGGTTGAAACGGCCCAGCACGCCGGTCTCATTCATCAGCCGCAGCACGGTTTCCGCCTCTTGCGAGGTCAATATTTCCAGAAATAGCTGGTTGGCCTTCTCGTCCTGTCGGAACTTGCGATCGACGACCTTCAGCGAGCGGCGGATCGCCCGTGTCGCATCCGGATGCAGCGTCAGATTATGCACTTGAGCGAGCCGGAAGATCGCAAGCAGATTGAGCGGATCGCGGCGGAATACGTCCGGGTTGGCGACGTTAATGCGATTGTTGTCGACGATAAAGTCTTCGGTCTCCGGCAAAGTGCGGCGACCGGCCGGCCGGAATTTCGCGATCATGCGGCTAAGTACCGGCGCGGGCGTGGCCTGGCGCTCCTCCAGCTCGGCGCAGAGGATGGCGGTGAGATCGCCGACGTCCTTTGCCACCAGGAAGTAGTGCTTCATGAAGCGCTCGACGTCTTTCATGCCCGGGTGTTCGGTGTAGCCGAGCCGCACGGCGATCTCGCGCTGGATATCGAAGGAGAGTCGTTCCTCGGCGCGCCCGGTGACGAAATGGATGTGGCAGCGCACCGACCAGAGGAAATCCTCGCACCGGCGGAAGACCGCGAACTCCTCGCGGTCGAATACGCCTTGTTCGAGCAGTTCATCCGGCTCTGCGCACCCGATAGACGTATTTGGCCATCCAAAATAGCGTGTGCAGGTCGCGCAAGCCGCCCTTGCCGTCCTTGACGTTGGGCTCGACCAGATAGCGGGATTGGCCGGCGCGGCGGTGGCGCTCCTCGCGTTCGGCAAGCTTGGCGGTGACGAACTCGGCCGCCGTGCCCTGCACGATGTTCTTGTCGAAGCGCGCGACCAGCTCGTCGAAAAGCTTGCTGTCGCCGAGCAGGAAGCGAGCCTCCAGCATGGAGGTGCGGATCGTCATGTCCGCTTTAGCCTGGCGGATGCACTCGTCCACGGACCGCGTGGCATGGCCGACCTTCAGGCCCATGTCCCACAGACAATAAAGAATCGTCTCGGCGACCGACTCGCCCCAGGCGGTTTGCTTATAGGGAAGCAGGAAGAGAAGATCGATATCGGAGCCCGGCGCCATCAACCCGCGGCCATATCCGCCGGTGGCAACGATCGCCATGCGCTCGGCTTCCGACGGGTTGCGGGACTGATAGAGATGCTTGCCGATGAAATCGAACAGGATGCGGATGATCTCATCCTGCATGAAGCAGAGCCGCTCGGCGCAAAGCCGGCCATGCCGCTCCTTCAATAGCAATTGCTCGGCGACGGCGCGGCCTTCGTTCAGCGCGAGCTTCAGGCGCTTGGCCACCGCGGAGCGCAGCTCGCTCTCGCGCCCGGCATATTCGACTGCGAGCTGATCGAGCGCGGCGGAAACGTCAGCCGCGTTGAAGACCTCACCTTGGTTGCTGGGATCGGAAAGCATGCTCCGAGATAGCGGAGGCGCGCGGCGGTGTCACCCAATCTCAGGCCCGGCGCGCTTTCGCAACGGAAGCCAGAAGGATAGAGATAGTCATTCCTCCAAGTGCGTCATTATTGGATAATTATTCTAAATCATGCCGCCCACGGCGCAAACAAGAGCATGAAACTAGCGCTTCGCCATGGATGCTGCTTGCCGCTGGATGACAAATGCCGCTAAGTAGCGCCGCGTCCGCCGGACGCCGCAGCCGTGAAGCCGCCAGACAAGTGATGCGCGTGGGAGGATTGAGATGAGTTTTGTATCGCGACGTTCGTTGCTTGCTTTCAGCATGCTGGCCTGGCTCGCCCCGGTTGCGACGGCTTCAGCGCAGCCCAAGGAAATCCGCGTCGATTGGGCGACCTACAATCCGGTCTCGATGCTGCTGAAGGAGAAAGGTTTTCTGGAGAAAGAATTCCAGAAGGACGGCATCGCCATCCGCTGGGTGCAGACCGTCTCTTCCAGCAACGCGCTGCAATTCCTCAACGCCGGCTCGATCGATTTCGGCTCGACCGCCGGCTCCGCCGCGCTGGTCGCCAGGATCAACGGCAACCCGATCAAGTCGGTCTATGTCTATTCGCGGCCGGAATGGACCGCGCTCGTCACCGGCAAAGACTCAAAGATCACCAAGGTCGAGGAACTCAAAGGCAAGAAGGTAGCGATGGTGCGCGGCACCGATCCGCACATCTTCCTGGTGCGCGCGCTGCTCGCCCATGGCCTGACCGACAAGGACATCACACCGGTGCTGGTGCAGCAGCATGCCGATGGCGGCACCGCGCTACTTCGCGGCGACGTCGATGCTTGGGCCGGCCTCGATCCGATGATGGCGCAACATGAGATCCAGGAAGGCGCCAAGCTGTTCTATCGCAAGCCCGAGGCCAATACCTGGGGCATCCTCAATGTGCGCGAGGAATTCGCCAAGGATAATCCTGAGATCGTCAAGCGCGTGATCAAGGCTTATGAGGAAGCGCGCAAGTATTCGCTCGCCAATTACGACGAGCTGAAGAAGATCTTTATCGGCGTCACCAAGCTGCCCGAAAACGTCGTCGACAAGCAGCTCAAGGAGCGCACTGAAATCACCCATAACAAGGTCGGCCCGGCGCAGCGCGAGTCGATCCTGGAAGCCGGCGTTGCTTTGCAGAAATCCGGCGTGATCAAGACCGACGTCGACGTGAAAAAGGCGGTCGATGAGTTGATCGACGACCATTACGTAACCAACTGACTGTGACGGCCCTCTTCCTGGCGGAAGGGGGCCGGTTGCTTTCGACGGTCGGGTTATGTCTCTTGCTTCCATGACAGCCACGGTTGACCAGACCCCGGCGGAAAAGGCTTCGTCGAGGAGCAAGCTCGCGCGTTTCGCGCGGCCGGCGTTGGGTTTTTTGCTGCCGGTCGGGCTTGCCGTGTTTTGGGAAATCGCGGTTTGGATGGGGCTGTCGAACGGGCGGCTGGTGCCGCCGCCGTCGGTGATCTTCCGCACCTTTGCCGATCTTGCGGCGACCGGTGAATTGCAACAGCACACCTGGGCCACGCTTTGGCGCGTCGCCTTGGGCTTTTTCTTCGGCGTCGTCGCGGGAACGGTGGTCGGCGCGATCGCCGGCTATTCCGCCCTTACCAACCGCGTGCTTGATCCGACCCTGCAGGCGCTCCGGGCAATTCCTTCGATCGCCTGGGTGCCGCTGTTCATCCTCTGGTTCGGCATATTCGAAGCTTCCAAAGATTATCCTGATCGCGGTCGGCGTGTTCTTTCCGGTCTATCTCGGCGTGATGGGCGCCGTGCTATCGGTCGACCGCAAGATCGTGGAAGTCGGCCGGGTATTCCGGCTCTCCGGTTTCGCCATGGTCCGCCGCATCCTGTTGCCGGCGGTGATGCCGGCCTATGTGCTATCACTGCGCGCCGGACTGGGCCTCGGCTGGATGTTCGTGGTGGCGGCGGAATTTCTCGGCGCCTCTACCGGCCTCGGCTTCCTTCTGATCGACGGCCAGCAGCTCGGCAAGCCGGCGCAGATCGTCGCCGCCATCGTCGCCTTCGGCATCCTCGGCAAGACCACCGACTTCCTGCTCGCGCGCGCCACCGCGCCGCTGCTGCGCTGGGAAGACGTGGTCAGGCGGCGGTAGGAGGAAACATGCTGGCACTCGACCGCATCGGCAAGACCTATCCCAACGGCGTGCGCGCGCTCGACGGCATGTCCATTCGGGTCGAGCTGGGCGAGATCGTCGCCGTGGTCGGCGGCTCCGGCTGCGGCAAGTCCACGCTGCTGCGCGTGACTTCCGGCCTCGATCCCGCGACGCAGGGCACCGTCACGCTCAACGGCACGCGCATCACCGCGCCGCATGAGAAGATCGGCATGATCTTCCAGGAGCCGCGCCTGCTGCCTTGGCTATCGGTCGCCGACAAATGTGGGATTTGGCCTCGCCCACCTGCCGGGCGCTGAACGCAATGCACAGGTGGCGATGGCGCTGCGAGCGCGTCGGCCTGACCGAGAAAGCCGATATGTGGCCGCGCGAATTGTCCGGCGGCCAGGCGCAACGCGTGGCCATCGCCCGCGCGCTGGTGCCGAAGCCGGAAGTGCTGCTGCTCGACGAGCCGTTTTCCGCGCTCGACGCCTTTACCCGCGTCGATCTGCAGGATCACCTGCTCGATCTCTGGGCCGACCTGAAGCCGACGCTGATCCTGGTGACCCACGACGTCGACGAAGCCATCGTGCTGGCCGACCGCGTGCTGGTGATGCGCCCGCGTCCGGGCCGCATCTTCGATGAGATCGAGACCGACCTGCCGCGCCCGCGCGACCGGCAATCCGCCGCTTTCGATTTCGCCAAGCGCCGCATCATGGCCGCGCTCGACCGCTCGCTGGAGCGCACGCCGATGGCCGACGGCGAAACCAAGACCGAGGCCGGCGCCGCGCTTTGGTGGTGATTGCCCGCCCGACCGAGCGGTGACATATAAGCCCGGCAATCAGGAGAATACCCATGGATGCCGCTGAACTGCGCGCGCTGCAGGCGCCGATCAAGGAACGTTACAAGAGCGACGCCGAAGGCCGCTTTCATTACGCTGAAGGCCAAGGGCACGCTCGACGACACCAATATCGCCTGCAAGGTGGAAACCGGCCGCGCGCTCGCGGTGGCGGGCCTGCATCCGGCAACCGGCGGCTCCGGCATGGAGCTGTGCTCCGGCGACATGCTGCTGGAGGCGCTGGTGGCCTGCGCCGGCGTCACGCTGAAGGCGGTGGCGACCGCCATCGACATTCCGCTGAAGGCCGGCACCGTGTCGGCCGAAGGCGATCTCGATTTCCGCGGCACGCTTGGCGTGGCGAAAGACGCGCCGGTCGGTTTCGCGCAAATCCGCTTGCGCTTCGACATCGATACCGACGCGCCGCAGGAAAAACTCGATCAGCTGCTGAAGCTGACCGAGCGCTATTGCGTGGTGTATCAGACCATCCGCAGCGGCCCGCCGGTGGCGATCAGCATGCACCGCGCGCTAAGCTTTTCTTCTCCGCGGCTTTTGCCTTCAGCGCATATAGCGCTTCCAGCGCTTCGCGCGGCGACATCTCGTCCGGATGCAGCGCCGCGAGCGCTCGCGATAAGCGCTTCCAGCGCGGCATCGGCAGCGGGCGCTGCCGCCGGCTTCGGCGCGGCGGCGAATAGCGGCAGATCGTCGAAGCCGCGCACCGGCGAGGCGCGGTCCTCGGCTTCCAGCTTGGCCAGCACGATTTTGGCGCGGTCGATCACCGGGGCGGGCAGGCCCGCGAGCTTCGCCACCTGAATGCCGTAGGAACGGTCGGCAACGCCAGCCACCACCTCGTGCAGGAAGACCACGTCGCCGCGCCATTCCTTCACCCGCGCGGTGGCATTGAACAGGCGCGGCAGCTTCGCCGACAAGCGCCGTCAGTTCGTGAAAGTGGGTGGCGAACAGCGCGCGGCAGCGGTTGGCCTCGTGCAGATGCTCGATCGTGGCCCAGGCGATGGAAAGTCCATCGAAGGTCGCGGTGCCGCGGCCGATTTCGTCGAGGATCACCAGCGAACGCTCGCGCGCCTGATTGAGGATGGCGGCCGTTTCCACCATCTCGACCATGAAGGTGGAGCGGCCGCGCGCGAGATCGTCGGCCGCGCCGACGCGGGAGAACAGCCGGTCGACGATGCCGATATGAGCTCTGCGCGCAGGCACGAAGCTGCCCATCTGCGCCAGCACGGCGATCAAGGCGTTCTGCCGCAGGAAAGTGGATTTGCCGCCCATATTGGGGCCGGTGAGCAGATAGATGCGGCCGGCGGTCTCTGCTCGCGGCGGGAGAGAGATCGCAGTCATTGGCGACGAAGGGTTGCCCGTCCTGCGCCAGCGCCTGCTCGACCACCGGATGCCGCCCGCCCTCGACCACGAAGGCAAGCGTGTCGTCCACTTCCGGCCGCAGATAATTGCGCTCCACCGCGACCTGCGCCAGCGCGGCGGAGACGTCGAGCACCGCCAAAGCCTCGGCGGCGGCCTTGATGCTGGCGGCAGCCGCCGTGACCGTCGCCGGCAAGCCGCGCATAGGTCTCAAGCTCGATTGCGAGCGCGCGGTCGGCGGCATTGGCGATCTTGGCTTCCAGTTCGCCCAGTTCGGCGGTGGTGAAGCGCACCTGCCCCGCCAGCGTCTGCCGATGGATGAAGGCTGCGTTGTGCGGCGGCGACATCAGCTTGTCGCCGTGCTGCGCCGTCACCTCGACAAAATAGCCCAGCACATTGTTGTGCCGGA
This sequence comes from uncultured Alphaproteobacteria bacterium, assembly GCA_963802475.1. Classification (GTDB taxonomy): domain Bacteria; phylum Pseudomonadota; class Alphaproteobacteria; order Rhizobiales; family Xanthobacteraceae; genus CANKHA01. The sequence goes on from CAWDIZ010000025.1 coordinate 78,394, forward strand.
TTTTCAGAATGCGGATGCCGGTCTCCTCGGCGTAACGCGCCTGCAGGCCCGGCGACCACGCGGCGGGATTCATCGCGCAGCGCGCGCGCCTCATCGAGCGCGGCATCATAACCGGCCCGCACGAAGCCGCCGTCGCGCTTGAAGGCCGGCAATTCGTCGGCAAGCGCCGCGGCCAGTCCCTCCGCCAGCGCGGGATCCGGCCGCCGCAGCGCGGCGATGGCGCCGGTGATCTCAGCGGGCGCGTCCTTGCGGCCGTCAAGCCTTGCCGCCAGCGCGGAAGCCGCCAGGATGCCGTCGCGGATCGCCGCCAGATCGCGCGGACCGCCGCGATCCACCACGATGCGGCTGAGCGCGCGCGCCAGATCGGGCGCAGCCTTCAGCCGGTCGCGCACCTCGCCGCGCAGGCCGGAATCGGCGACGAACATCTCGATGCAGTCGAGCCGCGCAGCGATGGCCTTGACGTCGGTCAGCGGCGCGGAAAGCCGCTGCGCCAACAGGCGCGAGCCCGCCGGAGTGACGGTGCGGTCGATCGCCGCGAGCAGCGAGCCGCGCCGCTCGCCGGTGAGCGTGCGCACGAGTTCCAGATTGCTGCGCGTCGCCTGGTCGATGGCGAGCGTGGCGCCCGCGGCTTCCCGCAAGGGCGGCGACAGCGGCGGGCGTTTGCCGAGCTGCGTGCGCTCCACATAGGTGATGCAGGCGGCCGCCGCCGTCAGTTCCAGCCGCGAGAGCGTGCCGAAGGCATCGGTGGTCGCCACGGAGAAATAATCGGTCAGGCGGCGCTCGGCGGTGGCGCCGTCGAACACATCGCGGGTGAGCGGCGTCACCGCCGGCAGCGAGCGGAAGTATGAGGCCAGCTCCGGATCGGAATAGAGCGCATCGGATACGATGACTTCGCCCGGCTCGAGCCGCGCGATCTCGGCGGCGAGCGCGCCGGGCTCGCATTCGGCGATGCGGAATTCGCCGGTGGAGATGTCGATCCAGGCCAGCCCGAAGCGGCCCTGCTCGCCGTCGGACGACACCCGCGCGCGCGCGAGCGCAAGGAGATAATTGTTGCGCCCGGCATCGAGCAAGGTGTCTTCGGTCAACGTGCCGGGCGTCACCAGGCGCGTGACGTCGCGCTGCACCACGCTCTTGGCGCCGCGCTTCTTCGCCTCCGCCGGATCTTCGATCTGTTCGCAGACCGCGACGCGATGGCCGAGCGCGATCAGCTTGTGCAGATATTCGTCGGAGCGGTGGATCGGCACGCCGCACATCGGGATGTCGCGCCCGAGATGCTTGCCGCGCTTGGTGAGCATGATGCCGAGCGCGCGCGAGGCGATTTCGGCATCCTCGAAGAATAATTCGTAGAAATCGCCCATCCGGTAGAACAGCAGGCAATCCGGATTGGCGGCCTTGATCTCAATATACTGCTCCATCATCGGCGTAACCCGGCCACCGGCATCGGCGGCAGGCTCCGGAGCGATATGGCTGCGGGCGAGATCCATGGGCGCGACCGTATCAGATGGCGGGCGCGCTTTCTGCCGCTTGCCCACAGCTTCGTGGGAATTTCCGGACTTCGAAAACGGTCAATTCAGGCCCCCTTTTGACGCATACCGCTGGAGCAGGGCATTTGACGGTTCGCCGGAATGGTCCCTAAATGCCGGCCCGTGATTGCCAGTGGAAGTTCCGTATTGCCGCGCATAACCACCCTCGCCGAGGCCGTGCAGGCCCATATCCGCGACGGCGACACCGTCGCGATGGAGGGATTTACCCATCTCATCCCGCATGCGGCCGGGCATGAGATCATCCGCCAGCAGCGGAAGAACCTGACGCTGATCCGTATGACGCCGGACCTGATCTACGATCAGATGATCGGCATGGGCTGCGCCCGGAAGATGGTGTTTTCCTGGGGCGGCAATCCGGGCGTCGGCTCGCTGCATCGCTTGCGCGACGCGGTGGAGAATGGCTGGCCGCAGCCGCTGGAGATCGAGGAGCATTCCCACGCCGCCATGGCCAATGCCTATGAGGCCGGCGCGGCGGGTCTGCCCTGCGCGATCTTCCGCGGCTATATCGGCGGCGACCTCTCGAAAGTGAATCCGAACATCAAATTCATCCAGTGCCCCTTCACCGGCGAGACGCTGGCTTCGGTTCCGGCGCATCGGCCGGACGTGGCGGTGGTCCATGCGCAGAAGGCCGACCGGCAAGGCAATGTGATGATCGACGGCATCGTCGGCGTGCAGAAGGAAGTCGTGCTCGCCTCCAAACGCGCCATCGTGACGGTGGAGGAGATCGTCGATGATCTCGGTCCGCGCAGTTACAACGCCGTGGTGCTGCCGGCTTGGACGGTCACCGCCATCGCGGAGGTGCCCGGCGGCGCCTATCCGTCCTACGCGCAAGGCTATTATGCGCGCGACAATGCCTTCTATAAGAAGTGGGACGGAATCGCGCGCGAGCGCGAGACGTTCCTTTCCTGGATGCAGAAGAACGTGCTCGAGCAGGGGCCGGAAGTTTTCGCGACCCATATCCGGCCGCTGCGCACGGCGGCGGAATAGCCATGGCCGATACCTATACCTCCAACGAGATGATGACGATCGCGGCGGCCCGCGCGCTGCGCAACGAGGACGTCTGCTTCGTCGGCATCGGCATGCCCTCGGCGGCCGCCAATCTGGCGCGGCTGACGCATGCGCCGGACATCACGCTGATCTACGAGTCCGGCACCATCGCCACCAAGCCCGATGTGCTGCCGCTTTCCATCGGCGACAGCGAATTATGCGAGACCGCGCTGACCACCGTTTCGGTGCCGGAGATGTTCCGCTACTGGCTGCAAGGCGGACGCATCACCGTGGGCTTTCTCGGCGGCGCGCAGATCGACAAATTCGCCAATCTCAACACCACCGTGGTCGGGCCATACGACAAGCCGAAGGTGCGGCTGCCGGGCGGCGGCGGCGCGCCGGAGATCGCCATCTCCTGCGGCGAGATCTTCATCATCATGGCGCAGGGCAAGCGCAGCTTCGTCGACAAGCTGGATTTCATCACCTCGCTCGGCCATGGCGAAGGCGGCGATCACCGCGCGCGGCTCGGCTTGAAGACCAAAGGTCCAACCAAACTGGTAACCGACCTCTGCATCTTCGAGCCCGATCCTACAACCAAGGAAATGACGGCGGTGTCGATCCATCCCGGCGTGACGCGGGAAAAGATTCAGGAAAATACCGGCTGGCCGGTGCGCTTCGCCGCGGCGGTTGCGGAAACTCCGCCGCCAACCTCGCAAGAACTTGAAATCCTGCGCGCGCTGCACGCCCGCACCGCCGCGGCCCACGGCAAAGCGGCGTAGGAGCAATCGATGCGTGAGGTCTTCCTCTGCGACGCGGCGCGCACGGCAATCGGCCGCTACGGCGGCGCGCTGGCCAAGGTGCGCACCGACGATCTCGCCGCCGTGCCGATCAAGGCACTGGTCGCGCGCAACGCCGACGCCGATTGGGACGCCTTGGACGAGGTCTATCTCGGCTGTGCCAACCAGGCCGGCGAAGACAACCGCAATGTCGCGCGCATGGCGCTGCTGCTGGCGGGACTGCCGGACAAGGTGCCAGGCGTCACGCTCAACCGCCTTTGCGCTTCCGGCATGAATGCGGTCGGCGACGCCGCCCGCGCCATCCGTTCCGGCGAGATCGAATTTGCATTGGCCGGCGGGGTGGAATCGATGACGCGCGCGCCGCTGGTGATGGGCAAGGCAGAGACGCCGTTCCAGCGCAGCAACGAAATGCACGACACCACCATCGGCTGGCGCTTCATTAATCCACTGATGAAGGCCCAATACGGCATCGATTCCATGCCGGACACCGGCGAGAATGTCGCCGACGGAATTCCAGGTCAGCCGCAAGGACCAGGACGCCTTTGCGCTGCGCTCGCAGCAGCGCGCGGCACAGGCAAGCGCGGCAGGCTATTTCGATACCGAGATCGTTCCGGTTGAAATTCCGGGAAAGGATCGTTCCCGTCGTCGTCGATCGCGACGAGCATCCGCGCCCCACCACCACGATGGAGGACCTCGCCAAGCTGAAGACGCCGTTCCGTAATCCGGGCAGCGTCACCGCCGGTAATGCTTCCGGCGTCAATGACGGCGCGGCGGCCATGATCCTTGCCTCCGAAGCGGCGGCAAAGAAGCACGGCCTGACGCCGCGCGCGCGCGTGCTCGGCATGGCCTCGGCCGGCGTGCCGCCGCGCATCATGGGCATCGGTCCCGTGCCGTCGACGCAGAAGCTGATGGAACGGCTGAAGCTGAAGATCGGCGATTTCGATTTGATCGAGCTCAATGAAGCCTTCGCGTCGCAGGCACTGGCTGTCCTGCGGCAACTCGGCCTCGCGGATGACGCCGAACACGTCAATCCGCACGGCGGGGCGATCGCGCTCGGACATCCGCTCGGTATGTCGGGCGCTCGATTATGCATGACTGCAGCGCATGGTCTGCACAAGCGCGACGGCAAGCTTGCGCTCGCGACCATGTGCGTCGGCGTCGGACAGGGCGTCTCGATCGTGTTGGAGAAAGTGTAATGACATTGGTTTATCCGCGCGAAAGCCTGAGCGCCTTTTCGGGCCATCTCGCGCCCGCATACAAAAGCTCGATCAAACGCGCGCCATCGAAGCCGCATGATCATCGCGCCGCATACGCTGTGCGAGCTTACCGGTCCGGTCTATGGACAGGAATCGGTGCAGCCGGGCGACGCCGATCTGACCAGGCAGCATAAGGGCGAGCCGCTTGGCGAGCGCATCATCGTGCATGGCCGCGTGCTGGATGAGGACGGCAAGCCGGTGGCGAATACCCTGGTCGAGCTTTGGCAGGCCAACGCCGCCGGGCGTTATGTACACGTCGTCGATCAACACCCCGCCCCGCTCGATCCGAATTTCACCGGCGCCGGGCGCACCGTCACCGACGCCGAGGGCCGCTACCAGTTTCTCACCGTAAAGCCGGGCGCCTATCCCTGGGGCAATCACGACAACGCCTGGCGCCCCGCGCATATTCACTTCTCGCTGTTCGGGCATTCCTTCCTGTCGCGGCTGGTGACGCAGATGTATTTCCCCGGCGATCCGCTGATCCCTTATGACCCGATCTACCAGTCCATTCCCGAAGCGGCGCGCGGGCGCCTGATGTCGTCTTTCGATCTCGATGCGACGGCGCCGAACTGGGCGCTCGGCTATCGTTTCGATATCGTGCTGCGCGGCCGCCAGCAGACGCCGATGGGACTTTGAACGATGGCCGGCATCACGCCCTCGCAGACGGTCGGACCATTCTTCGCCCCTGCGCTCACTCCCGGGACGGATTATCCGTGGCAGCAGCCGATCGGAGACGACCTGATCACGCCGGATGCCTCCGGGCAGCGTATCCGTATCGAGGGCCGGGTATTCGACGGCGACGGCGCGCCGGTCAACGATTCCATGATCGAAATATGGCAGGCCGACGCAGCGGGCCGCTATGCCCATCCCGCCGACAGGCAACGGCCGAATGCGAAATTCACCGGCTTCGGCCGCGCCGGAACCGACGCCGAAGGCCGCTTCAGCTTCAGCACCGTCAAGCCGGGCGCGGTTGCCGGGCCCGACGGCAAACCGCAGGCGCCGCATATCCTGGTCGCGGTCTTCGCGCGCGGGCTGCCCCGGCATGCCTATACGCGAATCTATTTTTCCGATGAGGCGGGCAATTCGGCCGATCCGATCCTTGCGCTGGTGCCGGCGGATCGCCGCGGCACGCTGATCGCCCGGCGCGAGGAGAAAGGCGGACAGGTCGTCTATGCCTTCGACATCAAGCTGCAGGGCAACGACGAAACCGTATTCTTTGATGTATGACCGCCGAAAAATGATCGTCGTCCCGGCCGAGCGCAGCGAGAGCCGGGACGACCGAGAAGGACGTAAATCTGCCGTGCCCAACGCATCGCCCGCCGCAATATCTGAAGTCCTACTCGCCGACATCGGCGGCACGCATAGCCGCTTCGCCGTCCTCGCCGCCCATGGCCGCCCCGAACGCATCGTCTCCTGGAGCAACAACGACTTCGCAAGCCTCGATGACGCCATCGCCACCTATGTCGCCGAGCTAAGCGACAAGCCGAAAGCGGCGGTCTTCGCCGTCGCCGGCCCGGTCACCAGCCGCGACATCGCGCTGACCAACCGCGACTGGCACTTCAATCTCGACGCGTTGGCCAGACGTTTCGGATTTTCTTTCATCCAGGCCATCAACGATTTCGAGGCGCAGGCCTGGGCGCTCGGACTGTTGCGAGACGGCGATTACCGCGTTCTCGGTGATGTTGCTCACGCACGATCCGCGCATGGCGTGAAGATCGTGCTCGGTCCCGGCACCGGCCTCGGCGTCGCCGCGCTCATTCCCGTCGGCGACAGCTGGCAGGCGGTTGCGACCGAAGCGGGCCACGTATCTTTCGGCGCGGCCAGCAAGGAACAGGAGCCCGTCTTCCTGCGCATGCGCGAGAACGGTCCGGTGTCCGCGGAGATGGCGATCTCCGGGTCGGGCCTGCCGAAGCTGCATGCCGCAGTAAACCCCGGCGCAGCGCCATGCACCGCCGCGGACATCGTGGCGCTGGCGCAGGCGGGCGATCCCGCGGCGGGCGCAACGGTGCGATTATTCGTGCAGCTTTTCGGACGTTTCGCCGGCGACATGGCGCTTTGCTTCAAGGCGCTCGGCGGCGTCTATATCGCCGGCGGCGTGACCGGCAAGCTTGGCATCTTGTTCGACGAGAAAATTTTCCGCGCCGCTTTTGAAGCGCACCCGCCCTATGCCGAGCTGCTGAAAAGCCTGCCGACCTATCTCGTCACCGTCGCGCATCCCGGCCTGATGGGTTGTGCGGCAATGGCGATGGCGCGGCAAGCTTAGGTATTACGCCAGGCCGAGATCGGCGAAGGCGATGCAGTGGTGCTGCGCCGATTCATCCGAAAAGCAGCAGAAGATCACGCGCTCAAGGCTGCGCGGCGTCCCCGCCAATTCGGACACCACGGTGCCCGCCGCGACTCGCGCGGCGCGGTCGGGCGGAAAGCGATAAACCCCGGTCGAGATCGCCGGAAAGGCGATTGAGCGGAGTTGATGCTCCGCCGCCAGCGCCAGCGAGCGGCGATAGCAGGAGGCGAGTAGATCGTCTTCGTGCGCCTTGCCGCCATTCCAGACCGGCCCGACGGTGTGGATCACATGCCGCGCCTTCAGCTTGTAGCCGCGGGTGGTTTTCGCCTCGCCGGTTTTTGCGCCGCCGAGCGTTCGACATTCGGCCAGCAATTCCGGTCCCGCCGCGCGATGAATCGCGCCGTCGACGCCGCCACCACCGAGCAGGCTGCTGTTCGCCGCATTCACGATGGCATCGACGTCAAGGGTAGTGATGTCGGCAACGGTGATCTCGAGCCGTGCGCCGCCGACTTCGGCAGTCAACAGGGGGTTATCGTTGGGCATATTCCGGATCGGCCTCGGCCGCAGCCTCGATCGTGCTGTGCGATCCGATAGCATCAAAATGCGCGGCCAGGAACCGTCCCGCGGCCTGCCGGCCGAGTTCGTGCAGCTCCTGGAAGAACTCGTAATGATTGTTCAGGCGGCTTCCGGCATCGGGCGTTTTCTCGAACCCGTCGAGCGCAATGCGATGCAGCCGCAAGCGCCGCGCGTCCTGCCCCACGGCGCGGTCGACGACGGCAAGGCCGCGCAGCTCCGCCAGCAGCGGGGCATTAAATGCGATCTCGGCGGTGCGGCCGACGATCTCGCGCGAGGATGTCGGCGCCCGGTCGCGCCGCAACGGAAAGATCTGCACCAGCAGCACATCCGCGCTGCCTGCCGCCTGCAAAAATGGCAGCAGCGGCGGATTGGAGACATAGCCGCCGTCCCAATAGGGCACGCCATCGATCCTCACCGGCCGGAACAGCAGCGGCAGGCAGGCGGAAGCCATCACCGCCTCGGCGGTAAGTTCATGCGCGCGTGAAGAGCCGCAGATCGCCCGTTTGCGCGTTGGTCGCGGAGATAAAGAGCTCGCGCTCGCCGTTTCGCAGCGCCTCGAAATCCACGAGCCGCTCGATCAGCTGCTTGAGCGGGTTGATGTTGAGCGGGTTCATGTGGCTGGGCGACAGGAAGCGGCCCATGGAGTTGAGCCAGGTCTTCATCGGCACGCTCGCGGCCGATAGCTGGTCCACGAAATGGCGCGACAGCCCGGGCAGGCTGCCGTCGACGCTGGCCGCGCGCCAGAAGTCGGCCAACCGCTTGCGCGCTTCTTCCGGTCCGCCGCGGATCAGCCCGTCGGCCAGCATCACGGCATTCACCGCACCGGCCGAGGCGCCTGACATGCCGTCGATACCGAAGCGTCCGTCTTCCAGCAAATGATCGAGCACGCCCCAGGTGAAGGCACCATGGGCGCCACCGCCTTGCAAGGCGAGGTTGATGCGTTTTTGCGGACGATTGGGTGCCTGTCGCTCGCTGCCGAGCGCCCAGGAGAAAAGTTTGTTCATGAGGTCAGTTCACTGCGCGGTCCAGCCGCCGTCGATCGGGATATTGATGCCCGTAATGGAAGCGGCGGCGTCGGAACAGAGAAACAGCGCGAGCGCGGCCACCTGATTCACGGTGACGAATTCCTTGGTCGGTTGCGCGGCAAGCAACACGTCACGCTTGACCTGTTCTTCGGTCATATTGCGCGTCTTCATCTGATCCGGAATCTGCTTGGCGACCAACGGCGTCCAGACATAGCCGGGCGAGATGCAATTCACCGTCACGCCGAAGGTGGCAAGTTCGAGCGCGACCGTCTTGGTCAGACCTACCAGCCCATGCTTGGCCGATACGTAAGCAGACTTGAATGGCGAAGCGACCAGCGAATGCGCCGAAGCCGTATTGATGATGCGGCCCCATTTGCGCTGCTTCATGCCGGGCACGGCTGCGCGGATGCTGTGAAATGCCGAACTGAGATTAATGGCGATAACGGCGTCCCACTTATCAGTAGGAAATTCCTCTATCGCGGCGACATGCTGGATGCCGGCATTGTTCACCAGCACGTCGACCGAGCCGAATTGCTTTTCGGCGCTCGCGATCATCGCGGCGATTTCCGCCGGCTTGGTCATGTCGGCAGGCGAATAGGCCGCTTTCACGCCGCATTCTTTTTCGATCGCCGCGCGGGTCTGTTCGATCTCGCCGGCATCCCCGAATCCGTTGAGCATGACATTGGCGCCTTCCCGCGCCAGCGCGCGGGCGGTGCCAAGGCCGATGCCCGAAGTAGAGCCGGTGACAACCGCGGTCTTTCCTTTCAGCATCGGCATAACCATTTCAGCTGCGGCCCAGACCCCGACTAAGATAGGGCCTATTATGTTGCACTGCAATATGCAATGGAGGATATACGTAATGCGCGTTGCCGGCATGAGTTTCCGCATATCTGCCGCAGGGGATACAATCCCCTGCCGCGGCAACACCTTGAGACCAAAGTGACGCCTGTTTCCGCCTTTCCAGCGCCCGATCACGACCACACCCGCTGCTCGACCGGCGCCATGGCGCAGGCAGAGGAAATTTGCGCGGCGCGCGGGCAGCGACTCACGCCCGATCCGCCGCCAGGTCCTGGAGGCGCTGCTGGGCAGTCACAAGCCGCTCGGCGCCTATGAAATCATCGACGTGCTGGCAGGCCAGGGCGGGCGGCCGGCGCCGATTACCATTTACCGCGCGCTCGATTTCCTGCGCGAGAATGAACTGGTTCACCGCATCGAAAGTCGCAATGCCTTCATCGCCTGCATTCATAATCACGCGACCGGGGCATTGGTGGTGTTTTTGATCTGCGAAAAGTGCGGTGCGGTCGGCGAGGCGCTGTCGGCGGCGGCGGCGGACACCCTGCACTCGGCGGCGAAATCGGCCGGGCTTCACGCCGAAGACGCCGGTGATCGAGATCGCCGGCATCTGCGCGCATTGCCGGAAGGGATGAGGATGGAAGCAGCAGCACTTAAACGGCACCGTTCGGTGCCGGTGCAGGTCGGCCTCGTCACCGTCGGCGGCGACGCACCCATCGTCGTGCAGTCGATGACCAATACAGATACCGGCGACGTCGCCGCGACCGTCGCGCAGGTTGCCGCGCTGGCGCGGGCGGGTTCGGAAATTGTGCGCATCACGGTGGACCGCGACGAGGCGGCCGCGGCGGTGCCGCATATCAAGGAGCGTCTTCTGCGGCTTGGGCGTCGACGTGCCGATCGTCGGCGATTTTCATTACATCGGCCACAAGCTCCTGGCCGATCATCCGGCCTGCGCGCAAGCGCTGGACAAATACCGCATCAATCCCGGCAATGTCGGCTTCAAGGACAAGCGCGACCGCCAATTCACCGCCATCGTGGAAATGGCGATCAAATACAACAAGCCGGTGCGGATCGGCGCCAATTGGGGCTCGCTCGACCAGGAACTGCTGACCCATCTGATGGACGAGAACAGCCGCGCTGCCGCGCCGCTCGACGCACGGGCGGTGACGCGCGAGGCGATGGTGCAGTCGGCGCTGCTCTCGGCCAAGCGCGCGGAAGAGATCGGCCTGTCGAAAAATCGCATCATTCTTTCCGCCAAGGTTTCGGCGGTGCAGGACCTGATCGCGGTTTATCAGGAACTGGCGCGGCGCTCGGACCATGCGCTGCATCTCGGCCTTACAGAAGCCGGCATGGGTTCGAAAGGCATCGTTGCTTCCTCCGCTGCGATGAGCGTGCTGCTGCAACACGGCATCGGCGACACCATCCGCGTGTCGCTCACGCCCGAGCCGGAAGGCGACCGCACGCTGGAAGTGAAAGTGGCGCAGGAATTGTTGCAGACCATGGGCTTTCGCGTCTTCGTGCCCCTGGTCGCTGCCTGCCCCGGCTGCGGCCGCACCACCTCGACGACTTTTCAGGAGCTGGCGCAGGATATCCAGGATTTCATCCGCGTCTCCATGCCGGCATGGAAGACGCGTTATCCCGGCGTGGAAAATCTGACGGTCGCGGTGATGGGTTGCATCGTCAACGGACCGGGCGAGAGCAAGCATGCCGACATCGGCATCTCGCTGCCCGGCACCGGCGAGCAGCCGACCGCGCCGGTCTTCATCGACGGCAAGAAGGCCGCGACCCTGCGCGGACCCACGCTGGCCGCGGATTTCAAGCAGATGGTGGGCGACTATATCGAGCGGCGTTTCGGCCAAGGCCGGACTGCGGCGGAGTAGACGAATGCTGTCGAATGGCCAATGCGCTTTTCGTTTTCGGCTTATTGTCCCAAGGACCACTGTCCGACACCGGTCCGATCCGCTAAACTTTTAAAATGGCCGGCGTCCTTGCGAAAGGAGATTCGTGATGCGTCGAACCCTTTCCGGCGGCTTGGCTAAAGCCGCCCTCGGCTCAACTCTCATCTTAGCCGGCGCGCTTTCCGCTGCGGCGCAAGTCGCGCGCCCGCTGTCGCCGCTCGCGCTTGACGGCGGCGATCTCCTGACCTTCGTGCGCGGAGGTGGAGGAGGTGGCGGTGGTGGTGGTGGCGGCGGTGGTGGTGGCGGAGGCGGCGGCGGCGGCGTAGGAGGAGGAGGAGGAGGCGGTAAAGGAGGCGGTGGCGGGGCCGATCGGGGCAGCGACCGCGGCGGCATGGTCCGGATGGAGCGCGGCAGCGGTAGCGAGCGTAACGTCAACCGCGACCGTGACCGGCGCGAATTCGTCGGCACTTCGCGTGACACACGCGTCGTCCGCGACCGCGATGGCAAGCGACGAATTGTCGTCGTGCACCGCCGCCGTCACAATGACTCTGGGGGCGACGGTTATGGCGCCTATGCCAGCAGCCATCCCGGCTACTGCGTGAGCCAATTCCAGGCTTACGATCCGGTCAGCGGGCTTTACCTCAGCTATGACGGCCAGTGGTATTCCTGCCCGTAAGCGTTCGGCAAAATTTCTCCTCCTGATGGCCGGGCTTGTCCCGGCCATTTCGTTTTCCGCCTTACCACCCCCGCCTCTCGCATTCCTCGACGGGGTGACACGCGAAACGGCCCCCTTGCCGGGACGGCCTAAGCCCTGGATGATCGCCCCGGGGAAAACACATCCATGACCGCGACGGTGCAACTTTTGCTGCTGCTGCTGTCGGTGCTAGTCGCGGTCGCCATACTCGCCCGCCGGCTGAATGTCGCGCCCTCCATTCTGCTGGTGATCGCGGGCATCGGCCTCGCGCTCGTTCCCGGCCTGCCCAGCGTCGAACTCGCGCCCGAGCTGGTGCTGCTGGTGATCCTGCCGCCCCTGCTCTATTCCGCCGCCGTCGCCATGAGCTGGCGGGAATTCCGCTTCAACCTGCGGCCGATTTTCCTGCTCGCCTTCGGCGCAGTGGTATTCACCACCTGCGCCGTCGCGGTGGCGGCGCATTACGTGATCGGGTTGCCCTGGGCGGTCGGCTTTCTGCTCGGCGCGATCGTATCGCCGCCCGACGCGGTCGCGCCGCTCGCGCTCGCGCGCAGGCTGCGGCTGCCGCGCCGGCTCTTGCTGGTGCTGGAAGGCGAAGGCGTCGCCAACGATGCCACCGCGCTGATCCTCTACCGCTTCGCGGTCGTCGCGGTCAGTACCGGCACGCTTCGCCTTCGGCGAAGCGGCCGGCGCCTTCGCCGCCATCGTCGTGGGCGAGATCGTCTGGGGCCTCGCCGTCGGCTGGCTCAGCCTGCGCCTGCGGCGCTGGGTCGCGCGATCCGCGGGTGGAGATCACGCTGTCGCTGATGACGCCCTATGTCGCTTACTGGGTCCCCGAGCATCTCGGCGGCTCGGGCGTGCTCGCCACCGTCGCCGCCGGGCTTTACGTGAGCTGGAGAGGCCCGCTGCTGATCCCTTCCGCCACCCGGCTGCAGGGAATCTTTTTCTGGGATTTGATCATCTATTTGATCGAAGGCTTCGTCTTCCTGGTGGTGGGCCTGCAGGCGCGCACCCTGCTCGACCGGATCGAGGGCTATTCGCTGCGCGACCTCGCGGTGGCGGTAGCGCTCGTCACCGTCATCGTAATCGTCGCGCGCTTCGTCTGGGTCTTTCCCGCCGTCTATCTGCCGCGCTGGCTCAGCCCTTCGCTGGCGCGCCGCGATCCCTCGCCGCCGTGGCAATGGCCCTTCCTGCTCGCCTTCGTCGGGGTGCGCGGCGTGGTCTCGCTCGCCGCCGCGCTGGCGATCCCCTTCCTCACCGCCGGCGGCCAGGTCTTCCCGCACCGCGACCTGATCCTGTTCGTCACCTTCGGCGTCATCGTCATCACGCTGGTCGTGCAAGGCCTGATGCTGCCGCCGGTGATCCGCTGGCTCGGCTCGGCAAGGACGCCAAAGCGGAACGCGTCAGCGAGCATGAGGCCGAACTCGCCGCGCGCCAGGACGCGATCGAGGCGGCACATCGGCGAATGGAGGAATTGCTGGCGAGCCGGGAAATTCCCGCCGAGGTGGCCGAGCTCTTGCGCCTGCGTCACGACCACCGCCGCCGGCAACTCGTCGGCGACGAATTGCGCGAAACCGTGGCGGAGCTGAAGCTCGACCTGCTGCAGGTGGAGCGCGAATTCCTCTTTCAGCTTTTGCGCGACGGGCGCATCACCGACGAGGCGCGGCGGCGGCTGGAGCGCGAGCTCGACCTGGAAGAAGCGGCGATCATCTCCCGCCGCGGCGAGGCATCCGTCCTTCCGCTTTAGCCCTGATCCGATTGAATCAAATCTCCGCTCGTCCCCGCGAAAGCGGGGACCCAGGGCACCAAAACTGGATTCCCGCTTGCGCGGGAATGAGCGGCGAGAGCATCAAGTGCCGTGGATCAAACTCAAGCGTGCGCTCATGCGCTAAGCCGCTTTCCTTCGGCTTTTCTCTTCGCCCAGCCCTAGCATCTCCACCAGCCGCAAGGCGTCCTTCGGCGCGGCGGATTTCTGGTCGTTGTCGAAATAGACAAAGACCGTGCGGCGCTGGCGCTTCCACTTTTCGATGTCGCGCGCCCAGGCGCGCAGGGTCTTGTCGCTATAGTGATCCTTGTAGGCGCCGCCGGGACCATGCCCGCGCAGATAGGCGTGCCGCGCGGTCACCTCCCAGGGCGACGGCGCGTCGCGGTGATCCGACAGACAGAGCGCGATGTCGTACTCGCGCAAGAGTTCGAGGATGTCGTCGCCGTACCAGCTCTTGTCGCGGAATTCGAAAGCATAGGTCTGGCAGCGCGACAGCATTTTCAGGAAAGAAGCCAGCCGCTCGCGGTCGGCCTTGAACTGCGGCGGCAGCTGGAACAGGACCGGCCCTGCCTTGCGCCCGAGCAGCTTCAGCCGCGATTCCATCAGGGCGAGGCTGTTCCTGCATTTCGGCGTCAGCCGCTTCCAGTGAGTGATGAATTTCGAGGCTTTCCAAGCGAAGAGGAAATCGGCCGGCGTCTGCTCGCGCCAGCCGCGCACCGCCTCGACGGTGGGCGTGCGGTAAAAAACGCCGTTGAGCTCGGTCGAATTGAACTGGCTGGCATAGAAACGCAGATGGTCCTTGACCTTCACCTCTTTGGGAAAGAACGGCCCGCGCCAGGATTGATAGCTCCAGCCGGACGTGCCGATGAAAATCTTGGGCATGTTAAGCAGGGCTGATCATGGCGACGGCCTACACCTCATGCTAGACAACCCGCCGCACGCCCCTTTGTTCGAGCCCGCAATGTCCGCCAAAGCCCCGTCTCTCGCCGATTTCCGCCGCATCGTGGTGAAGGTCGGCTCCTCGCTCCTGGTGGATGCTTCCGCCGGGCGTCTGCAGCATGACTGGCTGGAAGCACTGGCCGCCGACATCGCCGCCCTGCACAAGCAAGGCCGCGACGTGCTGGTGGTTTCCTCCGGCGCCATCGCGCTCGGCCGCAGCATCCTGAAGCTGCCGCGCGGCGACGCTGAAGCTGGAGGACAGCCAGGCCGCCGCCGCCGTCGGCCAGATCGCGCTGGCGCGCACCTGGGCGGAAGTGCTGGGCCGCCACGGCATCACCGCCGGGCAGGTGCTGGTGACGCTGGGCGATACCGAAGAGCGCCGCCGCTATCTCAACGCCCGCTCCACCATCGCCAAATTGCTGGAGTGGAAATCGATCCCGGTGATCAACGAGAACGACACGGTGGCGACCAACGAAATCCGCTATGGCGACAACGACCGCCTCGCCGCGCGCGTCGCCAGCATGGCGAGTGCCGACCTGCTCGTGCTGCTTGTCCGACGTCGACGGGCTCTACGACGCGCCGCCGGGCGCCGGCAGCGATGCAAAGCTGGTCCCGCTGGTGCCGCGCATCACCGCCGAGATCGAGGGCATGGCCGGCGCGTCCGGCTCCGAGCTTTCGCGCGGCGGCATGCAGACCAAGATCGAGGCGGCGAAGATCGCGACCACCGCCGGCATCCATATGGTGATCGCTTCCGGCCGCATTGCGCATCCGTTGCAGGCGATCAGCCAAAGGCGCGCCCTGCACCTGGTTCCTCACGCCCGCCAATCCGGTGACCGCGCGCAAGCGCTGGATCGGCGGATCGCTGGAGCCGAAAGGCACGCTCACGCTCGATGCCGGCGCGGTCACCGCCTTGCGCGCCGGCAAGAGTCTGCTGCCGGCCGGCATCACGCGCATCGACGGCGCTTTCGAGCGCGGCGATGCGGTGGTGATCCGCGGACCCGACGGCGCGGAGATCGGGCGCGGCCTCGTTGCCTATGACGCCGCCGAGGCCGACAAGATCAAGGGCAAACCTTCCGGCGCCATCGCGCAGATCCTCGGTTTCGACGGCCGCGCGGAAATGATCCATCGCGACGACATGGTGTTGGCGGGGCAGTAGCTCTTTTTCCCTCTCCCGCAAGGGGAGAGGGGAAACAGAGTTCCACCGCGCCGTCGCGTTTCCTTCCGATTCAATTTTCAAACAGCCAAGCGTCATCGCCCGCGTTATTTGCAAAGGCTGCGGGTGCCTGTCTTCCTTTCCCCCCGAAAAACATCCGAGGGAGCGGAGCGCCGTCAGACGCACCGTCAAAAGTATCCGCACCGCTGCCGGTGAGGCTTGCGAGGCCTGCCGGCGCGGGCGGCGTGCGTGACCGGCATCGTTGGCGAACAATGCCGACAAACGCACGCGCCCAACGGCGCTCCACTGGCGGCGGTTTTGGGCCTCGGGACCGTGCTTCCGGGCGCGATCGCGACTCTGCAAGCAGAGCACCGATTCGGCGGATTTCCCGCCTTCACCTTGCTCCCGTCCAGCCATCGAAGGCAGCCCCACCTAGTTGCGGACGGCGACCCTTGGCCTCCCCGGGGATGGCTTGCGAGGCACATCCGCAGGCGCCGCACCAGCCGGCGCCGGGTTTACCCGGTTCCGGCCCACTTAAGTTGCTCCGCCAACCGAACGCCTCATGATGGCGCCCCCGGATGAGCAAGGCTGGTACAGCTTATCTGAATTGATCGGAAAGTCGAGGAAAAGCCGCGCCGCCCCGCGTAGCCTGTGCATTGTGGGAATTGCAAAAGATCAGCGCACCGGAAAATCAAAATAGGTGTCGCGGAAGGGCTCGCCCTGCAGGGTGAAATGCCACCATTCCTTGTCATAGGGACGGAAGCCGTGCTTGCTCATGGCGGCTCCGAGCAGCATGCGATGACGATGTCCCTGCGCGCTCACGGCCGGGTCCAACAGGTTTGACTGCGGGCCGAGGAAGTCGAACGGCGTGCCCATGTCGAGCTCGCCTGAACTCATCGACCAGAGTGAGATCGACCGTGGAGCCGCGGGAGTGACCGGAACGCTGGGAGATATAGCCCTCGGCGAAGAGCTGACGCTTGTCCATGTCGGGGTAATAGGTTTCCTTCGTTTTCGGATCTTCGGCCGCCTTGGCCCAGCGCAAAAAATGCGCCACCGCGCGTTTCGGCCGGTAGCAGTCGAAGACTTTCAGGCGCAGTCCGCGCGGCGCCAGATCGTGCGCGACCTCGGCCAGGGCCTGCGCCGCCTGGGTCGTCAGCAGGCAGAGGGGCTTTTCATAGCCGTCGATCGGGCGACCGACGAAATTGTCGCTGCCGAAATAGCGCATCTCGACCACGAGGCCCGGCACCACCGTCGACGCATCGACAAAGGACGCCGGGCGCTGCCCCTGCGCCTGGGCCGGCAGGCCGATGACCAACAATAACCCGATACCGATCAGACGCCGCATGTCCCCCAACAACAGGCAAAAGCCGCCAACAAATCAACCGCGCCCGCTGGCAAAGGTTAACGGCGGGCGCGTAACCAAGCCAGCGCAAGCAAATGCTGGCACGCATTGACAGCCCATGCACGCAAGGGCGGAACCAAATTGCAAGGGCCGCGTTCTTTCTGCGCGACGTGACACAGTGACGAGTTGGAAGGCGGCCGAAGAGGCCGCCCATCAACCCCAGCCCCCCCGGAGGGCTGGGGTTTTTGCTTTGCTTTACCTCCCCTTGCAGGGAGAGGCAGAAACGGCGGTCGTCAAGACGCCGTCGAAAACACGGCGGCCGTTTGCTGATACCGCCGCGATTTGTTCGGTAACATTGGCTTGATGGCTGTCCGGCCTGAACCCCTCGCGAAAAGATGTCTGCTCCCCAAATTGATAGGACGACACGTGAGGTCCGGGTCGTAAACGACATGACCAATGGCGCCACCGACCCGGCCGCTTGAAACTTGTCGTTTCAGGCCAGCACCACATCGGTTGCAAGGAACAAGGAGACCGAGATGAATGAATTACGGTATCCAAACGAAAGCAAAAAGTATCGCCAAGCGCGCGAGTCATTGCTCAAAGACGAGCAGGCACTTGTCAACAAAGTGAAGTCCGTGGCGGAAAAGCGCCGCAAGCTTCCTCCCGGCGGACAATTGAAAGAGGATTACGTTTTCCAATGGGCCAATGACGGCAAAGTCGGACAGAGCGTGAAATTCTCCGAGCTGTTCGGGGACAAGAACACGCTCGTGATCTACTCCTTCATGTTCGGCCCGAACTGGGACAAGCCCTGCCCTTCCTGCACGTCGCTGGTCGATGGCTTTGACCGGACCTGGTACCAGGTCAGCCGCGACGCCGCCTTCGTCGCCATCGCCAAGGCGCCCGCGGAGCGGATCGATGCCTGGGCGAAGGAACGCGGATGGTCGCAGATCCCGCTCCTCTCCGGGTCGGACTCTCCCTTTCAGGCCGATTACAAATGCCAGGGCGAATCCGACGACATGCAATACCCGGTGATGCTGGTGTTCAAGAAAGAGGGCGAAAAGATTTTTCTTTTCTGGTCCACCGAATTGGCGATGAACCATGTCGACACGGTGTGGCCTTACTGGAACCTGATGGACTTCACGCCGGAGGGCCGGCCAAATCATGACACGCCGCCGCAGAAATTCAGGTCCGAGTTCCTGGAAAAAAATTATCTGAGTAAGGAGCAGAAGGAGCAGACCGGCGGTCCCCGCACCGACGATCAAGACATCTTTCCAGAAAAGATTTGCCGCGCAAGGTAACGTGCCGCCATTCCCGGTTGGCAATCGCAAAACCACCTCCCCCTTGCAGGGGGAGGTGGAAACCGCGGTCGGGATAAGTCAGTGCCGTTTGGCGCGCGGTCCCCGGCGGCGGCGCGGCATGGCGAGCGGCGGCACATCCGAGGGCAGTTCGACGCGGCGGCCGTCCGGAAAGATCAGGAAGCGCGAGAAGATGTGTACCTCCCCCTCACCGCGGCGCTTGCCTTCAATGACATATTTGGTTCCGACCGGAACGAGCTTGGGGATACGAGCTGCCTGCATGACTATCCTCCACCGCATAGGAAACTGCTAACCAATGCGAGCAGTCAGTCGGGGTTCCGTCATTGTCACGATTCGCCCACAGGAATCTAACGTGGTAGGAAAACAACGCAGGATTAAGGGTTATGACCGCGCCGCTGAAGACCATCGAGGGTTCCGGGGAGATCGCCGACGTCATGCACGACCTCGGGCGTAGCGCCCGGGCGGCTGCGCGCGCCGTCATGCTGGCGACTTCCGCCCAGAAGGATGCCGCGCTCGCGGCCATGGCGCAGGCGGTGCGCATGCAGGCCGGGGCCATCCTTGCCGCCAATGCCGAGGACCTGGCCGAAGCCAAGGCGGACAGCGCCGGCGCCGCCTTCCTCGACCGCCTGATGCTCGATGACGGCCGGGTGAAGGCCATGGCCGACGGCATCGATGTCGTGCGCGGGCTGCCCGATCCAGTCGGCAAGGTGACCGAATCCTGGACCCGGCCTAACGGCATGACCATCGAGCGCGTGCGGGTGCCGCTCGGCGTTATCGGCATCATCTATGAAAGCCGTCCGAACGTGACGGCTGACGCCGGCGCGCTTTGCCTGAAAGCCGGCAACGCCGCGATCCTGCGCGGCGGCTCCGAATCCCATCCGCTCCACCCGCGCGATCCATGCCGCACTGGCCGCGGGCCTGCGCGAAGCCGGATTGCCCGCCGAGGCGATCCAGATCGTTCCGACCCGTGACCGCGCCGCGGTCGGGCTGATGCTGCAAGGACTCGATGGCGCGATCGATGTGATCGTGCCGCGCGGCGGCAAGGGCCTGGTCGGGCGCGTGCAGAGCGAAGCGCGCGTGCCGGTCTTCGCGCATCTGGAAGGCGTCTGCCATGTCTATGTCGACAAGGCGGCCGCGCTCGACATGGCGAAATCGATCGTACTGAACGCGAAGATGCGGCGGACCGGCGTCTGCGGTGCGGCCGAAACGCTGCTGGTGGATCGCGCGGTCGCGGCGACGCATCTGCAGCCGCTGGTGACGATGCTGATCGAGGCGGGTTGCGAGATCCGCGGCGACGAGACCACACGCGGCGTCGATGCGCGCGTGAAGCCCGCGAGCGATGAGGATTGGTCGACCGAATATCTCGACGCCATCATCGCCGCGAAAGTGGTCGATGGCAGTCGACGGCGCCATCGCGCATATCGAACATTACGGCTCGCATCACACCGACTCGATCGTCACCGAGGACAAGCGGGCGGCGGAAAAATTCCTGAGCGAAGTCGATTCCGCCATCGTGCTGCACAATGCCTCCACCCAATTCGCGGACGGCGGTGAGTTCGGTTTCGGCGCGGAGATCGGCATCGCCACCGGCAAATTGCATGCGCGCGGGCCGGTCGGCGCCGAACAGCTCACCAGCTTCAAATATCGCGTGCGCGGAAGCGGACAGATCCGGCCGTGAGTGGGGCATCCTTTTTTCTTCCCTCTCCCCTCGCGGGAGAGGGTGCCGAGCGGCCGAAGGCTGCGAGGCGGGTGAGGGGGTTACTAGCTCGGCATGCGCGGACGCTCCGACCCTCACCCGGCTCGCCTCACTTCGTTCGGCGATCCACCCTCTCCCGACTGATCTCGGGTTTACCCGAGATCAGCACTATAAGTGGCACAAGTCGGATACATCCGACTTGTGCTGGGAGAGGGAAAAGAATGACAGCGACGCCCCGCCTCATGCTTCCCCCTCATACTGCCGGCATGCGGATCGGGCTGTTCGGCGGAACCTTCAACCCGCCGCACGAGGCCCATCTCGCCGCCTGCCTGCTGGCGATGAAGCGGCTCGGCCTCGACCGGGTCTGGTGGCTGGTGACGCCCGCCAACCCGCTGAAGGACACGCGCGGGCTGACGCCGCTTGAACGAACGCATCCGCGCCATCAATGCCTTTGCCCGTCACCCGCGTATTCATGTCAGCGGGTTCGAAGCCGCCATCGGCAGTCATTACACTTTCAAGACAGTTTCATTTTTGCGCCGCCGCTGCCCCGGCGTGCATTTCGTCTGGATCATGGGCGCCGATAATCTGCGCAGCTTTCATCGCTGGCAGAAATGGCGGGACATCGCCGGCCTCGTGCCGATCACGGTCGTCGACCGGCTGGGCCCGAGCCTTTACGCCACCGGCGGTATCGCCGCGCAGGCTTTGCGGCGCTGGCGGATCCCTGAATCCGCGGCGAAAAGCCTGCCGTTCCGCAAACCGCCGGCCTGGACCTATCTGCATGGCCTGAAATCGCCGCTGTCATCCACGGCGTTGCGGCGAAAAATCCACGGAAAAGCTTGAAACCGTTAAGGACTGGAGCCATATCCTGTGGGTGCCCCGGCGTGAATCGGGGCGCAAAGGCAGCGAAAGGAAAAGGACCACTGTCCACCCTTGCAACTTCTCGGGCCCGCACCCATAGCGCGCCCGAACCCGTCTCGAAAGCGCGTCCTGCCGCCGACGAGACGTTGCGCCTTGTCCTCGCCTCGCTTGAAAACATGAAGGCCGAGGATACCCTCACCCTCGATCTCCGCGGCAAAACTTCGATCGGCGATTATATGGTCGTGACTTCCGGCCGGTCGAACCGCCATGTCGGCGCCGTCGCGGACAACCTGCTCAAGGATCTGAGCAAGGCCGGCCTGCCGGATGTGCGCGTCGAAGGCATGCCGCATTGCGATTGGGTTCTGATCGATGCAGGCGACGTGATCGTCCACGTCTTCCGCCCTGAAGTGCGATCCTTCTACAATCTTGAAAAGATGTGGTCGGGCGCACGGCCGGACGGTCGCCGGGCGAGCTAAGCAAGCGCATTGATCCCGAGACGTGGGAACCGGTTTTCGGACAAGATCGTGCGCCGATCTACAAACTTAGCGCGCGATCGGACGCAAAACCGGTACCCACTTTTGCTGATCGCGCGCTAGGCGACGCCGCGCCCATGCGCATCGTCGTCGCCGCTGTCGGCCGTTTGAAGCAGGGTCCCGAACGGGACCTGTCGGAGCGCTACCGCAAGCGCGCCGCCGATGCTGGTCGCGGCATCGGATTGCGCGGCGTCGAAATCATCGAAATCAGGGAAAGCAAGGCGCGCGAAGCGCGACAAGCGCGTGTATCGAGGAATCGATCGCGCTCGCCACTGTGATCCCGGAAGGCGCCGTCACCATCGCTGCTCGACGCGCGCGGCGAGAGCCTCGACAGCCTGGCATTGACCAAGGAAATGATGCGCTGGCGCGACGCCGGACGCCCTGCGGCCGTTTTCGTGATCGGCGGCGCCGACGGGCTGGCTGCCAGCCTGCGCGAGCGCGCCGACCTGCGGCTGGCCTTTGGCGCGGCCACCTGGCCGCATCAGCTGGTGCGCATCATGCTGCTGGAACAGGTCTATCGGGTCGGCCACGCTGCTGGCCGGGCATCCCTATCACCGGGGGTAAAGCAAGAGGCCGTCATGCCTCGCGCAGGCGGGGCTTCCGGTAACCGCAAACGTCGGTCGATTACTGGATCGTCCGCCTTCGCGGACGATGACAAAAATGAAAGGTGCGGAGTACAGTTTTTCCGGATTGGCCTTAAATCCAGCCGATCTCGGCAGCACATAGTGCCCGGCAACAGGCGGCGGATAATTCGGTCGGAATGAATTCCTCAGTCCCTCGCACATTGCTGGCGGCAACGCGTTTTGACCGCGCCGTGATGCAGCCCGCCTTTGCGCAAAATCGCCCCGCCTTGCGCGGCGGCATGAAGCAGGACGCGCTGTCAAGCAGCGCGACCAGGAATACGAGGCGCTGCAGGCCGAACGCAAGAAAGCGCTCGAAGCGGAAGCCAAGCTGCGCGGGGAGATCGACGCCGTCAGCCGGCGACCGGCGCAAATTGAATGAGCAATTGATCGATACCGCCGCGCGCGTGCGCATGGTCGAGCAGCGCATTGCCGCAAGCCGAGGCGCGATTGAAGCCGCTCGACGAAAACGAGAGCTGCGATCCGCAAATCGCTCGAGGGACGCCATGCGTTGCTGGCGGAAGTGCTCGCCGCCCTGCAACGCATGGGGCGGCGCCCGCCGCCCGCGGTGATCGTGCAGCCGGAAGACGCGCTGCAATCGGTGCGCAGCGCCATCATGCTCGGCGCCGTACTGCCGGAGATGCGGCAACAGGCGGAGGATCTCGTCGCGCGACCTCGCGGAACTTGTGCGCCTGCGAAGGGAAATCGCCGTGGAGCGCGAAGCGCTTGCGCGCGATCTCGCTGCGCTCGCGAGCGATCAGCAACGGCTCGCGCTGCTGGTGGAAGGCCGGCAGAAAAGGCTCACGGCGGCGGAAAGCGAAATCGAGGCGGAGCGGCAAAGGGCTGCTGCCTTCGCCCGGCAAGCGGATAACGTGAAGGATCTGATCGCCAAACTGGAGCAAGGCGCTCGAGAGCGAACCGCGTTCGGCCCGTGCCGCGGCCCGTGCCGCCCTGGAAGGGCGCACGCCTACCGGGACCGCCTGGGACCCCGGACGCCTGGGGCCGGCGGTGGTTTTCAGCCTCCGCCCGCGGAATACTTCCGTTTCCGGTTAACGGCGTAAGGATCCGGAATTTCGGCGACCCGGACAGCATGGGAGGGGCTGAAAAGGGCCTTGCCATCGCCGCCCGGCCCGGCGCCCAGGTTACCTCCCCCTGTGACGGGCTCGTCGTTTACTCTGGTCCGTTTAGATCCTACGGACAACTCTTGATCCTGAACGCAGGCGGCGGGTATCATGTGCATTCTGATGGGGATGGAACGGATTTCCGTTTATCCCGGACAATTTGTCCTGACCGGCGAGCCGGTGGCTGCGATGGGAAGCGGAGGGCAAGTTGCCGCCGTTTCGGCCACGACGACCCCGAGTCAGCCCGTGCTTTATATCGAGTTCCGTAAGGACGGAACGCCGATCGATCCCGGCCCATGGTGGGCGACAAGCGAAAGTGAAAAGGTTCGCGGATGATGCGCAAGACATCTCTCCTTCTCCTCGGTGCGGTTGGCGGTGCGGCCCTGATGCTGGCGGCGACGCAGCCGAAAGCTGATCCTGCTCGGCTCCAGCGCGAAAGCGGCGGCGGCCGATACCTACAAGCAGCTCAACCTGTTTGGCGACGTGTTCGAGCGCGTGCGCGCCGACTATGTCGAGAAGCCCGAGGACAGCAAGCTGGTCGAATACGCGATCAACGGCATGCTCTCCAGCCTCGATCCGCATTCCAGCTATATGGACGGCAAGAGCTACCGCGACATGCAGGTGCAGACGCGCGGCGAGTTCGGCGGTCTCGGCATCGAAGTCACGATGGAAGACGGCCTGATCAAGGTGGTGGCGCCGATCGACGACACGCCTGCCGCCAAGGCCGGCATCCTCGCCAACGACATCATCACCCATCTCGATGACGATGCCGTGCAGGGCCTGACGCTGAACCAGGCGGTCGAGAAGATGCGCGGCGCGCCCAATACCAAGATCCGCCTGAAGGTCATGCGCAAGGGCAAGGACGCTCCGCTCGAGATCACGCTGGTGCGCGACATCATTCGCGTGCGGTCGGTGCGCACGCGCATGGAAGGCGACGACGTCGGCCTATATCCGACTGACGCAGTTCAACGAGCAGACCACCGAAGGTCTCAAGCGCGCGATCAACGAACTGACGACGCAGATCCCGGGCGATAAGCTCAAGGGCTATGTCATCGACATGCGCAACAATCCCGGCGGCTTGCTGGAGGAAGCGATCTCGGTGTCGGACGCCTTCCTCGACAAGGGCGAGATCGTCTCCACCCGCGGACGCAACCTGGAAGAGACGCAGCGCCGCAATGCCAAGCCCGGCGATCTGGCGAAGAGCCAAGCCGATCATCGTGCTGATCAACGGCGGCTCGGCTTCCGCTTCGGAAATCGTCGCCGGCGCGTTGCAGGATCACAAACGGGCCACCGTCATCGGCACCCGTTCCTTCGGCAAGGGCTCGGTGCAGACCATCATCCCGCTCGGCTCCGGCAACGGCGCGCTGCGGCTGACCACGGCGCGTTACTTCACGCCGTCGGGCCGCTCGATCCAGGCCAAGGGCATTTCGCCCGACATCGAGGTGCTGCAGGACGTGCCGGAAGACGTGAAGTCGCGTACCGATACCAAGGGCGAGGCTTCGCTGCGCGGCCACCTGAAGGCGGAAGGCGACGAGCAGACCGGCTCGCAGTCCTACATCCCGCCGGATCCGAAGGACGACAAGGCGCTGCGCATGGCGATCGACCTCTTGCGCGGCTCGGTCAAGAACGCCGCCTTCCCGCCGAATCCCGAAGGCGGCCATGCCGAACTGAAGACGGCAAGCGACGCGATTCAAAGGGCGGCCTGCGGGCCGCCCTTTTTGTTTGAACGCCGGGCCGCGGCCCGGCAGGGGCACGGAGGCGATTCGCTCTCATGCTATCCTCGCGGCGTGATTCGCGAGGTTGCGCGCCGTGGCCGATGACCTGACACAAGCCGCTGGGGCAAGGACAAAAAGCCGAAGCGCGCGGCGCATGGCCGGCATTCCTGCCGCGTGCCCTTGCCGGGGCGCTCGGGCTTTGCCTGCGTTACTTTCCTGCTCTGGGCCGCGACCGCCGACGATCCCATGGGCGGAGAGCCAGTCGCGCTGGCGGCGGTCGAGCCCGCGGCCAAGGTGGCGGAGGACGCGCAGCCAGCAGGTGAAGGTCGTCACGCCCTCGCGCAGCGACGGCAGTGTGATGCACCAGCGGACCGGCAGCCGGCAGCAGGACCGTCACCATCATCGACGGCACCAGCGGCAAGCGCGAGGAGATAACGATTCCGGCGGCGCCGGCATCGCCGCGCGCGGCCAATACGAATGGTCCCGCCGCCAATGAAAGCGCGCCCGGCACTCCCGATCCGCGCCTGATCGAGACATCACGCCACGGCGGGATACCGAAAATCGGCACCGATGGCGCCAAGCCCTCGGAGGTCTATGCGCGGCCGGTGAAGGACGCCGCCGGAAAGCCGGACGGCCCGCGCATCGCCATCGTCGTCAGCGGACTCGGCATCGGCACGAGCGGAACCGCCGATGCGCTCGCCAAGCTGCCGGCCCCGGTGACTTTTGCTTTCGCGCCCGCACAGCGTGCATGTCGAGCAACTCGCCGCGCGCGCGCGCAATGAAGGCCACGAGCTATTGCTGCAGGTGCCGATGGAGCCGTTCGATTACCCCGCCAACGATCCAGGCCCGCAGACCTTGCTCACCAGCCTGGACGCCGGGCAGAATATCGACCGGCTGCATCGGCTGATGAGCCGCTTTCAGGGTTATGTCGGAATTTCCAACTATCTGGGCGCCCGCTTTACCGCTTCGGAGCCGGCGCTTGCGCCGGTGCTGCGCGAGACCGCCAAGCGCGGATTGATTTACCTGGACGACGGCACGTCCTCGCGCAGCCTGGCGGGCCAGATCGCCGGCGCAAACCATTTGCCTTCGCCAAGGCCGAGGTGGTGATCGACGCGGTGCCGACGGCGACGGAAATCGACCGCGCGCTGGCGCGGCTGGAAGCGGCGGCGCGCGAGCGCGGCATCGCCGTCGGCATCGCCGGCGCGCTTCCCGTCGCGATCGACCGCATCGCCAAATGGGCCAAGGCCGCGGAAGCGCGCGGATTCACGCTCGTGCCGATCAGCGCCGTGGCGAACAAGCCAAAGTCATCGTAGTTGTCATCCCCGCGCAGGCGGGGACGCCATAACCCGCCGTCTTTACGTTCTGACTGAGACGCGTTCAGTGACATTGGTTCCCGCAGCTGCGCGTGTATGGCCTGGCTCGCGGAACGACAGGATAGAATGTCATGCCCTCCCTACGAAACTCTGCCTTATCGTGCCTGCGCCGGCCTCGCGGTCTTCAACCGCGAGGGCCACGTTTTCATCGGCCGCCGGCTCGACGGGCCGGAGCATATCGACGCCACGCATTGCTGGCAGATGCCGCAGGGCGGCATCGACCCGGGCGAGGATACTTACCGCGCCGCGCTGCGCGAGCTTTACGAGGAAACCAGCATCCGCTCGGTGCAGAAGCTCGGCGAAATCCCGGAATGGCTGACCTATGACATTCCGCGAGAGATCGCCGGCCATGCCTGGCAGGGCAAATACCGCGGTCAGACGCAGAAATGGTATGCGCTGCGTTTCACCGGCGAGGAAAGCGAAATCAATATCGTGGAGCCCGGCGGCGGCGCGCATAAGCCGGAATTTGCCGGCATGGCGCTGGGAGCGGCTGGAAAAGACGCCCGAACTGGTGGTGCCGTTCAAGGCGCCGGTTTATGCGCGGGTGGTGCGGGCTTTCGCGCAATATGCGCAGCGTCAATTGGCCTCGTCCTGCGGACGGCGGACGAGCCGGTCATAGCTTCGAGACGCGCTTGCAGGCGCTCCTTAGTATGACGGCGCGGATGAGGCAATGCAGCGCAGTTAATGCAGCGCCGTGGTCTGCAGATGGTATCGAGCTGCTTGAAATGGTCAAGCCGCATGATCAGGCGGTCGAGCAGCGAGCCCTCCTGCGTCTCCTTGATGCGCTGCTCGGTCTCGTTGATCTGCGAGGCGATCACCGCGCGGTCGAAATCCTCCGCCTTGTCGGCAAAGTCGGCGAGGATGGTCAGGCCCTCGGTGCTGACCTCGGCAAAGCCGCCCATCACCACCAGGCGATGATGCTTGCCGCCTTCGTGCACGACCAGCACGCCCGGCTTCAGCATCGCCACCAGCGGCGCGTGACCGGCGAGCACGCCGAAGTCGCCTTCGGCGCCAGGCACGTCGACCTGCTCGACCGGGCCGGAGAACAGCAGCTTGTCGGGCGTGACGAGATCGAAATTAAAGGTGGCCATGGTTACGCCGCTTCCGCCGCCAGGCGCTTGCCCTTCTCGACCGCCGCCTCGATCGTGCCGACCATGTAGAAGGCGGCCTCCGGCAGGTGGTCATACTTGCCTTCGCACAGCCCCTTGAAGCCGCGGATGGTGTCGGCGAGATCGACGAAGACGCCGGGCGAGCCGGTGAACACTTCGGCGACGTGGAAGGGCTGCGACAGGAAGCGCTCGATCTTGCGCGCGCGCGCGACCGCGATCTTGTCCTCTTCCGAAAGTTCGTCCATGCCGAGAATGGCGATGATGTCCTGCAGCGCCTTGTAGCGTTGCAGGATCTGCTGCACCTGGCGGGCGACCTGATAATGCTCCTCGCCCACCACCAGCGGCGAGAGCATGCGCGAGGTGGAGTCGAGCGGGTCCACCGCCGGGTAAATGCCCTTCTCGGCGATCGAGCGCGACAGCACGGTGGTCGCGTCCAGATGCGCGAAGGACGTGGCGGGCGCCGGGTCGGTCAAGTCGTCGGCCGGAACGTAAATCGCCTGCACCGAGGTGATCGAACCCTTGGTCGTGGTGGTGATGCGCTCCTGCAGCGCGCCCATGTCGGTGGCGAGCGTCGGCTGATAGCCCACCGCCGAAGGAATGCGCCCGAGCAGCGCCGACATTTCCGAGCCGGCCTGGGTGAAGCGGAAGATATTGTCGACGAAGAACAGCACGTCCTGGCCTTCGTCGCGGAAATATTCCGCCACCGTGAGGCCGGAGAGGCCGACGCGGGCGCGCGCGCCCGGCGGCTCGTTCATCTGGCCGAACACCAGCGCGCATTTGGAGCCTTCGGTGGAGCCGGACTTTGGGATCCTTGTTCACGCCGGACTCGATCATCTCGTGATAGAGATCGTTGCCCTCGCGCGTGCGCTCGCCTACGCCGGCGAATACCGAATAGCCGCCGTGCGCTTTCGCGACGTTGTTGATCAGCTCCTGAATCGAGCACGGTCTTGCCGACGCCGGCGCCGCCGAACAGGCCGATCTTGCCGCCCTTGGCGTAAGGCGCGAGCAGGTCCACCACCTTGATGCCGGTGACCAGAATCTCGGCTTCGGTGGATTGCTCGGTATAGGCCGGCGCATCCGCATGGATCGGACGCCGGGCGACGCCCTTCACCGGACCGGCCTCGTCCACCGGCTCGCCGATGACATTGACGATGCGGCCGAGCAGGCCGGGCCCGACGGGCACCGCGATCGGCTGGCCGGTGTCGCCGACTTCCTGTCCGCGCACCAGGCCTTCGGTGGAATCCATGGCGATGCTGCGCACCGTCGATTCGCCAAGATGCTGGGCAACTTCCAGCACCAGGCGGTTGCCCTGGTTCTCGGTTTCCAGCGCGTTCAGGATCGCCGGGAGCTCGCCTTCGAACTGCACGTCGACGACGGCGCCGATCACCTGGGCGACACGTCCGGTCTTATTTGCTTGGGCTGGGGTGGCCATAGGCATGTCCTCGCTACAAAAATCTAAATCAGAGCGCCTCGGCGCCGGAGATGATCTCGATCAGCTCCTTGGTGATCTGCGCCTGACGGGTGCGGTTGTATCTGAGCGTTTGCTTGCGGATCATTTCGCCGGCATTGCGCGTGGCATTGTCCATCGCGCTCATCTGCGCGCCATAGAACGAGGCGGCGTTTTCCAGGAGCGCGCGGTAGATCTGCACCGCGACGTAACGCGGCAGCAATTCGGCGAGAATATCCTCCTCGTCCGGCTCGTATTCATAGGCCGCGGTCGGACCGGCCTCGGCCTGCGACCGGAAATGCCGGCGGAATGATCTGCTGCGCGGTGGGGATCTGCGAGATCACCGACTTGAAGCGCGAATAAAACAGCGTCGCGACGTCGAACTCGCCGCGCTCGAACAGATCGCGGACCTTCACGGCGACGCCCTCGGCATGTTCATAGCCAAGGCTGCGGACGCCGCGCAACTCGACCTTGTCCACGATCTGCTTGCTGAATTGCCGGCGGAGCTGGTCGTTGCCCTTGCGTCCAACGGTGAGGATCTTCACCTCTTTGCCATGCGCGATCAGCCTATTGGCGTGTTCGCGGGCCAGCCGCACGATGGCGGAGTTGAAAGCGCCGGCGAGGCCGCGCTCGCCGGTGGCGACGACGAGGAGATGCACCTGGTCGCGCCCGGTGCCCGCCAATAGTTTCGGCGCGGCATCGGTGCCCGCCACCGCAGCGGCGATGTTGCGCAGCACCTTGTCCATGCGCTCGGCGAAGGGCCGCGCCGCTTCGGCCGCAACCTGCGCGCGCCGCAGCTTCGAGGCCGCGACCATCTGCATGGCCTTGGTGATCTTTTGCGTCGCCTTGGTGGAGGCGATGCGGTTGCGGAGGTCTTTGAGTGAAGCCATCTACATTCCTACTTTGTCATCCCGGACGGCGCGTAGCGCCGATCCGGGACCCAGGAACGGTTAGATGGGTCCCGGCTCGCGCTCGCGTTGCTCGCTTGGCCGGGATGACAGCAACAGAGTTCATCACGCAAATGCCTTGGCGTAATCGTCGATCACGCCCTTGAGCTTGGCCGCGGTTGCGTCGGTCAGGTCGCGGGTATCGCGGATGTCGTCGAGGATCGCGGCATGATCCCGGCGCACCGCCGCCAGCAACCCAGACTCGAAAGCGCGCACGCGGTTGACCGGGATCGGATCGAGATAGCCGTTGACGCCGGCATAGATCACCACCACCTGCTCTTCCATCTTCAGCGGAGAGAACTGCGGCTGCTTCAGCAGCTCCGTCAGGCGCGCGCCGCGGTTGAGCAGGCGCTGGGTGGTGGCGTCGAGATCGGAGCCGAACTGCGCGAAGGCCGCCATTTCGCGGTATTGCGCGAGCTCGCCTTTGATCTTGCCGGCGACCTTCTTCATCGCCTTGGTCTGCGCGGCCGATCCCACGCGCGACACCGAGAGACCGACGTTCACTGCCGGACGGATACCCTGATAGAACAGGTCCGTCTCCAGAAAGATCTGGCCGTCGGTGATGGAGATCACGTTGGTCGGAATATAGGCCGACACGTCGTTGGCCTGCGTCTCGATCACCGGCAGAGCGGTGAGCGAGCCGGAACCATTGGCTTCATTCATCTTCGCCGCGCGCTCGAGCAGGCGGGAATGCAGATAGAACACGTCGCCGGGATAGGCTTCGCGGCCCGGCGGACGGCGCAGCAACAGCGACATCTGGCGGTAGGCAACGGCCTGCTTCGACAGGTCGTCATAGATGATCACGGCATGCATGCCGTTGTCGCGAAAATATTCGCCCATGGTGCAGCCGGAGAAGGGCGCCAGGAACTGCATCGGCGCCGGATCCGAAGCGGTGGCGGCGACGATGATGGAGTAATCAAGCGCGCCGTTCTCTTCCAGCACCTTCACGAATTGCGCGACGGTGGAACGCTTCTGGCCGACCGCGACATAGACGCAGTAGAGCTTGATCTTCTCGTCGCCCGAGGCGTTGAGCGGCTTCTGATTGAGGATGGTATCGAGCGCGATGGCGGTTTTGCCGGTCTGGCGGTCGCCGATGATCAGTTCGCGCTGGCCGCGGCCGATCGGGATCAGCGCGTCGATGGCTTTCAGGCCGGTCGCCATCGGCTCATGCACCGACTTGCGCGGAATGATGCCCGGCGCCTTCACGTCCACGCGCATACGCTTGTCGGCCTTGATCGGCCCCTTGCCGTCGATCGGATTGCCCGAGCGCGTCGACCACGCGGCCGAGCAGGCCCTTGCCGACCGGCACGTCCACGATCGCGCCGGTGCGCTTGACGGTCTGGCCTTCCTTGATCTCGCGGTCGTTGCCGAAGATGACGACGCCGACATTGTCGGTTTCGAGGTTGAGCGCCATGCCGCGCACGCCGTTCTCGAACTCGACCATCTCGCCGGCCTGCACATTGTCGAGGCCATAGACGCGGGCGATGCCGTCGCCGACGGAGAGGACCTGGCCGACCTCGGAGACTTCGGCCTCCTGGCCGAAATTCTCGATCTGCTTCTTCAGGATTGCGGAAATTTCAGCGGCGCGGATGTCCATCAGCCTGTCTCTTTCATCGCCTGCTTGATCGCGTTGAGTTTGGTCTTCAGCGAAGTATCGACCATGCGGCTGCCGAGCTTCACGATAAGCCCGCCGATGATCGAAGGATCGACTTTGACGTCGAGAGCGACGTCCTTGCCAGTCACGTTCTTGAGCGCGCTTTTCAGCGCGCCGAGATGCTTGTCACCGAGGGCCTCGGCCACCGTCACTTCGGCAGTGACCTCGCCCTTGTGGCGGGCGACCAGCAGCCGGAAGGCCTTGATGATCGCCCCGATGCTGAAAAGGCGGCGGTTGGCCGCTACCAGCCGAAGAAAATTTGCCGCCAGCCCGCCGATATTGGCGCCCGCGAGCACCGCGGTCAGTGCCCGGGTCTGCTCATCCGCACTGAAAACCGGGCTGCGGACGAGTCGCGCGAGCTCCGGATTCTCGGCGATCAGCGTGGCGAAGCGGTCGAGATCGGACTTCACCGCGTCCACGCTCTTCTGCTCGAGCGCGAGCTCGAATAACGCGGTGGCGTAGCGCCCCGCTACTCCGGAGACGATCGGTTTCTGGCCTGCCATGAAAACCTTTGATTGCACAATCCGAAAGCTCAGCGACGTCCGGAAAGGGCGTCGCAAACAGTTGGAATCCAAGAGGGAATTCCGGCTTCGCAGGTTTCACGGAGAAGGCGCCGGAAATCCTCGCGAAATCGCGGTTTTGCTAACATAGGGGGCGCGGCGGCGCAACACGGCCGGAACCCAAAGACCGCACAGCCGCCCTGCATCTGCCGCGTTTGTGAAGGGGGCGCCGACCTGCCAGATTGCCATCGCGCCGCCGCGAGTCGCCCGCCATGAATATTCCCCAAGCATCGCCCCGGGTTACTCAGCCGACCTTCGTCGAGCTGTTCACGCCGAAGCTCGTCACCGCGCTGCGCGAAGGCTATGGATTTCGGGATTTCCAGGCCGATGCGGTGGCCGGGCTGACGGTCGCGATCGTTGCACTGCCGCTGTCCATGGCCATCGCCATCGGTTCCGGCGTAGCCCCCGAGCGCGGCCTCTACACCGCCATCGTCGGCGGCTTCGTGGTGTCGCTGCTGGGGGGTCATCGTCGCTTGGAACATGGCGGAAAAAGCCGAGTTCTGGGCCTAGTTGCGCGCCTCGCGCGGCGACGCGCTAGTGCTTCTGGCGACCTTCGGCCTCACTGTTTTCGTCGACCTGACGACGACGGGCATCGCTGTCGGAGTCGTGCTCGGCGCCTTCCTGTTCCTGCATCGCATGGCGGAGGTGGTGGAGGTCGAGGACGGCCCGCTTGTCAGCGAGGACCAGGCGGACACGGAGAAGCGCCGTGCCATCGACGTGGCGGCCGCGCAGGACCGCGACGTGATGGTCTTCCGCATCAGCGGCGCCTTCTTCTTCGGCGCGACCGCCGCGGTGAGCACGATGCTGGACCGCACCGGCGCGAAGCCGAAAGCTTTCATCCTCGATTTCCGCTCTGTGCCGCTGATCGACAGCACGGCCGCGACCTTGCGCGGCTTGGTCAAGCGGCTGAACCGCTCCGGCACGCGGGTTTATTTCGCCGGCACGCGACACCGCGTCCGCGAAACCCTCTTTACCGCCGCGCTGACGCCGCCGCTGGTGAACTACAAGGCAGAGCTGGAATCGGCGCTGGCATCGGCCAAAAAGCTGCGCGGCGGCGAAACTGAATGATGGCCGATCTCATTGCATGGCTGCCGGTGATCCTCGCCTGCGCCCTTGCGCTCTTCCTCTCCGGGCTGGTGAAGGGCGTGCTCAGCCTCGGATTGCCGTTGATCGGCATGCCGCTGCTGACGCTGGTGGTGGACGTGCCGACTGCCGTCGCCATCCTGATGATCCCGCTGGTGCTGAGCAATCTGATCCAGGCGATCGAGGGCCGCGGCACGCTCGCCATGCTCAAGCGCTTCTGGCCGCTGATCATTTGTCTCATCGGCGGCACCTTTGTCGGCACCGCGCTGTTTGCCGCGCTCGACCGCCAGGTCTTGCTGCTCACGGTCGGCGTGCTGGCGATCGTGCTGTCCACCTTCTCGATTATGCAGCCGCATGTGACGGTCTCCCGCCGGCTGGAGCCCAGGCTCGGCCCGCCGATCGGATTTGTCGCGGGCGTGATCGGCGGCATGTCCACCTTGTTCGGACCGCTGCTCGCGGTTTACGTCGTCGGGCTGAAGCTGCCGCGCGACGATTTCGTCAAGGCGATTTCGCTGCTCTATCTGATCGCCGCGCTATGCCTGACGCTCGGCGGCACCGCGCAGGGCACCGCGGGCGCGCACGAACTGACCTGGTCGGCCGTCGGCATGATCCCGGTCTATCTCGGCATGCTGATCGGCCAGCGCGTGCGGCGCTATATCAATCCCGACCAGTTCCGCATCCTGGTGCTGGGCGTGGTCTGGCTCACCGGCGCCAACTTGATCCGGATGGGGCTGGGGTACTGACTTTCCCGTCCTCAACATCGACGGCAATCCAGACGGCCCTGCGGTAATCAAGTACGGTTGGCCATCGGGGCGATCTATCCCGAACGCCCCCCAGAAAGGGGCTTCATCATGCGTCATCATCCATGGGGAATCGGCTTCTTTGCAGCCGGCTGCGTCTTGTTGGCGAGCGCCACACTGGCCCAGGCGGCTATCGAAACCTGGGTCTCGGGCACCGGCACCGATGCCGGGAACTGTCCGAGAAACGGCGCCATGCCGGACGTTTCAATTCGCACACGACCAGACCAATAACAACGGGTCGACGTCCTGACCCCCGGCAACTTCGGCCCGCTGACCATCATCAAGCCGATCAGCATCGTCGCCGACGGAGTGGAGGCTCTCATCAACGCTCCCGCCGGCGGTGCCGGGATCATCATCCAAGCGGGCGGCGGCGCCATTGTCTCGCTAAGCGGCCTGACCATCGATATGCGCGGCACCATCAATGACGGCATCATCTTCTTTTCCGGCGCGGCTTTGCACGTGTCCAGATGCACTATCCGCAGAGCCACGGTCGGAATTCAATTCCCGCCAAGTTCAGAAACCAGAGAGCTCTCCATCGCGGATTCGGTGATCGAGAGCACATCCAATTCCGGCATCCACGTTCAACCGTCCGGAAGCGGCGGCGCCAGCGTTATGCTCGACCGGGTACGGGTCGAAAACAGCTTCGATGGCATCAGGTTCTTTGGCATCGCTACAACCGGCTCAATCACCGCCACTGTGCGCGACAGTGTTTCGACCGGCCATACTGGTACTGGCATCTTCGCCGCTGACAGCGGCGGCGGCACGACCAGTGTGCTGGTCGATCGCACGACGTCCTCGAACAACGGCACTGGCATCGGTGTCAATTTGGCAACGATCCGGATCGGCGACTCGACGATAAGCGGGAATACGACCGGGCTGGCCGCCGTTGGCGGCTTGATCGCGTCCTATGGCACCAACAAGGTGGACGGCAACGGGGCTGACGGCCCCGCCATGACCCCAATCGCGCCGAAATGAGCCAACGCAGTGTGAAACGACGCCATTGGAGCGTGACGACCGTTCTTATTGCTCCAGCTTGATGTTGTTCTCGCGCACGATGCGCTCCCATTTCGCCGCGTCGGTTTTCACCAGCGCAGCAAATTCCGCGGCACTCATGATCGCGGGATCGACGAAAGTCGCTTCCAGCCGGCGCTTCAGATCCGGGTCTTGCTGCATGGAACGCGTATAGCCATTGAGCTGATCGACGATCGGCTGCGGCGTGCCGCGCGGGGCGAACAGCGCGAACCAGGTGCCGGTTTCGAAACCGGGAAATCCCTGCTCGGCGAAAGTGGGCGTATCCGGCAGATAGGAGGGGCGCTGCGCGGTGGCGGCGCCCAGCACGCGCAGCTTGCCCTGGCGCACGAACTCGATATGCGGGCCCATCGAGACGAAGGTGGCATGCACGTCGCCGCCGAGCACCGCCTGCACCGCCGGGCCGGTGCCGCGGAACGGCACCATGACCAATTTCAGTCCGGCGCGGCGGGCAAATTCATGCGCGGCAAGATCGGGCGTGGTGCCGGCGCCGGCGGAGGCATAGCTGATCTTGTCCGGATTGGCCTTGGTATAGGCAATGAATTCGGCGAGCGATTTCGCCGGCACATTGCTGTTCATCACCAGAAAGAGCGGCACGGTGCCGAGCACGCCGATGGGCGTCAGATCTTTCAGCGGATCATAGGGCATGGCCGGAAAGAGATACGGATTGATCACGATATTGCCGGTATTGGCGACGCCGAGCGTGTAGCCGTCGCGGCTCCGACTTCGCGAGGCCGTCCATCGCGATATTGCCGCTGGCGCCGGCGCGGTTGTCGATCACCACCGTCTGGCCGGTCTTGGCGGTGATGTGCTGGCCGAGAATGCGCGCGGCGAGATCGGTCACCCCGCCGGGCGAGGTCGAGACGATGATCTTGATCGGCTTGGCGGCGGGATAATTCTGCGCGGCGGCGGAGCCGACGCTCAAGGTAATTACCGCGGCAAGCGAAACAATCCCGAGTATTTTCATCGCGCTATCCTCTCGATGCCCGCACGATATTGTCCGCATCAGGCGGCACAAGTACAGTCAGGCCCCGACAAAAACTTCGGGAGCGCTCGTGCAAAAAATCATCCTGGGCTTCGCCCTGCTCGCGGGTCTGATCTTTTCCATGCCCGGCCTGGCCGGCGCGAAGGACCTGAAAGGCTGGGGCGTTGTCGCGATGCACGGCAAGGGCGGCCGCGCCGGCCAGATGAAGGAAGTCGCCGCCGCGCTCACGGCGGCCGGCGCTTTGGTCGTGTCGCCCACCATGTCCTGGTCGAACGGCTATCGCACCTATGGCCAGACATTGGATGAAGTGGCCGGGCACATCGAATCTCTTCGCGCCAAAGGCGCGACACGCATCGCCCTCGTCGGCCAAAGCCTCGGCGCCAATGTCGCGCTCGGTTATGGCGCGCAACGCGGCGGCGTCAACGCCATCGTTGCGCTGGCGCCGGGACACCGGCCGGACGCCTTTGCCGGCAAATCCGCCGAGAGTCTGGCCCGCGCGAAACAGGCCGTCGCGGCCGGCCGCGGCAGCGAAGTCGGAAGTTATTTGGATACCAACCAGGGCCACATTTTCGAGGTCCGCACGACGGCCGCGGCCTATGTCAGTTTTTTCGATCCCGCCGGGCCGGCAATCATCAGCCGCAATGCGGCCGCGCTGAAAGGGGCTTCGCTGCTGTGGGTGGTCGGGACCGACGACGCGAGCGCACGCGCCGTCATCCGCGGCGGCAAGATCATTACCGTGCCCGGCGGACATTCTGAGACCCCGCAAGTCAGCGCCGGCGAGGTGGTCGCCTGGCTGCAAGCGCTGTAGCGCGGGCCTTACTTGCAGTCGCGTACCGCGCCTTTTTCCCTCTCCCGTGGGGAGAGGGTGGCGAGCGAAAGCGAGCCGGGTGAGGGCGTACGGACTCTCTTGGGGCAGGAACCCCTCACCCCACCCTCTCCCCCCTGGGGAGAGCGAGTGAGAGGCAGTGCGTCCCTTACAAAAAGCTCTGCGGATCGATATCCACTTCCAGCTTGAGATTGCCCTTCGGCTTGGGCGCGGCGGCAGCCAGTCGCGCAGATAGCCGGAGAGATCGAAAGCGCGCGGCGATTTCGCCAACAGCCGGAAGCGGTAGCGCCCGCGCACGACCGAGAGCGGCGCTTCCGCCGGGCCGAGCACGCGCACGGCTTCCTCGCGCGGCGCTGCCATCGCGAGCTTGCGCGCGAAACTTTCCGCCGCATGCTTGTCGCCGCCGGAGACGATCAGGCTCGCCAGCCGGCCGAAGGGCGGATAGCCGTCGCGCTCGCGCGCGGCGATTTCCGCGTCGTAGAAGGCGGCGCGGTCGCCGGAGATCAGCGCCCGCATCACCGGATGGTCGGGCTGGTGCGTCTGAATGAGGCCGTGACCCTGCCCTGCCTCGCGCCCGGCGCGGCCCATCACCTGATGCAACAGCTGGAAAGTGCGCTCCGACGCGCGCGGATCGCCGTTGCCCAGCCCGAGATCCGCATCGACGATGCCGACGAGGTTGAGCTTGGGAAAGTGGTGTCCCTTCGCCACGAGCTGCGTGCCGATGATGATGTCGAATTTTCCCTCGGCGACGTCGTCGAGCTCCTGCCGCAGGCGTTCCACCGATTCAACAAGATCGCTCGACAGCACCAGCAGGCGGCGGCCGGGGAACAGCTCCGCCACTTCTTCGCCCAGCCGCTCCACGCCCGGGCCGACCGCCGCGAAACTGTCCTTGGCCTGGCATTTCGGGCATTCGGCCGGCGGCGGCAGCGAATAGCCGCAGTGATGGCAGACGAGCCGCCGCCGGAAGCGATGATCGACCAGCCAGGCGTCGCAGTTCGGGCAATGCAGGCGAAAGCCGCAGGCGCGGCAGAGCGTGAGCGGCGCATAGCCGCGCCGGTTGAGAAAAAGCAGCGCCTGCTCGCCGCGCTCGAGCGCGATCTTCACCGCCTCCGCCAGCCGCGGCGCGATGAAGCGCCCGCGCGCGGGGCCTTCGCGTTTTAGATCGATCGCCTCGATGGCGGGCAGATGCTGGCCGCCGAAACGCTCCGGCAGATGCAGCCGCTGGTAGCGGCCGCGCCGGGCGTTGACTTCGGTTTCCACCGACGGCGTCGCGGAAGCGAGCACGATCGGAATCTGCGCAAGGCTGCCGCGCACCACCGCCATGTCGCGGGCGTGATAATGCGCGCCGTCCTCCTGCTTATAGGCGGGGTCGTGCTCTTCATCGACGATGATCAGGCCGAGATCGGCATAAGGCAGAAACAACGCCGAGCGCGCGCCGATGACCACCTTCACCTCGCCCGCCGCAACGCCCGCCCAGGTGCGCGCGCGTTTGCGCGGCGAGAGCTGCGAATGCCATTCCGCCGGCGGCACCCCGAAGCGCGCGGAGAAACGGTCAAGCGCCTGCGCGGTGAGCGCGATCTCCGGCATCAGGATCAGCGTCTGCTTTCCGCGCCGCAGATTTTCCGCCACCGCCTCGTAATAGACTTCGGTTTTGCCCGAGCCGGTGACGCCGTCGATCAGGGTTGCGGAGAATCCGCCGCCGCGCACGCTTTCGCGCAGCGCCGCCGCGGCCTGTTCCTGCGCACTGGTGAAATCCGGCTGCGGCGAAATCGGGATCGGGTTCCCCGGCAACCGGCGCGGGCGGCAGCACGACGGTTTCCAGCGTCTCCTCGTCGATCAAGCCGTCGATCACGCCCGCGCTGACGCCGGCCTCCTGCGCCGCTTCCGCCTTGCTGCGCAGAACACCGTCGCCCATCAGCCGGATGACGCGCGCGCGCGCCGGCGTCATGCGCGCAGGTGGCGGGCCTGAAAGCCGCACGCCGATGCGTTCGCGCTCGGGAGGAAGATGCGCGCCCATGCGCAGCGTCATGCGCAGCACCATGCCGCGCGACGCCAGCGTGTAGTTGGACACCCAGTCGACGAAGCTGCGCAGTTCGGCCTTCAGCGGCGGGATGTCGAGCTTTTCCTCGATGTCCTTCAGCCGGTTGTCGAGGCCGGGCCGGCGCCGTGCCCTCGGCCCAGACCACGCCGGTATAGTCGGTCGCGCCGAGCGGCACCGAGACGAGGTCGCCCGGGGCAAGCTCCACGCCTTCCGGCACCCGATAGGAATAAGCCTTATCGAGCGCCACCGGCACCAAAACATCGACAATTCGCCTGGTCATGGCTTATGGGTGGCCGATTCCGTGCGGTTAAGGAAGAGAGAAGGAAGTAAGGCGTATTGTAATGTTCGACCGAGTGAGGCGGGGGTGGGGACCCAATTTCTGCGACCACCACGGGGGCCTCCTCGTTTCTCTCGGTCAACTTTCCCACAGGCCGGCAATGGCAAGAGCGGTCCTTTTCGCCTCTCCCCACAGGAAGAGGAGGCGCGCCTGAGCAAGACGATGGCATCGCGAAAAACGACTAATGCTGCAGCCCTTTCCTTCGCGCCCGACGTCGCGGCGGAGCTGACGCGCTGGACAACGCATCTTGGCGCCGAGCGGCGCATGTCGCCGAAGACGCTGGAAGCCTATCGCCGCGACATCGGCCAATTCCTCGCCTTCATGGCGGAGCACTTGGGCGCCGCGCCCGCACTGAAGGATCTCGCCAAGCTGACGCCGCAGGACGTGCGCGCCTTCATGGCCTCGCGGCGGGCCGCCGGCATCGGCGGGCGTTCTCTCATGCGCATGTTGGCAGGCGCGCGCTCCTTTGCGCGCTTCCTCGAGCGCAACGGCAAAGGCAAGGTGGCGGCGCTTGCCGCCGTGCGCGCGCCGAAGGTGAGCAAAACCCTGCCGAAGCCGCTGGCGGCGGCGGCAGCCAAGCGCATGACGGAAACCGATCTGCGTGCGGGCGAGGAGCGTGAGCCTTGGATCTTTGCGCGCGACGCCGCGGTATTGGCGCTGCTTTACGGCTCGGGCCTGCGTATTTCGGAGGCGCTGTCGCTGACGCCGGACGACGTTTCCGGCGCGCAATCAAGCGGCGCGCTGACCGTCACCGGCAAAGGCAGAAAGACGCGCATGGTGCCGGTGCTGCCGCAGATCCTGCAGATGATCGCGGATTATGTCGCGCTTTGTCCGTTCAAGCTGCCGGCGAGCGGGCCGCTCTTTGTCGGCGCGCGCGGCGGACCGTTAAGTCCGCGCATCCTGCAGCTCACGATGGCGCGGCTGCGCGGCGCGCTCGGCCTGCCCGACACCGCCACGCCGCATGCGCTGCGGCATTCCTTCGCCACGCATCTTTTGGCGCGCGGCGGCGATCTGCGCGCGATTCAGGAACTGCTCGGCCATGCTTCGCTCTCGACCACGCAGGTCTATACCGCGGTCGATAGCGAGCGGCTGCTCGCGGTCTACAAGAGTGCGCATCCACGGGCGTGATTCTTTCTGGCGTGAATTGCAGCGAGGTCAAACTTCGATCCTCATCCTGAGGAGCGAACCGAAAGTTCGCGTCTCGAAGGACGAGGCCCTGAGCTTTTGCGTTTAGCTGCTTGCCGGAGAGCGGCGAAATTGCCGGCAATCAAGGCCTGCTTCTTTGCACGCGACCAACTCTTGATCTGACGCTCTGCTGCTATAGCGTCGGTAATCTGATCAAAATAGTCCGAGAATACGAGCACGACCGGCCGACGCGTCGAAGTATAACCATCGAAAGCGCGGGCTTGGTGCTCGCCGACGCGCTGTTCCAGATTAGCGCGTGTCGTCCCTGTATAAAATGACCCGTCAGAGTATCTAAGAATGTAGACCCAGGCACCCATTGTGGCCTCATCCTTCGAGGACGCCGCCCGGCGGCCCTCAGGATGAGGATTATGTCAGACGTTTACCTCGCGAAAAAGCAAGACCGCATCCGTCGAGACGCGAACCTTCGGTCCGCTCCTCGAGATGAGGAGTGAGATTGGGATTCGCTGCACTACAGCTGCACTACATATGAATCGCGCGCTTGGCGACGGCGAGCGCCGCTTCCTTCACCGCTTCGGGCAAAGTCGGATGCGCGTGGCAGGTGC
Organism: uncultured Alphaproteobacteria bacterium; assembly: GCA_963802475.1. Lineage (GTDB taxonomy): Bacteria > Pseudomonadota > Alphaproteobacteria > Rhizobiales > Xanthobacteraceae > CANKHA01. Next base: position 119,241 of record CAWDIZ010000025.1, read on the forward strand.
GCGCGATGTCTTCGGCAGCAGCACCGAATTCCATCGCCACCGCGGCTTCCGCGATCATGTTGCCAGCGTCGGCGCCCACGATATGCACGCCGAGCACACGGTCGGTTTTGGCATCGGCCAGGATTTTCACAAAGCCCTCGGTTGTGAGGTTCGCCTTGGCGCGTCCATTGGCGGTGAAGGGAAACTTGCCGGCGTTATAAGCGACGCCCGCCTCTTTCAATTCCTCCTCGGATTTTCCGACCGAGGCAATCTCCGGATAGGTATAGACCACGTTCGGGATCACGTCGTAATTCACATGCCCGGTCTGGCCCGCCAGAATTTCCGCCACCGCGACGCCCTCGTCCTCGGCCTTGTGCGCCAGCATCGGACCGGCGATCGCGTCGCCGATGGCGTATATGCCTTTCACATTGGTGGCGAAATGCGCATCGACCGCGACGCGGCCGCGCTCGTCCTTCTTCACGCCGGCCGCTTCCAGCCCGAGGCCCTTCGGTGTAAGGCGTGCGGCCGACCGCGACCAGCACCACATCGGCTTCGATGGTTTCCGCCGCGCCGCCTTTCGCGGGCTCGACCTTGGCCTTCAGCGTCTTGCCGGAAGCATCGACGCCGGTGACCTTCGACGACAGCTTGAACGCGATGCCCTGCTTTTCAAAAATGCGCTGCGCCTGCCTGCGCACTTCGCCGTCCATGCCGGGAAGCACGCCATCGAGAAATTCCACCACGGTGACTTTCGAGCCGAGCCGCCGCCAGACCGAGCCGAGCTCAAGCCCGATCACGCCGGCGCCGATCACCAGAAGGCGCTCCGGCACCTTGTCGAGCGCGATCGCGGTGTCGGACGATACGATGCGCTTTTCGTCGATCTCCACGCCATTCAGCCGCGCCACGTCGGAGCCGGTGGCGATCACGATGTTCTTTGTTTCCAAAGTCTGGGTCTTGCCGTCGGCGCCCTTCACCTCGACCTTGCCGGGCGCGGCGATGCGCCCGGTTCCGCGATAGGCATCGACCTTGTTCTTCTTCAGGAGGAAGTCGACGCCCTTGACGTTGCCGTCGACGCCTTCGTCCTTGAATTTCATCATCGCGGCCAGATCGAGCTTCGGCGCGCCGACATTGATGCCCATCTTCGCGAATTTGTGGCCGGCTTCCTCGAACAATTCGGAGGCATGCAAGAGCGCCTTCGACGGAATGCAGCCGATGTTCAGGCAGGTGCCGCCGAAAGTGGCGCGCTTCTCCACCACCGCGGTCTTCAGGCCGAGCTGCGCGGCGCGGATGGCACAGACATAGCCGCCGGGGCCGGTGCCGATGACGATGAGGTCGTAGGTAGGCATTTGAACACTCCACTTGCGTCATGGCCGGGCTTTGTCCCGGCCATCTCGCTTATGAAGGCAACGCGCTCCTAAGCGGGATGCCCGGCACAAGGCCGGGCATGACGATGATAAATTAGAGATCCAGCACCAGCCGCGTCGGGTCTTCCAGCACTTCCTTCACCCGCACCAGGAAGGTCACCGCGCCCTGCCCGTCCACCACGCGGTGGTCGTAGGAGAGCGCGAGATACATCATCGGGCGGATTTCGATCTTGCCTCGCGACGGCGACCGGCCGCTCCTGGATCTTGTGCATGCCGAGGATGCCGGACTGCGGCGCATTCAGGATCGGCGTCGACATCAGCGAGCCGTAGACGCCGCCATTGGTGATGGTGAAGGTGCCGCCCTGCATCTCGTCGATCTTGAGCTGGCCTTCGCGCGCCCGGCGGCCGAGGTCGCCGATCTTCTTTTCGATCTCGGCGAGCGAGAGCTGATCGGCGTCGCGCACCACCGGCACGACCAGGCCCTTCTCGGTGCCGACCGCGACCCCGATGTGGTAGTAATTCTTGTAGACGATGTCGGTGCCGTCGATCTCGGCATTGACCGCGGGGATGTCCTTCAGCGCCTGCACACAGGCGCGCACGAAGAAGCCCATGAAGCCGAGCTTCGCGCCGTGCTTCTTCTCGAACACCTCTTTGTATTGCGCCCGCAGCTTCATCACCTCGCTCATGTCGACCTCGTTGAAGGTCGTCAGCATGGCGGCGGTATTCTGCGCATCCTTCAGCCGGCGCGCGATGGTCTGGCGCAGCCGGGTCATCTTCACGCGCTCTTCGCGCGCGGCATCGTCCGGCGGCGAGGGGGCGCGCGCCTGCATGGCGGAGGTCTGCGCCACCGGCGTCGGCTGCGAGGCGGCGCGTTCGATCGCGGCCATCATGTCGCCCTTGGTGACGCGGCCGTCCTTGCCGGAGCCGGGAACGGCGGAAGGCATCCATGCCGCTTTCTGCCGCCAGCTTGCGCACCGACGGCGCGAGCGGCGCGTCGGGCGCGGCTTTGCTTGTCGGCTCGGCGTCCGCCTTGGGCGGCACCCGCGGCTTCGGCTCTTCATCGGCGGCATTGATCGGCGTGGTGGTGGAAGACTTCTGATCGGGACGGCCGGTGGCAGCGGCGGCAGTTTTGCGGCAGCCGCGCCGGCGCCTTCCTTGATCTGGCCGAGCAGCGCGCCGACCGCGACGGTCTCGCCGTCCTTGGCCGCGATTTCCGACAGCACGCCGGCGGCTGGCGCCGGCACCTCGATCGTCACCTTGTCGGTTTCCAGCTCGACCACCGGCTCGTCGGCGGCGACCGCGTCGCCCGTGCGCTTGAACCATTTGCCGATGGTCGCCTCGGTGACGGATTCGCCGAGGGTCGGGACGCGGATTTCAGCCATGATTATTTCAACCTTCTCCTTCGTCATGCCCGCACTTGTTGCGGGCATCCCGCTCAGATGGGCCTTGCGCTCTTATCGGGATGGCCGGGACAAGTTGGCTTGCAAGACGGCGCTTCGCGCCATTTGCCCGGCCATGACAAGTCAAATTATCCCAGCGCCTCTTCCAGCAACTGCTTGAGCTGCGCGAGATGCTTCGACATCACGCCGACCGCCGTGGCGGCGGAAGCCGGGCGGCCCGGCATAGCGCACGTGGCGATGCTTGTGCCCGATCTGGTTCAGCACCCATTGCAGGAAGACATCGACAAAGAACCAGGCGCCCATGTTGCGCGGCTCTTCCTGGCACCAGACGATCTCCGCCTGCTTGAAACGCGAGAGTTCGGAGATCAGCGCCTTGGTCGGGAACGGATACAGCTGCTCGACGCGCAGGAGATAGATGTCGTCGATGCCGCGCTTCTCGCGCTCCTCGTAAAGATCGTAATAGACCTTGCCGGAGCAGAGCACGACGCGGCGGATCTTGTGCGTCGGCCACGAGCTTGATCTTCTCGTCCGGCAGCATCTGCGCGTCGTCCCACAGCAGGCGGTGGAACGAGGTGTCCGGCCCGAGTTCATCGAGCCGCGAGGTGGCGCGCTTGTGGCGCAGCAGGCTCTTCGGCGTCATCAGGATCAGCGGTTTGCGGATTTCGCGCTTAAGCTGGCGGCGCAGGATGTGGAAGTAATTCGCCGGCGTGGTGCAATTGGCGACCTGCATATTGTCTTCGGCGCACATCTGCAGGAAGCGCTCGAGCCGCGCGGAGGAATGTTCCGGCCCCTGCCCTTCGTAGCCATGCGGCAACAGGCAGACCAGGCCGGACATGCGCAGCCATTTGCGCTCGCCGGATGAGATGAACTGGTCGAACATCACCTGCGCGCCGTTGGCGAAATCGCCGAACTGCGCTTCCCACAAGGTGAGCGCGTTGGGCTCGGCGGTGGAATAGCCGTAGTCGAAGCCGAGCACGGCTTCCTCCGACAGCATGGAGTTGAGCACCTCGAAGCGCGCCTGCTTCTCGCCAGATGGTTGAACGGGGTGTGGCGGTCCTCGTTCTCCTGGTCGAACAGCACCGAATGGCGCTGCGAGAAAGTGCCGCGCTCGGTGTCCTGGCCGGACAGCCGCACCGGATGTCCTTCCAGCAAGAGCGTGCACATGGCGAGCGCTTCGCCGGTCGCCCAGTCGATGCCCTGCCCGCTTTCGATCGCCTGGCGGCGGTTGTCGAGGAAGCGCTGGATGGTTTTGTGAAGGTGGAAGCCTTCCGGTACCTCGGTGATCTTCTCGCCGATCTCGCGCAGCTTGCCGAGCGCGACGCCGGTATTGCCGCGGCGCGGATCGTCGGCGTCGTGCGCCGCCTTCATGCCGGCCCAGCGGCCGTCGAGCCAGTCGGCCTTGTTGGCCTTGTAGCTCTGGCCCGCCTCGAGCTCGGCTTCCAGCCGCGCGCGCCAGTCGGCCCGCATCTTCTCGACTTCGCCGTCGGTGACGACGCCTTCGCCGACCAGCTTCTTCGAGTAGATCTCCAGCGTCGACGGATGCGAGCGGATCTTCTTGTACATCAGCGGCTGGGTGAAGGACGGCTCGTCGCCTTCGTTGTGGCCGAACCGCCGGTAGCAGAACATGTCGATGACCACCGGCTTGTGGAATTTCTGCCGGAACTCGGTCAGCACCTTGGCGGCGATAAACCACAGCTTCCGGATCGTCGCCGTTGACGTGGAAGATCGGCGCTTCGATCATCTTCGCCACGTCGGATGGATAAGGCGAGGAGCGCGAGTAGCGCGGATAGGTGGTGAAGCCGATCTGGTTGTTGACGATGAAATGCACCGAGCCGCCGGTGCGGTAGCCCTTCAGGTCGGACAGGCCGAAACATTCCGCCACCACGCCCTGGCCGGCAAAGGCGGCGTCGCCGTGGATCAGCAGCGGCATCGCCGAGATGCGTTCCTCCGGCGGTCGCCGTGCTGGTCCTGCTTGGCGCGCACCTTGCCGAGCACCACCGGATCGACGATTTCCAGATGCGAGGGGTTCGCGGTCAGCGACAGATGCACCTGGTTGCCGTCGAACTCGCGATCGGACGAGGCGCCGAGGTGATATTTCACGTCGCCGGAGCCTTCGATCTCTTCCGGCGTCGCCGAACCGCCCTTGAATTCGTGGAAGATGATGCGGTGCGGCTTGGCCATCACCTGCGCCAGCACGTTCAGCCGCCCGCGATGCGCCATGCCGAGCACGATCTCTTTCACGCCGAGCGCACCGCCGCGCTTGATGATCTGCTCGAGCGCCGGGATCATGGCTTCCGCGCCGTCCAGTCCGAAGCGCTTGGTGCCGGTGAATTTCAGGTCGCAGAATTTTTCGAAGCCTTCGCTTTCGACCAGCTTGTTGAGGATCGCGCGCTTGCCCTCGCGGGTGAAGCTGATCTCCTTGTCCTTGCCTTCGATGCGCTCCTGCAGCCAGGCTTTCTGCGCCGCGCTCGAGATATGCATGAACTCGACGCCGATGGTCTGGCAGTAAGTGCGGCGCAGAATGCCGACGATCTCGCGCAGCGTGGCGAATTCCAGCCCCAGCACCTTGTCGAGGAAGATCGGCCGGTCGTAGTCGGCTTCGGTGAATCCGTAAGTGCGCGGATCGAGCTCCTCTTGCGGCTTTTTGCGGCTCGAGCCCGAGCGGATCGAGCTTGGCGTGGAAATGGCCGCGGATGCGATAGGCGCGGATCAGCATCAGCGCGCGGATGGAATCGCGCGTCGCCTGCTGCACCTGTTCGGCGGAAAGCTCGACGCCGCGCGTCTGCGCCGAGGCTTTCACCTTGTCGCCGACGGCCTTCGCCGCTGCCGCCCATTCGCCGGTCAGCGCGGCGACCAACTCACCGTTGTCGCGCGCGGGCCAATGCGGCTGCTTCCAGGAGGGGCCGCGGGCGATCTTCGCCACCTCTTCGGGAGCGTCCTTCAGGCTCTCGAAGAATTCGCGCCATTCCGCGTCGACGCTTTGCGGGTCCTTTTCGTAACGGGCCTAGAGGTCATCGATATAGGGAGCGTTGCCGCCATAGAGGAAAGAGGACAGGGCAAAGGCGGCATTCGCGTCTTGGCGGGACATGGAAAGCGATCCTGATTGGCGGGCGGGCAGGAGCTGCCTTCCCGATAATGATTCTGCCGCGCCAAGGCGAGGGCATTGGCCGGCACCTGCCGTTCTATCCTAGTTAATGTGCGGATTTTATGAAGAAAGGGGCAAGTATTGAACATCCGTTCAATTATTCAACCCGGTCGCGCCCGGCTGCGCAGATCGGGCTGCCGCCCTCGGCCAGGGCGACGAAGAGACGCTGACCTTCGATCAGCGGAATCGGCGCGGATTCGACTAGGGCGTCCGGCTGGTCGCCCGGCCCTTCCGCGATGACCCAGGCGCCCGATTCCGGCGCTTCCCGCGGATATTGTCCGCGCTGATTAACGCCGAGGAATGCCTGCACCGCCAGCTCGCGGTTGGCGGTCTTGCAGAACAGCAACGGCCGGCCGTCGGCCTTGGCTTTCACCTCGCGCGCGAAATCGAGCATGCGTTGGCCGGACAGATCCTTGGCCTGATCGCTGAGGAAATGAAAATGGACCGTGAGCCCAATGATCACCGCCGGCACGGCGGCGACGCTCGTGCGCAGCAAGACCTGGCCGCGCCAGCAGTAGACCGCGGCCCAGGCGCAGACAATCGCGACCAGCGGAAAGAACGGCGCGAAGCGGTCGCCGCGCCGGCTTCCCACCAGGATGAAAGGGATCGTCAGCAACAGGATGTAGAGCAGCACCGGCGCGAGCGGATGCGTCCGCCACTGCCGCCAGGGAAAAAACCAGGCCGCGACCAGCAGCAACAGCGACCAGGGCAGAAAGCGCGAGATCACCCATAGCGGCACCTGCCAGGCCGTGATCACGCCGGAATACCAGGCGCCGTCGAATTGGCCGCCGAGTTCCTGGTTGAGCAGGACGTTGCGGAAATGCTCGGGCGCCAGAACAAACACCGCGACGGGCCAGGCGAGCGCGACAGTCAGCGCGATCGGCGCGCCGACCAGCGGGCGTAAACGGCGACCCGCTTCCCAGCCGCCGTGAAAGAGCTTGGCGGCGAGGAAAGCATAGGCCACCGGAATGAGCGCGATCGGACCTTTGGCGAGCGCGGCGAGCGTCGCCGCCAGCCAGAATAGAAAGGCCCAGCCCGCGCCCTGCGGCGGCTGCAACGCGAGCGCACGGTTGGCGGCATAAAAGCTCAGCGTCAAAAAGAAAACCAGGATCATGTCCGGGCGCGCGACGAAGGCGAGCCGCAGCGCCATGGCGGAAAGCCCGTAGAAAGCGACCGCCAGCAGCGCCGCCCATTCCGCAGCGGTGAGGCCGAGCCATTCGCCATGCGGCGGCAGCTGAGCGAAGAATTCGCGCGCGATCCGGTAAATCAGGAACAGCGTCGCAAAAAATGCCAGCAGCGACGGCGCCATGAAAGTCCACTCGTTAGGACCGAAAGGCGCGACCAAAAGCGCGGAAAGATAATTCACCAGCGGGGGCTTGGTGGCGAGGACGCCGTCGGCGTCTGCAGCGAGCAGGAGACTGCCGTTACGGACGATGTCGATCGTATAGGACACCGTGCGCGACTGGTCGCGCGAGACGATGTCCGATGGCGACAGGACGCGGAGCGCAAGCGTCAGCACGATCAGGAAGAGCACCAACCCCGCGGCCAGCGCAAAACGCGGAGAGTGAGCCGGAAACATCCGCGAGCCAGGCGACATGGCTACCCTCGCGCGTGTGCAGATTTCAACTGCCGCGTTTTTGCAGAACCTCGACCAGCGTCTTGCCGAGCCGCGCGGGCGAGGGCGAGACCGTGATGCCGGCCGCTTCCATCGCCGCGATCTTGGACTCCGCGTCGCCCTTTCCGCCGGAGATGATGGCCCCGGCATGGCCCATGCGGCGGCCCGGCGGCGCGGTGCGTCCGGCGATGAAGCCAACCATCGGCTTCTTGCGGCCGCGCTTGGCCTCTTGCGCGATGAATTCCGCGGCGTCTTCCTCCGCCGAGCCGCCGATCTCGCCGATCATGATGATCGCTTCGGTCGCCTTGTCGGCGAGAAAGAGATCGAGCATCTCGATGAAATTCGTGCCGTTGACCGGATCGCCGCCGATGCCGACGGCCGTGGTCTGGCCCAGGCCCTCGCGCGTGGTCTGGAACACCGCTTCATAGGTGAGCGTGCCGGAGCGCGAGACGATGCCGACCTTGCCGGGCTTGAAGATATTGCCGGGCATGATGCCGATCTTGCATTCGCCCGCGGTCATGACGCCGGGACAGTTCGGCCCGATCAGCCGGGATTTCGAGCCGCAGAGCGCGCGCTTGACCTTCACCATGTCGACCACCGGGATGCCCTCGGTGATGCAGATGATCAGCGGCACTTCCGCCGCGATCGCTTCGGAGATCGCGTCGGCGGCGCCGGCCGGCGGCACATAGATCACGCTGGCATCGCAGCCGGTTTCTTCGCGCGCTTCGGCCACCGTGTCGAACACCGGCAGGCCGAGATGCATGGCGCCGCCTTTGCCGGGCGAGACGCCGCCGACCATCTGGGTGCCATAGGCGATCGCCTGTTCGGAATGGAAGGTGCCGTTCTTGCCGGTAAAGCCCTGGCAGATGACCTTGGTGTTCTTGTCGATTAGGATGGCCATGGTGCTACGGGCGCTCGGTTTTTGCACCTCCCCCTGAAAGGGGGAGGTCAGCGCGCCAGCGCGCCATGTCATGGCCGGGCTTGTCCCGGCCATCTCGTTTAGGAAGGCATTGCATCCCCAAGCGGGATGCCCGGAACAAGTCCGGGCATGACAAGGAAAATAGAAGGCTGTTCATCACGCGGCCCCCTTCACGGCCTTGACGATCTTCTGCGCGGCATCGTCGAGATCGTCGGCGGAGATCACGTTCAGCCCCGACTTGGCGATGATCTGTTTGCCCAATTCCACATTGGTGCCTTCCAGCCGCACCACCAGCGGCACTTTCAACCCGACTTCCTTCACCGCGGCGACGACGCCCTCGGCGATGATGTCGCATTTCATGATGCCGCCGAAGATGTTGACCAGAATGCCCTTCACGCTCGGATCCGAGGTGATGATCTTGAAGGCGGCGGCGACTTTTTCCTTGGTGGCGCTGCCGCCGACGTCGAGGAAATTCGCCGGCGCCGCGCCATAGAGCTTGATGATGTCCATGGTGGCCATGGCCAGACCGGCGCCATTGACCATGCAGCCGATCGAGCCGTCGAGCGCGATGTAATTCAGGTCGTATTTCGACGCCTCGATTTCCTTGTCGTCTTCTTCCGTGATGTCGCGCAGTTCGACCAGATCGGGGTGGCGGTAGAGCGCATTGCCGTCGAAACTGACTTTGGCGTCGAGGCAGACGAGATCGCCATCCTTGGTCACGATCAGCGGATTCACTTCCAAGAGGCTCATATCCTTCTCGGTGAAGACCGTGTAGAGCCCGGTCAGCAGCGCGCTCATCTGCTTTTGCTGCTTGTCGTCCAGCCCCAGCGCCTCGGCCAGCAGGCGCACATGGAAGGGACAGACATTGGTGGCGGGATCGATGGAGAAGCTGGTGATCTTCTCCGGCGTGTCGTGCGCGACCTTTTCGATGTCCATGCCGCCTTCGGTGGAAGCGACAACCGCAACGCGCGAGGTCTCGCGGTCCACCAGCAGCGAAAAATAAATCTCGCGCGCGATGGCGGCGCCTTCCTCGATCAACAGACGATGGACTTCCTTGCCTTGCGGACCGGTCTGCGGCGTGATGAGCGTTGAGCCGAGCAGGCGCGTGGCTTCGTTTTTCACGTCGTCGATCGATTTGACGACTTTGACGCCGCCCGCCTTGCCGCGCCCGCCGGCATGGATCTGTGCCTTCACCACCCAGACCGGACCGCCCAAAGCTTCCGCGGCCTTTACCGCCTCCTCAGGAGAGAAGGCCGCCTGGCCGCGCGGGACCGGGACGGCCGCATCCCGCAACAGCGCTTTGCCCTGGTATTCGTGGATATTCATAAAATGGGGTCCGGAAGGTCTGGCATACCGTATACCAGGCTAGCTTAGCGTCACTGGCCAAGGCCCGGTGCAATTTTCTTGCAGGCATCGACCAAAGTCTGAACCGAGGCCGCAGACCGTTCAAAGGCATCGCGCTCGGCGCTGGAAAGCTCAATTTCCACAATGCGCTCAACGCCTTTGGCCCCCAGCACCACCGGGACGCCGACGTAGAGGTCGTTGATGCCGTATTCGCCATTGAGCCAGGCGGCGCAGGGCAGCACGCGCTTTTTGTCACGCAGATAGCTCTCGGCCATGTTTATGGCCGAGGCCGCGGGCGCGTAAAAGGCCGAGCCGGTCTTCAGCAGGTTGACGATTTCGGCCCCGCCATTGGCGGTGCGGTTGACGATCTCATCGACCCGCGCCTGCGTAGTCCACCCCATCTTCACCAGGTCCGGCAGCGGAATGCCGGCAACGGTCGAATAGCGCGGCAGCGGCACCATGGTGTCCCCGTGCCCGCCGAGCACGAAGGCGGTAACGTCTTGCACCGACACGTTGAACTCGTCGGCGAGGAAATAACGAAAGCGCGCGGAGTCGAGCACGCCCGCCATGCCCACCACCATCTGCTTGGGCAGGCCGCAGGTCTTCTGCAGGGCCCAGACCATGGCATCGAGCGGATTGGTGATGCAGATGACGAAAGAATTGGGCGCGTATTTCTTGATGCCGGCACCCACCTGCTCCATCACCTTCAGATTGATGCTCAAAAGATCGTCGCGGCTCATGCCGGGTTTGCGCGGCACGCCTGCGGTGACGATGCAAACGTCGGCGCCCTCGATCGGCTCATAGGTATTAACGCCGGTGAAATTCGCGTCGAAGCCGTCCACCGGCGAAGATTGCGCAAGATCAAGCGATTTGCCCTGCGGCGTGCCTTCGGCGATGTCGAACATCACCACGTCGCCGAGCTCTTTCAGGCCGATCAGGTGAGCAAGCGTGCCACCGATCTGGCCGGCGCCAATCAACGCAATCTTGTTTCGTTTCATAACGCGAGTTTTCCCTGAAAAAGGCCTCTTAAATGCGAAACGCGCAGGTCATTAACTACCCGGTCGGCGGCTGGTCAAGTCTCCACAATTCCCTCATGCACCTGACCGGGTGAATCGCGCCGCCCGTGCGGCAGGGCCAAATAGAAGTCCGACCGCATCTCGAACAGCCGGGATGCGGTGCGTTTGAATTCCATCGCCTCGGATCCCTCGCCGGTACGGTAAAGCGCATCGGGCTCGGCCTGCGCCGAAGCCACGAGCTTCACGGCTTGGTCATAGAGAGTGTCGATCAGCGTGATGAAGCGCTTCGCCTCGTTGCGCATCCCGATATCCATGACGGGAATATGGTCGATCAGCAGCGTGTGGAATTCGCGTGCCAGCTTCAGATAATCGAGCGCGCCAAGCGGGCGCTCGCATAGATCAGCGAATGAAAAACGCGCCACGCCTCTGGCCGCGCGCGGCACGTGGACGGTGCGGCCCTTGCTGATCACTTCCTGCGCCGCGCCGGGATGACCGCCGGTCAGCCGGCGCCAGGCTTGATCCATCGCGGCGTCCGCCGCGGCATCGGCCGGCACATGCCAGACCGGAGCGCGCGCCAGCTTCTCGAGCCGGAAGTCGGTGCGCGCATCGATCCGCATCGCCGTCATGCGCTCCTGCAGCAAGGCGATGAACGGCAGGAACAGGTCGCGATTCAAGCCATCGCGATAAAGATCATCGGGGGCGACATTGGACGTCGCGACCATCACCACGCCATGCTCGAACAGACGGGTAAACAGGCGCCCAAGGATCATCGCATCGGCGATATCGGTGACGTGGAATTCATCAAAGCAGAGCAGCCAGGACTCTTCGGCGATGGCAGCGGCGACCGGCGCGATCGGATCGTCGCCTTTGACCTCTCCGCGCTTGAGCTTTTGCCGGTGGATGTGCACGCGCTCGTGCACATCCACCATGAACTCATGGAAATGTACCCGCCGCTTGCGCGCGACCGGGCTCGCCTCGAAAAACATATCCATCAGCATGGTCTTGCCGCGACCGACCTCGCCGTAGAGATAGACACCCTTGAGCGGCTCGTTCGGCTCCTGCCGCCCGAACAGCCAGCCGAGCGAGGAGGATTTGCGCGCCAGCCGTTGGGTTGCGAGCCGCGCCTCGATCTGCGTCAGCAATGCAAGCGCGGTCTCCTGCGCAGGATCGCGCTCGATCTCACCGGCGGCAACAAGAGCCGCGTAGTGCTCGCGGACAGAATTCGGCATGGACTATTCGTGAAAGAGCGCGTGAGGAGAACGGATGCGCGAGGCATAGCCGCCGGACGCTATCGCCTGCAAGCCAAAGCCAGGCCAAGCACGGCGCCGCGCGCTGGCATGCCAGGCATTGTCGTTGGAATTCAATAGCTAAGCGCGCGATCGGCAAAAGTGGATAGCGGTTTGGCGAAAGCAAAAAGCTCGGAGAGATTGTCGGCGCGACGGTTCCAATTTCGCCGGTCTTGCACCCGCTAGTGCGTGATGCGTTCAAAGCGGCGCTGACTGGCGCATGAACTACACCTCGCTCGTCCCCGCGAAAGCGGGGACCCAGGAGCGGCATGTGAGCGGCATGTGAGCGGCTTACGCGCGAAGGCTGGATTCCCGCTTGCGCGGGAATGAGCGGGAGAGTTGATCATGCGCTAGCGGCGCGCCTGCCGCAGCGTCACGGTTTCCAGAAAGGGGTAGTCCGCCTCAACCACATAAGGCCCGCCGCCGACGGAATCGCGCGACGAAAAAAGCACGAAGCGCTCCGGCTCGAACGCCGGCGCGCGGAAATGCCCGCGCGAAGAAAGATACTCGGCAACCTGATGGCTGGAAGAATTGCGCAACCGCGCAAGCGTAATATGCGGCGTGAATTTGCGCCCCTCCGGTTCGAGACCGATGCGGCGCAGCAGCCGCTCATGCTCGGCCTGCAATTCCAGCAGCGGCGGCGACGGCGCGACCAGCGCAACGATCGCGCGCGGGCGATGCCCCCCGAAGGATGACAGCCTGTCGAGCTTGATTTCGAAAGCCTCGCGCCTGACCTGGCCAAGGATGAAGGCGGCCTCGCGCGCGATGGTTTCATCCACATCGCCGATGAAGCGCAACGTCACATGATAATTTTCGGGATCGACCCAGCGCGCGCCCGGCAGTCCCCCGCGCACGGCGGAAATCGCGCTCCTCACGTCGGGGGGGATTTCCAAGGCGGTGAATAGACGCGGCATGGAGAACTCACGAATCACCTAGAGGGAAGGATGCACGGATTTGCCCCTCGACGCCATGCGTCAGGCGGGAGATTTCGCGCGCACGCGGATAACCAGTTCCTCTACTTTCGGCAGAATACCCTTCACGATCATATCCACGCCTTCGGCATTGGGATGCAAACCGTCGCTCTGGTTCAGCCGCGCCAGCGTGGCGACGCCGTCGAGAAAGAACGGATAAAGCAAGGCGCCGTATTTTTCGGCCAGTTCCGGATAGATCGAATCGAAATCGCGCGCGAAATTGTTGCCGAGATTGCGTGGCGCCAGCATTCCCGCCAGCAGCACCTCGATGCGGCGCTCCTTCAGGCGCCGCATGATCTGGTCGAGAGCGCCGCGCGTGACGTTCGGACTGACGCCGCGCAATGCGTCATTGGCGCCGAGTTGCACGATCACCGCATCTGTGCCCTCGGGCACCGACCAATCCAGGCGGGCAAGCCCGCCGGAAGCGGTGTCGCCGGAGACGCCGGCATTGGAAACCTCTGCCGCGATGCCCCTGGCCTTAAGGGCGCGCGCCAGCTTGGCGGGAAAGGCGTCGGCGGCTGACAGACCGAGGCCCGCCGACAGCGAATCCCCAAGCACGACGATACGGACCGGCCGATCCTGTGCCTGTGCCGGCAAAGCGGTGGCGAGCAGATAGGCCATGCAACCAAAAGCCAAGCCGGCCGCGGCAATCAGCGTCTGGACCCTGCGCGAGCGGCCCCCATATGACGGGGTTCGGGCGCGGCCCCTTGCGACCGCCGGAGAGGTGTTACGGAATAGCCTCATGGACGATGTCTCGCGGTCCCCACCACCCGCAGCGATCGCGCTCGCCGGGGTCAATCTCTCGCTCGGCCGCGGCGCGGCGCGGGTTCACATTCTCAAGGATATAGGTCTGCGCATCGGCCGCGGCGAGGCCATCGGGCTGGTCGGCCCGTCCGGCTCGGGGAAGTCGACCTTGCTGATGGTGATGGCGGGGCTGGAGCGGCCGGACACCGGTTCCGTCGAGGTCGCCGGTGCCGATCTCGGCAAGCTCGACGAGGACGGCCTCGCCCGGTTCCGCGGCCGCCACGTCGGCATCGTGTTCCAGTCTTTCCATCTGATCCCGACCATGACGGCGATCGAGAATGTCGCCGTGCCCCTGGAACTGGCGGGCGCGGACGACGCCTTTGCGCGCGCGGAGCGCGAATTGTCCCTGGTGGGACTGGCCGACCGGCTTTCGCATTATCCCGCGCAGCTGTCGGGCGGCGAGCAGCAGCGCGTGGCGCTGGCGCGCGCGTTGGCGCCCGATCCGTCGATTCTGGTGGCCGACGAGCCCACCGGAAATCTCGACGAGACGACCGGCAAGCAAATCATCGAGTTGCTGTTCGCCGGCCATGAAGAGCGCGGCACGACGCTGATCCTGGTGACGCACGACCCGGCGCTCGCGGCGCGCTGCGACCGCGTGCTGCGTCTGCGCTCGGGCCGGATCGACAGCGACAGAGCGGCGGTGTTGCGATGACATTGTCGCCGACATCGACCGCGTCCGACCCTCCGCTTTCAGGGAAGGGAAAAAACAATTTGCGTCTCCTGCCGCTGCGATTTGCCTTGCGCGAAATGCGCGGCGGCTTGCGCGGCTTTTATGTCTTCATCGCATGCCTTGCGCTCGGCGTGCTGGCGATTGCCGGCGTCGGGTCGGTGGCAAGAAGCCTGAATGATGGGCTCGCTCGCGAAGGCCGCGTGATCGTCGGCGGCGACGTTTCGTTCAATTTGATCCAGCGCGAAGCGAGCGCCGCGGAAAGAGACTTCATCGCGCAACGCGGGCGTCTCTCGGTCGCCGCCACCATGCGGGCCATGACGCAAAGCAGCGACGGCCGCTCGGCGCTGGTCGAGCTCAAGGCGGTGGACCGCGATTTTCCGCTTTACGGCACGCTGTCGCTTGAGCCCGCGCTCGATCTGACCACGTTGCTGGCCGAGCGCGATGGCCTCTTCGGCGCTGCCGCCGCACCCGCCTTGCTCGCGCGCCTTGGCTTGCAGACCGGCGACCGCATCAGCGTGGGCGCGGCCAATCTCGAGCTTCGCGCGGTACTGCGCAGCGAACCCGACAAGCTCGCGGGCGGCATCGATTTCGGGCCGCGCTTGCTGGTCGGCGAAGAAGCCTTGCGCGCCACCGGCTTGCTGCAGCCGGGAAGCCTCGTGCGCTGGCGCTATCGCCTGCGCCTGCCGGATAACGCCGCGGGCGAGCAGGCGGGCAAGAGAGTCATCGACGCGGCGCAGGCGCAATTGCCGGACGCCGGGTGGGAAATTCGCAGCCCCAGCAATGCCTCTCCGCAGCTCGCACGCAACGTCGAACGCTTCACGCAATATCTCACGCTGGTTGGGCTCACCGCTTTGCTGGTGGGCGGCGTCGGCGTCGCCAATGCCGTCAAGAGCCATCTCGACCGCAAGCGCGAGGTGATCGCCACCATGAAGGCGGTGGGCGCCACCGGCCACCGTGTGTTTGCCGTCTATCTGTCGCAAGTGCTGGTGCTGGCGGTGATCGGGGCGGTGATCGGCCTCTTGATCGGCGCGGTATTGCCCTTCCTGATCGACTGGGCCTTCGGCAGCATGATCCCGCTTCCGATCGAGCCCGATATTTACCCGGCGCAGCTTGCGCTGGCGCTGCTCTACGGCCTGCTCACCGCTTGCGCCTTTGCGCTATGGCCGCTCGGGCGCGCGCATGACGTGCCGGTCTCCGCGCTGTTTCGCGACGAGGTGATGCGCCAAAGCCGCTGGCCGCGCCTGCGCTATATGGCCGTCACCGCGCTGGTCGCCCTGACATTGGCGGGCGCCGCGGTCTTGCTCGCTTACGACCGCCGCATCGCGCTGATCTTCATCGGTGCGGCGGTTGTCGTTTTCGTGGTACTGCGTCTGGTGGCGGAAGCGCTGATGTGGGCCGCGCGCCATAGCCCGCACAAGGGCTCCGCGCTGGTGCGGCTCGCCATCGCCAATATCCATCGCCCGGGTGCGCTCACGCCGACGGTGGTGCTGTCGCTCGGTTTGGGGCTCGCTCTGCTGGTGACGTTGGTGCAGATAGACGGCAACCTGCGCCGGCAATTCACCGCAGCGCTGCCGGAGAGGGCGCCGTCCTTCTATTTCACCGACATTCCTGCGGCCGAAGCGCAGCGTTTCGATGCCTTCATCCACACCGCCGCTCCCGGCGCGGAGTTCGAGCGCGTGCCGATGCTGCGCGGCCGCATCGTGTCGGCCAACGGCGTTCGCGCCGAGGATCTCAAGCCGACGCCGGACGCCGCCTGGGTTCTGCAGAGCGACCGCGGCCTCACCTTCACCGGCGATATCCCCGCCGGCTCGCGCGTGGTGGAAGGGCAGTGGTGGGGACCCGATTACAACGGCCCGCCGCTTGTTTCCTTCGAGAAGAAACTGGCTGACGGATTGGGGCTCAAGCTCGGCGATCCGGTCACGGTCAATGTGCTTGGCCGCCCGATCACCGCACACATCGCCAATATGCGGACGGTGGACTGGGAAAGCCTCGGCATCAATTTCGTGCTGGTGTATTCGCCCGGCGCCTTCGCCGGCGCGCCGCATACCCACATCGCCACCGTGACCTATAAGAACGGCAGCAATGTCGAGCAGGAAGACACGCTGTTGAAGGCCGCAGCGGAAGCCTTCCCCATGGTGACCACTGTTCCGGTGAAAGAGGCGATCGAGGCGGTCGCCAAGGTGGTCTCCAATCTCGCGCTCGGCATCCGCGGCGCCAGCCTCGTCTCGCTGGTGGCCGCGGTGCTGGTGCTGGGCGGTGCGCTTGCGGCTGGCCGGCGCAATCGGGTCTATGATGCGGTGATCCTGAAAACGCTTGGCGCCACGCGCGCGCGGCTGCTTGGCGCCTTCGGCCTGGAATATCTCGTGCTGGGGCTGGCGACCGCGGTCTTCGGGGTGGCGGCCGGCTCCATCGCGGCATGGCTGGTCGTCACCAAGGTGATGAACTTGAGCTTCGTCTGGCTGCCCGGATCAGCCGCGGCCGCCGCCGCCGGGGCCCTGATCGTCACGGTGGTGCTGGGCCTGATCGGAACCCTGTCGGCACTCAGTCAGAGGCCGGCGCCGGTGCTGCGTAATCTTTGATAATTATCAATGCTTCCCGCGTGTTTTCGCCGCAGCCAAAACCGGAAGCTATCGCAGAATTAACCTTGCTTGGCCCAGGGGCCACCTAGCGCCGGTGCCCGCCCCGTATTAGATTCTCGCTGTCGGCGCAGGCCGGATTTCTGCCGCGCGCCATCGCGATAACCGGCATTGGTGCCGGACACAGAGAGAGGAAAAGCCATGTCGGATTTCGACCGTAACGTAGCGTCTGCCCGTCCCTACGGTGCCGACCGCGCGGTCGCCATCGATGCGGGCCTGCGCGCATACATGATCCGCGTCTATAACACGATGGCCCTGGGCGTTGCGCTCACGGGCGTCGTTTCCTGGTTGACCTACCAAATAGCCGGCGGCGATGCGATCCGCGTCGCGGGCGGCCAACTCACCGGCCTGACAGCGTTCGGGCAGGCCCTGTTCAACCCCATAACAACGATCGTGCTGTTCCTGGCGACTTTGGGGTTCGTGTTCTTCATCAGCTTCCGCATACAGACGCTGTCGGTCGGAACGGCCAATGTGCTGTTCTACGTATACTCCGCTGTGATGGGCCTCGTGGTGTCCTCGATTTTCCTGGTCTACACGGGGCAGTCGATCACCCGGGTGTTCTTCATCACGGCGGCATCGTTCGGCGCGCTGAGCCTCTACGGCTACACGACGCAGCGTGACCTCGGGCCGATGGGCGCGTTCCTGTTCATGGGTCTGATCGGGCTGATCCTGGCCTCGATCGTGAACATCTT
This sequence comes from uncultured Alphaproteobacteria bacterium, assembly GCA_963802475.1. Lineage (GTDB taxonomy): Bacteria > Pseudomonadota > Alphaproteobacteria > Rhizobiales > Xanthobacteraceae > CANKHA01. Next base: position 137,079 of record CAWDIZ010000025.1, read on the forward strand.
CCTTGCTTCCTCGGGCCTGTCCTTCGTGATCTCGGTCGTCGGCGTGCTGGTATTCGCGGGCCTGACCGCCTACGACACCCAGCAGATCAAGGAAATGTATGACGTCAACGACGACGGCAGCGTGGCCGGCCGCAAGGCCATCATGGGCGCGCTGACGCTCTACCTCGACTTCATCAACATGTTCCTGATGCTGCTAAGGCTGTTTGGCGACCGCCGCTAAGCGAACGCAAAAAAAGAAACGCCCCGGCCGAAAGCCGGGGCGTTTTTTATTTCGCCAGGCATTCGTTTGTCATGGCCGGGCTTGTCCCGGCCATCCCGATAAGGAACGCACTGCTCACCTAAGCGAGATGCCCGCGACAAGCGCGGGCATGACGAGACAGGACAGTACGCCGACGAGCGGAATGTGTTTCACGCCGCGACGATGCGCAGCGATTTGTCGATCGCGCGCAACACGCGATCGAGCTCATGCCCGCGCCGTACGATCAGCCCGGTGGCAGAGACGACGCTATAGGCGCCCTGGCGGCGGGCCAGCTTGGGATTTTTTTCGATGCGGTAGATCGGGATTTCGCAGGCGCGGCGGAACACCGAAAACACCGCGCGGTCTTTCAGGAAGTCGATCGCATAGTCGCGCCACTCGCCGGCGGCGACCTTGCGGCCATAGAGGCTGAGGATGCGATCGAGCTCGTGGCGGCTGAAGGTCACCTGGTTGACGGGGGCGGCGGGAGAAAATCGACCCGCAAGATCGCCCCCGTGGGGCTTGCTTGGTTCAGTATCGCCGGGGCCAAAATCCATGGCGGCGCCTCCTTGTTTGAGGCTTCATGATCGCCCCGGCAGCCTGCCGCGGCAAGTCCCCCCCGAAACGGGGATTTTTCCGGTGCGGTAAAGACCAAATTCTTGAGTAATTTCAATCATCACGCATTCGTTAGGCGAAACATAATACCGCCAAATTTCAGCCAATCCGGCGCCAAGCTGGGAGGTGATACAGCCAGCGTTGCCTCAAGGGCCCGGTCCGAAAACGAGCTTCGGATTCCTCAGCCCCCCAGCCCCCCGGAGTTTGGTAAGGGCCGGGCCCATTGAAGTTCCGTGTACGTTCAATCCCCAATTCCTAGGGCCGGCTGTCAGCCGGCCTTTTTTTCTTTGCCGTGACGACGCTGCTTATCTCTCCCCGCCTGCGGGGGAGGGATAACGCAATGCCGTGCGATTTGAGATCAGCGCAGCGATGCGACGGCGGCGCCCAGCATGGCTCCGGGATTGGCGGCGCCGCCGCTTTGCACCACCACCGCCGCAAGGTCGACGCCGCCGCCGGCCAGATCACTCACCGGCAGAGTCCAGCTCGCCGCCTTGCCGTTCCAATCGCCGAGCTTCTGCCAGCGCCGCGCGACATTGTGGTAGGTGACCGTGCGCCCGCGGTTCTCCCCGCGCGCAACCGCAACCGGGACTTCCTTCGCCAGTCCATAGACCCACACTTCGCCGGCCCCGGTTCCGGCAGGCAGATCGACGCTCAGCTTTCCGTCCTTCACCGCGGCCCGTACCGGCACCGACAAGCCTTCGCGCGCCGAAGCAAGGGCGCGCTGGACCGCGGCCTTGTCGCTTCCCACCACATGCGCGGTGCCGTTGATCACCAGCTGCGGCGTATAGACACCGCGGTCGCCGCGCACGCGGGAATAGGCGCGCTGCCGCTCCGAATTGCGTGGATCGGCGAGGGTGTCTTTCCAGCCGAGCGAGTCCCAGTAATCCACATTCAGGCTGAAGACGACGAGCGACGGATCGCGGCTCAATTCGCCCAGCAGCTTGTCCGCCGGCGGACAGGAGGAGCAGCCCTGGCTGGTGAAGAGTTCGAGGACGCCGCGGGTCTCAGCCTGCGCCTGCGGCGAGGTGAGCATTGCGCCGGCGCAAGCGCCGAGCGCGGCAAGATAAGCGAGCCTGTGCATGAGCGACTCCATGGCGAAACGCCGTGTGTTTCCGCTCGTCCCCGCGAAAGCTTCGTGCGCGCGGCCCGGGATTCCCGCTTGCGCGGGTATGAGCGGAAAAAGCCCGGCCGAGATTGTGCCTGCCTATTCGCGGCAGGTCGGGAGGTTACGCCGCCAGATGCCGCAGCACGTATTGCAGGATGCCGCCGTTCTTGAAGTAGTCGAGTTCGTCGAGCGTATCGATGCGGCAGATCAGCGGCACGCGCTTCAGGCCGCCGTCGGAGGCCACGATCTCGGCCATCATCTTCTGGCGCGGCTTCAACTCGCCGTGCAAACCGCGGATGGTGACCTGCTCGTCGCCCTTCATGCCGAGCGATTGCCAGGACGAGCCTTCCTCAAACACCAGCGGCAGCACGCCCATGCCGACCAGATTGGAGCGATGGATGCGCTCGAAGCTCTGGGCGATCACTGCGCGAACGCCGAGCAGGTAGGTCCCCTTGGCCGCCCAGTCACGCGAGGAGCCGGTGCCGTATTCCTTGCCGGCCATCACGATCAGCGGGACATTTTCGGTCTTATAGCGCATGGCCGCGTCGTAGATCGGCATCACATCCTTGGACGGATAATGCACGGTCACGCCGCCTTCGACGCCCGGCACCATCTGGTTCTTGATGCGGATATTGGCGAAGGTGCCGCGCATCATCACTTCGTGGTTGCCGCGGCGGGTACCGTATTGATTGAAGTCGAGCGGCTTGACCTTGTGATCGACGAGATATTTCCCGGCCGGTGAATTCACCTTGATCGAACCCGCCGGCGAGATGTGATCGGTTGTGATCGAGTTCGAGGAAGAGCCCGAGCACGCGTGCGTCGACAATGTCATCGGGCGGAATCGGCGCCGGACGCATGCCGGTAAAATATGGCGGGTTCTGCACATAGGTCGATTTGCGGCTCCAGGCATAAGTCATGCCGCCCTTCACCGAAATCTTGCGCCAATGCGCGTCGCCCTTGAACACGTCGCCGTATTTCTTCACGAACATCTGCTTGGTGATATTCTTGCGCACGCAGTCGGCGATCTCTTTGCTGGTCGGCCAGATGTCCTTCAGAAAGACCGGCTTGCCCTTCTGGTCGGTGCCGAGCGGCTGCTTGACCAGGTCGACATTCATCGAGCCGGCGAGCGCGTAAGCGACCACGAGCGGCGGCGAAGCGAGATAATTCGCACGCACGTCGGCGTTGACGCGGCCTTCGAAATTGCGGTTGCCTGAAAGCACCGCCGCCGCAACAATGTCATTGTTGTTGATGGTGTCGGAAATCTCCTGCGGCAGCGGGCCGGAATTGCCGATACAGGTGGTGCAGCCGAAGCCGACGAGATTGAAGCCGAGCTTGTCGAGATCTTTCTGCAATCCGGACCTTTCGAAATATTCCGCCACCACCTGCGAGCCGGGCGCCAGCGAGGTCTTGACCCAGGGCTTTACCGTCAGGCCCTTCGCCAGCGCTTTTTTTGCCAGCAGACCGGCCGCCATCATCACACTCGGATTCGAGGTATTGGTGCAGGAAGTAATGGCGGCGATCACCACGTCGCCGTGACCGATATCGTGCTCGCGCCCTTTCACCGGCACGCGCTTGCCGTTCTCGCCGGCCTTGCCGAATTCCTTGTCCATAGCAGTGGCGAAGCCCGGCTTGACTTCCTTCAGCGCAACCCGGTCCTGCGGACGCTTGGGGCCGGCGAGCGAAGGTTCGACCGCGCCCAGTTCGAGTTTGAGTACATCGGTGAACAGCGGGTCGGGAGCCGTCTTGTTGAAGAACAGCCCCTGCGCCTTGGCATAAGCCGCCACCAGCGCCACCCGGTCGGCGGCGCGGCCGGTCGCCTGCAGATAGGCGATGGTGTCTTCATCGACCGGGAAGAAGCCGCAGGTCGCGCCGTATTCCGGCGCCATATTTCCGATGGTGGCGCGATCGGCGATCGAAAGATCGGCAATGCCGGGGCCGAAGAATTCCACGAATTTTCCGACCACGCCGCGCTGCCGCAGCATCTGCGTCACGGTGAGCACGAGGTCGGTCGCGGTGACGCCTTCCTTCAGCTTGCCGTTGAGACGGAAGCCGATCACTTCCGGCAGCACCATCGACAGCGGCTGGCCGAGCATGGCCGCTTCCGCCTCGATACCGCCGACGCCCCAGCCGAGCACGGAGAGACCGTTGACCATGGTGGTGTGGGAATCGGTACCGACGAGCGTATCCGGATAGGCGAGATCGACCTGCGCCGGCTTGTCGGTGGGTTTGTCGCCGAGCTTGAGCTTTTCCTTCCGGGTCCAGACCGTCTGCGACAGGTATTCGAGATTGACCTGATGGCAGATGCCGGTACCGGGCGGAACGACGCGGAAATTATCGAAAGCCTTCTGCGCCCATTTCAGGAATTCGTAGCGCTCTTGGTTCTGCTTGTATTCCTCATCCACGTTCTTTTTGAACGCGCCCGCATTGCCGAAATAATTCACGACCACCGAGTGATCAATCACAAGATCCACCGGCACCAGCGGATTGATCTTGGCCGGGTCGCCGCCGAGCATCTTCATCGCGTCGCGCATCGCCGCGAGATCGACCACGGCCGGAACACCGGTGAAATCCTGCATCAGCACGCGCGCGGGGCGGAAAGCGATCTCATGGTCGGAGCTCTTGTTCTTCAGCCAGCGCGCAATCGCCAGGATGTCGTCTTTTTTGACGGTGCGCCCGTCCTCGTGGCGGAGCAGATTTTCCAGCAACACCTTCATCGAGAAAGGCAGCCGGGAAATTCCCTTCAGCCCGTTCTTCTCGGCCGCCGCCAGGCTGTAATATGCGTAGGTTTTGGAACCGACCTTCAGGGGCCGGAGGCATTTGAAACTGTCGAGCGCTGTCATAACGGCTTATCCATTCCCCCATCGGACGAAAAGGCAATCAATTCTGGTATTTGGATACCAGAACCCCGGGCTATCGGGGCTTTGCCAAGAGATTTCCGGCCCAGTGTCGCATAATCTGCGGCTTATAAGAACTTTTTCGAACGTTCTGCCACCCAAAGGCTGTTCATCAACAAAATGCGGGGTCTTTTGCGACAATCCGGACACCGGGAGGGCCGCTCCGCGCGACTCAGCCCAGCCAAATACGGGGCCGGTTGATGCAGCTTTCCGTGGCGGACCTCACCTGCCGGCGGGGCGGCCGGGAGCTGTTTTCAAGCTTGAGCTTTTCCCTGGCTGCCGGGGAAGCGCTGCTGGTAACCGGCCGCAACGGCAGCGGGAAATCGTCCCTGCTGCGTCTGGTTGCGGGCCTGTTGCGTGCGGAGGGAGGACAAATCGGCCTGACCGGCGGAAATGCCGAGGCGAGCATCGGCGAACAGGCGCATTATCTCGGCCATCAGGATGCCCTGAAGCCCTCCCTGACGGTGCAGGAAAACCTGAAATTCTGGAGCGGCTATCTTGGGCCCGGGGAGAACCCGCCGGCGCTTGCGCTCGAGCGCCTCGGCTTGGGGGAACTGGCCGACCTGCCTGCCGCCTATCTTTCGGCCGGTCAAAGGCGGCGGCTGTCGCTCGCCCGGCTCATCACCGTACAGCGGCCGCTCTGGCTGCTTGACGAGCCGGCCTCCCCGCTCGACGCCGAAGGCCAGACCCGCCTCGCCGAGCTCATGCATCTTCATCTGACGCGCGGGGGCCTGATCCTGGCCGCGGCGCATGGCGATATCGGCCTTCCCGGCGCGCGCGAATTGAAACTGGGAGCGGCCACATGAGCGCGCTCTTCGCCCTCTTCATCCGCGACCTGCGCCTGGCGGTCCGCGTGGGCGGCGGCGCCTTCATGGGCGTTTTGTTTTTTCTGATCGTGGTCGCGCTCGTTCCCTTCGCGATCGGGCCCGACAATGCGCTGCTGCGGCGCATCGGGCCGGCGATCCTGTGGCTCGGCGCGTTGCTTGCCAGCCTGCTGACGCTGGACCAGCTTTTCGCCGACGACCACGAAGACGGCTCGCTCGATCTGATCCTCATGAGCAGCGCGCCCCTGCCCCTGGCAATCCTCGCCAAGGCCTGCGCGCATTGGCTCACCGCCGGATTGCCGCTGGTCATCGCCGCGCCATTGTTGGGAGTTTTCTTCAACATCGACTTGTTGTCGATGGCTGCGGTGTCGCTCACTTTGCTGGCGGGTACGCCCGCGCTGACTTTCCTCGGGCTGATCGGCGCGGCGCTGGCCGCGGCGCTGCGCCGCGGCGGAATGCTGGTGCCGGTGCTGATCCTGCCGCTGAGCATTCCCGTGCTCATCTTCGGCGTGGCGGCGTCGAATGCAGCCATCGCCGGGCCGGTGCCCTTCGGCACGCCGTTTACGATCCTTTGCGCGCTGTCGCTTGTGAGCCTAGTGGTCGGGCCTGCCGCAGCGGCGGCCGCCCTGAAACATGCGGATTAAGACCGGCTCACATGATAACTACAAACCCCCGATTGCATGCGCAAACGCCCGGTCCTAAGAAGCTGCCGATGGCCATCACCGGACTTGCCAATCCCTCCCGCTTTCTGGCGGTGGTGCAGCCGATCCTGCCGTGGTTGACGGCAGCGACAGTGCTCGTGCTCGCGCTCGGCATCGGCCAGGCGCTCTTCGCCGCGCCCGACGATTATCAGCAAGGCGCCACCGTCAAGATCATGTTCCTGCATGTGCCGTCGGCATGGCTCGGCATGTTCTGCTGGGCGCTGATGAGCGTGGCCGCACTCGGCACGCTGGTATGGCGGCATCCGCTTGCCGACGTCGCCGGCAAAGCCGCAGCCCCGATCGGCGCGGCCTTCACGCTGCTCTGCCTGATCACCGGCGCGCTGTGGGGACGCCCGATGTGGGGCACCTATTGGGTCTGGGACGCACGGCTGACGTCGGTGTTGATCCTGTTCCTGCTCTATCTCGGGGTGATCGCGCTGTGGCGCACGGTAGAAGACCCGTCCCGCGCCGCGCGCGCCGCCGCGATCCTGACGCTGGTCGGCGCGGTCAACTTGCCGATCATCAAATTCTCGGTGGACTGGTGGAATACGCTGCATCAGCCGGCATCCGTCTTCCGGTTGGCCGGCCCGGCCATCCATCCGGCGATCCTCACCCCGCTTATCGTGATGGCCATCGGCTTCTTGCTGCTTTTCGTCACCCTGCATCTCGCCGCCATGCGCAACGAGATCCTGCGCCGGCGCGTACGCACGCTGCAGCTGATGCAGGCGGAAAGCGCGGCGGAATAGCGCCATGAATCTTGGCCCGCATGCCGCTTTCATCGTCACCGCCTACGCGGCTGCCGCCATTGTCCTCGGCGGGCTGATCGCCTGGATCCGGATCGATTACCGCCTGCAGCGTCGCAAGCTCGCCGATCTCGAGACGCGCGGGGTGACGCGCCGATCCGACCGGGCGACGCCCACTTTCCCATGACGCCGGCTGAGAAAACCGCAACGCCGCGGCGGCAGCTGATCGTTTTCCTGCCGCTTGTCCTGTTTCTGGCGCTGGCGGCGCTGTTCTTCCTGCGGCTCGGGGGAGGCGATCCTTCCCGCGTGCCGTCGGTCCTGATCGGCCGCCCCGCGCCGGCAACCGTGCTGCCGCCGGTGGCAGGGCTGGAACGCGAAGGCAAGCCGCTGCCCGGCATCACGCCTGAAATCTTTTCCGGAAAAGTGACGCTGGTGAATGTCTGGGCGTCGTGGTGCGTGCCGTGCCACGACGAGGCGCCGCTGTTGCATCACCTCTCGCAGGACAACCGTATCCAGATCGTCGGCATCAATTACAAAGATCAGCCGGAGAACGCGCGCCGCTTTCTCGGCCGCTACGGCAATCCCTTTGCCGCCGCGGGCGCGGACGGCAATGGCCGCGCATCCATCGAATGGGGCGTCTATGGCGTGCCGGAAACTTTCCTCGTCGGGCGCGACGGCCGCGTCGCCTATAAGCTGATCGGCCCGATCACGCCCGATAATCTGCAGGCCGAACTGAAGCCCGCGATCGAGAAGGCGCTGCGGGCTGCACCATCCTCATGATTGTCATGCCCGCGCTTGTCGCGGGCATCCCGCTTAGGAAGGCATTGCGTCCTTAAGCGAGATGGCCGGGACAAGCCCGGCCATGACGATTTCAGGAGTCGCTCTTCGGTTCCGGCGCGGCGTATTTGTTCAGCAGCGGCATCTGCGCCATCGCGAAAACCATGGTCAGCGGCAGCGCGCCGAAAACCTTGAACGAAACCCAGAAGTCGGTCGAGAAATTGCGCCAGACGATTTCGTTCAGCACCGCCAGCGCAAGAAAGAATAGCGCCCAGCGCATGGTGAGCTTGCGCCAGCCTTCTTCGGTCAGGTGGAACATCTGATCGAACACGATCTCCAAGAGCGGCTTGCGCAGTATCAGCCCGCCGAAAAGCAGGCCGGCGAACAGCAGATAAATGATCGTCGGCTTCAGCTTGATGAAGGTCTCGTTCTCCAGCGCGATCGTCAGCCCGCCGAAGACGACGACGATGACGGCGGATACCACGGTCATCGGCGGGAGCCGCCGGATCAGCGCGTAGGAGACGACCAGCGCCACCAGCACCGCCACCATGAACACGCCGGTGGCGTAGAAAATGCCGAGCCGGGCATTCACCAGGAAGAACAGCATCAGCGGCCCGAGATCGAGGGCAAGCTTGAGCAGCGGATTGAGCTGGGCTTTTCTTGTCATCACCATCTTCACAGTTGTCATGGCCGGGCATAGCCCGGCGAAAGACGGGCGTAAACGCCCTTATGTCCCGGCCATCCCCATCATAAGGCAACGCCTACCTAAGCGAGATGCCCGCGACAAGCGCGGGCATGACGAAGGTGGAGATTAACTCTCCATCCCGGCAATCGCACGGGCGAAATCCCGGGCGGTGAAAGGCGCCAGATCCTCGACGCCTTCGCCAATTCCGATGAAATGCACCGGCAGGCCGAACTTGGCGGCAAGCGCGATCAGAATGCCGCCGCGCGCGGTGCCGTCGAGCTTGGTCATGACGAGGCCGGTGACACCCGCGAGCTTCTGGAAAATCTCCACCTGCGAAAGCGCGTTTTGTCCCACGGTGGCATCGAGCACGAGCAGCACCGCATGCGGCGCCGAGGCGTCCACCTTTTTCATCACGCGCACGATCTTTTCCAGCTCTTCCATCAGGGCGGCCTTGTTCTGCAACCGGCCGGCGGTGTCGATGAGCAGGATGTCGACATCGTTCGTCGTGGCCGCGGTGAGCGCTTCGAAGGCGAGGCTGGCGGCATCCGACCCCGGCGCGCGCGCGATCACCGGCGCGCCCGTTCGCTCGCCCCAGATTTTCAACTGATCGATGGCGGCGGCGCGAAAGGTATCGCCGGCGGCGAGCATCACGCTTCGGCCTTCGGCGCGAAAGCGCGACGCGAGTTTGCCGATGGTGGTGGTCTTGCCGGACCCGTTCACCCCGGCAACGAGAATGACAAACGGTTTTGCGCCCTCGACCACGAGCGGCCTGGCAACCGGTGCAAGCGCTTTCTCCACTTCCGCGGCGACCACCGCCTTTACTTCGTCGGAGGAGATCGCCTTGTCGTAACGGCCCTCGCCGATCGCCCCGGAAATCCTCGCCGCCACATCGACGCCGAGATCGGCGCGGATCAGCATCTCCTCCAGCTCGTCGAGCATGGCGGCATCGAGCTTGCGCTTGCTGACGAGATCGGAGATGGCGCCGCCGATCGACGACGAGGTGCGCTTGAGCCCGCCGCTCAGGCGCTGCCACCAGCTTTGTTTCTGCGTGCTGTCGCTCATGGGGCGCCCGTGATAGCGGTTTCCGTAATTGACGCGAAGACCTTTCCGTTCCCCTCCCCCTTGCGGGGAGGGGTCAGGGGTGGGGGTGAGCGAAAAATCAAAGCATCGTGTTGCGGCCACCCCCTCCCCCAACCCTCCCCCGCAAAGGGGGGAGGGAGAAAGAAGAGCATGACACCGGAAGAGATGGTGGCGCGCCTGCTCTACCGCGATGGGCTGATGCTGGTGATCGACAAGCCCGCCGGCATGGCGGTGCATCGCGGACCGAAGGGCGGCGAAAGCCTGGAGGACCATTTCGACGCCCTGCGCTTCGGGCTGCCGCGCGCGCCCGCGCTGGCGCACCGGCTCGACCGCGACACCTCCGGCTGCCTGGTGCTCGGCCGCCACCGCAAGGCGCTGGCCGCGCTGGGCAAGATGTTCAAGACCGGCACGGTCGGCAAGACCTACTGGGCGGTCGTCGAAGGCGGACCGGATACGGACGATGGCCGCATCGACATGGCGCTCAGCAAGCGCGACGAGACGCGCGGCTGGTGGATGAAGCCGGATCCGAAAGGATTGCCGTCGGTGACGACGTGGAAAGTGATGGGGCGCTTTTATCCCTCCCCCACGGAACTCGGGCCTGCCCGAGTTCCGCACGATAATGCGCAAGTCGGGCAAGCACTTGCGTGGGGAGGGTCGTCAAGAAGCGACGGGGTGGGGACTTCCTCACCTCAGAATGCCGCAACCCCACCCGGCGCCTCCGGCGCCACCCTCCCCTTTCAGGGGAGGGATAAGCATCTCACCTGGCTCGCGATGGAGCCGGTCACCGGCCGCACCCATCAATTGCGCGTGCATGCCGCAGAGGCGGGCTGGCCGATCGTCGGCGATAATATTTACGGAAGCGCGCCGCGGTCTGGAGGACCAACTCTCCATCTGCATTCGCGCGAGGTAATAGTGCCGATTTCCAAGAACAAGCCGCCGGTCGCGGTCACCGCGCCGGTACCGGAGCATATGCGGGAACGGCTCAAGGCCTGCGCGTGGCCCGGAGAACCCTCTCCCCTTGTGGGAGAGGGTGGCGAGTTGCGAGCCTAGCGAGCGACGAGCCGGGTGAGGGGTTTCTTCCGCACACGCGCGACCAAAACCCCTCACCCGCCTCGCAGCCTTCGGCCGCTCGGCACCCTCTCCCACAAGGGGAGAGGGAAACAAGCTAAGCCGCAATGAGTTGGCGGCCGTCGTGACCGCCCATCGTCACGTCGAGCATCAACCCGCGCGCCACCGGCGCGGACAGCTTCACCGGCGTGAATTGCTCGGTGCGCCCGATGCCGCCGGCTTCCGTCAGGACGCGCTTTCGCACCCCCACTTCACCATCGAGATGCCGGCGCAGGGCGGCCTCGCCCTTTTCGCGCAACCGGCGGGCGCGCTCCCTGATCACGTCGCCTGCCAATTGCGGCATTCGCGCCGCCGGCGTGCCGGGCCGCGAGGAAAAAGGAAACACATGCAGATGCGTCAGCCCGCATGCGTCCACGAGATCAAGCGAACGGGCAAACATCTCTTCGCTCTCGGTCGGGAAGCCGGCGATGATGTCGCCGCCGAACACGACGTCGGGCCGCAGCCGCCGCACCCGATCGCAGAAGGCAATGGCGTCGGCGCGCAGATGCCGCCGCTTCATGCGCTTGAGAATGAGATCGTCGCCCGCCTGCAGGGACAGATGCAGATGCGGCATCAGCCGCGGCTCGCTGGCGAGCGCACCGAGCAGATCGGCATCAACCTCCACCGAATCGATCGACGACAGCCGCAGCCGCTCCAATTCCGGCACGGCCTTGAGGATTTCCTTCACCAGCGCGCCGAGCTTGGGAGAGCCCGGCAAAGTCGATCCGTAGCTAGTGATATCGACGCCGGTCAGCACCACCTCGCGATAGCCGTTGGCGACGAGCTTTTGCACCTGCGCCACGACCTGCGTCATCGGCAGCGAGCGCGAATTGCCGCGCCCGTAAGGAATGATGCAGAAGGTGCAGCGATGATCGCAGCCGTTCTGCACCTGCACGAAAGCGCGGGTGTGACCTTCGATCCGCTCCACGCTCGGCAGCGCGATTTCTTTCGCGCTCATGATATCGCCCACCGCCACGCGTTCGGAACCCGCCGATGCCTGCCAGGTCCGCGGCGTCAGCTTTTCCTCATTGCCGACGACACGGTCCACTTCCGGCATCGCGGCGAATGTTTGCGGATCGGCCTGCGCCGCGCAGCCGGTGACGACGATGCGGCTGTTCGGTTTGTCGCGGCGCAATTTACGGATCGCCTGCCGGGCCTGGCGCACCGCCTCGCCCGTCACCGCGCAGGTATTCACCACGGTGGTGCCGGAAAGTGCCGCCGCATCGCGCCGGATGACTTCGGATTCGTGGATATTGAGCCGGCAGCCGAAGGTGAGGACATCGACGCTCATGGTCATCCCGCGCCCACTTTCTCGAACAACGCCGGATCGAACCTGCCCTTGCCTTCGAGCTCCACCGGCCCGGTCATCAGCACATGATCGTCGTCGGCGCGCCAGTCGACGAAGAGATCGCCGCCGGGCAGCGTGATGCGGACCTTGCGGTCGGTGCGCTTGAGGCGTGCGGCGGCCACCGCCGCCGCGCAGGCGGCGGAGCCGCAGGCCTGCGTAAGCCCCGCGCCGCGTTCCCAGGTGCGGATCACGATGTGCTCGCGCGATTTGACGGTGGCGAGGGTGATGTTGGCGCGCTCGGGAAAGATCGGATGGTTTTCCAGGAGCGGTCCGATCTGCGCGAGATCATAGCCGTTCACGTCGTCGACCCAGAAGACGGCATGCGGGTTGCCCATGCTCACCACCGACGGCGTATGCAGGATCGGATTGTCGATCGGCCCGATCTGCAGCTCGATGCCGCGTGTATCGCGGAATTCTTCGGCGAGCGGAATCTCGTTCCAGGCAAAGCGCGGCTTGCCCATGTCGACGGTCACCAGCCCGGGCGCCTCCGCTTTCCAGCAATTCAGCAAGCCGGCCTTGGTCTCGAAAGTGAGCGCGTTCTTGCCGGTTTCCTCGAACAGCAGCGAGGCGATGCAGCGCGTGCCGTTGCCGCAAGCACTCACCTCGGAGCCATCGTTGTTGTAGATGCGGACGAAGGCATCGGTGCCGGGTGTGCGCGGCGCATGCAGCGTCATCAACTGGTCGTAGGCGGGAGCGGGCGGCTGCGCGGCGGCGAGCACCTCCTCGGCCGTAACGGTCGCCTGCGAGCGGCGCAGATCCACCACCACGATCTCGTTGCCGAGACCGTTCATGCGGGTGAAAGGCTGGTTGGCTAGCGCGGCCATGGATGAAGCTTATATGGCCAATCGCGGCCCGTAGGCCAGTAGCCGCCTGCCCTTGCAGCGGTGCCAAGCTTTTCGGCACCCGCGCTGCCGAGATGCCATGGTAAAATCGCAATTGCGGCGCGTCATTTTGCGAGCGCCGATGAGGAAAGCAAAATGTTTCGCCTGTTTCTAACGATCAGCGCCGCTGTCCTGATTGCAACTTTCTCCTGCGGCGCCTCGGCCCAGACGCCCGCGCCGAATCCGCCGGAAGCGGCGCCTGCTCCCGCGCAGCCTGCCCCCGCTCCGGCGAAGCCTGCCCCGGCGCAGCCTGCGCCGGCCACCCCAGCCGATCCATTCGGCGCGGAAGTGACGGTCGAGCCGAAGACCTTCATTTACATGAAAGGCACCGCAACCTGGGAAACCGCCTACGAGACGCTGATCGGGGCCTTCAAGACCATCAACGGCTATCTCGAGAAGCAGAAGATCAAGCCCTCCGACAAGCCGCTCGCGATCTATACCCAGACCGACGAATCCGGTTTCCAGTACCAGGTCGGCATTCCGATCGCCGAGGCGCCGAAGAACCCGCCGAAGGGCGATCTCGCGGTGGCAAAATCACCCGGCGGCAAGATGCTGCACTTCGTGCACCGCGGTTCTTATGACGGGATGGACATTACCTATGAGGCGATCACCAATTATCTCGACGAGAAGCGGCTGGAGTTGGAGGACATGTTCATCGAGGAATATGTCACCGATCCGCTGAAGACGCCGGAAGACAAGCTTGTCGTGAATGTTTATGTGCCGCTGAAATGATGCGCCGGCTGATCCTTCTGGCGGCGCTTGCGATTGCGGGCGCCTCTCCTGCGGGCGCGCAGCCTGACAAACTCCTCAATCTCATCACCGTGACGGGCGAAGGCGAAGTGGCGATCGTGCCCGATCTCGCCATCCTCGGCGCCGGCGTCACCACCACCGGCAAGACTGCTCGCGAGGCGAGCGAAGCCAATGCCAAAATGATGACCGCTGTGATGGCGGCGCTGAAAACGGCGGGCATTGCCGAGCAGGATGTGCAGACGGCGTGGCTGTCGGTCCATCCGGTGCGCGACAACACGCGCAACGAGCTGCGCATCACCGGCTTTCAGGCCTCCAACCAGGTGACCGTCAAATTGCGCGAGCTGGCGAAGACGGCCGAGGTCGTCGACCGGTTGGTGGCGGCGGGCGCCAACGACATTGCCGGCATCCAGTTCGTCGTATCCTCGCCGTCGAAGCCGCTCGATGCGGCGCGCGAGACCGCAATCGCCGACGCCCGGCGGAAGGCGGAGACCTACGCCAAGGCCGCCAATGTGCAGCTCGGGAAGCCGGTGAGGATCAGCGAGGAAGGCAGCGTCGAGCCCGGCCCGATCGCGATGCGGCAGGCTCGAACCGCCGCGGCCACGCCGGTTTCCTCGGGCGAGCAAGTCCAGCGGATAACCGTATCGGTCAGCTACGAGCTGTTGCGTTGAGCACGCTGCCGCGTCTGGAAGTTCCGCAACAGGACGAACGCTGCCGCCGCAACAAAAAGATGCTTGAGCGTGTGGCCGCTGACGAGACCGCCCAGCGACATGATCGGCGCGTCGAGAACTTCTGTCAGCTTTGAGGCGCCATACAGGGCCGCTGCGATCAACCAGTTCGCGCTGCCGGTGTATTTCGGCGGGAACAGCCAGAACAGCAGCGGCAGCACGAGGAGCGGAAAGAACACCACCCAGCCATAGAGCCGAAGGTCGTCGGTCGCGCGCCAGACCAAGAGGCTGACGATGCCGAGCGCGAGCAGCGGCCAGAGCAAGGCGCGGCCAGCCTTCTCGCTGACCCGCTCTTCGAGCAGGTTGGCGAAGATGGCCATGAAGCCAAGCGTGATCGGAAGGCGGTCCCACATCAGCGGCGGATCGGACGGAGCCCAGTGGTAGTAGGACGAGCCGAAACCGACCAGAAAAATGCTGAAGAAGAAAATCCGTTGCGACAGCGGTCCAGGCACCCGCAGTCCCAGGATGCCGATCACGAAGAACGGGACGTTCGAAACGACGTTCCAGAAATTCGGGATGCCGAAGAGCGCCCGCTGGTCCGCCAGGCGATGGAAGGCCTGATCCTGCGGAATGGGCGGGAGCAGCAACAGCCCGAGCAGAGAAACCGCGGCGACCGCGAGCAGGATCAGAACCCGGGCATTCCAGGACAATTGGCGCAATTCGCGTCTCCAGCGGTGCTCTGAGGCGGAATTGCCCGCGAAAAGGCCACTTTTATCCCTTTTGGTTGACTCCGGTAAGGCCGGACCCTAGTTTCCGGCCGTTCTCGCAAGAGATGACGATTGCTGACCCGCCGACCGTCCGTGAGGCCGGAGGCTACCGCCCGACAGCGCGATGCGCCCTCGGGCGTCAAGTCGTTTGGGTACGACGCCGGTTGTTTTCTTCTCCCTCTCCCCGAGGGGGAGAGGTGAAAGAAGGGAGACGTACAGGAACAATGTTCGAAAGCCTGTCCGAGAAACTTGGCGGAATCCTCGATCGCCTGACCAAGCGCGGCGCGCTGTCGGAAGCTGACGTCGACGCCGCGCTGCGCGAAGTGCGGCGTGCGCTGCTGGAGGCCGACGTCGCGCTCGATGTGGCGCGCGCTTTCGTCGACAAGGTGCGTGAACGCGCTGTTGGCGTCGACGTCATCAAGTCAGTGACGCCCGGCCAGATGGTCGTGAAGATCGTGCATGACGAGCTCATCGCCACGCTCGGCGCCGAAGGCCAGGGGATCGATCTCAATGCACCGGCGCCGGTTGCGATCATGATGGTCGGCCTGCAGGGCTCCGGCAAAACCACCACCACCGCGAAGCTTGCCAAGCGCCTCGGCGATCGTCTCAAGCGCAAGACATTGATGGCTTCGCTCGACGTCCGCAGACCCGCGGCGATGGAGCAGCTCGCCGTGCTCGGCCGCGACATCGGCGTCGATACGCTGCCCGTTGTCGCAGGCCAGCAGCCGGCGCAGATCGCGCGCCGCGCGCTCGAGGCCGGACGGCTCGGCGGCTATGACGTGGTGCTGCTTGATACCGCCGGCCGCACGACGCTCGACGAAGCGATGATGGCGGAAGCCGCGGAGGTAAAGCGCGCCGCCAATCCGCATGAAGTTCTGCTCGTTGCCGACGCGCTCACCGGCCAGGACGCGGTCAACCTCGCGCGTTCCTTCAATGAGCGCGTGGGACTGACCGGCATCGTGCTCACCCGCATCGACGGCGACGGCCGCGGCGGCGCCGCGCTCTCCATGCGCGCGGTCACCGGCAAGCCGATCAAGCTGATCGGCGCCGGGGAGAAGATGGACGCGCTGGAGGAATTCGATCCCGCGCGCATCGCCGGACGCATCCTCGGCATGGGCGACATCGTTTCGCTGGTCGAGAAGGCCGCGGCGAATATCGACGCTGAAAAGGCCATGCGCACCGCCGAGCGCATGCGCAAGGGCGCCTTCGATCTCAACGACCTGCGCGATCAGCTCGATCAGATGGCGAAGATGGGCGGCATCGGCGGATTGATGGGGATGATGCCGGGCGTCGCCAAGATCAAGAACCAGATCGCCAATGCCAATCTCGACGACAACTTGCTCAAGCGGCAGAAGGCGATGATCAATTCGATGACGCCGAAAGAGCGGCGCAATCCGGATCTTCTCAAGAACAGCCGCAAGAAGCGCATCGTCGCCGGCTCCGGCACCAAGGTGGAAGAGCTCAACAAGCTGCTCAAGATGCACCGCGGCATGGCCGACATGATGAAGGCCATGGGCGGCGCCAAGCGCGGGCCGATGGCGGGCCTTGCCAATATGCTCGGGATGGGCGGCGGCATGCCGAGCCCCGAGCAGATGGCGGAGATGCAGAAACAGATGCCGGGCGGCGGGGCCGGCGGGCTGCCGCCGGCCATGCCGAAACTGCCGCCAAATTTCCCCGGAATGCCGGGCGGCCTTCCCGGGCTGGGAGGCCTTGGCGGAAAGCCGGGCCTGCCTGGATTTCCCGGATTGGGAAAGAAGAAATGACCACTCTTACGTTTTGAACTGAACACACGCGAAAGGAAGAGACCAATGCCTGTTGTTATTCGTATGGCTCGCGCGGGCACCAAGAAGCGCCCGTTCTATCACATCGTCGCTGCCGACTCGCGCTTTCCGCGCGACGGCCGCTTCATCGAGCGGCTCGGCTTTTTCAATCCGCTCTTGCCGAAGGACAATGCCGAGCGGCTGAAACTCGACCTGGAAAAGGTGAAGGCCTGGATGAAGAAGGGCGCGCAGCCGACCGACCGCATCATGCGCTTCCTCGATGCCGCCGGCGTCGCCAAGCGCGAGAAGCGCAACAATCCGGAAAAGTCGGTTCCGCGCAAGGAACGCAAGGCGCGCGCCGAACAGGCGACCAAGGACGCCGAGGCCGCGGAGGCCGCCGCCAAGGCCGCAAAGGCCGCCAAGGCTGAGGAAGCCAAGGCTGAAGCCGCCAAGGCCAAGGAAGCTGCAGCGAGCTGACTTCCCTTTCCCTCTCCCCTTGTGGGAGAGGGTGGTCGAGAGAGCGAAGCTATCGAGACCGGGTGAGGGGTAACTTTGATGAACGCTAAACGGCGAGGTCCAAACCCCTCACCCCGGCTCCGCCCGACGAAGCCGGGCGTCGCCACCCCTCTCCCGCAGGGGGAGAGGGGAAGAAAAGTTTGCGTCGCGCAGATTGGAGCGCCGCACGGCGTTCGCGGAGAGATCCGATTGTGGACCTTCACCGCCGACCCGATGGCCGTGGCGCGCTACGGAGCGCTGGAGACCGAGGACGGCAAGCGCGCCTTTGAAATCGATGCGGTGCGCCCGGCCAAGGGCCACCTCGTCGCCAAGCTGCGCGGCATCGCGGATCGTGACGCAGCGGAACGGCTGACCAACATCAAGCTGTTCGTGCCGCGCGACCGCCTGCCGGAAATCAAGAGCGACGAGTTCTATCACGCCGACCTCATCGGGCTGCGCGCCGAGGACGAGGACGGCAACGAGATCGGCGCGGTGATCGCCGTGCACGATTTCGGGGCCGGCGACATCCTGGAAATCCAACCGCTGGGTGGCGGCGCGATGCTGCTGCCTTTCACCGAGGCTGTGGTGCCGGAGGTGGATCTCGCGGGCGGGCGGCTCGTGATCGTGCTGCCGGAAGAGATCGAAGTGCCAAAAAAATGAATGCAAATTGGCGCGCCAGCCAAATCCCGCTCATTCCCGCGCAAGCGGGAATCCAGCGCGGCATGGTAAGGTTTCGTTTTCCTGGATCCCCGCTTTCGCGGGGATGAGCGGTGGATTCATGTGGCGCGCCAGCGTGCTGACAATTTTCCCGGAGATGTTTCCAGGGCCGCTGGGCTTAAGCCTCGCCGGCAAGGCGCTGGTGTCGGGCCTGTGGTCGCTCGATGTGATCGACATCCGCGAACATGCCACCGACAAGCACCGCAGCGTGGACGACACGCCGGCGGGCGGCGGCCCCGGCATGGTGATGAAGGCCGACGTGCTCGCGCGCGCCGTGGATGCCGCCGGAGCCGCCTCCTGGCCGCGCATCCTGATGAGCCCGCGCGGCGCGCCGCTGACGCAAAGCCGGGTGGAGGCGCTCGCCGCCGGTCTCGGGGTTTTGGTGCTCTGCGGCCGTTTCGAAGGCATCGACCAGCGCCTGATCGAGGCGCGGGAGTTCGAGGAGATCTCGGTCGGCGATTACGTGCTCTCAGGCGGAGAAATCGGCGCCATGGCCCTGATCGACGCCTGCGTGCGCCTGCGGCCCGGCGTCATGGGCAAGGAAGCTTCCGGCGCCGACGAAAGCTTTTCCGCAGGCCTGCTGGAATATCCGCACTATACCCGCCCCGCGGTCTGGGAGGGCCGGCCAATCCCCGACGTGCTGCTTTCCGGCGATCACGGCAAAATCGACGCCTGGCGGCGGGCCGAGGCGGAAAAGCTCACCCGCCAACGCCGTCCGGACCTCTGGGCGACCCATCAAAACCGGCCCGCCGGGGGCGTAAAAAAGCCGCCAAAAGGGTGACAAATCCGGCGCCATGCATTAGAAGCTGCCCGACCCATACAGGATGCAGTGACAACCGCGCGCCCTGAGGCGCTGCTGACGGAGAATTCCCATGAATCTCATCAAAACGCTCGAAAAAGAGCAAATGGCGAAGCTTTCCGCCGGCAAGGAAATTCCCGAATTCGCGCCCGGCGACACTGTGCTCGTGAACGTGAAAGTCGTCGAAGGCGAGCGCAGCCGTGTGCAGGCCTATGAGGGAGTCTGCATCGGCCGCTCGGGCTCGGGCCTGAACGAGAGCTTCACGGTGCGGAAAATCTCCTACGGCGAGGGCGTGGAGCGCGTCTTCCCGCTCTATTCTCCGATGATCAATTCCATCAAGCTCGTGCGCCGCGGTTCGGTGCGTAGAGCCAAGCTCTATTACCTGCGCGGCCGGCGCGGTAAGTCGGCCCGCATCACCGAGCGCCAGGACCAGCGCGAGCAGACCGAGACCAAGGACGCGGCCGAATAGCGATGCAACGCGCATCTCAGATTACAAAAAGGCCGGCTTGTCCGGCCTTTTTGTTCGGCTTCGCCGCTCTGGCCTTTGCCGAGCCGTTGAAACTGGAAATCGCGGAAGCAAAAGCTGACCGCGACCAGCGCACCCGCGAGCCGATCGTCAGCATCAGGATGACAAAAGAATCGAGCCAGGCCTTCGCTGCTATCACGCAGCGTCACCTCTGAAAACCAATGGAATTTCGCATTGGCGGCAAAGTGGTGATGGCCCCCATCATCCGTGAGCCAGTTTTGGGCGGATCAATGGTGATATTAGGCAACTTCACCACCGAAGAGGTCAGCGAAATGGTCCGCAAAATTCAGGCCGGCGCCTTGATCGAAGTGGCAGTCCCCGAGGCCTTCGCTGAAGCCGGACAAGCGCTGCGCCACGCCCACTTTTCCTCGGCCCCCCAAGGCACTAAATAGAGCCTAACAGCAACAATCAGTCGTTACTTTGGAACGGACAATGGCAAAGCCTCGCACCCTCTACGACAAGATCTGGGACGACCACCTGGTCGATATGCAGCCGGATGGCACAGGCCTGATCTATATCGACCGGCATCTCGTGCATGAGGTGACCTCGCCGCAGGCTTTCGAAGGATTGCGCATGACCGGCCGCAAGGTGCATGCGCCGGAGAAGACACTGCTCGTTGTCGATCACAACGTGCCGACCTCCGACCGCAGCTTGCCGAACCCGGACCCGGAAAGCGCCGAGCAGATCGCGACGCTGGCGCAGAATGCGACGGACTTCGGCCTCGAATATTACGACGAGCACGACAAGCGCCAGGGCATCGTCCACATCATCGGCCCCGAGCAGGGATTCACCTTGCCCGGCACTACCGTCGTGTGCGGCGACAGCCATACCGCGACGCACGGCGCCTTCGGTGCGCTCGCCTATGGCATCGGGACCTCGGAAGTGGAGCATGTGCTGGCGACGCAGACGCTGATCCAGTCGAAATCGAAAAACATGCGCGCGGTCGTTGACGGCAAGCTGCCGCCGAATGTCACCGCGAAAGACATCATCCTGGCCATCATCGGCGAGATCGGCACCGCCGGCGGCACCGGCTATGCGCTGGAATATGCCGGCGAGGCGATCCGCGCGCTCTCGATGGAAGGCCGCATGACGATCTGCAACATGTCGGTCGAAGGCGGCGCCAAGGCCGGCATGATCGCGCCGGACGAAAAGACCTATGCCTTCCTGAAAGGCCGCCCGAAAACGCCGAAAGCCGGCGCCTGGGAAACCGCGCGCCGCTATTGGGACAGCTTGCGCTCCGACGACGGCGCGCATTTCGACCGCGAGATCAGGCTCGATGCCGCAAAGCTGCCGCCGCTGGTGACCTGGGGCACCAGCCCCGAGCAGGTTGTCTCGATCAGCGGCCGCGTGCCGGTGCCTTCGGAGATCGCCGATGAGAACAAGCGCCGCGCGGCGGAACGCTCGCTCGACTATATGGGCCTCAAGGGCGGAGAGAAAATCACCGACATCGCGCTCAACCGCGTCTTCATCGGCTCCTGCACCAATGGACGGATCGAAGACCTGCGCGAGGTGGCGCGCGTGGTCAACGGCAAGACCGTGAACGCCAATGTCAATGCGATGATCGTGCCGGGCTCCGGCCTGGTGAAGGAACAGGCGGAAGCCGAAGGCCTCGACAAGATCTTCATCAAGGCCGGCTTCGACTGGCGCGAGCCGGGCTGCTCGATGTGCCTCGCCATGAACCCCGACAAGCTGGCGCCGGGCGAGCGCTGCGCCTCGACCTCGAACCGCAACTTCGAAGGCCGCCAGGGCTACAAGGGCCGCACGCATCTCGTCGCGCCCGCTATGGCAGGCGCGGCGGCGATCGCGGGACACTTCGTCGATGTCAGAGAGTGGCGATAGTTCGACGTCATTCGATCCCGCGTTTCGTCATGGCCGGGCTTGTCCCGGCCATCTCGTTTAGGGATGCAATGCCTTAATAAGCGGGATGCCCGCGACAGACGCGGGCATGACGATCACGGAAATTGGGCGCACTCTTGTTACGCCCGCCCGCGCACCCAGCGGCAGCTTTGCCGCGGCACGATCACCGTGCCGCTCGGGCGCGGGTCCTGTTCCAGCCAGGCGACGCAATCGCGCACATAGCCCGGACCCGGATAGGCCGCGCCGGGCAAGGGATAGGGCGTCGCGCCGGGTTGCCGCGGGGTGATGATGATGCGCGGCGGCACACGGTTGACACCCGTCTGCGCCTGCGAGACCGTCGCGCCGCCGATGAGAACCCCCAGCATCCCTGCCGCCGCCAACAATACCGCCCGCATTCCCTGTCTCCTCAACCTTCCCAACCGCAACGCTCTCTTATTGCCGGCTTGGCGTCAACGCCCGCCTCGCCTAGAACCGGCGACATGAACAAAAGCCCGCCCCTCGACTGGCGCAGCGCCACCGCGCCAACTCTTGCCGACATGGAGGCCATCGCGGAAAAAGCCTATGCGCGGCTGCCCGCCACCTTTCGCGCGCTGTGCGAGGGGCTGGTCATCCATGTCGACGACTTCCCGAGCGAGGAAGTGCTCGAAGACATGCGCTGCGAGACCGAGTTCGAGCTGCTCGGGCTGTTTCATGGCGTCGGCCTGCCGTTCCAGTCCGTCAGCAATCCGTCACAGATGCCCAACATGGTCTGGCTCTACCGTCGGCCGATCCTGGATTATTGGGCCGAGCACGAGGAAACCTTGGGCCACATCATCACCCATGTGCTGGTGCACGAGATCGGCCATCATTTCGGTTTATCGGACGAAGACATGGACGCCATCGAAGCCAGCGTGGAATAGGGCATGATCCCGAAAAGTGGAAACCGGTTTTCGGACAAGATCATGCCCTGCAAAAAAGGCGGCGAATTCGATTTCAAAGGGTTGGCTCAGATTCCAGAGCGGGGGGGAAACGACGATGCGCACCAAGCCGAGCCTGACGGCGAGCGACGCCACCAAGATAATGGCGGCCTGCAAGGCGGAAGCAAGCAAGCACCAATGGGAGGTCTGCATCGCGATCGTCGATGAGGGCGGATACCTCATCCACCTGGAACGCATGGACGGCGCGAAGCTCGTCACGCCCGAAGCCGCCACCGGAAAGGCGCGCACCGCCGCACTGATGCGCAAGCCCAGCCGCGCCATGGAGGAACAGGTCGACAGCCGGCCGGCATTCCTGCGCTTTCCTTACATCATGCCGGTGATCGGCGCCGTTCCGATCATGTATGAAGGCGGATGCGTCGGCGGCGTCGGGGTCGCCGGCGTGCAATCGGATGAAGACGAAATGGTGGCGCAAGCCGGCGCCGAGGCGCTGGCCAAGGGCTGAAGAGGCAAGAAGGAGGACGTCATGAAAGTCGACGGTGCATGCCTGTGCGGAGCCATCCTCATCGAAGCCGAAGCCGATCCGGAAAAGACGGTGGTCTGTCATTGCACCGATTGCCAGACCGGCACCGGCTCAGCTTTCCGTGTCTCGGTCCCGGTGTCGGGCGAAAGCTTCAAGCTGACGGGCAAGCCGGCGATCTATATCCGCACCACAGCGGAAAGCGGCAATCCGCGCGCCCAGGCCTTCTGCCCCACCTGCGGCACGCCCTTCTATGCGACGACGCCGGGCGAAGGTCAGCAGGCGATGTATATGCTGCGCGTCGGCGTCCTGCGCCAGCGCGACGCTTTCACGCCCCGGTGGCAGATCTGGTGCCGCTCGGCGCGGGAATGGACGACGCAGCTCGGCGAGGTGCCGAAGGCCGAGAAGGCCAGTTGAGATCGGGACTTTCGCAGGCGCGCTGTTTGCGCTAAACCCCGCGCAACCCCGGCAGCAGTGAGACCGTAATGGACAAGTTCACCACCCTGGAAGGCGTGGCCGCGCCGCTGAAGATGATCAATGTCGACACCGACATGATCATCCCCAAGCAATATCTGAAGACGATCAAGCGCACCGGCCTCGGCACCGGCCTGTTCTCCGAGCTGCGCTACAAGGACGACGGCAGCGAGAACCCGGAATTCGTGCTCAATAAGCCGGCCTATCGCAAGGCCAAGGTCCTCGTGGTCGACGACAATTTCGGCTGCGGTTCATCGCGCGAACATGCGCCCTGGGCGCTGCTCGACTTCGGCATCCGCTGCGTGATCTCAACCTCTTTCGGCGACATTTTCTACAACAACTGCTTCAAGAACGGCATCCTGCCGATCCGCGTCACGCCCGAGCAACTGGAAAAGCTGTTCGACGACGCCGAGCGCGGCGCCAATGCCACGCTCTCGATCGACCTGTCGAAGCAGGAAATCCGCGGGCCGGACGGGGGCATGATCAAGTTCGAGGTCGACGCCTTCCGCAAGCATTGCCTGCTCAACGGGCTCGACGATATCGGGCTCACCTTGCAGAAAAAGCCGGCAATCGATTCCTATGAGTCGAAGCTGAAAGCCGCGCGGCCCTGGATCTGAAGCCCGCTAATTCTTCTTGATCTTGTTGATGCGGTAGAGCTGGAAGCGCTGGCCCTCGTAGAGCAGCGTCAGCCGCTCGGGATCCGGATTGACCGCCTCATCCTCGGTGAACAGGACGTAGAGATAATCGAATTCCGTCCAGCGGCGCCAATGGGCGGGAAAATCATCGCTTGGCCTGGTGGCGGCGACGATCAGCTCCGCGGTCGACGGCGGCGTTCCGTCCTCGGTATCCACCATGCCGCGGTATTCTGGCCGCACATGCATGACCTGCTTGCCGACAACGGTGAAAGCCGTGGTCACCAGCGCCGAGCGGTCGATCATGGCGATGCAGGGGGCGTGAACGAGGCCGAGATCGCGGACATCGCTGCCGGCGTCGCGCGTGGCATAAGCGACGAAAACCGTGGACCCCGGCCGGATGCGGCGGGCCGAGGCGCGCAGCTCGTTCTGCTCATTGGTCAGTTCGCTCCAGGATACGTCCACCTCGATCATGCGCGCCGCGAGCACCACCAGCAGCATGACGATAAAGCCGCGGCGGACGATGCGCGGCCGCATATCGAGATTCACGCAGGCGATCAGCAGATAGGCGAGCGGCACGGCGATCCGCTGATCGGCCATGTAGCTGTCGAACATCACGCGCGGCAAAGCGAGATAAACCACTGTGCCGACGCCGGCGATCCACCAGCCGAAGGGATGAAAGCTCAAGAGGCGGTGGCGGACCGCCCAGACCGCGCCGGCAATGACGATCGCCATCATCCCGACGGTGACGATGTCGGAATAGACCGCCACGACGCCGACCAGGCCGTCGAGCTTGCCCAGCGGCTCCCATTCATAGCGCGCGGCGAGCTGCAGGGTGGGGCTGGCGGCGAGAAGCGGCGCCGCCACCAGGAACGGAAAGCCCGAAAAGACGAATTCGGCGACCGCGGCTTTCCAGTCCTTCTGGTCGCGGTGCCGCCATAAGCGCATGAGCTCGACGGCGAGCACGCCCATGCCATAGACGCCGAGCGCGGAGAGGTGGCAGAAAAACAGCACCGCGACCGACAGCGACGACAGCGCAAAGCGCCACGGCCAGGGCCGGTCGCGCAGCCAGATCCAGCCCGCCAGCGCCCAGAGCGCGATGCCGACCCCGAACAGATAATTGATCAGCCCGACCAGGAAGACGTAGTTGTAGAGCAGCGGGAAGGCCACGAGCGGCAGGATCGACCAGCGGCCGGTCAGGACGCGGTTGAGCACCAGCACGCCTGAACCGATCACGGCGAACATCGCCACCGTGAAGATCTTGCCCGCCACATAGACGTTCACGACGCGCGTGAGCCAGGGCACCACAAGATCCATGGTCAGGTTGGGAATGATCGCCCAATCGATCTGGTAGAATTTTGCGAGATTTGGATTCCTGTCGACCGTCGCTATCACCTGCATGCGCGCGAGGTGATTGACGTAATCCGAAAGCGGCGGGAGCAGATGCGTCCAGACCGGAACCGAGATCAGCAGCAGGAAGACCAGAAACATGACGAAGACCTGCGCGCCGGTGAATGCCGACGCGCGGCGCTGCTGGGGCTTGGTATCAGCTTTCATCAAGAACAATCTTTACTGCGGCAACGCGACGCCTTGCCTGCCGGCCAGCGCATGACCCGAGTCCGCCGACAGGATCATGCGCAACTTGGGTAGCTCAGCGTTAAGACCGGAGAATTCCCCCTCCGTGACGGCAGCGCGTGATCAGCGAAGTGTAAGCGGGTTCGCCGATAAGATCATGCGCCACTTATCAATACAGTTAGCGCCCAACCGCGGGTAACTAGGCTGCCTTCTTCTTTGCCTGAATGAGCTTACGGTTAATCAGGCTTTCCGCGATCTGCACGGCGTTCAGCGCCGCCCCCTTGCGCAGATTATCGGAAACGATCCAGAGCACGAGGCCGTTATCCACGGTCGGGTCGGTGCGGATGCGGCTGATATAAGTGGCGTCCTCGCCCGCGGCTTCGTGCGGCGTGACATAGCCGCCGGGCTCGTGCTTGTCGATCACGACGCAGCCGGGCGCGCTGCGCAGGATCGAGCGCGCCTCCTCCACCGAGATCGGTTGATCGAACTCAATATTCACCGCCTCGGAATGGCCGATGAAGACCGGTACGCGCACGCAGGTGGCGACCAGCTTGATCTTCGGATCGAGGATCTTTTTGGTCTCCGCCACCAGCTTCCATTCTTCCTTGGTAAAGCCGTCTTCCATGAAGACGTCGATCTGCGGAATAAGGTTAAAGGCGATGCGCTTGGGAAACTTCTTGCTCTCGATGTCCTGCAGCGTGAACACCGCCTTGGTCTGCGAGAACAATTCGTCCATCGCATCCTTGCCGGCGCCCGATACCGACTGATAGGTCGCCATCACCACGCGATTGATCCTGACTTTGTCGTGCAGCGGCTTCAGCGCCACCACCAGCTGGGCGGTGGAGCAATTCGGATTGGCGATGATGCCCTTCTTGCGGAAGCCGGCGATCGCATCCGCATTCACCTCGGGCACGATCAGCGGAACGTCCGGGTCCATGCGCCAGGTGGAGGAATTGTCGATCACCACCGCGCCTTGCGCGGCGATTTTCGGCGACTGTTCCTTCGACACCGCGCCGCCGGCCGACATCAGGCAGATATCGACCTCGGAGAAGTCGTACTGGTCGAGCGCCTTCACCTTCAGGACTTTGTCGCCATAGGAGACTTCCGCGCCGGTCGAGCGGCGGGACGCGAGCGCAACGACCTCGTCGGCGGGGAATTCCCGCTCGGCCAGGATATTGAGCATCTCCCGGCCCACATTGCCGGTGGCTCCAACGACTGCGACTTTGTAACCCATAATTCACTCTCCGGCGAAAATCCCCCGGCCCGCGCCATCGGCGGTAACCGGAGAGGAAGCGCTTCTAAGCGAGAAAGGCTGCAAAGACAACGCCGCAATTGACCCGCCTGTCGACCGGGCACGCTGGCAGCGCGACCGGAGTTTGTATGTCTATCACGGACATGGCGGTGGGAAGAATGGCGCAGGCGCCCGCCAAAAGCTTTGGCGTCCGGCGCGTGACGCCCGCGCCCGCGCAGCCGGAGCCCCCCAGCCGATCGTCAGGCCGCTCCTGCAAGCCGCCGAAAAGTCCCTGCGGGACTATTGGGCCCGCGTGCCGGGCCTCTGCGAGCGGGCGCGCGCGCAGATCCTGGCGCCGCTGCCCGCGTTTGCGCTCAATAGGCTGAAATCGCCGGCTTTGGCCTTAAAGCCGAGCGCGGCCCGCTCGCATAAGGCCGCCGTCCGCGCCCTGCTGCGCCCGGATGCCCGCACCACTTTCCTGCGCCTGCTCACCTACATCGGCGCGCTGGCCGGGCTGACAGCCACCGCGGTCTATTTCGTCCGCTCCACCCCGATAACCGTGGCAAGCGATCCCGCGCCGGCGGTGGAATGGCTGTCCGTGGCAAGGCCCTTCCCCGCCTTTTCCCTGCCGCTGCCCGGGCTGGCCGAGAGCGGCCACGACTATGCCCTGCGGCGGCACGCTTCCGGCGGTGGGCGCCAGGACATTCTGAGCTGGGGCGCGCTGGAAGGCGCGGCGCCGCATTTGATGGTCGAAATCTACCGGGCCGGCGCCGAATTTACCGGCTTCGACGCCATCGAGCGTGAATTCGGCAGGCTGCTTGAGGGAAGCGATGCCGGTTCGATCAGGCCGGCGGGCGAGATGGAAACCAAATTCGGCGCCATGTCGCTGGTGGAATTTTCCGTCGGACCCGAACGCCAATGCCTGGGCTTCGTGCGCGCCTACGAGAACCAGACGTTGCAGATCCTGGGCTGGCATTGCGTCAGCGGCTCCGCCCCGGTCGAACGCGACCTCACCGCCTGCGCGCTCGACCGCCTTGTGCTGCTGGCGGCGGGAAGCGAGCCGAACCTGTGGGAATTATTTGCCCGCGCCGAATTGAGGCGCAATTTCTGCGGGCAACGCAGCCATTTAACGACCCCGACGCCCAAGCTCGGACCTGCCGCACCCCCGCCGGAGGCAAAACGCGGCCGGGTGGCCTCGCGCTGACCCGTTTTAAATCTTGCCTGCCCGGGTTGTTGCCCTGAACCAAAGGCGGCTAGACTGCGTTGTCATAGTGATTTGAAATTCCCATTGGTCCGACGAGGAAGCCATGCATTTGAAATCAACCGCCGCCCTTTGCTTCGGGCTTGTGATATTCGGCCTCGCTGCCGCGCCCGCGGATGCACAGACCAGGCAGCGTGTGGTTGCCACCGACGGCACCCGCTACACGGAACGCGGTGAAGACGGCCGCCTGCGCACAAGAATCGTGATCCAGCGGCGCTCCTTCCTCGACGGCGGCACCGAGGTGCTTCCGCGCTCGCAGCGCTACACCGATTATGTCTTTCCCTACGGCGGCACGGCCTTCAACGTGATCGAGAACACCATGCTCGGCGGCGAGCGCTTCCCGCTTCCCCGATCTACCGATCTGATGGGCAAGGACAATCCTTATCCCTTCGAGTGAACCGGACGCCGTCGTCTGAACAATGGCCGGACATCAGTCCGGCCATTTTTGTCTTTAGGTGGGTAACTCGCCGTTTTATTTGCAAGCCGTGGAAAGAGAAAGACCGTGCAGATTCCGTATGCCGACTATCTCGTTCACCTGTCGAACTTCATGCTGCTGATTTCGTATTCGGTGCGCGACATCCTTTGGCTGCGCTGGTTTGCGGTAGGCGCAGCGTTCATCGTGATGCCGTATTACCTCGCCCAGCCGACCGTCCTTTGGCCGCCCATTGTCTGGGGCGGCGTGTTCGCGGCAATCAACCTCTACCAGATCGCATTGATTTATCGGGAGCGCCGGCCGGTCCGGCTCAACGCGGAGGAGCAGGCGCTCTATGACATGTCCTTTCAATCCATTCGCCCGCGCGATTTCATTTCGCTGCTCATGGTCGGCGAGTGGAAGGATGCCGAACCGGGCGAGGGGCTGCTGACAACCGGCGAGCGGACCGACGCCGTCTGTATTGCGATATCCGGCGACCTGGAATTCCGCAGGGGAGAGACGGTGATCGGCCGGTTGCAGCCCGGACAAAGCATCGGTCTTGCCCTGGCCTTCACCGAAGAGCCTTCGTCGGTCGATGCGGCATTCTTGACCGCTGGCCGCTATGTGAAATGGCCGATCGCCAACTTGCGCGGCTTGCTGAACGCGAAGCCCGACCTTCGCGCGGCGATACAGAGGCTTGTGAATATCGAACTGGCGAAACGCGTGCGCGACGCCGTCCTCCGCTGAACGTAGCCGCCTTTACCCCGCCTGTTTCGCGAATTCCCCGACGACAGCCTCGCCCATTTCGCTCGTGCTGGCCACTTTGCCGCCGGACGAGCGGATATCCGCCGTGCGCAGGCCCTTGGCCAGCGTCGCGGCAATCGCCTGATCGAGCAGATCGGCTTCCCTGATCATGTTGAAGGAATAGCGCAGCGCCATCCCGAACGATGCGAGCATGGCGATCGGATTGGCCACGCCCTTGCCCGCGATGTCGGGCGCCGAGCCGTGCACCGGCTCGTACATGGCCTTGCGCTTTTTGGTCTTCGGATCGACCTCACCGAGCGAAGCGGAGGCCAGCATGCCGAGCGAGCCGGTGAGCATGGCGGCGACGTCCGAGAGCATGTCGCCGAACAGATTGTCGGTGACGATGACGTCGAACTGTTTCGGATTGCGCACGAGCTGCATGCCGCCGGCATCGGCCAGTTGATGTTCGAGCTCGACGTCCTTGTATTCGCGCTCGTGCACCTGCATGACCACCTCGTGCCAGAGCACGCCGGTCTTCATCACGTTGCGCTTCTCCATCGAGGTGACTTTATTGCGCCGCTTGCGCGCCAGCTCGAAAGCCACGCGCGAAATGCGCTCGATCTCGTAGGTGTCGTAGACCTGGGTATCGACCGCGCGCTTCTGGCCGTTGCCGAGATCGGTGATGGTCTTCGGCTCGCCGAAATAGACGCCGCCGGTGAGCTCGCGCAGGATGACGATGTCGAGCCCTTCGACCAGTTCGCGCTTCAGGCTGGAAGCATCCGCCAGCGCCGGATAGACCACCGCGGGGCGGATATTGGCGAACAGCGCGAGATCCTTGCGCAGGCGAAGGAGCCCGGCTTCCGGGCGCACGTCATAGGGCACCTTGTCCCATTTCGGCCCGCCGACCGCACCGAAGATCACCGCGTCGGCCGCCTGCGCCTTGGCCATGGTCTCGTCGGTGATGGCGACCTGTTGCTCGTCGTAGGCGCAGCCGCCGACGAGATCTTCCTCGATCTCGAAATGGGCGATGCCCTGTTTGTGCATGAAGCCGATGAGGCGTTTGACCTCCGCCATCACTTCGGGGCCGATGCCGTCGCCGGCCAGGAGCAGGAGCTTGTGGGTCGCCATGATCTATCCTTACGAAACCGAAACCAACATTCGTCATGGGCGGGCTTGACCCGCGCATCCATCTATTGCGGGAAGGATGGATCGCCGGGTCGAGCCCCGCGATGACGAGTTGACGGATTGCTAAAGCCCCCGGACGGCCTTGGCAAGGCGAC
Organism: uncultured Alphaproteobacteria bacterium; assembly: GCA_963802475.1. GTDB lineage: Bacteria > Pseudomonadota > Alphaproteobacteria > Rhizobiales > Xanthobacteraceae > CANKHA01. The sequence goes on from CAWDIZ010000025.1 coordinate 167,453, forward strand.
CAAAGTGCGGCTTCCGGGCTCGCGCCCGGTGTCTATGATGCGGGCAAGGGAGACGGGCCCATGACGCAGCAGCGTCCGCAGGTAATCATCGTCGGCGCCGGGTTTGGCGGGCTGGAAGCGGCCAAGGCGCTGCGCCGCGCGCCGGTCGATATCACCGTGCTCGACCGGCAGAACCACCATTGTTTCCAGCCGCTGCTGTATCAGGTGGCGACCGCCGCGCTGTCGCCCGCCGAAGTGGCCTGGCCGATCCGCCACATCCTGCGCCGGCAAGGCAACGCCACCGTGCTGATGGCCGAGGTCACGGGCGTCGATGTCGCGGCCAGGCGCGTAGTGACGGCTTCCGGCGCGCTCGACTTCGATTATCTGATCCTCGCTACCGGGGCGACGCACTCCTATTTCGGACATGACGAATGGGCCCCCGTCGCGCCGGGGCTCAAGCGCATCGAGGATGCGCTCTATATCCGGCGCGAACTGCTGATCGCCTTCGAGCAAGCGGAAGTGGCCAAGGATGCCGCGGAGCGGCGGCGGCTGCTGACTTTCGTCATCGTCGGCGGCGGCGCCACCGGCGTCGAGATGGCGGGCGCCATCGCGGAGATTGCGCGCCATACGCTGGTGAAGGATTTCCGCCGTATCGATCCTTCGACCGCGCGCATCATCCTGATCGAGGCCGGGCCGCGCATTCTGCCGGCGATGCCGGACGACCTTTCCGATTATGCCAAACAAGCACTCACGCGCATGGGCGTCGAGGTGATGACCGGAACGCTCGTGACCAAATGCGACGCGGGCGGCGTGGATCTGAAAGAAGGCCGCATCGACGCGCGTACCATCGTCTGGGCCGCCGGCGTGGTGGCCTCGCACGCCGCAACCTGGCTCAACGCGGCCCACGATCGCGCCGGCCGTGTAACGGTCGAAAAGGATCTGTCGTTGCCCGGCCACCCGGAAATTTTCGTGGTCGGCGACACCGCGGCCGTGCTGGACGGTGAAGGCCATCCGGTGCCGGGCATCGCGCCCGCCGCCAAGCAGATGGGCCGCTATGCCGGCAAGCTCATCGCCGCGCGTATCGCCGGGAAATCAACCGAGCCGTTCCGCTACCGTCATATGGGCGATCTCGCCACCATCGGCCGGCGGGCCGCGATCCTGAACTGGCACGGCTTCAAGCTGAAGGGCTTCATCGGCTGGCTGTTCTGGGGCGTGGCGCACATCTATTTCCTGATCGGCCTGAAGAACCAACTCATCGTCGCCTTCACCTGGTTCTGGGATTTCATCACGTTCAGCCGCGGGGCGCGGCTGATCACCGAGTTTTCGAAGGCCACAGCTTTGCCGAAAGCGCCGGCCGCAGAACGTCCGCCCGGCGCCTGAAAGCCGCGAGCCACACGGCGCGCTTCTCGGCAAGATTGGCGATGGCCATCAGCGCGGTGGGGGTGACGATCAGGGTCAGCAGCGTCGCAAAGCCGAGACCGAAGACGATCGCCGTTGAAAGATTGATCCACCATTGGGTCGATGGCGCGCCCACCGTCACCTCGCGCGTCAGGAACTCGATATTCATGCCGAAGGCAATCGGCAGCACGCCGAGAATGGCGGTGACCGCAGTGAGCACCACCGGCCGCGCACGCTCGCGGCAGGTTTCCAGGATCGCCTTATAGGCGGCCTGGCCTTCGCGCCGCAAGCGGTCATAGGTATCGATCAGCACGATATTGTTGTTCACGATCACGCCGGCATTGGCGATGACGCCGATCCCGGTCATCACCACGCCGAAGGCCTGGCCCATGACCATCAGCCCGAGGAAGACGCCGATGGTGGAGAGCAGCACCGCCGACAGCACCATGAAGACCGACGTGAGCTTGTTGAACTGCGCCAAAAGGATCGCAAAGATCAGAAAGATCGCGGTGCCGAAGGCTTTCAGCAAAAAGGCGCTGGCCTTTTCGCGTTCTTCGTCCTCGCCCTTGAGCTTCCAGGTCACGCCAGGGCCGAGATCCATCTGCGCAAGCTCGGCGGCGACCGCCTGCTGAACCTTCGCGCTCTGCACGCCTTCCGGCACGTTGGCCTGCACGTTCATCACCCGGTTGCTGGCGACGCGGTTGATATAGCCGACGCGCGGCACCGGCATGCGCTCGACGAAATTGCCCAGCGGCACATTGCCCGACGGCATCTGCACGCGCAGCGCGTCGATCTCGTCGAGATTGCGCCGGTCCTGCGGGAAGCGGACGATGATATCGACCGACTTGTCGCTGTCCGCCGGCCGGTATTCCGTCACTTTCACGCCGTTGGTGACAAGCTGCACGGCGGTGCCGACGGTGTTGACGCTGGCGCCGTATTTCGCCGCCTCCGCCTTGTCCACCACCAGCTTCCAGTCGATGCCGGGCAGCTGCTGGCCGTCGTCGAGATCGCGGATATCGGCGCGCTTGGCCAGCATGTCGGCGACCTTGCGCGCCGCGTTTGGCAAAGCGGCGGGATCGAGCGCCGAAAGCTGCACCTGGACCGGCTTGCCGGTCGGCGGGCCGGCATTCGGCGAGGTGACTTCCACCAGGATGCCCGGCAGATCGCTCGTGGCATCGCGGATGCGGTCCATGATGAAATGCGCCTTGTCGCGCGTTTTCCAGTCGGAGAACTCGAACTGGATGATGCCGATGGTGTCTTCGCTGATGGCATCCATGCCGCGCGGCTGCTCGCCGGTGCGGGTATAGACGGTGGCAAGGCCCGGCATCTTCAGCACGCGCTCTTCTACCGCGCGCACCAGGCGGTCCTTCTCCTCGATCGAGAGATTGCCGCGGCCGTGCACGACCACCTGGCCGTAATCCGGCTCGACGTCGGGGAAAAATTCCACGCCCTTGCCGAGCTTGCCGTAAGCCACCGGCACCGCGATCAGGAGGAAGGCCACCAGGGCGAGAGTCGTGCCGGGATGCAGCAACGCGAATTTCACCGTCCGCATATAGAAGCCGGCATCCCGCATGCGTTCGTCCTGCGGGATCGGATGGGCCTTGCCGAGCAAGGAGCCGAGCGTCGGCGTGAAGAACAGCGCCACCGCGAGCGAGGCCGACAGCGTCGCGATCAGCGTGATCGGCAGGTATTTCATGAACTCGCCGACCACACCCGGCCAGAACAAGAGCGGCGAGAAGGCGGCGACGCGGGTGGCGGTTGCCGCGATCACCGGGCCGGACATGCGCTTAGCGGCAAGCGAATAAGCCTGCTGCGGCGGCATGCCTTCCGACATCCGGCGTTCCGCGAATTCGGAAACAATGATGGCGTCGTCCACCAGCATGCCGACGGCGAGAATGAGCGAGAACAGCACGACGATGTTGACGGTCAGCCCGGCTATTTGCAGCCCCAGCACGCCGGCAAGGAACGATGCCGGAATGGCGATGCCGATGAAGAGCGAGGCGCGCGAGCCGAGCGCGAACAGGATGATCACAGCCACCAACAGAACTCCGGTCGCAACCGAGTTCTGCAGGTCGCTGAGCATCTGCCTGATGACCTTGGACTTGTCCTGGGTGAAGGACACCTGCACCGCGCCCGGCCAGGTTTGCTTCAGCCTTTCGACCACGTATTTCACGCCGTCGACCGTTTGGATCAGGTTGGCGCCGGTGCGTTTGGAAATTTCGATTGTCATGGCCGGCCGGCCGTTCACCCGCGTGACGGTGGTCGCGTCCTTGAAGGTCGGCCGCACTTGCGAGATGTCGCCCAGCGTCACCGTTGCACCCGGCGAGGAAACGACCGGGATTTGCAGCACGTCCTGCGGCTTTTCGATCAGCGCCGGGACCTTGACGGCGAAGCGGCCGGTTGCGCCTTCCAGAGCGCCGGCGGCCACCAGGCTGTTGGAGGCCTGCGCCACGGCGGTCAGCTGATCGAGCGACACGCCATAGCTTTTCATCAGCATCGGCTCGGCGATGATTTCCACCACCTCGTCGCGCGCGCCGCGCAGTTCCGCCGAGAGCACGCCCGGCACCTGCTCGAGCGCATTCTTGGCCGCCCGCGCGATGCGAAGCAGACTCCGCTCCGGCATGTCGCCCGAGAGCGCGACCACCAGTACCGGGTAGAGTGAAAGATTCACCTCCTGGACGATCGGCTCGTCCACGTCCCTCGGCAGGTCGCTCTTGGAATCGTCGACTTTGGCGCGGACGTCCGCGAGCGCGGACTTCGAATCGAAGCCGGCTTCGAATTCGAGCAGCACATAGCCGCCCCCTTCGAAGGCGGTCGAGCGCATTTCCTTGACATTGGCGACCGATTTCAGTTGCGTCTCGACCGGCCGCAGCAACAGCCGCTCGGCGTCCTCCGGGCTGATGCCGCGCTGCGCCAGCTGCACATAGATGATCGGGATCCTGACGTCCGGCTCCGCCTCTTTCGGGATCGTCACATAGGCGACGAAGCCGGCGAGCAGCAGGAACAGCAGCAGAGCGATCGTCAGACGCGCGTGGCTGATCGCGTAATCGATGAGTTTCGACATGTCAGATCACTGCGCTTGCGAGACTTTGTTGCCGGCAGGCGCGCTCGCCGGCACCGGCGAGACCTTCTGGCCTTCGCGCACGAAATCCTGGCCCTGAACGATGACGCGCGCGCCACTGTCGATGCCGGTGACCCACATGTCGGCCTGATCGTCCTCGATGACCGAAACGGGAATGAATTGCACGGTGTCGTCCGCATCCACGGCGCGCACGCCGAGCGCGCCGCTCGAGGAGAAAGTGAGCGCGGAACGCGGCACGCGCGTCGCGGTCTGCGGCTCCATGCGCAGCGCCACCTCCGCCGTGATGCCATCCGGGATGGCGCCGTCGGCATTCGCTATCTCGACCTCGACCCGATAGGTACGAGTCGCCGCTGCCGCGGATTTCGAGACGAAGCGCACCCGTCCGGACACTTTCTGACCCGTCACGAGGCGGATCTCGGCCGGCGCGCCGACCTTGATGCCGCCGAGATTGCGCTCAGCGGCCTCGACCACGGCCAACATCGGATCGAGCGCGATGATCTGCGCGATCTCTTTGCCGGCCATGGAAAAAGCCGAGGCGCCGATTTCGGCGGGAACGTCGGTTACGACCCCGTCCCATGGTGCGCGCACGATGCTGCGGTCGCGCTCGGCGTCCGCGGCGGAGAGCGCGGCTTCCGCCGCCCTCGCCTGCGATTCGAGATTGCCGAGTTCGAGCTTGGGCAAAGTGCCGGTTTCGACCAATTTGCGGCGCGCTTCCAATTCCGCCTTGCGCTGCGCGACCAGTGCGCGCGCCTGAGCGACCTGCGCCTCGCGCGCCTCGTCGGAAAGCACCGCGATGATCTCACCCTTCTGCACGAACTGTCCGCGCCGCACCCGCAGCTCGGTCAACATGCCGGCGGTGCGCGCAACCGCCATGACTTTGCGGTCGGCTTCAGTGCGGCCGGAGAGAATGAGTTTGCGGCTGTGCGGCTCGCTTCTCGTGTCCATGACCGCGACACGGAAAAGCTTCTGCGCTTGCTCTTGCGCGCGGATGGCAGCCTGGCTGTCCGGCGTCTCATGCGGAAGCAGATAGCCCGACCCGATCCAAAGCCCGGCGGCGAGAACCAGCCCGACGGCGGCGGTGCGGCTCAAATTCATTTTCATGACTGAGCCTCCTTGTTCCCGGCCGCGGCGCCGCCCAGCAGCATGTGTCGCGTGAGATCCATGAAGATCGGAAGGACCGCTTCGGCATCGAAGGACGGGTCGACCGCGCGGCGCCACCAGACGCCATCGGTCATCACCATCAGCATGGTCACGACGCCTTCGAAATCCACGTCGGCGCGGATGTCGCCGCGTTCGGCAGCGGCGCGCAGCATGGCGATCAGCCGCATTCGCACGTCGGCGTCGAAATCCTGCATGATCTTGGCGATCGCGGGGTTTCTCCGGCTTTCCGAGACCATTTCGATGCAGAGGCCGACGTCATCGGCGGGGCGATCGACGAGATGATGCCGCGCCAGCGCGGCGAAGGTAGCGAAGAAATCCTCGGTGAACTGCGCGGCACCGAGCTGAGCGCCGACTTCGGCGCGGTCGCGTTCGGCGATGCCGGCGATGATCGCTTCCTTGGAGGGGAAGTAGCGGTAGAGATTGCCCGGGCTCATCCCGGCTTCGGCGCAGATGTCCTGCATCGAGGCCTGATGAAAGCCGGAGCGCGCGACGCAGCGCCGGGCGGCCTCCAGAATTTCGGCCCGGCGATCTTCCTTGAAGGCGGTACTGACGCGCGGCATATTTCCCCCGGCAAGCTGGTCGCAAGATCGCAAAGCCTATGGCTTGTGCGTCGCAGCAATAGTGAATGAACGTTCGCTCTAGCTGGAACCGGCGGGAGAGTCAAGCCGCCCGGGATACTACTTCTGACACGTCGGGCAGTAAAAAGTGGAGCGCCCAGCCTGCACGATCCGCTTCACTGTGCCTTTGCAACCGCGGGTGACGCAGGGTTTTCCCTCACGGTCATAGACCCGGAAATTATGCTGGAAGGCACCGAGCTCGCCGTCGGTGCGCTTGTGATCGCGCAGCGAGGAGCCGCCGGCTTCGATCGCATCCTTCAGCACCGCCTTGATCGCCTCCACCAGCTTTTCCGCCCGTTCGTTCGGCGCACCCGTTTTGCTCGCGATGGTCGAGGCGATGCGTCTGGGCGACAGGCGCGCCCGATGCAGCGCCTCGCAGACATAGATATTGCCAAGGCCGGCTACGACTTTCTGGTCGCTGAGCGCGGCCTTCAACGATGTCTTCTTGCCCTTGCAGGCGCGCGCCAGCATCGTTGCGTCGAATTCATTGCCGAGCGGCTCCGGCCCCATCGCCTTCATCAGCGGATGCTGATCAAGCTCGTCGCGCGGCGTCAGTTTCATGAAACCGAAGCGGCGCGGATCGTTGAACGTCACGATGGCGCCGTTCGACATGTGAAACACCACATGGTCATGCGCGACATGCTTGGCCCGTTCGTGGTGATAACGCGCGGTGTCTTTGGTCTTGCCGCCCTGGAACACATGGAAGGAGCCGGACATGCCGAGATGCATCATCAGCACGTCGCCGGAGGACAGATCGAGCAGCAGATATTTGCCGCGCCGGCCGAGCCCGCTCACCGTCTTGCCTTCGAGATGGCCGGCGAAATCCTGCGGCAGCGGCCAGCGCAGATCCTGCCGCCGCGCCTCCAGCCTGGAAATCCGCGCGCCGTCCATCACCGGCTCAAGGCCGCGGCGGACGGTTTCGACTTCGGGAAGTTCGGGCATGATTTACTCTTTTTCCCTCTCCCCTTGCGGGAGAGGGTGGATCGCCGAACGAAGTGAGGCGAGCCGCAAGGGGAGAGGGAAGCAAGCCTAGATAGCGCCTACCATTTTTCCGCGCTATGGTCCTTACGGAAAAGGACAAAACGCCCATGCGCACGCGTGACGACCATAGCCATTTCGGCTTCAGGGATGTGCCGCTGGCCGACAAACAGGGGCTGGTGGACGGCGTCTTTGCCTCGGTGGCAAGCCGCTATGACCTGATGAACGACCTGATGTCCGCAGGGCTGCACCGCGCCTGGAAGGATGCGCTGGTCACGCTGATCAATCCGCCGCCAAAAGGCCGTCCCGGCCGTCTTGACAAAAAAACCACCGACCGGCCTTTCGCCTTGCTGGATGTGGCGGGCGGCACCGGCGACATCGCCTTCCGCGTGGTCGATGCCGGCGGCGCCGAGACGCGCGCGACGGTGATGGACATCAATGCCGAGATGCTCAAGGCCGGACGCGAGCGCGCCGCCGCCTCCGGCCGTAGCGACCGGGTGATCTTCGTCGAGGGCAATGCCGAGGCGCTGCCGTTTGACGACCGCAGCTTCGATGCCGTCACGATCGCCTTCGGCATCCGCAATGTACCGCGCATCGAGAAGGCGCTGAACGAAGCGCACCGGGTGCTGAAGATCGGCGGGCGCTTTGCCTGCCTGGAATTTTCCAGCGTGGACGTGCCCGGGCTCGACAAGCTCTATGATCTTTATTCCTTCAACGTGATCCCGGCGATGGGGCGCGCGGTGACCGGCGACGCCGAGGCTTATCGCTACCTGGTCGAATCCATCCGCCGCTTTCCCAAGCCGAAAATTTTTGCGCAGATGATCGAGACCGCCGGCTTCCGCCGCGCCTCCTTCCAGATCATGACCGGCGGCATCGTCGCATTGCATTCCGGCTGGCGGTTGTGATTTTTTTCCTTTTCATGAGATCAAGCACGGCAGCAGTTGGACTTACCTCCCCCCTTGCGGGGGAGGTCGATCAATGCCGGCTCGCCGGCATTGATCGGGTGGGGGGTAAATCACAAATGTTCCCACGCGTTTCGACCCCCCTCCCCAGCCCTCCCCCGCAAGGGGGGAGGGAGCAAACAAGCGCCGAGCAACCGTTGTGATCTCCTCCATCGGCCATCTCGCCCGCCTCGCCCATGCGGGTTTTGTTTTCGCGCGCGAAGGCGTATTCGCGCTGGTCGATCCGGTCATGCTGCCGTTGCCGGGGCGTGCCGGCCTGCGCATCGCGCGGCTGATCGAGCGGCCGAAGACCGCGAGCGGCGAAGGCCGCCTGGCTGCGGCGCTGACCGAGCTCGGCCCGACCTATGTCAAGCTCGGACAATTCCTGGCGACCCGGCCGGACGTCGTCGGCCCCAAGCTGGCGCGCGAATTGGAAAGCCTGCAGGACCGCATGGCGCCGTTTTCCCAGGCCGAGGCGGAGGCGGCCATCGCCGCCGCTTTCGACAAGCCGCTGCACGCGGTCTTCGCCAGCTTCGGCCCGCCGGTGGCGGCCGCATCCATCGCGCAGGTGCATCGCGCCGAGGTGGCGGACGAGACCACACCACCCGCTCGTCCCCGCGAAAGCGTGGACCCAGGGGCATCCCACTCGGACTTGAGTTCAACCGCCCTGGATTCCCGCTTGCGCGGGAATGAGCGGAAAGAGAAAGGCCGCCGCGCGGTGGCGGTGAAAGTGCTGCGCCCCGGTATCGAGCGGCGCTTCAAGGCCGATCTTGATTCCTTTTATTTCGCTGCGCGCAAGGCCGAGAGTTTTTCAACCGAAGCGCAGCGCCTGCGGCTGATCGAAGTGGTGGACACCCTCGCCCGCTCCGTGCGGCTGGAAATGGATCTGCGGCTGGAGGCCGCCGCGCTGTCGGAGCTGGCCGAGAACACCAAGGACGATGCGGATTTCCGTGTGCCCAGCGTGGACTGGGACCGCACCGCGCGCGAGGTGCTGACGCTGGAATGGATCGACGCCACGCCGCTCAACGATCACGCCAAGCTGCTGGCAAAAGGCTTCGACCTGCCGCAGCTCGGCCGCGCGGTGATCCAGACTTTCCTGCGCCATGCGCTACGCGACGGTTTCTTCCATGCCGATATGCATCCCGGAAATCTCTTCGTCGATGACGCCGGGGAATTGGTAGCGGTGGACTTCGGCATCATGGGCCGGCTCGGGCCGAAAGAGCGGCGGTTCCTGGCGGAAATCCTCTACGGCTTCATCACGCGGGACTATTACCGCACGGCGGAAGTGCATTTCGAAGCGGGCTATGTGCCGCGGCATCATTCGGTGGAGGATTTCGCCCAGGCGATCCGCGCCATCGGCGAGCCGATCCATAACCGCACCGCCGAAGACATTTCGATGGCGAAGCTGCTGACGCTGCTGTTCGAGGTCACCGGGTTGTTCGACATGCGCACGCGGCCAGAGCTGCTGCTGTTGCAGAAGACCATGGTGGTGGTGGAGGGAGTCGGCCGTTCCCTCGATCCCAAGCTCGACATGTGGACGACCGCCGAGCCGGTGGTGCGCGAATGGATCGAGCGCCATCTCGGTCCTGCAGGCAAGATCGAAGGTGCCGCGGAAGGCGCTTCCGAGATCGGCCGCTTCATCGGCAATGTGCCCGGCCTGCTCACGCGCGCGGGCTACGTGCTCGACCAGCTCGACGACGCCACCCGCGACGGGCTGAAGCTGGCGCCGGAAACCGTCGCCGCCATCGGCAAGGCGGAAGCCCGGCGCAACCGCTGGGCGACCGTCGGCATCTGGGTGATTGCACTTTTGCTGGCCTGGGTGATTTTTCGAGCCTTTTAGGGTATTTGGCACTAGAAAAATGATTGCATTGATTTCATTGCAATCACTATAATGGCCCATGGCCAGCCTTACTGTCCGCCAGCTTGACGAGGCCCTGAAGCAGCAACTGCGCCTGCGCGCCGCCCGCAACGGCCGCTCGGTCGAGGACGAGGTCCGCACCATTTTGCGCAGCGCGGCTTCCGACGCAGACGTCTTCCCCATCAAGCCGGATACAAGCGAACCGCAGAAACCCGGGCGCGCGCCGCGAAAAATCCTGCTCATCATCGGCGGCGGCATCGCCGCCTACAAATCGCTCGACCTGATCCGCCGCCTGCGCGAACGCGGCGTGGCCGTGCGCGTGGTGATGACCGCGGCCGCGCAGAAATTCATCACGCCGTTATCGGCGGGGGCGATCTCGGGCGACAAAATTTTCACCGATCTGTTCGATCCCGAAAGCGAATTCGATGTGGGACATATTCGCTTATCGCGGGAAGCGGATCTGATCGTGGTCGCTCCCGCAACGGCCGACCTGATGGCGAAGCTCGCGGGCGGGCATGCCGATGATCTCGCCACTGCCGTGCTGCTCGCCACCGACAAGAAAATCCTGCTGGCGCCGGCGATGAATCCGCGCATGTGGAGCAATCCGGCGACGGCGCGCAATATCGCACAGCTGGCCGCCGACGGCGTTATCTTGGTCGGTCCAAATGAAGGCGAGATGGCCGAGCGCGGCGAGCACGGCGTCGGGCGCATGGCCGAACCGCTGGAGATCGTCGCCGCCATCGAGGGCCTGCTGGCAAAGCCAAAGCAAGCGCGCCCGCTGACCGGCAAGCGCGTGGTCGTCACCTCCGGCCCGACGCATGAGCCGATCGACCCGGTGCGCTATATCGGCAACCGCTCCTCCGGCAAGCAGGGCCATGCGATCGCTGCCGCCGCCGCCGCCGCAGGCGCCGACGTGGTGCTAGTGAGCGGGCCGGTGGCGCTGCCCGATCCTGCCGGTATGCGCGTCGTGACAGTGGAAACCGCGCAGCAGATGCTGGCGGCGGTGGAAAAGGCACTGCCCGCGGACGTCGCGATCTTCGCCGCCGCGGTCGCCGACTGGCGCGTGGCGCAGATGCAGGAGGCGAAGATCAAGAAATCCGGCGGCAAGGCGCCGCCGCTCGAACTGACGGAAAATCCCGACATCCTCGCCACCGTGGCGAAGCGCACCAGCCAGCGGCCTGCGCTCGTCATCGGCTTTGCGGCGGAGACCGATCAGGTCATCCCGCATGCGAAAGAAAAACTCGCCGCCAAAGGCTGCGACTGGATCCTGGCCAATGACGTCTCGCCGGAGACCGGCGTCTTCGGCGGCGACCGCAATACCGTGCATCTCGTCACCGCTTCCGGTGTAGAATCCGGCCGCCGCAAAGTAAGGATCAGGTGGCCAAGAACCTGATCGCCCGCATTATCTCCGCGCTGGAAAAATCCAAATGAATACCGTCGACGTGAAGGTGATCCGGTTGCCGCACGGCGCCGACCTGCCGCTGCCGGACTATCACAGCGCGCAGGCGGCCGGGCTCGATCTGCTTGCGGCGGTCACCGCCGACCTGACCATCCAGCCCGGGCAGCGCGCTTTGGTGCCGACCGGAATCGCGATTGCACTGCCCGCGGGCAGCGAGGCGCAGGTGCGTCCCCGCTCCGGGCTGGCGGCGCGCCACGGCATCACGGTGCTCAATACGCCCGGCACCGTCGACGCCGACTACCGCGGCGAGATCCAGGTCATCCTGATCAATCTCGGCGAAGCGCCTTATGTGGTGCATCGCGGAGCGCGCATCGCACAATTGGTGATCGCACCGGTGCTGCGCGCGACGCTGTCGGAAAGCCAGGAACTTGCAGGCACCAGGCGCGGGGGCGGCGGCTTCGGCTCGACCGGGGCCCGCTGAGAGTTAGGATCGACCGCGGCGCATTAACGCGATAAGACGCGGCGGACATCGTCGAGGAGGACAGCATGGCGCAGCGCCCGGGCCGCGGCCGGATCTACGGCTCGATTACCGACACCATCGGCGATACGCCGCTGGTGCGGCTCGATCACTTGCCGCAGATGCACGGTGTCAAGGCCACCATTCTCGCCAAGCTGGAATTCTTCAATCCGATCGGCAGCGTGAAGGATCGCATCGGCGTGGCCATGATCGACGCAATGGAAGCCAAAGGCGCGATCGGCCCTGACACGGTCATCATCGAGCCGACCTCGGGCAATACCGGCATTGCGCTCGCTTTCGTCGCCGCGGCGCGCGGCTACAAGCTTATTTTGGTGATGCCGGATTCCATGTCGTTGGAGCGGCGCAAGATGCTGCTCTTGCTCGGCGCGCAGCTGGAGCTCACGCCGGCCGCGAAAGGCATGCGCGGCGCCATCACGCGGGCCGAGGAAATGCTGGGCGCGGACAACAATGCGGTGATGCCCCAGCAATTCAGCAACCCGGCCAATCCGGAAATCCATCGCCGCACCACCGCCGAGGAAATCTGGAACGATACCCAGGGCGCGGTCGACGTCTTTGTCTCCGGCGTCGGCACCGGCGGCACCATCACCGGCGTCGGCCAGGTGCTCAAGCCACGCAAGAAATCCTTGCAGGTCGTGGCGGTGGAGCCTGAAGACAGCGCCGTGCTCTCCGGCAAGCCGCCCGCGCCGCACAAGATCCAGGGCATTGGCGCAGGCTTCATTCCCGAGATCCTCGACCGCTCGGTCATCGACGAGGTAATCGCCGTCAGCAATCAGGATGCCTTCGACACCGCCCGCGCGCTCGCCAAGCATGACGGCGTCCCCGGCGGCATTTCTTCCGGCGCCGCAGTGGCGGCGGCGCTGCAGATCGGGCAGCGGCCCGAAATGGCGGGCAAGAATATCGTGGTGATCATTCCGTCCTTCGCCGAACGGTATCTATCGACCGCATTGTTCGAAGGGCTGTAGCTCGAAAACGGACCCCATGGTGAGGAGCGTCGCCGTAGCAGGCGCCGCCTGCGTACACTTGGCTGCGATGCGACGCGTCTCGAACCATGGGACACGGGCCTCATCCTTCGAGACGGGCGCTTTCGCGCCCCCTCAGGATGAGGAGAAACGCCGTTCACGGTCTGGACTCTTTCGGCACGATTCCCCTTGGGGTTAAAGTCAGACGATTCGCGGCCCGGCGGAGGCCGCGCGCCCGACGCTGGATCACCGCGGCGCGCCGGGACAAAGGGTGGGGACTGGGCGACATGCCGGATGCGATCCGGGCGACGGGCGGGAGCTTACAAGCTCATCCGCGGCGAGGCGGATTCCCCTCAGTCGTCGCTACGGTTTTTCTTTATGCCGGTCCCGCCCACGCCCAGCTTCTCGATCTTCCGCCGATCGATTCCACAATCGCCGGCTTCACCGGCCTCAATCGGCCCGACATCGCGGGCCTGGCCCTGACTTTCGGCATCCTGTTCTTCGCGGTGGTGACCGCGGTGATGCTGGTACGCGCGCGCGCCCGCGCAGCCCAATCCGAAATCGCCGCCCGCGAGGAGATCATCGCGCTGAAGGCGGATGTCGACCGCGCGCATGCCTTGCTGCTGGCCGAGCCGCAGATGATCGTTGCCTGGACCGCGGGCGGCGACAAGCCGGAGATCTTCGGCGACACCTCAATGGTCACGCCCGTTTCAGCACCGCATCGCGTGCTGGCCTTCGGCACATGGCTGGAGCCGGCGCAGGCGCGCACCATGGAGCGGCTGGTGGAAGCGCTGCGTAACGAGGGCGCGAGCTTCTCTACCGCGCTCACCACCCTGTCAGGGCGGCCGATGGAAGCCGAAGGCCGCGCCATCGGCGGCCGCGCCGTGCTGCGGCTGCGCGACGTCGGCGGCGTGCGGCGCGATTTGACCTCGCTTTCGATCCAATATGCCAAACTCCTCGGTGAAGCGGATTCACTGCGCACGCTGGTGGAGGCGCTGCCTTCGCCAATCTGGGCGCGTGACGAACACGGCGCGCTCAGTTTCGTCAATCACGCCTATGCCCGGGCTGTGGAGGCCAAAAACCCCGCCGACGCGGTAGCGCGCGGATTGGAATTGCTTGACCGCCCCGCGCGGGAGGAACTGGCACGCGCTTGCGCCGCCAATGAATGTTACACGGGCCGCGTGCATACGGTAGTGGCCGGACGGCGCCGCGCATTCGATATCCGCAGCGTGCCGACCGAGCGCGGCAGCGCCGGCATCGGCATCGACACGACCGAGATCGCGGTGCTGCGCGCCGAACTCACCCGCGTGACCGAGGCGCACCGCCGCACGCTCGATCAGCTTGCTACCGGCGTTGCGATCTTCGACGGCAGCCAGCACCTGACCTTTTACAACACCGCGTATCGCGCGCTGTGGGACCTCGAGCCGAGCTTCCTCGACCAGGGACCCACCGATTCCGCCGTGCTCGACAAATTGCGTGCGTCACGCAAGCTACCGGAGGAGCAGGACTTCCGGCAATGGAAGAGCGAACTGCATGAAGCCTATCGCGCCACCGAGCCGTCGGAGACGGTGTGGTATCTGCCGGATCGGCGCACGTTGCGCGTCGTCACCACGCAAAATCCCGAAGGCGGCGTGACTTATCTGTTCGACGACGTGACCGAACGGCTCGATCTCGAGCGCCGCTTCGACGCACTGATCCGAGTGCAGGGTGAGACCCTCGACAACCTTACCGAGGGCGTGGTGGTGTTCGGCAGCGACGGCCGCCTGCGTCTGCATAATCCCGCTTTCGTCCAGATGTGGCGGGTGGCGCCGGAAACTCTTGCCCAGCGGCCGCATATCGAGACCGTGATTGGGCTGTGCCGGCCGCTGCATGATGACGAGGTGAACTGGTACGCCCTGCGCTCCGCCGTCACCACCATAGACAACCGCGAGCAGCTTATTGCCCGGCTCGATCGCCGCGATGGCAGCGTGATCGATTGCTCAACCGTTCCGCTGCCTGACGGCGCGACGCTGGTCGCCTTTCACGACATCACCGACACCATCAACGTGGAGCGGGCACTGCGCGAGAAAAACGAGGCGCTGGAGACCGCCGACGAGATCAAGATCGATTTCGTCCACCACGTTTCCTACGAACTGCGCTCGCCGCTGACCAACATCATCGGTTTTGCGCATTTCCTCGGCGATCCGACGACCGGCCCGCTCACCGACAGGCAGCGTGAATATCTCGGCTATCTCACCACATCCACCAACGCGCTGCTGGCGATCATCAACAACATCCTCGATCTCGCCACCATCGATGCCGGCGCCATGACGCTGAGCCTCGGCCCGGTTGACATCCGCAACACCATGCTGGCCGCCGTCGAGGGCATCCAGGACCGGCTCGTGAATGACGAGCTGATGCTCGACATGCAGGTGCCGCCCAGCGCCGGCAGCTTCGTTGCGGACGAAAAACGCGTGCGGCAGGTGCTGTTCAATCTGCTCGCCAATGCCGTGGGCTTCTCGCCGCCGCGCGGGACCATCACCCTGGCGGCGGAACGGCGCCCTGATGCCGTGGTGTTTGCGGTGACCGACCAAGGCCCGGGAATTCCGCAGGAGGTGCAGGATCGGGTATTCGACTGGTTCGAGACGAATTCGCTCGGTTCACACCACCGCGGCACCGGGCTTGGACTGTCGCTGGTGCGCTCTTTCGTCGAGCTGCATGGCGGCAGAGTGACGCTCGATTCCGACAGCGGCCGCGGTACGACCGTGACCTGCGTCTTCCCGCTCGGACAGCATGCCGAGCGAACGGCGGCGTGACTAACGCGCCGCAGATTTCTTCGATAGTCGCTGTAAATGTTGACCCCTTCATTCCCCCTTTCAGGGGAGGACGCCTGTGTTCCCAACCCTGCCCTCGAAGTCGGAAATATCCAAATTTGGCACTATAAGTTCTGAATTCGGCTACACCCGGGTTATGGGGTCACCGCCGCAACGGGCTTAGAACAGAGCAAATTGATGCTTCCGACCACGGCCGGCGGTTCAAGTTTCTCCGTGCAATTGCCGCATGAAGAGGCGATGCACCGCTTCATGCGCGACATCGCTCTTGCGCTGCGGCCGGGCGATATGATCACGCTCTCGGGTGACCTCGGCGCGGGCAAGACCACTTTCGCCCGTGCGTTGATCCGGTACCTGGCGGGCGATGAGGAGATTGAGGTTCCAAGCCCGACCTTCACGCTGATCCAGACCTATGAACTCGACGCCTTCTCCATCGTCCATGCCGACCTCTATCGCGTGAGTGCGTCGTCCGAGCTGGCGGAGCTCGGCTTCGATGAGCTGCCGGAGGACGCCGTCGTGCTGCTGGAATGGCCGGATCGCGCCGCGGGCCTGCTGCCGGCGGACCGGCTCGATATCGCCTTCACCATATCGCCGCAGCAGGGCGAGACGTTTCGCAACGTGCGGATCGCCGGCCACGGCACATTTATAGCCCGCGCCGAGCGCATGGCGGCGATCCGCAATTTCCTCGACGAGAGCGGATTTGGCGAAGCCGAGCGCCTGTATCTGCAAGGCGATGCCTCTTCCCGTTCCTACGAACGCCTGGTGCTGAACGGGCAGAGCTACATTCTGATGAATGCGCCGCGCAAGGCAGACGGCCCGCAGGTGCACGACGGCAAGCCCTACAGCGCCATCGCGCATCTGGCCGAAGACGTCAACGCCTTCATCGCCATGGCGAAGGCATTGCGCGCGGCCGGCCTGTCCGCGCCGGCGATCTATTTCGCCGATAGCGAGAAGGGCCTTCTGATCCTGGAAGACCTCGGGGAGGAGAGGCTGGTGGGAGGCGAGCCGCCGGCGCCGATCCCGGAGCGCTATGAAACCGCCTCGGATGTTCTCGTCGCGCTGCACGGCAAGGCCCTTGCGCCCGTGCTGCCGGTCTCCCCGCGCGTGCAACACCGGCTTCCGAGCTATGACGCCGAAGCCTTCCTGATCGAGATCGAGCTGTTGCTTGACTGGTATCTGCCACGCATGAAGGCGACGATTTCGCCGGAGGACCGCGCCGCCTTCCTCGCGCTTTGGCGCGAAGCCCTGCAGCCCGTGCTCGAATCCCAGATCACCTTGGTACTCAGGGACTTTCATTCGCCAAACCTGCTCTGGCTGGCAGAGCGCGAGGGAATTGCCCGGGTCGGCCTTCTCGATTTTCAGGACGCGGTGCTCGGGCCCGCCGCTTATGATCTCGCCTCGCTGTTGCAGGACGCCCGCGTCGATTTGCCGGAGGGCCTGGAGATCACGCTGCTCGGCCGCTATTCGCGCATGCGCCGGGATGCGGAACCGAACTTCGATACCACCGCTTTCGTGAGAATCTACGCAACCGTCGCCGCCCAGCGCGCCACAAAAATCCTGGGAATCTTCGCCCGCCTGGATATGCGCGATGGCAAGCCGCAATATTTACGTCACATGCCGCGCATATTCGGATATCTAGAGCGTTCGCTTGCGCATCCCTCCCTGACTCCTCTGCGCGAATGGTATGCGGCGCATGTGCCGAGAGTGAAAGCACTATGAAAATATCGCTTTCCAAGATTGCCATGCCGAGGCGCGCGATCGTACTGGCCGCAGGCCTGGGCACGCGCATGCGCGGCCACAACGAAAAGCTGCCGAAGCCGCTGGTGAAAGTGGCGGGCAAGGCGCTGATCGATTACGCCCTCGATCGGCTGACGGATGCCGGCGTCGAACAGACGGTCGTGAACGTGCATCACATGGCCGACGCGCTGGAAGCCCATCTCGCCAAGCGCACACGTCCGAAGATCGTGATTTCCGATGAGCGCAAGGAATTGCTGGGCACCGGCGGCGGCGTGGTGAAGGCGCTCGGGCATCTGGGTGATGCGCCGTTTTTCTATATGAATTCGGATACGCTCTGGATCGACGGTGTGAAACCCAACCTGCCGCGGCTCGCGCAGGCCTTCGATCCCGCCGAAATGGACGCGCTGCTGCTGCTCGCGCCCACCACCACCAGCATCGGCTATGACCAGCGCGGTGATTTCTCCATGAGCGCCGACGGCCGCCTGCGCCGGCGCCCGGAGCGCGAAGTGGTGCCCTTTGCCTATGCCAGCGCGGCGCTGCTCGCGCCGGCGCTGTTCAAGGACGCACCGAAGGGCGCGTTTCCCGTGACGGTGCTGTTCGATCGCGCCGCCGACCAGGGCCGCCTGCATGGCCTGCGCATCGACGGCATCTGGATGCATGTCGGCACGCCGGAGGCGGTGGACGAGGCCGAAGCCACGATGATGGACAGCGCCGCCTGACTGTTATTGTCGGGCCGAGCCGCCGTGTATCATCCGGTATGCCGAATCCTCCGCGCGTCTTCACCATTCCGGCCTCCGCTCCCTTCCTGCCGACGCTGATCAAAGCCTTGATCGACGGCCGGCTGGTGGACGGTTTCGCGCCCGGCGCCGATCCGCTGGCGCTCGCGAGCGCGACGCTCTATCTGCCGACCCGCCGTGCGGTCCGGCTGGCGCGCGATGTTTTCCTCGACATACTCGGCAGCGAGGCGGCGATCCTGCCGCGCATCGTGGCCATTGGCGATGTCGACGAGGACGAGATCGCTTTCGACGAAGCCGGGCGCGACGATTTCGGCGCCACGCTCGACGTGCCGGAGGCGCTGGGCGGGCTAGAGCGGCGGCTGCTGCTCGCCAGGCTGGTCATGACATGGGCAAAAAACCTCGCGCTCCGCAAAAAGGGTGAAGCACGGCTGATCTCCAACAATCCCGCTGCGGCGCTGGCGCTGACCGACGATCTTGCCCGGTTGATGGATGATCTGGCGACGCGGCAGATAGCCTTCGACCGGCTCGATGCGCTGGTGCCGCGCGAGGTGGACAACTATTGGCAGATCACGCTGGATTTCCTGAAGATCGCACGCGAGGCCTGGCCCGCCATCCTGCAAGAGCAAGGCAAGATCGAACCGGCGGCGCGGCGCGACCGGCTGATCAAGGCGGAAGCCGAGCGGCTGGCGCGCGGCAAAGGTCCGGTCGTAGCGGCGGGCTCCACCGGCTCGATCCCCGCCACGGCGGAATTGCTCGCCACCATCGCCCGCCTGCCGCAGGGCGCGCTGGTATTGCCCGGGCTCGACACCGATCTTGACCCGGACTCGTGGGAAGAGATCGGCGGCAGCGCCGAAAAAAATCTTCCGCCTGCCGCCGGCCACGCGCAATTCGCCATACACGGCTTGCTCAAGCGCATCGGCATCGCGCGCGGCGCGGTCGCGGTCCTGGCCGATCCTGCGGCGCATGGGCGCGAGCGCATTGTCTCGGAGGCCCTGCGCCCGGCCGCAACAACACAGTTTTGGCAGGAAAAACTGGTGGCGCCGGATTTCGCGCAGCAGGCGGACACGGCGCTGTCTTCGATCAGCGTGATCGAGGCCGCGAATGCCGAAGAAGAAGCGCTCGCCATCGCGGTGGCGCTGCGCGAGGCGGTGGAAATGCCGGGCGTGACAGCGGCGCTGGCCACGCCCGACCGCGCGCTGGCGCGGCGCGTGCTGGCCGCCTTGGCGCGCTGGGGGGTGACCGCGAATGACTCCGGCGGCGATGCGCTGCCGGACACGCCCGCCGGCGTCTTCGCGCGGCTCACCGCCGACGCCGCGCTCGGCGGCCTTGCGCCGGTGACGCTGCTGGCTCTGCTCAAGCATCCGCTGCTGCGGTTCGGCGCGGCAAATGCCGACGCCACCGCGACGCTGGAACTGGCGGTGCTGCGCGGCCCGCGGCCGAAGCCCGGCACCGAGGGATTGATCCAGGCACTGAAGAATTTCCGCACCCAACGCGACGCGCTCTACCGAAGCGATCCGCGCAAACAGTTGTCGGATGCGGAGCTCGACCAGGCCGACGACTTGGCGCGCCGTCTCGCCGCTGCGCTCTACCCGTTGGAAAAATTGCCCCGCGGAGCGGCGTCCTTCCCCGCGATCGCCCTTTGTCACCGCAAGGCTCTTGAGGAACTCAGCACCGGAAGCGATGGCAAAGCCGCCGCCTTTGCCGGCGCCGACGGCAACGCGCTCGCCCTTGCTTTCGAGGAGATCGCCGAACATGCCGCGGCGGCAAGCATCGACATGCCGCTCGCGGATTATCCGGATTTCTTCCGCGCGGCGATTTCCGACCGTGTGGTGCGGCGGCCGGAACGGCCGGGCGTGCATATCTATGGTTTGCTGGAGGCGCGCCTGCAGAATGTCGATCGCCTGGTGCTGGGCGGCCTCGTCGAAGGCGTCTGGCCGCCGGAGACCCGCAGCGATCCCTGGCTCAATCGATCGATGCGCCACGAGCTTGGCCTTGATCTGCCGGAGCGGCGCATCGGCCTTTCCGCCCATGACTTCGCACAATCGCTTGGCGCGAGGGAAGTGATCCTCACCCGCTCCGCCAAGCTTTCCGGCGCGCCCACGGTCGCCTCGCGCTTCACCCAGCGGCTGCAGGCGGTGGCCGGCGAGGAGCGCTGGAAGAAGGCGCTGGCGCGCGGCAACGAATATCTGCATTGGGCGCGCGCGCTCGATCAGCCAGAAACGACGCCGAAACCTGCTGCCCGCCCGCAACCGAAGCCGGCGCTGGACCAGCGTCCGAAATCGCTTTCCGTCACCGAGATCGAGCTCCTGCTGCGCGATCCTTACTCGATCTATGCGCGCCATGTTCTGCG
Source organism: uncultured Alphaproteobacteria bacterium (assembly GCA_963802475.1). Classification (GTDB taxonomy): domain Bacteria; phylum Pseudomonadota; class Alphaproteobacteria; order Rhizobiales; family Xanthobacteraceae; genus CANKHA01. The sequence goes on from CAWDIZ010000025.1 coordinate 187,997, forward strand.
CTTGCAGCCGCTCGATGCCGTGGATACGCCGCCGGGCGCGCGCGACCGCGGCACGGTGATCCATGAGGCGATCGGCGACTTCACCAAGAGTTACAAAGACCGGCTGCCCGCCGATCCCCTGGAAGAGCTGTTGCAACTCGGCAGGGAAGGCTTCGCCAAGCTGGAGGATTTTCCCGACGCACGCGCCTTCTGGTGGCCGCGCTTCCAGCGCGTGGCGCGCTGGTTCGTCGATTTCGAACGGGAGCGCCGCTCGGCGCTGCAGATGCTCCATGCCGAGGCCGGAGCCGCGCTGGCGATCCCGCTTGGCGATGAAATCTTCACCCTGCGCACGCGCGCCGACCGCATTGAACAACTCGATGACGGCCGCTACGCCATCCTCGACTACAAGACCGGCCGCGCGCCGTCTTCGAAGCAGGTGAAATCCGGCTTGTCGCCGCAGCTCACGCTCGAAGGCGCTATCCTGCGCAAGGGCGGCTTCGCAGGCATTCCGGAAGGCGCGTCCATCGCCGACTATCTCTATGTCGAACTGCGCGGCGGCGAGCCTGCGGGTGAGCAAAAAGCCATCGACATGGACAAGACGACGCCGGATATCGAAGCGGACAATGCCTTGCGCAAGTTGATCGGCGTGCTGCTCAGGTTCGCCGCTCCCGGAAACGGCTATGCCTCGCGCGAGCGGCCGATGTTCATGGGTCGCGGCGGCGGCGACTACGACCATCTGGCACGGGTGCGGGAGTGGTCGCTCTCTGGCGGCTTGGCCGAGGATGAAAGCGAGATCGAATGAGCGACCGCAAAATCCCGCAGGCGCTGATCGACACGCAGCACCGGGCATCGGACCCCGCGGTTTCCACCTGGGTCTCGGCCAATGCCGGCGCGGGGAAGACGCATGTGCTTGCCCAGCGGGTGATCCGCCTGCTGCTGGAGGGGACGAAGCCGGAGAAAATTCTCTGCCTCACGTTCACCAAGGCGGCGGCCGCCAACATGGCCAACCGGATCTTCGATTCCCTCGGCGGCTGGACCTCGCTCGACGATGACGAGCTCGATGCAGAAATCCGGCGGACCGGCACGAAAGCTGTCAACGCAAAACTGCGGCAAAAGGCTCGGCAGCTGTTTGCCTCGGCGCTGGAGACACCGGGCGGCCTGAAGGTGCAGACCATTCACGCCTTCTGCACAAAACTGCTGCAACAGTTTCCCTTCGAGGCCGATGTGCCCGCGCATTTCAGCGTGCTGGAGGAAACTCAGCAGCAGCAATTGCTGGAGCAGATCCGCCGCGAGGTGCTGCTGAAGGCGGCTAACGCCCCTGACGGCGACCTCGGCCGGGCGCTGGCCGCGATCATTCCAATCTGCAGCGATTTCTCCTTCCAGCTTGCCTTGACCGAGGCGATCCGTAAGCGCGACCCGATCATGCGCTGGCTGGAATCGGCCGGCGGAATCGACGGCGCGATGGCTGAACTGTCGGTCGCGCTTGGGATTGGGCCAACAGATACGCTGGACGCGGTGGAAAGCGCAATTATCGATGGACCGCATCTGCCGTCGAGCGAATGGGCATCGGTTTCCGACTTCTGCGCGACCGGCTCATCGAATGACAAGGATCAGGCAAAGCGATTTGCCGCCGCCGCCGCGCTTACGGGCAATGCGCGGCTGTCGCCTTATTTCTCTGTGTTCTTCCGGCAGGACGGTAAGGAACGCGCCGCACTGATCACCAAGGCCCTGGCCGGCCAAAACCCGGGTTTTGCGCAACGGCTTTCGGACGAAAGAACCCGTATCATCGCCCTGTGCGAGCAGCGGCGCGCGATCCTGTCGCGTGACCGTACGCGCGCACTGCTCACGCTGTCGGTGGAAGTAATCAACCGCTACGAGGCGGAGAAAAACCGCCGCAGCCTGCTGGATTATGACGACCTCATCGGCCGTGCCCGCGACCTTCTGGAAAACACCAACGCCGCCTGGGTGCATTACAAGCTCGACCTCGGCATCGACCACATCCTGATCGACGAGGCGCAGGACACCAGCCCCGCGCAATGGGACATCATCATCAAGTTCGTGTCCGAATTCACCGCCGGCGCCGGTGCGCGCAGCACGATCGAACGGACGATCTTCGCGGTGGGTGACGAGAAGCAATCGATCTTCTCGTTCCAGGGCGCCGCGCCGAAAGCCTTCGACGAAAAGAAGCGCTTCTTCGAGAAAGCGCACCGCGACGCAAGCAAGCCGTTCCTCCCGGTACCGATGCTGCATTCGTTCCGCTCGGTGCCGGCGGTGCTCAAAGCGGTGGACTGGGTTTTCAAGGATCCGCTGGCGCGCCAGGGTCTCGGCGCCGACCCGGCCGAAACACTTCACACCGCCGTGCGCGAAAATGCTCCGGGTCTGGTCGAGATCTGGAACCTGATCGAGCCGGAGGAGAAAAAAGAAGTCGAACCCTGGGACGCGCCTTTCGATCTCGAAACCTCGACCAGTCCGCGGGTGAAGCTCGCGCGGCAGATCGCAGCGGCGGTAAAGACCTGGCGCACACGCGGCGAGCTTGTCGGCGATGGAGCGGATCGCCGCCCGGTGCGCGCGGGCGACATCCTCATCCTGGTGCGGCAGCGCGGACCATTGTTCGAAGCGATCATCCGCCAGTTGAAGAATGCCAATATACCCGCAGCGGGCGCAGATCGTCTCATACTCACCGAGCATATCGCGATCATGGATCTGCTCACGCTTGCCGACGTCGTGCTGCATCCGCGCGACGATCTCGCATTGGCGACGATTCTGAAGAGCCCGATATTTGGACTATCGGAGGAAGAACTTCTGTCGCTCGCGAGCAAGCGTGAAGGCAGCTTGCGCACTGCGCTCCGCCGCCAGCGGCCCGACGCGGCGGACCAGCTGGATGCAATCACGCAATTGGCGCGGCGCTGCACGCCGTTTTCTTTCTACGCGGAGCTGCTTGGCGCCGGCGGCGGGCGCCGCGCATTCCTGTCGCGAATGGGGCACGAAGCGAACGACGCGCTCGACGAATTCCTCAACCTCGCGCTCGACTACGAGTTGCGGGAGACGCCATCGCTGCAGGGCTTTGCCGCCTGGCTGCGTACCGCTTCCGCCGCGGTGAAACGCGATATGGAAATGGCGCGCGATGAGGTGCGCGTGATGACGGTGCATGGCGCCAAGGGCCTGGAGGCGCCGGTCGTGATCCTAGCCGACACCACGACCTTGCCGGCTGGCCCGCCGCACCTCAACCCGCGGCTTCTCGATCTGCCGCCGCAGGATGCGCCGCCGGGCACACCCAACCGCCTGGTGTGGGTGCCTACCAAGAAGGAGGACGTGGGCCCGACGGCCGGTGCGCGAGACAAGCTGATCGCCGAAGCAGAGGACGAATACCGCCGCCTGCTGTATGTCGCACTGACACGCGCGGCGGACCGGCTGATCGTCTGCGGCGCAGTCGGTGAACGGGCGATGCCGCCGGGCTGCTGGTACGAGCTTGTGGGTCAAGGCCTTCAAGCCGGCGGCAAACTGACGGAAGAAACGGCGGACTTCGACCCGAAGATTACGGTAAGGCGCTACAAGAGCGAGCCGCCACCGGAGAAGATCGGCGAGTCAGTATCAGGTCCTGCGGTGGCCGATACGCAGCCGACGTGGCTGCGCCGTGCGGCGCCGGTGGATACAACGCCGGCGCCGATCACGCCATCGATGTTCTATGACGAGCAGGCCACGCATGCGTTCACCGCCACGGGCGACGGAAGGGAAAAGGCGCTGGCGCGCGGCAATCTCGTGCATCGCCTGATGCAGTCGCTTCCCGACCTGCTGCCGGAGTGGCGCGAGAATGCGGCGAAACGCTTCCTCGCGCGCAACGCCAAGGGATTTTCCAGCGCCGAACAGGAAGCCCTCCTCGCGAAGGTGCTGGCCCTGCTCGGCGACAAGCGCTTTGCAGAATTGTTCCTTCCGGGCAGCCGCGCGGAGGTCCCGATTGTCGGCCGCTTCGAAGGGCGCCCGCTCTCCGGTCAGGTGGACCGCCTGGTGGTAGCGCCGAAGGCCGTGCTGATCGGCGACTACAAGACCAATAACCCCGCTCCGCGACGTCTGGAGGATGTCCCGAACGGCTATGTCAAACAACTTGCGCTCTACCGCGCGGTGCTGCGGAAGCTCTACCCGGACCGGCCCGTCCGGGCGGCGCTTATCTGGACGGAAACACCGGAAATCATGGAGATTCCAGCTCCCCAGCTGGACGCGGCGAGCACCGTCCATGGGCTACCTTGACGCTCCGGCTCCGCGTTCATACGTTCCACTTCCCCAATGAAGCAGGCGTCAGATTCGCCCGCAATTCGAAGGAATTCCCCATGGCCGTTGGCAAAGTGTCCGATTCAACTTTTGAAAGCGACGTGTTGAAGGCAAGCGGGCCCGTGGTCGTCGACTTTTGGGCGGAATGGTGCGGCCCGTGCCGGCAGATCGGGCCGGCGCTGGAGGAGATTTCCAGCTCGCTCAACGGCAAGGTGACGATCGTGAAGCTGAACGTCGACGAGAATCCGGCGACAGCGGCGAAATACGGGATCATGTCGATTCCCACGCTGATGCTGTTCAAGAATGGCGAACTGGCTTCACGCCAGGTTGGGGCCGTCCCCAAGGCCAAGCTGGAACAGTGGATCACCGCCGCGGTGTAACTCCGCTCGGCAACAAAAACTGCTTTGGCGGCCGGCGAAATGCCGGCCGTTTGCATTAGGGGAGGCATGCTCCCGCTGCGCCAGCCGTATCCCTCCCCGCTTGCGGGGAGGGTGGTGAGCGGAGTGAGCCGGGTGGGGCTTCGTGCTGAACCCCACCCCGGCGCTTCGCGCCGACCCTCCCCTTTCAGGCGAGGGATAAGAAGTCACTCCGGCAGCGTGCCGTTCTGCTTCAGCACCTCGCCCGCGAGATAAAGCGAGCCGGTGATAAGGATGCGGGGCGGGGGATCAAGTTCCAGCATTTCCGTGGCGTCAAGCGCGGCCTTGATGCTGGCGCGCGTCATGGCGGGGATGCCGACGCTGCGCGAAGCGAAGGCGATCTCGTCGGCCGAGAGCGCGTTCTTCTGACCCTCGATCGGCACGGCGATGATGCGCCGCGTCAGCCCGGCGAAATTACCGAGAAATCCCGCACAGTCCTTGCTCGACAACATGCCGACGATCAGCACCAGCGGGCGCGACACCCGCTCCTCCAGGTCCGCGAGCGCGGCCGCGATGGCGCGGCCGCCGTCGGGATTGTGGCCGCCATCGAGCCAAAGTTCGCCGCCCTGCGGCGCGCGCAGGGCGAGCGTGCCGCTCGTCAGCCGCTGCATGCGCGCCGGCCATTCGGCGTTGACCACACCCGCTTCGAAAGCCGATATGCGCGGCGTCAGCGAGGGAACGGCGCGCAAAGTGGCGACCGCCAACCCGGCATTGTCGAACTGATGGCGCCCATACAGCTTCGGCGGGGGCAGATCGATCAGCCGCTCTTCGTCCTGGAAGACGAGACGGCCCTGCTCTTCGCCCGCGGTCCAGTCCTCGCCGGCGATGCGCAGCGGCGCATCGAGACGGGCGGCACGGCGATCTATCACCGACAATGCGTCACGGTGCTGCGCGGCGACAATGACAGGTACGCGTTCCTTGATGATGCCGGCTTTTTCCGCCGCGACCTGATCGAGGCTCCCGCCCAGATAATCCGAATGGTCGAGCGCCACCGGCGTGATGACGGTGGCCAGCGGCGTTTCGATCACGTTGGTGGCGTCGAGCCGCCCTCCGAGGCCGACCTCCAGCAGCACCACATCCGCGGGATGGCGCGAAAACAGCAACATTCCCGCCGCCGTCGTAATTTCGAACAATGTCAGCGGCGCCCCGGCATTGACGCGCTCGCACTCCGCCAGCGCCGCTTCCAGTTCTCCATCCGAGACCAGCCGACCGGCAAGGCGAAAGCGCTCGTTGAAGCGCACCAGATGCGGCGACGTATAGACATGCACGCGCTTGCCGTCCGCTTCGAGCATCGCGCGCATGAAGGCGATCACCGAACCTTTGCCGTTGGTGCCGGCGACATGGATCACAGGCGGCAGCTTGCGCTCGGGGTGGCCGAGCTGCGCCAGGACGCGCGTCATCCGGTCAAGCGTGAGATCGATCAGCCTGGGATGCAGCGATTGCAGCCGCGCGATGATGTCGCCGATGGGAGTCAAAGCTAGGCGGTCGCAGGCGGCGCTGCTGCCGGAGCCGCCGGCGGCGTCGCATTCTCCGGCTGTTCCGCCGGCGCCGGCAACGTAGCCGCCGCTTGCCGGGCGGGCGTCTTGGTCAGCAGGCGGCACAGCTCGGCGACCGTGGACCGCAACTGATGGCGATGCACCACCATGTCGACCATGCCGTGGTCACGCAGATATTCCGCGCGCTGGAAGCCTTCCGGCAATTTCTCGCGGATGGTCTGCTCGATCACGCGCGGTCCGGCGAAGCCTACGAGCGCGCCGGGCTCGGCGATATGCACGTCGCCCAGCATTGCGTAAGAAGCGGTGACGCCGCCGGTGGTCGGGTTGGTCAGCACGACGATATAGGGCTTCTTCGCCTCGCGCAGCATCTGCACCGCAACGGTGGTCCGCGGCAACTGCATCAGCGACATGATGCCTTCCTGCATGCGCGCACCGCCGGAGGCTGCAAACAGGATGAAGGGCGTGCCCTTCTCGACCGCCTTTTCGAAACCCTTGATAACCGCCTCGCCCGCTGCCATTCCGAGCGAGCCGCCCATGAAATCGAAATCCTGCACCGCGATGACGACCGGCTGGCCCTCCAGCTTGCCGTAGCCGACCTTCACCGCGTCGTTCAGGCCGGTCTTGGTGCGGGCGTCCTTCAGCCGGTCGATGTAGCGGCGCTCGTCGCGGAATTTCAGGGGATCAATCGCCACCTCAGGCACGGCGATGTCGAACCAGGTCTCACCGTCGAACATCGATTTCAAACGCGCCATCGCGCTGATGCGCATGTGGTAATTCGATTCCGGAATAACGAACTGGTTTGCTTCCACGTCCTTGTAGAAGACAAGCTGGCCGGTGTCGGGACACTTGATCCAAAGATTTTCCGGCGTCTCGCGCTTGAGGATGCTGCGGATCTTCGGCCGCACGACGTTGGAAATCCAGTTCATCGAAGCTTCTCTTGCCTTGCCGGCCGGGCGGCGCCCTGCCGGCTGCTCAATCTAGCACAGTTCATAGATGGCTCGCCCGGCGGCGCCCGGCAATAGCCCGGAAACGATCAATATTCCGCCGCAACGCGCTTGGCGGCGCGCACGCCGGCGGCAAGCTCCGCGACCAGATCGGTAACAGCCTTGACGCTGCCGGCCGTCGCCTTGTTGTCGGCATCAAGCGTCGCCCGCAGCGCGTCCACCAGCGCGGAGCCGACCACCACGCCGTCGGCATGCTGCGCAATCGCGCTGGCCTGCGCGGCGGTCTTCACGCCGAAACCGACCGCCACCGGCAGCTTGCAATGGCGCTTGATGCGCGCGACGGCGGCGCCGACGCGCGCGGCATCCGGCGTGGCGGCGCCGGTAATGCCGGTGATGGAGACGTAGTAGACGAAGCCGGACGTATTCGCCAGCACGGCCGGCAGCCGTTTGTCGTCGGTCGTGGGCGTGGCAAGGCGAATGAAATTCAATCCCGCCTTCAGCGCCGGCAGACAGAGCTCGACGTCTTCCTCCGGCGGCAGATCGACCACGATCAGGCCATCGACGCCCGCCGAGGTGGCATCGGCAAGAAACCGCTCCACGCCATAGATATAGATCGGATTGTAATAACCCATCAGCACGATCGGCGTGTCGTCGTCGGCTGTTGCGGAAAGCGCGCACCATCGCGAGCGTCTTTTTCAGGGTCTGGCCTGATTTCAGCGCGCGCAGGCCGGAAGCCTGGATCGCCGGCCCGTCCGCCATCGGATCGGTAAAGGGCATGCCGACCTCAAGCACGTCGGCGCCGGCTTTCGGCAGCGCCTTCAGCATGGCCAGCGACGTATCACGATCGGGATCGCCCGCCATGGTGAAAGTCACCAGCGCCGCGCGGCCTTGTTTTGCCAGCGCGGCAAAGCGGCGCTCGATGCGTGTGGTCATCGCTTGCCTTCGAGATATTGCGCGACGGAATCGAGATCCTTGTCGCCGCGGCCGGAGACATTCACCACCATCAGGTGATCCTTCGGCTTGGTCGGCGCGATATCGATCGTCTTGGCGAGGGCATGCGCGGGTTCCAGCGCGGGAATGATTCCCTCCAGCCGGCTGCATAATTGCAGCGCCGCCACCGCCTCGTCATCGGTCGCGGACAAGAATTTCACCCGGCCGAGATCGTTCAGCCAGGCATGTTCCGGACCGATGCCGGGATAATCCAGGCCGGCGGAGATCGAATGCGCGTCCTTGATCTGTCCGTCGTCGTCCATCAGCAGATAGGTGCGGTTGCCATGCAGCACGCCGGGCCGGCCGCCCGCAATCGATGCCGCATGCAGGCCGGTAAGGCCGTGGCCGGCCGCCTCGACGCCGTAGATTTCGATCGACGCGGTCGTCGAGGAAAGGATGAAACAGGCCCATCGCATTCGAGCCGCCGCCGATACAGGCGATCAGCGAATCCGGCAGGCGGCCCTCGGCTTCCTGCATCTGCGCACGCGTTTCGCGTCCGATCACGCATTGGAAGTCGCGCACCATCATCGGATAGGGATGCGGCCCTGCCACGGTGCCGATGCAATAAAAGGTGTCGGCAACATTGGTCACCCAGTCGCGCAACGCCTCGTTCATCGCATCCTTCAGCGTCCTGGTGCCCGGACTGAACGGGACGCACCTCCGCGCCAAGCATTTTCATGCGGAACACGTTGGCCTTCTGCCGCTCCACGTCGACCGCGCCCATATAGACGATGCAGTCCAGCCCGAAGCGCGCGCAGAGCGTGGCGGTGGCAACGCCATGCATGCCCGCCCCGGTCTCGGCGATGACGCGCTTCTTGCCCATGCGGCGCGCAACCATGATCTGGCCGAGCACGTTGTTCACCTTGTGCGCGCCGGTGTGATTGAGCTCCTCGCGCTTGAAATAAATCTTCGCGCCGCCCAGATGCTCGGTCAGCCGCTCGGCAAAATAGAGCGGCGACGGCCGGCCCACGTAATTCGCCAGATAGCCGTCCATCTCCTTCTGGAAAGTCGGGATCGGCTTTCGCCTTGGCATAGGCCTGCTCGAGTTCGAGCACCAAAGGCATCAGCGTTTCGGCGACGAAGCGGCCGCCATAGATGCCGAAATGGCCGCGCTCGTCGGGGCCGGTGCGGAATGAGTTGGGTGTGGCAGGTGCGCTCATGCGCGGCTCGCGACCCGGTTGAGCGCGGCATCGGCCTGGCGCGCGGCGCGCACAAAGGCGCGGATTTTGTCCGGATCTTTTTCGCCCGGAACGCGCTCGACGCCGGACGAAACATCCACCCCGGGCGCCCGCGTGATCGAAAGCGCGTCGGCAACATTGCCGACGTCGAGACCGCCGGAGAGCATGAAGGGAATGCCGGGATCGACACCTTCCAGCAGCCGCCAATCGAAAGGCTTTGCCGAGCCCGCCGGGCCGCGTGGCCTCGCGCGGTGGCGCGCGCGTCGAAAATGATCTTGTCCGCCACGTCTGCATAAAGTCGGATGGCCGACAGAGAAGCGCGGTCCTCGATCGGCAGAGCCTTCATCACCGGCAGGCCGAAACCGCCTGCGCACCGCGACGACGCGCTCCGGCGTCTCGGTGCCGTGCAATTGCAGCATGTCCGGACGCAGCGCCTCGACGATCTCGCCCAGCATCTCGTCGTCGGCATCGACGGTGAGCGCGACCTTGCCCGCGCGGCCCTTCACCCGCTCGCCCAGCGCGCGCGCCGCCGCATAGCCGAGGTTGCGCGGCGAGGGTGCAAAGAAGACAAAGCCGACCTGATCGGCCCCTGCATCCAGCGCCACGTCGAGCGCCTCGGGAGTCTTCAAGCCGCAGATTTTCACCAAAAGGGGCATCGTTCCGCATTCGTCCCTGAACAAGACGGGGTTCTAACCCGGTTGATGCGTTTTGTCTTGCCCCGCAAGGCCCTGGGCGCGTGGGTCTATTCAGGGGGCAAGCATGCTAGGGCGGAGACAACCGGGCCGGCGGCTGAGCAGTAAGATCGTGCCGCATCCGGTCGAGTTCCAGCCGCAACTCCTGGTTTTCTTTCTCTGCCCGCCGCGCCGCCCAGCGCCAGCGCGCCTGCCGCAGCCAGGCGGTCACGCCGCCCAGCAGAACGCCGAAGATCACCAGGATGAGGATCAGCACGAACAGCGGCAGTGACGCCGCATAGGCCGGCTGCACGGCATCGAAGGGATCGAAGGACACCGTAACGGTCTGCCGGTTGGCGACCGCGAAGGCGATGATGATGGCGGCAAGCGGCACGAGAATGACGGCCGTGACGATCTTGCGGATCATCGAGGGAGCTCCTGTCGGCCGTCCGCTGCGGAGCAGCCGTGGCTCACATAGGGCGGGAACGCGTCGTTAGCCAGCGTTGTCGCGATTGAGCCGCTCGCGCATTTCCTTGCCGGTCTTGAAGAAGGGCACGCACTTCTTTTCGACCGATACATGCGCCCCGGTGCGCGGATTGCGGCCTGTTCGTGCCGGCCGGTTCTTCACGGAAAAGGCGCCGAAGCCGCGCAATTCAACGCGGTCGCCCCGGGCCATCGCGGCGATAATCTCGCCCAGGATCGCATTGACGATATTTTCCACGTCGCGCTGATAGAGGTGCGGATTTTGCGACGCGATGCGCTGCACCAGTTCGGATTTGATCATGTGAAATATCGCCCACCAGATTTGAGGATGACGCTTCCGGCTATAATGCCGCCGTCAAGATGACGGCCGCACCTCAATTGATCGAAGGGTGCCAAAGCGCCAAGAGACCGTCAAGGTTGAGGCGCTCGATCGCGCGCACTGTACCCCAAGCCTCGATGTGCTTGGCCCAGGCCTTCAGGCCTATCGCTTCGAGCACTACGGCCGCCGCGACATGCAGGAATGGCAGGTCGCTCAGGCGCGGACTCGAGCTCGTAATTGCGCACGCGGGTCTTCGGATCGATGCCCTTTTCCTTCGCCAGCCAGGCCACCGCCTGTTTTTCGTCGCCCAACTCATCGATCAGCTTGAGATCGATGGCCTGGCGGCCGGTGAAGACGCGACCGTCGGTCACACGTGGCAAGCGCGGTACCCTCGATCTTGCGATTGTCGCGTACCAGGCCGCGAAACCAGTCGTAGGAATCCATCACGATGGCTTCCACCGCCGCGCGGGCTTCCGGACTGGCCGGCTCGAACATGCTCGGGGCCGCCTTCAGCGGCGTCGACTTGATTTCCTCGACCTTTACGCCCAGGGTTTTCATCAGCTCGGTGAAATTCGGATACTGAAACAGCACGCCGATCGAACCGACCAGCGCCGAACTTTGCGCCACGATGTGATCGGAGGCGAGAGCGGCGATATAGCCGCCTGAGGCAGCCAGGCCTTCGACCACCACCACCATCGGCTTCTGCTCTTTCAGGCGCTTGAGCGCGTCGTGCAGCTGCTCGGAGCCGCCGGTGGTGCCGCCCGGGCTGTTGATATGCACGATGACCGCGCGTGCCGAGGAGCGGCCGAGCCGCTCCAGCGCTTCCACGCGATCCCGGTCGCTGCGGATCAGCCCCTCGATCTTGATCCGGGCGATATAGGGCCCGGGACCGGAGGCCAAGTCCATTGGGCGAGCGGATCGCCAGCGCCGTACCGATCACGGCAACGGCGGCGAGCACTGACGGCGAAGATGCGCCAGAAGGTAAGCTTGCGCCGCATCCGGCGGCGGTCGACGATGTAATCGGCGTCGAGCGACATAGAGCGGGTGCTCCCTCAAGGTTTGGAGGCAGGACAGTACGCCGGCGCACGGGGCGGTCAATGGCGCAGCCGGCCGCAAATTTTCAATTTAGATTGTAAGCGGCGCCGCGTGGCGGCGCCGAAGGAGACTACTCCTTGTCGTCCTTTTTCGGGAGTCTCGGCCCGCTGCTTGAGCGCGGCGCCGAGAATGTCGCCGAGCGAAGCTCCGGAATCCGAGGAGCCGTACTGAGCGATGGCTTCCTTTTCTTCCGCCACTTCCAGCGCCTTGATCGACACCGCCACCTTGCGGGTCTTGCGGTCGAACTGGGTCACGCGGCCGTCGAACTTCTGGCCGACCGAGAAGCGCTCGGTGCGTTGCTCGGCGCGGTCGCGCGACAGCTCGGTGCGCTTGACGAAGGCGGTGAGGTCGGTTCCGACGATATTCACTTCCAGGCCGGAGTCCTTCACCTCGGTCACTTCGCAGGTCACCACCGAGCCCTTCTTCAGCTCGGCTGCGCTGGGCGCTTCCATCGGGTCGCCGCCCTGCAACTGCTTGATGCCGAGGGAGATGCGCTCCTTCTCGACATCGACGTCGAGCACCTGTGCCTTGACCTTGTCGCCCTTCTTGTATTCCTCGATCACCTGCTCGCCCGGACGCTTCCAGTCCAGGTCCGAGAGATGAACCATGCCGTCGACCTCGCCGTCGAGGCCGAGGAAGAGGCCAAACTCGGTCTTGTTCTTGACCTCGCCTTCCACGACCGTTCCTGCCGGATACTTCTCGACGAAAACTTCCCACGGATTGCGCATGGTCTGCTTCAGGCCGAGCGAGATGCGGCGCTTGACCGGATCGACCTCGAGCACCTGAACCTCGACCTCCTGGGAGGTGGAGACGATCTTGCCCGGGATGCACGTTCTTCTTCGTCCAGGACATTTCGGAGACGTGGATCAGACCCTTCGATGCCCGGCTCCAGCTCCACGAAGGCGCCGTAGTCGGTGATGTTGGTGACACGGCCCTTCATGCGCATGCTCAACCGGATACTTCTCCTCGATGCCCTGCCACGGATCCTCGAGCAGTTGCTTCATGCCGAGCGAGATGCGGTGGGTCTCGTGGTTGATCTTGATGATCTTGACCTTCACCTGCTGGCCGATGTTGAGCACTTCGGTCGGGTGATTGACGCGGCGCCAGGCGATGTCGGTGACGTGCAAGAGGCCGTCGATACCGCCGAGATCGACGAAGGCGCCGTAGTCGGTGATGTTCTTCACCACGCCGTCGATGACCTGACCCTCTTCGAGATTCTGCACCAGTTCCTGGCGCTGCTCGGCGCGGGTCTCTTCCAGCACCGTGCGGCGGGAGACGACGATGTTGCCGCGGCGGCGGTCCATTTTCAGGATCTGGAACGGCTGCTGCTGATTCATCAGCGGGCCGACGTCGCGGATCGGACGGATGTCGACTTGCGAGCGCGGCAGGAAGGCCACTGCGCCGTCGAGGTCGACGGTGAAGCCGCCCTTGACCTGATTGAAGATGACGCCGGTGACCTTTTCGTTGTTCTTGAACGCGGTTTCGAGCTTGCCCCAGCTTTCTTCGCGCCGGGCCTTGTCGCGCGAGAGCACCGCTTCACCGAGCGCGTTTTCCACGCGCTCCAGGTAGACTTCGACGGTGTCGCCGATTTTGAGATCGGGGTGCCGGCCCGGTCCCGCGAATTCCCGCAAGGCCACCCGGCCTTCGGTCTTCAGCCCCACGTCGATGACGGCGAGGTCCTTCTCGATGCCGACAACAGTCCCCTTGATGACGGCCCCTTCCTGCAGATTTCCTGTCTGGAAGGATTCGTCGAGCATCGCAGCAAAGTCTTCGCGCGTAGGCGCGGCGGTATTCGTGGCGACCATGTAATCTCCTGACGGGCGACCGGCGGCTGGTGTTGCGTGCCGTCCCCTTGACCGTTCGGGCCGAGGGCCCCGTAGACCCTCGACTGCCGCCGGACTTCCGGCGGGCCGGCCCGATCAACCGAACGGTCGGGACGAATTTTCCGGCCGGCCATACATCCTTGCGGCGGCGGAGCAGGAGGGAGCGCAAAGCTCCGAAACAAAGGCCTGTGCGGCCTTCACCCCGGCTCGGGCAGCCTGAATGGATCAAAGGCGGTCCGGATGCCCGGGGGTATAGCCAAAGGAGCGGTCCCGGGCAAGGTGCCGCAGCGGGGTTCCAAAGGGCGGGATGGCCTCGTCGAATCCCGCCTTGGATCCCGCTTGAATCCCGCCTCGGGCATGATCCGGCGGTACCCGGCTTTTGCCGATCGCGCGCTTGGGCCTTATATGCACGCGCTTTTCCCCGGACAGGGAGTCGAGGGTGCGGACGATCATCGGGACCTTGGCCGGCATCGCCGTTATCGCAACGCTGGCCATGCTGGCCGGGCACAAGCTCGACCTGCAGATCGCCGCGTTATTCTACGATCCGGCACAGCAGCGCTTTCTGGCGGCTATCAATCCCTACGTCGCGGCCGTGCGTGAAAACGGTCTCATCGCCCTGGTGACCTGCATCGGCACCGTGGTCGCCGCGCTGGTGACCCGCATGCTGCGCCTGCCGCAGCGGGTCATTCCCGGCCGGGTCGTTCTCTTCCTGGTGGGCGCGCTGGCGCTCGGCCCCGGCCTGCTGGTGAACGGAATTTTGAAGGAACACTGGCACCGGCCGCGGCCCGTGCATGTGACCGAATTCGGCGGCAACAAGCCCTACGTCGATTGGTGGAATCCCGCGCGGAAGCTGCGAGCGCAACTGCTCCTTTGTCTCCGGTGAAGTCGCCTCGGCGGCCTGGATGTTCGCGCCTGCCATGCTGGCGCCGCCGCAGTGGCGCATCGCAGCCTTTGCCGGGGCGTCGATCTTCACCTTCGTGATCTCGCTCTCGCGCATGGCGGCGGGCGGACATTTCTTCACCGACGCGCTGTTCGCCGCGCTGCTGATGACGGCTCTCATCTGGGCCATGCACCGCGTGATCTTCCGCTGGCGGAAAAGCCCGGCGGTGATCGCATGAGCGCTTCCGCTGTTCCTGCGCGCTCCGCATGGGCTGTTCCCGGATTTCCCGTGCTGCTTGCGATTCTGCTCGCGCTGACGGCGGTGCGCGTGATCGGCCTGCACACCTCGGTCGTCGATCTGTTCTTTGACGAGGCGCAATATTGGGCCTGGTCGCGCGAACTTGCCTTCGGCTATTTCTCCAAGCCGCCCTTGCTCGCCTGGATCATCGCCGCGTCCGATCACCTTTGCGGCAGCGGCGAGGCCTGCGTGCGCCTGGCCTCGCCGCTGTTTTATCTCGCGACCAGCCTCGTGGTTTACGCCATCGCCGACGAGCTTTACGGCAAGGAGACTGCCTTCTGGTCGGCTTTGACTTTTGCGCTTCTGACCGGCGTGTCTTTTTCCACCCGCATCATCTCCACCGATGTGCCGCTGCTGTTTTTCTGGGCGCTCGCCCTGTTCGCTTATCTCAAGCTGCTGGCCGGGCCGGACTGGCGCTGGGCGCTGGTGCTGGGAGCAGCGCTCGGCTTCGGGCTTTTGGCGAAATACGCGATGATCTATTTCGCGCTCGGCGTTGCCTGCGCGGCGTGGCTCGACCGCGATGCGCGCGACCTGCTGAAGCGGCCACAGACATGGACCGCCTTCGCCATCGCCTTTGTGATCCTCTCGCCCAACATCTACTGGAACATCGCCAATCAGTTCGCCACCTTCAAACATACCGGCGAGAATATCACCGGCACCGGCCTGCGTTTCCGCCCGTTCGAGGCGCTCACTTTCTTCGGCTCGCAATTCGCGGTGGCGGGCCCGCTGATTTTCGCGGCTTTCCTGCTGATCGCTTGGCAGGCTTTTCGCGGCAAAGTGACCCGTCAGGACAGGCTGATGCTGGACTTTCGCCATCCCGCCTTTGGCACTGGTCTTTGCGCTTTCGTTCTTCCGCGGCGCCAATGCGAATTGGGCTGCGCCTACGGCGCTATCGATGACCGTGCTGGCGGTCGCCTGGTGGCTGCGGAGCGGTTATCGCGGATGGATGCTTGCCTCACTCGCCATCGGCGTCATCATGCAGGCCGTGCTGCTGCTGGGGGACGCCTATGCCGATCGCATCAGTATCGCTGCGCTCGGACGCAACAGCGACATTTACCAGCGCACCTCGGCTGGCGCCGTCTAGGCGAGGAGGTCACGCAGCTGGCGCGGGCGCACGGCGCTCCCACGGTGGCGGCGGATGGACGGGCCGAACAGGCGGCGTTGACCTATTATCTACGCAACGAGCCGCTCGCGGTCGTGTCATGGGCGAGAGGCGCGCAGGCGCGCAGCCAGTTTGACTTGACGCAGGCGCTCGACGACGCCGCGAAAGAACCGGTGCTGCTGTTCACCGGCTGTACGTCGCCGCGGCGCCTGGCGCGTTTCTACGCCGACGTGACGCCGTTGCCGCGATTGACCGTGCAAACCGGCCCGCAGTCGAACCGCAGATACGCCGTGTTCAAGCTTGCTCGCCGTCAGCATCCCATCGAGCCGCCGGGGCCCTGCCCCTAAGTTAGGCCGGTTCAGCCGCGCCGCGCGCGTTCCACCAGTTCGACTGCGGCCCGGAAAACCGTCTCGATGTCCATGTCGGTGGTGTCGAGCAGATGTGCATCGGAAGCCGGCTTCATCGGCGACACCTTGCGTGTGGTATCGCGCTCGTCGCGCCGCAGGATGTCCTCCAGCACCGTCGCTTCATCCACTAACTGACCCTGCGCCGCGAATTCCTTGGCGCGGCGGCGGGCGCGGACTTCTGGGGTCGCGGTGACGAAAATCTTCACCGGCGCATCGGGACAGATCACCGTGCCGATATCGCGGCCATCCATCACCGCGCCGGGCGGCGTGGCGGCGAACTGGCGCTGCAGCACCACCAGCGCCGCGCGCACTTCCGGGATCGCGGACACGATGGAGGCAGCCTCGCCCACGCTGCGGTCCTTCAGCGCAGCTTCATCGAAGCGCGCGAGGTCGAGCGATTTTGCCGCCGCCTCAGCCTTCGCCACGTCGTTGCAAGGCTGTCCGGCATCCAGCAGCGTTTTGGCCACCGCGCGGTAGAGCAGGCCGGTATCGAGATGCCGCAGCCCGAAATGCTCCGCCAGTTTCTTGCCGAGCGTGCCCTTGCCCGAAGCGGCGGGCCCGTCGATGGCGACGATCATGTGAATTCCGCCCCCAGCTGCCGCATCATCGGAACGAAGCTGGGAAAGCTGGTGGCGATGAAAGCAGTGTCGTCGGCACCGACCGGCTGCTCACTCGCGAGCCCCATGACCAGCGCCGACATCGCCATGCGATGATCCATATGGGTGGCGACCAGGCCGCCGCCCGGCACCCGGCCCCTGCCCTGCACGATCAGATCGTCGCCGTCGATTTCGACTTCGACGCCGTTGACGCGCAGCATCTCGGCGGTGGCGGAAAGCCGGTCGGATTCCTTCACCCGCAATTCCTTCAGGCCCTTCATGCGGGTCGTGCCCTGCGCGAAAGCCGCGGCAACCGCGAGGATCGGATATTCATCGATCATGGTGGGCGCGCGTTCCGCCGGCACTTCGACGCCTTTCAGCGCGCCGGCCTTCACGCGCAGATCGGTAACCTCCTCGCCGCCTTCATCGCGCGTCGCCAAGATTTCGATGCTCGCCCCCATCTCGCGCAAGGTCGCGAGCAAGCCCGCGCGCAGCGGATTGGTCATGACGCCTTCGACGATCACGTCCGATCCCGGCACTACCAGCGCCGCCACCAGCGGAAAGGCGGCCGAGGACGGATCCGACGGCACCACCACCGGTGCGGGCTCGAGCTCCGGCTGGCCCGTCAGGATGATGCGCCGCCCGTGGGCGCCATGCTTTTCCACCCGCACATGCGCGCCGAAATGCTTGAGCATGCGCTCGGTGTGATCGCGCGTTGCTTCTTCCTCGACCACCACCGTCTCGCCCGGCGCCGACAGTCCTGCAAGCAGCACCGCGGACTTGAGCTGCGCGGAAGGCACCGGCGATTCATAGACAATCGGAATCGGGTCGCGCGCGCCTTGCAGCGTGACCGGCAGGCCGCCGTTCTCGGCGGCAGAAATGATCTTGGCCCCCATGCGCGCCAGCGGATCGAGCACCCGCTGCATCGGCCGTTTGCGCAGGCTGGCGTCGCCGTCGAAGGTCGCGGTGACCGGGGAACCGGCGACGGCCCCGAGAACAAGGCGGCAGCCGGTGCCGGAATTGCCGAGATCGAGCACATCGGTCGGCTGTGCAAAGCCTGACGACGCCGACGCCGTGCACGCTCCAGGCCCCCTCGCCCTGGCGCTCGACGCTGGCGCCCAGCATGCGCATGGTCTTGCCGGTATTGAGCACGTCCTCGCCTTCCAGGAGCCCGCTGATGCGGGTTTCACCCACGGTCAGCGCGCCGAAAATCAGCGCCCGGTGCGAAATGGATTTGTCTCCCGGCACGCGGACACGGCCGGAAAGCGGGCGGCCGGGATGGGCGGTGAGCGGAGACGGGGCGGCGGCGTTCACGTTGATGCGATCCAATAAGGGGCCCGCCGTCCTAGCATGCGTCCTCGCGGCCCGTCATCCATCGGGCCGCAAGGCCCTGCACAAAGCCGTGTGGCCGCTATTGACAGGGCCCCCGCAACTCGCCAAGTGAAACACCGATTTTCCAGACTTTTGAGGACTCCGGACTTTGGCCAAACCCGATCTCGGCACCAAGCGCCTCTGCGGCAATTGCGGGGCGAAATTCTACGATCTCAGCAAGACCCCGATCGTGTGCCCAAAATGCGAAACCGTCTTCGTCGTTGCACCGGTGTCTTCGCGCGCACGGCCGGAAGCTGCGGCCGCAGCGCGCGCCGCTGCTGTCGCGGAACCTGAGGTGGTCGCTCCGGAAACCGCCGAGGCGGAATTCGTCTCGCTGGAAGAGGCCGACGCGGAGACCGCCGGCGCCAAGACCGGCGCGGAAGGCGAGGAGGTTGAAATCGATCCGGCTCTCGATGCCGACGCCTTCATCGAGGAGCAGGAAGAAGGCGACGCCGATGTGACCGACATCATCGGCGACGTCGACAAGGAAGAAGAGACTTAGGCAGCCGAATACCCTTTGGGGCCATAGCTCAGCTGGGAGAGCGCTTGCATGGCATGCAAGAGGTCGGCGGTTCGATCCCGCCTGGCTCCACCAATTCCCTCCTGTTCCCGGCCATCCCATCCAGACGAACCGCCCGTATTTTCTGGTCTTGTCAGGCCTCCGGGCGCTTCTTGCAGCCTCAAGCGGTAATGACCATATTCAACCCAAGCCGGCGGATCATCCGCCGGAGTTAAGGGTGCCGTAAGGGCCCGCTGTCAAAGTCGCTTCCGAGGGCTTTGTGAAATGTCCAGGGTTCCTTCGCTTTCCAGTCCGTTCTTGCTGGGCTTCGACGAGATCGAGCGCGTGCTCGACCGTGTGGCCAAAGCCGCGGACGGCTATCCGCCCTACAACATCGAGCGCCTTCCGCGCGATGCTCAGAAGCCGGAGCGACTTCGCATCAGCTTGGCGGTGGCGGGCTTCACCCGCGACCAGCTCGAAGTGTCGATTGAGGAAAATCAGCTCGTCATCCGCGGCCGGCAGCAGGATGACAAAAGCCGGCACTACCTCCACCGCGGCATCGCGGCGCGCCAGTTCCAGCGCACCTTCGTGCTCGCGGAAGGAATGGAAGTGTTGGGGGCGGACCTGAAGAACGGCCTGCTGGAAATCGATCTGGCGCGGCCTGAACCCGAACGGCTCGTGAAAAAGGTTTCCATCACCAACCACGATTGAACGGAAACCATCGGACTCGACCGAGTAAACTGCAGAAAGGAGTCGAGGGCCATGAACCACAGAACGAATGAAGGCAACATAAACGCACCCGTTTCTCCGGAAGCGCTCGCGCTGCTCGGCGGCGGCCGCATCGCCTATGTGAAGGCGATCCGCTCCGAGGACGTCGCCAAGATGTTTCCGCAGGCGCCGCAGATCGCGCCGGGCCTGCAGCTGTTCTCGCTGCATGCCGCCGACGGCACCCCAATCATGCTGACCGACAGCCGCGAGGCGGCGGTAGCAAATGCCTGGAGCCAGGAGCTCGAGGCAGTAAGCGTGCACTGACGCACGACCCCTGAAGCTGACACGCAATGCCCGTCCTTGCCGGGCATTGACGTTTTTGGGCCGCTCAATTTCCGTTCGTCCCCGCGAAGGCGGGGACCCAGGGGCTGCGGAGCAGAGCTGGATTCCCGCTTGCGCGGGAATGAGCGGAGAGTGCCGCAATTCGGTGGATCGAACGCTAAGCCGCGCTCGCCGAAGGCAGCGCCAGGACGGCGTAAAGCGCCTCTGCGTCCTTCGACGCACGCAGCTTTTGCCCGACGTCGGGATCGCGCAACAGCCGGGCGATCCGCGCCAGCGCTTTCAGATGATCGGCGCCCGCGGTCTCCGGCGCGAGCAACAGGAAGATCAGGTCCACCGGTTGGCCGTCCAGCGCCTCGAAATCGACAGGGCGTTCCAGCCGCGCAAACATGCCGAACAGCTTTCCGAGCTTCGGCACCTTGCCATGCGGGATGGCGATGCCGCTGCCGACCCCGGTCGAACCGAGCTTCTCCCGCTGCAGGAGAATGTCCGCGATCGCGCGCTCGTCATGGCCGGTCAGCTGCGCCGCCCGGGTGGCCAATTCCTGGATCGCCTGCTTCTTGCTGGTGACTTTCAATACCGGGATGACCGCGTTCGGGGCGATGAGATCGGTCAGCGACATGGACCCGTTCCGGTACCTGTGGCGATAAAGAATTGAGGGGGCTGATGAAGGGGGCGGACCATAAGGACCTGCTCCGGAAGCGTCAATGGTGCAGATTACTCCGCCGGAGAGCAGCTCACCACATACCCTACGTCACACGTCGGACATAGCCTGCTTGGCGCGCCGCCGCTGCACCGAAGAAGGAATCCGCATGGCTTCGCGGTATTTGGCGACCGTGCGGCGCGCGATATCGATGCCCGCCTCGCGCAGCTTTTCCACAATGGTGCCGTCCGAGAGCACGTCGCGCGCGTCTTCGGCGTCGATCAACCGCCGGATGCGGTCACGCACCGCCTCGGCGGAATGCGCTTCGCCGCCATCGGAAGACAAGATGGAAGATGTAAAAAAATATTTCAGCTCGAAGATGCCGCGGCTTGTTGCCATGTATTTATTGGCCGTGACGCGCGACACCGTCGACTCGTGCATGGAGATCGCGTCCGCGACCGTCTTCAGGTTCAGCGGGCGCAGATGCTGCACGCCAAGGGCGAAGAAACTGTCCTGCTGGCGCACGATCTCGCTGGATACTTTCAAAATGGTGCGGGCGCGCTGATCGAGCGCGCGCACGAGCCAGGTCGCCGTCTGAAGACAGTCCGCCAGATAGCTTTTCTCACCGTCCGCGCGCGCTGTTTTCGAGACTTTGGCGTAGTAGCTCTGATTGACCAGCACCTTCGGCAGCGTTTCCGAATTCAGCTCCACCAGCCAGCCGCCATCGGGGCCTGGTCGTACAAACACATCCGGAATGATCGGCTGTACCATGGTCGAGCCGAAGGCCAGGCCGGGCTTTGGATTGAGCCGGCGGATTTCGCCGATCATGTCGGCCAGATCCTCGTCGTCGACGCCGCAGATTTTCTTCAATGCAGCGAGCTGACGGTTGGCCAGCATCGGCAGATTCTCCACGAGCGTCCGCATCGCGGGATCAAAGCGGTCGCGTTCCCTGAGCTGGAGCGCGAGACATTCGTTGAGATTGCGCGCGCAGACGCCGGCCGGGTCGAAGCCCTGCAAGATGGCGAGCACGGCTTCCACCTCGGCCATGGGCGCGCCGAGCTTCTGCGCTACGGCTTGCAGATCGCCGGCGAGATAGCCCGCCTCGTCCACCATATCGATCAGATATTGCCCAATCATGCGGCGCGCCGGATCCGTGACGGCCATCGAGAGCTGCTCGGCGAGATGGTCCGCCAGCGTGGTCTCGGCGGAAACGAAGGCCTCCAGATTGTAGTCGCCATGTTCAGCGCCACCGGAACCGGTGCCCGCCCATTCGGATGTGGGCGGGGGCGCCTCGGTTCCCCCACGCGGGGTCGTTTGGCCGGAATCCTCAGGAAAAACGTTATCGAGGCCGGTGCCGAGCTGCGCTTCCATTGCCGTGCGGCTGGTTTCGAGGTCTGTCCCCATCCAGTCGCCGGCCTCGGCATCGCCTTCGGGCACAGCTTCGGCTTGCGGCGAAGCCGGCTCGCCCGGCCCGCCGGCTTCGCTGTCGCGTTCCAGCAGCGGGTTGCGCTCGAGCTCGCCCTCGACATAGGTGGCAAGGTCGAGATTCGAGAGCTGCAGCAGCTTGATGGCCTGCATCAGCTGCGGCGTCATCACCAGAGCTTGGCTCTGGCGAAGCTGGAGTCGTTGGCTCAGGGCCATGAAGCTACTCGAACTGGTCCAATTCTTGCTTAATCGTTTTAATACCAGCTCGGAAGGCGGCGCGGGCAACTCTTTGCGCCCATCCTTAAAGCTCGAAATTCTCGCCCAGATAGAGCCTGCGCACGTCCGGGTTATTCACGATGTCGTCTGCGCGGCCCTCCATCAGCACCTGGCCGGAATAAATGATGTAGGACCGATCGGTCAGGCCCAGGGTTTCGCGCACATTGTGGTCGGTGATCAGCACCCCAATGCCGCGGTCGGTGAGATGCCGCACCAGGTTCTGGATATCACCCACCGCGATCGGATCGATCCCGGCGAAGGGCTCGTCCAGCAGCATATAGCTTGGGCGTGAGGCCAGCGCGCGCGCGATCTCGCAGCGGCGGCGCTCGCCGCCGGAGAGCGCAATGGACGGCGTCTTGCGCAGGCGCGCGATGTTGAATTCGTCGAGCAAGGCGTCCAGCTCGGCCTCGCGCCGGCGCCGGTTGGGCTCCACCACTTCCAGCACCGCGCGGATATTATCTTCCACATTCAGTCCGCGAAAAATCGAGGCTTCCTGCGGCAGATATCCGATGCCGAGCCGCGCGCGCTGATACATCGGAAAGCCGGTGACGTCGTGGCCGTCGAGCTCGATGCGGCCGCGGTCGGCCTTGATCAGACCGGTGATCATGTAAAAAACCGTGGTCTTGCCCGCCCCGTTTGGACCCAGCAGACCCACCGCCTCGCCGCGTCTTACATAAAGGCTCACGCCTTTGACGACTTTGCGTCCGACGAAGCTTTTCTCCACGCCATGCGCGGCAAGATAGCCCTGGTTCTGGGCCACGACCGGCGGCGCGTCATCCTCGCCTGTCTGAGACGGGGCCGGCCGCTGTCGCGTGGCGGTGACGGCCGCGGCCCCGCGGGGCAGCGTCATCGGCTGCGCCGCGAAGGCGCCGTCCATCGCCCAGCGGCTCGACGCCGGCCGCGGCCTCGACTGGCGGGGCTTGCCTCGGAAGATGGAGATAATCGAGCGCACCGTGCCTCAGGTTATGTTGCGCAACAAAAGATCAGCCGCGTGGTGATAGTCACTCCCCCACGCGCATTCAACCAGCAGAAATCGCGTTAATTCGCCCCCGGCAGTTTCATTGCGGGCGAGCCATCCTCCTTGCCGCGCTGGAAAATGCCCTGCACCCGGCCGCCTTCAATGCGCGAGACCCCGGTCGCCCGGTCGACAACCAGCCGCTCTCCGCG
The DNA here is from genome assembly GCA_963802475.1 of uncultured Alphaproteobacteria bacterium. GTDB lineage: Bacteria > Pseudomonadota > Alphaproteobacteria > Rhizobiales > Xanthobacteraceae > CANKHA01. Next base: position 211,367 of record CAWDIZ010000025.1, read on the forward strand.
CAGCACGTTCTGCCCCTGACTGATGACCACGTTGCCCGTCAGCGTAATCGTATTCGTGCGCATGTCGAACACGCCCTTGTCGCCGGTGGCGGTCTGGTCCTTCTGGGTTACCAGCACGTTGCCGCTGGCTTCCAGCCGCTTTATCTGCGAGCTGCCACCCGGCCCCGGCTGCGCCGCCTTGATCGCGCCGGCCTTGCCCCTGTCGTCCTCGTAATAGACGGTGAGCGTCTTAGAACGCAGATCGGTGTCGCCCTGGATGACATGAACGTTGCCGCTGAAGGTCGCGACCTTATCCTTGTCGCGCACCTCGAGCGAGGCTGCCTCGATCTGCACCGGCTGATCGCGATTCTGCGAAAAACCTTGTAGCGCATTGGACGGCCCCGTGTTCGCTTGCGCAGAACGTTGCGCAGGCGGCCGCGGCGTCTGCGCGCACGCCTCACCGATCAATGCGGCAGCGGCCATCGCGGCGCAAGCGAAGAAGATCGCGCGAGAAGATGCGTGCGTCATGGCGTTGCGGCCGGGCGGCTGGACCCGCTTTCCAGCTTCATATTGACCACGACGCCCTTGTCGAAGCGGATGACATCGCCGGAATTCAGCAGTTCAAAACGGTTGCCCTTGACGGTGCCGTTGAGCATTTTCAACTGCACCGGCTTCTCCGACACCACGTTGCCGTTCTTGGTATCGATCACCGCTTCCTCAAGATAACCCTCATAGCCATTCGACGACGTCACCACGATATCGCGATCGAGCGTGAGCTGTTCCTTCTTGGTATCGAATAGCCCGCTTTGCGCCACCAATCGCAAAGTGTTCTTTTCCTGCATCTCCAGCATCGCGCTGATCTCTTGCAACTCGATCACGCCGGGGCGGGTCAGGTCCTGCGCTGCGGCGCCTGCAGCGACGTCGTAGCGGCGCGAGTCGCGCGTGAAGCCGGAGAGTTTGGGATTTTCCATCTTGATTTTGGTTCCGGAAACGACCACGTCGCCGATGCTGATCGGAAGCCTTGTCAGCATGCGCAACGGATTGAACCAGCTGATCGCGGCGAGCACGACACAACCGAGTATGGCCGCGACCGGCAGGCCGATGCGCAACAGGCGAACCAGGCGGCTATGGCGCGCGGCAGCGCGGAAGCGCCGCGCATGATCGCTGCGGTGGCTCGCCCGGAAGGCGCGGGTTTCCCTTGGCTCAGTCCCGAAGGCGGCGCTCATGCGTCGTCAACCAATAGCTTTGTCTCCCGGCCCGCCATTCGGAACGCGTCTTCAGTGCGATAACGCAACGACTAGCGGCGGAATATGGCCCCTCTGGGACTTGTAGCAGAATCCGCTCAGGAATGGCCGAAGATGTCCTCGGCCCCCCAGCCTGCGATATCGAGCCGCACCCGGTCAGGCAGGAAGTGAAAGCAGGCCGCGGCGAGTTCCGTGCGCCCTTCCCGCGCCAGCATGACGTCCAGTTTGTCCTTCAGCGCATGCAGATGCAGCACATCGGAAGCGGCATAGGCGACCTGCGCATCGCTGAGCTGCTCGCTGCCCCAGTCGGAGGTTTGCTGCTGCTTTGACAGGTCGGTGCCCGTGAGTTCGCGCACCAGATCTTTCAGTCCATGCTTGTCGGTATAGGTGCGCGACAGCCGCGAGGCGATTTTGGTGCAATAGACCGGCGTCGGCATCACGCCAAAGGCTTTGAACAGGCTGCCGAGATCAAAACGGGCGAAATGGAAGATTTTCAGGACTGTCGGATCAGCCAAAAGCCGTTTCAGATTTGGCGCGTCTTTCTGGCCGGGGGCGATCTGCACCACATCGGCTGAGCCGTCGCCCGGCGAGAGCTGCACCACGCAAAGCCGGTCGCGGTTGTGATCGAGCCCCATCGTCTCGGTGTCGATGGCGACCGATCCGGAATAGCCGTTCAGGTTGGGCAGGTCGCCGCGGTGCAGGCGGATCGTCATTCTGATTTATCCGCAATATCAACGCAGTGGCGATCAAAATCCAAATCTTTTGTATCATTACCGCAAAGTCGTTGTCGAGCCGCTAACCGTCAGCCTTAACGGCCCCACTTCAACGGTTCCATAACGTTCGGGTCGCGATCCGGGCGCCCTCGGCCAGGCTGCGGAATTTTTCCCACACGATGGCGGGATGCACCTCGGGGATTGCCCGCGGCGTCGAGGCGAAACCGCAGTCGGCGCTGGCGATGACATTCTCGCGTCCGACCAGCGACGCGAAGCGCTGGATGCGCTCGGCGACGAGCTCCGGATGCTCGACCAGCACGGAGCTCTGCGTAATCACGCCGGGCAAGATCGCCTTGCCGGCGGGAAGCTTTACATTTTCCCACACCCGCCACTCGTGCTCGTGGCGCGGATTCGCCGCCTCAAAGGAATAGAAATTGGCGCGGATCGTCAGCACCAGATCGACGACGTGCCGGAATTCGAGATCGCTCGTGCGCGGTCCCATGTTGATGCCGTAGCAGGTGTGGTGGCGGATGCGTTCCGGGGGAATGTTCCGCAAGGCATGATTGAGCGCCGCGATACGGGAGACAATCCAGCGGCGGGCATCTTCGATGCTCATCTCCGGATGCAGCATGTAATGCATCACGAGGCGCGGATCGTCGATCTGCAGCATAAATCCCGCCGCCACGATCGCCTCGTATTCCTCGCGCATCGCCTCCGCGATGGCGTAGAGGCATTCGTCGTCGCTCTTGTAGCAGCGATTGACTTGCCAGGCTTCGATGCTTGCCGGCGAGGCTGCCGGCATGAAGACATCGGCGACCTTGACGTTCTGCAGCGCGGCCTTCAGGTTTTCGATATCCGCGCGCAGCTGCTTGTGACCGGTGTATTTGATCGCTGTCGTCGTCGCGACCCGGGGAAGCGCGGTACCGGAATGCCCGCAGCTGTAGAATTCAGGAAATGCCTTCGTCTCGCGCGTCTTCAGAAAGCCGTCCGGCATATCCTCGCGCGGTGAAAATCCGCCGACCCGGTCGAGCACATAGGCGACAAATCCCGGCTTTGACTGCTCGCCATCATCCACGATGTCGATGCCGACCTCGGCCTGCCGGCGCACAATCACATCCACCGCTTCACGGACGGCTTTATCGAAGGCCGGTGTTGCGGTAGCGCCTTCGGCCATCATCGTCGACAGCGCATCCGGCCGCGGCAGGCTTCCGACATGCGTGGTCAGGATTCGATTGGTGCGTTCTTCCAAAGCCATGCTGCTGCGTTCCTAACGGTGCTCAATCAGAGTGATGATCGGGCGGGCGATCTTTTCAGGCACCTCCAGCGGCGTCAGATGCCGGGCGTTTTCAATCACCTCAAGCCGCGATCCGGCAATGCCCGCCTCCAGCACGCGCGCCATCTGAACCGGCGTGGCATAATCCTCCGATCCGACCAGGATCGCACAGGGCATCCGGAAACCTTTCAGGGCATCGCGCTTGTCGGCAGCTCCCAGCATGCGGCAGGTCTCGGCGTAACAGCCCGGGTCATTGGCGAGGAACACCGCGATGGCGCGCTCCAAGATGTCCGGATTTTTCTCGCGAAAGCTGTCGCTGAACCACCGCGTTTTTTGAAACCCGACGAGAGATTTCAAGCCCTCATCAAGCGCCTTTTGCGCGCGTTCTGCCCATTGCGCGGGAGCCTCCGGCCCATACCAGCAGGTGGTATCGAAGAGACCTAGGGCTTGCACCCGGTCCGGATAAGTCGCCGCGAATGCGATGGCCACAGTGCCGCCCATCGAGGCGCCGCAGACCGTCGCGGATTTCCAGCCGAGATGGTCGAGCAGATCAGCGAGATCGTCGGCGAACAGTTCGACGGCATAGGGGCCTTCGGGCTTATCCGACTGGCCGTGCCCCCTGCAGTCGAAGGTGAGCACGTCGGCATGGTCCTTCAGCAGCGGCGCAACGCGATCCCAGAAGCTTCCATCCATGGCGAGAGAATAAATCAGGACAACGCGGCCTTTTCCTTTCCCCTTGGTCAGCCGATAGGCCAGCCGGGTTCCGTCCCGAACCGGAACGCGCGCACTATCTTTTGCGGTCTCAGCCATTTTTTACCCGTGACTTGGTTTTGGGATCGGAGCGGACGACGCACGAACTGCATTTTTCATTTTTGCTTGGTCGCGCCTTTGCCTGCACCTTTTTCAATGTTGCGAACCGGCGTCTCCGGCTTCATGCCGCCCTGGCGCCGCGCAAAGGTGTTTTCCCCGTTCACTCGCCAGTCGCCTTTGGTCGCCGCATCGGCGAAGCGGCCCCAGAGATCGCTCCAGTCCCCGAGCGAATAGCCATGCCACGGCGGCTGCGGCGATAGCGAAGGCAGGCCAAGCTCGTCCCATATCTGCTTGGCGCGCAGCATGTAAGGCTCGGCCGGAAGCGCGAGCGGCGGCATGACATGCTTGAGCGTCGCATCGATCAGCAGCGTGCCATCCGGATTGCGCGGGCCTGATTTCGGTCCATGCCCCTCCGACCGGTAGGGGATCACGAGCACGTCGTCCACCATATTGGCGCGATAGGCCATCGACCAGAAGACGGCGTCGGCATTGCGCGCGTCGATGTCGTCCGAAACCGCAATAACGATCTTGCCGCACTGAGCCTGCAAGGTGGCGGCTCCTTGCAGGCCCCGCCACACCTCGCTCTGCGGCGCAGTCCTGTCGAATTGAAGAAAGATCACCGGCCGCACATTCGTGAGCGCTTCATGCATCACGACTTTCTTGATGCCCGTCACGTTGAGAACGGACTTCAGGTGATCGAGGAACAGCGGTTCATAGGCCACGCGCTTGAGCACGCTCAATTCGCTTGGCGTCACCTGGCTGATGATGGAAACGAGAACGGGCTTGCTCTTGCGCGTGATCGCCGTCACCCGCAGCGACATGTTGAAGTCTTCCAGAGCGACGTGACCATGGCTCTCGCCGAACGGCCCTTCCGGCTCGAGCAATTCCGTGTCGACCAGACCCTCGATAATGATCTCCGCGTCGGCGGGCACCTCCAGATCGACCGTCTTGCAGCGGGTGATGCGTACCGCCTCGCCAATCAGCCCGCCCGCGACGCTGAGCTCATCCCGATCGATCGGCAGTTTCTGCGGACCGGTAAAGAGCACCGCGGGAGCGCAGCCGACGACAATGGCGCAGGGCATCGGCTCGCCGCGTTTCTGATATTTGAGCCAATGCAGATAGCCGCCGGCGCCGCTCAGGCGGCTCGCCATGCGGACGCCGAGACGATCCTGCGCCTTGAGCCCGGCACGGTAAGTCCCAAGATTGCGGATTTTGCTGTCGGGATCACGGGTGACGCATAAAGTCGCCGTCAGGTAAGGCGCCGCATCGAAGCCGGGAGTCGAAATCGGCACCGGAAGTGCCGCAAGTCCGCCGCCCGGCGCGCGCAGCGCATCGCCGGTTATCACAAGCTCCTGGCATGGAGCATTCTCGACCAGCACCGGCTCGATCGGGTTGGCCATGCCGCGCACCCAAACTTCGCCAATGTCCTCCACCTTCACGCCCAGACCGGCGGCGTAGATTTCGGCGGAAGCCGCCAGCACGCCCGTTGCGACGGGTATGTCGTAACGCTCGCCCTTCGCGCCGGTGACATTCGTGAACAGGAAGCCGCGCCGATCCTCCTCGCGCAGGCCGCCCTGGAACTGCCAGCGGGCGAGCGGGTGCAGTTCGCTGTCCTTGTCGATCGGCCGCGTAATGCGCGTCAACAGGCCGCTGGCCTCCAGCCGGCTCAGATGATCCTGCAGATCAATCGGTGCCGTACGGCGCATCAATTTTGTCATGCCGTGTCCTGACCAAGTTTGCAGCAAGCGACGCGCCCATTCGTCCAATCGCCAAGGCTGCCTGTTGCCAGCCATCTTGTCAGACAATAATACGAGAGGGAATGGTGCAGGCCGCCCTCGGTGAGAGGCCGCGAAATTTCGGCGCACGAGTAAGGTTCTCATGATCGATGCTGCCCATTTTGGTCGCCCGCTCGCTCAGCCCGAGGGCCATACCGCCGAACTCTCGCCCGAGCTGAAGCTGATCCGGGAGAAATTTTTTCGTCATATCGGCAAGCCGGTTGAGCGCAAGGAAGATGGCCGCCTGCTCACCGGCAAAGGCCGGTTCTCCGACGACTTCCACCTGCCAGGCCAGGCTTATGCCGTGCTCGTTCGGTCTCCCTATGCCCACGCACAAATCCGCTCAATCGATATCGCGGAGGCGCTCGGCAGTTCGGGCGTGCTCACCGTTCTGACGGGAGCCGACCGCGTTGCAGACGGCCTTGCGCCAATTCCGCATAGTCCGATCCCGTCCACGAAATTCGACATGAAATTGTCGGGCCCGGGCGGCGCCAAACCTTTCATCTCGCCGCATCACCTGCTTCCTCTGGAGCGGGTCAGATTTGTCGGTGAAGGCGTGGCGCTGGTGGTTGCGCGTACGGCAAAGGAGGCGCTCGACGCCGCCGAGAAAATCGCTGTCGACTACGCCGAACTTCCGCATGTCACGGAATCTCTGGCCGCGATGAAGCCCGGCGCACCGGTTGTCTGGGATGAGCGTCCCGACAATGTCTTCATCGACACGCGCTTCGGAGACTGGAACGCGACCGATGCAGCCTTTGCCGCCGCCGATCACGTCGTCCGCGCGCAATTCCATCTACAGCGCGTCACCGCCGTCCCGATGGAGCCGCGCGCCGCGCTCGGCCACTACGACGCCGAAACCGGGCGCTACACGCTTTATGCCGGAAGCGGCGGAGCCGTGCGCCAGAAGCACGAGATGGCAACCGTCCTCGGAGTAGAGCCATCCCGCCTGCGGGTGCTCTCCTTCGACGTGGGGGGCAATTTCGGCGCGCGCAACCGGGTCTATGTCGAATTCGGCCTCGTGCTCTGGGCATCCCGGAAGGTCGGCTTGCCGGTGAAGTTCACCGCGACGCGATCGGAGGCTTTCCTCACCGACTATCAGGGGCGCGACCTTGTCACCAATGTCGAGCTGGCGCTGAGCCGCGATGGAAAATTCCTCGCCATGCGCGCGGATAACATCAGCAATGTCGGCGCCTATTGCGTGTCGCTGTCGCCGCTCAGCAAGGGATCAGGCCTGATCACGGGCTCCTACGACATCCCGGCCGCGGCGCTGCGGGCGCGCGCCGTCTTCACCAACACCATGTGCACGCAGGCTTACCGAAGCTCCGGGCGGCCGGAAGTGACCTATGCCATCGAGCGGCTGGTGGAGATCGCCGCGCACGAAATGGGCTTCGACGCACTCGATCTCCGGCGCAAGAATTTGGTTCCAGCAACGGCGATGCCCTACACGAATGCGGTCGGCCAGCTTTACGACAGCGGCGAGTATCGCAAGAACATGGATCGCACGCTCGAAATCGCCGACTGGGACGGATTCGACAAGCGCCGCAAGGACGCTGCCGCGCGCGGCAAATTGCTCGGCCGCGGTTTCGCCAATTACGTCGAATCCTCGATCGGAAATCCGAAGGAACGCGCCGAAATCGAGGCCAAGCCCGAAGGCATTGTCGAGGTCGTGATCGGCACGCAGCCAAGCGGCCAGGGTCATGAAACAAGCTTCGCCCAAGTAGTCGCCGACTTGATCGAAGTGCCGGTCGAAAGGGTCTCCATTATTCTGGGCGATACCGATGTCGTGAGCCTCGGCGGCGGTTCGCATTCGGGCCGTTCCATGCGGCATGCCGGCACGGTAATGGCCATGGCTTCCGCCGATCTGATCGGCGAGGCGAGGCGCAGAACCGCCGATCTGTTTGGCGCGGAAAAAGACGACGTGGCGTTCGAGAATGGCCGCTTCATTGTGGCAGGCACCAACCATGCGATCACGCTGTTCGAGCTTGCGAAACAGACCAGCGAAAGCTCCGGCGCGCTGCGCGTCGTGCGCGACAACGAGATGCATACGCCGGTCTTTCCGAATGGCGCGGCGGTCTGTGAAGTCGAGGTCGACCCGGAAACCGGATTGGTGGAGATCACCCGATACGCGACCGTGGACGACGTCGGCCGTTGTATCAATCCGATGATCGTGCACGGGCAGACCCATGGCGGAATTGCGCAGGGGGTCGGACAGGCGATGTGGGAGCATTGCTATGTCGACGCGGCGTCGGGACAGCCGCTCGTCGGCTCGTTCCAGGATTATGCGATGCCGCGCTCCGATAACCTGCCGTCCTTCATTGCTGAAATTGCCGAGGTGATCTCGCCGACCAATCCGCTCGGCATCAAGGCGGGGGGCGAAGGCGGGACGACGCCGGCTCTCGCCACCGTCGTCAACGCGATTCTGGACGCGCTGAAGGAATACGGCGTGACCGACCTGCAGATGCCGGCAACGCCGGAAACGGTCTGGCGCGCCATTCAGCGCGGACGCGCCGCAATGGCCGCGCGATAGAAAAAGGATCAAACAGGATGCCAAATGAAGCGGCGAAAACCATTCGGGTGATCGCATTTCCTGGCGCCCCGAACCTGCCGACATTTGCCGCGATCGAGCATGGATGCTTTCGCGAGCAAGGGCTGGCGGTTGATCTCTCAACGACGCCGAGTTCGGTCTTTCAGGCGCAAAAAATCGCCGCCGGCGATTTCGACATCGCCTTCACCGCTTTCGACAATGTCGTGGCCTATAGCGAAGGCCAGGGCGCGCCCGACGGCGGCAATCCGGACTATTGCGTCATCATGGGCGCGACCCAACTCGAGCTCAGCTTTGTCGTGGCGCCTGAAATCAAAACCTATCAGGACCTGAAGGGCCGCAGCATCGCGCTGGATGCCGTTTCAACCGGCTTTGCTTTTGTGCTGTATGACATACTGGAGCGCGGCGGTCTGAACAAGGACGACTATTCCTTCGCCGCGGTCGGCGCCACGCCTCAGCGCTGGCAATCGGTCAAGGACGGCGCGCATGCGGGAACGCTGACGATCGAGCCGTTTACCAGCATCGCACGGCGTGCCGGCTTCAACGTGCTCGGCGCCAGCACGCAGCTTTACGAAAGCTACCAGGGCGGCATTGTCGCCGCACGCCGGAGCTGGCTGAAGGAAAATCCCGAGCCCGCCAAGGCCTTCATTCGCGGTTATCTCAAAGGCCTTGGCTGGACGCTTGATCCCGCCAACCGCGAACCCGCCGAGGCCTTGCTGCTGTCGAAGATGCCGGAAATCCAGCCGGCGGCGGCGAAGCCGGTCATGACATCGCTCCTGTCGCCCCGCTCCGGGCTCACCCCGAATGCGGACATCCTGCCCGACGGGATGCAGCGCGTGCTCGCGCTCCGAGCCCGTTACGGCGCCGGTGGCCGAAATCTGGCGGACACTGACAAATATCTCGAGCTTGCACTCTATAAAGACGTTACGCGAACCCGGTGACACTCAAGGAAGAGCTGCGATGCGACACCTGGAGACCTTGTCACACGATGCCATAACCATAGGATAACGGGAGGCTTTGGCGCCGAGCGGCCAGTTAATGGCTCGCGCACGGCTTATCTGTTTATTGGGAGGATCAGGATGAAGCCAGTCTATCGCGCACTGTTCGCCGGCGCATGTATCGCCCTGGCGGGCGCGCTTCCCGCAGCGGCGCAAAGTCACGCCGAATTCTATAAATCCAAAAACCTGCGGATCATGCTCGGCCATCCGCCCGGCGGGTCCTATGATCTCTACGCGCGCCTGGCGGCGGAATTCCTCCCGAAATACCTGCCCGGCAATCCCACCGTTATCGTCGAGCACAAACCGGGCGGCGGCGGCGTGGTTGCCGCCGCATATTTTTATCAGCAGGCCCCGCGCGACGGCTCCATGATCTCGCTGTTCCCCGAAACCCTGGCGCATACGCAAATGCTCGAGCCGGAGGTCGGCAAGTGGAAGGTGCAGGAGATGACCTATATCGGCTCCTTCGCACCGGTGAACACCGCCTATGTGGTGCGAAAAGGCGCACCCGCCAAAACGCCGGAGGAGATGAAGCAAAAAACCAACATCGTCGGCTGCTCGGGCGTGACCTCGCAGAGCTACCAGCTGCCCGCGATGCTGAAGAATTTGGCGGGCCTGAAGTTCAATCTTGTCTGCGGCTATCCCGGCGGCACCGATACGCTTCTCGCCTTGACCCGTGGCGAAGTGGATATGGTTTCCTCGGCCTGGAATTCCCTGCGCTCGGGCCATAAAGGCGAACTCGAGCGCGGCGAAATGGTCCCCGTCATCCAGAGCGGACTGCGACGCACGCCGGAGCTGAAGGACGTGCCGCTGATGCAGGAGCTTGTCACCGACGCGAAGACCAAGCAGATCCTGGAATTCGCCTCCGCGGGCTCGGCGATCGGCCGCGCGCTGCTGGCGCCGCCGCAGGTCCCGGCGGAGAGGATCGCGGTCTTGCGCGAGGCTTTCGACAAAATGGTCAAGGATCCGGAATTTCTCGCCGCGGCAGAAAAGCGCCGCGCGGAGGTCGATCCCACCCCCGGCGCCGAGGTGCAGAAATACGCGGCGCAAATCCTCAATACGCCGCCCGAGATGGTTCAGGCGGCTACCGCCGCCATGAAGTGATGCAACGCCGGACGTTCCTGGTTTATTGAAATTCAGGATGCTGCCCGGAAAGGCCACTCTTCTTCAATTTTTCTGCCGTTGGGCCGGCATGACAGGTCGAACAGTCGCGCGGCGCAGGTGATGGTGCATTCCTGCGAGGGGCCGTGCATTGCGCGGGCTTTTTAAAGACACCGCGCGGAAAACTCTGCCCCGGCAGCCACTCATGATAGTCGAGCACCGCGAACAGGCCCGACCCTTCATCGCCTGGTAGCGATGTCACCATGAAGACTTCGGGCCGGGCCTCGAGGGTGTACCAGGCCCAGGCGAGCCGGGGGCTGGCCAATGGGCAACTCAGGATGCGCGTCGTTCCATGCGGCGAAAGTTCCGTCTTGCCATTGAGCGTCGCTTCGCAGGTGCAGGGGGCGCGGTCCTGCCAGTCCGGCCGCACCGTCCCGGGCAGCGTCGCCGCGCAGACAGCTCGCGCATGGCGTGGATACAGGACGTCGTAGCCGTCCTTGCCGATCAGCCGCGCGTCACGCGCGCTCACCGGTGCCTGCGGCGGCAAGAATGCCCGCGTGCGCTGGGCAGGAATGCTCCAGTCATAGAGCACCTCGGTCGGCGCCGGATCCTGAACCACGTCGAACGGAGTCAAAATACCCGCGATGCCAACCCGCTCAGGCCAGCGCGTGAAAGGCGCGGCCGGGCATGCTGAAAGCTCCGGCATCAAGCTTGCGATCTCGCTCTCGGCGCGGCTGCCGGCATGTTCCATTTTGCCCATCAGGCCGCGCAACCCGTCCGCGCCGCCTGCCTCGGCCGGCACAGAATTGGCCTGGCAGGTCTGCACGATGGACGCGAGTTCGCTGTGCTCGAGTCTCTCGAAGCGCTTCTGATAGCTCATTGCGTAATGGCTGAACGGCGCAATCCGATCACTCGCCGACTGGAAGACAAAACGAAAAGGCGTCCGGTCGGTGGTCCTGGTCCAGATCCAATAGCCGGAAGGGGCGGGATCAAGCGGCGCTTTCCACCAATCCACCGCCGTCCCCGTAATCGGCGCCGAGCCGACGCACTGCGACTGCGGCGTCAACCAGTCTGGCGGGAACGGCCGCCAGCCGGTATCACCCAAACGGCGACACGCCGTTCCACTGCGGTTGGACTCAAGCAGATAGGTCTCGGCGCCGGCAATCAGCAGGTCCAAGGCGCCGCTGCGCAGGCCGAATAACCGCACCCGCATCGCCGAGAGACTTGCGTCATGGATGAGGTCGCCGACCACGAGCTGACCGATCGTAAACGGAGCCATCAGGTAAGTAGCCCGCCATTTTTCCGGGAGCTCGGGGCGTTCGGCGTTGCTGCACGGACTCACCGTGGGTCTCGGCAAAAGCGGGATCTGCTCTTGCGCGGTCGCGGCCGTGGCCGAACAACTCAGAGCGCATGCAATCACAAGGCGTGTCCATGCGCTCATCGCCGAACGCCGGTCTTGTCGTCGTTAAACGCGTCGTCGTTAATCGCGCGGGTCACTCAGCACATGCGAGTCCGGCGGATAATCACTCTTCCGTCAGCCAGGTGCTGGCGCATGTTCACAATGCGACAGGTTGGTACGGCGGCGTAAGCCTCATAACCAGGTGCGAAGGCATAGGCGCCACCGGGGCCGCCCCACCAGCCGGAATAGCTATATCCGGGACCGCTCCATCGGCTGTAGGAGCCATAGCCATATCCGGCACCACCCCACCAGCTGGAAGAGGCATATCCGGGACTGGAATAGACAAGTCCAGGGCTGGAAGAGGCATAGCCGGGGCTGCCCCACCAGGAAGAGGCCGCGTAAGCATCGGCACCAACTGCGATGCTACCGCTATCGGCGAAGAAATACTGTGCCTTCGCCGGTGTCGCTGCGCCGAACAGCGTGAGTGCCGTCAGGATGCAAGCGAATTTTTTCATCGATCGCTCTCCTTTCCCCTCCCGCTAGATTGTCAACGTGAGCTTGTGTCATCCCGTTCCCGGGTCGGAGGCACTTCGTCCGTTGCGGAGAATTGACGGCACGCTCAATCGAGGCAAGCCGGTTCTTGGCAAAAATGTGATGCAGATGGCGGCGTGGAGGCGAGGCCTGTGCGCGGCGTCCCTATGTCTCGTCGCGCCGGAATAGAGCGGCGTCCTTGCGATCAATTCCGGTCAGATGTGCGTTGAACGTGGAGAGGCCTTCATAGGTGCCGTTGCGCATGCGCGATGGCACCGGCACCGCCACGGCGCGAAAAGCGGACCGCGCTCCCCAATCCCAGGAGCCAAGATGCTGGACGGAAAACCCCGCGGTCTCGAAGCTTTCAATCACGGCCTTGATATTAGGGCCGAACCAATTGCTCTGATCTCCAGGGTGCAACTCGTATTCCTTGTACTGGCGCCAGATCGGCGTGCCGCGACAGAGGGCCGCCAAACCAAATAAAGCGCCGACCACCCAGAACGGGGCACGCAGCAAATGCCGGCTGGTCAAGGTATGTGTCTCGATCAGGACCTCGCCGCAGGCGACGCTGCGAATGCGATCCATCGCTAGCAGCGGATAGCGCAGGTGATAGAGCACGCCGAAGAACAAGATGAGGTCGAATTCGCCCATCTGCTCGGGCGATAGCGTATAGACCGAGCCCTGCACGTAACGCACGCGCGAGCCGAGCAATGCTTTCAGGCGATTAAAACCCGTGACGTCAGGATTTTCCAAGCTATAGGCGACAACTTCGGCCGCGCCGCGTCGCTCGCATTCGAAGCTATAGCCGCCGTTCCAGGCGCCGATATCGAGCACGCGTTTACCGGTGAGATCGGCGGACAATTGCACGCGGCGGCACAGCCGGCTGACACTGTTGCGACCGGGCGTGGCGACGCCGCGGAATACCTCCCAGCTCTGATGCCAATGCACGCCTGCAAACGCGCGTTCGGGATCGAAGCCCGCGGGCGGATCGGGTGGCTGGGCTATGGATTGTCCATCCGAACGGGACATCTGGGTCCTTGATGCCAAGTCATTGCCGGATCATTTCACCCGGCGTCCCGCACGCACATGCCGCATGAGCGCGCACCTTGAATCAGGATTCCATACCGGCCGCGATTTTAAAGGATGGCGCCCATCGGAGGAATGCGCCTCGCCGGCCGAAGCGTTGAACCGCTGCGGATTGTTCGGCGGCAGTTGCGCGACGTGCCCGCGGCATATCCGCAAGCCGGCAAGAGCGGGCACGCGGCTTCGCTTTGAATGGGCGGGCGGGTGATTTTTTTTGCCGCGGCGCCTGTCTTCGGTGCTGGTTGACTGCGGCGCAGGATTTTTCCGCCGACAAAGTGAATGGCGAGCGATGGTGCAGGCATACCAAGGAGCGAACCGGGGAAGTAATTGTCCACAGGGTTAACACAGGTGGAACCCCGGTACGTGAGCGCACAACGTCCGCTCCAAACTTGTCAGTTCTCATAGTCGATCAGGATTGGCGGGCGATTTTTGTAGCTCCGTGATCGGCGGCGCTTCTTGTTCCCGCCGGCTTTTGCAGGGTTGAAACCGCGCAGCCAACCGCCCTCGTACCCCGTTACTCTTTGTTGACTCTGTCGCCCGTCAGACCGATGATCCTGGAGGGCTTGGGCGCACTGCAATAAGAAAAAAATTGGGCAGCGCCAAGCGTCGCGCAAAATGGCTATTAACAGTGGCGTTGGGGTGTAAAAAATGACGAATCATCGGTACGGCAGGCACTTAGCGGGCGTGTTAAATGCCTTCGCACATGTTTCCATGGCTCTGCTTTGTCTCCTTTTGCTCGATATCTCGTCGGACGGGGCTTCCGCTCAGAACCGGCAGGGCTTCAGGGATCGACCATTTGATCGACAATTTGCCCCGGCACCGGCACCCGCTCCGGTCGCCCAGCAAGCCGAGTTCAAGCAGGTCAAAATCGACCCCGCTACGCCGTTTGGCGGCGCACTCGCCTCCTGTGACAAAGGCGCCGAAGAGGATGTCCAGTTCGGTCTACCGGGGCTGAAGGGAGAGGTAAAACTCGACCGCTGCTACCGCGGCCGAAAGCAGCTGGTTTGCCGCTTCGACGCCATCCTCGCTGAAGGAAAGTCGCTGACCGACGAATTCACCCGCATCGTCGAACAGAAATATCCCGAAGTCACCAATCTGGAAGGAATCTGCAAGATCGACTTCGATGCGCTGGTCAGAGATTCCAACGGCGCTGCTGAATTCAACAAGCGCTTTGCCGCCGCGCGATCCGAGTACGAAGCCCGTTCCTCTTGCGCGACCAAAGTAAAGCAGTCGATACAAGACGTGACTTTGCCCGATCTGCTTCAGGCGCCGGAGGTGATCAAGTCTCTGATTGATGCTGTCGATCAGGAGGTAAACAGGGTTTCTGTTGTGCACGAACAGGTCTCTGGGCTGGCCACGAAGGTGGATGCCTCGCAAAAATCGATTGCTGTACTTCAGAAGATTCATCGTGCCCTGTGCCTGCAAAGCAAACCTGACACCGTCAGCAGCGAAAAAGGTGCTGCTAGCAGCAATATGTGATAGTCCAATGGCGAGGGTTACCCGGCGCACGTTTCTAGCTGGGCTTGGTTCGGCGGCCGCAGCGCCGCGAATTGCGAAGTCGGCAACAAACCCCGATTTCGACGTGATCATCATTGGCGCCGGCGCGGCTGGGATAGCAGCTGCCCGGCGCCTTGCACGTTCCGGAAAGACTTTTGCGGTTTTGGAAGCCAGCGACCGCTGGGGCGGGCGATGTCTCACCGACACGCGCATTTTCGGTCAGCCCTACGACCAGGGGGCTTACGCGCTGCACGAAACAGAATCCTTCCCCGTCGCCGAGCTTGCTGCCAAGGCCGGATTCGAAATTCACAAGACGTCCCCAATCACGCAATTCCGCACCCGGAATAAGCAGAAGTCCGATGCGAAATTCCGCGCCGCTCGCGAATACGAAGTGGAGGAATTCTACGTCAATCTCGCGCGGTGTAATCGTGAAATTGCCAAGGCGGCGGGCCTTGCAGACGCGGATGTGTCATGCGCCGACGCGCTTCCCAAAGACTTGGGCGATTGGCAATCGACCTCGGAATTCGTGCTCGGTCCCTTCGCTTACGGAAGCGATCTCGCCGACATGTCTGCGAAGGAATACGTCTCCATCAACAGGCCGGAACGGACGGTCCGGATCCGGCAGGGAGTCGGCGCCCTAATCGGACGGCTTGCATACAGGATCCCAATTCAGTTTTTCAGCCCGGTCTCCCGCATTGAGTGGGGATCTCAGGAAGTCACGGTGGAAAAGCGTGGTCAGCGAATGACCGCGCGTGCCGTGATCGTTACGGCTTCGACGGGCGTGCTGGCCTCCGGCAAGATCAACTTCAGGCCTGCGCTGCCGGTAAAATACGCCGAAGCGGTTAGTAAGCTAAAACTTGGCAATTTAGACCGCGCGGCGATCGAACTGGCCGATAACCGGTTGGGTCTGCCGAAGGACGAGATTCTGCTTGAGAAAGCGGCCGATAAACACACGGCAGCAGGTCACACAAACTTCATGGGTTCCCGGCTTTGCTATGTTCAGCTGGGCGGAAAAACCTGCGCCGGGCTGGCTGAAGAGGGCGAAGCGGCGCTGACGACCTTCGCGGTCGATTGGCTTGTCGCTCAGTTCGGCTCGGACATAAGAAAGGTCGTCAAGCAAACGCATGCCACACGCTGGAACAAGCAGCCGTGGGCGCTCGGCGCTTTTTCCTATGCCTCTCCCGGCGGGCGGGCCGCGCGGAAGGTCTTATCTCAGCCGTTGAGCGAACGGGTGTGGTTTGCGGGAGAAGCTGTCCACGAGACTTTTTGGGGCACGGTGGCTGGCGCCTGGGAGATGGGCGAACGTGCGGCCGCTGAAGCGATCAAGCGAATAAACGCCTGATCCGCGGATTTCAAAAAAGCGCGCGGTCTTTCAGCAAAACTTTCCGGCAAGAGCTTAAGCGGCGACCGCTCGCAATTCGGGGATGGTGCCCAGGAAAGGACTCGAACCTTCACGGCTTGCACCACTGGTACCTGAAACCAGCGCGTCTACCAATTCCGCCACCTGGGCCCGGGGCTTTAGGTATTGAGCGGCCCGGCCCTTGTCAAATGCGCCGTTGCAGCGCCCTTAACAGCCCGCCTCCGATCCTGTATTGACGCCGCAGACCACCCGTCAACCGGCAGCTTCTCCATGTTTCGACAGTTCGACGTCAACAAGCTCGTGACCGTCTTCGGCGGCTCGGGCTTCGTGGGCCGCCACCTTGTCCGCGCCCTGTGCAAGCGCGGCTACCGCATCCGCGTCGCCGTCCGCCGCCCGGACCTCATCGGCCATCTGCAGCCGCTCGGGCGGGTCGGACAAGTCCACGGAGTACAGGCCAATCTGCGCCATGCCGGCTCGGTGGAGGCCGCGCTGCGCGACGTCGACGCCGTGGTCAATCTCGTCGGCATCATGCACGAGACCGGGCGGCAGCGGTTCACCGAGGTGCAGGCGCTCGGCGCGGAGCGTGTAGCGCTGGCCGCCGCGAAGCTCGGCATCCCGCTCGTGCATATGTCTGCGCTCGGCGCTGACGCGAACTCCGCCGCGCGCTATGCGAAGGCCAAAGCGGAAGGCGAACGGCTGGTGCTCGCCCATAAGCCGGATGCCGTAATCATGCGGCCCTCGATCATCTTTGGCCCCGAGGACAGTTTCTTCAACCGTTTCGCATCCATGGCGCGCATCTCGCCCGCCTTGCCGCTGATCGGCGGCGGCGCGACGCGTTTCCAGCCGGTATTCGCCGGCGACGTCGCGCAGGCCTTCGCCGACGCGGTGAGCGGCAAGGCCAGGCCCGGCACGATTTACGAACTGGGAGGGCCGGAGGTCCGCAGCTTCAAGCAACTCATGCAATCGATGCTCGGCATCATCGAGCGCAAGCGTCTCCTGGTGCCGATCCCCTTCCCGATCGCCAGGCTGCAAGCCGCCTTCCTCGGCCTCTTGCCAAACCCGCCGCTGACCACCGACCAGGTCGAACTGCTCAAGAGCGACACTGTGGTGTCGGAAGAGGCGGTCCGCGAGAGCCGCACGCTGGAAGGCCTCGGCATCAAGCCGACGCTGATGGAAGCGGTGCTGCCGTCCTACCTCTGGCGCTATCGCAAGGCCGGCCAGTTCAGCAACGGCTTCGCCTCATAATCCTATCGCCAGCGCGGCCAATCCCAAGGCGCCGACGATGATCCGCCACCAGGCGAAGACCGCGAAGCTGTGGTGCGAGACATAGTCGAGGAAGGTCTTCACCACGATCCAGCCGCAGATGAAGGATGCGACGAATCCCACGGCGACGATCAGCCAGTTGCCGCCCGCCATCTCCGCGCGGCTCTTGTAGAGTTCGAGCGCAAAGGCGCCGACCATGGTCGGCATCGCGAGCCAGAACGAGAACTCCGCCGCCGAACGGCGGTCCGCACCGAACAGCATGGCGCCGAGGATGGTGGCGCCCGCGCGCGAGACGCCGGGTACCATCGACAGCACCTGCACAAGGCCAATGCCGAAATACATCGGCAGCGTGAACTGCTGAGCGTCGTGATAGCGCGCGTTCAGGCTCATGCGATCGACCCAGAGCAGCACGAAGCCGCCCAGCACCAGCATGATGCAGACGATCCAGACGTTGAACAGCACTTCCTTGATGAAGGAATGCGCCAAGGCGCCGACGATGGCCGCGGGCAGGAAGGCGAGCAGCACGCCGAGGATGAACCGTCGTCCCTGCGGGTTGCTGAAAAATCCGGTCGCGAGCTTCCACAGCCGCGTGAAGTAGATCGACAGCAGCGCCAGGATGGCGCCGAGCTGGATCAGCACGGCGAAGGACTTGCCGAAAGCGTCGTCGTCGAAGCCGAGAAAATGCTCCATCAGCAGCAGATGTCCAGTGGAGGAGACCGGCAGAAATTCGGTCAGGCCCTCGACGATGCCGAGGGAGGCCGCCTTGAGAAGGTCGAAAAGCATGGGGAGAATCTCTGACTTGGACTCATCGCTTGTGGCGCAACCGCGTGGCTTGGGCAACGACAAAAGTGGGCAAATGCCGAGGTTACCCAATACCCGAGCCGTTTTAGGGGTTGCGCCGATTCTCCGCCTGCCCTACTGCGCTAATCCCTGCCCTACTGACGGCCCGCGCGGCCCAAGGCCTTCATTCACCTCATGCTGACGCTGTTCCATCACTCCTTCTGTCCGCACTCCCGCTTCGTGCGGCTGCTGCTGGAGGAATATGGCGTCGAGGTGCGCTGCGTGGAGGAAAAGACGTGGCAGCGCCGGGAAGCTTTCTTAACGCTCAACCCCGCCGGCACGACGCCGGTGCTGGTGGACGAAGGCGGCCCGCCGGTGCCCGGCGCCACCACTATCGCGGAATACATCGACGAGACGAAGGGAGACGGCGCCGGTGAGCGGCGCCTGCTGCCGCCGGAGCCGGAGCGGCGCATCGAGGTGCGGCGGCTGGCGGCCTGGTTCAACGATAAATTCTTCGAAGAAGTGAGCGGCCCGCTGGTTATGGAGCGCTGCTACAAGCGCTATATACCCGTCGAGCAAGGCGGCGGCCCGCCGGATACCGACGCCATTCGCGCGGCACGGGTCAATATCCGCTATCATCTGGCCTATATCGGCTGGCTGGTGCGCGAGCGGGATTGGCTGGCCGGCAAGCAATTGAGCTTTGCTGATCTGGCCGCGGCGGCGCATCTGTCCGCGGTCGACTATCTGGGCGATGTGCCGTGGAACGAAGACGAAGCCGCGAAGATCTGGTACGCGAGGGTAAAGTCGCGGCCCTCGTTCCGGTCGATTCTGGCCGAAACCATGCCCGGCATTCCGGCATCGAAGACTTACGCGGACCTGGACTTCTAAATCCGAACAAATTGAAGACCGAGCTTGAGCGCGCGGCACGCGCGCAAGGCTTCGACGCCATCGGCATCACGCGTCCGGACGCCATTCCGCAGGCGCAGGAGCGGCTCGCCCACTTCATCGCCGAAGGCCTGCACGGCGACATGGACTGGATGGCGACCACCGCCGAGCGGCGCGGCGACCCGCAGCTATTCTGGCCGCAGGCGCGCTCCGTCATCATGCTCGGGCTGAATTACGGGCCGGACGAAGACCCGCTCGCCGTGCTTGCGCAACGCGACCGCGGCGGCATTTCGGTCTATGCGCGCGGCGAGGACTATCACGAGCTGATCAAAAAGAGGCTGAAGAATCTCGCGCGCTGGCTCGCCGCCACCGCGGGTGGCGATGTGAAGGTATTTGTCGACACCGCTGCGGTGATGGAGAAGCCGCTTGCCGCCAGCGCCGGCTTAGGCTGGCAAGGCAAGCATACCAACCTCATTTCGCGCGAGTTCGGATCCTGGCTGTTTCTCGGCGCGATCTTCTCAACGCTGGAACTGCCGGCCGATCATGCCGACGCCGGAAGTTGCGGCACCTGCCGGGCCTGCCTCGACATTTGTCCGACCGCGGCCTTCCCCGAACCTTATCGGCTCGATGCCACGCGCTGTATTTCCTACCTGACCATCGAACACAAGGGTCCGATCCCGCGCGAGTTGCGCCCGCTGATGGGCAACCGCATCTATGGCTGCGACGATTGCCTTGCGGTCTGTCCCTGGAACAAGTTCGCGCAGCAGGGGCGGGAAACGAAACTCGCTGCGCGCGATCATCTGCGCGCCCCGCGGCTGGCCGACCTCGCGCACCTTGACGATGCCGGTTTCCGCGCTCTGTTTTCCAAATCGCCGGTCAAGCGCATCGGCCGCGACCGCTTCCTGCGCAATGTGCTGATCGCGATCGGCAATTCCGGCGACGGCGGCCTCGCAGCGGAGGCCGAGCGGCTGCTGCATGATGCCTCGCCGCTGGTACGCGGCGCGGCGGTTTGGGCGTTGGGACGCCTGCTGCCGCGCGAGAAATTTTCCGCGCTGGCGGCGCGGAAAAACGAGAGCGACCGGAGCGTGCGGGAGGAATGGACGGCCGCAATTAACTTTGAGCCAGCGCGGCTTTGAAGGCATCGCGCAGCGCCTGCGCGCGCAGCGGCTTGTAGTCGCGGTTCTTCACCGGCCCGGGATCGATCTTCAGGTCAACGAAGACCGGACCTTCCTCCGCCAAAAGGCCTCCGATCTGCTGCGCGAGATTGGCCTTGTCATCGAAACGGTATGCCGCGCGATAACCCGCCGCCAGCGCGACGCCGGCGTAATCGGTCACGCCGCGGGCGGGCAAGGGGTGCCCGCCGTTGGCCTGATAAACCCCGTTCTCCCACAGGATATGCACGAAATTCTTCGGCGCAGCGCCCGCCACAGTGATCAGCGTGCCGAGCGCCATGGTCAGGCTGCCGTCGCCGTCGAGCACGATCACGCGCTTGTCGGGACGACCGAGCGCTATTCCCAATCCATGCGAAGCGGCCAGCCCCATGGCTCCGACGGAAAAATAATTCAGCGGGTGCGGCCGCAATGCATGCCAGTCCACCGCCGTGCCATAGACCGCGATGACGATCGCGTCGCCCACATGCTGCTTGATAATTTCCAGGGCTTCATCATGCGCGATCATGCCGGCACCGGACTTCGCGCGAGCAGAATCGCGACCGGCTTGGCTGCATCATAGGCGCGGTCGATCGCCGTGCGGATTTTTCCGAGGTCGCGGTCATCGTAAAGCGTGTGATGCTCTATCCCCATCGCGTCCAAAATCGGCGTCACGACCTTTACGCCATAGCGCGGCGATTCATGCGGCGGCTTTTCCGGATCATGGCCGAGCAGGCCGACCATCATGGCGAGCGGCAACTTGTAATCGAGCGAGACTGCGCGCAACGCATTCACCGAATTGAGCAGGCCGGTATATTGCATCAGCAACAGCGCGCGTTTGCCGCAGAAGGAGAGGCCCGACGCGATGCCGATGCCTTCGTCCTCGCGCGCGAGGCGGATAATCGGCGGATCGCCCGATCGCGTGAGCGGATGCAGCAATCCCTTGCTGGTGTGGAGATCCGGCAACGCCAGGACATAAGCGATCCCGCTCGTCCGGATCTCCCGCAGAATGGCTTCGCCGCGCAGGGCGGGTGCAGTTTGCGGTTGCGGCGCGGCCTTTTCGCTCATGCGCTCATCTTAGCCGCCGCGCACCGCCTCACAAGCGATCAGAACTCCGCCACCGCCGCCAGCAGCCGTTCGATATCTTCCGGCCGTGACAGCCGGTGGTCGCCGTCTTTCACCAGGGTGAGCACCACATCGTCGCGTGTAAAGCGCGACACCAGTTCCACTGTGTGGTCCCAGGGGACATCCTCATCCTGCACGCCCTGCAGGATGCGCACGGGACAGCCTGTCTCGATCAAATCGCCGAACAGCAGATGGTCGCGCGCCTCGACGATCAGACGGCGGGTGATCGGGTAAGGCTCGTCCGAATAGGCGGAAGGTCGCGACCAGGAGCCCTTCTCTTCGATCTCTCGCTTCACCGCCGCCGGAAAGCGCTTCCACATCAGCTCCTCGGTAAAATCCACCGCCGGCGCGATCAGGACGGCACCCTTGGCGGAGGCTCTGGCCTTGCGGCCGGCCTTTTCCTGTATCCGCAATTCGCGCAGCAGCAGCAGCGCCAGCCAGCCGCCCATGGATGAGCCGACAATCACTTGCGGCCCCTCGCAGCAGGTGGTGAAGACCTTGAGGCTTTCCTCCAGCCAGCGGCCGATGGTGCCGTCGACGAAG
The DNA here is from genome assembly GCA_963802475.1 of uncultured Alphaproteobacteria bacterium. GTDB lineage: Bacteria > Pseudomonadota > Alphaproteobacteria > Rhizobiales > Xanthobacteraceae > CANKHA01. Next base: position 233,413 of record CAWDIZ010000025.1, read on the forward strand.
GCGCCGCCCAATTCGCCGTGGCCGGAATAATCGAAGCGGGTACAGGCCCGCCCCTGCGCTATCGCCCATTGATCCAGCGCCTCGGCCTTCGAGCCGCGCATGTCGGACTTGAAGCCACCCAGCCAGAATAGCCCGGGCGAGGCGCCCGTTCGCTGGCGTACGGCGATGACACGGGCCGCCGCGCCGGTTCCTATCTCCACGGTTTTCAGGCAATCATTCATTCGCTCGCCTTCGCAATTCGCCGCTGGTTTGGCTGGAGCCGCTGCATCGCCGTGTTTCGCCTCAAGCCCGCGCCGAACGCAAGGGGGTCGCAGGATAAGCGCAACGCGGACCCGCGCCATGGTTGACCGGTCGTCCATCCTCGCCGCTCATGCGCCTGCGGATAAACCGCAGCCCCGCACGCTCGCCAACGCCACCATCCTGCAGATCGTGCCTTCGCTGCGCGATGCGCCGGCGGCGCGGGTGGCGGTGGAGACCGCTATCGGACTGATGCAGAGCGGCGCGCGTGCACTGGTAGCCGGGGCGCCGGGTGAGCTGGCGGGGGATTTGCAAACCGCCGGCGGCGAATGGATACCGTTGATCAACGACACGGTGAATCCGCTGCGGCTGCGACGCAATGCGACGATGCTGGAGAGGCTGATCTCTGCGGAGCGGATCGATGTCGTCCACGCGCATGGCGCCGGTGCGGCCTGGAGCGCGCTCTCAGCCTCTGCGCATCTGCCGGTTTGGCTGGTAACCACCATGCCCGACGCGCCCCCTGCTTCCGGCGGGCTGCGGTCGTTCTTTTCCGGCGCATTGACCCGCGGCGACCGCATCGTCGCCACTTCTTCCTTTGCGGCGACGCGCGCGATCGAGCGCTTCAACATTCCGCCGGAGCGGGTTGCGGTCGTGCCACGCAGCGTCGATACGCGGTCGTTCGATCCGGCCAGCATCGACATACGCCGGCCCGCTGCCTTCCGCAGCACCGCGCGCATCCATCTCAGCGAGCGGGTAATCCTGGCGCCGGGCCGCATTACCGCGGCGAACGGGCAGGATGTGCTGGTTGAGGCGGCGGCGATCCTGGCCGGCCGCGGGCTGCACGGCTGCGTCTATGTCCTCGCGGGCGATGACCGGAGTAACCGGTCATTCACCCGAGCACTGATGGCGCGGATCAAGAAGCTGGGGCTGGAGTCGATCTTCCGCATGACTGCGCCGTTCCACGACAGGCCTGCCGCCCTGGCGGCAGCCCATCTGGTCGTGCGGCCGGCGCTGGAATCGCCCGTCACCGGACGCACGGTGGCGGAAGCGCAGGCCATGGCACGGCCGGTCATCACGACGGAGGTCGGCATCTTGCCGGAGCATGTGCTGGCGCCGCCGCGCATGCCGGACGAGCTGCGCACCGGCTGGCTGGTGCGGCCCGGCCATCCCATAGAACTGGCGGACGCGATCGGAACGGCCATGGGTCTGAACGACACCGCCTACCAGGCCCTGGCCGCGCGCGCCCGGCAATTCGCGCAATTCATGTTTTCGCCGGAAAGCGTGGTGTCTGCCACCCGCGCGGTCTATACCGCCCTCCTCGCCCGTGATCGCTAGCTTTTTAGTGTTACCCGCCGGTCACGTACCGCGCACAAGGCAATATTTGATGTCGTATTGACGTTGACTTGTTGCGGGTTTCTCCCGACATTTCGCCCATCGTAGCCAACATAGGAGCTGTGTCATTCGTCGTCCGATGAGAAGTCCGATGCCCGCGCCCAAAGATGGGCCACGCATCAACGAGGAGATCCGGGTTCGTGAGGTCCAGCTGATCGACCAAACCGGCCACAACCACGGTCCCACCGATATTCAAAAAGCCATCGCCATGGCCCAGGAGGCCGGGCTTGACCTGGTCGAGATCGCGCCCAACTCGGTGCCGCCGGTCTGCAAAATTCTCGACTTCGGAAAATACAAATACCAAGCCCAGAAAAAGGCTGCGGAAGCCCGCAAGAAGCAAAAGGTCGTCGAAATCAAGGAGATCAAGGTCCGGCCGATGATCGACGACCACGACTACGAGGTGAAGATGCGCGCCATGCGCCGCTTCTTCGAGGAAGGCGACAAGGTCAAGATAACCTTACGCTTCCGGGGCCGTGAAATGGCTCACCAGGAGCTGGGCAGCCAGCTGCTGGCGCGTATTCGTGACGACGTCACGGGCATCGCCAAGGTCGAGCAGGACGCCAAATTCGAAGGCCGACAGATGGTCATGGTGCTGGCGCCGCGCTGAGGCGGCGTCACCGCCTTCGCTGCTTCCACCGCCGGAACGGCTTCGGCCAGGGCCGCCGGGCTGGCTTCGGGCCGTGCCCGGGGACCGGCCGTGGACCGAAAAAGCGGCCCTAAACCTTGTCTTTGCGGGGATCCTCTGCCATAACCGCGACCTCTCGCCGACCGGCTAAAGGGCTGCCGTGGCGGCGTGAACGCTCAATCCGAGCAAGCTCAACAGTGAGCACCCGTCCGGTGATCGAAGGCCTTTGGCCTTGCCGATCAGCCGGCAAAGGAGAGCCAAATGCCCAAGATGAAGACCAAGTCAGGCGCGAAAAAGCGCTTCAAGATAACCGGGACCGGCAAGGTCATGTTCGCCCATCAGGGCAAGCGCCACGGCATGATCAAGCGGACCACGAAGCAGATCCGCCAACTGCGTGGAACGGCGGTGATGTTCAAGACCGACGGAGAGAAAATCAAAAAGTTCTTTCTCCCCAACGGCTGATCGCCAGCGGCCGCCCGGACGGCGGCCTGAACCGAACCCCTTATTCTTGAGATTGATGGAGATCAGCCATGGCACGCGTTAAACGCGGCGTCACTTCGCACGCCAAGCACAAGAAGGTTTTGAAGGCCGCCAAGGGTTTTTATGGCCGCCGCAAGAATACCATCCGCATCGCCAAACAGGCGGTGGAGAAGGCCAACCAATACGCCTATCGCGACCGCAAGCGGAGAAAGCGCACCTTCCGCGCGCTCTGGATCCAGCGCCTGAACGCCGCCGTGCGTCCCTTCGGCCTGTCCTATAGCCGTTTCATCGACGGGCTGGCCAAGGCCGGCGTGATGGTGGATCGTAAGGTGCTGTCGGACCTCGCGATTGCCGAACCGGCGGCTTTCAAGGCGATCGTGGAGAAGGCGAAATCCGCGCTGCCGGCGGCCTGACAACCCTCCATTCGTCATGCGCGGGCTTGACCCGCGCATCCCGCTAAGAGACGCATTGCGTTCCCCTGATTGGGATGGCCGGGACAAGCCCGGCCATGACTACAGACAAGAGTTCGGCCCCGCGCATAATTGCCATGTCCGACCTGACGCAACTGGAGCAGGAAATCCTGGGCGGCGTCGCCGCAGCCGGCGACGAAGCATCGCTGGAAGCGGTGCGCGTCGCGGCGCTGGGCAAAAGCGGGTCGGTGTCCGGGCTGCTGAAGACGCTCGGCAGCATGACGCCGGACGAGCGTCGCACCAAAGGTGCGGCGATCAACAATCTGAAGGACCGTGTCGCCGCCGCGATCGCCGGGCGCCGGGAAGCGCTCAAAAGCGCTGCGCTCAATGTGCGGCTGAATACCGAAGCGGTCGATGTCACGCTGCCCACTCGCGAGGCCCAAAATGAAGCCGGCCGCGTGCATCCGATCAGCCAGGTGATCGACGAGCTCACCGCGATCTTCGCCGATATGGGCTTCGCGGTCGCGGAAGGTCCCGACATCGAGACCGACGGCAACAATTTCACCAAGCTGAATTTCCCCGAAGGCCATCCGGCGCGAGAAATGCACGACACTTTCTATTTCAATCCCAAGCCGGACGGCTCGCGCCTGTTGCTGCGCACGCATACTTCGCCGGTGCAGATCCGCACCATGGAAGCGCAAAAGCCGCCGATACGCGTGATTATTCCGGGCCGCACCTATCGCAGCAACTCCGACCAGACCCATACGCCGATGTTCCATCAGGTCGAAGGCCTGGTGATCGACAAGAGCGCGCATCTTGGCCACCTGAAATGGATCCTGCAGGAATTCTGCAAGGCCTTCTTCGAGGTGGATCAGGTGAAGATGCGTTTTCGGCCGTCGTTCTTTCCCTTCACCGAACCCTCGCTGGAAGTCGACCTCCAGTGCAAGCGCGAGAAGGGCGAGATCCGCTTCGGCGAAGGCGATGACTGGCTGGAGATTTTAGGCTGCGGCATGGTGCATCCGAATGTGCTGCGCAATTGCGGTATCGATCCGAGCGAGTATCAAGGCTTCGCCTGGGGCATGGGGATCGATCGCATTGCCATGCTGAAATACGGCATGCCGGACCTGCGGCAATTCTTCGAAGCCGATACGCGCTGGCTTTCGCATTACGGATTCCGTCCGCTCGATTTCCCCACCTTGGCCGGGGGGCTCAGCCAATGAAGGAATCGAGGCTTGAGCGGATCATTTTTGCATTGGCGACGCGCGGTCTCGATAAGACCGCCATCGCAAGCTACGAAAAGGCGGTCGAAAAGCAGGAGGCTTTGTCGAGCGCGCCGGCGTTCCAGACCCTGGACGGCAAGGCAACCGGGCTCCTCACCCATGTCGGGATGATGGTCGCGGGGCTCGGCCTGGTAGCGCCGCTGGTGGCCCACAGCGACCTCGAACTCGGGATTATCATCACCGAAATGGCGGTCTTTCTGTTGATCGCGGTGGGCTGTCTGCGCTGCCTGTCGACTTTTGCCGGGCGCGAATTGACCGGCCCGGATATGGAGCGGCGTATTGGCCGCGAGCTCTTGATCCGCCGCGAGCTCCTGGCGCTGTGCGTTCGCGCCTCCATCATCGCGACCATCGTGGTCTTCGTGCTGCTGCCCATCCAGTTCATCTATGTAGCGCCGCCGAAATAGCAGGCAGACACGATGAAATTCACGCTTTCCTGGCTGAAGGAGCATCTTCACACCGACGCGCCGCAAGGCACGATCGTCGACAAGCTCACCATGATCGGGCTCGAGGTCGAGCGCGTCGAAGACAAGGCCAAGGCGCTGGCGCCGTTCAAGGTCGCCTCGGTCATTTCCGCCGAGAAGCACCCCAATGCGGACAAGCTGCGTGTCTGCATGGTGGACACCGGAGCCGGCGCGCCCGTGCAGGTGGTCTGCGGCGCAGCCAACGCGCGCGCCGGCATGAAGGCGGTCTTCGCGGCGCCCGGCACGCATATTCCCGGCAGCGGCATCGATCTGAAGGTGGGCACAATCCGCGGCGTCGAAAGCCGCGGCATGCTGGTCTCCGGCCGCGAGCTTGGCCTGAATGACGACCATGAAGGCATCATCGATCTGCCCGGCGATACTCCGGTGGGCAAGGCCTTCGGCGACGTGCTCGGGCTGAACGATCCGATGATCGAGATCAACCTCACACCCAACCGCGCCGACTGCACCGGCGTGAACGGCATCGCGCGCGATCTCGGCGCCGCCGATATCGGAGCCTTCAAGGAGCGCATCCCGAAACAGGTGAAGGGAGGATTCCCCTCGCCCGTATCGGTAAGGCTCGACTTCGGATCGACGCCTTCGCTCTGCCCCGGCTTCGCGCTTCGCCTGGTGCGCGGTGTGAAGAACGGCCCCTCGCCCGCCTGGCTGCAGTCGCGGCTGCGTGCGATCGGGCTTCGCCCGATCAATGCGCTGGTCGATATCACCAACTTCATCACCTTCGACCGGGCGCGGCCGCTGCATGTGTTCGACGCCGCCAAGGTGAAAGGCAATCTGGTGGTGCGCCGCGCGCGCCCCGGCGAGCAGCTGTTAGCGCTCGACGGCAAGACCTACACCCTCGACGACACCATGTGCGTCATCGCCGATGACGCTGGCGTGGAATCGCTGGCTGGCGTCATGGGCGGCGAGACCACCGGCGTCTCCGAAACTACCACCGACGTGCTGATTGAAGCGGCGCTGTGGGATCCGTTCAATATCGCGCAGACCGGGCGCAAGCTCGGTATCCAGTCGGACGCCCGCTACCGCTTTGAGCGCGGTGTCGATCCAGCCTTCCTGCTGCCGGGACTTGAGCTGGCGACGCAGATGGTGATCGAGCTGTGCGGCGGCACGCCGTCGGACATCGCTCTTGCGGGCAATCCGGAAATTCCCGAGCGCGTGATCGATTTTCCCTTGAGCGAGTTGAAGCGCCTCGCCGGTCTCGACGTGCCGCTGGCGGAAGTGCAGCGCGTGCTCGGCCGGCTCGGTTTTGAGGTTGCGGGGCAGGACAAGAAAGTAAAAATCTACGTGCCGTCCTGGCGCCCGGACGTGCATGGGCCCGCCGATATTGTCGAAGAGGTGGTGCGTATTCTTGGCGTCGACCGTATTCCGCCGACGCCATTCGATCGCGGCGAGGCGCCGCGCAAGCCGGTGCTGACCCCGCTGCAGGTTCGCACCCGCAAAGCCAAGCGCGCGCTGGCGGGGCGCGGGCTGGTGGAGGCGGTCACCTGGTCTTTCGTCTCGCAGCAACAGGCCGCGTTGTTCGGCGGCGGCCAGCCCGAACTGGCGCTTGCAAATCCGATCGCGGCCGATCTCTCGGACATGCGGCCGAGCCTTATTCCGAGCCTCGCCTCTGCGGCACAGAAAAATGCCGATCGCGGCTATCCCGATGCGGCCCTGTTCGAGGTCGGACAGATTTTCCACGGCGATCAGCCGGAGCAGCAGTTCACAGCCGCGAGCGGCGTGCGCCGTACGCTGGCCAGGGCGAATGGCGGCGGCCGGCATTGGTCGTCGCCCGCGGCGCCGGTCGATGCTTTTGATGCCAAGGCCGATGCGCTGGCGGTGCTGACGGCGGCAGGCGTGCCGGCGCAGTCGATCCAGGTGGTGCCCGGCGGGCCGGCCTGGTTCCATCCCGGCCGCAGCGGCACCCTGCAAATGGGCCCCCAGACGGTGCTCGGTCACTTCGGCGAATTGCACCCGCAGGCGCTGGAAGCCCTCGACGCCGAGGGCCCCATGGTTGCCTTCGAAGTGATCCTCGAACGCGTGCCGGAGCCGAAGGCAAAAGCAACGCGCGCCAAGCCTGTGCTGGAACTCTCGCCCTTCCAGCCGGTTGAGCGCGATTTTGCGTTCATCGTCGATCAGGCGGTGAAGGCCGGAGACATCATGCGCGCGGCGCAGGGCGCCGACCGCAAACTGATCGCGGGCGTGAATGTGTTTGACGTCTATGAAGGCAAGGGCATCGATCCGGACAAAAAATCCGTCGCCATCGCGGTGACCATCCAGCCGCGCGAAAGGACCATGACCGACGAAGAGATCGATGCGCTGGCCGGCAAGATCGTCGCCGAGGTCAGCAAGAAAACCGGCGGCACGCTGCGCGCCTGAGCACCCGCGATGTCATCGTCCGCCAACGGGTCCGCGCAAAGCGCGGCCGATGATGAACTCCGGCTGACGATCCAGTATTCTCGCCTGCAACCTCGGCTTGCGTTTACTGGATGCCCGCCTGCGCGGGCATGACAAGAACTCTAATCACGCTGCTGCTGCTGCTGTTGCTGCTGCTGCCGCGGCTGCTGCGTTTGCCGCTGGCTGCGCTGCGGCTCGCGCTTCTTCGGCACGGGCTTCTCCGCCTCCCGCAACGGCGCGATCCTGCGCAGTACTGCTTCTGCCGCGCGCTCGCCGGATTCCCAGGCCCCGTTGACGGTGCCCCAGGCCGTCTCGTGCACCGCCTCGCCCGCGAACCAGATCCGGTCTCGCAGCGGCTCCATCAGGATGCGGCGCGCCTGCTGCGCGCCCGGCGCGGCGCTCGACCATCCGCCCAGCACCCACGGGTCCTTGATCCATTGCGTCGCCTGGGCGCTGCGCACGGTTTTCCTAATATCCGCACCATAAAGCTTGCCCAGCCAGTCCATGGCAAAATCCGCCATCGCCGTCGGACCTTCCACGGCAAGGCCTTCGGCGAAGTGCCCTGCGATATCGACAAAGCAGAGCGGCGTTCCTCCCACATTGGCAAGGAGCGCGGCAGTTTTGGCGTCGTTCGACTGCTCCAGCACCAGCTCGTCGGGCGCAAGGCCGAGCGGATTTCCCGGCATGTCGAGCGCGACGCGCTCATAAGTGCCGAGCTTCAGCTGCGCGGCGGCATCGAGATGGCGGCGCGGCAGTTCGGGCGAGAAGCGGATGCTGCCGGAGGCGAGCACATTGGTGGAAACAGTCACGATGATGGCGCGGGCGTTGATCCGTCCTTTTGCAGTTTCGACTACCAGGCCGCGCTCCCACCACTGAACGCCGGCAACGGGCGTCGAGAGCTGCACCGCAATGCCTTCCGCCGCCTTCGCCAGCAGCGCGCCATAGCCTTGCCGGCAGAAGGCCTCGCCGTCGCGTTGCAACCTGGCAAGGTCCATGGCCGAGACCTCGTTGAGATCCTTGCCGGCGCCGAACGGCCCGAGCGCGAATTCGATCGTCGACTGCCACGCGGCAAGAACCTTCGGCAAGGCGTCGGCGACGGCCAAATCGGTCCGGCCGCGCGCCGCTTCCGCTATGGCGCGGGTAGCGTGTACTTGCGCCGCAAGGAAGGCTTCCAACTCGCTTTCGCGCGCATGGCGCACGCCCATGCGGATCTTCTGTCCGGGCGGCGCGGGATAAATATCGAGGCCGGCTTTCGCCGCTGCCTTCACCACCGGATTGATGTCGGGCTGCCTGATCCAATGCGCGCCGAGGTCGAACGGGACGCCGAAGCTTCCGGTATCGGTGATGCACCGCCCCCCGATGCGGCCGCCGGCCTCGATCAACGCGAAGCGCCGTCCCGCCGCGGCGACCCTTCGCGCGGCGGCGATGCCGGCGGCGCCCGCGCCAATGATGGCCACATCAACGTCGCCGGACGAGGCCACCTGGCCCAAAGCAGGCGCCGCGGCAAAGGCCGCGGCGGAGGCGAGAAGGGTCCTGCGGGTGATTGCCATCATGGTATCCAAACTATTGCCGGAGCGGCGCTCGGCCGCAAGCTCAGCGGCGCTTGCGAATGCCATGGCTAACAAAGTCTGACGCAAGCTAGTGCCCCGAAACGAAGTTCGCAATGAACGGATTTGCAAGGAGTCGGAGCTAAATTCGTTCACAACGAAGACACGCGGCTGCGACCGCGCGCGAAGTCGGGGGTACGGGCGTTTCAATGACCTGGGTACTCGACGGCATTGGGCAAGTCATTGCCCGTTATCTCGACAAGCCGGCGCAAGGCTACCAGCCTCACACCGCGCCGAGCGATCCCGCCGCGCTGCGCGCCTGCCTGCGGCCCGGCGACGTCTTGTTGGTGGAAGGCGACAACCGCATCGCGGGCGTCATCAAGTATCTCACGCAATCCACCTGGTCGCATGCAGCGCTCTATGTCGGACCGATCGGCGACCGCACCACGGAAGACGGCGAGCCGCTGGTGCTGGTGGAGGCGCATATAGGCCAGGGCGTGGTCGGCGCGCCACTGTCGAGATATTTCCAGTACCACACGCGAGTCTGCCGGCCGACCGGCCTCACCGACGAAGACCGCGCGCGCGTCTGCGCTTACGCAACCGAGCGCATCGGCTTTGATTACGACCTGAAGAATATCGTCGACCTGATGCGTTACCTGTTTCCGCTGCCGGTGCCGCAGCGGTGGCGCCGGCGCATGATGTCACTCGGCTCCGGCCACCCCACGCGGATCATCTGCTCCGCGCTGATCGCGCAGTCATTCGAATGCGTGCGCTATCCGATCCTGCCCAAGGTCACTCAAGTGGAGAACGAGAGCGCGCGCCAGGAGATCCTGGAAATCCGGCACTCCTCGCTTTACGCCCCGCGCGATTTCGACATCTCACCTTATTTCGAGGTGGTGAAGCCGACCATCATTAACGGCTTCGATTACCGCAGCATGCAATGGTCCGACTTGGCCCCATGCGGCTGCGTGGAAGCAAAGGTTCCGCCACCGGAACCGCCGGAAAGTTTTGCGCCGGCCGCCTGACTCTTCTCTCTCCCCTTGCTTGATAGAGTTCCGTTCCTACCTTCGCTAGGCTGCACGGGGAGCCAAGCATGATCGACGCCGTCTTCAAAACACTGACCCAGATGTTCTCGCCGCCGTTTCGGCATGTGTTGCTCAAGTCCATCGGGCTCGCGCTGATCATGATCGTCCTGCTGGGCATCGGCATGTATTACGGCTTCAGCTGGCTGGCGGAGATCGGCGCGGCTTGGGGCCAAAGCAATGTCGGCGTCATGCCCGGCAGCTTCTGGATCATCTCGGCCTGGATTTTGTCTCTCGCGGTAAGCCTTGCCATCATCACCGGCGGCATCTTCCTGATGCCGGCGGTCACGGCCTTCGTCGGCAGCTTCTTCGTCGATGAGATCGCCGATCAGGTCGAAGGAACCTATTACCCGGCCGACATGCCGGGCGTGGCGCTGCCGTTTTTTCGCGCGCTCACGGAAGGCGTCAAGACGGCGCTGCTGACGATCGCGGTCTATATCCTCGCGCTGCCGTTTGTGTTTTTTGCCGGGCTTGGCTTCGTGATCATGTTTCTGGCCAACGCCTATCTGCTCAGCCGCGAATATTTTGAGCTCGCCGCCATGCGTTTTCGCCCGCCGGAGGAAGCCAAGGCATTGCGGCGCGCGCATCGCGGGCAGGTCTTCTTCGTGGGGCTGTTTATCGCCGCCTTCGTCTCGATTCCGGTGGTGAACCTCGCCACGCCGCTCTTTGCCATGGCGCTGATGGTGCACATCCACAAGCGCGTGGCGGGAAAGCGGGTGGAATTGATGGAACCGAAAGCGCCGCGGCTTTCGCGGTAAGATGCGCATCGGATGTCATCGTCCGCGAAGGCGGACGATCCAGTACGCCCGGTGGCGCGATAGAACGTCCGGCTGCGCTTGCTGGATGCCCCGCCTGCGCGGGGCATGACGAGAAAAAGGTTTCAGCGTCAAGGATAAGAGCTAACGCGCCGGTGCCTGCAGCGTCGTCTTTCCCGGCCATTTGCATAAGTCCGCGATGATGCATTTCTCGCACAGCGGTCGGCGCGCCACGCAGACATAGCGGCCGTGCAGGATCAGCCAATGGTGGGCGTGCAGCCTGTATTTTTCCGGCACGACCTGCATCAGCTTGCCTTCCACCTCGAATGGATCCTTGCCGGTTGCCATGCCGGTGCGGTTGCCGACGCGAAAGATGTGCGTATCGACCGCGATGGTCGGCTCGCCGAAGGCGATATTGAGCACGACATTCGCGGTCTTGCGTCCGACGCCGGGCAATGCTTCCAGCGCTTCTCGTGAGCGCGGCACCTTGCCGCCGTGCTCGGCGATCAGCTTCCGGGACAGCCCGATGACGTTTTTCGCCTTGGTGCGGTAGAGCCCGATGGTCTTGATCAAATTCCGTACCTTGGCTTCGCCCAGCTTCGTCATTTTCTCAGGCGTATCGGCGGCCTTGAACAGGGCCGGCGTCGCCTTGTTCACCCCGGCGTCGGTGGCCTGCGCGGACAGCACCACCGCCACCAGCAGCGTGAAAGGATTGATGTGCTGCAGCTCGCTCTTGGGCGCCGGCTGAGCGGCCTGGAAACGACGGAACGCCTCCTCGGCTTCGGCGCTGCTCCATGGCGGCAGTTCGCCCTGCGCCGCCTTCACGTCTGCGGCAACCTGTTGGCGCGGGCTTTTGGGAACGGCGGCTTTGCCTTTCTTCGCCGCCTTGATCCGCTGCCTGATCGTTTTTTTGGCCATCCTCTCCTATATTAAGCGCCATGACGCCCGACAATGACGCCCGCAGCGAAGCCACGATCTTTTCGGCGACGCTGACGCCTTATCGCTCGCTCGGACCGACGGGATTTCTGATCCTGATGGCCTGCCTCGGCGGCGCCAGCTTCGTCACCGGCGTCGTTTTCATCCTGCTTGGCGCCTGGCCCGTGTTCGGCTTCCTCGGCCTCGACGTGCTGCTGGTCTACGTCGCTTTCCGCATCAATTACCGTGCCGCCGGCGCCTATGAACAGGTCACCGTCACGGCCTCGGAGCTGACCGTACGCAAGGTGACGCCGCGCGGCCGCGTGCGGGAATGGAGCGCCAATCCGCTGTGGGTTCGGCTGCAGCAGGACGTGCATGAGGAATTCGGCGCGGAAAGGCTGTTCCTGATATCGCGCGGCCAGCGGCTGGCCATCGCAGGCTTCCTCGGCCCGAAGGAAAAAGCAAGTTTCGCCAAGGCATTGAGCCAGGCCTTGTTCGAGGCCAAACGCGGACCGGCACAAAATTAGCGGGCGCAGGAATTGGGTGGTTTGCGGCGGCGGGAGAGCTTAGCTTCGGTTCATGCTACAGACATCACCCCTGAAGCTCGATCAAGGCCAAAGCCTCGCGCCGACGGCGGGCGCTTCCGATTACGACCTCGTGCGGCGCGCAGTCGCCTTTATTTCGGAGCATTGGCGGGGCCAGCCGGAAGTGGAGGAGATTGCCGAGGCGGTCGGCGTGACGCCCACCGACCTACATCATCTCTTTCGCCGCTGGGCCGGGTTGACGCCTAAGGCCTTTGTCGCGGCGCTCACGCTCGACCACGCGCGGCGGCTCCTGCGCGATTCAGCGAGCGTGCTCGACGCGTCCTACGAAGTCGGGCTTTCCGGACCCGGCCGCCTGCATGATCTCTTCGTGACGCACGAAGCCATGTCGCCGGGCGAATGGAAGGCCGGCGGCGAAGGCCTGAGCATTGCCTATGGCTTTCATCCCTCGCCTTTCGGCCACGCTCTGGTGATGGCGACGCCGCGCGGGCTCGCCGGCCTTGCCTTTGCCGATCCCGGCGCGGAAGCCGCGGCGCTCGCCGACATGCAGGGCCGGTGGCCGAAGGCGCGTTATGCGGAGAACACCGCCGCGACCGCGCCGCTCGCCCGCCGCATCTTCGATGCCAGGCAGTGGCAGCCGGACCAGCCGCTGCGGGTGGTGCTGATCGGCACGGACTTCGAAGTGCGGGTCTGGGAAACCTTGCTGCGCATCCCGATGGGCCGTGCGGCAACCTATTCCGACATCGCCGCGAAGGTCTGCACGACGAAAGCGGCGCGCGCGGTCGGCGCGGCGGTGGGGAAAAATCCCATCAGCTTCGTCGTGCCCTGCCACCGGGTGATCGGGAAAGACGGCAGCCTCACCGGCTATCATTGGGGTCTGACGCGCAAGCGCGCCATGTTCGGCTGGGAAGCGGGAGCAGTCAGCAACGCGCAGGCATGATCGCTTTTTATCCCTCCCCTGAAAGGGGAGGGTCGGTGCAGCGCCGGGGTGGGGTCAGCAGCGCCGCACCCCACCCGGCTCGCTCCGCTCGCCACCCTCCCCGCAAGCGGGGAGGGATAAACAGTGATTGCGCGCTACGCCATTTCAAGCCGCGATTCCACCGTTGAATTGTCCTTCAGCCGGTAGACGATCGGAATCCCGGTCTGCAGCTCGCGATTGATGATGCCGTCCGGCCCGAGCCGGTCGAGCACCATCACCAGCGCGCGCAGCGAGTTGCCGTGCGCGACCACCAGCACATGCTCTCCGCGCAGCACGCGCGGCACGATCTCCTGGATGTAATAAGGCAGAACGCGCGCGGCGGTGTCGCGCAGGCTTTCGCCCCCGGGCGGCGCGACGTCATAGGAGCGGCGCCAGATATGCACCTGCTCCTCGCCCCATTTCGCCCGCGCGTCGTCCTTGTTCAGGCCCGACAGATCGCCGTAATCGCGCTCGTTCAATGCCTGGTCCTTGAGGATCGGCACATTGGTCTGGCCCATCTCGGTCAGCATGAGATCGAGCGTGCGCTGCGCCCGCTTCAGGCTGGAGGTGAAGGCCACGTCGAAGCGGATATTCTGGCCGACCAGCTTGCGCGCCGCCGCGCGGGCCTCCTCGATGCCCTGCTCGGTGAGGTCGATATCGCGCCAGCCGGTGAAAAGGTTGCTCAGGTTCCACGCGCTCTGGCCGTGACGCACCAACACTAACAGACGATCGGCATCAGCCATCACTTATTTCTCCGCAGATTGCTTCTTAAGGGACTTGATCGAACGGGTGGTGACGATCCCGATCAGCAGTGCCGCGACCGCCAGCGCATAATTCACATGCTGCTCATGGAGCCCGGACTGTCTGGCGAATGCCGGCACCACGATGAAGGACGCAATCAGCGCAAGCACGCCGAGGGCGATCACCAGCATGAATTGGACGGTCGTTGGCTTGCGCACGGATTGCGCGGCAGCGGAAGCAGCAGCCGCTGCGGCTTTTTGTTCTCGCTTGCGGCGCGATGCCATCTCAGATGTCGCCGATCTCGAGCACGTCAGCCATGGAATAGATGCCGGGCTTGCGGCCCCGCGCCCAGAGCGCCGCCCGCAAGGCGCCGCGGGCAAATATCATGCGGTCCTCGGCCTTGTGCGAAAGCTCCAGCCGCTCGCCGGGTCCGGCGAAGATTACGCTGTGATCGCCGACCACCGTACCGCCACGCAGTGTCGCAAAACCGATATCGCCGGCCTTGCGCGCACCGACCTCGCCGTCGCGCGCACGCACTGAGCGCTCGGTGAGCGCGATGCTGCGGCCTTCCGCCGCCGCCCGGCCGAGAAGCAGCGCGGTCCCCGACGGCGCATCGACTTTCCTGTTGTGATGCATCTCGAGGATTTCGATATCGAAATCTTCGCCCAATGCCTTCGCCGCGCGCTTGGCCAGCGCCGCGAGCAGATTGACGCCGAGGCTCATACTGCCGGACTTCACGATCACGGCCGAATTGGCGGCCTGCTGCAGTTGGCCCTCGTCGGCCCGGCTTAAGCCGGTGGTGCCGATGACATGGATGATCCCGGCCTGTGCCGCGAGCGCGGCGAGCGCCACCGTGGCCTGCGGCGTGGTGAAGTCGATCAGGGCGTCCGCCTTACTGGCGCGCAAATTCGCATCGCCAGCGATGCGGATGCCGTTTTCGCCGACACCCGCCAGCACGCCGGAATCCTGCCCGATGAAGGGCGAGCTTGGCCCTTCCAGAGCGCCGGCCAGCGTCGTGCCTCCGGTATCGGCAATCGCCTTGACCAGCGTGCGCCCCATGCGCCCGCCGGCGCCGGCCACGATCAATCGCATGTCGGTCATGGATTAAAATCTCCCGCCGCGGGTATAGCGGGGCGGCAATAAGAAGGAAAGCTAGAGAAAATTGGCGCTAGGGCTGCGGGCCGTCATAACCCTCGACCACCAACAGGTCGAACTCGGCCTTGCCTTTGCGAAGCGCCGCGGCAGCCTGATATTCCGGCGAGCGGTAACAGGCGAGCGCGGCTTCATAGCTCGGAAACTCGAGCACGACGCTGCGCGAACGGCCGGTGCCTTCGAACAATTCGGAGGCACCGCCGCGCACCAGAAAGCGGCCGCCATGCTTGCCGATCGGCGCCATGTCCGCGGCCATATAGGCCTTGTAACCTTCCGGCTCGGTGACGTCGGCACGGACGATCCAATAACCCTTCTTCATGCGAAACCTCCTATTGCGGCCGGGCGCGGGCGATTTCGGCGACAATACCATCCGCCGCAGCCTTCGGGTCGGACGCCGCAAGGATCGGGCGGCCGACAACCAGATAATCCGCGCCCGCGGCAATGGCCGCGGTCGGAGTCATGATGCGTTTCTGATCGCCGGAGACGGCGCCCGCGGGCCGGATGCCGGGCGTTACCAGCAGCAATCCGGCGCCGACGATCGGCCGCAGCATGGTGGCCTCCTCGCCGGCGCAGACGATGCCATCGACGCCGATGTCGCGCGCCTGTTCCGCGCGCGCGGCGGCGAGTTCTCCAACGCCGAGCTCGTAGCCGGCCGCCGCGAGATCCGCGTCGTCATAGGAGGTCAGCACCGTGACCGCGAGGATTTTCAGGCTCGATCCGGCCTTGGCCTCCGCCGCCGCCTTCATGGTCTGCGGATAGGCATGCACGGTGAGAAAGCTCGCGCCAATGCGCGCGACGCTTTCTACGCCCTTGGCGACCGTATTGCCGATGTCGTGCAGCTTCAGATCGAGAAAGACGCGTTTGCCCGCGCGTATCAATTCTTCGGCGAAAGGCAAACCGCCGGCATAGGCGAGCTGATAGCCGATCTTGTAGATACCGACGGAATCCCCCAGCCGCTCCACCAAATTATGCGCGGCGTCTAAGGAAGAGACGTCGAGAGCGAGGATCAGCCGGTCGCGCGGATTAAGTCTCATGCTGCTCCATTGCGCATGATCAGGGCTGTTGCTTGCCGCGTATCCTTCAGATTGTCCATATCGTCGAAGGCATTTTCCGCCTTCGGCACGATCACTTGTTCGCAAATGACCAGCGCGCCGCTGCTGAAGGTTGCCGGAATTTTGGGATGAGACATAGCCGTGATCGGCCTGCCCGGAAAAACAGAGATCAGTTCTTGCGGTAGACCCAGACCCGCGCGGGCGGCAGGTTCATCCAGATGCGTTCGGAGGCCTCGGCATTCACGCCACTGAGCGCCTTCGGAATCGGCGGCACCATCGCATAGGTGAACTGAACGAAAGGCGCTTGCGGCGCCATCAGCCCAAACGCCTCTTGCACCAGCCGCAGGCGCATCTTCAGCGGCTTGGTGAAAAGCGGCAAACCGGACACCACCGCCGCGGCCGGCTGGCGCAACAGCGGGCCAAGAAGGCGCTTCAGGCCATAGGCGTCGCCCTGCACCACCGTGGCGGTGGGATAGCGCGAGCGCAGCAGGAAGCAGAAGGTGGGATTGAACTCAACAAGAACAAGGCGAGCCGGATCGATGCCTTGCGTCACCAATGCTTCCGTCACCGGACCTGTCCCAGGGCCGAGCTCGATCACCGGGCCGGCGATTTCCGGCTCGACATAGGCCGCCATGGTCCGCGCCAAAAGCTTGCTCGACGGCGTCACCGCACCCGTCGACAACGGCTTTTCCAACCAGGAACGGATGAAATGCACCTCGTCGAGGCTCTGGATTTTCTTTTCGAGGCGCGCGGCGGAGGGCAAAGGCATAATGAACTATGAATACTACATGACAGAAATCGGAACACTTACGGGTATAGCGCCGGACGGCAGGGGTCAAGTTTAAGAGGTATTGGCGCGACCGCCGAGTCCGTCGAGAAATTCCCTCACCCTGCTGAAAAATCCCGCGGATTCCGGCTGGGTATGGTGGGAGGAGAGCTTGTCGAACTCACGCAAAAGTTCCTTCTGACGCTTGGTCAGACTCTGCGGCGTCTCCACCACGATCTGCACATACATGTCTCCGGCCTGCTTGGAGCGGAGCACCGGCATACCCTTGCCGGTAAGGCGGAATCGCCGCCCTGACTGGGTGCCTTCCGGCACTTTTACCCGGGTCTTGCCGCCGTCAATGGTCGGCACTTCGAACTCGCCGCCAAGTGCTGCGGTGACCATCGAGATCGGAACACGGCAATGCAGGTCGGCGCTCTCGCGCTGGAAGAAATCATGCGGGGCGAGCGAGAGGAAAATATAAAGATCGCCTGGCGGCCCGCCGCGCACGCCGGCTTCACCCTCGCCTGCCAACCGGATGCGCGTGCCGTCTTCCACGCCCGCGGGGATATTGACCGACAACATGCGCTCACGCGTCACGCGACCGGAGCCGGCGCAGGATGTGCAGGGATTCTCGATCACCTGCCCGCGGCCGTGACAGGTCGGACATGTGCGCTCGAGCGTGAAGAAGCCCTGCGCGTGCCTGATCTTGCCATGGCCGTTGCAGGTGGCGCAGGCCTTCGGATGCGTGCCGGCCTTGGCGCCGGTGCCGGAGCAGACTTCGCAAGCCACCGGCGTGGGGATGCGGATTTGCGCGGTCTTGCCGCCATACGTTTCCTCCAGCGTGATTTCCATATTGTAGCGCAGGTCGTCGCCGCGCACGCGGCCGGAGGAACGGCCGCGCCGGCCGCCGCCCATGCCAAACAGATCTTCGAAAATCTCCGAGAAGGTTGACCCGAAGTCGGCACTGAAGCCGTGCCCGCCGCCCCCATGCTCAAAAGCGGCGTGGCCGAACCGGTCATAGGCGGCCCGCTTGTCCGGGTCGCGAAGCACCTCATAGGCTTCGTTGCATTCCTTGAAACGGTGCTCGCATTCCCTGTCGCCCGGATTGCGGTCCGGATGATGCTGCATGGCGAGCTTGCGGAATGCGGCCTTGAGGTCGGCGTCGCTCGCGCCGCGTGCTACACCGAGAATTTCGTAATAGTCGCGCTTGGACATGCCTTCGATGCTCTAATCAGAGCGATGGCCGGGAACGACCCGGCCATCCAAACTATGCGTGGAAGAAGTGGACCCCAAGCTCGAAATGGCCTTATCCACTTCGACTTCCCTCTGAAGTTCAGGCCGACTTCTTGTTGTTCTTGTCGTCGTCGACTTCGGTGAATTCCGCGTCGACAACGTCATCCTTCGGCGCGCCGCCGCCAGGCTGTGCGCCCGCGTCGGAGCCCGGCTGAGGTTCCTGCTGCTGCTTGTACATGGCTTCGCCCAGCTTCATCGAAGCTTGTGCGAGCGCGTTGCTCTTCTCGGTGATCGCGCTGGCGTCGTCGCCTTTCAGCGCTTCCTTCAAGTCCGCCATGGCGTTCTCGATCGCGCGGCGCTCGGTTTCGCCAACCTTGGAGCCGTGCTCGCTCAAGGCTTTCTCGGTGGCATGCACCAAGGCTTCGGCATGGTTCTTTGCTTCCACCGCGGCCTTGCGTTTCTTGTCCTCTTCGGCATGCGCCTCGGCATCCTTGACCATCTTTTCGATGTCAGCCTCGGACAAGCCGCCCGATGCCTGGATGCGGATCTGCTGCTCCTTGCCTGTGCCCTTGTCCTTCGCCGAAACGTTGACGATGCCGTTGGCGTCGATGTCGAACGTGACCTCGATCTGCGGCACGCCGCGCGGCGACGGCGGAATCCCGACGAGATCGAACTGGCCGAGCATCTTATTGTCGGCAGCCATCTCGCGCTCGCCCTGGAACACGCGGATCGTCACCGCGGTCTGATTGTCCTCCGCCGTGGAGAAGACCTGCGACTTTTTGGTCGGGATGGTGGTGTTGCGATCGATCAAGCGGGTGAACACGCCGCCCAGCGTTTCGATGCCGAGCGACAGCGGGGTCACGTCGAGCAACAGCACGTCCTTGACATCGCCCTGCAGCACGCCGGCCTGAATGGCGGCGCCGATCGCGACCACCTCGTCCGGGTTGACGCCTTTGTGCGGTTCCTTGCCGAACAGCTGCTTCACCACTTCCTGCACTTTCGGCATGCGGGTCATGCCGCCGACCAGAATAACCTCCTGGATTTCGGCTGGAGACAGCCCGGCGTCTTTCAGCGCCATCCGGCAGGGCTCGACAGTCTTCTGAATGAGGTCGTCGACCAGCGCCTCGAACTTGGCGCGGGTGAGCTTCATAGTCAGATGCTTCGGACCCGAAGCATCCGCCGTGATGAACGGCAGGTTGATCTCCGTCTGAGTGGTCGATGACAGTTCGATCTTCGCCTTCTCGGCGGAACTCCTTCAGGCGTTGCAGCGCCAGCTTGTCGCGGCGCAGGTCGATGCCCTGCTCTTTCTGGAATTCGTCGGCCAAATAGTTGACCAGCCGCATGTCGAAGTCTTCACCCCCCAGGAAGGTGTCGCCATTGGTCGACTTCACCTCGAACACGCCGTCGCCGATCTCCAGGATGGAGATGTCGAAGGTGCCGCCGCCGAGGTCGTAGACCGCGATGGTGCCGGCCTTTTGCTTGTCGAGGCCATAGGCGAGCGCGGCCGCGGTCGGCTCGTTGATGATGCGCAGCACTTCGAGCCCGGCGATCTTGCCGGCGTCCTTGGTGGCCTGGCGCTGGGCGTCGTTGAAATAAGCGGGAACGGTGATGACCGCCTGTTCGACCTTTTGGCCGAGATGGGCCTCAGCCGTCTCCTTCATCTTCTGCAGGATGAAGGCGGAAATCTGCGAAGGCGAATAGGTCTTGCCGTCCGCCTCGACCCAGGCGTCGCCATTTGAGGCGCGCACGATCTTATAGGGGACGAGCTTCTTGTCCTTCTCGACCGTCGGGTCGTCGTAGCGCCGTCCGATCAGGCGCTTGACCGCGAAAATGGTCTTCTCCGGATTGGTAACCGCCTGGCGCTTGGCCGGCTGGCCGACGAGGCGCTCGCCGTCGTCGGTAAATGCGACAATCGAGGGAGTGGTGCGCGCGCCTTCGGCGTTTTCAATAACTTTCGGCGTCTTGCCTTCCATCACCGCGACGCAGGAATTCGTCGTCCCGAGATCGATGCCAATGACCTTGCCCATGACTTTTTCCTCTCATGTTTCGGCAGGTCGGCCCGGCCCTTTCGGCACCTGGACGGAAACTGTTCGCGGCGCAAACCGCGCAAGCCTCTTGCCGACCCCCAATACTGGTTTGCGCCGCAACCCGCGGCGTTATGGCTCATATAGGAGGGCCCATTTTTGCCGCAAGGCAGCCCATCAAGAATTCTCCAATGGAGGCAGGCCGCTGGCGGTGAAAGCCGGCCACCGGCGGCCGCCCGGCCGCCCGTGTACGGTCAAAGGCTTATCCGAAGACTTTATGCTGCGGAATCCGGCCGGTCGCTGTCGACCGTTGCGGGCTTGCCGCCGCCCTTGGAGACCGCGACCAGGGCCGGCCGCAGGATGCGCTCGCCGATCATATAGCCTGGCTGGATCACCTGCATAACCATGCCAGAAGGAACCGACGCGTCGGGTACTTCGTACATGGCCTGATGCAGGTTGGGATCGAACTTCTCTCCCTGCGGATCGAAGCGTTTTACCCCGTTCCTTTCCAGCGCCTTCAGCAGTTCGCGCTCGGTCAGCTCAACGCCTTCAAGCAGCGTCTTGACGCCCGGATCGGTGGAGCCGCCCAATTCCTGTCGCGCCGCGTCCAGCGCCCGCTGCATATTGTCGGCGATGCCCAGCACATCGCGTGCGAAACCGGCGATGCCATAGGTGCGGGCATCGGCGACCTCGCGCTCGGTCCGCCGCCGCAGATTTTCCATTTCCGCCAGCGTGCGCAGGACCTTGTCCCTCAGCTCCGCGGATTCCCGCAGCGCGGCGGCCAGCGCTTCGTCCGCCTGTTCCTGCTCGGTTGCGGTGTTTTCTTCATACGGAGGTTGCGCGGTTTCGTCCGTCATCGTGCCTTCGTCCATGTATCGGATGATCGGGATATCAGGCTTTGGCCGGTAAAAATCAAGCCGCGGGGCGGTTCGGAAGTTCCCCCCGCCTAGCTTCCCAGCAACTTGCCGACCACCTTCGCGGTGTAGTCCACCATTGGGATCACCCTGGCATAGTTCAGCCGCGTCGGCCCGATAACACCGATGACCCCGACGATCCGGCCGGCGGCGTCGCGATAGGGCGAGATGATTGTGGAGGAGCCCGAGAGGGAGAACAGGTTGTTTTCGGAGCCGATGAAGATGCGCACGCCATCGGCTTGTTCGGCGCGGCCGAGCAGATCGGCCACGCCTCGCTTGGTTTCCAAATCGTCGAACAACAGCCGCACGCGTTCCAGATCCTCCATCGCTTTCAGATCGTCGAGCAGATTTGCGTGGCCGCGCACGATCAACTGGCGCTGCTCGCTTTCGCCGCCCGACCAACTCGCCAGTCCGGTTGAGATGATTTTTTGCGTGAGCTGGTCGAGTTCCGCCTTGCCGGCTTCCATGGCGCGGTCGAGATCCGCCTTGGCGTCGCCCAGCGTCTTGCCCCGGATGCGGGCGTTGAGGAAATTGCTCGCCTCGGTCAAGGCGGACGTCGGCAGTCCGGCGGGCACGGCGAGCACGCGGTTTTCCACCTGCCCGTCTTCCGCCACCAATACGGCAAGCGCGCGCTCCGGCTCGAGCCTGACGAATTCGATATGCTTGAGCCGCGTGTTCGCCTTGGCGGTGAGCACCACGCCGGCGGAACGGGTCAGGCCCGAAAGCAAGGACGAAGCCTCTGTCAGCACCGCCTCGACCGATTTCGTCGAGCCTGCGGCCGCCACCTGCGCCTCGATCGCGCGGCGTTCCTGCTCGGTGACGTCGCCGATCTGCATCAGGGCGTCGACGAAAAAGCGCAGCCCCAGTTCCGTCGGCCGCCGGCCCGCCGAGGTATGCGAGGCATAAACGAGGCCAAGCTGCTCCAGGTCCGCCATCACGTTACGCACCGATGCCGGCGATAGCGTCATCGGGATGAGGCGCGAAATGTGGCGCGAGCCCACTGGCTCGCCGGTGGCGAGATAATTTTCCACGATCTGGCGGAATATCTCCCGTGAGCGCTCATTGAGCTGAGCGAGGCTCACCTGGGTCGCGCCAATGGGAACGTCGTGGGACATGATGGCTCCTGGGACGCTCAAATTGTCTATCCGGCTGCGGCGGCGCAAGCAAATACCGCCGGGAAATACGCCTTGTCGCCGGCAGCCTCGCCACCTAAAAAGCGTGACCCTGACGTTCCCGTTCTACCCGAAGGAGATTGCTTATGCGGCCGAGCCGCCGACAGCCCGACGAGCTGCGCGCAGTGTCGCTGGAACGCGGCGTGGTAAAATACGCCGAAGGCTCGTGTTTCGTGAAGTTCGGCGACACGCATGTACTGGTCACCGCCACGCTCGAAGACCGCCTGCCGCCCTGGCTGAAAGGCCAGCAGCGCGGCTGGGTGACGGCCGAATACGGCATGCTGCCGCGCGCCACCCAGGAGCGCACCCGGCGCGAGGCTTCCGCCGGCAAGCAGAACGGGCGCACGGTGGAGATTCAACGCCTGATCGGACGCTCGCTGCGCTCGATCGTCAGCCTGGAAGCCCTGGGAGAGCGGCAGATCACCGTGGATTGCGACGTGATCCAGGCCGACGGCGGCACCCGCACGGCCTCCATCACCGGCGCCTGGGTGGCGCTCCACGACTGCATCGCCTGGATGAAATCCCGCGACATGACTCGCGGCGAACCGATCAGGGATCACATCGCGGCGATTTCCTGCGGCGTCTGCAGCGGCACCGCGGTGCTTGACCTGGATTATGCAGAAGATTTCGGAAGCCGACACCGATGCCAATTTTGTCATGACCGGCAGCGGCAATATCGTCGAGATCCAGGGTACCGCGGAGAAGATCCCGTTCTCCGAAGAGCAATTCCTCGCGCTGCTGGCGCTCGCGCGCAAAGGCATCGGCAAATTGGTCGATCTGCAGAAGATGGCGGTGACGTGAGCCGGCCCGCATCCTCCGCAGCATCGGTGACGCATCGCCGCCTCGAAGGCAGCATCGTTATCGCCACGCATAACGCGGGGAAGCTGCGTGAGTTGCGCGAACTGCTTTCGCCCTACGGCATCGAAGCGCTATCGGCGGGTGAGCTCGGGCTCGCCGAGCCGGAGGAGACCGGCAAGAGCTTCCGCGCCAATGCGCGCATCAAGGCGCAGGCCGCGGCGGTTGCGGCGAAGCTGCCCGCCTTTGCCGACGATTCCGGGCTTGCGGTGGAAGCGCTCGACGGCGAACCCGGAATTCATTCGGCGCGCTGGGCGGGCGAGAACAAGGATTTCGCGGGCGCGATGACGAAGATCGAAGACCTGCTGCGCGCGCGCAACGCCACCGACCGCCGCGCGCACTTCGTCTCCGCGCTTTGCGTCGCCTGGCCCGACGGTCATGTGGAGGAATTCGAAGGACGCGTCGACGGCACGCTGGTTTGGCCGCCGCGCGGGACCGCCGGATTCGGCTATGACCCGGTCTTTCTCCCCGATGGCCACACCCGCACCTTCGGGGAGATGAACGCGGAGGAGAAGCACGGGCTGCCCCCGAAGGGAAAAGGCCTGTCGCACCGCGCGCGTGCCTTCCTGAAGCTGGCCAGCGCCTGTCTGCCGCCGGTTACCAATTCATTAAAATTTTAACGACTTGCCACAGGCGAGTTCGCATTGGCCCTGTGAACAGGCCGCGGCTCGACCTATAAGGTTAGCATGTCGTTAACGCAGCCACCCGCCTTCGGCGTCTACGTGCACTGGCCCTTCTGCCTGTCGAAGTGCCCGTATTGCGACTTCAACAGCCATGTGCGCCATGCCGGCATCGACGAGGAGCGCTACATCCGCGCCTTCGCCTTGGAGATCGCAGCCACCGCCGAGCGCATACCCGGACGCGAAGT
Organism: uncultured Alphaproteobacteria bacterium; assembly: GCA_963802475.1. Lineage (GTDB taxonomy): Bacteria > Pseudomonadota > Alphaproteobacteria > Rhizobiales > Xanthobacteraceae > CANKHA01. The sequence goes on from CAWDIZ010000025.1 coordinate 257,265, forward strand.
CTCGAGCATCTTCTTCGGCGGCGGCACGCCATCGCTGATGCAGCCGTCCACGGTGCAGGCGATCCTCGACACCATCGCCAAGCACTGGAGCGTCGCACGCGACGTGGAAGTCACGCTCGAAGCCAATCCCACCAGCGTGGAGGCCACCCGCTTTCGCGGTTATCGCGCCGCCGGGGTCAATCGCGTTTCGCTCGGCGTGCAGGCGCTGGATGACGCAGCGCTGAAAGAACTCGGACGATTGCATTCCGCGCGCGAAGCGCTCGATGCGGTCGGCGTCGCGCGCTCGATCTTCGAGCGCTATTCGTTCGACCTGATCTATGCGCGGCCAAGACAGACGCCGCAGGCCTGGGCGGAAGAGTTACAGCGTGCCATTGCGGAAGCGGCGGAGCATCTGTCGCTCTATCAATTGACGATCGAGCCGGAGACGCCGTTCTATGCGCTGCATAAGAGCGGCAAGCTGGTCATTCCCGACGAGGATTGCGCGCGCGACCTCTACGATACGACGCAGGAAATTTGTGCGCGCGCCGGCCTGCCTGCCTACGAAGTGTCGAACCACGCGCGGCCGGGCGCGGAGTGCCGGCACAACCTCGTCTATTGGCGCGGGCATGAATATGCCGGCATCGGCCCCGGCGCGCATGGCCGCATCGAGATCGACGGCATGCGGCAGGCGACCGCGACTGAAAAGCGGCCCGAGGCCTGGCTCATGCAAGTGGAGTCGATGGGTCACGGCCTCATCACCGATGAAGCGCTCACGCGCGAAGAGCAGTCCGACGAGCTTTTGCTGATGGGACTTCGGCTGGCGGAAGGCATCGACCCGCAGCGCTACGCCGCGCTGGCGGGACGTCCGCTCGATCCCAAGCGGATAACGAACCTGCAGGAAGAAGGCGCGCTGGAGACCATGCCCGATGGATGCCTGCGCGTGACGCAATCCGGCTTTCCTCTGCTCGATGCTGTGGTGGCGGATCTCGCGGCTTAGCGAATGATCATGCGCCGGCGATCAAGTTGCCGATCCGAACGATCGCACCGCCGGCGAGACCGGCTGTGCGCCGGATGGGGTGACGCGCATGACCGCCAGCCCGCGTTCATTGGTGCCGTCGGAGCGAAAGCGGAACACGCCGTCGACGCCGGCAAAGCCGGAAGCTGACGTCAGGGTTTCATCCGAGAATCTCTCGGCGCCATGCGTCTTCACCAGCGCCGCAACCAGCGCCACGGCGTCGTAAGCGAGCGTCGCCGTCTGCACCGGGTCCTGGTTGAAGCGCTTGCGATAGCGCGCGGCGAAATTCCGGTAACCGGTGGGATCGGGCGCCGGATACCAGGCGCCCTCCAAGGCCGGCGTCGAGGACACGTTCGGATCGGCCCATAAACCGCTGCCGAGAAGCTGCAGGCGTTTGACATTCACCCGGGCGGCCGTGAGCGCCTCGACCAGTTCGGCGGCGTCCGATCCGTCCGGGATGAAGAGCGCATCCGCCGTCGCCGCGGCCTGCGCCACCGCGCTCACCGCAGCCCGCCGCTGCGCCTGATCGAGCGGATAGCGCTGCAGCGCGACGATGCGTCCGCCGCGGCGGGCGACCGCCTGATTGAACGCCGCTTCCACCACGGTGCCGTAGGCATTGTCCGGCACCATCCCGATGAAGGAGCGTTTGCCGGCAGAGGCGGCATAGCCGACGACGCGGTTGACGTCGGATTCCGGCAGGAAGCTCAGAAGATAGATGCCGCGCGCGGCGACGCTGGTGTCGGTGGAGAAGGCGATCGCCGGCCGGCCGTTCTGGCGCGCGATCTGTCCGGCGGCCGCGACCGATTGCGCGAACAGCGGCCCGAGAATGATCTCCGCACCTTCGGCCAAAGCCTGCTGTGTCGCAGCCTGCGCGCCGCCGGTGGTGCCGCCGTCGTCCTTTGCCAGCAATTGAATATCGGGATTGTTGAACTCGGCCAGCGCCATCTCGGCGGCGTTCTTCATTGATTGCGCCGCGGTGCCGGCATTGCCGCCGGCCGACAGCGGCAGGACCAGCCCGACCTTGATCCGGCCGGCGCCGACCACGGCGGGCTGCTGCGGGGCGGCGCCGGGCTGCACCGTCGAGCCGAAGTCGCCCACGTTCATGCCGGCACAGGCGGCGCCCAACCCGGCGAAGCCGAGCAGCAGGCCACCAAGGCAAATCCGCCGCGAAAGCGCCGGCGAAAGTATCAGTGACGGCAAAGGCCTAAGCATCCGGTCCATTCTGGCAAGGAATAGTAAACCAAGTTACAAGTTAACCCCTTGCGGCAACAGCATGACGCCCGCGCAGGCGGGGGATAAAGTGCCCGCCCATGAAGCCGCGACCCTCTCCCGCCCGGCCTGCGCCCCCCGATCAAAAGCCGTCCCGAAGCTATGTCATAGCCGGGCAGATGGTCGAGGCCCCGGCGCTGGCGCCCGGGCTGCATATCGCCGCAACCCCGATCGGCAACCTGGGTGACATTACCCTGCGCGCGCTCGAGGCGCTGGCCGGTGCCGACGCAGTCGCCTGCGAGGACACCCGGGTCACCCGCAAGCTGCTCGAGCGCTATGGCATCGCGACCCCGCTGACGCCCTATCACGAGCACAATGCCGCCAAAGCCCGGCCCAGGATCCTCGCGCGCCTGGCCAAAGGCGAAGCACTGGTGCTGGTCTCCGACGCCGGCACGCCGCTGATCTCCGATCCGGGCTTCAAGCTGGTCGCCGCCGTGCGCGAGGCGGGCCATGCGGTGACCGCGCTGCCGGGAGCTTCCGCGACGCTTGCGGCGCTCACCGTGGCCGGGCTTCCCACCGACCGGTTCTTCTTCGAGGGATTTTTGCCGCCGAAGGAAGCCGCGCGCAGAGCGCGCATCGCGGCGCTGGCGCGCATCCCGGCCACGCTGGTGCTGTTCGAAAGCGGGCCGCGGATTGGCGCCTCGCTCGCCGATCTCGCGGAAGGGTTGGGTGCGCGCGCAGCGGCGGTCTGCCGCGAACTGACCAAGCTGCATGAGGAAGTGCGCCCGGCGATGCTGGCCGATCTGGCGCGGCATTACGGCAGGCAAGCCGAAACGCGCGGCGAGATCGTGCTGGTGATCGCACCGCCGCCGCAGGAGGAACAGCCCGACGCCGATGCGGTGGACGCGTTGCTGCGGCAAGCCTTTGTGCGGGTTTCGGTGAAGGATGCGGTGAGCGAAGTCGCCGCCGCCACCGGCCTGCCGCGCCGCGAGGTGTATCAACGCGCGCTGGCGCTGGCAAAAGAGGACGGCGATGGCGCGCGGTGAACCCTCCGAACTCCGCCCCGGCGCGACCGGACCGCGGCAGGTCGCCTTCCGGCTCGGGCTGTCGGCGGAAAGCCGCGCGGCCGCTTTTCTTATCGCCAAGGGCTTCCGCATCCTCGCCCGGCGATGGCGCAGCCCGGTGGGCGAGATCGACATCGTCGCCCGGCGAAGAAAGCTCCTGGTCTTCGTCGAGGTGAAGGCGCGCGAGACGCTCGACGGCGCGGCGGAATCCGTCACCCCGCAGCAGAAGCGCCTCATCTGCGCCGCGGCGCAGGCCTGGCTCGCGAAATATCCCGATGACAGCCTGCGCGACATGCGCTTTGACGCCATGCTGGTGGCGCCCGGAAAATTGCCGCGCCACATTGTGGCAGCCTTCGAGGTGGAGACGTGAGCCTGAACATCGCCGTGCAGATGGACCCGATCGAGCGGATCAATATCCGCGGCGATTCCACTTTCGCTTTGCTGCTGGAAGCGCAGCGGCGCGGGCATGCCATTTCCTATTACACGCCCGACAGGCTGGCGATGATCGAGGGGAAAATCTTCGCCACCGTCCAGCCGCTGCAGGTGCGCGACGCCGAGGGCAGCCACTTCACGCTGGGCGACCCGCAACGCATCGGGGTGGCCGATTTCGATGTGGTGCTGCTGCGGCAGGATCCGCCCTTCGATCTGAATTACATCACCACCACGCATCTGCTCGAGCGCATCCATCCGAAGACGCTGGTGGTCAACGACCCGGCGCAGGTGCGCAACGCGCCGGAGAAAATGTTCGTCACCGAATTTCCCGAGCTGATGCCGCCGACCCTGCTCACCCGCGACCTCGCCGAGATCAAGGCCTTCCGCGCCGAGCACGGCGACATCGTGATGAAGCCGCTCTACGGCAAGGGCGGCGAGGCGGTGTTCCTGATCGAGCGCGAGGACCCCAATTTCGGCTCGCTCTACGACCTTTTTTCCACTTCCTTCCGCGAAGCCTGGGTGACGCAGAAATTCCTCCCCGCCGTACGCCAAGGCGACAAGCGCATCATCCTGGTGGACGGCGAATTCGCCGGCGCGGTCAACCGCGTGCCGGCGGCCGACGACATCCGCTCCAACATGGTGCGCGGCGGCGCGGCCAAAGCGACCGAGCTGACCGCGCGCGAGCGCGAAATCTGCGCGCGGATCGGGCCTTCGTTGCGCGATCGCGGACTGCTGTTTGTCGGCATCGACGTGATCGACGGCTGGCTGACCGAGATCAATGTCACCTCACCCACCGGCATCCGCGCGATCAAGAATCTGGGCGGACCGGACATCGCGGCGCTGATCTGGGACAAGATCGAAGCGAAACGGCGCTAACTCTGAAGCAACGCAAAAACTGCTCACCTTTCTCCTCATGGTGAGGAGCGTCCGAATGACGCGTCTCGAACCATGCAGGCCACCCGCTGCCCATCCTTCGAGACGGCGCTTCGCGCCTCTTCAGGATGAGGTAGAGTTTGTCGCGCGTTCACGCTTTCAAACAAGCAGAAACGGCGCAGCTGATCATCTGGTGCCCTTCTCCTTCTTCAGCTTTTCAATCGCCGCGCGGATCGGCTTGAAGGGCCCGTATTTGTGCTGGGCCTGGCTGAATTTGTCCGCGTAAGGCGGATAGGGCGCGTCGACCGGCTTGGTCAGCAGATCGGGGAAATCCTTATCGAGGCCGGGTTTTTGCGGCCGCGGCTGCGACAGCAAATAGCCGAGACGTCCCAGGACTGTTCCACCGTCAGCCGCGTATTCAGATAATCGGTGCCGTGCGGCATGTTGAAATGCACGAAATTCGCCATGGTGGAGAGCCGCGCCATGCCGGCGCCGTCGTTGAAGGAGTCGTTGCCCCAGAGCGGCGGAAACAGGTAGCCGAGCGCGCGGTCGGCGCTGCTGCGCGGCACGAGCGCGTGCTGACCGAACGCCTCGCGGCGAGCCTGCTGCCAATCTGCCATTACCCGTCCGAGCGCGTCTCTCAAGCTCATTAATCCCCCTCGTTCTGCAGGCGAGTTCTAGGATCGGCCGCCTGGGGACCGTGCGCAAGTCAGATCAAAGGTAGTGGCAAGAAGACACGGCAGCTGCATATAGTCGCGTCAAGACCGTCCCATTGGCTGAAGACCCAAGGGGCGAGATGCCGCAGATCAACTCGTTTCCGTTTCCCGCTGACTTCCCTAACCAGCCATTCGAGCGGGTTAATGAGAGACTTGCGCACTTCAACTACGCAGCGCCCGCACCAATGCGGACGCCAACGGTCCGGTGCTGGAGGAAGTGGCGAAGCCTGACGCCGCCGGTCTCACGCTGTTACGCGACGCCGCCGACGCCATGCGGCTTTCCGCGCGCGGCTATCACCGCGTCTTGCGCGTGGCGCGCACGCTGGCCGATCTCGACGGCGCGGAAACAGTCGGCCGCCTGCATCCTGGCGGAGGCTTTGTCCTACCGCGCGATGGCGGATGAGATCAGACGGGCGGCGTGAACGTTTCGCTTACATCACCGCCTGCAGCAGCACGAACCATTTCTGATCGTTGAAATTGCAGTTCGCCCGGCCGGTGGCGAGGCTGTCGGGATTATTGGGTCCGCACGCCTTCGTGCCCTGCCTTTTCGCAAGCACGCCCCGCTTGTCGAGAGTCAGCACCCGCTGGGTCACTGAATTCTGCACGTTCCCGCCGATGACCGTGACTTTCCTGGCCCGCGCATTGACGCCGGCAACGATGTCGCAATGCGACCGTATAATCGGGCGCTCCCCGTTCGCAAAGTCTTCAAAGAGTGAGCGGAAGAGCGACGGACCCCTGGGAAGGTAAGGGTTGCGCGTTACATCGGTGTGGCGGTGATAGCAGAGCAGATCGCCCACGCGCGGCGGCGTCAGCGCAGGATCGCAGGCACGAAAGAAATGCGTGCGCTCGCCGCCATTCCCGTCGCGCACGGATTGCGCCACCGCCGCCGAAACATAAGCAACATGCGCGGCGCCATAGGCGAAAATTTTTTCATCCAGGCCCGCGTCGCGCATGATGAATGAGACGAAGGCGGCGGACCAGGCGACATCACTCAGGCTTGCGCGGATGACGCTTTGCTGGATCGCGGCCTTGTAGGCCCCGGCCCTGTCGCCAAATTCGGAGAAATCAAGCCTGTCGATGACTTCGAGCAAGCGCCGCAGCGACACGCCGCCGCGGGCTAGCTCAGCCGGGGGCGGATTGTCGAGGGCGCCGCGATAGTACCAGGCTCCCAACGTGCGGTGCGCCGCTGTTGCGGCCGGCTCGCCTGTGACGGCCTCCCAATAGCGCAGCACGCGGCGCCACGGCACCTTGTCCGCTGTAAAGCTGTCATCCCCTTCATGGTCGCTCTCGACCTCCGAATGGCCGAAAAAGACGATGCGGCCCGTATCATCGATGCGATGGCCATGAAAGATTTTGTGCTGCGCCAGCGCCGCGTCGCGGATCCGCAGCGCCGCCGGCGACGGCGGTTGCGAAGATTGGGAGCGGCATTCGCGCGCCAAGGCTGAGAATTGCCTGTCGCCGAATTCCTCAGCGGATGCGAGTGCCGCCGATGTGACGAGCATCACGATTGCCGAGAATATGCCTACTGCCACGATTCACCTCAGACGTTATTGGCTAAGGGACAGTGAGGGCTTCCCGGTGAAGCGTGTCAATTCGACAGCAAACAAAAAGCCGGGCGCCCAGGCGCGCCCGCCGATCTCGCCGTCACGGAGAAAGTCGGCCGCCTGCATCTGGCGGAAGCATTGTCCTACCGCGCCATGGCGGATGAGATCAGGCGGGCGGCGTAAAGTGACAGGCGCCGAGGGAGTCTCAGAATGGTAATGTCGCCGATCCAAGCGCCCGGTCGGTGAACCACAGTGCGCCGATCGCCGCGATGACGAGGTTCGCCGTGGGCAAGGCAAAGCGGCCAAAGGAGGGGCGGCGCGCAGCCAATCGCTGCGTAACGAGTATGATCACCGGCAGCGCCGCAAAGAGGATCGCAAGCTGCCCCAATTCGACGCCGAGGTTGAATGCGAACAGCGCCGCAAGCAGATTTTCGCGCGGCATTTCCAACTCGGCCAACATATTGGCGAAGCCGAGGCCGTGGACGAGACCGAATCCGAAGGCGACAATCCACAACCGCCTCGATACCAGCGGCCAGATATTGTTGAGCGCGGCAAGGGTAATCGTGACCGCGATCAGGCTTTCGGTCAACGCGGTGGGAAGACTGAGGACGCCGAAAGCGGCAAGTCCCAGCGTCAGCGAATGGGCGACGGTGAAAGCCGTCACCACCTTTATCGCCTCATAGAGGCTCTCTCGCGGCGTTCGTTCGGAGCCGCGCATGGCGAAGGCGCCGATCAGTAGCGTGAGCAGGAAGAGGATGTGATCGTAGCCGATCCAGATGTGGTGGGCGCCGTGACCGACGAAGGAGAGGAACCCGGCGCGCCCGGCCGATTGCACGGAATCGATCGCCACGCTGGCGACCGCGGGCGTCATGACGAATGTCTGAACGCCCTGCGACGTCGTCACCGCGACCAGACCACGATGCTGCGCGTCGCTCGTAAATAGAAGATCGTAGCCGAGCGTGACCGGCCCGGCATGGGGCGGGCAGGCACCGAGAAACGGAATGACGATATAGATTTCGCCTCCGCGCGAATCGGTCATGGCCGGTTCGGCGGTGAGGCTGCAGCGCGCGGCCGACGCTCCGATTGAGACGCGGCCGAGCGTAGCGGCTGCGAGCTCGTGTTCGCGGCGGCGAAATTCACCCCAAGTGATTTCGCCGTTCCGGTCGGCGTCGAGATCGTGAATGCGATCGAGGTCCCGCACCGCCAGTTCAAGGCGTCCCTCGGCGGAGGTTCGGCCCAGAGTCAGCGATAGGAAGCTGTAGCTCTGGGTGTGGGCCCAGGCCGAGGGAGCCGTCAACGCCGCAAGCGAAACGATGATCAGCAGACGAAGGATCGTCATCATGGCGTCACCTCCTGCAAGCGCGTGACGAGCGGCGTGATGCGCCGGTCGGCAAGGCCCGCGCGTTGGACGAAGCCAAGGACGTCGCGAGCCGCGTCCGGTCTGGCGGCGGCGACGGCGCATTCGAGGAGAAGCCTTGCGTCAGCGATCTCCTTCTGGGTCGACCAGTTCTCAACGGCGAGCGGCAGAGCGGCGGCGACATCGGTCTCGACCTCGAGGCGGAAGCGGGCCTCCTCGCGCAAATGTGCGCCTACGCCCGCCCGCCTTGCGGCGGCGAAGCGTTCGTTAAGCGTGGCCGACCATTCGCTCAACCGGGGATCGTTGGTTCGTTTGGCCGCGATGGCGCGGCGGAGCACGAGAGCGTCCGCATCACCCTTGCCGTCAAGCAAGGTCAGCACTTCGCCTGGGCGATCGCGGTCGAGAGACAGGTCGGCCATGGCGGCGAGCAGCGGGATATCGGGCTCACCGATTGCCGTCGCGGCGAGTAGATGACGTTCCGCATCCTCATCGCGGCCGAGGCCCTGCGCGATGTCGGCCAAGATGGCCAGCGCAAAACGGCGCACTGTCTTGTCTCTGACAGCCTCCTTGTCGTCGGCGCTGTCTCGCGCGACGAACCGGGAGAGATAATCAAAGGCCTCCGCTCCCGATCCACGGAGCGCGGCGACGCGCGCGCGGCACGCCGCGATGGGCAGCAATCCGACGGCCGACGGCAAGCTGCGGCAGTCTTCTCCGGCGCCGGCAGTATCGCCGACGACAAGGCGGACAAAGGCGCGCGTCAAACGTGCTTGGGGGTTGCGTGGCGACGCTTCAAGGACGGCATCGAGATCAGCCAGCGACGCGGGGAATTCGTGGAACGCCTGCCTGATCACGGCGCGCAGCACGCGCACTTCCTCCGGCGGCTTCGGCTCGAACCACCACGGCGCCAGCGCTGCCTGGGCTTCACCATAGAGGCGAGGATCGGACCACATACGCCCCTGTTCGATGGCCAGGCGAGCAACGCGCAACGCGCCAACGAGATCCTTCGGATCGCGGGAGAGGTCGGCCTTCGCCACGCGCAGGCCCGCAGCGGGGCGCGACTGGCCGGCGGGAACGGTCATGAGGACAGTGGCGTCGTCGCGCGGCCGGACCGGTTCGGCAAGCGCGGCGCCGCAAGCAAGCGCGCCGAGGGCGACAAGACGGGATCGACGCCAGGTCATGTGGCCGCTCCGTTAAAGGATCTTGATCGGCACAATGCTTGAGGAGGGATGGCCACTCGCCGCGCGGCCATCCCTCCTTGGGTTCAGTCCTGGCCGTGATGACCGTGCACGCGGCCGTTCAACGGAGTCGCCGCATAAGGGAACACCCTGTTGTAAGTGATGTCGTTGTCCTTCACCTTGTCGGCGTTCACCATCGAGAAATCGGGCCCTGGCCCGGCCGCGCCCAATGCGATGAACGCGATGTCGATGACGTCGTCGCCGAATCTGCGGCCATTGGGCCACCCGCCCGGAATAAACCCGCCGTTGCCGAAGGGGTCTTGGAAAGTGCTCTTCAATTTGTCGCCACCGAAGAAGCCGAGACGGTGGAAACCATTGGCGCCCGCCAACCGTGCCGGCGGCGTCGTCAGGTCGACCTTGATCAGGTCGGGAATGAAGATGGACCTGATCAGACCCGGGATGATCGGGGTCACGCCAAGCGCCTTGGACAATTCGGGATTATCGGCATAACGCCCGAAATTCGCGTCATCGCCCTGCGGCATGGTCTGATTGTAGAGGTCCTTGTCCCTGATCGCGACCAAGGCTTCGGCGAACAACGGGTTGCCCTGTCGTCCGACCTGCATCCGCTCGTCGCCGATGCGACGCGTTGTCGTCGCATAGATCCCGGCGATCTTGGCGCCGCCAAGCTCCGAAAGAGGAATGTTCAGAACGATGGTGTGGACATTGAATCCACCTTGGCTGTCGAAGGGCGCAGGCTTGTTGAACGTGAAGTCGAGATCGAAGATCGACTGAATGTCGCCGTAGAAACCATCGTCGCGCTGGCCGGCAAAGACGACGTAGTTGCCGGGCAGCGTTGTGACGGCGTTGCGTGTGTAGCCGTCGAACTCAGAAGAGTTCTCGACTCCGGGGCGGGCGGGCTTGTCGCCATCGTCGCCCCGATTGTAGAACGGCGTCACCCGGCCTTGATTGTTCGGCGGAACCATGATGCCTTCGCCGAGAACGGTTGTCCTGCCGTTCCGGTGATTGAGCTTGGTGACCTTATAGGTCTGGCGCAGGTTCTGGTTCTCCGAGAACTGCGGTCCCGGCTCCACCACGCCGAGATAGGACTGAAGAATCGTCCTGCTATTGGCGTAGGCGGTTGAAAATTCAAAGCGGAAACGAAGATCAGTTTTGCCGGTCTGGGTATTGTTGCCGAGCACTACGTGAATATCGTAGTCGACCGTGGGATCGAAGCTATAGTTGTTGGGTCCGATACCCGGCTCCTGGAACGGATAGACCGCAAGCGCGGTGGTGAGATAGTCCGTTCCACCTTTCCTGCTCTTGAAAGCATAGACGTCGGTAGTGTTTGCCGATGGATCGAGAGTGATGAGGGGGGCGTCCATGTGGCTCGATGCCTGCACAAGCGAAGCGGTCGAGACAGGCGCCATCAGCATGGCGCCGAGCGCCAGCCGGCGAGTCATTGTGACGAGCATATTCCAACCTCCTTTGACCTGGTGTGACGAGGCTGCGTCTCGCCGGAAGCGCCCCAGCGCGACAAACCCAGGTACGGAGCGCCACCGAAAGAGACGCAGCGGCCGATGCTCAAGCGGATAACGATTTCGTGATCCACTATTCGCCGTTGCCGGATGAGTCCTCAGTTTGACTGGAAATGAAAAAGGCCGCGCTTTGAGCCCGGCCTTCTATTAGTTCGCGCTCGGCAAGGTCGCATCACGCCGTCGGCTGAGTGCCCTCCGCGAACTTCTTGAACGCCCGGATGCGGGCACGGTGACGCCGACGCGTGCGGTTTCGCGCGAAGAAACCGAACAGGCGGCGGAACAGGCCGGGGAAGACATACTCCTCTTCCGAAATTAGCTTCGTCCTGTCCTTGGCAAGAGCCGCGAAAGTCGTGTTGGCCAGCACATCCACTTTTCGCGCGTGAAGGTGCAGCGACAGTCGCTCCGGCAAGGTCATGCCCGTCACCGTCGCGACGAAGGCCGGTTGCCAGGTGCGCGGCTTGCGGACCATGCGGTAGCGCGCGCCTACGGCTCCGTTTTCGCCGCCGATATGGTCGTAGCGCGCAAGATCGGGCATCCATTTCGTCATGTTGCCGGGATCGGCAAAAAGCATCGCCACCCGCCGCCGCGGAAGGTGAACTTCGATTTCGACGATGCTTTTCATGGCGCGTTGCAACAAAAGGACGCCGGCCGAGGCCGGCGCCCGCATGAGTGATGGCTACTGGAAGACCTTCTGCGCGAAGTCGCGCAACGCCGGACGCCACACCAGCCATTCGTGATTGCCGGGCCGCGTGTCGCTGACCACGTTGACGTTCTTCTGCTTGTAAAGCTCCCAAACCTTCCTGCTGTCCGGAGCGCCGCCGTCCTCGGTGCCGACCGTCCAGTAGAAGTATTTGTGCTTATCCACCACCTCGCCGAAGGATTTCCAGTCGGCCTCGCTCGCCATCGCTTCCATTTCCTTGCGGAACGCGCCGACGCGCGAGCGCGAGAAGCTGAACACGCCGACATAGGCAAAGGCGCCGGGATGCTTGCGCGCGATCGCCATGGTCTGCGCCGCGCCGCGCGATTGGCCGGCGATGGCGCGATCCTTGGCCTCCTTCGACACCATGTAATTGGCTTCCAGATAAGGGATGATGCCCTTGATGATGTCGTCGGTCGTCAGATCGGGATTGACGCCGGAGACCTTGCTGTAGTCGTCGACATAGCCGTCCAGCATCACCACGATCATCCGCTTCGCCTTGCCCTCGGCGATCAGCTTGTCGAGGATGAAGTTGGCGCGGCCAAGCTTGCCCCAGGTGTCCTCCGAGCCGCTGCCGCCGTGCAGCAGGAACAGCGTCGGCAGCGTTTCCTGCTTCGCGCCGTAGTTTGGCGGCGTGTAGACGCGCATGCGCCGGTCGAAGTTGAAGCCGGGGGTGCGGTAGAAGACTTCCGCGACCGCGCCGTGCGGAATGTTCGGATCGTTGCGGGCGAAATCCTCGCCGCCGCCGATCTCGACGATGTTCTCCAGCTTCTGGCGGCCATGCACCACCCAGAGATTGCTCGGGTCGGGGGCATCGACGCCGTCGATCTTCAACGAATAGGCGTAGACGCCCGGGGCGCGCGGCGGCGAAGTGTAGCTCCACACGCCGTCCTCGCCCTTGGTCGCCTTGGCCACCTCGCTCTCCCCGTTCTCGTTGAGCGGCGCGAGACCGGCGACGCCGATGCTGTCCGCCTTCGGCGCAAAGACGCGCACGGTCACCCGGCCGTCGCCGCTGACTTCGGGAGATACGAATTTCGGTTTCGGGTTGTTCCGGGCGGCGCGGCAGGCGGTGTCGCAACCCTCGTCCGCACCGGCGGGCTTTCCCTGAGCAAAGACAGACGGTGCGTAGGTAATGGCAAGAGTCGCGACCGCGACCCGCAACAAGCGCGCGTGCATGAACTTTCTCCCCGGATGTAATTTTTATCCCTGCAACCAGTGAAGGACTCACGGCCCGGACTGTCAATGGCCTGTCTGTCGTCGGGAGTGGGGAACATCGAGCCAATCGCCCGGTTAACGAGGAAGTGACCGGTGCTTCAATTCTGCACCGAATTCTCCCTCATCACACTGACCGGGAGCATCCATGACCCAAAGCCAGAAACCGGCCCGGGACGTTGCCGAGAGCATGCCAAAGCCCGCGATCGGCGCGAGCGAAGCTTATCTGAAGGCACGTACGGATCTTTTGAAGGAAGAGATCGAATTGCGCCGTCATATGGAGCGCGTGGCGGAACAGCGGCGCGCCCTCCCGCCGGGCCCCGTCGTCAAGGAAGATTATGTCTTTGACGGCGTCGGCGAGAACGGCAAGCCAAGTCCGGTTCGATTGTCGGATTTGTTCCGCGACGGCAGCGACTCGCTCCTGATCTACAGCTACATGTTTCCGCGCCACAAAGTGGATAAGCGCGAGCCTGCGACATCGGGAGAAATCAGCAAACTGCCACGCGACGAGCAGCCCTGCCCCTCCTGCACAGGTCTGCTGGATCAACTCGACGCTGCTGCCCGCCACTTCGAGGGCCTCGGCGGCAGCTTCGCTGTTGTGGCGAAAACGCCGCTCAAGAACCTGCTTGCCGTCGCGCGCGACCGGGGCTGGCGATACCTGCGCCTGCTCTCTGCGGCGAAAAATACCTTCAAGCGCGATTTCAATTCGGAAGAGGAAAACGGCCAGCAAATACCGATGACGCTTGCTTTCAAACGCGATACCGACGGCACGATCCGCCTGTTCTGGGCATCCGACCTTGTCTGGGCCGAAAGCGATCCAGGGCAGCATCCTCGCGCTGCGGGGACCATCGAGCCATTCTGGAATATGTTCGATCTGCTGCCCGGCGGGCGGCCGGATCTCACGGAGCAGCTTCAATATGATTGCTGCCAGCCTCAGCAACGCGCCGCGAGCTGACACGCGCCGATATCCAGCGCACAAACAAAAAGGCCGGGCAGAAGCCCGGCCTTTTGCATTCTGCCTGGTGAAGAAGTCACATAACGTCGCCCGGCTGGTCGCCGGAGTCTTCCTTGTACCAGCGGTCTTCCATCCGGCTCTTGTTGCCGTCGGCCTTAAGCTTCTGCTCGAACTCCTTGCGCAGATACGGGTCTTCCATGTGATAGGGGATCGCGGCGCCGCCCTTGGTCACGTCGATCGCGCCGTAGTCCATCAGCGCCTCGCCGGGAATGCCGGCCTTGCGGGCGCGCTGGTTGTTCGGCCCGTGCCAGGCGGTGACGCGCAGCGGGTCGGTGCCGGTGCCGAAATGCTGGTGGAACCAGTCGCCGCTCATCGGCGCGGCGGAGACCATGCCGCCCTGCTCGTATTCCTGCGTCATCACCTTGTCGCCTTTGCCGGCTTCCCACGGCCGCATGCCGAGCGCTTCCGGCCAGGTATAGGTGTAGCCCTTGCCCTTCAGGCAGACGAGCACGGCTGCCGAAGCATGCTTGTGCGCCTTGGAATAGCGGCCGGTCTCGTGCTGGCCGACCCAGGTGTAGAAGCGGTTGTTCGCCATCTGCGGCTCCATCCGGCGATAGCCCGGCGAGCGGCGGTTATCGAGCGGCAGCTCGGCGTTGATGATGTCCGGAATGAGGTTGGTCTTGCGCATGGCGAGACCGCGGATCGGATCCGGCGAGATGTCGTCGTTCGGCTTGAAGAAATCGTCATTGGCCGAGTAACGGTCGGTGAAGTGGTAGGGGCAGTTGAAGATGAAATCCATGTTGTCGAGCAGGTTCATCACGTTCGGCGCCGAGGTGCCGCAGAGCATCAGCGCGGGCTGGCTGGAGGCATTGATGAAACGATGCGAGGCGTTGAGCGGGATGGTGAACATCGAGCCTTTCGCCCATTCGAAGGTGTGACGCTTGCTCTGGCCTTCCTGCCAGACTTCGGTCGAGCCGCGTCCTTCCAGGATCAGCACCACTTTCTCGTACATGTGCTTTTCGACGTTCAGCGCGCCGGCGCCCGGGATTTCGGCGACATACATGCCCCACAGGCCTTCGGTGCCGTAGAGCTGGATGAAAGTGCCGTTGCCGCCCAGCCGCTTCCATGGCTTCAGCGGCAGGTCCTGGCAGCGCTTCACGCCGATGCCGCGATAGACCGGCACGCCCTCGTCTTCCATGAATTTGTCGTAGGGCATCTTCGGGCGGCCGAATTTGCCGAAGCCGGCATTCTCCCCGGCCTTGGGTTCGTGCCAATGGGTCATGTCGGTCTTGTCGTGCATGGGCGTTCCTCCAGATGTCGGGGTTACCGCCGGTCTTAGTGAGACTTGCCGCGCTTGGCAACCGCGGAAAATACAGGTCCGCACGGCAAAATCGCCGCGCCGCCGGACGCCTGGCGGGCATGAAAAAACTCCCCTCCGCCGCCAGGCGAAGGGGAGTTATCTTGTCGCCCGGATCAGTTCGAGGTGATCAGTTTCTCGACGCCCTTCATCACATCGGGCGGCACCTTGGCGATGCTCTCGATGCGCGCGCGCACGTCATCGCCGTCGATCGGGCTCACGTCGACCTTCAGCTTCTCGGCGTCCTTCAGATAGGCCGGGTCCTTGTGGGTCTCCATGAAGGCCTTCACCAGCGCGGCGGCGCGGTCCTTCGGCACGCCCGGAGGCGCGGCAAAGGGCCGGCTCATGGCGTAGGGCAGCTCCAGCACCTCGATCAGCGCGCGGTCATTGTCGGTCTTCGCCAACTCGCGCGCGGTCGGAACATTGGGTAATTCCGGGTAGCGGGTCTTGCGCCCCATCACCACCAGGATCTGCATGATGCCATCCGGCTTCAGCCATTCCGGCTTGTTGGACTTCACGCTGGAAATGCCGGTGGTGCGGCCCTCGATCTCGCCGCGCTCCATCGCGAGATAGAGCGCGCCAGAGTCGGTATAGCCGGCGATCGGCTTGATATTGAAGCCGAGCATGTCGCGCAGCACGATCGGCCAGGCGTCGCTCGAGGTGCCCTCGCCGGTGGAGCCGAGAATGAGCGGCGGGCCGTCCTTGCGCCGCAAGTCCTCGATCGATTTGTTCTTCGCGTCCTTGCGCGCGATCAGCACATAGGCGTCGTTCTCGCCCGAGGACGACGAACCGATCCAGGTGAATTTGGTCGGATCGAACTGCACGTTCTGATCGGTCTTATCCAGCAGCGCGAGCAGCGGGATGTTGCGGGCGAAGATGCCGAAGGCGGTGCCGTCCTTCGGGGCGACGTTGTAGATGTAGTTGGCGCCCTTCAGGCTGCCGGCGCCCGGCATGTTGTTGATGATGATGTTGGGCTTGCCGGGGATGTGCTTGCTCATATGCTGGGCCAGGATGCGGCCATAGGTGTCGTAACCGCCGCCCGGCCCGTAGCTCACGATCATCGTGATCGTTTTGCCCTTGTAGAAATCCTCCACCGCGTCGGCGCGCACCTGCACCGTCATGACGCCGGTCAGCAGCAAGGCCGCCGCAAATCGCATCAACATCTTTATTCCCTCCAGTGTGGCCACCTGTTTGTCCGGTGGGTTTTGGATGACACGCGGCCGGATTTTCCGAATGCCGCTTGCCGATATTTTCAACCAGCGTTGCGAGGCGCGCAACGTCAAAGCGCCGGAAAGCTGCGCCGAAAGAGCGCAGCCCGCAAACGATAACCGGTCCCGTGGCCTGCCGGTATCTATGTTTGCGGAATGATGGTGTTTCCGAAATACCCCATGGCAGGCGGCTTAACCGCCAGCACCCGCCACAAGCTCTTCGGCTGACTTCAGCCAGACGTCCGGCGCACTCCGGTCGTCATCCTCGTCTCACTCGACCGCCTCGACGACTTCCGGCGACGGAGACGTCCTCTCCAGCGCCACCTTGCCGATCGCTACGTTGTCGATCTTGCCGCTGCCGAGGAGCGGCAGCTTCTCCACGTGCACGAAATCGGTCGGCACCATCAGTTCTGTGGCGCCCTTCGATCGCGCGGAGGCCTGGAATGCGGCACGCGTCGCGCCTGACTTCTCCGTGACCATGACAATGCGTTCGCCCTTGCGCGGATCGGGCAGGGCGACCGCAGCCGACTGCGCGTCGGGCCAAAGGGCAGCGGCGAGCGCCTCGACGGCCGCGAGCGAGACCATTTCGCCCGCGATCTTCGCGAACCGCTTGGCGCGGCCTTGGATCTTGACGAAGCCTTGTTCGTCGACAGTCACGATGTCGCCCGTGTCGTGCCAGCCTTGCTCCGGCGGGTGAAGGACGCCCGGCTCTTCCGCGCGCAGATATCCGGCCATGATGTTCGGTCCCGACACCCACAACCGTCCGCCGTCCTCGATGCCCTCCACCTTCTCAAGGCGATAGCTCACGCCTGGCAGGAGACGACCCACCGTGCCGTAGCGGGTGAACATCGGTGTATTAAGCGCGAGAGCCGGGCCGGTCTCGGTAACGCCGTATCCTTCGAGAATGCGGATGCCGAATTTCTCCATATAGACTTGGCGCGTCTGCTCCTTCACCGGCTCCGCGCCCGCGAGGATGTAGCGGAGCGATCGGAAGTCATAGGCGTGCGCCGCGCGGGCGTAGCCGTTGAGAAAGGTGTCGGTCCCCAGCAGAATCGTCGCATTCGTGCCGTACACCAGCTCCGGCACGATCCTGTAGTGCAACGGCGAAGGGTAGAAAAAGACCGGCACGCCGGAAACCAACGGCAGCACAGTGCCGACGGTCAGACCGAACGAATGGAAGACCGGCAGCACGCTGAACAGCTTGTCCTCGCGACCAAAGTCGATCCGGGCGGCAGCCTGCGCAGCGTTGGCGAGGATGTTGCGATGGGTCAGCACCACGCCCTTGGGCGTACCCTCGGAGCCGGACGTAAATAGAACCGCGGCCCAGTCCCCCGCCTTGCTTTTAACGATGGGCGCCCGGTGATTGACCCAGCCCTTGATCTTGTCGAGCAGGCCGACGGTCGCACGGATGTCCTCAAGGAAGACGATGCGGACGCTGTCGCGGAGCGCGTCGAGCAACGGATCGAGACGGCCCTTCTCGACAAAGGCCTTCGAGGTAACGATGGTGCCGATTTCCGCTGCGCGACATGCTGCGCGAATGTTGGTTGCGCCAGCGGTGAAATTGATCATCGCGGGAACACGGCCGGCCGACATAAGGCCCGTGATGACGACCGCGGTGGCGTTGGCGTTCGGCAGCATGACGCCGATCGTCTTTCCGTGCTCCGCGTAGACCATCAGCTTCTCGCCGAGCACGCGTATGCCGACAAGCAGCTTGCGGTAAGACAGAGCACCCGAGATCGGGTCCTCCACGGCAATGCGGCCCATGCCGTGCACCTCCGCAGCCTCGATCAAGGATTCGGGAATGGTTCGCTCGATCGAGGTCGTCCGGTACACGAGGTTCGACATAATCTCATACAGCGCCGCGCCAGCGGCCTGACGGCGGTGCTTGCCTTTGAGCTTTTCGTCGACGGTCAGAGTGACCGGCGGCAGGGCCGTAACGACGATCTTGGGGAACCAGCGCTTGCGCACCTGGGTGCCCCGCAGTCGCGTGAACTGCGTGTACTGGAGACCTTCCAGACGGACCGACACCACCTTGGCGCCGGTCTTGTCGGCGATCAGACCCGCGCCGTCGTAGACCTTCATCAGGCTGCCGGTGACCGTCAGACGGCCCTCCGGGAAGATCACCAGCGGCGAACCCGCCTTGACGGCATGGATCAGCGTGCGGGTGCCCATCGGGCTCCTGGGGTCGAGCGGCATTGCCTTGGTGAAGCGCAGGAACGGCTTGACCCACCATTTCTTCGCCATGTCGCTGTCGATCGCGAACACCGGCTCACGGGGCAGGATCGAGAGCGCCAGCGCGGCGTCGAGGAAGCTCACGTGGTTGAGCGCGATGATCGCGTTTGGACCCGCAGCCTCGAAATGTTCGGCGCCGTGGACTTCGAGACGGTAGAACGCCCTGAATAGCATCGAGAGGAAATCCATCAGGCCGTTCGCCGGCATTGTCGTCGCGATGGCATAGGCGGCGACGAGGGTGGCCACGCCGATCAGCGCGAACAGCGACGGGAGCTCAAGACCGGCCGCCTGCAGCCCCGCGACCATTCCGGCTCCGACCACTATGAAGGCGGCGTTGAGGACGTTGACGCCGGCAATGACGCGCCCGCGGCGCTCGGGATCCGCCCACGACTGCAACGCGGCGAAGACCGGCACGATGAACAGCCCGAAAGCGATCGCCATGCCGCCGAGATCAGTAGCGAGATGCAGGCCTATGGTGGACGAGAACACGGCGCCGACGCTCTGGGCGGCGGCCGGAGCGGCACCCCAGATCGTCCACGCGACATCGCAGGAGAGGATGCCCAGGAGGATTGCGCCTATCACCGCTGGAAGCAGGATCACGCGGCCCGCGCAGAGCCACGCGGCAAGGCCGGAGCCCACGGCGACAGCGATTGAGAACACGGCGAGGAAGACCGTCACGGTATCCTCGGTGCCGCCCAGCGTGTCTTTCACCAGCGGGGGCAGCAGCGACAAGACAACCGCGCCGACGCTCCAGAACCAGCTGGAGGCGAGAGCGCACCACCACAAACGTGGCTCGCGCTTCAGATCCGCAAGCAGCGCCCATGTCGAGGCGAACACGTTGGCGGAGATTTTCAGTTCCGGCGCGCCTGAGCCGACCTTCGGGATGAACAGGCTGGAGACGAGCGATAGCGCGGCGAGGACGACCATCAGGCCGGCGAAGCTCCAGGGATCGCCGCCATTGCGCGCGGCCAGCCCGCCCACGATCGTGCCAAACAGAATGGCAAGAAAGGTCGCGCCTTCGACCAACGCGTTGGCCATGGGCAGACGCGAGCGGTCGAGAAGATCGGGCAGGATGCCGTATTTCAGCGGACCGAACAGCGCGCCGATGACGCCGAAGCCCAAGAGCGCGCCGAACAACGCCGGAATGGAGTGCAACCAGAAGCCCACCACCGCGAGCATGGCGATGCCGACCTCGGCGAGCTTAAGCCAGCGCGCAACAAGCGCCTTGTCAAAGCGGTCGGCCAGTTCGCCGCCGTAAGCGGAGAGCAGGAAGTAGGGCGCGATGAAGACCGCGCCGGCGATCGTGATGAGAGCGCCGCCGCGCGAGCCGCCGATGTCGAACAGAATCGTCATCACCAGCGCGTTCTTCAGGAAGTTGTCGCCGAAGGCGGAGAAGAACTGGCACCAGAACAGGGGAGCAAAGCGCCGGCAGAGAAGAAGACTTTCCATCGGAGGCTCCTCAGGCTTTGATGCGTTTGGGCGAGCCGGAGCGTTGCATTTGCGCGGCGTATCCGGCGATGTGCAGATCGACGAGGTGCGCGGCGGTCGACGGCAGATCGCCGGCCATGATCATGCGCAGGCGCGCAACATCGAGCGAGCAGATGCCGTGGAGACTGGCCCAGGTCATCTTGGCGGCCTGCGCAGAGGCGCCCGGAGTCTTCGGAGGCGCGATCTCCTCGAAGCACCGCTTCACGGGAACGACGAGTTCCTCGATCACCGCCCTGTACCATCCGGGCACGGCGCCAGAGTCCGAGCGGCGATACTTGAACATCGCATCCCAGAGATTGCGGTTCTTTTCGACGAAGGCGACGTAGGCCTGCGCGTAACGATGCAGCGTGTCTTCCGGTCCGGCGCCGTTTTTCACCGCCTCCAGCGCCTTAGCGAGCCGCTTGAGCGTTGCGGCGTTGAGGTGGTTGACGATGTCGTCGACGTCTTTGAAGTGCAGGTACAAGGAGCCGGGCGCGAAGCCGATCTTCTTTGCCAGCGTGCGAACCGAGAAACAGTCCACCCCGCCCTTCGACATCATCGATTCGGCAGTGGTCAGCACCAGCCTACGCATCTCTTCCTTAGTGTATTCCGCCTTGCGAGCCATCGCTTCGCCCCGGCCGTAATTACTGAACAGTGTTCAGTTTACATCGCAGTGGATGTTTGGCAAGGCCCTATCTTGCTTATGACTGCGTTTCCGAGGCGGCCTCGCCGCTCGTCCTAAATTTTTGATTAAGCTGGTTGTCGACTGAAATCCCCCGGCGGCTCACCGCGCGACATCGACAGGAGTGGCTTTTCAAACGAATAGACCCGGAGCTTCATCGCTCCGGGTCTTTATTGTTTGATCGGCACGCGCGCTCCGTGCGTTAGCTCAACCGCCCCCCTCCACCAGCTTTTCGATGCTCTTGAGCTGATCCTCCGGCGTATCGGCGATCAGCTTGATCAGGCGCAGCACCTCGGCGCCATCGATCGGGCTGACTTCGAAATTGGCTTTCTTGGCCTCTTCGAGATAGCCCGGGTCCTTGTGCGCTTCCATGAAGGCTTTCACCAGCGCCTTGGCGCGCTCCTCCGGCACGCCCGGCGGCGCCGCGAAGGGACGCGACAGCTGATAGGGTATTTCCAGAATCTCGATCAGCCTGCGGTCCTTGTCGTTCTTCGCGAGCTCGCGCGCGGTCGGCGCCTTCGGGAAGTCGGCGTGGCGCGTGCTGCGCCCGAAGACCACGAGGATGTTGCCGAGGCCGCCGGGTTTCACCCAATCCGGCTTGTTCGGCTTGATCGAGGAATATCCGACATTGCGCGCTTCGATCTCGCCGCGCTCGAAGGCAAGGTTAAGCGCCGCGCCGTCGGTATAGCCGGGAACCTGCTTGATGTTGAAGCCGAGCATTTCGCGCAGCACCACGCCGATAGCGTCGCTGGACGCGCCTTCGGCCGTTGTCCCGAGCACGATGGGAGGGCCACCCGGCTTGCGCGCTTCTTCCACCGATTTCACCGGCGCGTCATTGCGCACCATCAGGAGATAGGCGTCGTCGGCAAAGCTCGCCGAGGAGCCGATCCAGGTGAATTTCATCGGATCGAATTGCACATTCTGGTTGGTCTTTTGCAAAAGGCCAATCAGCGGAATGTTGCGGGCGAACGTGCCGAAGGCGGTTCCGTCCTTCGGCGCCGCGTTAAAGATGAAATTCGCTCCGCGCAGGCTGCCGGCGCCGGGCATGTTCTGGATCACGATGCTCGGATTGCCGGGAATATATTTCGGCATGTAGCGCGCCAGCACACGGGCATAGACGTCGTAGCCGCCGCCGGGCCCGTAGCTGACGATCAGGGTGATCTGCTTGCCCTTGTAGAAATCCTCGACCGCATCGGCGCGCGCTTGCGGCGCCGAAAGCACAACCATCGCAGCCAACAAGACCGCCCATCGTATCCGCATCGGGTTCCTCCCTGATCGATCCGCGTTTTTTCCGCGGCTTTCCCCGTATTGTCGGCCAGGAAGGAAGACGGCGCAACGTCAAAGCGGCGGAAGCTTTTGACGGCGGGCTTTTCCGCCTATACGGGGTCCCCCATGGCTCCTCCGCTTCTGCAACTCACCGACATCGCGCTGACCTTCGGCGGCACGCCGCTGCTCACCGGCGCCGACCTCTCGGTTTCCACCGGCGAGCGCGTCTGCCTGGTCGGACGCAACGGATCGGGCAAATCGACCCTGCTGAAAATTGCGGCGGGGCTGGCGGAGCCCGACCGGGGATCGGTTTTCCTGCAGCCGGGCGCGGTGGTGCGCTACCTGCCGCAGGAGCCGGATTTTTCCGGCTTCGCCTCGACGCGCGCCTATGTCGAAGCCGGGCTGCGCAGCGACGACCGCCATGCCGCGCGCTACCTGCTGCAGCAACTCGGGCTGACGGGCGACGAGGACCCTTCGAGCCTTTCCGGCGGCGAAGCCCGCCGCGCCTCGCTCGCGCGCGTGCTCGCGCCGTCGCCCGATATCCTGTTGCTCGACGAGCCGACCAACCATCTCGACCTCACCACCATCGAATGGCTGGAAAGCGATCTCCTGTCGCGCCGCACGGCGCTGGTGATCATCAGCCACGACCGACGCTTTCTCTCCACGCTTTCGCGCGTCACCGTCTGGCTCGACCGCGGCGCGACGCGCCGGATCGAGCGCGGCTTTGCGCATTTCGAGGAATGGCGCGACCTGCTGCTGGCGGAAGAGGAGCGCGAGCAGCACAAGGCCGACCGCAAGATCGCCGCCGAGGAGCACTGGATCCGCCACGGCGTCAGCGGCCGGCGCAAGCGCAACATGCGCCGCGTGGGATTGCTGCAGGAACTGAAGGAGCGCCGGCGCAGCTACCGCGCCGCAACCGGCGATGTTGCGATGACCGCAAGCGCGGCGGCGTCCTCCGGCGCGCTGGTGATCGAGGCGCAGAACATCGGCAAAAGCTATGAAGGGCGCGCCATCGTCACCGACTTCTCCATCCGCATCCAGCGCGGCGATCGCCTCGGCATTGTCGGGCCGAACGGCAGCGGCAAGACCAGTTTGATCAACCTGCTGACCGGAGTTTTGCCGCCGGACAGCGGATCGGTGAAGCTCGGCTCCACGCTTGCGATCGCGACGCTCACCCAGCATCGCGACAGCCTCGACCCGGATGTCACGGTGAAAGACGCGCTGACCGGAGGCAGCGGGGACAACGTGCTGGTCAACGGCGTTTCCAAACACGTCGTCAGCTACATGAAGGATTTCCTGTTTCTGCCCGAACAGGCGCGCACGCCGCTCGGCAAGCTCTCCGGCGGCGAGCGCGGCCGGCTGATGCTGGCACAGGCGCTCGCCAGGCCGTCGAACCTGCTGGTGCTGGACGAGCCGACCAACGATCTCGATATGGAGACGCTCGACGTGCTGGAGGAAATGCTGACGGATTATCCCGGCACGGTGCTGCTGATCAGCCATGACCGCGATTTTCTTGACCGGCTGGTGGGCGGGTTGATCGTGCCGGAAGGCAACGGGCGCTGGACCGAATATGCCGGCGGCTACAGCGACATGCTGGCGCAGCGCGGCGCCGACCTCACCCGCGATGCCGGCAAGCCGGCGCCGCAGAAGGAGGCAAGAGAATCATCGGCGCCCGCCGAAATAGCGCCGGCGAAACGCCGGATGACCTTCAGGGACCAGCACGCGCTGCAGACCTTGCCGAAAACCATCGCCGCGCTGCAACGCGAGGCCGAGGCGCTGCAGAACAAACTCGCCGATCCGGAATTTTATGCGCGCGACCGGGCGGGTTTCGAGCAGGTCACAAAAGCGCTCGGCGAGTTGCAGCGCAGGATTGCCGCGGCGGAGGAGCAATGGCTGGAGCTGGAAATCCTGCGCGAAGAACTCGCCGGCATGAACTAGCTAAAATCAAGTATCCTTGATTATTTATCCGTCTATCAGTGAAGTGAACGCAATGGCCAACAAGACGTCCATCAAGTCAACGAAGGTTGCAAAGAAGGCCGCCGCCAAGCGGGGCGCTGCGAAGGCGGCCAAACCGCGCAAGACGGCGCCGAAGTCGCAATCCCGCAAGGTCGCAAAGCCGGTGCTTCTTTCAGGCGGCAATCCTCAGATCGCGAAGGCCGACGGCGACTCCCCCGTGCAGGCCTACATCGCGGCCATGCCGGGCTGGAAGCGCGACGTCGGGCGCCGCCTCGACGCGCTCATCGTCCGCACCGTCTCCGGCGTGCACAAGGCAGTCAAATGGAACTCGCCCTTCTATGGCATCGGGGGCCAGGGCTGGTTCCTCAGCTTTCATTGCTTCACGAAATACGTCAAAGTGGCTTTTTTCCGCGGCACGTCGCTGCGTCCTCTCCCGCCCGGCGAGTCCAAGCACAAGGAAGTGCGCTACCTCGACATCCACGAGGAGGACCAGCTCGACGAAGCGCAGCTTGCCGCTTGGGTGAAGCAAGCCAGCCAATTGCCCGGCGAACGAATGTGAACACGCCGGTGCGAGCTACCGCTCGCCCCGTCCCGCTCTCAGAAGAGACCAAAGAGCGCTTGAGGAGGGCTCGCAACCCGCTTCGAGAAAACCGCCGCAAATTTTATCAGTGCGCCGCCGCGGCTTTGGCGTCGCCGGTCGACGGCTGATGCGGCCAGGTCCCGGTATGCGGCTTGCCTTTCATCCCTTCGCGGCGGCGGATATTGACCTGCGGGTCGCGCAGATCGAGCGGCCATGTCCGCTTTAACGGATCGCGGACATGATGACCCATCTGCCCGACCCTCTCGATCTCGATCTCCGCCAAATCGCCATCCTGCAGCGGGCCGAGATGGGAATGGTTGACTCCGACCAGAATGAGATCGCCCGGCAGCAAGGTCATATTGTGCGACAGGGTCGAGATCATGAAGGCGACGCTGTGCTCCATGTCGTCGGTATTGTAGTCCTGGCGCAATTGGCCATTGACCCAAAAACGGATTCTCAGCTGATTCGGATCGCCGACCTCGTCGGGGGTGACGATGGCCGGCCCGAGCGGCAGGAAAGTATCGAAGCATTTGCCGTAAGGGCCGGCGAGCTCCGCCTCTCCCTCCACCGGGCCGCGCGCCGAAACGTCGCCACTGGTGGTATAGCCGAAGACATGCTCCATCGCCTTGTCGATCGGGACGTCCTTCGCCGCCTTGCCGATGACCAGCGCCAGTTCGGCCTCGTGATTGAAAATGGACGCGCGGAAAGCGGGCAGGATCACCGTCTCGCCCGGTCCGATCACGGCATCGGGCGACTTGAAGAAGGTGCGCAGCGGCCCCGGCGGGTCGAGCGGCACCCCTTCCTTGAAGTTGCGCCGCCCGCACAGGACCTTGCCCGGCCGCGGCACCGGCGCGCGCAGCTTCACTTGCGCCAGCGGGATGACCCGGCCGTTCGACAGGGCGCCGCTCAATGCGCTCTTCAGCGATCCGTATTTGTTGATCAGCGTCTCCAACACATATTGCGGCGGCGCGCCGGGAAAGGCGCCGACCAGATCGGAAATGTCGATCACGCCGTCCGGCTTCACCAGGCACGGCCGGAATTCGTCATAGAAACCAAATCTCATGGCGCTCTTTCCTTTATCGCATAAACAAATCGACAATCAGCGGCACATGCCACGGAATTCCAAGAACGTAGTCGTAGAAGCCCACCAGGATCGCCAGCGCGACAAGCACGATCACGCCGGTCCAGAACCAGGACAGGCGCGCAATCGTCACCAGATAGGCACCGAGCAGGAGCGTCGCGCCGATGTGGAAGCCGAACGCCCAGACGGTGAGCACCAGCGCCAGCGTGAAACCGAAAATCTGAAAAAAGCGCCGCCGCGCTTCCTGCGGGTCCTGGCTCCGCTCGAAGCCGGTATCCATGATCTTCGCGTCCCGGCTGGATATCTCAATCGGCCGGAAGAAGCTGAGCACGATCGTGCCGACGCGCAGGACCCAGAAGATCGCAGCGATGCCGATTCCGATCAGCGGCGTCAGGCGATCGGAGAAGCGCCAGTGGGTTGAATCCCACAGCATGTAACCGAGAAAGGCGGCGACCAGCGCCAGCAACACGATCTCGCCGACGAATTCCAGCGTGATGCGTTCGCGGAAGGAAACCCTGGCGAGAACGGCGGGTGCCGTTTCGGCCGCGTCCGGCAATGCGGCGGCGATCACCGCCGCGGAAGGCGTGTGCGCCGCGAGCGCTTCCTGCCGGACCTCCTGCACCGTCGAGGCCACCTGCCGCCGCATCCGCATGCCGACGAGCGCGACCAGGCCCATCACCGCGAGGATTGCCAGGAACTGCGGCCGCGCGAACATGCTGAAGCCGTAATTGTTCACGGCGATCCAAAGATATTTCTCCATGACCTCGCCGAGCGCCACCGCGATCAGGATGGGCGGGCGCGGCCAGCCATAGGCCTTCATGAACAGGCCGAGCACGGCAAAGATCAAGACGACGGCGAGGTCGGCGACGGAATTCGTCGTCATATAGGCCGCGAGCATCGCCACCCAGATCACGATGGGCGCGAGCACCGCCGGATTGGCCAGCGTGAGCCGCGCCAGATAAGGCGCGAACAGCATCACGATCGGAACCGTCAGGGTATTGGCGATGATCAGCACGTAAACCAGCGCGACGACCACATCGAGATGGTTGGTCATCATGCTGTAGCCGGGCGTAAATCCGCAAAGAACGAAGATAGCGATCATGATCGACATGCCGGCGGTGCCCGGAATGCCGAAGGCCAGGGTCGGAAACAGCTCGCCGCCGTCGGCCGAGCTGTTCGGCGCGTCGGAGGCGATCACGCCGCGCACGTCACCCTTGCCGAAAGTCTGGTGTGCGCCTTTTTCGGTGTTGCGCGCGACAGCATAGGAGATCCAGTGCGCGACCGGCGCTCCCAGGCCCGGCATGATGCCGATCGCGGTGCCGATGGCGGACGACTGGATCATCAGGCGGAAATGCCTGAAGCCTTCGACGATGCCGCGCCAAACGTCGCGGTCGGCCTCCTTCAACAGCTGATCGACGCGCCCGCCGGCGATCGGCTTGCCTCCGACGACCAGTGCGACCGCTTCCGGAATCGCGAATAGACCGACGACGAGCGGCCCGAGCGGTACGCCGTCATAGAGATAATTGAGTCCGAAAGTGGCGCGGATATCGCCGCCGATCGCGCTATAGCCGATCATGGCGATGGCGATGCCGAGCCCGCCGGTGAGCAGGCCCTTGATAAAGGCGCCGGCGCTGACCACCGCCACCGTCATCACACCGATCATCGTGAGCAGAAAGAATTCCGCCGAGCCGAAAATCAGGATGAGCTGGCGCGCGAAGGGAAGCAGCGCCAGAAGCACAAGCGCGCCGAACACGCCGCCGATCAGGTTGCAGGTATAGCTCGCGCCGATCGCGACCCCGGCTAAGCCTTTCTGCGCCATCGGATAACCGTCGAGCACCGTCGCCTGCGCCGATCTGCCGCCCGGAATGCCGAGCAGGATCGAAGGCACCGGCTCCATCAGATCGGACGCGGCTTTGTAGAAAATCGCGACGCAAACCACGATCCAGGGGTCGAGGTGACTGGTGAGCCCGAGCAGGATCACGAAGACCGGCACGCCGCCGCCCGGCTTCAGCCCGGAGATGACGGCGATCGGCAGCACAATCAGAAAGCCGAGCCATATGCCCGGGCGAGAGAACAGTTGTTCTCCGCCCGCGATCATTGCCTCTAGCATCGGCGACCTTTCACGCTTGCGCGGATGAGTTCAACGTGGATCACGCGTCTCCTCCGCTCATCCCCGCGCGAGCGGGGATCCAGGGGCCACAACCCGCGCCGGCGCGTGACGTCCCTGGGTTCCCGCTTTCGCGGAAATGAGCGAAGCGAGGGACACTAGTCGCCCAGTTGCTTGATGACGGCGACCGATTCCGGCGAAAGACTGTCGAACAACTTGAATGCCTCACGCAGCTGCTGCGCCGAGCGCGGTGCGTGTTCGTCCTCGAAGCCGATCTTGATCATCCGCTCCTTGTATTGCGGCGATGCCGTCATCTTCATGAAGGCGTCCTGCCATGCCTTCACGACGGGTTCCGGCGTTCCCGGCGGCAGCATCCAGGTGCGTGAGAAGATCGAGCGGATTTCGAGCGCGGCGCGGAAGGCTTTCTTCTGTTCTTCGCCCGCTCCGATCAGGTCAAGCACTTCGTTGACATGCGGCACCGGTCCGCTGTGGCCCAGGGTCTTCAGCCAATCCGCATCGCTTTCGATATCCCACCACAGGATCGGGACGAATTTCTTGCGCGCTTCCTCCGGCGTCTTCAGCAGGTCGGCATATTCCTTCTTGAGCGAGCGCTCGGGGCAGTGCTGAAGGATCGGCACTTCGCCGCGAAGATAGGCCGCGAAGATATCGTTCACGCCGGAATAGCCGGTGATGATTTTGATCGGGCCCTTGTTCATTTCGATGAAGCGCGCAGCCATCGCCGCCGCGCCGCCGGACGGCTCGCTTGCGCCGACATTGAGCGTCTTCTTGGAACCGACCAGATCCTTCCACCCGGTCCATTTGTAGGTCTGCGGGTTGACGCAGAGCAGCCGCGATTGCCCGCCGCCGGTAGGGCTGCCGATGATGCCGGCCTTGCGCGGGTCCCATTCCTTGATGTCGTGGGTGCCGAACAGCACGTCCACCGTGTGCCGCGAATGCAGAACGGTGATCGTCAAGCCATCCGGCTTGGCCTGCATGAAGCGCCGCACTTGCGGAATGCCGCCGCCGCCCGGAACGTTCTGAACGACGATGCGCGCCGGCTTGCCGGGGAGAAAGTCGCCGAGGATTTCGGCCGAGGCGCGGATCATAATGTCGGCGCCCGAGCCGGCGTTGCTGCCGATGATGGTGATGGTCGATCCGGTGAAGAGCTTTTCGAGCTCGGCCTGCGTCTGCGCCGCCGCGCCTGACGCGCAGTATGGGGCAGCCGCCAATGGAATGAGCCAAGCCAGAGCCGGTCGCAGCCGGCCGCTCTTTGACAGCAGATTCATCAGCATCCTTCCTCGCGGCGTCCCATTCCCTATGCGCGAATGGTGACCCATTGCCGATTGGGCTATCATTTGGGTCGCGTTTTGGTCAATTGGATTTGGTGACGCGCGGCTAGAAGTGCCGATTATGACGTGCGATTTGCAAAGCCGCTTCGGTCATGCGATGCAAACCAATTGTTGAATTGGTCGATGGGAGTGGACGTCTTGCCGGCGGGCGCAAAGCAAAGTCAGGAACACCGATCGCACAGCTTGGGCGCAACGGCAGCGCGGCGCGACGACACTCCCTTGCGCCGGCTGCAGGCCTATCTCGCCGTTTTCAACCTCGGCGCCGGCAGACGGCTGCCGCCGGAGCGCGAGCTCTGCACCGAAATCGGCGTCACGCGTGCGCAGCTTCGCGGCGCGCTGGCGAAACTGGAAGCCGATGGACTGATCTGGCGCCACGTCGGCAAGGGCACTTTCGTCGGCCTCCGGCCGCTCGACAATCTGGCCGATATCTCGGCCATGACGCGCCGGACCAATCCGGTCGAGATCATGAAGACACGCATGCTGCTTGAGCCGGAGGTCGCCGGCGTTGCCGCGCTGAACGCCACCTTTGGCGATCTGATCGAAATGCGCAGATGCCTTCAGCATACGCTCAATGCGCAGAGCAAGCGCGAATACGACGCCTGGGACAGCCGCCTGCACCGCACCATCGCAACATCAACCCACAATACGATGCTGCTCTCGCTGATGGATACCTTGGCGGCGGTGCGTAACGCCATGAGCTGGGGGCGACTTGCTGCCAATCCCGGCCCGCCGGCTCACGATCATCATTCCCACGCCGAGCATGAGGCGATCATAACGGCGATCGAGCAACGCGACGTCTCGGGTGCCCGCGTGGCCATGCGCTCCCATCTCGAAGCCGTCGAACGCAATGTGCTGCGGCGGGTCGCTTCCTCGTCAGACTAGGCAGGCACGCCTAGGCGTCAGACCGCCTCGCCGTTGATCATGCCGGGGCGCATGCCGAGAGCAGCGAGGAATTCCTGCCGCGTCTGCGCCTGATCTCGGAAGGCGCCGAGCATGCGGCTCGTCACCATGGTCACGTCGGTCTTGTGCACGCCGCGCGTCGTCATGCATTGATGCGCCGCTTCCACGATCACCGCGACGCCGAAAGGCTTGAGCACCGCCTCCAGGCAGCCCGCGATTTCCGCAGTCATCTTTTCCTGGGTCTGCAGGCGCTTGGCATAGACGTCGACCAGCCGCGCGAGCTTGGAAATACCCACCACGCGGTTGCGCGGCAGATAGCCGACATGCACGCGCCCAAGCACCGGCGCCATATGATGCTCGCAGTGGGATTCAAAACGGATGTTCCGCAACAGCACGATCTCGTCGTAACCGCCGACCTCCTCGAAAGTGCGCTGCAGATAATCGCGCGGATCTTGGCCGTAGCCGGAATACCATTCCTCATAGGCGCCGACCACGCGAGAGGGCGTCGCGAGAAGCCCCTCGCGGAGGGGATCATCCCCCGCCCATCGGAGCAGCGTGCGCACCGCCGCTTCCGCCTCGGCACGCGTGGGCTTGACCAGCTTTGCCGCGGCTGGCGTGCGCCTCTTCGCCAGTGTTTTTGTTTTCACGGATTTGGCCATTTCACTTTCTCCTGAATGCCACGCAAGCCATTGGCGGCAGTCCATTTACCGGCTGCCGTATCGAAATCCTAGCCACCGTGCCTCGGACCGACTGTTTTGGTGCGAAGTTTGCCAGCAAGTAATTGATATTGCAGCATAGCTTAACTCCTTCACCCATGAAGGGAATAGCAAAACTCCTTTGTCATGCTGGCTGCCCGAACATCTCGGCCGCGTGGCGTTTGAAATCTATGCAGTCCTTCATCGATCTCATTATCGCGATTGGCGCCGTCCTGGGGGCCTGCGGGATCGCCGTTTGGTTGTTCCGCCGCAACCGGGTGCTGCAAGCGCATGCGCGGGGTCTCGAGCAGCGCAATGAGGAGCTTGCAGATCGCAACTGGGAGCTGAAAGAGACCGAGGAGCGGTCGCGCAGCTTCCTGGAAGCGCAAGGCGACTTCATTGTCCGGCGCGACACCAATGGCCGCATCACTTACGCCAACGACGCCCTTCTTGCGCTTGCCGAGAGCGGGCGTGAGTTTTTGCTTGGCCCTGCCGCTGCTGGAACAGGGCGAGAGC
This sequence comes from uncultured Alphaproteobacteria bacterium, assembly GCA_963802475.1. Classification (GTDB taxonomy): domain Bacteria; phylum Pseudomonadota; class Alphaproteobacteria; order Rhizobiales; family Xanthobacteraceae; genus CANKHA01. Next base: position 288,424 of record CAWDIZ010000025.1, read on the forward strand.
ACCTTCTCGCCCGACGGCGCGCGGATCTACGACCAGAAGATCGCAACGGCGGAGGGCCCGCGCTGGATCGCCTGGCGCGAAGTTTCGGTACAGCTCGATGGCGGGGTGGAAATCCAGAGCGTCGGACGCGACGTCACCGACCGCACTGAAACGGAACTCGCGCTGGCGGAAGCGCGCGACCAGGCGGAAACCGCCAATCGCGCCAAGTCACGCTTCCTCGCCATGGTCTCGCATGAAATCCGCACGCCGCTGAACGGCATTCTCGGCATGGCGGATCTGTTGCTCGATAGCCCGCTGACGCCGGAACAGGCGACCTATGCCAAGGCGGTGAAAACATCCGGCGACACGCTGCTACAGCCGCCCGAGCAGCGTGACCAGCGTTTGGGCGTTCACTGTTGCATCGACGCCGCCGTCGTCGGAATCTTCCGCCCGCGGCCACCCATTTGTCCCAGGGCTGCATGCGCAATCCGAGCAGATCGTAAAACACGCGCAGATAGCCGTCGCTGCCGCGCACGACAGCCTCGGGCATGATGGCTTGCACTTCCTGCGCCATCACCCCGACATAGGCTGCGTCGCTGCCGATGTAGCTGAAGCGGTAGAAGCCCAGGCCGTTGTCAAGCTGCCCAAGCAGCGCGACGTTGTGCTTGAGGCGGATATCGGAAAAGAACACCTCTTCCAAGGCGATGGAATAGAAAATGACTGTTTGGTTGGTCGTTGCGCGTTCCAATTCTACGCGGACCCAGTAGGCGTAACCACCGTCAAAATCGAATGTGTGGCCGAAAGGCCCGGAACCCAATTGATTGTTCGATGTGATCGGGGACGAATTGGAACTCACGGTCGCAAGCAGGTCCGGCGTGGTTTGCCCCCTCCTCATGCGATAGAGCCGCGCCCGAACGAAGGCCTGCGCATTGGTCCCCGTCGAATCCCGGTAGGTAAGTTGAAGGTCCCAATCGGTATGGGTCTGCGGGAATCGGGAAACCGGGCAAGTCAGAACAACCAGGTCGACGTTGCCCGACGCATGCTCCACGGATGCGTTGCTGGCCTTGTACCTGTCGAATTTGATTGTGGCGTCATCCGGAAGGCAATTGCTGCTGGCGGCCGTCCATGGAATGTCCGCCTTGGCGGCGCCGGCGAAACACAGAGCCAAAACCAAGGCGAGAAGGCGAGCGATCATCGGAAATCCTCCCCAGTCGGCAATTGTCGCAGCCGCAAGCTTACAACCAACGGTCAGGGGAGTGAAAGACAACTCGCCCCCCCACCCCCCGTGCGACGCAGGTTGGCCCGGCTTTAAGCCGAAGCCGCGTCAATCCTAATGGCGCTCAAATCAAAGACAAGATGGATGCGGATCGTCTAGAGCCGGCGCAGCGCCACTTCCTCGACCAGGTGGCTTTCGTCCTTTTGCAGGATGAGATCGGCGCGCTGGCGCGTCGGCAGGATATTGTCGTGCAGATTGACCAGATTGATACGCTTCCAGATCGAGGTTGCCACCTCCACCGCGTCGGTGTCCGACAATTTTGAATAGCGGTGGAAATAGGATTTCGGATCGGCGAAGGCGGTGACGCGCAAGGTGAGGAAGCGGTCGACATACCAGGACAGCAGCACGTCTTCGCTGGCGTCGAGATAAACCGAAAAATCGAAAAAATCCGAGACGAAGGGAATCGCCTTGCCGTCGCGCGGCGGGCGTCCGGTCTGCAGCACATTAAGCCCCTCGACGATCAGGATGTCGGGGCGGTCGATCTCCACCCATTGGTTCGGGACCACGTCGTAGATGAGATGCGAGTAGATCGGGGCGCGCGCTGGGCGGCGGCCCGCCTTCACGTCGGCGAGAAAGCGCAACAGCGCCGGCAGGTCATAGCTCTCGGGGAAGCCCTTTTTCTCCATCAGGCCTTCGCGCTCGAGCACGGCGTTGGGATAGAGGAAGCCGTCGGTGGTCACGAGATCGACCTTCGGCGTATCGGGCCAGCGCGCGAGCAGCGCCTGCAGCACGCGCGCGGTGGTCGACTTGCCGACCGCGACGGAACCCGCGACGCCGATGATGTAAGGCATCTTGCTGTCTTCGGTGCCGAGAAAGGCCTGCTGCACATGAAACAGCTGCTGCGTGGCCGAGACGTAAAGCGAGAGCAGGCGCGAAAGCGGCAGGTAAATCTCCTCCACCTCGGCCATATCGAGGCGGTCATGCAGCGAGCGCAGCCGCGCGACCTCTTCCGGAGACAGCGTCATCGGCGTGTCTTTGCGCAATGCGGCCCATTCCCTGCGCGAGAAGATGCGGTAGGGCGAGAGCTGGTTGTCGGTGCGCTGCTCCATAAAGTTCCCTGTCGTCACTCGCGCGGACGCGCGGATTTTTCTTCCAAGCCGGACATTTTCTGGCGTTCGGAAAGCGCCGCCTCAACCTCGGCCAAGCTGATGCCGCGCGCACGCAGGACGATGAGCAGATGGTAGAGCAGGTCCCCGCTTTCCGCGATCAGGCGCTCGCGGCTTTCCGCCGTCGCCGCGATCACGGTTTCGACCGCTTCCTCGCCCAGCTTCTTGGCGCAATGGGCGACGCCCCTATCCAGCAGCTTGCGTGTATAGGAGACATCGGGCCCGGCTTGCGCACGCATCTCGATGCGTTTTTCCAGGTCCTGCAGCGTATATTTGGCCATGGGCTACTCCAATCCTGCCATATCACCTCCATCCGGCTGCGGGGAGGGGTACTTTCGGGCAGGCCGCGATAGGACCCTTCATGCGTGAGAAGGCGCTCGATTTCTGGTTCGATTTCGCTTCGACCTATTCCTATCCGGCATGCCTGCGGATCGGGCCGCTGGCCAGCAAGGCGCGGGTGAAGGTGCGCTTTCGCCCCTTTCTGCTGGGTCCGATTTTCCAGGCCCAGGGCTGGGAAAGCTCGCCGTTCAATCTTTACGAGGCCAAGGGCCGCAACATGTGGCGCGACCTGGAACGGCTTTGCGCGGAGCTTCGTCTGCCTTTTCAGCGGCCGCAGTTGTTTCCGCAGCAGAGCGTGCTGGCGGCGCGGGTGGCGCTGGTCGGGCTGAAGGAGAAATGGGGCAAGAATTTCTGCCTCGCGCTGTTCCGCGCCGAATTCGCCGAAGGCCGGCGCATCGACGACGCGGCGGCGATCAGCGAGATCCTGACGCGATTGAAGCTCGACCCCGCGCCGGTGCTGGAAGTTGCGCGCTCCAACGATCTACGCGTGGCGCTGCGGACCGAAACGGAAGAGGCGCAACGGCTCGGCATTTTCGGCGCGCCGACTTTCATCACGCCCGATGGCGAAATGTTCTGGGGCAATGACCGGCTGGAGCGCGCGCTCCGCTGGATGAAGAAGCCGCGATCTCCGCGCGCTCGCAAGAAGGCGAAGACCCGGCGCAGGAAGCGCTGAGGCTTCCGCTCAGAGCAGCTAAGCGTCCAGCCGCACCGGCAGGCCGGCCTTGGCCATGAACTGTTTGGCCTCCGACACCGAATGCTCGCCGAAGTGGAAGATCGAGGCAGCGAGCACGGCGGTGGCATGGCCCTCGCGAATGCCCTCAACCAGATGTTGCAGCGTGCCGACCCCACCGGACGCGATCACCGGCACCGCTACCGCATCCGCCACAGCGCGGGTGAGCGCGATATCGAATCCGGAGCGGGTACCGTCACGGTCCATCGAGGTGAGCAGGATTTCGCCGGCCCCGAGCGAAACCACTTCGCGCGCGTAATCCACCGCATCGAGACCCGTCGGCTTGCGGCCGCCATGCGTGAAGATTTCCCAGCGGTCTTTCTCGCCGGGCTGCGAGACTTTCTTCGCGTCGACCGCAACGACAATGCATTGATCGCCGAATTTTTCCGCCGCCGCGCGCACGAAGGCGCGCCGTTCCACCGCCGCGGTATTGATCGAGACCTTGTCGGCGCCCGATGACAACAGCGCGCGGATGTCATCGACCGTGCGCACCCCGCCGCCCACCGTCAGCGGCATGAAACAGGCTTCCGCCGTGCGGCGCACCACATCGAGAATGATGCCGCGCTTCTCGTTGCTGGCGGCGATGTCGAGAAAGCAGAGCTCATCCGCGCCCGCCGCGTCATAGGCGATCGCGGCCTCCACCGGATCGCCGGCATCGCGCAGATTGACGAAATTGACGCCCTTGACCACACGGCCGTCCTTAACGTCGAGGCAGGGAATGACGCGAACTTTGAACATGCCGGGCCCTTAAGGCGGTGGTCACGAAGGCGGTCTGCGTGTGCCGCGCGCCGTCCCTATAGGATAACATCGCCCGCAACACCACTCGGGCACCAGGGGGCCGCCGTGGCGATGCTGATTGTGGCCGTCGCGCTGGGATGCATCATGGGCTTCGCGGCCCACCGCGCCAGCATCTGCACCGTGCGGGCGGTTGCCGAGGTGATGAGCGCGCGCAGCGCGAATATGTTCGCCAGCGTCGGCCGGTCATGGCTGTGGGTCTGGGCCGTGGCCTTTCCTTTCCTGTGGCTCGTTCCGGCCTTAGCCAGCGTCAACGGCTGGGCGCTGACAGGCCTCGCACTGCTTGGCGGACTGAGCTTCGGATTGGGAGCGGCGCTCAACGGCGGCTGCGCCTATTCCACGATGGCGCGGCTCGCCGACGGCGAGGGCGCCATGCTTATTGCGATTGCCGGATTCGCGGCCGGCACCGGCGTCTTTGCAATCCTGATTGAAGCACAATGGCTGTCGCGGCCCGCGAGCGCTCCCGTGCTGCTCAGCGCCATCACATCCTGGTCGTTGGTGCTGGCGATCGGATTTGGCGCCTGGGCGATTTATGAAGCGGCCCGGCTGTGGCGGACGCGCGAGCCGGGCGCGAGCCTTCGCGATCTCGCGCTGGCGCGGCGTTACCGGCTCTCCACCGCCGCCATGCTGATGGGCGTGACGGGCGCGGCGCTGTTCCTGCTGTTCGGTCCCTTCGGCTATACCGCCACTTTTGAACTACTTATTGAGCGGGCATTCGGCACCGGCGCCGCGCCGCCATCGGGGACGCGCGGGCTGCTACTGGTCGCCGTGCTGGCCGGAATGCTGATCTCGACGCTTTTGCGCGGCAGCTTTCGGCTCGACTTGCGCCCGCAACCGGCCTGGCTGCTGAATTTTGCCGGAGGCATGTTGATGGGCTTCGGCACCGCGCTCGCACCGGGCGGCAATGACGCGCTCGTCATGTACGGCATCCCGACGCTTTCGCCTTATGCTTTGCCGACCTATCTCGCGCTGATTGCCGGCGTCGCCGCGGGGCTCTTGTTGCTGCGCGCTTCTATCGGCTTCCGGCCCAAGGCGGAATTCCGCAACGACGTCTTCATCGCCGACAACTGGACCCGGCCGATGCCGGGCGATGCTACGCCGGAGGCGAAGCGTTGATGAGCGCGAGCGCTTCGGCTGGGTCGAGCCGGCCGTCATAGAGCGCGCGGCCGGCGATGGCGCCCGCGAGTTTGCTGGCGCGCGGCTGCAGCAGCGCCCGCACGTCGTCGAGCGAGCCCAATCCGCCCGAGGCGATAACCGGGATGGATACCGCTTCCGCGAGCACAATGGTGGCATCGAGGTTCAGCCCCTTGAGCAATCCGTCGCGCGCAATGTCGGTATAGATGATTGCGGCGACGCCGGCGTCCTCGAAGCGTCGGGCGATCTCCAGAGTGGAAAGCTGAGAGGTTTCCGCCCAACCTTCCACCGCGACTTTGCCGTCGCGAGCGTCAAGGCCGACGGCGATACGGCCGGGACATTTCTTCGCTGCCGCTTTGACGAAATCCGCGTCGCGCACTGCCGCGGTGCCGATGACGACGCGCGTCACGCCCTTGCTGAGCCAGCCTTCCACCGTTGCCATGTCGCGTATTCCGCCGCCGAGCTGGAGCGGAATCTTGATGGCGCGCAGGATCGTGTCCACCGCCTGCGCATTCACCGGCTTGCCGGCGAAGGCGCCGTCGAGATCGACTACATGCAGATATTGGAAGCCCTGCTGCTCGAAGGCGCGCGCCTGCGCCGCCGGGTCGCGATTGAATATTGTCGCGCGCGCCATATCGCCTTGCTGCAATCGCACGCAGGCGCCTTCCTTCAGGTCGATGGCAGGAAAGAGAATCATTCGTATACCGAGGCAGTGCGCTGCGAACTCCCCTCCCCCCGCGCAGCGGCGGGGAGGGGTCGGGGCCGGGGGGCATCGGCATCAAACAGAAACGCCCCCCACCCCGACGCCTGCGGCGTCGACCCTCCCCGCCACGCGAAAGAGCGCGTGGGGGAAGGGAAAAGAAAGCCGATGCCGAGACGTTTCATCATCACGGCTTCCATTTCAGAAAATTGGCGATCAAGGCCAGTCCGAGCCGCTGGCTTTTCTCCGGGTGGAATTGCGTGCCGACCATATTGTCTCGACCGACCACCGCGGTGATCGAGCCGCCATAATCGGTCTCTGCCAGGAGGTCGCCCGGGTCTCTCGGCTTCAGCTGATAGGAATGCACGAAATAGGCATGCGCGCCCTGCGGCCCGAGCGCGATGCCGTCGAAGAGCGGATGCGGCGCGCGCGTCTCAAGCGTGTTCCAGCCCATGTGCGGAATCTTCAGGCTGGCGTCGGCGGGCGCGATCCTGTCCACTTCGCCCCCGATCCAGCCCAGGCCCTTGGTCACTTCGTATTCGCGGCCGCGCTCCGCCATCAGCTGCATGCCGACGCAGATGCCGAAGAACGGCCGGCCGCGGCGCCGCACGCTTTCTTCCAGCGCTTCCAGCATGCCGGGCACTGCATCAAGTCCGCGCCGGCAATCAGCGAAGGCGCCGACGCCGGGAAGCACGATCCGCGCGGCCCTGCGCACCGCGTCCGGGTCGCTGGTCACGACAATGGCTTCATCGGCGGCCGCCTCGCGCGCGGCGCGCTCGAAAGCCTTGGCGGCCGAGTGCAGATTGCCCGATCCGTAATCGACGATGGCAACGCTCACCGCGGCGCTCCCGGCTGCGGAAATAGCCCGATGATCTGCGCTTCGCCCGGCCGCGGAAAACCACCCGGCGGTTGCGCGGCCGGCGTTGCCGGGACGGGCGGCATTTGCGGCATCCAGGCGGCGAAGAATCGCCGCTCCGCCGTTTCCAGATCCTCGCCGACGACGACGCCGAGATTTTTCCAGCCGCGCCGGGTCAAAGTCCAGCGGCGCAACGTGCCCGCCTCGAATCCGATCAGCAGCGCGAGCAGAAACCAAACGACAGATTTCACGCTATTGGTAGCGCCGAGCGCCCACAGACCTGTTTGCAGCCCGATCGAAATCACGAAATAGAGCAGCGTCACCAGCCAGAGCCGGCGCCATAACGTCCACAGCGGGCCCAGCAGGAAGGCCCAAAAATAAAATCCGTCGCGCACGAAGGCGAAGCGTTCCGGATCGGCGGAGGCTTCATCCTTCCGCGGCAATGGTTCGTGCACGGTATAGACGGCCATGCGGTTCCTTGCGTTTTAGGTCACCCGATAGCGAACATCGAGCAGTCGCCGGCATCCGAGAGGCATTGGCCCAGGCGATTACCGGATCATCCGCCGAGCGAGCCCTTGGTGGAGGGCAGCTCGTCTTTGGCGCGCGGATCGATTGCCACCGCAGCCCGCAGCGCCCGCGCCAGGCCCTTGAAGCATGATTCGGCGATATGGTGGTCGTTCGTCCCGTAGAGCACCTGCGCATGCAGCGTGATCCCGGCATTCATCGCGAAAGCCTGGAACCACTCCTGCACCAGCTCGGTGTCGAAGGTGCCGACCTTGTCGCGCACGAATTCCGCCTTGAAGACCAGAAAAGGCCGCCCGGAAATATCGATCGCGACCCGCGTCAGCGCCTCATCCATCGGAACATGGACGTCGGCGTAACGGGTGATGCCGCGCATGTCCCCGAGCGCCTGCTTCACCGCCTGGCCGAGCGCGATGCCGACGTCCTCGGTGGTGTGATGATGGTCGATATGCAGGTCGCCCTTGGCCTTCACCGTGAGATCGATGCGGGAATGGCGGGCGAGCAGGTCCAGCATATGGTCGAGGAAGCCGATGCCGGTGGAAACCGTCGCGGCTCCCTGCCCGTCGAGGTCGACCGAGACCTCGACGTCGGTTTCCTTGGTTTTGCGCTTGATTGATGCGGTACGCATGGCGAGGCCTTTTATCAGGCGTCGCCCAAATTCGCTACTGCATCGCAAAAAGGCGGGTTAATCCCCCTTTTCGCCGATTCCGGCCGCGAAAGGAGGCGGTGGCGGCAGGATGCTGCCCTTGGTTGGAAAGCGCTTGTCGAGGAAATCGAAAGTCACCCCGATCGCTAGGCCATATACCAAGTGCAGGCCCAGCATTCCGACCGGCTCCACGATGCCCAGCCGCAAGCCGAACAGCCCGGCGCCGATGACCGGCATGAAAATGATCATCATCAGGAACCAGGCGATGACGCCAAACATCAGGCCTTTCTGCCAACGCGGCCGCTTCTCATCCGTGGTGGCGTCGAAAGCCGCGAATATCGGGCCCCAGAGCAACGTGCCGACAATGAAATGATCGACCCAGGCGGCGGCGATCTGGATGGAGCCCAGCTTGTCGATGTGATGGACAATGTCGAGCTCCGGCAACACCCCGGCGGCATTGAACAGCAAGATAAGCGCGGACAGGACCACCGTGGCGACAAAGCCCGCGATCACCCCTTTCCAGCTATTCGGCATGACAAACCCCTTACTTTCCCCCGGGAGGCAGGCTGCCACCTATTAAAGGCGGGTGGAATTGCGGCCCCTTGTCCCAGGGCATACATGACCCCGAACGAGGGAATTTATCAATGCAATCCGAGCAAGCTTCCTGGCACGGCACGACAATTCTGACAGTCCGCAAGGGCGGGCTGGTGGCGATCGGCGGCGACGGCCAGGTCTCGATCGGCCAGACCATCGTCAAGGCCAACGCCAAGAAAGTTCGCAGGCTCGGCAAGGGCGACGTGATCGGCGGCTTTGCCGGCGCCACCGCCGATGCCTTTACTTTGTTTGAGCGGCTGGAAGCCAAGCTCGAGCAATATCCCGGCCAGCTCACCCGTGCGGCCGTTGAACTCGCCAAGGATTGGCGCACCGATCGCTACCTGCGACGGCTTGAGGCGATGATGATCGTCGCCGACAAGGACGTATCGCTGGTGATCACCGGCGCGGGCGACGTGCTGGAGCCGGAAGCCGGCACCGCCGGCATCGGCTCGGGCGGCAACTTTGCGCTCGCTTCGGCGCGCGCGCTGATCGATGGGCCGCTCGACGCCGAAGCCATCGTGCGCCGCTCGCTCGACATCGCCGCCGATATCTGCGTCTTCACCAACCGCAACGTGACGATCGAGACGCTGTAGACGACGTGATGGCGCCGGTTTATCAATTCCGTCCCATGGCCGCGGCCGACCTGCCTTTGCTCCGGCGCTGGCTCGCCTCACCGCATGTGGTGGAATGGTGGGGAGACCCGGACGAGCAGTTCGGGCTGGTGAGCGGCGATCTCAACGAGCCCGCGATGGATCAGTTCGTGGTCGCGCTGGACGAACGGCCCTTCGGCTATCTGCAATGCTATGACCCCGAAGCCTGGCCGCCGCAGCCGTTTGGACCGCAACCCGCCGGCACGTGCGGGATCGACCAGTTCATCGGCGAAGCCGACATGATCGGCCGGGGTCACGGCTCGGCCTTCATCCGCCAATTCACCGACGGTTTGCTCGCCGCCGGAACGCCGCGCGTTTTGACCGATCCGGACCCGGCCAATGGGCGCGCTGTCGCCGCTTATAAAAAGGCCGGCTTCCGCGGCGAACGGATGGTGGATACGCCGGACGGTCCTGCATTCCTGATGATACGCTACGCATGACGGCGCCGACGCGCGATGCCGGCGCGGCCAGCGGCGGCAATGCCATCCGCTTGGCGATTGTCGTAATCGCGTTGATCGCGGCGCAGGCGGCGGTCCTCTATGCGATCGGCCGCGTTCCGATCTGCGCCTGCGGAACGGTCAAGCTGTGGCATGGCGTCGTGCAGAGCGCGGAAACCTCCCAGCACATCACGGACTGGTACACGCCCTCCCACATCATTCATGGCTTTTTGCTCTATTTCCTGGCGTGGCTCGTCCTGCCGCGCGCCTCCATCGCGGCGCGTCTTGCGCTCGCGCTTGGCCTTGAGGTCGGCTGGGAGATCCTCGAGAACTCGCCCTTCATCATCGAACGCTATCGCGCCGGCACGATCTCGCTCGACTATTACGGCGACAGCATCGTCAATTCGGTCTCCGACGCTCTGGCCATGACCGCCGGATTTGTTTTGGCGCATCGGCTCCCTATATGGGTTGTCATAGGGCTTGCCGTTCTGATGGAAGCCTTCGTTGGGTACTGCATCCGGGATAATCTGATACTCAACATCATCATGCTGCTGGATCCGGTTGACGCTATCCGGGTCTGGCAGACAGGCGCTTGAGGGCCTATCGACACAATGACAGACTTTTCTCCGCGTGAAATCGTTTCCGAACTCGACCGCTTCATCGTCGGCCAGGGCGACGGCAAACGTGCGGTCGCGATCGCGCTGCGCAATCGCTGGCGGCGTCTGCAGCTCGAGGAAAAACTGCGCGACGAGGTGCTGCCGAAGAATATCCTGATGATCGGACCGACCGGCGTCGGCAAGACGGAAATCTCCCGGCGGCTGGCGAAGCTCGCCGGCGCGCCCTTCCTCAAGGTCGAGGCGACCAAATTCACCGAAGTCGGCTATGTCGGCCGCGATGTGGATCAGATCGTTCGCGACCTGGTCGAGATCGGCATCGGGCTTACGCGCGAGCGCAAGCGCAAGGACGTGCAGGCGCGCGCCGAGCTCGCCGCGGAGGACCGCGTGGTCGATGCGCTGGTGGGCGCGACCGCCAGCCCGGCGACCAAGGAATCCTTTCGCCGCCGGCTGCGCGCGGGCGAACTCAACGACAAGGAAATCGAGATCGAGATGCAGGCCGGATCCACCGGCTTGCCGATGTTCGAGATCCCGGGCATGCCGGGAGCGCAGATGGGCGCGATCTCGATCGGCGACATCTTCGGAAAGATGGGCGGGCGCACCAAGACGCGGCGCGTCACGGTGCGCGAATCCCATGACATCCTGATCAACGAGGAATCCGACAAGCTGCTTGATAGCGAGCAACTGGTGCAGGAATCCATCAAAGCGGTGGAGCAGAACGGCATCGTGTTTCTCGACGAGATCGACAAGATCGCCGGCCGCGAAGGACGTGGCGGCGCCGACGTTTCACGCGAAGGCGTGCAGCGCGATTTGCTGCCGCTGATCGAAGGCACCACGGTCTCGACCAAGCATGGCCCGGTCAAGACCGACCATATCCTGTTCATTGCCTCGGGCGCCTTCCATCTGTCGAAGCCGTCGGACCTCCTGCCCGAGCTTCAGGGGCGCTTGCCGATCCGGGTCGAGCTCAAAGCCCTGACACGCGACGATTTCCGCCGCATCCTCACCGAGCCGGAGGCCTCGCTGATCAAGCAATATGTGGCGCTGATGGCGACCGAAGGCGTGACGCTGGAATTTTCCGTCGACGCCATCGACGCCATCGCCGACGTCGCAGTCGCGGTCAATTCCAGTGTGGAGAATATCGGCGCGCGGCGTCTGCAGACCGTGATGGAGCGCGTGCTCGACGAGATTTCTTTTGCCGCACCCGACCGCGCCGGCGAAATCTTGAAGATCGACGCCGCTTATGTGCAGCAGCATGTCGGCGATCTTGCCAAGAACGCGGATCTCAGCCGGTTTATTTTGTAGGTCCTCATTGTCATTGCCGGACTTGATCCGGCAATCCATCGAACAAACGATTTTTCTGATGGACCGCCGGGTCGAGCCCGGCGGTGACGAATTCGCGGGCTCAGCGCCCCTTCCGCACGCGCAAATAAAGAGCGCCTTCGCCGCCGTGGCGCTGGTGCGCTTCTTCATAGCCGACCACAATGGCCCGGAATGCCGGCAGCGCCAGCCAGAGCGGCACCTGCCGCTTCAGCACGCCGCCCTCGCCGCCCCGGCCCTTGCCGGTGATGACCGTCACCAACTTGGCGCCGCGCGTCTGCGCGACATGCAGGAAGCGCAGCAACGCATCATGCGCTTCGGCCTGGGTCAGGCCATGCAGATCGAGGCGGCCGTCGATCGGATCGCGCCCGCGCGCGACGCGCTGTTTGGCGCGCCGGCCGAGCGGCGCCGGCACGGGCGGAGATTTGGTCTTCGGCCTTTGCGGCTGCGCTTTGGCAAGACGCGGCGCAGGTGTTGCATGCCTCGGCGCTGGTTTTGCGTCGGCGGCTTCCGTTTCCGCCGTAACGAGCGGGCGCAACGGCTGAACGCCGCGGGTAATCTCGCGCCACAGAATCCTTTCACCGTCGCTCAGCCGTCTGCCGCGCGATCCGCTCATCGGCTTGCTTCGACCCTCGGCCGCGGCCGCGGCAAGGGCGTCGCTCGGGAGGCGGTCAGAATGAATTCCGGCCGCGGCGGCGGCAGCGGCACGCTGCGGGCAGTGGGCGCGAAATCGAGCTCGCGCGGGAGCAGGATCGCAAAGCGTCCCGGATGCCGGATCCGGCCCGCGACCTGCCCGGCCTCCTGACCCGCGCCAAAATAAAGGTCCGCGCGCGCCGGCCCCACGATGGCCGAGCCCGTGTCCTGTCCCACCATCAGACGGCGGAACTTCGTCTTCGGCTGCGTGCTGTCGATCGGCAATTCGGCCTCGATATAGAAAGGCGTGCCGTAGATGTGCAGCGCCTTGTCCACCGCGATCGAACGTCCGGGCGTGAGCGACACGCCCTGCGCACCCTTCGGCTCTTCCGTGGCCGAAAGCGGAACCTCGCGAAAGAAAACATAGGATTTGTTCTTGGCGCGGATTTCTTTCGCTTCTTCGGGAAACTCCTCCATCCATTTGCGGATCCGGTCCATCGACATTTCTTCGCGCGGAATGGCGCCGTTCTCGATCAGGAAACGACCGACCGGTGAATAAGAATGACCGTTATGGGCCGCGTAGTTGACCCGTATGATCGAACCATCCGGCATGCGCACGCGGGCGGAGCCCTGGATCTGGATGAACAGGAGATCGATCGGATCCTTCAACCAGCAAATTTCCAGATTGCGGCCGGTCAGAATGCCCTCTTCGATCTCGCCGCGATCGTAATAGGGCACGATCTTTTTGCGGCCGAGTTTGCGCCCGACCGGTCCTTTGTTCGGAAAACCTTCGGTGAGGCGACGCCGCCCGCCGGGAATGAGGTTCGACGGCTTGCGATAAAGCGGCACGTCGAATTCCTGGCTCCAGGTGGGCGAACCGTCCACGATCGGTTCGTAATAGCCGGTAAGAAAACCGGCGGCCTCGCCCAGCGTGGCGATCCGCGCCGGGCGGAAGTTTATCTCGAAAAAGCCGCGCGCTTTTTCGTTGTCTGACGCGCTATAGTTCCGCGCACGCCGGCAGACTTGCTGCAAGGCGCTGAACATGGGTCCGGCTTCGCGCCCGGGCGATGTGCGCGGCAGGATCGCCTTGCAGCTGTCCATGAATGTCTTGAACGCCGCCATGTGATCGTCGTCGGCCCAGCCGCCGAGATCGGACCAGGCCAGCGGCTCCAGCTGGCTATTGGGTATTTTCACCTTGGAGTCTTGAGCGGCGGCAGGCGTCACCGCGCTCGCGCAAACCGCCGCCAGTGCCGCAAGAAAAATGGAATATGTCGCGAGCCGGGACGCGCGCGCCATCACTGCCCCGCTTCGGTCGCGATCAGCTTCCAGTTGGGGTCGCGCGAGGAAATGTCGCGCGCGAAGGTCCACACGTCGGTGACATCGGTGACCTTGTCAGGATTGCCGTCGATCACCGTGCCGGTCTTGTCCCGTGTGACGGAGATGATCTGGGAGACAAAGCGCACGGTGATCTGCGCCGACTTGCCGCGCATCTCGGCGCCGGCGATTTCGGCAACGTCGATGGAGACAAAGCGGGTCTCCGCCCTCTCACCGCGCTTTTCACGTTCGGTGATGGCGGCGTCGAAGCCTTCGTAGACGTCGCGCGACAGCAGATTTTTCAGCGCGCGGCGGTCGCCGTCGGCATAGGCCGTGACCACCATTTCATAGGCCGCGCGCGCGCCGGCAATGAAATGCTTGGGATCGAAATCGGGATCGGCGGCCGCGATCGCGTCAAGACCGGCCGCAACCGGCGAGCCGAGTTCGACAATCCCTTTCCAGCGATCGGCGGAAGCCGGCTCGGCATTCACCGCCGGCTCGGCGGCGCGACCCGGCAAGCTGACCACGTTGTCCTTGGCAGCATCCTTGGCGGCGCCGCGCACGGGATCGCGCGAAAACGGGTCATAGGGCGGGCGTTCCCGGCCGGTGCGTTGACCCAAAACACTGCGCAGCCGCAGGAAGATAAAAACCGCGACCGCCAGAAACACGATGGTGTAAATGTCGAACACGTCTCGCAAGACTCCGCAGCCGTGGCGACGGGACATTGATCAGCCGGCGGCGGGCTTGCCGCCGGTCGGGCCCTGTTACCGGCTATGTAGGCAACGCGAGCCGGTCGATCTAGGCCCTGCGCCCATTTGGGGGCGCAAATAAGGTGACCGCCAGAAGGACTTTAGACGATCCGCGAGGGCGCGCCAACAGAGCCTTATACGAGTGGAATGGCAACAATGGTTAAGTGGTTCCTTCTGGCCATCGCGGCGCTGCTGGCGGCGGAAGTTGTGGTGCTGGTCGCGGTTGCCGAGGTTATCGGCCTGCCGCAGGCGCTTGCCCTGATGGTCGCCACCTCGCTCGCCGGCGTAGCCGTGTTGCGGCATCCCGGGCGGACCCGGATCAACCGGCTGCACGAAGCGGTCATGACAAAGGGCATCGCGGGGCTGGAAGCAAGCGGCGATGCATTTTTGACGGTTGCCGCCGGTTTTCTGCTGCTTTTGCCGGGCTTTATAACCGATGCGGGCGGACTCCTGCTCCTCCTGCCTCCGGTACGGAGCTGGATCGCAGGGCGGTTTCAGCGCGTTATGCAAACGAGGCCGCCTGGAACGCCTGGCGTTGTCGATCTCGAGCGCGATCAGTGGAAGCAGATGCCCGATCAGCGGATCGACGATCATCGCCGACCAGGCGGGCCATCGTGATGATTCCGTGACAATTCTTGTCGCGCCAAAGCCGCTGTGTTAGGCCCCGCAACGGCGGCCGCCGATCACGAAGTTTTTTTGGAGAAAGCCATGTCGAATACCAATAACGGCGGAGAACCGAAGGATCAGCCGTCACAACCGCAGCTCAATGTGCTGGCCCAATATGTCAAGGATTTCTCCTTCGAGAATCCCAACGCACCCGCCTCGCTTGGCGCTTTTCAGCAGTCGCAGCCGACAATCAATGTCCAGATCAATGTGCTTGCCAACGCGCTGAACGCGACCGACTTCGAAGTGGTTCTCAAGACCGAGGGCAAGGCCGAGCGCGATGGGAAGGTCTTATTTGGTTTCGACCTGGCCTTCGGCGGCGTTTTCCGCATCCAGAACGTGCCGCAGGAAAGTTTGCACCCCGTCGTGATGATCGAATGCCCGCGGCTGCTATTTCCGTTTTCGCGCGAGATCGTCGCGGCGGCGGTCCGCAATGGCGGATTTCCGCCGCTGTTGCTCGATCCGGTCGACTTTGTCGCGTTGTATCGGCAGAAGCTGGCGCAACAGAGCGCTCAGGGCACCGCGGCAACGGCCTGATCGGGAGCCGCCTGCGCGATCGCTGCGATATCGAGCGGCGCGGGGTCTTGCGGCAGGATGATCGAACGATAACCGTTCCAGAGCGCCGCCTCGCCAAGCGCGGCGATAAAGCTGCGATGCGCCGCAAGGTCCTCTTGCGTCAGCCGGCCCGCCAACGGCCGCGGACGCACGCGAGAGGCCGCGATCTGTTGCGGGGTGCGATCCCGCTCTTCGCCGTTTTCCACCAGGATGAGCGTGGCCTGACGCGCATCGATCAGCTCGACATAGACCTCGGCCAGCAGCTCGGCATCGAGCAAGGCGCCGTGCTTGGTGCGGCGCGACGCGTCGATGCGATAGCGCAGACAGAGATCGTCGAGCCGGTTGGAGCCGCCGGGATATTTTCGCCGCGCCAAGAGCAGCGTGTCCACCATCCGGGTGCGGTCGAGCAACGGCCGCTCGGCGCGCTCGAGCTCGGCATTGAGGAAACCCATATCGAAGGCGGCGTTGTGGATCACCAGCGGCGCATCGCCCAAAAAGGCCAGCAGGTCGTCGGCGATCTCGTGGAAACGCGGCTTGTCTTTCAGCTTTTCCAGCGAGATGCCGTGCACCCGGAAAGCCTCTTCCGGAATATCGCGCTCGGGGTGAACGTAATGATGGAAGACCTGGCCTGTGGGGATGCGGTTGAGCAGCTCGATGCAGCCGATCTCGATCAGCCGGTGCCCCTGATAGGGGTCGAGGCCGGTCGTTTCGGTATCGAGCACGATCTCGCGCATCACAGAGAGGTCCGAATCACTTTCGCCGTTTCGGCATATTAGCTACCTGACGCAGAATCTCCGCCACTTGATTGCGGGCGGCTTCGAAACCCTGTGAACTATCGAGGATAAAGTCGGCGCGGCGGCGCTTTTCCGCGTCGGGAAGCTGGTTGGCGATCAGCGCTTCCAGCTTTTCTTGCGTCATGCCGGCTCGCTCCAGCAGCCGGGCGCGCTGCAGCTCGGCAGGCGCGGAAACCGTTACCACCGCATCCACCCGCTCTTGCCCGCCGGTTTCGAACAGCAGCGGGATGTCGAGCACCACGACCGGCGCCCCATTACGCTCAGCCTCCGCAAGAAACCTGGTTTCCGCTTCGCGCACCAGCGGATGCACGATGGATTCAAGTTGCCGCAACGCGGCTTTGTCATCCAGAACCCGCGCGGCGAGCTTGACGCGATCGACTTTGCCGCCGGAGGTGGTGCCGGGAAAAGCCGCTTCGATCGCGGGCGCGGCCTCGCCGTCATACAACCGGTGCACAGTGGCGTCGGCATCATGCACCGGCACCCCGGCCTCCGCGAAGAAGCGCGCCGTTGTCGACTTCCCCATCCCGATAGAACCGGTCAGCCCGATGACGAACATGTCACTCCGCCAGGCAGCGTTCGCGCCGAAAGAAGTCCAGCAGCGGCAAAAGCGGCAAACCAAGGATCGTGAAATAGTCGCCTTCGATCCGCTCGAACAGTTGAATGCCGGCCTTTTCCAGCTGATAGGCGCCGACGCTGGATGTCACCGCATCGCTCGCCAGGTCGAGATACTGCTCAAGAAACCGGTCGGAGAACATCCGCATGGTCAGCCGCGCCACATCCGCATGCTCAAAAAGCGTCTCGCTGTCGCGCATGACCGCCAAGGCCGAATGCAGGGCGTGGGTCTCGCCCCGCAACGCGCGCAACTGATCCGCGGCGCCGGCCCGATCGGCCGGCTTGGAGAAACGCTGCGCGCCGAGCGCCAATGTCTGGTCGGCGCCCAGCACCAGCCGGCCGGGTCTTTGCGCTGCGACCGCGCGCGACTTTTCGCGCGCCAACAGGACCGCGGCAGCGCCGGCATCCGCCGCTGGCGCCTTTGCTTCAATGCCGCGCTCGTCGATATCGGCGGGCAAAACTTCGACGGCGATGCCGGCGCCCGCCAGCAAGGCAAGGCGGGAGGCGCTTTTGGAGGCCAGAACGAGAGGTTCAGCCGCTATCCAAAGCGCCATGTTACGCCACCGGCTGCCGCCGTCGCTCGGACAGAAGATTGAGCACCGCGGCGGCGGTTTCTTCGATCGAGCGGCGGGTAACATCGATCAGCGGCCAATTATGTCTGGCGCAGAGTTTTTTTGAAAAAGCGATCTCCGCGGCCACTGCCTCGCGGTCGATATATTGATGGTCGTCCTCATGCGCCCGCAAGCCGAGCAGGCGGTTTTGCCGGATCTGCACGATGCGCTCGGGGCTGGCAAAAAGTCCAACGACCAGCGGTTTGGTGAGCGCTTCCACCTGCAACGGATAGGGCACGCCAGGCACCAGCGGAACGTTGCCGGTCTTGATTCCGCGATTTGCCAGATAGATCGAGGTCGGCGTTTTCGACGTGCGGGACACTCCCAGCAGCACCACGTCGGCGTCGTCGAGATCTTCCGGATGCTGGCCGTCATCGTGCAGCATGGTGTAATTCAGCGCATCGATGCGCTTGAAATATTCCGCGTTCAGCGTGTGCTGCGCGCCGACGCGATGGGTAGATTCGGAGCCGAGATAGGATTGCAGCAGCTGCAAGACCGGTCCCAGGATCGACATGCAGGGCAGGCTGAGCTCACGGCATTTCTGCTCCAGCCGTTCGACCAGATCATCCTCCAACAGGGTATAGAGCACGATACCGGGAGATTCCTCGATCTCGGCCAGCACCTTGTCGAGCTGCTTCTGGTTCCGGATCAAGGGATAGATGTGCTCGACCGGCAATACCTTGGCATACTGCACCGTCGCCGCCCGGGCGACCGTGATCAGCGTCTCGCCGGTCGCATCCGAGATCAGATGCAGATGAAAGTAGCTGCCAGTTTTTTGCGGCATGGAAAGATGGCGCTTAACCTGTGGACAGTTGGGGAGGAGGCCATGGTTGGAGGCCCGGCGCAAGCCGCAGACCGAAACTCCTTAATTTATGTCCACACAACTGCCGGCCGCGGGAAGATAAAAATCGTTGCGACTAATAACGGTGACATGTGGATAGTTCCCGCGACGCGGGTAAGGAAAAAGGCTGTATAGACTGAATTGCCTGTTGTTTCGAGGCTGACTTATCAACGGCTTCTTGCTGCTGGAGAATGAGGATAACTGAAATGCCGCCGATCGGGCGTGAATACCAAGTTATGAGTCTTATTCACGCACCAACTACAACAAACCCAAGATTCTAGAAGTTTATGAGTAGAGCAGTTTGTAAGCAGGTTAGTGGTGAAAAAGCCTTTCCTTGATGCCCTCAAAGGTCAACGTCAGCCTATTCCTCCGGTTTGGATGATGCGGCAGGCGGGACGCTACCTGCCGGAATATCGGGCGGTGAGGGAACAAGCGGGAGGCTTTCTCGATCTCTGTTTCAATCCCAAGCTGGCGGCCGAAGTCACGTTGCAGCCGGTGCGCCGGTTTCATTTCGATGCCGCGATTTTGTTTTCCGATATTTTGGTCATTCCGCATGCGCTCGGACAGAAGGTGGGCTTCGAGGCCGGCGAAGGTCCGAGGCTGACGCCGCTGCAGGAATTGGGAGGACTGGCGGCGCTGCGCGGGGAAGTCGATCAGAAGACGCTTGCGCCGGTTTATGAAACCGTCGGGCTGGTGAAAGCGGCGCTGCCGGACGACGTGGCGCTGATCGGCTTCTGCGGTGCGCCCTGGACGGTGGCGACTTATATGATCGCGGGCCGCGGAACGCCGGACCAGGCGCCGCCCCGGACCTTTGCCTATCGCGAGCCGGACAATTTTGCCGCCCTGATCGACCGGCTTGTGCAGGCTTCCGCCGATTATCTGCTGCAGCAGATCAAAGCCGGAGCGGAGGCGGTGCAGTTGTTCGATACCTGGGCCGGCGTATTGGCGCCGGATGAATTCGAACGCTGGTGCGTACAACCGGCGAAAACGATCGTCGCATTGATCCGGCGGGACGTGCCGGACGCGAAGATTATCGCCTTTCCGCGCGGAGCCGGCACGAACTTGCTGCGCTATATCGAGCAGGTGCCGGTCGATGCGGTCGGTCTCGATTGGACCATCGACCGCGGTTTCGCCCGCGAGCAGATCCAAAGCCGCCTGCCGGTGCAGGGAAATCTTGACCCGCTCGCGCTCCTGGCGGGGGGCGACGCGCTCGACCGCGCGGTGGACCTGACGCTCGCGGCCTTCGGAGCCGGGCCCTTCATCTTTAATCTCGGCCACGGCATCCTGCCTGAAACGCCCATCGCGCATGTCGAGCAGATGCTCAAGCGGGTGCGGAAGTAATCCCTCCCCCGGAGGGGGAGGGTGGCGAGCGAAGCGAGCCGGGTGGGGTCAATGGCAAATCCAATCGCACGACGATTGCGCAAAACAATGACACCCCAGGAGGTGAAGCTCTGGGTTCATTTACGCTCTTGGCGCTCGCGTGGATATCATTTCCGCCGATAATCTCCACGTGAAGGATATATCGTGGATTTTGTTTGCATGAAACACCGCCTCGTTGTTGAGGTGGATGGGGGTCAACATAATTTCGATGTGCATCACGAACGCGATCGGCAGCGCGACGCTAAACTGGCGCGTGAAGGTTTTCGTGTTCTTCGCTTTTGGAACAACGACGTTGATGAGAATTTGCCAGGGGTATTGGAATTGATAGACGAAGCCTTAAACAGGACTCCCCCCACCCGGCCGCCTGCGGCGGCCACCCTCCCCCTGCGGGGGAGGGATTAGAACGGCCACATGGATGCTCTATCTCTGGCTGAAAGCCCTCCACATCATCGCGGTGATCGCCTGGATGGCGGGAATGCTCTATCTGCCGCGGCTGTTCGTCTACCACTGCGCGGCCGAGCCGGGCTCAAAGCAGTCCGAGACGTTCAAGGTGATGGAATGGCGGCTGCTCAAGCTCATCATCAATCCGGCGATGGTCGCGACCTGGGTGTTCGGCCTCGCGCTGGTATGGCTTGGCGACTTTCATAAGGCGCACTGGATGCAGGCCAAGTTTGTGCTCGTTATCCTCATGTCCGCCGCTCACGGCTTTTTTGTCAGCCGGGTGAGGGACTTCGCCGCCGACCGGAACGCGTACTCCCAGAAATTCTATCGTATTGCCAATGAGATACCGACGGCGCTGATGATACTGATCGTTATCCTTGTTGTGCTGAAACCGTTCTAGGCGCCTGCGAAACCCTTGCACAAAGCCCGATCGTTTCGTATCTTCACGCCATCCCTCCGAACGTAGGCGGATGCACAGAGTTCCGGCGCCGGGTTTGTAGGCCGGTCGGTGTATCGGGTTTCGGGGCTTTCCTGCCCCCTCCTCCCAAGACCTGCGATTCTTTTCCGACGAGCGACCTTCATCTCATTCCCCGCCGTCGATTTCTCCCACCACCAGGACTGCCCCGTATGCGGGAAATGAAACTCCAAGACCTCAAAACCAAATCTCCCCCCGAACTCTTGGCCTTCGCGGAAGAGCATCAGGTCGAAAACGCCAGCACCCTGCGCAAGCAGGAGCTGATGTTCGCGATCCTCAAGCAGATGGCGGCGCAAGAAGTCGACATCATCGGCGAAGGCGTCGTCGAGGTGCTGTCGGACGGCTTCGGCTTCCTGCGCTCGCCGGAAGCAAACTACTTGCCGGGCCCCGACGACATCTACGTCTCGCCCTCGCAGATCCGCCGCTTCGGCCTGCGTACCGGTGATACCATCGACGGCCATATCCGATCGCCCAAGGAAGGCGAGCGCTATTTCGCGCTGCTCAAGGTCAATACGATCAATTTCGAAGACCCCGAGAAGGCGCGCCACAAGATCAACTTCGATAACCTCACGCCGCTGTATCCCGACGAGCGGCTGAAGATGGAAATCGACGACCCGACGCGAAAGGACATGTCACCCCGCGTCATCGACATCGTCGCTCCCATCGGCAAGGGCCAGCGCGCGCTGATCGTGTCGCCGCCGCGCACCGGCAAGACCGTGCTGTTGCAGAATATCGCGCATTCGATCTCGGCCAATCATCCGGAATGCTTCCTGATCGTGCTCTTGATCGACGAGCGGCCGGAGGAAGTGACCGACATGCAGCGTTCGGTGAAGGGCGAGGTTGTCTCCTCCACCTTCGACGAGCCGGCTTCGCGTCACGTGGCGGTGGCGGAAATGGTGATCGAAAAGGCCAAGCGCCTGGTCGAACACGGCCGCGACGTGGTGATCCTGCTCGATTCCATTACCCGGCTGGGCCGCGCCTACAACACGGTGGTGCCGTCCTCCGGCAAGGTGCTCACCGGCGGTGTGGACGCCAACGCGCTGCAGCGGCCGAAGCGCTTCTTCGGTGCGGCGCGCAATATCGAAGAAGGCGGCTCACTCACCATCATCGCAACCGCGTTGATCGACACCGGCAGCCGCATGGACGAAGTGATTTTCGAAGAGTTCAAGGGCACCGGTAACTCGGAAATCATTCTCGACCGCAAGGTCGCCGACAAGCGCACTTTCCCGGCGATCGACATCACCCGTTCCGGCACCCGCAAGGAAGAGCTGCTCACCGAAGCGCAGCAGCTCAAGAAGATGTATGTGCTGCGCCGCATCCTCAATCCGATGGGCACGATGGACGCCATCGACTTCCTGCTCGACAAGTTCCGCAACACCAAGAACAACGCGGATTTCTTCGAGTCGATGAACACCTAATCGCTGTCGCATCACGCAATTGCAAAGAGCCGGGCCCCCTGCCCGGCTCTTTGTTTTTGGCCATCGCTGCGCTAACCTTGCCGCCAATCCGGATTAACCGGAAACGATGGGAGGCGGCGTCGATGAGCATCCAGAAAACTTCGATCATTGCGATAGCGCTGGCTGGCGGCCTATGCGTGAGCCTGGCGGTCGCGCAGGAATTGGCGACCTATCCGATCCTGGGCGGCGCCAAGGAAAAGCAGCCGGGCTACGGCGAGATCGAGAATTTCACCATCCTCGGTTACAGCGACCTCAACGGCTGGGACCGACCGACCGAGATAAGGGTCAGCGCCGACGGCAAATATGCCTTCATGGCGAGCAACCCGCCGCCGGTCGACGGCAAGAACAACGGCGGCACCATCGCCGACGTCAGCGACCCCAAAAACATCAAGGTCGTGGCGCATGTCACCAACGGGGCGACCGAACACAGCCAATATATCGACCTGGTCGGCAACACGCTGGTGATCAACCAGGAGCAGATGCGCGTGCGCGACCGCGCCTTGCGCGGCAAAGGCACCTTCAATCCCGGTATTCGCCTGTTCGATGTCAGCGACCCCACCAAGCCGGTCGAAAAATCCTATTTCAAGAGCGACGAGCCGGGCGAAGGGCGCGAAGGCGTGCATGGCTTCTGGACGCAGGACCACCCCACGGCCGGCAAGCTTGCTTTCCTGGCCGCCACCAAGGACGGCTATTTCGGCAATATTCTTCTGATCGTGGACATCAACGACGCGGCGAATCCAAAGGAAATCGCCCGCTGGTGGTATCCCGGCACGTGCATTGAATGCGGCGAAAAACCCGGAGCCAACTGGATCAAGAATGACAATGGCGGGCGCATGGGCCTGCCCAATATCCTGGTCTCACTGCACGACATCACGACCTACAAGAACCGGGCCTATCTGTCCTACCGCGACCAGGGCGTGGTGATTCTCGACATCACCGATCCCAAGAAACCGACCTTCATCAGCCAGATCAAATGGACGCCGCCGGTGGAGGCCAATACCCATAGCGTCGGGATTGTCGTGCCGAAGAGCGGAGACCTGCCCGAGCTGCTGGTCGTCACGGACGAGATCAACCGCATCTGCCCGTGGGGCTACATGCATATCCTCGACGTGCGGGACGAGAAGCATCCGAACAAGATCTCCACCTTCCGGCTGCCATTGAACAAATTCTGCCCGCCGGATCGCCCGGGCCGCGATTTCGGCGTGCATGATGTCGACCGCATGATCCGCGGTAACATCGTCTTCAGTTCATGGCAGCAGTCCGGCTTCTGGGCGATCGATATCTCCGATCCTTATGCGCCGAAGGCGGTCGGCCATTTTGTGCCGCCGCCGTTTACGCGCGGCGGGCTCGACTTTTCCACCGCGGACGACGTCTTCGTGCATGACAATGGGCTGATTTATTTCACCTCCAATGAGCCCGGCGGCGGATTGTGGATCATGAAATATACCCCGGGCGTGAAAGGCAAGGTGACGTGGAACGCAGACCAAAAGAGCGTCAGCGTCACCAACGAGGCCGCCGCACGTTGATGCACGGCCTGCAAATGCACCAGGCGGCGCTCACAAGGCGCCGCCTTTTTCTCTTCGCGCTGCTCTCCTGCGCCCTGATTCCAGCCATGGCTGCGGCGCAGGAAATCCGCCGCTTCGATCTCGCACTGAAGGCGGGCGAAGTTCCGAAAGACCAGCGCACTATCAAGGTGACCCAAGGCGAGTCCGTCGAATTGCAATGGACGAGCGATCAGCCTGTCCGCCTGCATCTTCACGGATATGATATCGAGGTGGCGGTGAAGCCCGGCGAGCCGGCGGTGACCGCTTTGCGAGCGCGCATGGCGGGCCGCTTCTCGGTAGAAAGACTGCAGGACAATCCGGGCGGGCACCATCACGGTGGCCGAGTGCTTTATCTGGAAGTGCATCCCCGATGACGGCGGAGATGTTGAAGACTCGCAGCGCAGTCGCCGTCTTGTCCTTGCTTGCCGCATCGACGGCGGCGCAGGCGCATGCCTATGGCGAGCGTTACGACCTACCGGTCCCGCTCTGGATGAACGTGGCGGGCGGCAGCGCGGTGGTCGTCCTGTCCTTCCTGATGGCCGCCTGGTTTCTGCAACCGCAGAAGCAAATGCACACACCGCGGCCTGAACTCCTGGTGTCGGCGCCGGGGCGGATGCTTGGCAGCGAGCCCGTGCTGCTCGCGGTGAAAATTCTTTCCGTTTTCCTTTTCGTCATTGCGCTGCTTGCCGGCTTCGTCGGCCTGCCGGATTATTCGCGCAACGCCGCGCCGACCATCTTCTGGGTCCTGGGCTGGGTCGGCCTGGCTTTCGCTTCGGTGCTGCTCGGCAATATCTGGCTCTTGGTGAATCCCTGGCTCATCCTGTTCGAGGCGGCTGACGCCTTCTGGCGCAGACTGGCCGGCCGCGGCCTTTCCTTTCAGCTTCCCTACCCGCGCCGCCTCGGCGTCTTGCCGGGGATCGTGATGATTGTTGGATTCACCTGGTTCATGCTGGCCTCCGGCCTCGCCGGCGATTCACGATCGCTTGCCTGCGTTGTCGCGTTTTATTCGGCCGTGACCTGGATCGGCATGCTTGCCTTCGGCGCATCGGCCTGGCTCGCCCAGGGCGAGGCTTTCACGCTGCTTTTCGGCGTGCTCTCCCGTTTTTCGCCGACCGGACTGCGGGTTGCCGATCGCGAGATTTGCAAGCGGGCTGATTGCCCGCCCGCCGATGACGGCGGATGCAGCGATTGCACGGAAGCCTTCCTGCTGGCGCCGCCGCAAAAGCGGGAAATTACGCTGCGGCCCTATGGCGCAGGCCTGATCGTGCAGCACCCCCTGTCGCTGTCGATGATCGTGGTGGTGCTGATGGTGCTGGCGCTGGTTGCCTTCGAAGGCTTCATGGACACGGCGCAATGGATCGACCTGATGGCCTTCCTCGGCGAGCTCGAGGAGCCGAGCGGCATCCGGGCGCCGGTGAAAACCACGCTGTGTTTCCTGGCCGCGACGGGAATCCTGTTCGGACTGTTTTTCGTGGTCAGCGGCCTGATGCGCAGGATCGGCTATGCGGACGCGGCGCCGAAATACGGCACGCTTCAGATCATGGGCCTGTTCGTGCTTTCGCTCGTCCCGATCTCGATCGCCTACCACTTCGCGCATTATCTCTACTGGTTCTACACCCAGATCCAATTCGTGGTACCGGCGGCGTCCGATCCCCTCGCCTTCGGCTGGAACCTGTTTGGAGGACGCGACTTCGTGCCCGACCGCGCCGCCATTCCGCTCAAGGTGATCTGGCATACCGCTATCGTCGCTATCGTCGTCGGCCATGTGATCGCCGTTTATGTCGCGCACCGCGTTGCGCTCAATGTCTTCGGCACGCGCCGGGCCGCGCTGCTCAGCCAGATTCCGATGCTGCTGCTGATGGTGGCCTATACGATGACCAGCCTGTGGATGCTGGCGCAGCCGATCATGGGCTAGCGATTGCCGCGGGAGCTTTGCTAGCCTGCAATCGGCAGAGATGGGGAGGCATTCATGCGCGCGATAATGGTTTTGCTGGCAGCGCTGGCGGCTCTGAGCATCGGAGCCGCGCCGGCCATGGCGCAAGACGACGCCGACCCCGCCCGCATGACCATGCAAAAGATCGCGGCCGACGTTTACTTTCTGGAGAATTCCCGCGGCTCCAGCAACGCGGTCTTCGTCGTCACGCCGGACGGCGTGCTGGTATTTGACGCGGACCTGCGCACCGCCGACCAGGTTCTTGCGGCCATCCGCAAGACCACCGACAAAAAGGTGCGCTATATCGTGACCTCGCATTCGGCGGGCGACCATGCCACCGGCATCTGGGCCTATCGCGAGGACAAGCCGATCTATATCGCCACGCGCAAGCAGATGCGCGATCTGATGATGCAGGAAAGCAAGGAATTCGCCGAGCGCAAAGCCTCTTCCAGGCCGCAGGACGCGCCCTACAAGAATGCCGAGCTGGTCCTGCCCGACATCGCCTTTGAAGGCGCGATGACGCTACGTTTCGGCGGCCTCACCTTCCAGATCACCGAAGAAGGCAGCGCGCATTCGACGAGCGATGTGACCGTCTATATCCCACAGCGGCGCGTTTTCCTGATGGGCGATCTGCTCGACACCGAAATCCATCCGGGCCAGGGCGAGTCCGCCGGCGTGTTTTTTTCCAATGTGAAGAACTGGATCATTCTGCTCGACAACATCATGGGCCGCCGGTTGCCGGTGGATACCTACGTGCCCGGGCACGGACCGGTGCATGTCGGGCGCGGCGTGGCGGATCTGGAAGAGCAGAAGAAATACTTCGTCACGCTGCGCGACGAAGTCTCAAAGATGATCGCTGCCGGCAAAAGCGTCGAACAGGTGCAGGCGGAATTCAAGGTGCCGGCGGAGTTCGCCCATTATAAACGCAACCCGCGGCTGAAGGTCTTTCTCAATTTGTTCTACCATCAGCTCGTCGAGCAGGGATTTTGAGGGGTGTGACGCAACGACAATCTCACTCCGCCTCATCCTGAGGAGCGGCCGAAGGCCGCGTCTCGAAGGAGAGGCGGCCACACCTTGGCCTCATGGTTCGAGACGCGCTTCGCGCTCCTCACCATGAGGTGATAGGTTTGTGCGCGACGCTTCAGGGCGCGGACCCGCCTAATTCCCGCCTTCGAGGAACGGCTTGATCCGCTCCACCACCGACGCTGGCGTCTTGAAAATATCTTCCACGACGGCCTGGATGTCCACGCCGCTGGTCGGATCGAGATCGAGCTTGCGCTTGGCGGCATCGGCGCGAAATTCCGGATCGGCCATGGTGTCGTCAAAGGCCTTGCGCAGGATCGCGACCGTTTGCGGCGGCACGCCATCCGGCACCACCCAGGGCCGGCCGACATCCTGCGAGCTGAAGACAAGCCGTAGCGCCGCCTTGTCCTCCGGCGTCTTGGCTGCATCGAGCACGAGCGGGATGTTGGGCAATTCCGGGTGCTTGCGGACACCGAATTGGGCCAGCAGACGGATTTTGCCATCGCGTAACGCCGCGGCTTGCGTTGCCTTGATGCTCGCCCAGGTAATACCCATTATCCCGTCAACTTCGCCGCGCTCCATCGACAGCATGCCTTCAGCGGTGCCTTGATATCCCTGCACGGTTTTGAACTTGGTGTGGAGGATGGCGTTGGCGATCGTGGGATAAGTGCTGGTCGAGCCGCCCGTGCCGGCCACCGGTATCTCGATTTTCTGCGCATCTTCGATCGTCTTGATCGGCGAATTCTCACGCACCAACCCAATATGGTATTCGCGCAGAGTAGAGCCGATCCAATTCATCTTGCGCGGATCGAACTTGGCCTGATCCGGCTTGAGCAACGGCAGCGTGGTCATCGCGGCATTGACCGCGCCGAGCACCGTGCCGTCCTTGGGCGCTACATTGGCGATGTAATTCATTGCCACCAGCGAGCCCGCGCCGGGCATGTTCTGCACGACGATCTGCGGATTGCCGGGGACATGGCGGCGCAGGTGATCGCCGACCAGGCGGGCGTAAGCGTCGTACCCGCCGCCGGGTGCCGATCCGACGATAATGCGGATCGTCTTGTCTTTGTAGAAAGGCTCTTGCTGGGCTTGCGCGGGTTGAACGATTGCGAACAAAAGGCTGAACAGGATAAACGTCGTGCGCCACGTTTTGATTGCAGAATTACCGATCGCCGAGCCCATTGACCGACCTCCCTCTTTTTCGTCCTCAGGGTACGAGAACGCGTCCTCCATTCATAGCCACCGCCTGTCCGGTCATGTAGGCGGCGTCAGAGCTTGCCAGAAAAGCGGCGAGCCCCGCCATGTCGTCAGGATAGCCGACGCGGCCAAGCGGGATCTCTTTTCTTCCGCGCTCGGCCAGCTCTTCCGGCGTGGTGTTTTCCAGAGGCTGGGCGGTCATGGAGACGCCGGGAATGATTGCATTCACCCGCACGTTCTGCGATGCCCATTCCAGCGCCAGCGTTTTGGTGAGCGAGAGGATCGCGGCTTTGCTGCAGGCATAATTGGCGCCCCTCGGCGCGCCTTCGACCGCGCGGCCGGATGCGATGTTGATCACCACGCCGCGCCTCTGCTTGAGCATGTGCGGACCGAAGGCCTGCGCGATCAGGAAAGGCGCGGTGATATTGACCCGCAGGGTGCGTTCCCAGTCTTCAACCTTCATGTCGATGACGCTCGCGCGCGGATAGACGCTGGCATTGTTGATGATCAGATAGGGCGTGCCAAAAGCCGCCAGGGTCTGGTCCACCGCGGCCGCAATCTGTCCGGCATCCGACAGGTCGACCTCGAAGAGGCGCGCCTCGCCGCCGGCGGCGGTCACCTGCGAGACGGTTTCCGCGCCGGCCTGCCGATTGATCTCCCAGGCCGCCACCCTGGCGCCCGCGCCGGCAAAGCGTTTGCAAAAAGCGCGGCCGAAGCCGCCGCCCGCGCCGGTCACGACAACAACATCGCCCGGCTTTATGCCGTCGCGTAGAATTCCGTCGGCCATTTCAGGTCCCCCGCCCCTATCTCCTCATCGCCGAAACTGTTTCCGCGATTTGCTCCGGCCGCATCACCGGCAGCGAGCAGGTCTCGCCGACACAGACGAAGGCTGCGGCCCCCGGCGCGGCGGCGATCTTGGCCTGCGCCGGATGCGCGGCAGGCAGGGATTGCGCCGATGCCGCGCGCAGCACAATGCGATCGACGAAAGGTAACTTCAACGCCGCCTCCGCAAGAGGCTCCGCCAGTGTGCCAGTAATGACGATTGCGGCTGCGCGCAGGCGAAGGTCGAGCGCATTGAGCAGCGCCACATGACCGAAAAGATTCGGCGCCGCGATCGGAATGATTCCTTCGAACAGCCGGTCGGCCCCCTCGCGCCAAGCATCGTTTCCGGTCAGGGCCGCGAGCCGCACCAGATTTTGCGCAGCGAGCGCGTTGGCGTTCGGCGTGGCGTCATCGGTGGTGGCGGCCGGCCGCACCACAAGACCTTCCGCGTCGTCGGCAGTGAGAAAATAGCCGCCGGTCTCGGGATTGGCATAATGCCGGTCGAACGCCGCCTGGCTCGCCTGCGCCCAGTCGAGGAAGCCGCGATCGCCGGTCGCCTCATGCAGCGCCAGCGCGGCGCGGATCATGGCGGCGAAATCCGAAGCAAGCCCGGGAAACAGCAGTCGCTCGTCCCGCCAGGAATGCCCGAGCCGGTCGTCGCGCGTCATCATCTCGGCAACAAAGCGGAAGGCGCGCGCCGCCATGTCTATCCATGTCGGTTCGTCGAACGCAATGCCGGCATTGACCAGCGCCGCGATCATCAGCCCGTTCCAGTCGGCCAGGAGTTTGTCGTCGAGGCCCGGCCGCACGCGCTTCTCACGCGCCGCAAGCAATTTCGCGCGCATCGGCGCCAGCCGCATTTCGTCGTCCGCGCTGCGCTCCCGCCGCGCAAGGTTGTTGAGGATATTGTGGCCTTCGAAATTACCCTGTTCGGTGACGCCATAGTGGCCGGCGAAAAACGCGGCGTCGTCCTTTCCCAGGACATCGGTGATTTCCCGCAGCGACCAGACGTAGAATTTTCCTTCCTCGCCCTCTGAATCCGCGTCGAGCGAAGCGCAGAAGCCGCCATCGGGCGTGGTCATTTCGCGCGCGAGCCAGGCGACGGTCTCGCGCGCTCGCCGGTGATAGAGTGGATTGCCGCCGCGCAGCCAGGCCAGCGCCAGGAGCTCCAGCAGCTGCGCATTGTCGTAGAGCATCTTCTCGAAATGCGGCACCAGCCATTTGTCGTCGACCGAATAGCGCGAGAAGCCGCCGCCGAGATGATCGTAGATGCCGCCTTCACAGATACGCTCCAGCGTGACGTCGACGAGATCGAAGAAACGCGCGTCGCCGCTGCGCAATCCCGCGCGCCAGAGCATCTCGAACAGCGAGGCCTGCGGAAATTTTGGCGCGCCGCGCAGTCCGCCGTTGGCCGGGTCTATGGCACCGGCGAGTTGGCGCGCAGCGGCGTCCAGCTCATGCGTGCCGAGCGTCACCTTTCCCGCGGGCCTAGCACGCTCCGCCAGCCGGGCCATCAGCGCCGTTCGGTTGTTGTCGATGACATGCCGGTCTTCGCGAAACAGCCGCGCGACTTCCTGCAACACATCGACAAACGCCGGCCGGCCGTAGCGTGAACTCCTTTGGAAAATAGGTGCCGCCCCAAACCGGCTCGCCCTTCGGGGTCAAAAACATGGTGAGCGGCCAGCCGCCCTGTTCGCCGAGGTGATGCAGCGCGGCCATGTATATCTGATCGATGTCCGGACGCTCTTCGCGATCGACCTTGATGTTGACGAACAGCGCATTCATCACCGCGGCCGTTGCCGGATCCTCAAAACTTTCGTGCGCCATCACGTGGCACCAGTGACAGGCGGCATAGCCGACCGACAAAAGATCGGCCGGCCGCTGCGCTCCGCCTCGGCCAGCGCCTCGGGATTCCAGGGCCACCAATCGACCGGGTTATGCTTGTGCTGAAGCAGATACGGGCTGGTCTCGCCGGCGAGCCGATTTTCGTGCGTTGCAAGAGCGGATGCCATGGTCACAGCATCGCCCCCGGGGCAGCGCGCAGCAAGCACACCGGGCCTGCTGGCGGTTTTGCCTTGCTAGTGCGAAGCCTTTAAATCTTTGTCGGACCGTCCCGGCCGGGCTTGCCGGAATTTTTCTTCACCGTGACCGTTCCGGCCTTCCGATGCGGCGCGGTTCGGTTCGCCCCTGATCATCCTGAGCCAGGAGGCAGCCAACCGCAGCCACGATGCCTTATCCGCGGCATTGCAGGCATTTTCAGCCATCCGCTGGCATTCCCGGGCGTTGCGGCGGTACTCGTCCAAGATGTTCTTCGCTCTACGATTTTCACGGTTTTTGGCGTTCTTTATTGGGCAATTCAAAACGTAACTTAAGGTTCCATCCGTGAAGGGAACGGGAGCGGGCAAAGAAAAAGCCCCGCCGAAGCGGGGCTTAAAGGAAGGAGCGGACGGGATTGGGGGGTAGGGGGAGTGCGACCCGCCCGCTCTGTTCGGAACAACCTATGACCAGGAATATGGTTCCAAGCACGTAAAAGGAAAACGCACTTTTTCGTTATCGCGTCCGCTCGGTAACAAACCGCTGCCACTGCAAATATTTCCGCGGTCCCGCCGGCAAAGGACGCCCTGCCCGCGTGGCTTATCGCGGGCTTATTTTCATCGGAATTCCACCGAGGTAATCGGTTTTGCCCAATTCAACGCCACAATGCCGCAGGATGGCGTAGGCGACGGTCAGGTGGAAATAGAAATTCGGCAGGAGAAAGTGGTTCAGGTAATCTTCGCCTTTCATTTCGCCTGTATTTTTCGGACCGAGGGGGAAGGTGAGCATGCGGTCGGCGGAGGCATCGATCTGCGCGCGATCGACCAATTCCAAATAGGATAAAGTTTTAGCGACCCGCGCCCGCAGCTCGTCCAGGGTCTTTTCGGTATCTTCGTAGCGCGGCGGCTCGACCCCCGCGAGCCGCGATGCGCCGGTCTTCGCGAGATCCGTTGCAATCTGCACCTGCATCAGCAGCGAGAACATGTCGGGCGCGAGCCGCGTGTTCAGCAGCACCGAAGGATCGATTTTCTTCGCCGCCGCGTAAGCCTCGGCCTTATCGAGAATGGCGGACAGCGCCTTCAGCCCGAACTTCAGAGCGGGGAGCGAGGCTAGCGACATCGAAAACGGCATGAACGGACCTTTGGATTTGCGACGGCCGTAAAGGTGGTGCGTCGATGGGATTGCCGGAAGGGGCGAGAGGATGACAATTACCGCATGTTCCCTGCCCGCGACACCATCTTCGCACTCTCATCCGGCCGGCCGCCGGCCGCCATTGCGGTGGTGCGCATCTCGGGGCCGCATGCGCGGGTCGCGCTTGAGGCACTGAGCGGCCGGGTGCCGCAACCGCGCCAGGCTTCGCTTGCGCGGCTGCGGGATCCCGACGGCGGCGAAAGCCTGGATGAAGCGCTGGCCTTGTGGTTCCCCGCTCCCCGCAGCGAGACCGGCGAAGACATGGCCGAGCTGCAGCTGCATGGCGGACGGGCCGTCATTGCAGCGGTGCTTGCAGCCTTGCACCGCTTGCCGGGATTTCGTCCCGCGGAAGCGGGCGAATTCACCCGCCGCGCGTTTGAGAATGGACGGCTGGATCTGACGGCCGTCGAAGGTCTGGCCGATCTAATCGGAGCGGAAACCGAAGCGCAGCGGCGGCAGGCCTATCGCCAGCTCAAAGGCATGCTAGGCGATCGAGCGGAAACCTGGCGCGGCCGATTGATCCAGGCGCTTGCATTGGTGGAAGCAGGGATCGATTTTTCCGACGAAGCCGACGTGCCGGATGAATTGATCCGCCCTGCCCTCGCGATCGCCCGCGAATTGCACGACGAGATTGCCAACGCGCTGGCGCAAGCCGGCCGCGGCGAAAGGCTGCGCGATGGCTTGGTTGTCGCCATTGCGGGGCCGCCGAATGCCGGCAAGTCCACGTTGCTCAACCGGATCGCCAAGCGGGAGGCGGCGATCGTTTCTCCCTTTGCCGGAACCACCCGGGACGTCATCGAAGTTCATCTCGATCTGGGCGGCTATCCCGTGACTCTGCTGGACACCGCCGGCATGCGGGACACTGATGATCCCGTCGAGCAAGAAGGCGTACGCCGGGCACGGGAACGCGCCGCCGCGGCTGACCTGGTGCTTTGGGTCACAGAAGCGGGTCGGCCAATGGCCGAGTTTCCGCAATTTTCCCGCTCGTCCGCGGAAGAGTCCGGAGGTCGTCCTTTGGCCGCCTCCGCCTCTGAACGGCCTGGGTTTCAACCTCCCGGTGTTTCGGCTAGGCCATTGACGGATCCAGACCGGCTGCCGATCGGCGCGTCTGGGCCAATGGCTGAGGACCCTCCGGTCTGGATTATCAAAAACAAGGTCGATCTTCTGCCTCACTCAATAAGTGAGGATAAATTCACATATGAACACGGATTCATTACTATGGCTGCCGGTTCCGGAGTGGGCGTTGACGAACTACTCCAGAAACTGGCGGCCTACGTTGAGGCTTTTTTCGGGCGCGAATCCGGCCTGGTTACCCGGGAAAGACATCGGTCGTACCTCATCAGCGCCAAGGCAGCTTTGGCGCGCGCACTTGCCGAAAACACCGGTCGAGAGGAGCTGATCGCGGAGGAATTGAGGTTGGCGGCCCAGGCTTTGGGGCGGCTGACCGGAAAAGTCGATGTCGAGGATATCCTCGACGTGATTTTCCGGGATTTCTGCATCGGCAAGTGATGTTTCACGTGAAACATCGGTTTTTTGACCGCAATTTCAGCGTTAGATAGAACCACGGTCGGGAGTGTCCCATGGACGGCTGTTTTGATGTGATCGTGGTGGGCGGCGGGCATGCCGGCACCGAGGCTGCCGCCGCCGCGGCGCGCAGAGGCGCGCGAACAGCGCTCATCACCCACCAATTCGCGACCGTCGGAGCCATGTCATGCAATCCGGCGATCGGCGGCCTCGGCAAGGGCCATTTGGTCCGCGAAATCGATGCCCTGGATGGCGTTATGGGCCGCGCCGCGGATTTGGGCGGTATTCAGTTCCGGGTGTTGAACCGGCGTAAGGGTCCCGCCGTACGCGGGCCGCGCGCTCAGGCGGACCGGAAGCTCTATGCCGCCGCGGTTCAGGATGCCATTCGCAACACCGAAAATTTGACCGTCATTGAAGGCGAGGTCGACGACCTGGCGATTGTGCAAGGCCGCGTTTGCGGGATCAGGCTTTCCGATGGGCGTGAATTTTCAGCCGGCGCCGCTGTTCTGACGACGGGTACATTTCTGCGCGGTCTCATCCATTGCGGAGAGAAAAAGACGCCCGCGGGACAAGTCGGCGAGGCGCCGGCGATGGGGCTTTCGCTGACGCTGGAGCGCCTCGGCTTCGCGCTTGGCCGGTTGAAAACCGGAACGCCGCCGCGGCTCGACGGACGCACGATCGACTGGTCCGCAGTGGAGATGCAGCCGGGCGACGAGCCGCCCGAGCCGTTTTCCGTTTTGACCGACCGGATCGACACGCCGCAGATCCAATGCGGCATCACCCGCACCACCAACGCCACACATGAAATCATCCGCTCGAATGTGCATCGCTCGCCGATGTATTCCGGCCAGATCGCAAGTCGCGGACCGCGTTATTGCCCTTCGATCGAAGACAAGATCGTGCGGTTCGGCGAGCGTGACGGTCACCAGATTTTCCTCGAGCCGGAAGGACTCGAAGACAGCACGGTTTATCCCAACGGCATCTCCACATCGCTGCCGGAAGAGGTGCAGCGCGCGCTGCTCAGGACCATCCCGGGACTCGAACAGGCAGCGATGATCCGTCCGGGCTATGCGATCGAATACGATCACGTCGATCCGCGCGAACTCCATCCGACGCTGGAAACCAAGCGTTTGCGGGGGCTTTTCCTTGCGGGCCAGATCAACGGCACCACGGGATATGAAGAAGCCGGCGCGCAGGGCTTGGTCGCGGGATTAAACGCGGCCGCGCGGGCAGGCGAGGGCGCCGAAATCATTTTCGATCGCGCCGAAGCTTATCTCGGTGTGATGATCGACGACCTGGTCGCGCGCGGCGTCACCGAGCCCTACCGCATGTTCACCTCGCGGGCGGAGTATCGTCTCACGCTGCGTGCCGACAATGCGGACCAGCGTCTCACCGGTAGGGGAATTGCGATCGGCTGCGTGGGTCGCGAGCGGGCCAGACGCCATGCGGCGAAAATGTCGGCTCTGGATGCCGCACGAGCGCTTGCGCAATCGCTCTCGATCACGCCCAACGAAGCGCAGAAACACGGGCTCGCCCTGAACAAGGACGGCCAACGGCGCAGCGCTTTTGAACTCCTTGCCTATCCGACCATCGAGCTCGATCAGGTTGCGAAGATCTGGCCGCAGCTGCGCGACTTTTCACCGCCCATCGCGCAGCAACTGGAGATCGAAGCCAAATACGACGTCTACATGCAGCGCCAGGCGGCGGATGTGGAATCCTATCGGCGGGACGAAAGCTTCGAGCTTCACTCCGAGGTCGATTACGCAACGCTCCCGGGGCTTTCTAATGAGGTGCGCCAAAAACTCAGTGCGATCCGCCCGCGCACCATTGGCCAGGCGGGACGCATCGACGGCATCACGCCCGCGGCCCTGACGCTGCTGGTGGCCCATGCCCGCCGGCGCAAACGCGCCGCCCAACATTGAGCGCCCCGGATCAGCGTGCGGCGATCGCTGCCGACCGGGCGCGGGCGCAAGAGCTTGTCGCTGTTTCACGTGAAACATTGCCGCGGCTCGACCGGCTCGTAGAACTGCTGCTGGCGTGGCAGCAGACGCGAAACCTGATCGCTGCGTCCACCATCCCGAACATCTGGACACGCCACATCGCGGACTCGCTGCAGCTTCTGGAGCTCGCACCGGAAGCGGAAATATGGGTCGACCTCGGATCGGGCGGGGGGTTTCCCGGACTGGTCCTCGCCTGCGCTTTGGCAGAGCGGCCAGGAGCCAGCATTCATCTGGTCGAAAGCACCGCCAAGAAATGCGCATTCCTGCAAGCCGCTGCAGATGACCTCAGGCTCCCGGCGAAAATCCATTGCCAACGCGTGGAGAGTATTATCCCCGCTTTCCCCAACCGACCCGATGCAGTCACCGCGCGGGCGCTCGCACCCTTGCCGAGGCTGCTGGACATGGCGTTTCCCCTGTTGAAAAGGGGAGCGAAAGGCCTTTTCCCGAAGGGGCAAGATGTAGGGTCTGAATTGACCGAAGCCGCTAAATGTTGGATTATCCAGTATAAACTTGTGCCCAGTCGGACTGACGAACGCGCCCGGATAATTGTCGTTGAAAAGCTCGAATCGCGTAAAACCGCAACCAGGCCGCGCCACTCAGCCCGTTAGATGTGGAAACCGCCATGACGGACACGGACACGGACACCGCCCCAGCCCAGCAATCACTCGAAGCCGGCGTGATCGCCTTTAGCCCGAGGACCGAGCCGGTGCGGCAGCCGCGCGTACTTTGCATCGCCAATCAGAAGGGCGGCGTCGGCAAGACCACAACGGCGATCAATCTCGGCACCGCGCTCGCAGCGAACGGCGAAAAAGTTCTGGTCGTTGACCTCGACCCGCAGGGCAATGCCTCCACCGGCCTCGGCATCGACCGGCGCGATCGCCGCTGCTCCACTTATGACGTGCTGATCGGTCAGGCGCCGATGCGCGACGCGATCCTGGCGACCGCGGTGCCGCGTCTGTACATCGCTGCTTCCACGCTCGATCTCTCCGGGCTTGAACTGGAGATCGGCGCTGCGCGAGATCGCGCATTCCGTCTTCGCTCAGCGCTAGCAGCCGTGAACAATGGCGGCGAAAACGATTACAGCTACGTGCTGGTCGATTGCCCGCCGTCGCTCAACCTGCTCACCGTCAACGCCATGGCGGCTGCGGACGCGATCCTCGTGCCGCTGCAATGCGAGTTCTTCGCGCTCGAAGGTTTGTCGCAGCTGATCAAGACCGTCGAGCAAGTGAGGTCCACGCTCAATCCCGGTCTGAGCATCCACGGCATCGTGCTCACGATGCATGACCCACGCAACAATCTCTCCAATCAAGTTGCCGCCGACGTGCGCGAATTCATGGGCCGCAAAGTTTACAACACGATGATCCCGCGCAACGTGCGCATTTCGGAAGCGCCGTCCTACGGCAAGCCGGTGCTGATCTATGATCTCAAATGCGTCGGCAGCGAAGCCTATCTGCGGCTCGCGACGGAAGTTATCCAGCGCGAGAAGGAACTGAAGGCGGGATAGCACAACGTCACGCGTGAGACTTTTTGGGACGCGGTCAATAAGAAAAGGTGAGCCGTGAGAAATTCTGGAGCTGATGCGATGGCCGATGAAGCAACGCGATCGCGGCTTGGGCGCGGCCTTGCCGCCTTGATCGGCGACGTCGGCGAGGAATCTCAGTCGACAGAGCGCGTGAAGGCACAGCGCCGCCTGCCGATCGAATTCTTGCGGCCGAACCCGCGCAACCCCCGCCGCGCATTTGCTGAAGGCGAACTGGCGGAACTTGCAGCCTCCGTGCACGAGCACGGCATCATCCAGCCGATCCTGGTGCGCGCGCTGCGCGGCGTCAACGATGCCTACGAGATTATCGCCGGCGAGAGGCGCTGGCGCGCGGCGCAGCGCGCCGCGCTGCACGACGTGCCTGTTGTTGTGATCGAAGCGAGCGATGAGCAGTCGCTTGAATTCGCCATCATCGAAAACGTGCAGCGCGCGGATCTCAATGCGATCGAAGAGGCGATGGGTTATGAAGCGCTGGTCACCGAGTTCAAGCACAGCCAGGACGATATCGCGCAGATCGTCGGCAAGAGCCGCAGCCACGTCGCCAACACTTTGCGGTTGTTGAAGCTGCCGGAGCAGGTCAAAGCGCATATCCGCGCCGGCAAGCTATCGGCCGGGCATGCGCGCATGCTGATCGGGCAAGCCAATGCCGAGCAATTGGCCGAGGATATCGTTGCGCGCGGATTGAATGTGCGCCAGGTGGAGGCTTTGGCGCGTGAGGAATTGAAAACACCATCGAAGGGGCGGAAGGCGCGCGCGCCCGCCGGCAAGGACGCCGATACGCTGGCGCTGGAGAAGCAACTCACCGATGCGCTCGGTCTTGCCGTCACCATCGATCATCATGAAGGGACGGGCACGGTGCATGTGAAATACCGCGACTACCACCAGCTGGACGAGATCATCCGCCGGCTGGAAGGGAATTAAGAAACCGCCAGTATCGCGGCGTTACTTAATGGATGGCGAAACCAACGGCCGTCGAATTTTGCGACGGCCGCAGCGGAGGCGGGGGGTCAGCAATTGGGCGGGCGTTAAGGAAACGCACCGACTTTCAGGCGGATGGGCGCGAGACCGGCTAAGCTGCTCGCGCCAACGTATGCCGCATTGCTTTCGGATCTTCGCGGGGGGCGCGTCTCAGTCATGCTTCATGCGTTACGCTTGCTCGCGCTCATTGTCGCGGCAGGGCTTTCCACCGTCATGCCTTCCGCGCCGGTATCGGCGGGCCAGCCCGTCGCGTTTTCCGGCCAAGGCAGCGCCGGCTCGATCGTGGTGCGGACCGGTGAACGGCGTCTCTATTTCGTCACCGGGCAGGGCCGGGCCATTCGCTACACGGTCGGCGTCGGCCGCGCCGACAAGCAGTGGTTTGGGACGACAATGGTCGCCAGCAAGCACATCCGTCCCGCCTGGTCGCCGCCGGCCGAGATCAGACGCGGCCGGGCGAACTACGTCATACCGTCAGGCTCGTCGCGCAATCCGATGGGCGCCGCCGCGCTTGTGCTGGCGGACAACGAACTCGCGATCCATGGCACCAACAATCCGGGCTCTGTCGGCGGCTTTGTGTCGTGGGGCTGCATTCGTATGCACAACAAAGACGTCATAGACCTCTACGACCGGGTGAGCGTTGGCACTCGGGTTGTGTTTACGCGCTAGCCATTTGTAGCCGTATCGCGTGCGCGGGCGGTCGCTGCCAGCGACGGCGGGGCACAGCTTCGTAATGTCGTGTGGCGATATTGAAATGCATCCCACAGAGGAGGGGACGACATGAATAACGCGCAAATTGGAAAAGCCTTTTCCTGTGCGGTAATTTTCGCCGCCGGCCTCGGCTTAGGTTCGTTGCTGACGCCGACGCCATCGAAGGCCCTGGAGGACGCCAGCCAACTCCTGTCCGGCTGCATGACCGGGGTGGCCGCCAATCAGACGGCTTCAGCGCGCCCGGAACGGCAACCGCCCTTGCTGGTCAGAGCGGCGGCAAAGGCGAAAGTGCCGTTCAAATACGCATGCCGGCGGGCACTCTTCGCAGGTGAGAGTCAAGCTGACAACTCAGACGGTGCCCAGCGCTGGGATCCTCACGATTGTGGTTCGGAGAAACGGTAACAACACAACGCTGACCTGCGAGCTTTCGAAGGCGGGCGAGTGCGGATCGAACGAAGTTGTCGCTTTCGCCGAGAACGACAAGCTGTCGGTCCGCATGATCAACAATTTCACCGGATCGGGTGTGATGGGCTTGACCTACGTGCTGTTGTTCAATTGACGGTGGACAAAGCCGCTCGCTAGTCCTTCCGCCGCGCTGCACTGGCGGTCGACAGCACCGCACGCTGCGCGATGGCGTCGGCGAGGTTCGGCTGGCGCCGCACTTCCAGCGCCGCCTCAGCAAGCTGGCTCATGACGCGCATGAGCCGCTCGGCGGTCCAGGCTTTCAGCGCGCCTTCCAACAGCGGCTTGCGGCGGAAGTGAATCGGAGGCTGTGAGGATTCCACCACCTGGCCGATGCTTCCGCCTTCCTCAACCGCCAAGCGCATTTTGTGCAGCGATGAAAGCTGCCGCATCGCCGCCGCCATGATCGAGCCCGGCGTCGTGCCGTCGGCGCGCGCCTTGGCAAATTGACTTTCCGCCTCTGCGATGCGCCCGGCGAACATGGCATCGACAATTCCGTCAAGCGCTAGCGCCGAGGCATCGGATACAACCGCGATGACGTCTTCCAGTCCGACCTGATCCTTGCCATGGGCGTATAGGGCAAGCTTGCGGATCTCGTTGCGCGAGGCCTGGCGGTCGCCGCCCAGCAGCGGCAGCAGCGCAGCGCGCGCATCCGGCGCAATCGACAGCGACGCCGCCTGCATCTCCTCGTCGATCAGCCGGGCGATCTCGCGCTCGCCATCGACATAGCATGGGATGGCAACGGCGCTCTTGGCGCGCTCGCACAGATTGCGCAAAGGCGCGCCGCGGCGAAGATCGCCCGCCTCGATCACCACGCGGCAGTCAGCCGGCGGCGACGCGAGCAATGCCTCCACGGCAGATGCAATGTTGCGGGAGCCGGCTTTTACCCAGACCGCGCGTCTTCCGCCGAACAGCGGAATGGTGTTGGCTTCGTCTACGAGGCGGCCGGTATCGCCCGACAGGTCGTCGCCCTCGAGCCGCACCAGCGAGAATGGATCGTCAGGATTGTCGACCGAAGCCTTGACGATTTTCTCCGCGCGCTCGCGCACCAGTCCGGCATCGGGGCCGAAAATAAGCACCACCGGCCGCGCCGCGTCCGGCCGTGCGACGAATTTTTCGATCTCGGCGGATTTGAGAGCGACCATTTTCTTTCTTCTCGTCTGCCCCGCGACGGTGGGGGCATCCTCCAGTATCCACCAGAAGCTATTAAGTCACTCAGCGCGGCGCCGCGCGTGACGAGGGTCGCCCCCTCACCCGCCTCACTTCGTTCGGCGATCCACCCTCTCCCACAAGGGGAGAGGGAAAGAAAGAAGCTACGTCCCGGCGATGAAGTAAGAAGCCAGCCGCGTCTTGATGCTATCGGCGATGACTTTGGCCGCCCGGGTTTCGGCGTCGCGCAGGCCGCGCAGCCGAGCGAACCGCTGCTGCTGACCGGGAACGTCGTAGGAGACGCGCGCGAAAGTGGTGTCGGTCACGACGGTTTTGCCGGTGGCCACTTCGGTCAGCCGATAGGACGCATCGAGACCGAAATTTTCCAGCTCGGGCCGCGCCGAGATGGGGTCGACAATGATCTTCGCGGTCCGCGAGGTCAGCCGGACGGTGAGTTCATGCGTCGGCGAGTTCGATCCCGAACCGCCGGTGAAGCCGAAGAGAAGCTCATTGCGCAACTCGACCGCCAGCCGCTCTTCGGTGGTGCCCTTGGGCGCCTCGATGGTGGTCACGCGCACCGAGCTAAGCACTTCGCGCACGCTCGGGCCGGCGGTGGGCGAAAGTTGCCCATACATCGGCTGGAAGCAGCCGCCGAGCAGCGCCGCAACCGCGAAAGCGGGCGCGAGCCGCAGCATTCTCCTTCCCCCCTTAGGCGACGACATTCACAATCCTCTGCGGAACGATGATGACTTTTTTGGGTGGCTTCCCCTCAAGCGCTCTTTTTACCGCATCCAAAGACAGAACGGCAGCCTCAATATCGGAATTTCCGGCATCCCGGGGCACGGTGACATCGGCCCGTTTCCGGCCGTTAACCTGGACCGGCAGCGTGATGCTGTCCTCCACCAGGAGATCGGCTTCCAGCCTGGGCCAGGCTTGCTGCGCCACCAGCTCCTTGTGCCCGAGCGTCGCCCAGCATTCCTCGGCCAGGTGCGGCATCATCGGATAGAAGAGCTGCACCAGGGTAGCGGCGGCCTCGCGCAAGGCGAAGGCGAAGTCGGGCGTGAGCTCCGACGGGGATTTCACATCACCGATGGCGTCGTTGAGCGTGTTCGCGAGCTCATAGATATGCGCGATGCAGCGGTTGAAGCGCAGCTTCTCGACGTCCTCGGTGACTTTGGCGAGCGCGCCATGGGCGGCCTTGCGAACATCAAGCGCTGCCGGGCCGAACTCCGCAGGGCGAGTCGCCGGCCCGGCTATCTGCGCGATCTCGCCGACGATGCGCCACAACCGCTGCACAAAGCGCCAGGCGCCCTGCACGCCTTCTTCGGTCCAGATCACGTCGCGGTCCGGCGGCGAATCCGACAGCATGAACCAGCGCGCGGTGTCGGCGCCGTATTCGCGGATGATGTCGTCGGGGTCCACGGTGTTGCGTTTGGACTTCGACATCTTTTCGATGGCGCCGATCTCGACCGGCTCGCCGGTGGTGTTGAGCTTGCCTCGCCTCGCCTCGCCCGTGCTTTCGATCGTCACCTCCGCCGGCGTGGCATAGCTGCCGTCCGCCTTGCGATAGGTCTCGTGCACGACCATCCCCTGGGTGAAGAGCCCGGCGAAGGGCTCGTCGAGGCCGATATGCCCGGTCTTCTTCATCGCGCGGGTGAAGAAGCGGCTGTAGAGCAGATGCAGGATCGCGTGCTCGATGCCGCCGATATATTGATCGACCGGCAACCAGCGATCGACAACCTTGCGGTCGGTCGGCGCGTCGCTCTTCCACGGGTCGGTGAAGCGCGCGAAATACCACGACGAGTCCACGAAGGTGTCCATGGTGTCGGTCTCGCGCCGCGCCGGGCCTGCGCATTGCGGGCAGGGGACATTCTTCCAGGTCGGATGACGGTCGAGCGGATTGCCGGGCCGGTCGAACGTCACATCCTCCGGCAGCGTCACCGGCAGATCCTTGTTCGGCACCGGCACGACGCCGCATTTCTCGCAATGGATGATCGGGATCGGGCAGCCCCAGTAGCGCTGGCGTGAAATCCCCCAGTCGCGCAGGCGGTAATTCACCTGGCGCTGCGCCACGGGACGATTGCCGCGGGTTTCCTTTTCCAGCCGCCGCGCGACTTCTTCTTTTGCCGCATCGATACTCATGCCGTCGAGGAAACGCGAGTTGATCATCGTGCCGTCGCCGTCATAGGCGGTCGTGGTGATGGTGAAGGTTTTCGGATCCTGTCCGGGCGGGCATACCACCGGCGTATTGCCGAGCCCGTATTTGTCGACGAAGTCGAGATCGCGCTGGTCATGCGCCGGGCAGCCGAAGATCGCACCGGTGCCGTATTCCATCAGGATGAAATTGGCGACGTAAACCGGCAGCTTCCATTTTTCGTC
Organism: uncultured Alphaproteobacteria bacterium; assembly: GCA_963802475.1. Taxonomy (GTDB): domain Bacteria; phylum Pseudomonadota; class Alphaproteobacteria; order Rhizobiales; family Xanthobacteraceae; genus CANKHA01. The sequence goes on from CAWDIZ010000025.1 coordinate 331,128, forward strand.
GAAGGGATGAATCGCCTTGATGCCGGTGTCGTAGCCGAGCTTCTCCGCGGTATCGATTTCCGCCTGCGAGGTGCCCATGCGCTTGCATTCGGCGATGAAGGCCGCGAGCTTTTTGCCCTTCGCCGCGGCCGCCTGCGCCAGCGGGTGATCTGGCGAAATGGCAAGAAAGCGCGCGCCGAACAAGGTGTCCGCCCGGGTGGTGAAAATCTCCAGCTCGCTTTCGTTGTTCGGCGCGGTTTTCGGATCGAGCATGAAGCGGACCAGGAGGCCTTCGGAGCGGCCGATCCAGTTCTTCTGCATGACGCGGACTTTTTCCGGCCAGCGGTCGAGCTGATCGAGCGCGTTGAGCAGGTCTTCGGCATAGTCGCTGATCTTGAAGAACCACTGCGTCAGCACGCGCTGCTCGACCGGCGCGCCGGAACGCCAGCCTTTGCCGTCGATCACCTGCTCATTGGCGAGCACGGTCTGGTCAACCGGATCCCAGTTCACCTTCGATTGCTTGCGCTCGACCAGCCCGTCGTTCAGGAAGTCGAGGAACATCTTCTGCTGATGCTTGTAGTAGCTCGGGTCGCAGGTCGCGAGCTCGCGCGCCCAGTCGAGCGACAGCCCCATCGACTGGAGCTGTTTCTTCATCGTGGCGATGTTGTCGTAGGTCCAGGTCTTGGGATGGCTCTTTGACGCCATCGCGGCGTTTTCCGCCGGCATGCCGAAGGCGTCCCAACCCATCGGATGCAGCACCGAATAGCCCATCGCGCGCTTGGCCCGCGCCACCACGTCGCCCATGGTGTAGTTGCGCACGTGCCCCATATGGATGCGCCCGGACGGATAGGGGAACATCTCCAGCACGTAGTATTTCGGGCGCGGGTCGTCGTTCTGCGTGGCGAAGATGCCGCTTTCGTCCCAAATCTTCTGCCAGCGCGGCTCGGCATCGCGGGCGTTGTAGCGGTCAATGGCCATTGAATCTTAGGCGTTTTTGGCGGTTACCGGCGGCTTGTAGGAACACGAAAGGGGCGGCGGGGTCAACGGGGGCGCGTTGCGCCTCACCCCCTCGTCCTTGTCTCCGGCACATAAAACACCAGCAGCATCGTCACCACCGCGGCCGAGGCGGCGATAAACACGAACGACGAGCCGTAGCCCAAAGTCTCCGCGATCACCGCAAAGAGGATCGGGCTCAAGGTGGCGCCGCCCTGGCCGGTCAGGCGCCAGACGCCGAGGAACATGCCGCGCGCTTCCGGCGGCGCGACGTCGGCGCCGACGGTCTGGATCGATGAGCCGGTCAGCGCCTGCGCCGCGATCGCGAGGAAGAACAGCCCGACATACCAGGCATAGGACAGCGGGATGAAAGCGCAGACCGCAAGCGCCGCCATCGTGAGCGCCACGCCGCCGAAGCCCGGCACCATCGTGCGCTTCCTCCCGAAGCGGTCCATCATCCAGCCGGCGGTAAAGGCGATCGGCAGGTTGATGATGTTCGCGCCGGTGGCGAGGAAGGCGATCTGCGTGGGACCAAGCTGATAGGCGAAGGCCGCATAGAGATCGAGCATGCCGGAATAGATCGGCCCGCGCGCAAGGCCCGCGAACAGCGCCACGCCGAAATAGGGAAGCCGCGGCAGCACGATCTCGCGCAGCGACAGCTTGCGCGGTGTCTCTTCCTTGGCCTGCCGCACGCGACGCGGCGTATTTTCGGCGAACAACAATGTGGGAATGAGCGCGATCAAAGCGAGGGTGCCGTAAACGACAAAGGCAGCGCGTATGTCCCAGGCGGTGGCGATCAAGCCGCCCAGCATCGGCCCCGCGAGCTTTCCCACGCTGTCCATGCCGAAGGTCCAGCTGATCTGCCGCCCGCGTTCGCCCGGAGCCGCGCCGTGCGAAATAGCGGCGAGCCGGCCGATTAGCCACATCTGCGCCGCGCAGCCGGCAAGAAAGCGAAGGACCAGGAGCTGGGTGAAGGATTCCGCGAAAACGATCAGGAGCGACGTCGCAGCCGTGAGCAGCGGTCCCGCGATGATTACGGGCCGGCGCCCAAAACGGTCGATCAGCCAGCCCGACGGAAGCGTGCCGGCGAGATTGCCGATCAGAAAAGCGGTGACCACGCCCGAGGCGACGCCGAAGCTGACCTCGAAGGATTGCGCCAGCGCCGGAATGACGGGCAGCACGATGCCGGTGCCCAAAGCCAGCAGGAAGGCCGGAAGATAGGTCGAGAGGAAGGCGTCCCACGAAACCGCCCGGGATACGCCGCGCGGCGGCGTTGCCATCTCCGGGTTGTCCGTTGCCCCGGTCGGGCGGTTTTCCGTCTCTGTCATCCTCGTCATGGCAAGGGCAAAGCTGACCTTGCCGTGCTCGTCCCAAAATTTCCGTCAGGGCGGAGGCGCTTTGCGCGCGGCATCGAACCGCAGGCATTTCAGTCGGTTACCGGCCCGGATCGAAGGAGCACGAAAGCCCGTAAATGGTCAACCGGTCGCAGGAACTTCCCTGCCCCCGGCCGGTTGCTTCTGCGCATCGATGGGAGGCGGCCATGGCTAGCGGCAGGCAGATCAAGGAGCACATGGAAGTGGTCGGCTCGGACGGCAAGCATGTCGGCATCGTCGACCAGCTGGAAGGCCGTGAGCGCATCAAGCTTGCCAAGGCGGACCCGAAGGCGGGCGGCCGGCATCATTTCATTCCCTGCGCATGGGTCGAGCGTGTCGGCGCCCATGTGCATCTGAACAAGACCAGCCGTGAGGCCATGGAGCAGTGGCAACCAGCAGAATCGCCGGCAATGCCTCCGTCCTCCGGGAGATAACGCGTCAGCAGGCTTGCGACAGGGCCACGGGTTCGTGGGCGACGACCGTGTTACGGCCCCGATGTTTGGCCGCATAGAGGCCGGCGTCTGCCGCTTCCACCAGCTTCTCGGCGGTCTCGTTCTTTTCCGGAACAAGCGAGGCGACGCCAACGCTGACCGTGACAAAGCCCCATGGCGATTCCGTATTGGTGAAGCTTAGGCTTTCCACGGTGCGGCGCAGCCGCTCGGCAATAAGCATCGCCTTTTCCACGCCGGCGCCCGGCAGCAGCAATGAGAATTCCTCGCCGCCATATAGCGTGCCGGGAAATCCGCTTCGCCTCTGGTGATCTTGGAAAGCGCCTCGCGCAAGCAGCGCGAGCAGCATCAGCCGCAGGCGGATGCCCAGAAGCGGCTTGGCAGGTTGTTTGCTTGTATCGGAGGATTCAGTGGTCATGTTAATCCCGAATCCAGACAAGGTAACCGGGCAAGGGTGAAAGCCGGTTTCGTGCGACCTCTAAACTTTTACCGATACCGCAAGTTGTGATGACAGCCAGTCATGATCGAACCCTTTGATTCTGCATCAGGACTTTTGAAAGTGCGGGCGGAGATCGAGCGCGCCCGCGCGGGCTCCAACGCGCCTCAGCCGGTAACCTTGATTGCCGTTTCTAAAACCTTTCAACCGGGGGCGATAGAACCGATGATTTCCGCCGGGCAGAAAGTGTTCGGGGAAAACCGGGTGCAGGAGGCGAAGGCGAAATGGCCGGCGCTGAAAGCCGAGCACCCTGACATCGAACTGCACCTGATCGGGCCGCTGCAATCCAACAAGGCAAAGGAGGCGGTGGCGCTGTTCGACGCGATCCACACCGTCGACCGCCCGAGCCTGTGCGCGGCCTTGGCCAAGGAGATCGCGCTCCAAAATCGGCGCCCGCTGCTGTTCGCCGAAATCAATACCGGCGCAGAGCCGCAGAAGGCCGGCGTGCCGCCGGAACAGGCCGATGCTTTTCTGCGCGCCTGCCGCGAGGACTATGGGCTGGAGATTTCCGGCCTGATGTGCATTCCGCCAATCGAGGAGGCGCCGGCGCCGCATTTCGCGCTAACCGCGAAAATCGCCCGGCGCAATGGTCTGAGACTGTTGTCGATGGGAATGAGCGCGGATTTCGCGATCGCGGTGCAGTTCGGCGCGACGCATGTCCGTGTCGGCACCGCTATTTTTGGAGCGCGCGATTAGCCGTGGCGTCCTCGATTGAAATCGCGGAAAGAACCCGTAGTGTGGCGGTGACCGATGGGAGGAACACATGGCCAAAGCACGCAAGACAAGCGCGAAAAGCCGGACCAAAGCAAAGACAAGAATCAAACGGAAATCGCTCGCCCGCAAAGCTAGCGGGAAAAAGACCGCGCGCAAGTCCAAAGCGCGCAAGGCGCCGGCGAGAAAGTCGGCAACACGCAGACGCCGGAAACAAGAGGGCGTCGTCGATACGCTGGCGGACGGCGCTGAGACCGTGCAGAAGAGCTTCGAGGACAGCGCCAAGATGCAGGAGCGCATAGGGACACGCTGGGGCACCGGCAAGGGCTGACCGGCGGTTACTCGATCACGATCCTGGTTCTCGGCCCGACCCGTTCCAGCAAACTCTGCAGCCGCGGCGCCGGCAGCGCCACACAGCCGGCGGTCGGCATAAATCCTTCCCGCGCCACGTGAATAAACACCGCGCTGCCGCGGCCGGCCACCCGCGGGCGGGTGTTGTGGTCGAGCTCGATGATGAAGTCATAGAGCCCATCCTGCCGCCACAAGCGTTCCCCCGGGGCTTTGTCGGGAATCCGGATGGGGCGGTTATAGAGACGTCCCTTGGGATCCTCGCTCCAGCCGTCGTGCCTGCCGATGCGGCGGACAGGCAGGAGCGTTCGGGGCCGGGGCGCCCGGTCGGCCCGCCACCACAGCCGCACCAGCCGAAAACGACCGCGCGGGGTGCCGCCATCACCTTCGCGTTTGTTCGCCAGAATGCCGGTACGTCCGATAGCGACCAGAATCTGGTTGCCGCCGGCCATCAGCCAGCCCTGGGTGCGGAACCCTGGGCGTCGCCGGACGTAGATGATGGGGAGGATAATGTCCTGCATATCATTGCGCATATCTTCGGCTGTGGGCCAAGCCTAAAGCCTAGTTCCCGCTTGCACTTTTGTCTCGAATGTTTCTACTTTGGAAAGCCACCGCTATGCTAATTGGAAGCGGAATTCGATTTGCCGGATTTTGCGGCAAAAAGGTTTATGTGCTGGGTGATTTGAGGGGCTGTTTTTACGGCGGGCCGTCCGGGACCGGCCTTGCCGCAGACGGCTGGTGCTTTTTAGGAGGCCGTGGCTCGGGCCATCATCAATGCCGAATGCCCGCAAAATCCTGATCGTCGACGACGACGCCGATCTGCTCCAGACCTTGGTGGAGCAGATCGCGCTGCATGACGAATTCGAAGCGCTGCCGGTCGATAGCGGGACCAAAGCGGTGGACGCGGCGAAAACCGAGCAGATCGACCTTGTCATCATGGACGTCGGCCTGCCGGATATTGATGGCCGGGAGGTCGTCCGAATCCTGCGCAAGGACGGCTTCAAGGCTCCGATCATCATGCTGACCGGGCACGACACCGATTCCGACACCATCCTCGGGCTGGAAAGCGGCGCCAATGATTACGTCACCAAACCGTTCCGCTTCGCGGTGCTGCTGGCGCGCATCCGGGCGCAGCTGCGTCAGCACGAGGCGAGCGAGGACGCCGTCTTTACCATCGGTCCCTACAGCTTCCGTCCCAGCTCCAAGATCTTGCTCAACACCAAGGGGCAGAAGATCCGTCTTACCGAGAAGGAAACCGCGATCCTGCGCTTTCTCTATCGCGCCGGGCAGACGCCGATGTCGCGGGAAACGCTGCTCCAGGATGTTTGGGGCTATAACTCCGGCGTCACCACGCATACGCTCGAAACCCACATCTATCGCCTGCGGCAAAAGATCGAGAAGGATGCGGCAAATCCATCCATCCTGGTGACCGAAGTCGGCGGCTATAAGCTCGTGCCGTAACGCGTGGCTCCTAAGAGTGGCAACCGGTTTTCCGATAGGATCATGCGCAGGCAAGACGCCAGCGCCGTCTCATGTTTTCAAAGCAGACTGGTAGGGCTTGGTGACTATTGAGGACGATATCGCTGTCTTTGAACGGGTGCCAACGCTAGCCGTCCTCGGCCGCGCCGCGTTGCGCATCCTCGCTATCGGGTCGGAAAGCCGTTTCGTGCATCCGGGAGAGGTGCTGTTCTCTGCCGGCGATGCGGCCGACTCCGGCTATGTGGTCCAGGACGGTTCCTTCAGCTTGGTGCCGCATCGCGCCGAAGGCGAAGCCGAGGGAATCACAGCCGGGCCCGGCACACTCCTTGGCGAACTCGCGATGATCACGCCGACCAAACGGCTCGTTACCGCCACCGCGCTGGAGCCTTCCACCGTCATCCGAGTCTCGCGCGGATTGTTTCTGAAAATGCTGGAAGGTTATCCCGAGACGGCGCGGAAGTTGCGCGACGCGATGGCGGAGCGCACCGACCAATGGACGCGCGAAATGCAGGATGCGCGTGAAGGCCTGGAGGGAAAGACCGAGAAGTAAGGGGCGGGCACGCCCGCAGCTTACACGTCAACCGTCAGGGTCACCGGTACATGGTCTGACGGTTGGGCCCAGCCGCGGGCTTCCTTGGCGATCTTGATGCCGCCCACGCGATCTGCCAGCGCCGGTGAAGTCCAGATGTGGTCGAGCCGGCGGCCTTTATTTGCGCTCTCCCAATCGGGCGCGCGGTAGCTCCACCAAGTGTAAAGCTTCTCCGGCTCCGGCACGAAATGCCGCATCGGATCGAACCAGTTGCCGATCTTCTGAAGGTCGGTCAGCTTCTCGCATTCCGCCGGTGTGTGCGAAACGACGCGGATCATCTGCTTGTGACTCCAGACGTCATGTTCGAGCGGCGCGACGTTGAGATCTCCCACCAGAATGGCGCGGTTCTTGTCGTCACAGCGCAGCGTCGTGCAGGCGCGTAACTCGTCAAGGAAGGAAAGCTTATGTTCGAATTTCGGATTGAGATCGGGATCTGGAATATCGCCGCCTGCGGGCACATAAAAATTATGCACCGTCACCGGGTCGCGCAGCCCCGCCCGCTCGCCGAGCACGGCTGAGATATGGCGGCAGTCCGTCTTGCCGCAGAAATTCTGGATGCTGAAGGATTCGAACGGCAGGCGGGAGAGCACCACCACGCCGTGATAGCCCTTCTGTCCGTTCAGAGCGACGTTCTCATAACCAAGCCGCTTAAAGCGCTTGAGCGGAAACTTGTCGTCCGGGCATTTCGTTTCCTGCAGGCATAATACGTCCGGGCGGGCGGCTTTGATGAAGCGCGCCACCAGATTGATCCGAAAGCGCACTGAATTGACGTTCCAGGTCGTGATCGAAAGCTGCATCGTCGTGCCGGCGCCCGGCAGAAAGCGGCGCGAAGGAGGGGAGCTAATTCTTGTTGCTGCTGGTGTTGATCGTGAAAATCGCCGGGTCGGGCCGCGTCGAGGGGTCGAGATTGGAAACCGCCACGGTGGTGTCGAAACCTTGGGCGTCGGTAACCGTCCACTGCTTGAGCTGCAAATTCTTGGCGTCGAACATCATCATCAACCGGTTGGTGCCGACCAGCGGCTGCTTCTCCTCGATCACGACGGTGGCGAAGATGTCGTCGGCATACACGCCAACGATATTGGTCTCGCGCCGCAGGTCGATGCGCTCCGACAAAAGGAAACGCAACGGCGTCTGCGACAGCGGGAAAAGGTCCTGGGTATCGAGCTTGCGGTTGCGAACGGAGACGAGCCGTCCGTCGGCAGTGATGTCGATGGGATTCGGCGGATTGTATTCGAAGCGAACGCGGCCGGGCTTGAAGATGTAAAACTGGCCTGCGGATTTGGTGCCGTCCGGTCCGACCTGCACGAAATCACCGACCAAGGTACTGATGGTGGACAGGTAAAGGCTGATGCGGTCGATCAGCGAGCGCTGGTTCTCATCGAGCGCGAGGGTCTCGCCGGGCTTTCTGGCCTTGGCGCCGCTGGGTGCGGCGGCTTGCCCCGTCGTCGTCGGCTTCGAACGCGCGGGATCGGCTTTGGTTTGCGGACGCGCCGGATCGGTCTGCGCCACGAGTGTGGCAGGCCAAGATTGCGCGAAGGTCAGCGTGGGAGCCGAGATCCAGATCAGTGCCCCAAGAAAGGCCGCCCGGCCCACCGCCGCCATATGCCACTCCAGTTCAGGCTTTACGTTATCCGCTAGCGACCGCCTGTGGCGATTTCGCGGCTTCACCCGTATTTTGCCGACTTAATGGCGGAAGGGCTAATACTCAATAGGGCTCTTCCACCAGGATTTCGCGCTTGCCGGCGTGATTGGGCTGGCCGACCACCCCTTCCAGCTCCATCCGCTCCATGATCGAGGCGGCGCGATTGTAGCCGATCTGCAGGCGCCGCTGGATATAGCTGGTGGAGGCCTTGCGGTCGCGGGTCACGATCTGCACCGCCTGCTGATAGAGGTCGGTGGCGTCGCCGGAGCCCATGCCGGTGGCATCGAACACCGCGCCATCCTCGGCAAGGTCGTCCTCGGCGGTGACAGCCTCGAGATATTGCGGCACCCCTTGCGCCTTCAGATGACGCACAACCTTCTCGACTTCTTCGTCCGAGACAAACGGGCCGTGCACGCGGCTGATCCGCCCGCCGCCGGCCATATAGAGCATGTCGCCCTGGCCAAGCAGCTGCTCGGCGCCTTGCTCGCCCAAAATCGTGCGGCTGTCGATCTTGGAGGTGACCTGGAAGGAGATGCGGGTCGGGAAGTTAGCCTTGATCGTGCCGGTAATGACGTCGACCGACGGGCGCTGGGTGGCGAGGACGACATGGATGCCGGCGGCGCGCGCCATCTGCGCCAGCCGCTGGATCGCCCCTTCAATGTCCTTGCCGGCGACCATCATCAGGTCGGCCATTTCGTCGACGATCACGACAAGATAGGGCAGGAAGTCGAGTTCCAACTCTTCCTTCTCGTAGATCGCCTCGCCGGATTCCTTGTCGTAGCCGGTATGCACGGTGCGGGTCAGCTGCTCGCCCTTGGCCTGCGCCTCGGCGACACGCGCGTTATATCCGTCAATGTTGCGCACGCCGAGCTTGGACATTTTCTTGTAGCGCTCTTCCATCTCGCGCACCGCCCATTTCAGCGCAACCACCGCCTTCTTGGGATCGGTCACCACCGGCGTGAGCAGATGCGGAATGCCGTCATAGACGGAGAGCTCGAGCATCTTCGGATCGACCATGATCAGGCGGCACTGGTCGGGCTTGAAGCGATAGACCAGGCTTAGGATCATGGTGTTGATAGCGACCGATTTGCCGGAGCCGGTGGTACCTGCGATGAGCAGATGCGGCATGCGGGTGAGGTCGACGATCACGCTTTCTCCGCCGATGGTCTTACCAAGGCAGAGCGGCAGCTTGGCCGAGGTGTCGGCGTAATCGTCATCGTCGAGCAGCTCGCGCAGGTAGACCTTTTCGCGCATCGGGTTGGGCAGCTCGATGCCGATCGCATTGCGGCCCGGCACGACGGCGACGCGGGCGGACAGCTTGCTCATGGAGCGGGCGATGTCGTCCGAAAGTCCGATCACGCGTGACGATTTGATGCCCGGCGCCGGCTCGAGCTCATAGAGCGTGACCACCGGTCCCGGGCGGGCATTGATGATCTCGCCGCGCACGCCGAAATCCCCCAGCACGCTCTCCAGCGCACGGCCGTTTTCCTCGATCTCGCTGCTGCTGAGCGTCGAGCGCTCGGACGCGCGCGGCGCACTCAACAGATTGAGCGAGGGAAGCACATAGCCGCCGGAGCTCCGCCGCGCTGCCGGACGGGCGCGTGCCCGCTTGCGGCGGGGCGCGGCCTGCTCTCCCGCCTCGTCTTCCGACTCTTCGTCGATGTCCTCGTCGATCTCATTGGGATCAAAGCGCGGTTCAAGCCGCGCTCGCGCCACCGCGGTCCGCGCGGATGACGGTGCCGATCGTTCCGCAAACAGCAGCCGCAGCCGCGTCTTCAGGCTCAGGAGCCCATGCACCAGCCAGCCAAGCGAGATCGAGGTGCGCTCCTCGTCCTCGATATATTCCCTCCGCTCGCCGCGCTCGCCTTGCTCGGCGTCGGGATCGCGCCAGAACATGCCCGCGGCAACAACAAAGGCCATCAGCGCCAGCGCGCCGGTCGTGCCGGCCAAGACCACACGCGTCACGCCGGAGATCGGCCCAAAGAAAAAAGCCGGAACGCGCAAGATCGCATCACCGATCACGCCTCCCAGACCGGTCGGCAGCGGCCAGGCAGCCGTGCGCGGCAGGCAGGAAACAAAGGCGGCGGCGAAGACCGCTGCCACGAGCCAAAAGAGCAAACGCCAGCGTTCGCGATAAAGCGGACGATGGCTGACCAGCCGCCAGCCGAGGATCGCCACCAGCAGCACCAGCAAAGTGGACGCCAGACCAATCAGCTGCATCAGCAAATCAGCTGCGATGGCGCCCTGCATGCCCACCATATTGCGAACCGGTGCATTGGTGGCGTGGCTCAGGCTCGGGTCCTGCACCGACCAGGTGGCAAGGGCGGTCGCGCCGGTGAAAGCGAGCGCGATCAGGGCCAAGCCGGCCAGTTCCCGGAACCGGCGGCGCAGCACCTCGTTGCAATGGTCGGAAATGACCGCCAGGCTATCGAGGCCGCGTTCGATGACTGACATCAGCGCCACCGTCAGCCGAGTACGGCCACAAGGCGATGCAGCGCCTCGGCCGTGGTTTCATTGTCGTGGACCAGCGCGACGCGGATATAGCCCGCGCCGGGATTACTGCCGTCCGCCTGATCGCGCGCGAGATAGCGCCCGGGAATAACCCGCAGCCCGGCATCGCGCCAAAGCTTCAGCGTCACCGCCTCGTCGGCGCCGTGGCTGGAGACGTCGAGCCACAGGAAGAATCCGCCGTCGGGACGCTGGCAGCCATAGCGATCGCCGATGATCTGGTCGGCGAGATCGAATTTCTGCGCATAAAGGCGGCGGTTCTCCTGCACATGGGCCTCGTCGTTATAGGCGGCGATGCCGACATATTGCGCGGGCACCGGCACCTGCGGCGCGGCGACGTTGCGCAACTCGATGAAGCGCGCAAGGAAACGCCGGTCGCCGGCGCAGAAACCGACGCGCAGGCCTGGCATGTTCGAGCGTTTCGAGAGCGAGTGGAAAACAACCACATTGGCAAAGTCCGAGCCCGCCGCTTCCAGCATTCCCGCCGGTGCGCGGTTGCCATAGATCTCGCAATAGCATTCGTCGGCGAAGATCACGAAGCCGAAGCGGCGCGCCAGCGCGCAGAGCCGCGTCAGATATTTCAGATCCGCCACCGCGCCCTGCGGGTTTGACGGCGATGCGAGATAGAAGACGACCGTGCGCGACAAGAGCTCGTCGGAGAGCGCGTCGAGGTCGGGCAGGAAACCGGTTTGTTTTGTCGTCGGCAGATAGACCGCTTCGCAGTCCGCCGCCATCGCGCCCGCGGCATAGGCTGCATAGAAAGGATTGGGAATAAGGATCGCCGGTCGGCCGCCGCGCTTGCCGACCCATTGCCGGGCGGTGATGGCGCCGAGAAAAAGCCCCTCGCGCGTGCCGTTCAGCACCAGCACTTCATGGTGGGGATCGACCGGCCGGTTGAGCTTGAAACGCCGCCCGAGCCATGCCGCGGCCGCCGCGAGAAAAGGATCGATGCCGCGATTGGCCGGGTAGCGACCGAAGTCGGCAAGATGCGCGGCCAGCACCGGACCGACGAAACTCGGAATGGCATGCTGCGGCTCTCCGACGGACAGCGCGATCGGCGGCTTGCCCGGCTTCGCATTGGCCAACAGGTCGTTGAGCCGCGCAAAGGGCGAGCGCGCATCGGGGGGCCCGGACGCGGGCAAAGCAGACACGTCTGACTTGGTCATCGCAACGAACACTGGAACAGGGCCCCGGCCGCGAAAAGCCAGCATAGGAGGGCCGGGTTAAGACGCGATTAACCATCGACAAAGCGGGCCGCAAAAAGCAAGAGGCCCCGGCGTGAGCCGGGGCCTCTCGACGGCAAGGGGCGGCGCCGGGAAGCTGCCCCAAACCGTAACTCTTACATCGTGTAGGCGCGCTCTCCATGCTCGGAGATGTCGAGGCCTTCACGCTCTTCCTCGACCGTGACGCGGAGCCCGACCAAGAGGTTCACGAGCCAGAAGAGGACGAACGATCCGCCTCCCGACCAGATCAGCGTCGTCAGCACAGCTTTGAACTGCGCCCACATCTGCGTGACCATGTCGTATTCGGCGATCTTGCCGACGGTGTAATCCATGATGCCCGCGCCGCCGAGCGCAGGATTCACCAGGATACCGGTGAGCAGGGCGCCGATGATGCCGCCGATGCAGTGCACGCCGAAGACGTCAAGCAAGTCGTCGTAGCCGAGCGCGTTCTTCACTGTGGTGCAGAAGAAGAAGCACACCGCTCCGGCGATCAGGCCAAGCACGATCGCGCCCATCGGCCCGGAGAAACCGGCCGCAGGCGTCACCGCGACCAGGCCGGCAACGCATCCGGACAAGGCGCCGAGCAACGAAGGCTTACCCTTGGCCGCCCATTCGACGAACATCCAGGACATGGCCGCCGCAGCGGTGGCCACGAAGGTGTTGATCATTGCAAGCGCCGCCCCGCCGGTGGCTTCGAGGTTGGAACCGGCATTGAAGCCGAACCAGCCGACCCAGAGCAGCGAGGCGCCGATCATGGACATCGTCAGCGAGTGCGGAGCCATCAGCTCCTTGCCGTAACCGATGCGCTTGCCGATCATGAGCGCGCCGACCAGGCCGGCAATGCCGGCATTGATGTGCACGACGGTGCCGCCTGCGAAGTCGATGGCGCCCCACTGGAACACCAGGCCGGCCTCGGCCATGACCGCGTCGAGCGCTTCCTGCGCAGCCGTCTTGGCCGCCGGATCGGACGCAGCAGCGAGAGCCTTCGCAGCTGCGTCGATGGCATCGGGCCCGGCCCAATACCAGACCATGTGCGCGATCGGGAAGTAGACGAAAGTCACCCACAGCGGGATGAACAGCACGACCGCCGAGAACTTGATGCGTTCGGCAAAGGCGCCGACGATCAGGGCAGGGGTGATGGCCGCGAAAGTCATCTGGAAGGCGATGTAGATGAATTCGTTGATGGTGACGCCGACGGAGAAGGTCGCCGCCTGCGAGTCAGGCGTCACGCCCGCCAGGAAAGCTTTTGAAAACCCCCCGATAAAGGCCGAGCCGCCGGTGAAGGCGAGGCTGTAGCCGTAGAGCACCCAGATCAGCACCACGATGCATACGACGTAAAAAACCTGCGCGAGCACCGAGAGCATGTTCTTGGAGCGGACCAAACCGCCGTAGAACAGGGCGAGGCCGGGAATGGTCATCATCAGAACGAGCACCGTGGAGACGAGCATCCAGGTGTTGTCGCCCTTGTTGAAGGTCGGCGGGGCCGGCGCCGCGGCTGGCGCTTCTTGCGCAAGCCCTATGTCCGACAGCAGGACACCGGCGGCAAGAGCAGCCAGCCCTAGTCCCGCGCGGTAGTTAAGGTTCACCGTCATGGTCCAAACTCCTATTCGCGATACGTTATGGGTGCGGGATCAAAGAGCCGCGGCATCGGCTTCGCCGGTGCGGATTCGCACGGCGTGATCGAGACCGAGAATGAAGATTTTGCCGTCGCCTATCTGACCGGTTTTCGCTGCGGTGATGATCGCTTCGACGACGTTATCGACTTGCTCGGATCCGACCGCGACTTCAATCTTGAGCTTCGGCAGGAAGCTCACGGAATATTCGGCGCCGCGATAGATTTCAGTATGGCCCTTCTGACGGCCGTAGCCCTTCACTTCGGTGACGGTCATGCCGTGCACACCGATGGAGGTGAGAGCATCGCGGACGTCGTCGAGCTTAAATGGCTTGATGATGGCCATGACAATTTTCATGGGTTCGAACCCCCTGCGCTCGTACTGCCTGATGCAGCCAGGCAACTCAGCTGAGCTTGGAACGCGGAAAAACGCTCCGCGGACACAAATGCCGGGTTGTCATAATCAAGCCCCGTGCCACTTGGCGAATATGGATCTAAGCGCTTGCGATTCCAGGAAGATTTGATTTAGGCCGGCCCCGAGCGGCCATGCGGGAAGCCGGTGACGCCCAAAGGCGGGCAACCGCCGCTTAATCCTTGGGCAGCTTCTTAACCCCTGATTAACGCTTGCACATGTCTTGGGCAAAACGCATCGCGCCCGGCCTTTGAAGGACCGGGCGCGAGGCGAATTTGCTGGAAAAAACGAGGCCTATTGCAAGGCTTCGCCGTGCTGGCTGATGTCCAGCCCTTCGATCTCCTGCTGCTGGGCCACGCGCAGCGGCGAGAACAGGTCAATCACCCGCAGCAAGCCCCAGGTGATGGCTCCGGCCCAAACGATCGTGACGACGACGCCATAAGCCTGCGTCAGCACCTGGCCGGGATTTCCTTCGAGCAGCCCAGGCAAGCCACCCGGCGAATCCGCGGTTGCGGAAATCGCCCCGGCGGCAAAAACGCCGGTGAGCATGGTTCCGGTGAAGCCGCCAACACCATGCACGCCGAACACGTCGAGCGAGTCGTCATAGCCGAGCTTCTGCTTCAGCTTGGTGCAGGCCCAGAAGCATACGCCGCCTGCGATCACGCCGATCACCGCGCCTTGCCACGGCAGCACGAAACCCGAAGCCGGCGTAATCGTGCCGAGCCCGGCGACGGCGCCGGAGATCATGCCGAGCACCGAGGGCTTGCCGCGCGTCCACCACTCCAGAAACATCCAGGTCATCGCACCGGCGCAAGCGGCGAGATGGGTGGAGGCGATCGCGAAGACGGCGCGCGAATTGGCGCCAAGCGCCGAGCCGCCGTTGAAGCCGAACCAGCCGACCCAAAGAAGGCCGATGCCGATCACCGCCAGCGACAAATCATAAGGCGCGAGATTCTCCGTGCCGTAGCCGCGCCGTGCTCCGAGGACATAGGCGGCGACGAGACCCGCTACGCCCGCGTTGAGATGCACCACTGTGCCGCCGGCGAAATCCAGGAGGCCCGCCGTCTGCAGGAAGCCGCCGCCCCAGACCCAATGCGCGAGCGGCACATAGACCAGCAGTAGCCAGCCGGCCGCGAACCAGATGAAGGCGCCGAAGCGCATACGGTCCGCTACCGATCCCGCCACCAGGGCGACGGTGATCACCGCAAAAGTCATTTGATAAAGTACAAACAGAATTTCGGGGATGGTGGCTGCGGCCGGATGCGTCGTCTCCATGCCGATGCCGTTGAGGAATAGGCGATCGAAAGTGCCGATCACCGCGCCGTCGCCGCTGAAGGCCAGCGAATAAGCCACAGCGAACCAGAGCAGCGAACAGATGCCCGCCGCCGCCAGGCTTTGCGCCAGGGTGGCCAGCACGTTCTTCTTGCGCACCATGCCGGCGTAGAACAAGGCCAGGCCGGGAAGCGTCATCATCAGCACGAATCCCGTCGCGACAATCATCCAGGCCGTGTCGGCGGCATCGATCTTCGATCCCTGCGCCAAGGCCGGCGATGCGGCCATGGTCGCGATGGCGGCACTCGCCAGAGCGATTGCCGTGCGTGACGCCCGTGTCGTCATTTGATGTCTCCCCCTCTGCCAGATTGCTTGTTACAACGCGTCATTGTTGGTCTCGCCGGTGCGGATGCGCACGGCGCGCGAGATATCGGTGACGAAGATCTTGCCGTCGCCGATCTGTCCGGTTTTCGCCGCCGCCGTAATCGCGTCGATGACGCGGTCGGCCTGGTCGTCCGGAACCGCTACTTCGATGCGCACCTTGGGCAGGAAATGCACGGCGTATTCGGCGCCGCGATAAATTTCCGTGTGGCCCTTCTGGCGGCCATAGCCTTTGACCTCGGCAATGGTCATTCCGTGTACGCCGATGGCGGTGAGCGCATCGCGCACTTCGTCGAGTTTGAAAGGTTTGATGATCGCAATAATGAGCTTCATGACCGGCTCTCCTTTTTTCGCCGGTCAAACGATAGCGAAGGTCGACGAACCGTGCAGGTTCGGACCCAGCGTCCCGGCGACGCTGCCGGCTCTTCTTCAAGCTTCATGCCGGGACCGATGCTGCGCGGTAAGAGCTTGTCCGGGCTTGGTTTTCGCGATTTTCCAACGCGTCGGACCACCGCCGGGCAGTGCCCGAAACGGCAGCAATGTGCTTAAATTATCCGCAGAAAAATGCCCGCTTTCGCGCCGTAGCGCTCTGCGTATGGGCAATCAGCCCGTCGTCCGCCGCAGGCGGATGAGCCCTTCCTGCGCCACCGAGGCGATCAGTTGACCGCTTTGGGTGAAGATCAAGCCGCGGGAAAATCCCCGCCCGCCGCCCGTATTCGGGCTGTCTTGCGCATAGAGCAGCCAATCGTCGGCGCGGAACGGCCGGTGAATCCACAAGGCGTGATCGAGGCTCGCGGCCATGATCTCTTTTTCGAACACCGAATGACCATGCGGTATCAATGAGGAGTCGAGCAGGGTCATGTCGCTGGCGTAAGCCAGCACGCAACGGTGGATCGCGGTATCGTCCGGCAGTTTCCCGGTAGCGCGGATCCAGACATTGAAGCGCGCATCCTCGAATTTTTTCGCGAAGTAACGCTCGAATTCCACCGGCCGCAGCTCGATCGGCCGCTCGCGCTCGTAATAACGGCGCACCGGATCCGGCAGCATCCGCATGAAGGTTTGTTTGACCTCGGACTCGCTTGGCAGCGCGTCCGGGTCCGGCACATCCGGCATCTTGGCCTGATGCTCGAAACCTTCCTCGTCGGAATGAAATGACGCCGCCATGGAAAAAATCGGACGGCCGTGCTGGATCGCTATCACCCGCCGGGTGGAGAAGCTCTTGCCGTCGCGCAACCGGTCCACCTCGTAGACAATCGGCACCTTCGGATCGCCCGGCAGCAGGAAATAGGCATGCAGCGAATGCGGCGGCCTGCCGTCCACCGTACGGCAGGCTGCAACCAGCGCCTGGCCGATCACCTGTCCGCCGAATACCCGCTGCCACGTCGTCTCCGGCGAGCGGGCGCGAAACATGTTCATTTCGAGCTGTTCGAGATCAAGCAGCGTGAGAAGGTCCTGGATAGCGGACATGCGGGGCTTGCCTGAAACGAGGGCGCCTTCGCGGCGCCCGGTAATCATCCTATATTGAGCGCATAATGACGGCAGGCAATAGAGAGCAAATCGACGTCCTGGTGGGCGGGGGCGGCTTCGCCGGCCTCGCGCTCGGCATCGCTTTGCGCCAGGCGCTCGGCGAAAGCTTTGCGGTGACGATTGCCGATCCGGCTTTTGCGCGTGCCCACATGGCCGATACCCGAGCCTCCGCCATTGCCGCCGCGGCCCGGCGCCTGTTTCAGACCATCGGCGTGTGGGAACAGGTGGCGGACGAAGCGCAGCCGATCCTCGACATGGTGGTGACCGACAGCCGGCTGGAGGATGCGGTGCGGCCGGCCTTTCTCTCCTTCGCCGGCGAAGTCGCGCATGAGGAGCCCTTCGCCCACATGATAGAGAATGGGCCGCTGATGCGCGCGTTGTTGGAGAAGGCGAAGGAAACCGGCGTCGAAATGCAGGCCGCGTCGGTGACGGGATTCTCGCTGCCGTCGGCTAACTCGCATCACATCGAGGTCGCGCTTTCCAATGGCGCGGATATTTCAGCGCGCCTGCTGGTTGGCGCCGACGGGGCGCGTTCGGCGATCCGCGAGCACGCCGGCATCGCCACCCACGGATGGGACTATGGACAATCCGGTATCGTCACGACCGTGGCGCATGAGCGCGATCATCACGGCCGCGCGGAAGAGCATTTCCTTCCCGCCGGGCCTTTCGCCATCCTGCCATTGAAGGGCCGCCGATCGTCGCTCGTCTGGACCGAAGAGACGCGCGAGGCTGAACGCATCATCGCGCTCAATGACGAAGAATTTCACCTCGAGCTGGAACGGCGCTTTGGTCTGCATCTCGGCGAGATCAAAGCGCAAGGCCCGCGCCGCGCCTTTCCACTTGGGCTGGCGGTCGCGCGTTCTTTTGTCGCCGAGCGGATCGCGCTGGTCGGCGATGCCGCTCACGTCATCCACCCGATTGCCGGGCAGGGCTTGAACATGGGCCTGAAGGATATCGCCGCGCTGGCGGAGGCGATCGTCGATGCGGCGCGGCTTGGCCTCGATCCCGGCGGCGCCGGCGTGCTCGAACATTACCAGCGCTGGCGGCGGTTCGACACCATGGCGATGGGAATCGCGACCGATGGACTCAACCGCCTTTTCTCCAACCGCTCGGATATCCTGCGCGCGGTCCGTGACCTCGGCCTGGGCCTCGTCGATCGCGCGCCGGCGCTCAAGCAGCTCTTCATCCGTGAAGCGGCGGGATTGGTCGGCGACGTGCCGAAGCTTTTGCGCGGCGAGGCGTTGTAGCCTTCTCTTTTCCCTAAAAAGCTACGGGGATACCCCGAAAAAGTGTCGCATGCCTGTCATGGACGGGCGGTCCAATGCGCGCGGGCAAAGACCCCCGTTCTGGCCCCGCCTTGTTAACGCCCCGGTCTGCCCCGGGGCTTTTTTTCAGCCTTCCAGCTTGCGCGCTTCTTCCGGCAACATGATTGGAATGCCGTCGCGGATCGGATAGGCCAACTTGGCCGCGCGCGAGATCAGCTCCTGCTTTTCCGCGTCATATTCCAGCGTGCTCTTGGTCAGCGGACAGACCAGGATCTCCAGCAGCTTGCGGTCAATGGCGCCCAGCGGGCGGTCTGGCGGTGTCGTCGTCATGGCTGTCCTTCTCGTTATTGCAATGGAGTTTCGTCCGACGATCCGGTTTTGGCCAGCTCAATCTCGGTGAGCGCCACCAGTACTTCGGCGCGGGTCTTCAGGTCCGGCGCCTCCAGCAACGCCTGCTTCTCAGCCGCGCCATAAGGCGACATCATCGCCAGAGCATTGACCAGCGCTTCGTTGGGCGCATTTTCGATCCCTTCCCAATCCGCCTTCAGATTATTGGCTTGCAGGAATGCCGTCAGCGCCTTGAGCAATCCTTCGCGGTCGACCTCCTGCTCGCCCTTGCGCGCGATGAAATCGCCAACGAAAGGCTCGAAGGAAACCTTGCAGCGCCGATATGCGGTTTCGCCGGCCAGTTCCTCCTGCACGCGAAAGCGCGCGACGCCGGTGAGCTGCAGCACGTAGCGGCCATCGCCGGTTTCGGCAATCTGGGTGATGCGGCCGGCGCAGCCGATCCGGTAAAGATGCGGCCTCTCCTCGTTCACAGGATGCGCCTCGTCCGGCTGGATCATGCCGATCAGCCGGTGGCCGTCGCGCAGCGCGTCGTCGACCAGGGAGAGATAGCGCGGCTCGAAGATGTTGAGCGGGAGCTGGCCGCGCGGCAGCAGCAGGGCGCCGGGCAGCGGGAAGACCGGGATGACCTCGGGAAGATCTCCTGGTCCGCGATATTCTGCGTTCATCGGCATCGCATCCGCTCCGCCGTTATATCTCGAAGCTGTTATGCAAACAGAATCGACGAGAGCCGCTTGCGGCCCTCGACGGTGGCCGGATCAACTGCTCCCCAGGCGTCGAAGAATTGCACGAGCTGCTTGCGCGCGGCGTCGTCATTCCATTTGCGGTCACGCTTGACGATGCTCAACAAGTGTTCGGCCGCGTCGGCCCGCCTGCCTTTCGCGTTCAGCGCCACCGCGAGATCGAATCGCGCCTGATGGTCGGCAGGATTGGCCGCAACCTTCTGCTCAAGCTCGGCCACCGGACCGACCGCTTTGGCTTGTTCGGCCAGCTCCAAGGCGGCGCGGGCCGCGGCTACCGCGGAATCGTTTTGTTTGGCTTCCGGGATCAACGCCAGCGTCTGCTTGGCCTGATCGAGCGCGCCAGTCAGCACATAGCAACGCACGACCCCGGCGAGCGCCGCAACGTTCTCCGGCTCTTTCGCCAGCACCTGCGCATAAAGGCCGGCCGCGCCGGAGACATCGCCCTGGGCAAGCGCTGCGTCGGCGGCCTTGAGCAGGTCGGCGCCCTCCTCGCCACCCAAGGGTTCTTTCAGCACGCGCTCGATGAAACCGGTGACCTGGCTTTCTGGCAACGCGCCCATGAAGCCGTCGACCGGCTGGCCGTTGGAGAAAGCGATCACCGCAGGAATCGACTGGATTCCCATCTGGCCGGGGATCGCCGGGTGCTCGTCGATATTCATCCTGACGAGCTTCACCTTGCCCTTGGCCGCGCGCACAACCTTTTCCAGGATCGGCGTGAGCTGTTTGCAGGGTCCGCACCAGGGCGCCCAGAAGTCCACCAGCACGGGCTGCTGCTTGGACGCTTCTATGACGTCTTTGACGAAAGTTTGCGTGGTCGTGTCCGCGACCAGCGCGTCAGCCGTCATTGTCGTTTCGCCAATTTGCGCCATTTGTCCTCGCTCGTCGCGGAAATTCACATGAATAAATGGGTTGCCAGCGGTGGGAATGCAATCAGATCGTCATTCGGGCAATGCGGGGTAGTTCCCCCGTGACGGCGGTGATCCGGGGTGAATGCCCGGTCGCCTCGAGGAACTTTATCAGGTCTGCGGAAGCAAGGGTTGTGGTCCGGGTATTCTCCAGCGGATGCGCATTCACTAACTCGTGCGTCATCAGCTCGGAATCCAGCACGACGCTGACACGCCCGGCCGTGTCGTTAAGCGCACCGAAGGGCGTCACCGCGCCGGGCGCAACGCCCCATACTTCCTGCAGCAGGTCAGCCGAGCCGAATGAAAAGCGGCCGGTGGCGCCCAGGCGCCGATGCAAACTTTTCAGGTCGATCTTGGCGTCTTCCAGCGCCACCACGAGAAAGAGCGCGTCCTTCTTGTCCTTCAGGAACAGGTTTTTGGTGTGGCCGCCGGGGATCTGGCCGCGCAGGGCCTGCGATTGCTCCACGGTAAATAGCGGCGGGTGGGCAACCGTGGAATGCCGGATTCCAAGCCGGTCGAGATAGGCAAAAAGGTCTTCCGGGCTGGCGGGCATGGGCTTTCTCAAGGGCTGGCGGCTGCTCTTAAGCAACAAAACATCGGCCGGTTGCAAATCCGCGCCCCTTTTGGCATAGCAGGCCCCTGGCGGCCAACGGGACCCATATGGCTGCCGTCGCCAAACGGATGCGGGTGTAGCTCAGGGGTAGAGCACGACCTTGCCAAGGTCGGGGTCGAGGGTTCGAATCCCTTCGCCCGCTCCAACAAAAGCGCCGGAAAATGCCGCTGATCGCGGGCTTTCTGGTGATCACGTTTCAGCCTCAAGCAGCCTGAACGAACCCCGAACCGTGCCCACTTGCGCGACGGCGCTGGGCAATTCCGGGGCAGCATGTTCGCAGAAGGTTCTAGCGCCTCAATTCCCGATGGTGATCGCGGAATGGGATCGCAACGCGCGTGAGGTCGTGCGGGTCGCACTCGATCAGTACAACGGCCGGCACACAATCAACGCCCGCGATCACGGCCTCTTGGATGACGGGTGCCCCGGACGTGGAAGAATTTGCCGCGCTTGCGGATGGTGAGCATTTGATCATCGCCTCTATTAACGCGGTGTACAGCCCATTGAAGTCGCCACGCAGCACCCGCGTCTTACTGTTCTATTTCCGGTGGGGCTCGCGCCGCACCAGACATAGCGAAATGTTCCAGGTGTTGCTGGCCAACGACGTCAAATATTGGGGCGAGCGCTTCATGACGACTCTGACGCGGCCGCATGCCGTGCCGACCTGGATCGTGCGCTCAAGCGCCTTCCTCAACGACTGATTTTGATTCGGCGCCGGAGGCCGGCGTCCGCTCCGCCCGCTGCTCGGCAGGTTTTACTCCGGTAGCCAGATTGAACGCACTGTTGACCAGCGCGACATGCGAGAAGGCTTGCGGGAAATTTCCAACCAACCTGCCGCTGCGAGGATCATATTCTTCGCTGAGCAGGCCAACGTCGTTGCACAAGCCGAGCAGCCGGTCGAACAGCTTACGCGCATCTTCATGGCGTCCTAACAGGATGTAAGCATCCACCAGCCAGAAACTGCATGCGAGGAAGGCACCTTCGCCGGGCGGCAGGCCGTCATCGGTGCTTTCGGTTGCATAACGCAAGACGAAGCCATCGACCGTGAGATGGCGTTCGATGGCTTCAACAGTACCGCGGATGCGAGGATCCTCCGGCGGCAGAAAGCCGACCCCGGCAAGCAAAAGCAGGCTGGCGTCCAACTCGGTGCCGTCGTAGGCCTGCACGAAGTTGCCAAGCTCTGCGTTGTAGCCGCGTTGACAGACCTCGTCATGGATCTGCGCGCGCAATTGGCGCCAGCGTTCCAGCGGTCCGGGAAGATTGAATTTTTCCGCGCTCTTGATGGCGCGATCGAAAGCTACCCAGGCCATAACCTTGGAATAGGTGAAATGCCGGCGCGGGCCGCGCACTTCCCAGATGCTTTCGTCCGGCTCATGCCCTGCGCTCTCAAGCCGATGCAGCATGGCAATCTGCAGATCCCAGCCCGAACTCGGTTGCGGCCAGTCCGCCAAGCCTGGCCTGATGGAAAGCGTCCATCACCTCGCCATAGACGTCGAGTTGCAGCTGGCGATGTGCGTCATTGCCGATGCGCACAGGCTGGGAATTTTCGTAACCCGGCAGCCAGGGCACTTCCCATTCAGTCAGCCGCCGCTCGCCGGCGATGCCATACATGATCTGAATCTGGTCGGGACTTCCCGCCACCGCGCGGGCAAGCCATGATCGCCAGTCATGCGCTTCCTGGTAATAGTCGGCGTTCATCAGCGCGAGCAGCGTCAGAGTTGCATCGCGAAGCCAGCAGAAACGGTAGTCCCAGTTACGTTTTCCGCCGATCTGCTCCGGCAAGGACGTGGTCGGCGCCGCCACGATGCCGCCGGTCGGCGCATAAGCAAGCGCCTTCAGCGTGATCAGCGAGCGCACCACCAACTCATGACACGTTCGCCCCCCGCGACAGCGCGTGGCCCATTCGGTCCAGAATTTCTCGGTTGTGTTCAGAGCCTGCTGCGGATCCACCGGCTTCGGCGCGCGGCAGATGGGAAGGCGCGTAGGTGAGCACGAACGACACACTTTCTCCGGCGCTGACGGTGAAGTCACCGACGGTCGTAAGGTTCTCGCCATGCAATTTCACCGATGTGCAGAGCAGGACCATGTCCGGGCCGGCAATGGCGCGGATGCCGCCGTCGGGAAGCCGCGTGACCCAGGGCACGATCGCGCCATAGCCGAACCGCAGGATCAACTCGGTATGCATCGCAACCTTGCCGCGCTCGCCGGTAACGATGCGCACGATGTCGGAACTGCCGTCGCGCAGCGGCATGAAATCGGTGAGTTTGACCGCGCCCTCTTCGGTCTCGAACGTTGTTTCCAGGATAAGCGTGTCGCCCCGGTAGCGCCTGCTAATGCGCGGAGACGTCTCGCGCGGGCTGATCAGCCAACGCCCATGGTCGTGTGTACCGAGCAGCGCCGCGAAACAGGCATCGGAATCGAAGCGCGGCCAGCACAGCCAGTCCATGGAGCCGCCGCGCGACACCAGAACCGCGGTTTCGCAGTCGCCAATCAAGGCATAATCTTCGATGCGTTCGGCCATGTCAGGCTGCGATGTCGATGATTACTTTGACATCGCCGCGCCGGTGCTCAAGCGCGTTTTGCCAGCGCTCGAGCGGCACCCGCCGAGTGATGAGCCGTCGCAGCCATTCCTTGTCGGCCTTTGCGAGCGCCCGGGCGGCTGCTTCGTAATGCAGACGATTGCCATTGACGGTGCCGAAAACGACCTGGTTGTTGAGCACAATGGTGCGATTCCATGCGCCGACGTCGATTTCGGCATTTGCCCCGCCGGCGTAACGCCGGCGAGGCAAACGATACCACTTGGCGCAACGCGTTGGAGCGCCCCCGTGATCACCGGAACGGCACCCGTGCACTCGATCAGGAGCGTGCTGGCTTTTATTAAGAAGCCCGGGCAATCGCCCCGGCCTGAAAGCCAGCTAAGTCTTTGATTTTCAATTGCCCTGCATTATGGTTTACAATGCGTCCGAGTCGGGTGGGCAGTTCTTCGTGCTCAAAGCGCTCCCCGTAGGTTTTCTTAGCCGTGTTTAAGCGAGCGGATTAAAAACCTACAAAGTTTCCTCTAGCTAAGCACCTTCTCTCTGGCCTTTCTCTTTCCGGAATTAGCCTCGAAAAGCGAGGCCACAATTCTGTCAGGTCGAGATCACACGGCTCTTGACTTGCTATCTGCTTAGCAAGCATACTTGCGATATGATTAGCAGGATCGCCTGGGACGAGATTCGCTACCCCATAGCGACTAGCAGCAGGATTGCACGCCACAATCACGCGACCGGGCGGCTGTGGTACTCGGCCGGACATTTGTTCTCACAATTTGATTCCCCAGCGAGGACGCGCGGGTCGACTGCGCTCGTTTCGGGTCGCAGCATTTTGGCCCATACTATCGCTGTTGCTCTCACACAGGCAGGTGTTTCGCCGAAGCTGGCTTGCGCGGCTGCAAGACGGTTTACCGATATTGCCGACCCGCATGAGGCGCCCGGCTTTTCACGTGCTCCTGGCCAGCTCTTCGAGGGATCATTCACTTATCTGGCTGTTTATCCGGACGGCGATGTGAAGGTCATTCGAACAGCAGGGAAACAAGTGTGGCGGCAAAACAAGGCCACCGGCGAGCGCGAGAGGTTGATCGAAAAGCCGGCGGTCGAAGACCTGTTGTTGGGAGCCGGCAAGCGTGAGGGCTGCTGGCTGCTGCCTCTGGATTTCATTGTGAAGCATGTCGAAATAGAACTGCAAAAAGCAAGCAGTGAGACGAGATGATGTCGGTGGTGCTGCTGCCGCTCACTACCATTGCCGATAGGCTGCAGTACGCCGGCAAGGATCGAGTGCGCAGCGTGCGGCGATTGTTTGCAAGGCATGACATTCCGATCATCAAGCGAAGTCGAGGTGCTTACTTCACAACGGAACAACAGTACACCGCGTTAATAGAGGCGATGATCAAATGCTCACCATCCGCAAGCGCGGCAAATTCTTCCACGTCCGGGGCACGCTCCGTGTCGGCCGGGAAACGCGCGTCGTCAAAGAACATTCTAGCGGCGCAGATCGCCGAGACCTTGCAGACGCCTATCGCTCCAAACTCGAAGCCGATATCCGGCACGAAATCCTTCACGGTCGTGGAGGGAGGGCGCAAGCATGACGATTCCACGCATGCGATACATGCGCCCTCTTGCGTCGCGCTCTTCCCCTCTCTCCTCCAACGACATCGGAGCGACCGGATCGACGACTAAGGACAGTCGATGTGATCACACGAAACGATTCCGGCGCACCCCCCTTTCCCCCGCCCCGGCCCCCCGCCCCCCCCCCCCCCCCCCCCCTGCCTTTAACCCCTTTCCCCCCCCCCCCGCCCCAAGGCGTTGAGGCCACCGGCGAAATCCGCGACCGGCTGATCGGACGCTGCGAAATACAACGATCCCATCCGCAAGGCTATCTCGGTGCTCGCAGGTTTTCTCGCGCTTTTGTCGGCGGCCACTTTTGCCTTCAACAATGCGAGCCTGCGGCGCGAGAGTGACTAAGGCCCCCGATTGCCGACAAAACTGCCGGGGCTTTTTCGCAATCCACGCTGGTGTGGTTTGTCAGCTACAGCGTTCCACGCAGGCTCATTGCATACTGCCCGATCATCCGGAGGGCGGAATGATGCGGAAATTCTTTCTCTGCACGGCTGCGCTGATTGCGTCCGTAAGTCCAGCGATCTCGGCCGACATGCGGGCTCCAGTCTACAAGGCACCGCCACCGGTCGTCCCGGCTTGGAGCTGGACCGGCTGCTACGTTGGCGGCCACGCAGGCGGCCTGTGGGCCAAGTCGGCGGAATGGATCGTTCGCACGCCCGGCGGCGATTTTTTCGGTCAGTCGCTCGGCGAACATGATTTGAATGGCTGGGTTGGCGGCGGCCAGGCCGGCTGCGACTATCAGTTCGCCGGCGGCTTTGTGATCGGCGTGCAGGGCGACTATGCCGTGGCGGACGCCGAGGGCAGCCACGACAGCTTGCACGAGGTCGGCGTTGCCTATCACAGCAAGATCAAGTCGCTGGCATCCGTTACCGGTCGTATCGGTTACGCCTGGGATCGCTTCCTTGGCTACGTCAGGGCCGGCGGCGCTTGGGAGCGCGACAAATATTGGGCAACCACGACCATGCTCGGGATTGCTTTTACGACGCTCGAGACGCGGCCGGGATGGACCATCGGTGTCGGCGGTGAATATGCCTTCACCAACTTCCTGTCCGGCTTCATTGAATACAGTTATTACGACTTCGGCACCCGCGAGATTGGTCTCACGCCGCAAGTGGCCGGATTGCGCCCGGCCTTTGCCGATATCAACGCGACCACGAGCGTCGTGCGCGTCGGTCTCAACTTCCGTTTCGGCGGCTAGGGCGGGGACAGGCGCGTTCGATACTGAGCGCGAGGCGGCCTGTGAAGGAAAAAGGCCGCCCTCCTATTCGACCTTTGCAAAGGACGTGTGCGGGCCGTAATAAGGACCCGCATAATCCTCGCAAATCTTCGTAAAGGTTCGTCTCAGTGCTCGCAGGTTTCCTCGCGCTTTTGTCGGCGGCCACTTTTGCCTTCAACAATGCGAGCCTGCGGCGCGGCGTGCTCACCGGTTCGGTGGCGCAGGCCATGGCGATCACGGTGCCGATCGGGGTGCCGCTTTTCTTCATCGCGGCTTTGCTGAGCGGCACGCTCGCACTGATCGCCGATTTCCCCTTTGACGCCGTGCTGATCCTGTCGGGCTCCGGCGTCGTGCATTTCCTCTGGGGCCGCTACTGCAATTACCGCGCGACGCAGGCGATCGGCAGCAATCTGACCGCCCCGCTGCAGCAGGTGAATTTCCTCGTCTCGCTCGCGCTGGCGATGCTGGTGCTCGGGGAGACGCTGACGCCGCTGCGCATATTGGGCATCGGGCTGGTGCTGCTCGGCCCGTATTTTGCGATGTACTCCGACGAAAAGCCCGCGGCCGCGGCCGCGCGTCGCGAAGATCGACACCAGCGAGAACAAGCCGCCGCCGTTCAAGCCGAAATATACCGAAGGGGTCATCTTCAGCCTGCTCTCGGCTACCGGCTATGGCTCGAGCCCGGTCCTGATCCGGCTTGCATTGGAAGGGAAAGGTCTGCGGGGCGGCGATTCCGGGCGGGCTGATCGCTTACCTGGCCGCGACCCTTGTGCTGGCGCTGTTCCTGATTTTGCCCGGAAGCCTGAGACATCTGCGAAGGATGAAGTGGGAATCCGCCAAGTGGTTCACGATTTCCGGCTTCCTGGTCTGCCTGTCGCAGATGTTCCTGTACATGGCCATGGCGATCGCGCCGGTCACCGTGGTTTCGCCGATCGGCCGGCTGTCGCTCCTGTTCCGGCTTTATTTCTCGCGGCTGCTCAATCCTCACCATGAAGTATTCGGCGGCCAGATGATCGTCGGAACGGTCGTCTCTCTATTGGGAGCGCTGGCGCTGTCCATCAGCGTGGATGCGGTGGGTGATCTGTTTCCGGCGTCCTGGCAGCCTTTCCTGCACTGGCAGTGGCCGTAAGGGATGCCGAAACTACCGTATATTAGCCTTATTGGAAGGCTTCGGCTTGACCGCCATCACAGGGCAGCCTATCCCAAGCCCGTTCAGGCTTTGTGCGTAGAGGATTGGCCGGCATGACCCGCGGACCTTTGCTTGTTTCCGCCAAGACGCTTGCGGAGGGTCAGTCGAAGGCCGGTGGCTCGGTGCCGGTGGCGAAAATATTTTTGCCCGAGCGTTCCTCCGCCTCGCCCATCCGGTTGACTGCGAGCAACGGAAATCGGCGCTTCGCCGAAGCGCGGCTTCGCCGCCCGACTTGAATCTTCAACTTTAATATCCTGCCGCCAGAGCGCCGCGCGTGCGCGTATCCGCCACGCCGGCAAAACCATTTGCGACGACGGCGATCGAATTGGCCGAGGTGGCGTTGCGGCCGACGACGACGCGGTGCCCGCGCGCCTGCAGCGCCGCTATGAGATCGGATGTCACGGCCGGCTCCGCCACCACCTCATCCGGCAGCCATTGATGATGCAGCCGCGGTGCGCCGACGGATTCCGCGAGCGGCATGCCGCCGTCGATCACATTGGTGACGATCTGCAGCACGGTGGTGATGATGCGGCTGCCGCCGGGCGAGCCGGTGATCAGGAACGGCCGGCCGTCCTTCAGCACGATTGTCGGCGTCATCGATGACAGCGGGCGTTTGCCCGGGCCGGGCGCATTGGCATCGGTACCGACAAGGCCGTAGGCATTCGGCGCCATCGGCTTGGACGCGAAATCGTCGAGCTCGTTGTTGAGCAGAATGCCGGTGCCTTCGGCGATCATGCCGACGCCGTAACTGAGATTGAGCGTGTAGGTGTTGGACACCGCATTGCCCTCGCGGTCGATCACCGAAAAATGCGTGGTGTTGTCGCCTTCGCGCGGCGCGGGATCGCCGGCGCGGATCTCGGCGGAAGCGCGCGCGCGTGCGGGATCGATCTGGGCCCGCAACGCCGCGGCATAAGATTTCGAAGTGAGGCCGGCGACCGGCACTTTCACCCAATCGGGATCCCCTAAGAAAATCGCGCGATCGGCATAGGCGCGCTTCATCGCTTCGATCATGAGATGGGCGACCGCGCCGCGGTCTGCAGCGATCGCGCGCAGGTCATAACCTTCCAGGATGTTGAGCATTTCGATCAGATGCACGCCGCCGGAGGAGGGCGGCGGCATCGACAGGATATCGTAGCCGCGGTAGCTGCCGCGCAAAGGCGTGCGCAATACGGCGCGGTAGTTCTTCAGGTCGTCGAGCGTCATCACGCCGCCGGCCGCACGCAAGGCGGCGACGAGTTTCTCCGCCGTGCCGCCTTCATAAAACGCGCGCGGGCCATTGCGTGCGATCGCTTCCAGGGTGGCGGCGAGATCGGTCTGCACCAGGCGGTCGCCGGTACCAAGCAGCGCGCCGTCGGGCTTAAAGAAAATCTTCATCGAGGCCGGCCAGCGGGCCAGCCTGGCTCGCGCGCTCGGCAGCGAGGCTGCCGTATCGTCTTCCACCGGGACGCCGTCACGCGCAAGCGCAACCGCTGGCGCGATCAGTTCGGCCAAGCCTAATTTGCCGGAGCCGAATTTCTCATGCGCGAGCGCCAGCCCCGCGACCGTGCCGGGCACGCCGACCGCCAGAGCCGATTCCAGCGATTTCGCGGGGTCCGCGTTGCCCTCGGCATCAAGAAAGCTGTTGCGATTGATCCCGCGCGGCGCGGTTTCCCGATAGTCGATGGCGACCGGCTCGCCTTTGGCGCGGTGGATCACCATGAAGCCGCCGCCGCCGATATTGCCGGCGCGCGGATAAGTCACAGCCATAGCAAAACCGACCGCGACGGCGGCGTCGACGGCGTTGCCGCCTTTCTTCAGCACCTCGACGCCAATGCCGGTGGCACGCGCCTCCTGGCTCGCAACCATGCCGTTTCGCGCCAGGACCGCCTGTGCCGGTGCAATATCCCGGAGCAGGTGCGGCGCGGGCTGGCCGGCGCCTGCGACCGGGGCAAATACGGCAAAGGCGGCAACGAGCAGGCGGATAATCTGTTTCGCGGCCATGCTCCGGTATGCCCCAGCTGCCGTGCGGATGCCATATCTTGGAAAGCAATCTGAGCGTTCGCCCTCGACGCCTTGCCCGCAATGGGCGAAACTTGCGGCGACGTTTCCGGCTACGTCCACCGTCTGGACTTCCAAATGTCCGTTGAGGGTCTGCAAGGTACCGAAGAGGAAAGTCCCGCGCGCCTGCTGGTCGAGCGGGCGAACGACCTGTTGGCCCGTCTCGACCCGAACGTCCCGAAAAACTTCCTGCCTGAGCTATACGGCCGGGCAGTTGTGGACGACCTGGTGGGCTACGAGCCCGAGACGCTGGCCGCACTCGGCAAGGAAACCTGGGCCTTCCTGCGGACGCGGCGGACTGGTGCGCCGAAAATCCGTTTCGACAACCTGTCGGAAATCGAACCTGGCGGCCGTGCGCGGCCGATATCGGTGATCGAGATCGTCACCGACGACATGCCCTTTCTGGTGGACTCGGTCATGGCCGAGCTCGCAGAGCGCGGGCTCGATATCCGGCTGGTCGTGCATCCGGTTTTCGCGGTGCAGCGTGACCCGGAAGGCCAACTCTCCGCCTTTTCGGGAGCGGCGTCCGGGCGCGAAGCCGCGCTGCGCGAAAGCCTCATGCAGATCCATGTCGGGCTTGTTGCCGAAGAGGCCAAGCGTACCGAGATCGTGCAGGCGATCGAGCAGGTGCTCAGTCAGGTGCGCCTGGCCGTGCGGGACTGGCGGGCGATGCTGCATCGCGTCTCCGAGATCACCAGCGACCTGAAAGGCAATCCGCCGCCCATCCCGGTGGAGGATATCGCGGAGGCGATTCAGTTCCTGCAGTGGCTGGTCGCCGGCAACTTCACCTTTATTGGAATTCGCGATTATGTTTTCGGCGGCAAGGATCGCGATTTTGAGGCGGTGCCCGACAGCGCGCTCGGCATTCTGCGCGCGCAGGACTTGCAGGTGCTGCGGCGTAACGATCAGCCGGTCACCATCACACCGCAGATCCGCGCTTTCCTGGAACAACCAAAGCTGTTGATCGTCACCAAGGCGAATGTGCGCTCGCGCGTGCACCGGCGCGTCTATCTGGACTACATCGGGGTCAAGCGCTTCGATGCAGACGGCCATCTCATCGGCGAAACGCGTATCGTCGGCCTGTTTACCTCGACGGCCTATACGCGCTCCGTGCGCTCCATCCCTCATCTGCGTCGCAAAGTCGATTCCATCCTGACCCGCGCGGGCTTTGATCCGGGCGGGCATTCCGGCAAGGCGCTGGTCAATGTCCTGGAGAGCTATCCGCGCGACGAGCTGTTCCAGATCGACGACGACACTCTCTTTCAATTTGCGCTGATGGTCTTGCAACTCGACGAACGGCCGCGGACGCGCGTGCTGCCGCGCCGCGACCGCTTCGATCGTTTCGTTTCGGTGCTGGTTTATCTTCCGCGCGACCGCTACGACGGCCGCCTACGCGAAAAGATCGGCGCCTATCTGGCGGAGGTCTACAATGGCCGGGTATCGGCCTTCTATCTGTTCTTCCCGGAAGGGCAGCTGGTCCGCATTCACTTCATCATCGGGCGTTCCGAAGGCGAGACACCCAATCCCGACCGGGTGAGTTTGGAAGAAGCTGTCTCAAAGATCATCCGCACCTGGAACGACGTCCTGGCAGATGAGCTTGGCCGCAGCTCCGAGCCAAACAAGGCGCGGATGCTGTACGAGCACTACCGCAACGCCTTCTCCGTCGGTTACCGCGATGCCTATTCCCCCGCGATCGCAGTCAAGGACATTCGTATTATTGAAGGCCTGTCGTCAGAGCGGCCGCTCAACGTGGATTTCCACCGCCGCGCCGACGGCGTCGGCCTGAAAGTGTGGAGCCATAGCCGGCCGATCCCGCTGTCGTCGCGCGTGCCGATACTGGAAAATATGGGCTTCCGCGTTGTCGATGAGCGCACCTTTCAGATCGCGCCCGAAGGCGATGGCGCTCCGGAGGTCTGGTTCCACGACATGCTGCTGGAACGTGCGGACGGCGGGTCGGTTGAGCTGGGCGACGCAAGCGAACGGCTGGAAGCGCTGTTCCTGGTGGTGATGCGCGGCGTCGCGGAGGACGACGGCTACAACGCCCTGGTGCTGGTTGCCGGACTGATGTGGCGAGACGTTGTGCTCATCCGCGCCATCTCGCGTTTCCTGCGCCAGATTCGCATCGCCTATTCGCAGGATTACATGTGGGCGACGTTGCGCAAGCATCCCGCCGTCGCGGCGGCGATCGTGCTGCTCTTCAATACGCGCTTCGATCCGCGGCTCGGTATCGGCAGCAAGGAGCGCGCAGGGCGCGTAACCGAAGCGCTGGCTCAGATCGAACAGGCGCTGCAATCGGTGGCGAGTCTCGACGAAGATCGTATTCTGCGCCTTTTCGTCAATGCGGTGACTTCGGCGTTGCGCACCAATTTCTATCAGCTCGACAAGGACGGCCGCGCCAAGGCGGTGATCGCGACCAAATTCGACAGCCAAAAACTTGACGAATTGCCGCTGCCGCGTCCGGCCTACGAGATCTTCGTCTATTCGCCGCAGGTGGAAGGTGTGCATCTGCGTTTCGGCAAAGTAGCGCGCGGGGGCATTCGCTGGTCCGACCGTCCGCAAGATTTCCGCACCGAGGTGCTCGGCCTGGTCAAGGCACAGCAGGTGAAAAACGCGGTCATCGTGCCGGTGGGCGCCAAGGGCGGCTTGGTTCCGAAGCTGTTGCCGGTGGGCGGCCCGCGCGAAGCCATCGCGGCCGAAGGAGTCGCCGCCTACAAGCTCTTCATCTCCGCCCTGCTCGACGTCACCGACGACCTGGATGGCGAGCAGATCGTACCGCCGGAAAATGTGGTTCGCCATGACGACGATGATCCCTATCTTGTAGTGGCTGCAGACAAAGGCACCGCGACCTTCTCAGATATCGCCAATGCGATTTCATTGGAGCGGAAATTCTGGCTGGGCGATGCCTTCGCCTCCGGCGGCTCGGCCGGCTACGACCACAAGAAAATGGGCATCACAGCGCGCGGGGCCTGGGAGGCGGTAAAGCGGCATTTCTACGAGCTCGACATCGACATCACGCGGACGCCATTCACCGTCGCCGGCATCGGAGACATGTCGGGCGACGTGTTCGGAAACGGCATGCTGCTCGAGCGCACCATCAAGCTCGTCGCGGCCTTCGATCACCGCGACATTTTCATCGATCCCGATCCCGACCCGGAGAAAAGCCTGGCCGAGCGGCAACGGCTGTTCGATTTGCCGCGCTCGAGCTGGGAGGATTATGACAAGGCGCTGATCTCGCAAGGCGGCGGCGCGTTTTCCCGCGCGGCCAAGGAAATCAAGCTCACGCCGGAAACGGCGGCTCTGCTAGGCCTTAGCGTCGAAAAAGCCACCCCGCAGGAAGTGATCAAGGCGATCCTGAAGATGCAGGTCGACCTGCTCTGGTTCGGCGGGATCGGCACCTATGTGCGCGCCTCGCAAGAAAGCGACGAGAGCGTGGGCGATCGTGCCAACGATGCCATCCGTGTCACGGCGGGCGAACTTGGCTGCCGTGTGATCGGGGAGGGCGCCAATCTCGGGATCACCCAGCGCGGACGCATCGAGGCAGCCATGCACGGCGTCAAGCTCAATACCGACGCGATCGACAATTCCGCCGGCGTGAACACCTCCGATCTGGAGGTTAACATCAAGATCGCGCTCAGCACGCCGGTGCATGATGGCCGGCTCTCCACGCAAACGCGCGACTCGCTGCTGGTGGAGATGACCCCGGATGTCGCTACGCTGGTGCTGCGCAACAATTATCTGCAAACACTCTCGCTCTCGCTCACCGAGCGGCGCGGACTGGAGGACCTCGGTTTTCTGCAACGTTTGATGCAGGTGCTGGAAGCGAAAGGTGAGCTCGACCGGGCAGTCGAATTCCTGCCCGAAGGCATGGAGATCGCCGAACGGCGCCAGCGCATGCAGCCCCTGACGCGGCCCGAACTCGCGGTGCTGCTGGCCTATGCCAAACTCGCGCTGAAATCCGAGCTGCTCGACAGCGACGTTCCTGACGATCCCTATCTCGGCCACGAACTAACCCGCTATTTTCCACAGGCGATGAGCGCGCGCTTTCCCGACACGCTGGAGAAACACAGGCTGCGGCGCGAAATTATCGCGACCCAGCTGGCGAATTCCATGATCAACCGCGGCGGGCCGGCTCTTGTGGTGCGGATCGCCGACGAGACCGGCGCATCGGCCGCCGGCATCGCGGCCGCCTTCGCTGCCGTGCGCGACAGCTATGACATGGCGGGACTGAACGAGGCGATCAATGCGCTCGACGGCAAGGTCGCCGGCGACGTCCAGCTCAGCCTTTATGCGCAGGTGCAGAATCTGCTGCTCGACCGGCTGGTCTGGTTCCTGCGCAACGCTGATCTGAGCAAAGGGCTGGCCGGGGTCGTCGAGCATTATCGCGAAGGCATTGCGGAAGTCGTCGCCGCGCTTGACTCGGCCTTGCCGGAGGAGAGTTCCGCTGCCCGCGCGGCCTGGGCGGTGGAACTCGCCATGGCCGGCGTGCCGGACGAATTGGCGCTCCGCTCCGCCACGCTCCCGCTGCTGGCGACCGCGCCGGACATCGTGCTGGTGGCAGACCTCACTATGGCCCCGATTGCCGAAATCACGGCGACCTATTTCGCGGCCGAGGCTTTCTTCCGCCTTGACCGCATCACGACGGCAGCGAGAGAGATCAAGCCAACGGACTATTTCGATCGCCTCGCGTTCAATCGCGCGCTCAATTCCATCGGCAACGCCAAGCGCCGGATAACCGCGGCGATGGTGGAGACCGGTGCGTCAGGCCAGCCTGCCGTTGAGGCTTGGTTCAAGCCGCGGGCCACCGAGATCGACCGCATCCGCGCCGCGGTGCATGAGATCGCGGGCTCGGGGCTGACGATTTCGAAACTCTCGGTGGCCGCGAGTTTGCTGGGCGATCTGGTGAGGGGCTAGACCCTTCGTCAATTGCCGGGCTTGACCTGGCAATCCATCATTTTCGCGAAGGAAGATGGATCCCCGGATCAAGTCCGGGCATGACGAGTTTGAGGCTAATGCCTGAAATGCCGCGTGCCGGCGAACACCATGGCGATGCCGTGGTCGTCGGCCGCCTTGATCACTTCATCGTCGCGCACCGAGCCCCCGGGCTGGATCACGGCCGTCGCGCCGGCCTCGATCGCCACCAGCAAACCGTCGGCAAACGGAAAGAAGGCGTCGGACGCCACCACCGAGCCCCTGGTCAAAGGCGCGGATAAGCCCGCCTCTTTCGCCGCATCTTCCGCTTTCCGCGCGGCGGTCCGGGCGGAATCGACGCGGCTCATCTGCCCGGCCCCGATTCCGACGGTGGCGAGATTTTTCGCATAGACGATGGTGTTCGATTTCACGTGCTTGGCGACGCGGAAAGCAAACAACAGATCGCGCTGCTCGGCCGGCGTCGGCGCACGCCTGGTGACGGTCTTCAGCGCCATGTCGTCGACCACCGCATTGTCACGCGATTGCACCAGCAGCCCGCCGGCGACGGTCTTCGCCGTCAGTCCTGCGGCCCGCGGGTCGGGCACGCCGCCGGTCAGCAACAGCCGCAGATTTTTTTTAGCGCCGACGATGGCGATGGCATCTTCGCTGGCGTCCGGAGCGATGATCACTTCGGTGAAAATTTCGGTGATGGCCTTGGCCGCTTCCGCGTCAAGTTTGCGGTTGAGTGCGACGATGCCTCCAAAGGCCGAGGTTGGATCGCAGGCCAGCGCCTTGCGATAGGTCTCAGCGAGGCTCGCCCCTTCCGCCACGCCGCAGGGATTGGCGTGCTTGACGATCACCACCGCCGGTGTGCGCTTGGGGTCGAACTCAGCGATACATTCATAGGCCGCATCGGTGTCGTTGATGTTGTTGTAGGAAAGCTGCTTGCCCTGCACCTGCCGCGCGGTGGTAACCCCGAAGCGCTGCTCCGGCGTGCGGTAGAAGGCGGCGCTCTGGTGCGGATTTTCGCCATAGCGCAAGGCTTCCACGAGAGTGCCGCCGATCGCGCGGAACGCCGGCGCGGCATCGCCGACCTGCTGCGCGAACCAGTTGGAGATGGCGGCGTCATATGCGGCGGTGCGTGCATAGGCCTTGGCGGCGAGGCGTTTGCGCAGCGCGGACGTTGTGGCGCCATTCTGCGCCTTTAATTCCTCCAGCAGCGGCGCATAGTCTTGGGCATCGACCACCACGGCGACGTCATTGTGGTTCTTCGCTGCGGCGCGGATCATCGCTGGCCCGCCGATGTCGATATTCTCGATGCATTCATCGAAGCCCGCGCCCTTCGCCACCGTTTCCTCGAACGGATAGAGACTCACCACCAAGAGATCGATCGGCCGGATATCGTGCGCCTTCATCGCGGCGGCATGTTGCTTGTTGTCGCGAATGGCGAGCAGCCCGCCATGCACCTTCGGATGCAGGGTCTTGACCCGGCCGTCCATCATCTCGGGAAATCCGGTCAGTTCGGCCACGTCGATGACTTTCAACCCGGCGTTTTTCAGCGCCGTGGCGGTGCCGCCGGTTGAGACGAGCTCGATGCCGTAGCCGGCGAGCGTCGCGGGCGAAATCGACGAGCCCGGTTTTGTCGGACACCGACAACAGGGCACGGGCAATACGGCGCGGCGACGTCGTCATCGTTGCTTCAATTCCGGCTACAGAGGCAATTCGGGTTGACGTTCTTGTACCACGCGTTCGCCGCCCGTGGCGCGCGTCTTATGAGTGAAACTCCAGCGTACGGTGTGGCTTTTGCGTGTGCGGCCGTAGATCACGATCTGCACGGTGCGTCGCGGCCCATCGGCGCCCGCGAGATAGACGCTCTCCTCGAGCTCCACCTCGTCTTCGAAGGCATGGAAGGCCCAGGCCTCACGATCGGGCATCAGGAGCACCACGTTGCGACCGTCGGTCAACCGGTTCGCTTTCACCGACGGATGCAGGTGAAAGCGCACGGCGAACCCGTCGCTTCGGCTGTCGGGGAATTTATTCGGGTCCGCGAGCTCAAAGGAGTCCTCGCCGTCGAGGCGGCTGCCATCGGCCATCAGCATCAGGGAACGATGGTGGATGACATGAAAACGGTCGGCATAACCGTCATGGGATGCATGCAGGAGCACGGATTCCGGACGGTCGTCGCGCGTGACTTTCACATCCTTCAAGCCGCCGATAATGGGTGCGCCGAACATAAAATGCTTCAAAGCCCCGGATTCCAGAAAGCGGCACGACGATGTGTCGTTGACGGTGACGGTGGAATGCGCCGCAGTGGCGCGCGCGACCTGGCGCCAGGTTTCCCGACTGGTGGCCGGTATGCCGCAATTGATGACGATGCGCTGGACCTTCGACGACAATTCGAACGAGAGACAGCCGGCATGCGCTTCCTGACTCAGCGCGATCGGCGGCGGGCGGCCGGTGTCCATCAACAACACCGTTCCGGCCGCTTCAATTCGCTGGTAGCCGGAATGCGGCGCGGCCGAGAGCGGCGCGCCGCGTGCGTCGTCATATGCCAGCACGGTGGCGAGCAGGTCGGGCTGGGTTGCCCCCATGCCGTTGAAATGCGCGAAATTGCCGTCGCCATGGCGGAAGAAGCGCAGCATCGGCATCATGCGGTCGATGGCGTTGAGCAAAGCGGGCGGTGGTGCGGCATTGCGCGAGGAAAAGGCCTGGCGCAGCGGCAAAAGGTCGAGCAGCAGCTCGATCAGTGCGTCGGGGTTGCGGCTGATATGTCCGCCGTCAGGAAGGATTTGCCGCGCGAGTTCGTCCACCAGCCGCCGGGCGGATTTCTTCAAATGGCGCGCCTGTCCGGCCATGCACAGGGATGCATAGGTCAGCGCGATCAAAGCCTGTAGCTTGGGCACGCCGTCGCGTGCAGTATGCGCGGTGCGCCGCAGCATGCGTATCTGCCGCCCAAGGCTGCGTATGAAGCGGCGATAGAAGCGAACATCCGCGTCGTTCAGCAGCAAGGGCGATTGGCAGAGCCAGGAATGAATACGGTGCGAGAGAATATCGGGCCGCCATGCGGTAGCCTCCCAGGATCCCTGCAAGTTGATCCATTCATCCACCAGCGCGCGCGCATTGGCGCGGGTGATGCCGGAATCGGCGGCGCGCAGATGCCGCAGCCAGCCAAAGCCAAGCAGGCCGACCGCCCATTCGTCGGACGGCGGAATGATCTCGAACGGCGAGCGGCCGTCGCAGATCACCACTTTGCCGGCGAAGGCGAAACGTCCGGAATAAATTTCCGCTGCGCGGGTCGCATCGGACGTGCGCAGATCCTGCGGCGCGATGATCAGGCGATCGGTTTTGCCAGGAAAAAAACGCCAGCGGAGAAGAGGATGACCGCTCAGGCGGCTGCCCAGCTTGCGCACGCCGCCTCGCAGCAATAGCGCCGAAAGCTTCGCACGTTCGACGACCGAGACGCGCGACATCAAGGCCCTCTTCTCAGCCGCGGGCACCCCACGTCCCGCTCTCCGTCGATACCATAGCCGGAGGCGGACAGGCCAACTATTTGGAAGCACGGTGGAAAATCCTTTATGACAGCCGTTCCAAACGTGCCGCATAGAAGCCGTCAAGCCCACTGAGTCGCGAATCGGTATTGGGCAATTGGCAGGGCAGGCTGCGAAGATCGCCGGCCGGGGTGAGTAGTTCTGAGAGGCCACCAATTTCCGCGGCGGTCATTGCGCGGCGGCGCAGCGATGATTTGCGTTGCAGCAACGCCGCCACCTGGTCGATGCCCTCCTCCGGCTCCAGCGAGCAAACACAATAGATCAGCGTGCCGCCCGGCTTCACCAATGCAGCGGCGCGATCGAGCAGGCGCTGTTGCAGCGATGTCAGCGCCGTGAGGTCGTCCGCTCGCTTGATCCAGGGAATATCGGGATGCCGGCGGATGGTCCCTGTGGAGGAACAGGGCGCGTCGAGCAGCACGGCGTCGAGCGGCTCGGCGTTCCATTCCGTTGCGTCGGCCGCGATCGTCTCTGCCTGCAATCCCACCCGGGTAAGGTTCTCGCGCAAGCGCACCAGCCGCGCCTCGGAGCGGTCGACCGCCGTGACCAATGCGCCCGCGTGGGCGAGCTGCATGGTCTTGCCGCCGGGCGCCGCGCACAGATCCGCCGCACGCCTGCCCCGCAGATCGCCGAACAGCCGAGCGGGCAGCGCGGCGGCGGCGTCTTGCACCCACCACTCGCCTTCGGCAAAGCCCGGCTGCAGCGAGATCCGCCCCTGCGTCACGACGCGCACGGTGCCGGTGGGCAGCACAGTTCCGCCCAAGCGTTCCGCCCAGGCTGCCGCATCGCTTTTCACCGTGAGGTCGAGCGCGGGCTCCTGGCCGTTTGCGCGCGCAATGGCGCGCGCGGTCTCCGCGCCATAGGCGTGCATCCAGCGCTGCATCAGCCAGGCCGGCGTGTCGAAATCCGCGCTGTCAATTTCGGAAAGTCGCTGCGGACCTTCCTTGATCACTCTTCGCAGCACCGCATTGATCAGGCCGGCAAAATGCTTGGCGTGATTATCCGCTTGCGCGATGCGCACGGCGAGATCGACCGAGGCGTGATCGGGTACTTCGAGCCAAAGGATCTGTGCCGCGCCGATCAGCAGCGCGGTGTCCGCGCGCGGCGCTTTGGCGGGCGGTCCCCCTCGGTCCAGAAACAGCGACAACAGATGCCGCAGCGTGCCGAGCCGCCGCAGCACGGTGGCGATCAGCCGGCGCGCCAAAGCACGGTCGCGGTCGGCGAGCGCCGCAAGGCCGGGATGGCTCTCGAGTTGTTCGTCGAGCGGGCGGCCGCGGCGCAACACGCCCTCGATGATTTCCACCGCAACCCTGCGCGCGGCGAGGCCGGGCACCTCGCCGCGGGATTTATTTCTTGCACTTTTCATGCGGCAGCAGTCGCACAGATGGCGCGCGGGATCGAGCTAAACCGCTCATCGCGCGGCGAAAAAGAGCGAGGCTTGCGCGCGCTAATTGCCTGGGCTTCCGACTCAATCCCAGACTAGGATTATGTTCACACACCAAGGGGAAATCAGCCGCGTCGGTCCCGACAAATTCAGCGGCCGTATCGATGCTGCGGTTTCCACCCGATCCACCCCCGATGTTCCCGCTGCCATTCCGCAGGCCGGTCTTGGCCGCCACTATTCCGGCGGCCGCCGCGAAAAGCTGGTGCTGGTAGACGGGTGACTCATCTGTCGCAAGACGTTACTCATGCCGTCGCATCAAGGGAGAGGGATCGTGAGCACTGCCGCCGAGCGGTTGGGGATTTTCAGGCAGTTGCTTACGCATGCGCGCGAGCGCCTTCGCCTCGATATCGGCTTTGTGTTGTGGGATGGTTCAACCGTCCCGGACGATCTCGCGCCTGACGCTTTCGCCATTGTCCTTGCGGACGAAGGCGCCGTCGCCGCGCTGATCCGCCGGCCGAAAATCGAGACGCTGGCAAATCTCTGGGTTGCGGC
Source organism: uncultured Alphaproteobacteria bacterium (assembly GCA_963802475.1). Taxonomy (GTDB): domain Bacteria; phylum Pseudomonadota; class Alphaproteobacteria; order Rhizobiales; family Xanthobacteraceae; genus CANKHA01. The sequence continues at coordinate 370,975 of CAWDIZ010000025.1, forward strand.
GCGCATCGATCTGCGCAACGGCACGCTATTCGACCTCGTGGCGCGCCGGCCCACAATACGCACGCGCGAATTGCGCAAGACACTCGACAAGTCCCTGCTGATCAAGACGCTGGCGAAATTCCTGTTCGTGCCGCGTGGTTCACCTTGGCCGCTGGAGCAGATTCATGGCGAGAAAGCGCGCTCTGGCAACGAGGTGGCGAATAAGAAAAACATCGAATATCACTACGACGTCTCCAACGCTTTCTACGCACTCTTTCTCGATCCGCAGATGGTCTATAGCTGCGGCTATTTCACCGACTGGTCGAACGATATCGTCACCGCGCAGCGCGACAAGCTCGACATGATCTGCCGCAAGCTGCGCCTGAAGCCGGGCGACACTTTCCTCGACATCGGCTGCGGCTGGGGCGCGCTCGTGTGTCACGCGGCGCAGCATTATGGCGTGCGCGCGCATGGCGTCACGCTGGCGGAAAACCAGTATGCCCTGGCGAAGGAAAAAGCCGCAAAACTCGGTCTGGAAGACCGCGTGACGATCGAGCTGAAGGATTACACGCGGCTGGAAGGCAGTTTCGACAAGATCGCCTCCATCGGCATGTTCGAACATGTCGGGCTCGCCAACCACCGCACCTATTTTCAGACCATCAACCGCCTGCTGAGACCGCAAGGCCTCTATTTGCATCACGCCATTGCGCGCACGGCTAAAGCGGATCGGAAAGGCTTTCGCAGGAAGCGGGCGGAGGCGGTCGCGCTCGCGCGTTACATCTTCCCCGGCGGCGAGCTTGACCATATCGGCATGACGGGGGCCAATCTCGAAAGCAGCGGTTTCGAAGTGCATGACATCGAAGCCTGGCGCGAGCATTACGCGCGCACCTGCCGGCTCTGGCATGACCGCCTGCTGGCAAACCGTGACGCCGCGGAGCGCGAAGTCGGCCGCGACAAGACCCGGCTGTGGCTGGCTTATCTCGCCGCGGTCTCCATTGCCTTTGAACGCAACACCGCGCGCATTTTCCAAACGCTTGCGTCCCGGCGCGGCAGGGGACCTTCCGGCCTGCCGCCCACGCGCGCCGACTTGTACCGGTGAGCTCTCACCTCATCCTGAGGGGCGATCCGCAGGATCGCGTCTCGAAGGATGGGCTGCGAATTCTGGGGCCTGCATGGTTCGAGACGGGGCCGCGCTGATGCGCGGCCCCCTCACCATGAGGAGCAAGGTGTTTAGTGCGTGACGATCACGCGCGTGCCGACCTGAACCCGCTCAAACAGATCGACGATGTCCTGGTTGTACATGCGGATGCAGCCATAGGACACGAAACCGCCGATGGATCTGGGATTGTTGGTGCCGTGAATGGCATATTCACCGCCTGATAAGGTCATCGCCGCCGCACCCATCGGATTGCTCGGCAAACCGCCGGGGATGACCTGAGGCAGGGTCGGCTTTTCGCGCCGTATTTCCTCCGGCGGCGTCCAGGCCGGCCGAACATGCTTACCGCTGATGAAGGATTCGCCAGCCCATTGTTTGCCGTTCTTGCCGACGCCGACGGGGTAACGGATCGCGCGGCCATCGCCCGTGACATAGTAGAGCCGGCGCTCGCTGGTTCTCACAACGATCGTGCCGGCAGGCGCCTCGGTGAAGGAAACGACCTCCCGCGCCTGGGCGGGAGGCGTGCCGGCAAAACCGGCGATCGAGACGATTGGCAAAAGCCATAGAACAAAACGATTTGTTGAACGCATCTCAGCACCCACGAATTCCAGCCGCTTCCCAACGCGGAAAGGTGGATTTCGGTTCCAGGAGCCTCAATGGCCCCCAATGCGGTCAATGAGCCGTTAACCCCGCTCCGACGCCTGCAGATTTTGGCGCTGACAGAACCGGTTATCCTCCAAACAGCTTGCTGAAGAAGCCACCCACCTTTTGCTTGACCGCAGGTTGCGCTTGCGGAGGCGGTGTCTGGGCGGCCTATGCCGGCTCCTGTTTGCGCTCGTCGGTCGGTGGCGCGTCCTTGCGGTTCTGCCGGTTGTTGACGAGGTCGTCCACCACCGTCGGGTCGGCCAGCGTGGACGTGTCGCCGAGATTGCCGAACTCGTCCTCGGCGATCTTGCGCAGAATGCGCCGCATGATCTTGCCCGAGCGCGTCTTCGGCAGGCTGGGGGCAAACTGGATCATGTCGGGCGAAGCGATGGGCCCGATCTCCTTGCGCACCCAAGCGACGAGCTCCTTGCGCAGTTCTTCGCTCGGCGCCTCACCGGTCATCAGGGTCACATAGGCATAGATGCCCTGACCCTTGATGTCGTGCGGGAAGCCCACCACCGCGGCTTCCGACACTTTGGCATGCGCCACCAGCGCGCTTTCCACTTCCGCGGTGCCGAGACGGTGGCCGGCGACATTGATCACGTCGTCGACGCGGCCGGTGATCCAGTAATAGCCGTCCTCGTCGCGGCGGCAGCCGTCGCCGGTGAAATACTTGCCGGAATAGGCCTTGAAGTAGGTGTCAATGAAACGTTGATGGTCGCCATAGACCGTACGCATCTGCCCAGGCCAGGAATCCGCGAGCACCAGATTGCCGCTGGCAGCGCCCTCCTGCACTTTGCCGTCGGCATCGACGATTTGCGGAATGACACCGAAGAAAGGCTGTGTCGCAGAGCCGGGCTTCAATCGCGTCGCGCCAGGCAGCGGCGTGATCAATTGCCCACCGGTCTCCGTCTGCCACCAGGTATCGACAATGGGACAACGTCCGTCGCCGACCACGTGATAATACCATTCCCAGGCTTCCGGATTGATCGGTTCACCCACCGTGCCGAGCAGCTTGAGCGAGACGCGCGAGGTGCGCTTCACCGGGCCGTCACCCGCCTGCATCAGCGCGCGGATGGCGGTCGGCGCGGTGTAGAAGGTATTGACCCTGTGTTTGTCGATCACTTCCCAGAAGCGGGAATTGGTCGGGTAGTTTGGCACGCCTTCGAACATCAGCGTGATCGCGCCGTTGGCGAGGGGGCCATAGACAATATAGCTATGGCCGGTGACCCACCCGACGTCGGCGGTGCACCAATAGATGTCGCCGTCGTGATAATCGAAGACATATTGGTGTGTCACTGCGGTGAACAGGAGATAGCCGCCGGTGGTATGCAGCACGCCCTTGGGTTTTCCCGTCGAGCCTGACGTGTAAAGGATAAAGAGCGGATCCTCCGCATTCATCTCCTCGCAGGGGCAATCGGATTCCACTGTCGTCACTAAGTCGCCGTAATACACGTCGCGGCGCGGCTTCATCTCGACTTCGGCGCCGGTATGCTTGATCACGATCACGGTATGCACGCCGCCCGCCTTCTCGCAGGCGGCGTCGGTATTGGTCTTGAGCGGGATCTTGCGGCCCCCGCGGACGCCCTCGTCAGCCGTGATCACCACGGTGGACTGGCAGTCGCTGATGCGGCCGGCGAGCGAATCCGGAGAGAAGCCTCCAAACACGACTGAATGCACCGCGCCGATTCTTGCGCAGGCCAGCATGGCGTAGGCCGCCTCGGGGATCATCGGCAGGTAGATCGTGACGCGGTCGCCTTTCTTGACGCTGCGCGCCTTCAGCACGTTGGCGAACTTGCACACTTCTGCGTGCAGCTCGCGATAGGTGATTTTCTTGTCGTTCTTCGGATCGTCGCCTTCCCAGATGATCGCGGTCTGGCCGCTGCGTTTGGCAAGATGCCGGTCGATGCAATTGTAGGCGACATTGAGAGTGCCGTCCTCGAACCATTTGATGGAGACATTGCTCGGATCGTAGGAGGTGTTCTTCACCTTGGTGAAGGGCTTGATCCAATCGAGCCGCTTTGCCTCCTCGGCCCAAAACTGGTCCGGGTCGCGGATCGAGCGTGCGTACATCTCCTTGTATTTTTCTTCGTTGATGAACGCGCGCTGCTTCCATTCGCTTGGAATTTCGTAAATCTTGTCCGACATCGCCACTGTCCTCCCGCCGCGCGGTTCGGGCCGCGCGTGTCTTATGCCAAGTGCAATAGTATGCGACGGTCCCGCACGTCGGGACAAGCCGTCCACCGCCCGTTGCGCCTCCGTCGAAAGGCGCATAGTAAGCGCGGCGGCTGAAAGGGGACTTCGATGACACAACGCACATGGCTTCTCGTCTGGCTGGTTGCCGGTATCCTCCTTTTCCCAGGAAACGTGCGGGCACAAAGCCCTTCGGCCGACGCGCTGGCCGCCGCCCGCGACCTTGTGATAGCGGCGGAGATGACAGATCAGATCAAGGTCATGCTTCCCACCATCATGGATCAACTGAAGCCGCTGATCGTTCGCGGCAGCCCGCAGGCCGAGCGCGATTATGATCTCCTGATTCCATCCATGGTCGCCGCGATGAATGCGCAACTGTCTGTCTATGTGGACAAGGTGACCGAGGTTTACGCACGGCATTTCACGGCGGATGAGCTGAAGCAGGTCACGGCCTTTTACCGGACCCCGGCAGGTCAGAAGTTCGTGCGCAGCCAGCCCGTCATCCTGCAGAAGGTGATCGTGGTCGCTCAGGAATTCGCCCAGTCGGTCGCAGCGGACGTGCAGGCACGCATGAAGGAAGAACTCCGCAAGCGCGGCCACACACTCTGAGGTTCATTCCGCTATTTCGGGCCGAAGGTGCCCACGATGGCGCCCATGATCAGCATCACGCCGAGCCAATGGCCGGCGTCGATCACTGTCAGCATGGGCTTGCGGCCTGGATAGGCATTATTCGTGGCGATGGTTGTGAGAATAAAGCCGAACCAAAGGAAGAGGGCCGATATCAGCCCGTTGCGCAGGGTGACTTGTCCCGGACCAAGATGGCCCAGCACGCCGGCGAGCACCCAGGCCATGATCAATTCCGCGACGAAGGAGAGAATAAAAGGCGCGATGCTCTTGAATTTGCCCATGCCCCCGGCTTGTCGCCGTTTCATTTCCGCCGCTGTCATGCCGACAGCGGCAAGCCACGGCTTTGACAGGACGGTGTAATACACGGCGCCAAAAATCCATGCCGCCACTGCCGCGGCGAGGATCACGAGATAGTTCGTCGGTACGAAAGTCATCGCAGCCCCCCAGTCCAATCCAGCTAGTCCTTCAGCCCACCCATGCGGGATACGGCTCTCCATTCCGCGTCCGCTACCGGCTGTACCGACAGGCGACCGTATTTCACCAGCGCCATGTCGGCCAGCTTCCTGTCTGCTTTAACGGCGGCGAGCGTCACCGGCTTGGGCAGAGCGTCAAGCGTTTTCACGTCCACCGAAAGGAAAACCCCTTTTTCGTCGGTAGGATCGGGGTAGCTCTCGCGGACGACCTCAGCCACGCCCACGACCTGTTTCTCGTCGCCGGTATGATAGATAAAGACCCGGTCGCCCTTCTTCATAGCCTTGAGATGATTGCGCGCGGTGAAATTCCTCACGCCGGTCCAGGCGTCGCCCTTGGCGCCCTTTTTCTTCAGGTCGCCCCAGGAATATTCGTCGGGCTCGGTCTTCAACAACCAGTAAGCCATGCGCCGCCTCCCTCAATGCTCCGCGCGCAAAGGCCGCGTCAGCAGCGATTCCGTCGCCTGATCGACGCTCAGCCTGCCGTCGAGCACGGCGGCGACGGCCGCAGCAATCGGCATATCGACATTTATTTCCTTCGCGATCTCCACCAGCGCGGGCGCCGTGGCCGCGCCTTCCGCCAGCTTGTCGCCACGCAACGCGTCCGGCTTGCCCTGGCCGAGTGCGATGCCGAGCGAAAAATTGCGCGATTGCGGGCTGGAGCAGGTGAGGATGAGGTCGCCCAGGCCCGCCAGGCCGGTCAGCGTTTCCGGTCGCGCGCCCAGCGCCTGACCGAAGCGCGCCAATTCGGCAAAGCCGCGAGTTGTGAGGGCAGCGGCCGCGCTGGCGCCGAGCCCGCGTCCGACCACAATGCCGGCCGCAATGGCGAGGACGTTTTTTGCTGCGCCGCCGATCTCCACGCCGCGCATGTCGGTGGAACGATAAAGCCGGAAGGTCGGTGAGCCGAGCGCGCGCGCCAATGTCGAAGCGGTGGCTTCATCGCGGGCGGCAAGCGTTACTGCCGTAGGCAGCCCGCGTGCGACGTCGGCGGCAAAGCTTGGTCCGGACAGGATTGCCGGCGTCGTCTTTGGCGCGGCTTCCGCGATCACTTCCGTCATGAATTTATGCGAGCTGTGTTCAATGCCCTTGGCGCAAGCGATCACCGGCGTGCCATCGAGCTGGTTCAGTTGCGCAGCGACCGATCGCAACGCCTGCGCCGGCACGACCAGCAGGATCACGTCAGCGCTGGCGGCATCCGCGAACGAGCTGGTCACCTTCACCCGTTCATGCAGCCGCGCACCCGGCAGCCGCGGATTTTCGCGCCTTTGTTGTATCGCTGCGGCCTTGGCCGGATCGCGCGCCCAAAGCGTTACCGCATGTCCGCCTTGAGCTGCGAGATTGGCCAAGGCGCTGCCCCAGGCACCCGCTCCAAACACCGCGATGTGGTCGAAACTCATTCCCGGCTCCGGTCAGTTGCGACTGTCGGCAGGGGCGGGGGGCACGCCTTTCACCTCGTCAAGCGGCCAGCGCGCGCGGGCATTCAACGCGAGGGTATCGGTGAGACCAAACATCAGCCGCTCACAGCCCGCCCATGCGATCATCGCGCCATTGTCGGTGCAAAGCTCCATCGGTGGTGCAACCAGCACCGTCCCGGAATCAAAGGCGAGACGGTTAAGCACCTTGCGGATCGCCTGATTGGCAGCCACGCCTCCGGCGGCCACGAGCGCGGTCGGCTTGCCATAGCGCTCCCGGAACACATGCAGGCCCGCGCGGAGCCGATCCAGGATCACGTCGACCACGGCCTGCTGGAACGACGCGCAGAGGTCGGCGACGTCCTGATTATTCAGCGGCGCGATCTTTTCCGCTTCCAGCCGCAGCGCGGTCTTCAGTCCGGAAAGGGAAAAGTTCGGATCCGGCCGCCCTTGCATCGGGCGCGGCAAATTGAAACGCGCGGGGTCTCCCCCCAACGCTTCTTTCTCTACTTGTGGGCCACCCGGATAGCCAAGCCCAAGCAGCTTCGCCGTCTTGTCGAAAGCCTCCCCGATGGCATCGTCCGCGGTGGTGCCGAGCCGCACATAATCGCCAACGCCGAGTACCGCGACGATCTGGGTATGACCGCCGGATGCCAAGAACAAAATGTAAGGAAAAGGCGTGGCGTTGAGCAACCTTGCGGTAAGCGCATGCGCTTCCAGATGGTTGATGCCGATCAACGGCTTTTCGGAAACGAGCGCGATGGCTTTGGCGGTGGTAAGCCCGACCAGCACGCCGCCGATCAGTCCCGGGCCGGCAGCGGCAGCGACGGCATCGATGGAATGAAAACCGACGCCGGCGTTATCCATGGCAGTCGCGATAATGCCGTCGAGCGCTTCCACATGGGCCCGCGCGGCGATTTCGGGGACGACGCCACCGAAAGCGGCATGCTCCGTGGTCTGCGACAGCACGATATTGGAAAGGATGCGGCCGCGCCCGTCTTCCAGGCGTTCGACCACAGCCGCCGCCGTCTCGTCGCAGGTTGTCTCGATGCCGAGAACTATCATCCCGCTTTTCAGGCCAGAGCTCGACGAGCCTGCCTGCTTTCCATTTCCAGTGCGGTGCCTATGATCGCGCGGGCCGGCCCCACCCATTGAGACCGGCGTAGCATTGCGGGGTCATATGGCGCAATCCTCGGTAGAGCCAGCAAATTTTCGCATCGGGTCGCGGGGCAGCCCGCTGGCGCTGACGCAGGCGCGGGCCGTGCGTGACCGGCTTGCCGCCGCGCACGGCCTTGATCCCGAGCTCATGACCATCGAAGCCATCCGCACCAGCGGCGACATGATACAGGACCGCCCCTTGGCGGAAGCCGGCGGCAAGGGTTTGTTTACCAAGGAAATCGAAGAGGCTTTGCTCACGGGCAAAATCGATCTCGCGGTGCATTCCGCCAAGGACGTGCCGTCGTTCCTGCCGTCCGGGCTTGTGCTGTCAGCCTATCTGCCCCGCGAGGATGCGCGTGACGTTCTGATCAGTGCCAGGGCCAAGTCGCTGCAGGAGCTGCCTGCCGGCGCCACAGTTGGCACGGCATCGCCGCGGCGGCAGGCGATTGTCAAACATGCGCGACCGGATCTGCGGGTGATCTCGCTGCGCGGCAATGTCGAAACGCGGCTGCGCAAGCTCGGCGAAGGCCATGCCGACGCGACGATCCTGGCATTGGCGGGATTGAAGCGACTTAACCTCACCGATGCGATCGCCACCATCATGAGCGACGAGGAGTTTCTGCCGGCGGTCGGGCAGGGCGCGATCGTGGTCGAAACGCGCGAAGACGACAGCAGGACGCGCGAATTTCTTGCGGGCATTGATCACGCGGATACCGCAACCGCGCTGGCGTGCGAACGCGCTTTCCTCGCCGTGCTTGACGGCTCGTGCCGTGCGCCAATCGCCGGTCACGCAACGATCACGGATGATATGCTTTTATTCCGCGGCATGATCTTGAAGCCTGATGGCAGTCAGTGTTTCGAGACGTCCCGCCAGGGGAACCGGCGCGACGCCACGACGCTTGGTACCGATGCGGGGCTTGAGCTAAAGCATCTGGCCGGGGCGGATTTTTTCTGAGCTGGCAGCATGCGACTTCTGGTAACCCGCCCTGAGCCTGACGCTCAACGCACCGCCTCAAATCTCCGGCAGCGCGGACATCACGCTACCATTGCACCGCTGCTCCGGATCGAAGGCGTTGCCGCCGATCTCGGCAGCGGGCCTTGGGATGCGCTGGTGATCACCAGCGCCAATTCCTGCCGCGCCGTGGCAAGCCATCCGCGCATCGCCGAACTCGTGCACCGGCCGATTTTCACGGTTGGGACGCATGCGGCCGAAGCGGCGCGCAGCGCCGGCTTTGCAGACGTGACGACAGCCGATGGCGACGGGGAAGAACTGGCAAAGCTTCTGATCGCGCGGTTCAAGGCACGCGACCGCCGGCTGCTCTATTTCGCCGGCGAGGACCGCGCCGCCGACCTTGCTGCCGCGCTCGCTGAGCACGGCATCACGATGAAGACTGTCGTGATCTACCGCGCCGTCAAGGCGCTGGAATTTCCGCGGGCCACGCGCGCGGCCATAGCTGCAGGTGAAATCGACGGCGTGTTGTATTTCTCCCGCCGCACCGTGGAAGCCTACTTAAGTTGCTCGGTGGGCGCCGCGCTGCTCGACAGGGCGCTTGCGCCCTTCCATTATTGTCTGTCGGCACAGGTGGCCCGGCCGCTGCTGCAGGCGGGGGCAAAAACGGTTCGTATCGCAGAGCGGCCGAACGAAACATCGATCGTGGAACTTGTCGGTACAGCGCGTTGACACGTTGCGGCCATGCCGGGTCCGCAGTATGCCCGGCAATCGAAATCGCGCAGGGACAATGGCATGGCGGATAAAAACGAGGATCCCCCGTCCGCGGCGGCAAAGTCGCCGCGGGTCCGCCGGCGGGCCCCTACTATTGATCTGAAGGCCACGGAGGTGGCCGTCGAGCCGCCGCCCTCCGCGGCTGCCAATTCGCCCAATCCGTCTCCCGAGCCCGAGAGCGCGGTGCCTCCCGAGTATTCCACTGAACCGCCTGCTTACGAAACCATTGGAACCGCGACTGCGCCTGAACCGCCGCCAAGGCCTTCGGAGGACGCGCCGCGGGGTTCTTTTCCGGGCCGGCCTCTGCTCGAGGCAGGATTGGCGGGCGGCCTGGCCGCACTTGTTGTTTTGGTCGCCCTGTGGCTGGGCGGCATGTTCTCCGGCGCGGAGAATCCTTCCGAACAGCGAATAGCGCGGGTAGAAACGCAATTGCGTGAAATGGCGAGCCGTCCGACGCCGCGCAATCCAGAGCCCAAAGCGATCGAAGACCTTGCCGCCCGCCTCGAAAGGCTGGAGAGCGCTGCGCCCCCCGCGGCGGGAAACGGTGCTGCTGTGGGTGCCGGCATCGAAGCAGCCGTCAAGCCCGTGCAAGCAGCCGTGGCCGATCTCGCCCGCCGCGTCGAAGACAATGCAGCCGCGATCCGCGAGGCGCGTGGCCGGGTCGACTCCGCCGTAGCGGCGGCGGATGCCGCGCGGGTCGCAACGGAGCGAAACAATGTCGAGGCGCTGGGCAATCGCCTGGCCGCGCTGGAGCGCGCGTCTAAGACGCTTACCGATGACGTTGCGAAAAGCCTGGCTGCAACCGACGACCGGCCGTTACGCGCGGCGGTGGCGGCACAGGCATTGCGCGCTGCCGTCGAGCGCGGCGATCCTTTTGTCGCCGAGCTTTCCGCCACCAAGGCGGCTGGTGTCGATCCGCGGACGCTCGCGCCGCTCGAGCCTTTCGCCGCGAATGGCCTGCCGGGCGCCGCCGTGCTCGCGCGCCAGCTATCCGATCTCGCGCCCGAGATGTCGAAGGCGGCCGCCGCGCCTGTGCCGGCTGCTGGATTTCTTGATCGCCTGCAGGCCAATGCGGAGAAGCTCGTCCGCGTCCGGCCGATGGACGAAACGCCTGGCGACGATCCCGCCGCCGTTGTCAGCCGCGCGCAGGCCAAGGTCGGGCGCTCCGATTTCGCCGGTGCGCTGGCTGAACTGAATGCGCTGCCGGCAAATCTTCGTGCGCCGGCGGAAGATTGGATCAAGAAGGTGGAAGCGCGTAACGCCGCGCTAAACGCGAGCCGGCGCGTGGTCGCCGACGCGCTTGCTGCGCTCGGCAAGGCCTCACCATGAGGCTACGCGCGCGATGATCCGCATCATCATCTTCCTGCTTGCCGTCGGCCTCGTCGCGCTTGGTATCGCCTGGCTTGCCGACCGCCCCGGCGAAATCACCGTGCTCTGGATGGGGCTGCGGATCGAGACCTCCGTGATGGTGGCGATCTTCGCCATCGCGACGGTGACGGCGTTGCTGCTGTTTCTCTGGTCGGTGCTGCGCTCCATCGTGCGCGCGCCCGATCTCTTTGCGCTGTTCCTGCGCAACCGCCGCGGCGCCAAGGGCTACCAGGCCATTTCAAAAGGCCTCATCGCCATCGGCAGCGGCGACGCCCATGCCGCGCGCAAGCACGCGCAGGACGCACGCCGGCTGGCGCCCGGTGAGCCCCTGGCGTTGCTGCTCAGCGCGCAGACCGCGCAATTATCCGGGGACCGGCAGGCTGCTGAGCGCGCTTTCGCGGAAATGACCCGCCGCACCGATACCAAGCTGCTGGGTCTGCGCGGTCTCTTCGTAGAGGCGCAGCGCCGCAACGACATGCCTGCGGCGCGCGCTTACGCGGAGGAAGCCGCGAAGATTTCGCCCTCGCCCGGCTGGGCCGGGCAGGCGGTGCTCGAATTCCGCTCCGTGGCGGGCGACTGGTCCGGCGCGCTGAATGCGCTTGAGAAGAATATGCGCAGCGGCTTGCTCGACCGCGCGACCTATCGGCGCCAGCGTGCGGTGCTGCTCACCGCGCAGGCATTGGCGTTAGAGGATAGCGATCGCGACACGGCGAGCCGTCTTGTGCAGGAGGCGATCAAGATCGAGCCGACGCTCGTTCCGGCGGCGGCGCTGGCCGGCCGGCTGCTGGCGGAATCCGGAAGTCTGCGCCAGGCCGGCCGTGTTATTGAAAAAGCCTGGAAAGCCAATCCGCATCCCGATCTTGCCGACGCCTATACGCAGCTTCGCTTCGGCGATTCCGCCCGCGACCGGCTCACGCGCGCCGAGTTGCTTGCGCAAAAGGCTCCGGGCAATGTCGAAGCCGCGTTTGCCGTGGCCCGCGCGGCGCTCGACGCCCGCGAATTCGACCGCGCGCGCGCCGCGCTTTCGCCGCTTCTCGCCCATCCGACACAGCGGGTCACCTTGCTGATGGCCGAGATCGAGGAAGTCGAGCATGGCGACGAAGGCCGCGCGCGGGAATGGATGGCGCGCGCGGTGCATGCGGCGCGCGATCCGGGCTGGACCGCTGACGGCTTGGTTTCCGAGCGCTGGCTGCCGGTTTCGCCGGTCAGCGGCCGCCTCGACGCATTCGAATGGAAGGTGCCGCTGGCCGAACTCTCCGCCCCGGCAGTGGATGCGACCGGGCACGCTCCGGCGCCGCGTGCTGTCATTGAGGCCGTGCCGCCGCCGAAGCCGGTCCCGGCCGAGCAAAGGGAGCGCAAGGCCGACACTGTGTCGGCGGAAGGCGCTCCTGTGCAGGCCGCGCCGCCACGCGCGGCATCTGCCGTCAAACGGCCGCGCAAACCGAAAGCAGAGGCGGTGATCCCCCTGGTGCATGTGCCCGACGATCCCGGTCCGGAAGCGGAGCCCGAGCAGGAACCGGTGCCGGAGCAAAATGGCGATAACTGGAACAAACTGGGACGGATTTTCAAATGACCGTCGACCGGTGTTGCTTTGGCGCGGCTTGCAAAGGAGTGCCGCGCTCGGTATCAGAGGCCCGGATTTAAGCCGCAATAGCTCAGTCGGTAGAGCACGTCATTCGTAATGACGGGGTCGGGGGTTCGAATCCCTCTTGCGGCACCGTAAAATCAAGGGTTTCTCGGATTCCGTCTTCCCAGCCTTTGGCCTTGGGAAGACCATGGGAAGATAGAATGAGTAAGCGTAAGAGTTCCCCGGCTGGCATCGGCCCCTCGCCTTCCCGATCAAGCTCCGCGACGGACACATTATAGAGACAATGGACCAGGCCGTTGTTCTGATGACGCAACGGCTACCGAAAGGCGCGGCAGCTCAAGCCGATCTGGCAGCACACCGCCGCGCTGTTGATGGAGGCGCATGAGAGCGGCAACCCCGAGATGATCTGCAACACGCGACCGGACAGCTCCGCCGCGCGCTGGATGCTGAAGGCTGGGCTGACTAGGACGTGTTCTCATAAATCCAGAACGCTCACAGACTTGGCGATGTCCGCGCTATCCTCAGAAGCGGACATCCGGGCTAGCTTTCGGCACGTCTGATTTGGGCCATAAGCCGAAGCTTCAATCGGATGCGCTAAATGTCGATTTCAGCTTAGTTCGTCTTCGCGATCTTCGGCGGCTGCCACGAGCCGTAGAAACTCCCTGCTTGCCCCAATAAGAGCGGATATAGAGCGAGAAGCGGTGCACCTATGTTCAGACGCGAGGATGAACACGTTCCGGATCCGCCCTTGAATATATCCGGCTGATGCCGCGGTCTTGTGGGGGCGGCTGCTGAGGTCGGGGGGCGGGAGGGCGGCGGCGCTGAGCGAGCCGAACTGCCCGTGCAAGAAGGCTGCAAAACTAAGACCAGCAAATTACTTCGCCAACTCAATTACGCCATTGATGGTCATAACGATGCCGAAGCATAGACCGCCGACTATCAGCACTACGACATAGGGTTCCCATGCAGTGCCGACAAAAGGCGCCACAGTTCCGCCGCGCGGTAGGGAATACATAAAGCCTACGACAGCGGCTGCGATTAGGACCGCGCCGACAATGAGGACCATGACGGCCTCCCTTTGTACAAAGGTACGAGCAGTCAGGGATCGCAAAACGCGACCTTTCGTCGCTTATCGTGCAGCAAGCTTTAAAAGAGCATGCCCTTTACCGTGGGCTAAGATGGACGGACTATGAAACGTCCCAATGACCATTGGCTTACTATAATTGCCTTTGCTTTGGTGGCCGGTTTCTTTCTTATGGGTTTATTGAGCGGCTATCTCAACAACCCGACGCGATGATCCGATTTAAGGTCTGCCATGGCATATCTTTTAACAGGCATTCTTACGCTATTGGCAGCGGGAGCAATGCTTTGGTTCTGCAAGCCAAGGAATGGGAGACCGCGCGTTGGTACGCAGGTAGCACGATATATCGCAGTTGCGATCACAATGGGTTTGCTCGTGGGTACGGGTGCAACCGTGATCGGTTTGGTTAGGGTGCTTTTTAGCGCGTAGCGTCCTATGAGAGTAGACACCAACTCGTTGTTACTGCTCGGTGCCGCCGCCACGCTGTTTGCTATTGCCGCGGGCATGGTGATGCGAGAACGCGCAGCTTCCAGGTCGAACCGTCCCTTTTTTAGAACCTGGTCTACTAGGCAGTCCTATTGGCTGACGTACTTCGTCGCATCGTGCTGGGAAACGTTCTGCTACTGAAAGCGATTGTGTTATTTTTTACTTGAAACGGCCAGCGCGTTGGCTAGCAAACGTACCCTGTCCGAACCGACGAATTGGTTCGCTAAGCGAATTTGGGAGTGGCTCGGAGGTGTACGGCCATGCCAGTTACCGAGAGTGCGCCAAACCGGCTCGTATTGAAATCCGGCTCCACAACTTTGACGCTCGATAAAGCCAGCGGACGGGCCGTCCTTCAGCGCAAGATAGTAATCTGGCGGCCCAAGCCGGCGGAGGGACCGCTGGGCGAAATTACAAAAGTGAGCGCCGATGTGGCCGTTGACCGCGCCTCTGGCGTCGAAATCTGCCATACGATGTTGGTCTTCCGTTCTGGGGAAGGCTGGGCATTTCCGGCTGCTGATAACAAGAAGCAGATGATAACGTGACCGCCATTCGGGAATTCCTGAACCTACCCTAGCCGGCAATCCACTCTTTCTTCGTCCCAAATACGGAAGCGATCTTGTTCGATACTCCAATCGATTTCGTTCTTTTTGCTTTGACCCTGGTCGGCATTGCTGTCTTTCATCGGTTCACGCTTGCTGTCGCGCTCACCGGCTTGGCGGCGATTACACTCTATAAGCTCGCCTTCACGAGCTTCAAGGATGGCCCCGGCCTGTCCGGGCTTAACCTGCACTTGCAGCATGAGTGGGTGGGGCTGGCGAACCTGTTTATGTTGCTGACGGGTTTCGCGTTGCTCGCCCGGCATTTTGAAGAAAGTCGCGTGCCGGAAGAGCTGCCGGCTATTTTGCCGGGCAACTGGACCGGGGCTTTTGCTCTGCTCGCGATTGTCTTCGTGCTCTCCGGATTTCTCGACAATATTGCCGCTGCGCTTATCGGCGGAACGATGGCGCGGCACGTTTTCAAGGGAAAAATTCATATCGGTTATTTGGCGGCGTTGGTCGGGGCGTCAAACAGCGGCGGGGCGGGGAGCGTGCTGGGCGACACCACCACCACCATGATGTGGATTGCCGGTGTATCCCCCTTAAGGTGCTGGACGCCTATCTGCCGGCAGCTGTTGCGCTGATTGTTTTCGGCATTCCTGCGTCGCGCCTACAGCAAGGTTATTCTGCGATCATCAAACAACCTTCGCGTCGTCTGCAGATCGCATGGGTGCCGCTGTTCATCGTGGGTGCGATCCTCGTCGCGGTTGTGCTGACCAATGTGATCTCCAACATCAAATTTCCCGCAGTGCTCGATAAAGCACCGGTGCTCGGTCTTGCTGTTTGGGCCGTCATTCTTGCGACCAGTCCGCTGCGGCGTCCCGATTGGCGCGTCATGCCGGAGACCGTGAAGGGGACGGTCTTCCTGCTCGCCCTGGTGCTCTGCGCCTCGATGATGCCGGTCGACAAACTGCCGACCCCTTCGTGGCAGACGTCTTAGGTCTGGGTTTTATCTCCGCCGCGTTTGACAACATTCCACTGACGGCGCTTGCGTTGAGGCAAGGCGGCTACGATTGGGGAATGCTCGCTTACGCCGTTGGCTTCGGCGGCACGATGACCTGGTTCGGGTCATCAGCCGGGGTTGCGCTCGCGAATTTGTTTCCGGAAGCGAAATCTGTCGGGCTATGGCTACGCCATGGATGGTTTGTAATGGTGGCCTACGTGCTTGGCTTTTTTGTCATGCTTGCCATCCTCGGCTGGGCATCCTACGTGGGACCGTCTTAGGCATGCGCGACATGGGGGTTGTCCACGGCAGCGAACTCGACGCTTACGGCGATTGAACATGCGATTTTCCTCTTCGCTGAAAGCGCAACCTTAAAGCCGGCTTGCAGTTGGGCCTCGGCGCAAAGGATGAGCATGGCGCCCGGCTGGTCGAACCTGCGGAGCTACATCGAGTCTACCCACCTGTCGAGCTGCGCAGCGATGCGGAAACCGCTGCAACGCCGCGGGACGCAAAGCCTCGGGCAGAAGCTCAACATTCCAAAGCCCCGCACCGCAGTTAATCGAAATCCGTTGGCTAACCTTCATCGAATGAAATACGCGATTAAATGCGTTGCATAAACTTTGCCGCCAACTCGGCAAGGCCTTCGTTTAGCATTCCTTCGTAGCGGTCAAATTGTGCCTCGGCGCGATGCCACGCCACCTTCAGAGACTGCAATCAGTAGCGGTAACACGGTGCTTTAGATGCCAATTCCCTGCTCAACAAAAACAGGGAATTAAAGTTTAGCAGCAGGGAATTCTCGCACAGGAGCAGGGAATATCACCTGCTAAACGCTTCTAATTACGTACGCCCGCTGCTCCCACAAATATGGAAACCCCGCTAACTCATTTCGCTGTCTCGCCCGCATGAGCATCGCAGGGCTAAGGGTTGATCTCAACGTATTCCGGCAGGTTGGTGGGGTAAAATGGAATGTTTCGTCCAGTGAAAACGCCGGCTTCCAATATCCGACCGTATAACCCGTCGAACAGGGGTCGGGTCCGGCGCGGCCAAATTCGAAAGGAAATCGAGATAACCGTAAGACGGTGCAATCTGCTGGTACCGCTGAGGTTGTTGGGCACCTGAAATCCACTCCGCAGAATCAGATTGGATGCCGGAGACCTGGTTTGAGAACTCTACCTGCAACTGCATCTAGTTTTGCTACAAGCGTTGGATCGCGCGCCTCTGGCGCGGTAAGGATCGCATATTCTAGCGCACGATCCGAACCGATCGGGCATGCCTCATGATTTTGAGGAAGACAGCGCACCAATTGCAGGATCAATTTTTTGGCAACCTCAGAATTTTGCAGTAGGGTTGTGATCACCTTTGGAGACATCAACTGTCCCAAATTCCGCGTGCCAGCTGTCGTAATCTGTGACCATGGCAACTGCCGCATAACACAGCTCAGCTTCGCGAGCGAGTTTCGCCTCAGGCATGTTTGTCATGCCGACAACGTCGCAGCCCCATGACGGGTATAATTTACTCTCCGCTAGCGTCGAAAACTGTGGCCCCTCCATCGCTAAGTATGTTCCGCCGCGATGGGCAGGTATCCGCTCCAACTCTGCTGCGCGAGCAACCTGGCTCCACCAGGAGCGGACTAACTGGTTCGGCCGAAGGAAACGTGTGCGACGCAGCCACTGCCGAAAAATGATTTCTCCCGAGAAAACGTCCTGTCTACAAACTGGTCAACTAACACGAACGTGCCTGGTGATAGCTCCTCCTTAAAGGATCCGCAGGCGGACAAGGACACTAAATCAGTTACACCTATGCGTTTCATCGCATCGATGTTTGCGCGGTAGTTGATCCCGGTTGGTGAATGCTTGTGACCTCGCCCATGGCGCGGAAGGAAAGCGATTGGTATCCCGCCCAATTCTCCTATGAGCAGATCATCTGAGGGCAGCCCCCACGGCGTATTGATGGTTGTCCACTTAGCTTCGCTAAGCCCTGGTAGATCGTACAGCCCCGAGCCGCCAATTATTTCTAGATACGTCTTCATGCGCGCCTTTCGTTCGAAACGGGACATCACTCGAGTTGTGGTTTAATTACGTACATCACCTGCCCGGCTCCAAAATGGATAAGTCACGACCACCTGCATCCCGCCGCAGTGGATTTTCCCTTAAAATGTGTGATTTCATCCTCATTTTTGTGGTTTGCTGAAATGGCCTACTGGGAAGGTCCGCGACTTGAGTTGCAACTTCTCTCAAGGCCTCGCCTATCATATCCGATGGATGGATCAATGCCGGATTGGCCTGCCACTTTGAATTCTTTTGATGTTGTCGGTGTAACTTTTCGAGCCGTTGTAACGAACTAAGCCACGAACCTTGCTGCCGCTGCGCGGCACGTAAATGGCAATACCGCATGCGTGCTGGCCAGTCCGCTTGAACAACGAACGATATGGCGGTGCCTGCCAAGAGCCGAAGGATAAACATCAGGCCGTCTCGTATAATTCCGACACCTGTCGCTCGCATTCGGAGACGCCGTTATGTCAAAAAATCCATTGAATGACGTTTGGCAATTTCTACGGCAACAACGAGCGATTACCTCAAGCTTGGAAACTGGAGATATCTGATACTGGCGCTGTTCTGGATGCTCTTGGTCGCTAGCATCGCCATTGCCTTGCAAAATTGGAAGGAAGACCCAGAGCAGCGCACCGGCAGGCACTCGGGCACATGGTTCGTGCGCGTCCTGATCGGCTGCATGTGGTTCGAGGCCATGTTATGGAAGTTGCCATTGCCTGCCTCGGAGGGGTTGCAATACTGGACCGAGCAGGAGGTGACGCGGGCGGCCTTTGAGTTTCATCGTACTCTCGTGAAGGATTTTCTGCTTCCGAATTTATCGCTATTCGGGCCGCTTGTGTTCTTGGCCGAACTGACCTTCGCCACATCGATGATTTTCGGGCTTGCCGTGCGTGCCGTGGGCGTCCTTGCCCTACTGTTTGTATTGCAGCTGTGGCTCGGGATTTACCTGCCGGGCGATCCGGCTGAATGGCCGTGGTCCTATATTTTTCTCGCCATGTTGATGTTCCTGTTCTCACTTTATGCCGCTGGCCGCTCGCTCGGCTTCGATGCATGGCTGCGTCGTCACATGCCCGCTGTGCACGAAGGCAGTAGCTTTTGGGGCAGGATCCTTCGCGTCGCCGGTTGAGTATCTACCAGTGAGATCTCACAGTCGCCTTTCATTCCGCAGGGACAGCGCAAGGCGGGTGAAGGTCGCGCCGATCGCCCCGGCGGCTTTGACTCCGGCCGGGAAATTACCAGAAACTTTTGAAACGCCGCCGATCCGGCGCCGCTGACCGACCGGAACTTCGACGGCCGGCAAGCCGGTGGCGGCGACGCGCATCAGCATTTCCAAGTTCCAGCCATAGCTCATGTCGGCCATGCCGAGTTCGTGGAAGACGTCGCGCCGGATCGCGCGAAAAGGCGACAAATCGGTGAACCGAACGCCATAAAGGAGGCGCAGCAACAACCCGCCGACATAGCCAGCCGCGATCTGCTGCGGCGATAGGGCGCCGGGCTCGCGCGGGCCGCGAAGGCGCGAGCCGCTCACGAAAACAGCTTGTCCAGCCGCAATCGGCGAGATCAGCGCCGGGATGTATTCCAGAGGATCGCTGCCATCACCGTCCACGAACAGCAGGATCCGCGCTTCCGGGCACACGGCCGAGATTCCTGTCTGGATCGCGCGCCCATAGCCATGCCGCGGCTCAAGGACGACGCGCGCTCCGGCGGCAGCGGCGCGTTCAACGGTTCGGTCATGCGAACCGCCGTCAACGAAATCACCTCGCCGATCCTTGCCCCAGGATAGTCTCGACGACGGTTGAAATTGCCTCCTCTTCGTCAAGGCAAGGGATAACAGCTGAAATCCACGGCGCCCGGGTCGTCCGGCCGAGGCAGCGTCTTGGATGCTGAGGCAATAGGCGTGTTCACAGGCTCCAGCGCAGCCCACAATTGGCGCAGGCCCGGGACGGATTGTCGGATAGCAATGCCGCTCGGAATTCGCGATAGGCCGCGCCGTTCCAAATTTCTCGCAGGGTTTGTTTGGTCGCGTCGCCTAATGTGTAGTTTTCATAGCCGTGCTGCGAAAACGGAGCTATGCAGCACGGCAAGGCGCGGCCATTCGCGGTAGAATACATCAGCGTCCAAGGGCGCCGGCACAACGACCAAGGCGAGTTATCACGGGATTTCTTTAGGCTCATGCCCGGCTCGGAGGCCGCGCCCGACGCACTGAACGTCATGCCCAGTGAGCGTGCAAGATCCTCGGCCTCTTTGAGATAAGCCGACTTTTTGCGGTTCATGCTCTCGAATAACGCCTGATCCGGCCGCGCCTTGCCGATTGCATGCTGCTCGAAGAAAACGAGGCGCTGCAGATGGACCTCTTTGACTCCGATCTCGGCGGCGATCCGCACAAACTCGGGCAGCTCTTTGATCGTGTCCTTTAAGCCAGTGAGCCAAGCGGAAACCCGCGGCTTTGCATGACCTTCGCGTTCCTGCAATTCGCGAAACGACCGAACATTGCGCAGGATGCGCGCAAAATAATCCTTGCCGCGTATTTCACGGAAGCTCTTGGCATTCGAGGCGTCGAGCGAGACACGCAGCTCGTCGAGGCCGGCGGCAATCAACGCACGGCCATTGCGCTCATTGAGCACTGTGCCGTTGGTGTTGAACAGAACATAGACGCCGCGATCGGTGAGATAATGAACCATGCGCGGCAATGCTCTCACCAGCATCGGCTCGCCGACGCCGTGCAGAACGGCGCGTGCGAGATCGGGGACCTGATCGACAATCGAGGTAAAGAGGCTCCAGCTCATGTCGGCTGGAGGCTCAAGCTCCTCGTAAGTACGAGGACAGGTCGTGCACAGCAAATTGCAGCGATTGGTGATTTCCAGATAGAGACAGACCGGCGGACGCTCGGCGCTATCGGCGCGTTCGCCCTTGACGGAGTTGTGGTAACGGCGCGGATCTACGGTATCTTTAACGGAACTGCTGATGCCGGATTACCCTCGCCAGCGACTTGCAGGCGCCACGCCCGCCAGACTGAATAAGCGCAGGCCAGTAGAAACGCTCCATAAAGAATGGATTTGCGTTCCAGGAGTGGAATATGGAAATCCCACCAGGCTTCCTCCTGCAACAAAAGTGCTCCGATCGAAGCGGCCCAGGCCGGCGCGCCGCCATTGAGGGCAAGAAACGGCGTGACCACAAGAAAATACCAAGGGTAGTTTGGCGACAAAAGAAACAAAAATGCCAGTAACAGCCTGTTGACGTCAGAGACGCTCAATTCGACCGAACGCAGCGCACGACGAGCGGCGACGAGCGCGATGCTTCCAATGATCATGGCGGCAACGCCGAGATAGAAAATGACATCGCCGCCGTGGATTCCAAAGATCCACCGCCAGACGGCGAGCGGCCAGACGCTTTCGCCGGAGGCCAAGCCTTCCTCGTTCAAATAACCCGTTGTGAGGAATCCAAATACGCCGGTGCCAACCGACAGATAGGGCGCGTAGCAGAGTACCCATACCGCCAGGACAACACACGGCAGCCGCCAATCCCAAGGCCGACAGACGGCCGGAAACGCCAGCACAGCGATCGGCTTTACCAGCGCAGCCAGCGCGATCGATGCCGCACCGCGCAGTTGCGATCCGACCAAGGCCAGCCAAAGCCCCACTATCATTAAAGTAACCATTAGCGCATCGATGTGGCCGTTATTAGCAATTTCCCACATCGGCAGAGGATGCCAAAGATAGGCGACGACGCATGTGAGCGGCCGCCCCATGCGCCGCAACAACAGCAGCAGAATAACGACTGTCCCAGCCTCGCAGCCGAGCAGCGCAAGCCGCATGACCGTCACGCTCTCGCCCAGGCGCGTCACGATCAGGAAGAAAAACTGAGCCACCGGCGGATAAATCGTGACGGCGTATTCAGCGCGATCGATGGTCGGATAGATCGCCTCATCGCGCAGGGACGCGAGCGCCTGGTCGGCGGGATAGTAACGATAAGGGTTGATGCCGGCGGCCTGGACCTTACCGTCCCAGACATAGCGATAGATGTCGCTGGACAAAAGCGGATCGAAAAGAACAAGAAATCCGCGCAATGCGATCGCAAGCCCAAAGATCAACCAAAGCGCCTGTGTAACCGGTGCGCGCGCGGCGACCCGCGCGGCGGCAATCGTCAGCAGACCCGTGGGAATTGTCAGCGCGATATAGACGTTGTCGCCGCCCGCCCGAAAAGCGAACGGCGTCAGCACTGTGAGCGCTGTCAATGCAGCGCCGATTACAGCCAGCGCTTGGAGCGTAAATGTTCTGGCCACTGGTGTATAGGCCGGCGGACTGTCGCGCAAAATCGCCGGCGCCGAATTCACTCTCCCACTCCGGCTAGCGCTTCAAGATACGCACGCGTCGCAGCCGCAACGCCCCCGCTTCGGAAATGCCCGCTGCGACCGGCCAGTTCTTCTCGCAGCCATCCCAGCGTTTTAAGATCGTCGATGTCGTACCATTCCGGGAGCAGGAAGGCCGCGAGCCCGATTTCGGCGGCGCGATCGAGCGTGCGCCCGGCGACCGTATCCGTTCCCCATTGGACACCTGTGAAGACGTGACGGTGCGCGTGTTTGAGACCGATCAGGTAATAACCGCCGTCGCTCGCAGGCCCCAACACCATGCGATCACCTGGCTGCCGCAGCACGTCGATGGCTTGAACGAGAAACGAGGGCGGCAGCGTTGGGCTGTCGCCGTTGACGAGGAGCACGCAGTCGTGGCCGCCAGCCAGAAGATCGCGCGTGGCGCCGAATAAAACGTTGCCAAATTCGTCGTCGGCCTGCAGCAGCAATCCGAACGTTGGCGGAAGAAAATCCCTTAGCTCGGCTCCGGCTCCGGCCGGGGCATAAACCCCGTAGCCGCGGCGGCCTTCCACGTGTGCTGGCACCGCCTCGATGGCCATGGCGACGTCGCGGAGAAAGCACTCGGAGAGGCTCGCCGCAGCAGCCGCACCAATGGCCGTCGCGAGCCGAGTCTCGGCGCGGCCCGACCGGGGCGCCTTGCACATGATCCCGATTGCCGCTGTCGCCACCATGTTTTCGGTCCAGTAACTCCAAAACTTTCTTCCAGCAGCCGGCGTGTCCTGCGTTAGGCGCAATTAAAGATGGTCGCCAATCGACGTCGATGCTCGGTTTCCCCGGTCGAAGGCACGACGTACCGCACCGAAGGCTGTGGCAAGCGGAAAGATATCGGGGCTGACGAGCAGGTCGGCATCCTCGGCTCCGACCGGGTGCCAATAGACCCCTTCAGCCGTGATTGTGATTTCCGGTACCAAATCCGCGCGCGCGACCGCGACGCCGTCCGTCGCCGAGCCGCGCATCGCAATGCGGCGGATGATTTGATTCTCCTCGGCGATCTTCTGGGCGTCGAGAAAGCGGCGGAACTCCTCGGCCTCACTATCGCTGGACACGGTCGCCGCGAGTTGGGCACGCGAAATCCTTCCGCGCGGGCGCGCTCGATGCCGTTCCACGCACGCGCCCATGTACCCTCTCCGCGATGGCGGTCGTGCCGCTCGGGCGTCGGGCTGTCGAGGCTGATTTGCAGTGTCACGCGCTCGCGCGGCAACGAACGGAGCGCTTCGAGCCGCCGCCCTGCGAACAGCATGCCATTGGTGAGTACCGTCGTCGGCGCGGCAGCCGCGCAGGCCGCCAGGATCTCGCCGATATCCTCGAGCAGGAAGGGCTCGCCCCCGGTCACGAAAATCTCTCCGACACCGAGCTCGCCGGCTTCGATAGCGATCCGCTGCACACGCTCGAGGCCAAGCTCCCGCCGCGGCGCTTTCGGCGAGGTAGCGCACGCAGCAATAGTCGCAACGCAGGTTGCAGTGGAAATTCGTGTAGAGCCAAAGTCGCGAGCCGACAGGCCGATCGGCATCGGCATTCGTGGGAGCTTCCCCGCACCGGATCAGCCAGCGGGTGCGGCCTGCCTCCGCCGTCGTATCGATCAAGCTGTTGCGCGGTGAAGCGGCACCAAGCTTCGAGGT
>CAWDIZ010000026.1:0-37752 GCA_963802475.1 uncultured Alphaproteobacteria bacterium
CAATGAAGTCAATAACTTAACGTTGTTTTTCGACGGTACCCGTCAGGGCAAAATCCAAGGTGCACACGGCATGCACACATGCACGCGCAATGCGAGGTGCCCCGTGCCGGTTGCTGCTGGCAGCGTCGATCAACTTGTTGACCTCCGCTTCCGTCAGATGCTCCCGCGTTCGCTGCGCGGCATTAGACCGTTCGGTGCTTTTATGACGCCGTGTCGCCAGCAAACGCCCCAGAACCACAAACGCGTCATCCCGTATCCACAGAGCGCGACAAATCCACCAAAGACGCTCATTACCTGAGATTGTTGCCCGGGCATCATCACGCTAGCGGCAAAAATTAATGCTCCTGACGCTGTAAAGAAAATTCCAAGCCGATGTGCCGTATTTCGGTTGGCCGGCAGAGGATTGCGAGGCCGGGGGCGGATCGAAACAAAGCAGTGGCTTCCCGGACAAAAAATTTCGACCCTGGTTGAATTGGAGCGGGAATTCGAGGTCGCGCGCGTCACCATTCGGCAAGCCATCGATATCCTGCGTCAGGAAGGGCTCCTCCACTCGCAGCAGCGCCGCGGCACGTTCGTGGCCGAGAAGCCTGTTTCCCGCTATTGGTTCAAGCTTGCGACGAGCTGGGACCTGCTTGTTGAAATCCATCAAGGACAATGTGCCCAAGCGCATCAAGGTGGACCATCCTCCGCCGCTGCCGGAGCTGCGGGAAGGCGAGGGGACGCTTGCTTCCAAATACATGTACATGCGCAGCGTCCAGTACAAAGAAGGCGAGCCCTACGGCATCGTCAATCTTCACCTCGCCGATGAGATCTATCGGCGTGCGCCGGATGAATTCCGCCAGCATCCGGCATTGTCCGTGCTCGCCGGGCTGAAAGGCGTTATCCAGGATGCTCACCAGACCGTCGTGATCGGCAGCGCCGATCCGGTCACGGCCGATCATCTGCGCATCGCCCTCGGAGCTCCTATCGCGGAATGTCGCTGCGTGGTGATCGACGAACGGGGTATCGCGATCTACGTCGCCGACATCATTTATCGCAGCGACGCGATCAAGCTGCATATCGATCTGTTCGCCGGTTCTCGGGGCGCGTCGAAATCAGTTGCTCGCGCGCGGCCATCGCGGTGCTCTGCACTGCCATCAGATACTCGGCGTTGCGGCGCCGCTCATCCGAATACTGATCCATGTCCCGCATGTCGACGCAGATCATCAGCGGGCGCTTCCGTGATCCGCGCGTAGGAGCGGGCGACATCGGCCTCAATCGCCTGCGGATTGTCGCCATCCCCTGTGCGATCCTGGCGCAAGCGAAGTCCCATGGCGGCAGCAAGAGCTTCCTTGCCGGAACGCTCGTCCAGCACGGCAAAGCGCCAAGGCTGCCGGTTGTGAGCGGAGGGAGCCCGCGTCGCGGCGAAAAGCATACGATCGATGATCGTCCGGTCGATCGATGCGGGCAGGTAACGGCGAACGGACCGGCGTTGGCCAATCACCGACCCGAGCTTTGCCTCAACCGTCATTATGTCTAGTCCGTGGCGGCTAAATTTCGAAATGACAGGCGCGCAACTCCTTGATACATGTATCATATTCCTGACCTTGGGAAGGGAGTGCTCAAGCGCTATCGAATACCCCTCGCGGGAGAGATCGGTCCACCGACGCCGAAGGAGCAACCGCCCCGGAAACTCTCAGGCACAAGAACCGCGCGGGTCAGACACTCTGGAGAGAGGCGCACGCGCGCCCGCCGACGGGATAACACTCTCAGGCATCAGGACAGAGGGGGCACCACATTCCCGGCCAGCGGGCCGGACAGGGTGCCTCGCATGTTCGTTCCATCCAGCAGCGCTGGTTGCCGTTTTCGCCAGGTAGCGGGCGTTCGCGGGCTGCCTGTGTCGCCATGACAGTGGGCCAGGCGACAGCGCCGCTGAAACGCACGCCGCTCCATCGGCTGCACGTTGAACTTGGCGCACGCATGGTCCCATTCGCGGGCTATGACATGCCGGTGCAATATTCCAGCGGCATCCTGAAGGAACATCTGCACGTCCGCGCTGCCGCTGGCCTTTTCGACGTGTCGCACATGGGGCAGTTCGACGTGCGGCCGCGCGGCGGAGCTATCGAAAACGCGGCAAACGCACTTGAATCGGTTGCGCCAGTCGATCTGCTCGCCCTTGCTCCCGGTAGGCAGCGCTACGCGCTCCTGACCAACGAGCGGGGCGGCATCCGCGACGATCTGATGATCGCTAATCTTAGCGATCGCTTCACCGTCGTCGCCAATGCCGCGTGCAAGGACGCCGACGAAGAGTATTTGCGCGCCGCCTTGCAGGATCTGTGCGTGGTCGAGCGGCTCGACGGTCGCGGCTTGCTCGCCCTGCAGGGGCCGGCGGCGGAATCCGTCCTGGTCGCGTTTATTCCCGAAGTATCCAGCATGCAATTCATGGACGCGCGCGCGGTTAAGCTTTTTGGTGCCGACTGTATCGTGTCGCGTTCGGGATACACCGGCGAGGATGGCTTCGAAATCAGCATCCCGGCGGGGCTCGCCGAGACTATCGCGCGCAAGCTCCTGGACAATCCGCACGTCGCCATGATCGGGCTCGGCGCGCGTGACAGCCTGCGGCTGGAAGCGGGGCTCTGCCTTTACGGTTCCGATCTTGATGTCACCACGACGCCGGTCGAGGCGGCGCTCGAGTGGAGCGTTCAGGCGAGCCGCAGGAGCGGCGGCGCCAGGGCCGGCGGTTTCCCCGGTGCCGATATTATTCTAGACCAGCTCGGAAATGGCGCGCCGCGCCGCCGCATGGGCCTGCGACCGGAGGGGCGCGCGCCGATCCGCCAAGGCACACGGCTGGTTTCCGACCTGCAATCGGCCGATCCGGCCGGCATCGTTACCTCGGGCGGGTTCGGTCCAAGCGTCAAAGCTCCGGTCGCCATGGGTTATGTGAAAGCATCTTCCGCGGAGTCGGCGGAGCCGATCTACGCCGAGTTGCGCGGCGAGCGCGTGCCGGTAAGGCTCGCCCCGCTTCCCTTCATCGATTTGAAATACAAACGCTGATGCACAGGCCGGGAGACCGCACATGCTGAAGTTCGCGTCCGATCACGAATGGGTAATGGTCGAGAACGATTCCGCCACCATCGGCGTCACGCAATACGCGCAGGAGAAACTGGGCGATCTGATATTCGTGCAATTACCGAAGCTCGGCACCGTCTTGCAGGCTGGTGCCGCCGCCGCCGTCGTGGAGTCGGTCAAGGCGGCTTCTGACGTCTACGCGCCGATCAACGGAGAGGTCACCGAGGTCAATCAGCAGGTCGTGGACGACCCGACCCTGGTCAACTCAGATCCGGCCGGCAAGGGCTGGCTGTTCAAGCTCAGGATTGCCGATCGTTCGCAACTCGACGGACTGATGGATGAGCTGGCCTATCGCGCGCTGATCGCGGACGCCCCGTGACAACGAAGGCTGCCATGAAACCAGACGCACCCCTGCCGTTTTGCCGCCGCCACATTGGCCCGACGACAGCCCAAGTAGTCGCGATGCTCGAAACGGTCGACGCGAAGAGCCTGGATGAGCTCATCGATCAAACGCTGCCGCGCGACATCCGCCAGTCCGAGCCGCTCGTGCTTGGGCCGGCCTTGTTGGAATCGGAGGCCTTGGAGAAGGCGCGCGAGGTTGCCTTGCGCAACGTGGCGATGACATCGCTCATCGGGCAGGGCTATTACGGCACGATCATGCCGCCCGTGATCCAGCGCAACATTCTGGAAAATCCCGCCTGGTATACCGCCTACACGCCTTATCAGCCCGAGATCAGCCAAGGCCGGTTGGAGGCGCTGCTCAATTTTCAGACATTGGTGGCCGAGCTCACGGGACTGGAGATCGCCAATGCGTCGCTGCTGGACGAGGGCACCGCGGCCGCGGAAGCGATGGCCATGGCGCGTCGCATTTCGGAAACGGACCGTACGCTGTTCTTCGCCGACCGCGACTGCCATCCGCAGACGCTCGCGCTGCTGTCGGTCCGCGCCGAGGCGCTTGGCTGGCGGCTTGAAATCGGTGATCCGGTACGTGACCTGGATGCGTCACAGGTGTTCGGCGCGATTTTCCAATATCCGGGAACGTTCGGCGACGTCCGCGATTTGCGCGAGCCGATCGCGCGGCTCAAGGCCGGCAATGCGATCGCGGTCATCGCCGCCGATCCGCTGGCGCTCACCATCCTGAGGGCGCCGGGCGATCTGGGAGCCGATATTGCGGTCGGATCGATGCAGCGCTTCGGCGTACCGATGGGATACGGGGGGCCGCATGCCGCCTGTATCGCCACCAGGGACGCCCACAAGCGGGCGCTCCCCGGTCGTCTTGTCGGCGTTTCGATCGACAGCCGCGGCAACCGCGCCTATCGGCTCGCCTTGCAGACGCGCGAGCAGCATATCCGCCGGGAAAAGGCTACGTCTAACATCTGCACGGCGCAGGTGCTGCTGGCGGTCATTGCGTCCATGTATGCCGTTTATCACGGGCCCGATGGTCTTACCGCGATCGCCCGGCGTATCCATAAAACGGCGGTGACATTACGTTCAGGTCTCGCTGAGCTCGGCTGGACGGTGAGCCCATCGTTGTTTTTCGACACCGTCACTGTGGAAGTGGGCGACCGGCGGCAGGAGATCCTGGAGCGGGCGCGCAGCATCGGCATCAACCTTCGGGATATCCCACCCGTTGGCGGCGCGTCGCGTATTGGAATCAGCGTCGATGAGACGACGACTGCCGCAATCGTCGAAGAGGTCTGGTGCGCCTTCGGTGACACGCCGGCCGAAGCGGCGCGCCGCAGCATCGCGCTTGCCGACGCGGCGGCAGTCATTCCCAAAGAACATGCACGTACGGGCGATTTCCTCCGCCATCCAGTGTTCCACCAGTATCGCTCGGAAACCGAGCTGCTGCGCTACATGCGACGCCTTGCGGACCGCGATCTGGCGCTCGACCGCAGCATGATTCCGCTCGGCTCCTGTACGATGAAGCTGAACGCGACAGCCGAGATGATGCCGCTGACATGGCCGGAGTTCGCCGATCTGCATCCGTTTGTGCCGGCGTCGCAGGCGCAGGGCTATGCTGCCGTCATCTCCGAGTTGGGCGACAAGCTACGCGCCATCACGGGTTACGACGCGATCTCGTTCCAGCCGAACTCGGGCGCGCAGGGAGAATATGCCGGCCTGCTGGCCATCCGAGCGTACCATCGCGCGCGCGGGGATGGTCATCGCACTGTCTGTCTCATTCCTGCTTCGGCACATGGAACCAACCCCGCCTCGGCGCATATGGCCGGCATGGCAGTCGAGATCGTACGTTGCAAAGACAACGGCAACGTCGATGTCGATGACCTGCGCGTTAAGGCAAGTGCCAATGCTGGCCGCCTGGCGGCGATCATGGTCACCTATCCGTCGACCCATGGCGTGTTCGAAGAGGAGATCCGTACCGTCTGCGAGATCGTCCATGCCCATGGCGGGCAGGTTTATCTCGACGGTGCCAACCTGAACGCGCAGGTCGGCCTGGCGCGGCCCGCAGACTACGGAGCCGATGTCGGGCATCTCAACCTGCACAAGACTTTTTGTATTCCACACGGTGGCGGCGGACCGGGAATGGGGCCGATCGGCGTGAAGGCGCATCTGGCGCCGTTCCTGCCGGGCCACCCGGAACTACCCGGCGGGCCGCACGTGGTGGGAGCGGTTTCCGCAGCGCCTTACGGCTCCGCGTCCATTCTGGTGATCCCCTGGCTTTATTGCCTGATGATGGGAGGCGGCGGACTCACCGACGCGACCAGGATCGCGATCCTCAACGCAAACTATATCGCCAGACGGCTCGATCCGCATTATCCGCTTCTCTATAAGGGGCGGCTCGGCCGGGTGGCGCATGAATGCATTATCGATTTGCGCCCGCTGAAAAATTCCGCGGGGATCACCGTCGACGATGTTGCCAAGCGGCTTATCGACTACGGATTTCACGCGCCAACGATGAGCTTCCCTGTAGCCGGGACGTTGATGATCGAGCCGACCGAATCCGAATCGAAAGCGGAACTCGACCGCTTTTGTGATGCCATGATCTCCATCCGCGCGGAGATCCGGTCAATAGAGCAAGGGCAAACCCCGCGCGAGAGCAATCTGCTTAAAAACGCGCCGCACACCGCCCTCGACCTAGTGGACGATCACTGGCAGCGTCCTTATTCCAGAACGCAGGCTTGCTTTCCCGATGCGGAATTGCCGGCTCACAAATACTGGCCGCCGGTGAACCGAATAGACAACGTCTATGGCGACCGCAACCTGATGTGTTCGTGCCCGCCGCCACAAGCTTATCGCACGGCAGCCGAATAACGGCCGGCCGTCACTTCCCTTCAAAACCCAAGGGATTTGTGCTTGTTTTCAGTTTGATAGCCCCAAGGGCCAATATCGCTGACGGACGCGAACCCGTATTTGGGCAGGACAACACCCGCCGCAGTTCGGCAAAGAATGCAAAAGTGGGAGGCGTTGATGATTGCGAGGAACAAGACCGGCTTGGTCACCACGGTCTTGGTCGGCAGCATGTTCGCTTGGGTAGCCGGCGCTGCTAAGCGGATGCACTCGAGGGCAAAGTTCTCGGCGGTGGCCAACCGATCACCAATTCGACAGTCACGCTCTGGGCTGCGAGCGAGGGCACGCCGCAGCAACTGGGTCAGGCCCGCACCGGCGCCGATGGTGGTTTTACGCTTAATTCAACAGCTCCGGCCAGCGCTGCCACGCTTTATCTGATCGCGAAGGGCGGCCAACCCAAAGCCAATGCGCAAGGTGGTGACAACCCCGCTATTTACGCCGGACATTAATTCGCAGCGCTGCCGGTTTAGTACCTTCACAACCCACCCATTCACTTCTGCTTTGCGCCTGAGCGGCATAGCATTGCCGCGGCTGTCGATCGAAACGCCGACAAGACGACCGGGGAGCGCCCGCTTGTGGGCGTCCCTGGTGGCGATACAGGCGGCATGCGGCCCCCCGTATCCGACCAACGCAGAGAGCGCGCACCACAGCGCCTTTTATCCAAACGCGATCGTCATAAAAGAGCGCGCCTGCGGGCCCGATCAGTTTACGCCGGAGAAATTGGATGACCCGGTGGTTCTGGACCTCATCGACAGGATAACGGTTGAGCCTGATCCCACCCTGCCCAAATTCGTGGGGATATCGGAGATAAGAACGAAGGATGGTCGGCGCTTCGAGAAGAGCACCGGGGCGCCCCATGGAATTCCCGAAGATCCTTTTAGCGACCAGGAGATCGAGGAGAAGTTCAGGATTTAATCGGCGAAGCATATGGCCGATGGGCAGAGCCGGAAGATCGTCGACACGGTTTGGAATTTGGAAAAGCTCAGCGATATGAGCGAGCTGGCTGCGCTTATGGTTTTGAGGGACAGATAGGACCCGTCACGAGGCGCCGAGTTCTTGGCGTGGGAGATGAGCGCGTGCTGGGTGCATCGGCCGCGAAGGAGGAAAATTCAAATCAAGTTCAAAGAAGAGCGGTCGGAAATGGCACCATGATCAAGATCGAGGGATTGCTCAAAACCTTCAATACTGCCGAGGGTCTCGTCCACGCCGTCAATAATGTAAGCCTGAAAGTTCGCGAAGGTGAATTTTACACCCTGTTGGGACCAAGCGGCAGCGGCAAGAGCACCACGCTGAGATGCGTTGCGGGCCTCGAGCGTCCTGAGGACGGCGAGATCGTCATAGACGACATCGTGGTGAATTCCCGCCGAGTGTGTCTCCCGCCCGATCAGCGGCCAATAAGCATGGTTTTCCAATCCTATGCCATCTGGCCCCATATGAGCGTGTTCGGCAACGTCGAGTTTCCTCTTAAGCAGGGGAAGCCTCGACGCTCAAAGCGCGATAGAAAAGAGCTCGTCATGAGCGCGCTTTCTCAGGTCAAGATGGAGAAATTCGCCAACCGTCCAGCCCCCCTTCTCAGCGGCGGGCAGCAGCAGCGTGTGGCCCTCGCCCGCGCTCTGGTGGCCAATCCCAAGGTGCTGCTTCTGGATGAGCCGTTGAGCAATCTCGATGCGGCCCTGCGTGAGGAACTGAGGTCGGAAATCAAGGAATTGATGCAGCGGCTGAAAATAACCGCCCTCTATGTCACCCACGATCAGCTCGAGGCGCTGACCATGTCGGATCGGATCGCCGTCATGCAGGACGGTAACATCGCCCAGGAAGCGACACCGAAGGAGCTCTATCTCTCACCGCAAAGCATGTTCGTGGCTAAGTTCATAGGCCAGATCAATTTCTTTGAAGGATCGATTGCTCAAAAAACCGATGCCGACTTAGCCATAGTGGAAAATCCCGACGGCAAATTCCATTGTCCGGTCTCTCCCAACATGGAGCAAGGTGCTCGGGTGACGGTCGCGATCAGGCCGGAGTTCGTTGAAGCCTCCAAAACGATGCAGGATGATTTGGTGAACGTGCTGGAGGGCAAGGTAGATCGTATCGTTTTTGCCGGCGACAATATTCAGGGCGAGGTTTCGTGGGGCAAGCATCGGTTCAACATCAAGCTCTCGCCGATAAGTGATATTGTTGTCGGCGATCGAGTTTTTCTGAAAGTAAACCCGCGGCATTGTCGCGTATTCCCGGGCTCGTTTCCCTGATGGGTGCAGAGCACTCCGGCTGCATCGAGGAGTTCCGCTCACAATGGCAATATCCCGAGATTCCAATGGCAACATGAATGTTGCGATTGTCAAAAATTCATTTGCAGGAAATAGGACCGAGTCTCCCGGCCAAGGTATCGGCATTGATCGCTCGGCGGGGCCCGCACTCTTGGAATGTGGCGGGCTTAAGGACAGCCTTTCCGGGCTCAAGTGTACTCTTGCAGACAGCGCAGAGGTTACATTGACTTCGGAGGAGGACAGTGAGCGCGGCACGTGGGAGAAGTTTGGCTACTCCACCGGGCGCCTCGGAAGACTTGTGGCGGATAGCAGACAAAGAGGGTATTTCACCATCGGGCTTCTGGCGAGCCGAAGCTCTCTGATCGGGATGCTCGCGGGACTTCAGCGTTCGGGCGGGCCTCGGCCGTTACGGGTGGGTCTCGTCTGGATCAGCTCCCAAGCGAGCTACAACACACCCGAAACCACCGGTAGCGGACTGCTGGGCGAGATGTCAGTTGCGGTGGCTGCTGGCCTATGCCTCAACCGCATTCGATTGAGAGCCGGTCTCGATCCGCCCCTGCCGTCAAGATATATCGTCATGGTAGGTTTGAAAGATATCGATCCGTTTGAGCGGGACCTCATCGATCGCACGGAAATAGAGTTTCTATCGGCCGACGATGTCACCAATTGTTCTGGGAACATCGACTGTCAGCTACTGAGACTGAGCGAATTGACGGATGTCATCTATATCCAGGCGGATATGGATGTGATGGATCCTGCGGAGGTGCCGGGGGTCGAGTTTCCTGCTCCGGGCGGGCCGACAAGTGAGCAACTTGGTGCCGCCCTCAAGGCAATGTTCCGACACGAAAAAACGGCTGCCTTCGGCATAAACACAGCGCCTGTTGAGAGCAAGAGCAGGGCGCTTGGTGCGGCCTGTCGGCTAATAGAGGGCGCAGTGCAGGGCGTTTTGGGGCGGTAATACCAGCAGCGTCGATTGCGGGGGATGAAGGGCGGCTCCTTCCGCGAGGGCATCGGATTGTCGAGATAGGCCGATTTGGCGAAGTCCCAAAGCCTTTCGACAATCTCCGGGGCATCAGGGGCCGACATAAAAAAGTTGGGCACCAGCCCGAAGCGCCGGGTTATGTCGCTGTAGAAGGGCCCGAGATTTCCCAGCGCAATCACTGCAATCCGCTCGGAATCACGCTCACCGCGCTGCGCGGCTTGTACAATCTTCTTGGCTAACAGCCCTTGGATGACGGGCAGTCGCCCCTTGGGATGAAGCGAGCGGCAAGCGATGTCATACGCGTTGCCCATAGCCTGGGTCGCCTCGGCGTCGAACGCGCTATCCCCGAAGGGCGGCACGACCGAAGACGTCACACTATGCTGTAGCGAAACGGTATGCGGAGTGGCTGGCTGATATGTGGTCATCGTTTCTCCCGTTCAGGCGGGAGCGCGACGGCTCTCAGCCACCGACGCCTGGCACCCGGCCGTTGTCAGTGATGTCTTAATATGGCATTTCGAAATAGGAAAACCAGTGTCGCCAGACATGATTCAACGTTCCGACAACCGCGCGGCGAGGGGTCGGCGGCATTTGAAAGAGAAATCGGACATCTGGTGATGTCCGCTTTGGGTCAAAAGGCGAAATTCCGGGCTGACCAGCGCACGTCTGCTTTAGCCCACGATCCCCGCCGATAACGCCGATGGAGGCGGACAGGGTCGCACTGTGCGCAGTTTAGATCAGGCTTTGCGGCGGCGTTTTGAAGTCTTCGGGCGTCGCGGGGCCAAGCCCTGGGTCACGTTCCACGCTGGAAGCATAGTTTGGAGATTTATACCCCACCTGCTCGATCCCTTGCGGCCCATCGAATAGACCGCGAGGCCGCCGAAGATCAAGCTCGCGGCAGCGGCGTACCAAGCCAATCTGGTGAGGTGGATTTCGCCTAACATTGAAGGGGTTTGCATCTTCTTCCTTTTTGAATGCCCATGAATTGGCAAGACGTATTGGAACTTAAGAGGTTACTTCTGAACCGGCGCGACGGTCGTAAGCCGCTCCAGCCATCATCGTCGACTTGTTGTAGGGAAGACGTGTTAGCCGTATGGGCAATAGAGCAGGCGGGCTTTTGTTCCGTTTTCCGGGGCTAGAGCCAACCAGCTGGAAAGGCGCTTTTTACACTCACGTTTCCTGCTCAAGGGCCACTGAAGTCGCAGACATTATAATCAAGCACCCATTGAAAAACTGCTGCGAAGTACTTTGATTATCGCGCCCTCGGTGACACCTCTATCTCGTGTCTACGTTGATCAGAAATTTTCAGGACATTGACGATCTTGTCCCGCGTTCCACCCAATGATTTTTCGATTGATCCTATGCCAGCGGCCAATTTGAAATCTTCAGCAAAGTCGGTGGAATTGCCGATCAATGAAAGCAGGATGAATGCTTTAGGCATCTTCCTTCGCAAGCGACGTATAGCGTAATTTATTTGTGCAGAAGTAGCGCCACCGACGAAGCACAGGCAAATTAGCTCGACATCTTCAGTATCGAGGCCAAATATTCGCGATATGGATAATGCGTCGCTCTGCTCAGCTCGCGCTCCTATTCCCTCTTTCTCCACGAGTTGAGCAACGATAAGGCCAAAAGCCTCGCCGAGTAAATCTCGGCCGGGTATGCATAAAACCCGCTTCTTTGAGGGTGAATCAACGGGTACCTGCGCCCCGCTCGACCCCATCTTCAGCCTTCTCGCTGGAGACCGGGCGTGTCGGCCCCCCGTCTTGGTCGGGCACGAGCTCGGGAGAGTCCTCGTGGGTTTCCAGATCGTCCAAAACTTCCGCCACCACATCGCGGATGCGCTGCTTGCGTTCGCCATCGAGAAGTCCTCGATCGGCATCAGCCTGAGCCAATTTCAGCGCTTCAATCAGAACGTTCTCATAGTAAGCAAGAAGCGGCGTGTCCTTCAAAATCGTTTGGGCCTGTTCAGCTACCTCCATCGGATCGCCCGCAAGCATGCGCTGATAGGTTAATTCTTCCGGCTTAAGCGCCGGCTCGTCCCCAAACATGATGTCCAAAAATTTCAGGCGGTCGACATGCCTACCAAGCACCACCAGGCACATCGTCAGAGGGGTAGCTAAGATAAGTCCAATCGGTCCCCAGAGCCATGTCCAGAATGCAGCGGAGGTGACAACGGCAACAGGCGAGAGACCGGTGCTTTGACCAGTGAGCATGGGCTCAATAACATGGCCGACTATTGGTTCAACAATGACAAACAAAGCCGCCGTCCATGCCGCCATAGTCCAGTCCGGCCCCACCGCCGCCGCAAGGATGAGCGGAAATATCGCAGAGATCACCGCTCCTATGTATGGGATGAATCGCAGGATCATCGCGAGCATTCCCCACAGAGGAGCGCTGGGTACGCCGATGAGCCACAAACCCGTGCCGATAACCAGACCAAAGCCGGCATTCAGTGCAAGCTGCGTCAGGAACAAGCGGCTGAGCCGTTGGCCAGCATCGTCAAGCGCCGCCGTCGTTCGCTGAAGATCGTGAGCCCCGGCCAGGCGAATGATTCTGTTTCTGAGGTCCTCGCGTTGAAGCAGAATGAAAATAACGAAGATAATGACAATCCCGGTGGTGGTGAGGGGATGTATTAGTGGGGTGATGAGCGCCACAAGCGTTTGAAGGGCGCTCGGATCCGGCTGTTTTACTTCAACGGTTATAGGTTTATTTGGGACCCGCCATTTCAACGCCCGGAGAGGCTACGGGCGATCCCGGTCTTTGGGGCTTGTCGAGCTCCTTACCAAGTTCTTGCAGTACGTCCGACGCTCGTTCCAGCGTTCCAGTACCAGTAGCCGCTCCTCGCAAACTGTGGATCTTTTCGCGTAGGGTTGACTGATATTGGGGGAGATCGGTTGCAAGTTGATTGACTTGCGAAGCCATCAGCGCGCCTAAGCTGAGAATAACAGAAAATGCAAGGAGAACGGAAAAGATGACGGCGACCGAGCGCGGCAGATACCAGCGTCGCAACAGCCGGACCAGTGGCGCAAGTACAAAGCTGAGTAGCAGGCAAGCGCAATCGGCACCAAAACTTCGCGAGCAAAATACAAAGTTCCGACAACGATCACTCCGACCAGCACTGTTGTTAGTGTTGAGCCCGGGGGCGAAAATCCGATCCTGGAGCGAGAGATATTTTCCATCGTTCAAACGTTCACACATTCAAAGAGGAGGAGGCCCGAACTCCTCGCTGCTATTTCGGAGTGCACGTCACGACGAAACGAAGACGTCCTGTTACTTCCCTCAGCTTGAGGCAACGCGCCGGAGCGCGAGCTACTGTACGTGCGTATAGTAGCCTTTGGTCCCATAGGGCGGGGGCTCCACGTTAAACGGCGCCGGGCCTTTATGCGCGCCGGCAAGTGCGTTCATCCGCTCAGCAAACGACAACAGTTCGACCACAGAGCGGGTATGAAGTTTGTGCATCATGTTCTGACGATGCGCCTTGATCGTGCGCTCGGTCGTGGTCAACTCATACGCAATTTGCTTATTGAGTTTTCCGGCCAAGACCAGCGAATAGACTTGCTTCTCGCGAGGTGTCAGCCTGTCAAAACGGGCGCGCAGACTGCCAAGTTCGGCTTGACCCTCACGTGTCTTTTGATCCCGGCTAATGGCTCGCTCGATGGCGTCAAGAAGGTCCCGCTTGCATACGGGCTTGCACAAAAAATCTTCTGCGCCAGCTTTAAGCGCCGTCACGCTGCTCGCAATATCGCCACGCCCGGTCAGAAAAACGATCGGCAAACGGGCGTCCATTTCGGTTAGCCGCGTCTGTAGCTGCAGGCCGCTCAGCCTGGGCATATTCAGGTCGAGCAGAATGCAGCATGGACCGCTGGCCGGCAGATGCAGCAACAGTTGATCGGCATTTTCATAGTGCGCAATTTCGTAACCCGAGATCTGCAATAGCCGGACAACGGACTTCCGAAAATCCGCGTCGTCGTCGACGACAATGACTGTAGGGCGATTTGTCATGTTGATTTTCCTTTATTTGCCAGAGGCAGGCAGAAGCGAAAGACCCCGCCCCCGAACTCCTCGCTGCTATTTCGGAGTGCACGTCACGACGAAACGAAGACGTCCTGTTACTTCCCTCAGCTTGAGGCAACGCGCCGCAAGCAAGGGCGTTCCTATAAACGCTGTCATATGCAATGGAAATTGATGAGCAATTTTATACACGCGCGATTCAAGCGCTGGGCGGCGGTCGATTGGGAGGCTGGCCGTCCCACTCCCGCAGAGAACAAGCCTTAATTACCTGTTATGGCAGTATATACAGGCGAAAGCGGTCTGCTTGACACCCGATTTACGTTGATCGCCGGTGGTCAATATTGCTCAGACTTGCTCCGGGATGACGCCTAGGCTTAGATCACTAGGCGTTCCGTCAATTCCCCCGAATTGCGGTGTTCCCTAGCCCCCACGTCCAGCAGGCCCCCGGTTGTATCCAGAGTCCGGGTCTTTCCAAGGCGCTGTTCAATGCGCCGCGGGGCTGTTCGAGGCGACCATGATTGCTAGAGAGCTGTTCACCGAGATCGAGGAAGCGCGCGCTTTCGCGCAAGCGATTATCGACACGGTCCGCGAGCCTTTCCTGCTGCTCGACCACGACCTGTGCGTGCTCGCCGCTAGTCGCTCCTTCTATCAGTCATTCAAGGTCGATTACGACGACACCTACGGCAAGCCACTCTACGCGCTGGGCGATGGGCAATGGGACATTCCACAGCTGCGC
Source organism: uncultured Alphaproteobacteria bacterium (assembly GCA_963802475.1). Lineage (GTDB taxonomy): Bacteria > Pseudomonadota > Alphaproteobacteria > Rhizobiales > Xanthobacteraceae > CANKHA01. Next base: position 14,348 of record CAWDIZ010000026.1, read on the forward strand.
GTGCTGCTTGAAAAAATCATACCCGAGCACGGGGTGATGGAGGACTGCATCGTTGAGCATGAGTTTCCAGGCATCGGGCAACGGACGATGCTCCTGAACGCTCGCAAGGTGTTTTATAAGCGAGGCGCCGGCACAACCATTCTGCTGGGGATTGAAGACATCACCCATCGGCGCATTTTGGAGGGCGAAAAAGACGATCTGCTGCGGCAGAAGGATACGCTGCTCGAAGAATTGCAGCATCGCGTCGCCAACAGCCTGCAAATCATCGCAAGCATCATCATGTTGAAAGCACGGACGGTGGAGTCGGAAGAAACGCGGCGGCATCTGCAAGATGCACACAAGCGGGTGATGTCTGTTGCAGCCGTGCAACATCATCTGCATGCATCGGCGGTCAAGGGAAGCATCGAAGTGGTGCCTTATCTCACAAAGCTTTGCGATGCCATCTCACACTCGATGATCGCCGATGATCGGCCGATCTCGATCAAAGTGACCGGGGAAGGAGGCGTTGCGACTTCCCGTCAAGCCGAGAGCATCGGCTTAATCGTGACCGAACTAATCATGAATGCCCTGAAGCACGCGTTTCCCGCCGATAAAACCGAAGGTCACATCGTCGTCGGCTATGAAATAGCCGGCACAGATTGGAAGCTTTCGGTCTCTGATGATGGACTCGGCAAGCCGGACGGCGTTTTCGCTCAGCCGAAAACCGGGCTGGGCACCGGGATCATCAAGGCGCTTTCGCAGCAGCTCAAAGCCCAGGTCGAAACTTTGGCTGGACCAAAAGGAACGACGGTGTCGGTCACCCACGCAACCTTCTCGGCAAAGGGAATCCGAGCCGCCTAGCGGCCCGGGGCCAGGCGCATCAACCATTGATTTCCGGCTTTTCGTGCAGGACCACGTTCAACAAGGAACTGTGGACCTCGATGTGCCCATTGTAAGCGATAAGGCCCAAATCCCGAAACTTGTTCATGAAAAAACTGACGCGGGACCGGGTCGTGCCGATCATCTCCGCGAGCGTCTCTTGGCTGATCTTAGCGATGACCGGCTCGGGCTTACTCTCCTTGCCGAAATTTGCCAGCAGCAGAAGAACGCGCGCCAGCCGCTTTTCACTCGAGTTAAATAACTGGTCGACCAGATCTTCCTCCACCCGGATGTTGCGGGCCAGAAGATGCGAAATAAACAGCTCGGAAAATGCCGGCTGTTCGTGAATCACGCGGACGACGTCCGCCTTTGCCATGCGCGCGATCACGCAATCCGTCATGGCCGAGGCCGTCGCCATGCGACGCGGCTGTCCGGCCAGGCATCCCTCTCCAACGAAGTCTCCGGGTCCGAGAAGCGCGACCACGGCTTCTTTCCCCTGCTCCGAGAGGACGGTGATCTTAACTTTGCCCTTGTGAATGTAAAAAACAGAATCCGCAGGATCGCCCTGCGCGTACACAGTTTCGTCCTTGCGATAATCGGATAGGCTATGTCCCCCGTTTACCTTCGAAAGAAACGTTTTGGGATCGAACGGGAGCTTTTTCTTCTTAGATTTCGAAAGCGTCATAACAGGACCTCCCCTCCCGGGGCCTTATCAGAAGATGCAGAGGTGATTTTACAAACAACGCCTCTACCGCGGAAGGGTTTCGGCGTCGGCGCGCAACCGCTCGAGAAAGCGAGAAGATCAACTCCCCGTGAACGGCGTGAGTACGAGGCACTGGCGCGCCGCTTCGCCGAAGAAGCAGAGAACTGCCATAGCAGTCTCCAGTAACAAAGGCGCGCTCATCAGTTTCGGGTAGCTACGGCGGGAGAGCGGGACCGCTACACGCCTGCGCCTGCAAGCGGGGCTGTGAGGGGATCGCGTCTAAGTCGCAATCTTTTGCGCGTGCCGGCCTTATTTCAAACACCCGGTGCGCGGCTATTGAATTACGGCAATCAATGTTTGCGCTCTGTTGGCTGTCGATAACCGTGAAGTCCCATTGATCACCAGCCTAGCTAGGAACATGTCATGCAAAATCTGACCCCCCGACATATCAACGAGCTCGAATCCGACAGGCGCGGCGTAAAGGATGGTTGGTATTCCATAAATGGGGCCGGCAAGCTGGGTTGCGGTCCGTTCGAAAATCGAGAGGACTGCTTGTCGGCGATCAATCGGCAGTTAGCAACCGATGCTTACCATTGATGTAACGCTAAGAAGTAGGTGGGTCGGGTCCACGTAATGCGCTGCGCCCCCTGCAAAGGCATCTTCCACTCCGTTTAGAACGTGCCGTCTTCCACGCGCATGTAGGCTGACGCCAGTGACGTCTAAAATGCGCCCGAGGCCGGAGCCCGCCAAGGAATGTCAGCCTCTCTCGTGATGAGGCGACCTAGACCAAACGAGATTGGCTCTGGACCGCGACATCATGGGAAGCAAACAACCTGCATGAACTGCCGGCACGGTGCGGATCACGCACGTTCTCGGATGGCCCGTACAACGAAAATGAGGATGACTGCTCCAGTGAATCCGGCAATCAGGTAGCCGAGCCAACCTGGGCCGAACGAAATTCCGAGCAGGCCGAACAGCCAACTCGCGATAGCGGCGCCGACGATGCCGAGCACTATGTTCATCAAAAGTCCCATTTGACTCTTCATGACCTGCTCGGCGAGCCAGCCCGCGATCCCTCCAATGATGATAGCTGCGATCCAGCCGATTGCTTGATCTTCCATGGCGTTCCCTCCCAGTTGCGCACCGAACCATCAATTGCTTGCAGCGTCATAACCCGGGATTTATGGCTAGACGCCCCGCACCTCCGGCACGCCCCTGCCACTTCCAAAGCGAGCCGCCCGCTTGGTATTATTGGACGCGAGCATGGAGGAAGCATTAATGAGACATGTGTTGTCGGCGGCGGTTGTTGCCGCCTCGTTCATCGCGGGGTTAGGGAACGCCTTCGCTCAGGATTTCCCAAATCGCCCGATCACGGTTGTCGTACCCTTTTCCGCTGGCGGCCCGACCGATGCACTTATTCGAACCCTGGCCGATCGCATGCGCGTGAGTCTCGGTCAATCTATCCTGGTGGAAAATGTCACCGGCGCTGCCGGCACCATCGGCGTGGGTCGTGTCGCACGCGCGCCAGGCGATGGATATACGCTCAGCTTCGGCCACTGGAGCACGCACGTGATCAACGGTGCGGTCTATCCGCTTCCGTTCGATTTATTGACAGATCTTGAACCGATCGCGTTGCTAACCAGCTATCCGATGCTGCTTGTGTCCAAGAATGCTTTGCCCGCCAATAATTTGAAGGAATTCATCGACTGGGTGAAAGCCAATCAGCACAAGGCGGCGGTGGGCAGCATCGGCGCTGGAAGCGCCGCGCACATCGCCGGCGTCTATTTCGAGAAAATTGCCGGTGTGAAACTCAACTACATCCCGTATCGCGGTGCGGCCCCCGCCCTTCAGGATCTGCTGGCTGGCAACATCGATTTCATGTTCGACCATGTCGCGAACGCACTGCCGCACGTGCAGGAAGGCAAGATCAGGGCTTACGCGGTGACGTCCGATCAGCGACTGCCATCCGCGCCGGACATCCCGACGGTCGATGAGGCCGGATTGCCGAAGCTGCACGTATCGATCTGGTTTGGTCTTTGGGCCCCCCGGGGCACGCCGAAGGATATCGTTTTGAAGCTCAATTCCGCCGTCAAGGACGCTCTTGCCGATCCGGCCATTCGCGAGAAGCTGGCGGCCCTGGGGCAAGTCATTCCTCCGGCTGACCAGCAATCGCCGGAAGCGCTGGCTGCGCATCAGAAGACGGAAATTGAGAAGTGGTGGCCAATCGTCAAGGCGGCTAACATCAAGATAGAATAGAATTAACTGGCCGGCTCGTGGCAGAGGTGGCGCGGTGACTGCTGCTGTAACATCGCCAGCGCCTGGCTGAGGTCGGAATGCGCAAGCAGTAGGGTTCTGAATCCGAAACATGCCTGAAAAATTTATCGACTACTACGACGCCATGTCATCCCCTTGGACCTATCTCGGTCACAAGCGCTTTGAACGCCTCGCGCATCGATTCGGTCTGACCATTCGCCACAAACCGATGGACTTGCTGAAGGTGTGGTCGGTTTCAGGCGGATTGCCGCTCAAGCAGCGTGCGGAGCAGCGTCAGAAGTACCGACACCTTGAATTAAAGCGCTGGAGCGAGGTTTTGCAGATCCCCTGTAATCTAGAGCCGGCCTATCACCCAGTCGCGGACCGCCGCGCCTGTTATCTCGTGATCGCAGCAATGCAACGCGGCTTCGACTGGAGTAAACTGACGCATGCCATTCTACGCGCGGTTTGGGTTGAAGACCGAAACATTGCCGACCACGAAACATTGGTGGCTATCGCGGATGAGAATGGCTTTGAAGGGCGCGCCTTACTGGCTGCAACCGAAGATGAGGCAGTCAAGGCAGAGTATCAGGCAAACACCGACGAAGCGGTGCGGCTCGGCGTGTTCGGTGCGCCGATCTACATATATGAAAGTGAAATGTTCTGGGGGCAGGACCGTTTGCATATGCTGGAATGGCGGCTGACGCAGAAGACGGGCAGCGACCTTAGTAGATTCAATTTCGGGTAACTTCAGGAAGGTCTCTACCCAATCATTGGGAAATTCTTGTTTTCCGAAGTCGCGAACCGAAGACTGAATTGGCGAATGACCAGGCCTTAGGTTGTCAGTGCTTGGAATACTAAGTTCGAATCCTCTCCCCTCGTGTCGCAGCGCATTGTGGGTCCCTGCTGAGAGCGGTTCCGCACTAGTGAAGCTTGAACCTGTCGCACAGAGCCTGAGTTGCGGCGCGAAACACGCCGAGGTCGCTGCCTACGGCCACAAAGCTCGCGCCCCATTCGAGATAACGACGCACATCGGCATCTTCGCTCGCCAGAATCCCAGCTGGCTTTCCGGCCGCCTGCGCTCGAGCAAAGACGTGCCGGATTGCATTCTGCACGTCGGAATTGCCGGCATTGCCGAGGCTGCCCAAGGCCGCGGCGAGATCCGACGGTCCTACGAAAATCCCGTCGATACCATCTACGGCCGCGATTGCGTCGACCGCTTCCATTCCGCGGCGCGTTTCGATCTGCACCAGAACAGTGATGTTGTCGTTGATGCCGGGGAAATAGCCTTTAACAGTCCCGTACATGTTGCTCCGATGCCCGACCGACACGCCGCGAATACCTTGTGGTGGATAGCGCGTCGCCGCCACAGCGCGGCGCGCGTCTTCCGCGCTGTCGATGGACGGAAGCAGAAAATTATGGAAACCAATGTCTAGGAGTTGCTTGATGATCACCGGCTCGTTGCTCGGTGGCCGGACCACAGGTGCGCTCGAACTGTCTTTCAGCGCCATGAGCTGAGGCACGAAAGTCGTAATATCGTTCGGCGAGTGCTCGCCGTCGAGCAGGATCCAATCAAACTGCGCGAGACCCAAAATTTCAGTGGTAATCGGGCTCGCCAGCGAGGCCCAGCAGCCGATCAGGCGCTTGCCGGCGCGAAGGTCCGCCCGGAATTGATTTGGGAATGCCCGATAAGGAAGATGCGACATGACAAAACCCATTGGTGAGTGGGATTCCCGCCTCGCATCACCGCGCGAGGCAGGGCCGTTTGGGATCGAATGTCCAGCCGGAGATTACGTACTGCATGGCCGTGCTGTCATCGCGCGCACCAAGCGCGTGTTCGCGGTAGAGTTGATGCGCTTTCTCGACTTCACGCAGGTCGAGCTCGATCCCGAGGCCGGGAACGTCCGGTACGTTAATCCGTCCATTCGATATGCGGAGCGGCTCCTGAGTCAGCCTTTGGCCATCCTGCCATATCCAATGCGTGTCAATCGCCGTCACCCGGCCCGGTGCCGCTGCTGCCACGTGCGTGAACATTGCAAGCGACACGTCGAAGTGATTGTTAGAGTGCGACCCCCAGGTCAGTCCGAAGTCACGGCAGGTTTGGGCGACACGTACTGAGCCCTGCAAGGTCCAGAAGTGCGGATCCGCGAGCGGAATGTCGACCGCTTGCAGAGCGATCGCGTGCGAGAGTTGGCGCTGGTCGGTCGCGATCATGTTGGTGGCCGTCGGAAGCCCGGTCGCACGCCGGAACTCGGCCATAATCTCACGTCCCGAGAAGCCGTCCTCTGCGCCGCACGGGTCTTCGGCATAGGCGAGCACTGAGTTCAAACCCCGGCACAGTCGCACCGCCTCAGCGAGCGACCACGCGCCGTTCGGGTCAAGCGTGACGCGGGCTTTCGGGAAACGCTTTGCTAGTGCGGTAACGGCTGCGATTTCCTCCTCGCCATGCAGCACGCCACCCTTGAGCTTGAAGTCACGAAATCCATAACGTGCCTCCGCGGCTTCGGCGAGCCGGACCACCGCATCGGTGGTGAGTGCCGGCTCGTGTCGTAGCCGCAGCCATTCGTCACCCTTTCCTGGCGGCTCCTCATAGGGCAGCGGCGTCCTGCTTCGATCGCCAAGATAGAATAGATAGCCGAGTACATCGACACTCTCGCGCTGCTGGCCCTGGCCCAGCAGGGCAGCCACCGGAACTTCGAGATGCTGGCCGAGGAGATCAAGGAGCGCGGCTTCCAATGCCGCCACCGCATGAATGGTGACGCGCAAATCAAAGGTCTGTGCGCCCCGGCCGCCGGCGTCACGTTCGGCAAAACGGTCATGTACCGCGTTTAGCACCGCATTAAAGGCGCCGATCGGACGACCTTCGACAAGGGGCGCCGCATCCTCCAGGGTTTGCCGGATCTTTTCACCGCCCGGCACTTCTCCGACACCGGTGTGACCGGAAGAGTCGTGCAGGATTACCAGATTACGGATAAAGAACGGACCGTGCGCACCACTTAAATTGAGCAGCATGCTGTCTCGTCCCGCGACGGGAATCACCGTGACTTTGGTGACGATCGGCGTGCGGTCCGATGCAACGTCAATCGCGTCCATGTTCGTGTTCTCCGGTCGAGGACTGGCCCGCCGCGCGGCTGCGCGGACCGCGGGATGACTCAAATTCGTCCCGCGCGGGCGCTTGCTATTCGAGCGTTATCTTCCCAGTTTCAATCACTTGTTTCCAACGCGCCAGCTCCTCGGTCAGAAACGCCTGAAACTGCTCCGGAGTGCTGGCGACGATCTCGAAGCCCATTTCCTCCATGCGCGGGCGCACGTCGGGAGCATTGAGCGCGGCCACGATCTCGGCGTTCAGCCTCGACTTTACATCGGCCGGCAGACCCTTGGGTCCCGCCACGGCCTGCCAGGAGGAGACGTCGATCCCTTCGACTCCGGCTTCCTTCAGGGTGGGAACGTTGGGCAGGAGAGGTGAACGGGCATTGCTGGTGATGGCCAGCGCTTTCAGCTGACCGCCACGGATCTGACTGATCACGGCGTTGATGTTCTGGAACGAAACGTCCACATGTCCGCCGATCAGATCATTGATTGCCGGCGCTCCGCCGCGATAGGGTACATGCAACCCGCCAGTGCCGGTGCGTTGCAAGAACAGTGCAGCCGTCAAATGGTCGGAGGATCCCGCGCCCGAATTTGCAAACGAGATTTTGTCGGGCGTTTTCTTCAGCAGCGCTATCAGGTCGGCGACGGTATTTGCGGGAAATGTCGGCTTTGCGACCAGCACGTTCGGCGCCCGCACCGCCACGGAAATCAGATCGAAATCCTTGAGCGGATCATAGGACAGCTTGGGCTGCAGGAACGGGTTCGTGGCATAAACGCCGATCGAAGCGACCAAGATCGTGTAACCATCAGCCGGAGCCTGCTTGACCGACGTAGCTCCGATCGCGCCCGTTGCGCCCGAGCGGTTCTCAACCACGACCGTTTGACCCAGACGCTCGCCGACCTTTTGTCCGATCGTCCGCGCCACGGTGTCGGATGATCCTCCGGCCGGGAAAGGCACGACGAAAGTAATGGGACGTTCCGGCCAACCTGCCGCCTGGACGGCTGGCGCGACTGTGAGAGTGGCGGCAGCCAGTGCCATGAGCGGCATCATCAAGCCTCTGGTGATCCTGAGCATCGTCCGCATCCTCCCTTTTGACCATGTCTGGACGAACGTATCGGTGAGATCGATCCAAGTCTAAATCAGAAGCCGCATCGATCGATGCAGTAATGCATTGTTTACGGGCGGGCGCGTCGCCCAAACCCCTCATTGGTATGTTTCGACATGCGAATTTGTGAAGCAACCCATTCAATTATTGGATTTAATTCCCTGCTACCATGCCGGAATTGCCTGTATCGCTAAAAAATTTCCTTGTTTCATCGACTAGGGAATTTGCGTCTAAAGCACCGCCTCGGCGCGATTATTTGGAGTTTCCGAGGCGCCGGAAGCCACGGTTTGCGAAAATTCCCTGTAATGTTCCCTGTTTGCAGGGAAAAAGGGCAGAGCAGGGTGTGTCAACCACTGCGATGCCAGCCAGCCGAAGCCCTTGTGCTGCAATCACTTCGCACGGGTTGTGCCTCGCTGCTGTTTTTCATTCCGAACGACGTTCCGCTGCCCATTCTGAATAGATGTTCCCGCCGCGTTCGCCAGCAAGTGTGCGTGACGCTTCCGCGTAGCCGACAAGGCGCGCTCCATCGTGCGCTTGGCATAGCCGGGATAGGCTTGCTGCGTCCGGTGCGCCGACAGTGCGCGGCCCTGGCCGTCCGTCAACTCAGCTTCTTCCAACTCGGTCATGCCGCCATGCCGGCAGGCGTCGAGCGTGAATGTTGATGGCAGTTTCAGTTTGTCCCGCTGTCCGCCTCCATCGGCGTTATCGGCGGGGATCGGATCGCGCTCCCGGCGGGGCGGGGGATTACACGGATTAAGCCTAGAACGTCACTGCCAACCCACCGCGCAGTGTCATCTAACTAAGTCTCTGCGTCGTGACTTCGCAAAACGGGAATTTCCCAATGATTACGTAGAGACTTTCCCGCCAAATTGGCAATGACGGTTCGATAATGTAATTTCAAGAGACAGCTCGACCAGCAAGAAGCCCGCGTTTTGCGGGCATGGCTTCGCATCATACGACCTGTCGTATCCCCGGAACTTGCACTGCCTGAGTTTGCAGTTGGCCCTAAGCCGAAGTGGTTGAATGGCCGCTTTTGCGCCGCTGTTGGGGGACAAGCGGACGTTAGGCGCGCCTAATCAATGCGCCCCGATTTCATCTGCGTTCGCTGCAGGCCGATCACCTGACCGACGTGCAGTCGAGCGACCAGCACACCGTCAAGCCGTGGTTCAACGGCCGGCTCGACGTCGCCCCGCCGGTTGTCGACTTGACCGCGCAAGGATTCACGCTTCTCGGCGGGCGGCTCGACTATATCAACGGCCGCGCGGTGGCGGCAATCGTCTATCGTCGCCGCGTGCACGTCATCAATCTCTTCGTGACGCAAGGCGCGGGCCCCGACCGCGCGGCCACGATGGGGACGGTGCAGGGCTTCAACATCTGGCTCTGGAACCAGCAAGGGCTGAATTTCTGGGCGGTGAGTGACATCAATGCCGACGAGTTGCAGGAGTTCAGGGAAAGTTTCAGACTGCGCTCCACGCCAATAACGGAACCTGATGGTCGTGTCGGAGATGGCAAGTGGGGACGAGGCGTAGCCAGTCGGCCCCTCGCGTGTCGGCTATGGGTCTTGGTCGTGTGAAAACGCTGAGGTCCGGATTGGGTCAAAAGGCGAAATTCCGGGCTGACCAGCACACGTCTGCTTTAGCCCCAAAAGCGGACATCCCTCGTTTTATGAGTACACGCCCTAGCTACATGGATAGGCCGCCGGTTTGCATCTGTCCCGGTTGGTCTTAGTCGCGGGTGCTTCCTCCACCTGCGCATCGGCGGCCCTGGCTTCGCGCCGGGCCGTCCTTTTTTGTGGGAAATCCGGTGCGCGGCCACTTGAAGCCCCGCCGATGAAGGCATAGGTCCGCAGTGTCCAGCGACGACTGGACCAGCGGGCACAAGGCCAGAGCGACAGACCCCAGGGCTCAGAGCCTCATAGCAGGCCAAGCAGCGAGCGGGAGAGTCCAGAGCCACCGCCCCAGCGCAAGACAAGGTCGAAGCCGCTGAGGACGCTCGGCGGCTTCTTCATTTCTATTCCCCCGCGATGTTCTGCTTGACGTTGCCGGCGGCGAGCAGCTTTTCCCAGTTCGCTTTAAACGCCGCTTTCGCTCCCGGCAGATCATCGGCAGGGCCCTGGACGACTACGCCTTCCGGAAACGGGCCGCGCAAATTGATGCCGTAGATCGACCAGTACCAGCGAGGACCGTTCGGCGTGCTGTCAGCATAGGTGCAGCCGACGTCGTGCCCATTATATCGAAAAACGTAACCAAAATTTCACCTTTGGAACCCCATCGTGTGTGAGCATTCGTGGGGTTCTGCGATGGGGGGGTGAAATGCTCAATCGAAAACAGGTAATCGCTCTGGCTGCCCTATGCTTCGGCATCTTGGTCGCTATTGGCGTCTATTACTTTTGGCCGAACGGGTACTGGCCCGTTTATGTGGCGATCGCGCTTGTGGGCGCCGGCGCCTTTAAGACCTGGATGGAACTGATAGGCCAAGGGAGAATCATGGGCGGCACCTGACGGAATAAGTAGTCGCGCCACGAACCCCATCCGCCTGACCCGGTTGAATCCACATGAGAACGGACATGCCGCTTATCGGCCTTCATCTACAGACCGCGACGAACGCTTTCGCGTTCGGGTGTGTGCTGGTCTATTTTCTGTAGGCTGCTGCCCTAGATGTTTCGCATGCGAAACATCGGCCCGCGCTCCACGCTTCGCCTTCCGCGCTAATTTGAGTGCGAAACACGTTCCGCATCTGACCGGTTCAGGGGCGGTCATTAACGGGCCTCAAAGTGTGTCCGGTGAGACGCCGAGCCGCTTCGCCGCCTCCTCCCGCAGGTGTTGGATGTAGCGCTGGGTGGACTTCACGTAGTCGTACCTATCGCGGTCCAGCCGAACCACGATTCCCCGCGCGGCGAGATGTTGGATGCTCCGGACGTCCAAACCGTACCGGTACGCCAATTCGGACGCGGTAACGGGCTTTTCCAATTCCTTGAAGGCAGCTGATTTGGCTGATTTGGCTGATTTCATTGATCTTTCCTCATTAGCGAAACGAACCCCCCAGCGAAAAAATAAATTCGGGGATGTCGAGCGCGTTGCCGGTCCCTCACTCGATCCTGCGTCTGAAAGAACCTACCATAATACCTCTACCCGCCGTCCTTGCCCGGTGGCGGCCAAGCGATGCGGGCGACCTTCAGGCCATGGTCCACAAGTCTTGCCGCCGACGGTGGGTTTTCCACTGTCCTACAATGTGTCCGCGAATTAATGCGACCTCGTCAGGAGTGAGCGTACAGTACCGCAATCACCGAATTCGGGGCCTGCGCCAGGCGTCGGTGACTGAGAGACACACCCGTGCTCCCGCCTGACCAGGAGGGGAAGCCTATGAACATTCAACAGGTAAAAACCGAGCCGCCAGCCGAGTACCCGTGGTGTCCGACATGCTGGCATCCGATGAAGTTAACCCGCATTGAGCCGGACTCACCCGGCAAAGACCTTCGCACTTTTGAGTGCGCAGAATGTCAGCACATGGACACAATGGTGATTGCCTTCCGCTAGTAAGGGCTAGGAAGAATTCACCCTGTCAGCCCCTGCGATCAAATGCAGGAAGGGCGCGGGGCGCTTTGTCCGCAGGACGTCGAGCACCGGCCACGTGATGAGGGCGACGATCTCTTGGGTATTGCCGGCGATGTCTCGGCGTAAGTGGACACCCCGCTCGTCGACGGTGGCCCATAGGCGATTGGCCAAGGCAATTTGGTCTTAAGCCATCACCACTCAGCCTTCCGGGGCGGTGGTGCGTCGATGCCGAGAAACGCGCGCACGTCTACGTCGGGACGAGGCATGACCTGGCCGGCCGGCTTGCCTCCACGAGCTCACATTCCTCGCGCTGAAGATCGAGGAGTTCGGCGCGCAACTGCGCGGCACGTTTCTGCCTTTCGGTATCGGAAAGGGCGTGCGCGTCGTCTGCCATGTTGTCGATCTCGGCGCTGACTGCCTTGACCAAAGCATCCCGATGCAACCACGCCAGAAGACCCAGCACGTCCGGCACTGGGCCGTGAGCGCTGCCATGAACTACTGGCGCTTCTGGCCCAACGACGAATCCGTGAAGGTCGGCTTGAACTAGGGCGTGTACTCATAAAACGAGGGATGATGTCCGCTTTTGGGGCTAAAGCAGACGTGCGCTGGTCAGCCCGGAATTTCGCCTTTTGACCCAAAGCAGACATAATACCGCCTTGCCAAATGTCGATATTCTGCTCGGTAGTGAACCGAAAATCAGGATGGAAGTGCAATGAGTTCCGATAAGTCGCGTTCCGTCCGGGGCGAACCCAAGAGAACCTCCACCGCGGTGGGTGCGCTCGCAGATGCAGTCGGTGTCACCCTTGGTTTGCGTGACGATGAACAGGCCTTCGAATTGCCCGCGCGGCTTTTCGAACAACTGCCGTTTGCCGTTTATATTTGTGACCGGGACGGTCTCGTTCTTCGATACAACCGCCGCGCTGCCGAACTGTGGGGCCGGTCGCCCAAACTCCGTGATCTCGATGAACGGTTTTGCGGATCGTATCGAATGTTCCGCCGCGACGGCAGTCTGCTCTCGCACGATCAATGCCCCATGGGCCGATGTGCTGCGCACTGGTGTTTCCGTGCGTGAACAGGAAGTCCCCATTGAGCGCCCGGACGGTTTGCGCGGCATCGCGCTCGTTGACATTGAGGCAATCAGGGATAGCGGCGGAAACATTGTCGGGGCCGTCAACTGCTTCCAGGATATAACGGAGCGCAAACGCAGCGAGGAGGCCACGCTACGGCTCGCCGCCATCATCGAATCAAGCGACGACGCAATCATCAGCAAGGGCCTCGATGGCATCATCACGAGTTGGAACCGCGGCGCCGAGCGCATTTTTGGTTATCTGGCAGAGGAAATCATCGGCAAGCCGATTACGAATTCTGATTCCATCCGATCACCAAAAAGAGGAAGATGCGATCATTGAGCGTATCCGACGCGGCGAGCGCATCGACCATTATGAAACCATTCGGCAGCGCCAGCATGGGAGTTTGATCGACGTTTCGCTGACCATTTCGCCGCTCAGAAACGTCCAAGGCAAAATCATCGGCGCATCGAAAATTGTTCGCGACATAACTGAGCGCAAACGGAGCGAGGCGCAAATTGTCAATCTCGCGCGCGAGGCCGAGCATCGAACAAAGAACATCTTGGCCACCGTGCAAGCGACGGTGCGCCTTTCTCATTCCAATACCTCTGATGATCTCAAGAAACTGATAGAAGGGCGCATTAGTGCGCTCGCAAAGGTCCATACGCTGTTCGTGCAATCGCGCTGGACGGGAGCCGAACTTTACACTCTGGTCACGCAAGAGCTTTTACCTTACCGCGGGGAAAGCGAGGCGCGCGTACGAATTAGCGGCCCAGCCGTAATGCTGGAGCCAAATACGGCTCAGACGATTGCAATCTCCTTGCATGAACTCGCGACCAACGCGGCAAAATACGGATCGCTATCGGTAGCGGATGGTCACGTTGAAATCGCATGGTTTCGTGCGGCAGACGGACGGCTCAGCTTGCGCTGGATCGAGTTAGGCGGGCCGACTGTCACGCCGCCCACGCACCATGGGTTCGGTACGCGCATTATAGAAAATATGATTGGTCAACTCGGGGGTACGGTGCGTTTTGATTGGCGCGACCAAGGACTCACGTGCGAGCTTGCCAAGCTGCTTGCATAGGTATGCCGCAACGTGCCGGCGCGACAGCAGAGCTCCAATTGGCCCATCGCTACAATTCGGTCTGATGCCTTGAATGGTCGCTATCGGAGGCATAGCGGACATTGGGCGGAACTGGCGCTGATTGCATCAGTCGTGAATGACATCAGTCGTGAATGACCCAATCCAGAAGTCGTCGAGTTCGCGAGAGCGAGAAATCGGGCGCAGTAATCGGTGCGATGGGCTTCGCCCTTGCGTCCCACCTGCTATGGTCCTGTTTGTCTCTCGGTGTTTCGCTATGGACCTTCGTCTTCATCATGCACCCCGCCGCCACGTTCATCGGCTTGAGCACGATTACGACGTTGATATGGGGGCGATTCGAAGAAACTTCTCGCGGTGACTGACGAGATTGCGAAGTGCAGGAGAGCGATCATGGCAAAGAAGCGCGTCGGCATTCTCACGGGTGGCGGCGACGTCCCCGGCCTGAACTCGGTCATCAAGACCGTGACCTACCGCAGCAGCGAGGATGATATCGAAGTCGTCGGTCTCCGGCGCGGCTGGGAGGGCCTCACGCACCTGAACCCTGATGACCCGGCCAGCAGGCGCCGCTACGTCATCCCCTTGGACCGCGAGAACACCCGCACCATCGATCGGCGCGGCGGCACCGTGCTGCATTCGAGCCGCACCAATCCATCGAAAATGCAGAAGCTGCCCGATCACCTCGCCGGCAAGGACTTGCCGGCCGCCCTGGGCACCAAGAGCAGCAATGCCAAGACCTGGGACCTCTCCGGGCAGGTGCTGGCGAATCTTGCCGCGCTCGGCATCGAGCACCTGATCGCCATCGGCGGTGACGACACGCTCGGCTACGCGGCCAAGCTCGACGAGCTTGGCGTCAAGGTCATTGCGATCCCGAAGACGATGGACAACGACGTCCGCAACACCGAGTACTGCATCGGATTCTCGACGGCCATCACCCGCGCCGCCGACGCCATCCAGCGCCAGCGGACGACCGTCGCCTCGCATGAGCGGATCGGCATCTTCCGCGTCTTCGGCCGCGACGCCGGCTTCACCGCGCTCTACACCGCCTACGTCACCTCGATCCGCTGCGTCATCCCCGAATACAAGGTCGATCTCGACAAGCTCATCAGGCTGCTGATCGAGGAGAAGCATGCCAACCCGAGCAACTACGCGCTGGTCGTGCTCAGCGAGGGCGCCGAGTGGGAGGGCTATAGAGTGCAGGAATACGGCGAGCCGGATGCCTACGGCCACCGCAAGAAGGCGAGCGTGGCCGAGTCGCTTGCCGACGAGATCAAGCGGCGCACCGGCGAGGAGACGATCGCGTCCGACCTCACCTACGAGCTGCGCTCGGGCGACCCGGACTTCGTCGACAAGCTGGTGGGCCTGACTTTCGGCAACATGGCCTACGATGCCATCCTGGATGGCAAGACCGGCCTGATGTCGGCGCTGGTC
Organism: uncultured Alphaproteobacteria bacterium; assembly: GCA_963802475.1. Lineage (GTDB taxonomy): Bacteria > Pseudomonadota > Alphaproteobacteria > Rhizobiales > Xanthobacteraceae > CANKHA01. Next base: position 29,509 of record CAWDIZ010000026.1, read on the forward strand.
AACGGGTGCTACGAGCTGGTGCCCATTCCCGACCCCAAGCTCGGGCCCCGCAGCCTGGACGTCGCCACCATGTACAACACCGAGCGATACCGTCCGATGTACGCCAACAAGCGCGGGCTGTCGGTCTTTCTAAATCGCGCGTCGTAGGCGAGGCAAGTCACCACCCGCTCGACCTTGGCATGCTTGTCCGGATGCTCCTGGTAGAACATCGGCTCGAGCAGGTGGCCGCTCCGCGACCACGCGTAACGTCAGAGCGATACGCGATCCGATCAGTAACTCAGCCAAGCGCATATATGCCTGTGGACGGCCAGAGGACACCGCTGCTCCTATCGTCATCGTCGTCGTCTCCTTCGACGGCTTCGGCAGCGATCACATTCTCCCGCTGCACGTGGACGTATAGACTCTACTCTAATATTTTTGCAGCTTGCAAAAGCCCCCGCGATTTCGTCCGCCACCCAATCGCGGACTACTTGGGGCTTAATGAGACCGTCGCCATTGATGGTGACATAATCCTTCGACAGATCGTCCGTGTCGCCCGAAGTCTGAATGTCTGGACCTGGCCCAAAGCAGACGTGCCGAAAGCTAGCCCGGATGTCCGCTTCTGAGGGTAGCGCGGACATCGCCAAGTCTGTGAGCGTTCTGGATTTATGAGTACACGCCCTAATAAGTGCGTTGAGTAAGACGCTCAATGCGCTCTACCTCTCGGAGTTGGAAGTCCTAAGGTGTCGCCCGGGACCTCCGGAACATGGATGAGGCCCTTCGACTGTCGATTGTATTCTTTGTTCTAAAGCAGCAAATTGAGAGCATCATGTCCACGAAAATAGAACTCTGTACAGTCGATCAAGTTGCGGAAGGAGAAGCCATCCGGGTCGAAGCCGAAGGGCTTGCGCTGGCTGTGTTCAATCTGAACGGCCAATTCTATGTCACCGATGACCAGTGCACGCATGGTCCCGGCCTTCTGCACGAAGGCTATATCGACGGCGACGTTGTGGAGTGCAATTTTCACAATGGCTCGTTCAATATTCAAACCGGAGAAGTGGTCGATCCGCCCTGCATGGTGCCGGTGAAGACCTACCCGACTTCTGTCGAAGGCGGGAAAGTTTTCATCGAGAACTGATGGCTGTGGCGTCGCAGCAAAAAACGCTTTTGCGAAGGTCGCGCCGTTCGCATTGCCCGACGCCAAACGATTAGTCAGAGACCAAACGCAGCAGCGCCCATCGCCAACATAGGAACATCGAGCCACCATGTGTAATGAGCGGGCACGTGACCTGCCTCCGCAGCGACCTTATGGGCGTTAAACGGCTTTAACTTGCGCAGTGAAAGGCACCTAAAACCATCCACGACAACGAAACAGGCAAAGAAATTTGAAGAGCCATGCTGGAAGGTCACGCTTTACTTCAGCAGACAAGTCAAATCGGCACTGGGACAGCCACTCTGATCGGGTGGCGCGGACATGCACAAATCCGAGGGCGGAAGCGTTGATGCAGGCCCGTACCTATGCCCAGATCTGCGAAGTGCGCTTTATGACCTTGCTGCGCAGCAGATTGCTGGGCAGGCTTAAGGCCGCGCCAAGCCTTCCATGATCAGTACGTCGCCGACGTCGCGCCCGTCGCCTTTAGCGGGACAATGGCACGGTTTCGATCTGGGCATTTTACGCAATGGACCCGCCCCTGATGGCGAGCGTCAAGCTGCCAGAGCCGATCGATCCCCGCAACATTCGACGCTGCGCCCTACTATCGCGCGGCTTTCAACTTTAGCGCCGGAAGGCTCAAGGGCGGGCCGCCGGGAGGGATTCTTCGAGGTCAGCCAGGCGGCCCTAACCGTAGGGGTACGGGGACGCGTAACCCCGGGGGCTGAGTCCAGCTTACAATTCCAGCGGATTGTCGACCCTTAACTCCGGCGGGAGACTTGGCATCACGGTTAATTTTTATTTGCTTTCGTCATCGCGTGCTCAGCGACGTCGTGGCTTGATCCTGTCAACAAGAATAGTTGCCACGGACAAATGCCACGGCCTCGTATCCGCGACGAAAGGTATGGTTTGTGCCAGCCGAAGGGACGATGGCTGGCACGATTTATGACGTCTTGGTAGCTGCGGAACAATGTGAAGAAGAGTTCAACGCTGCCGTTCTGGCCCGCCGCCCTTATCGCCCTCAGCTACATCTTCGTGCATGTCCTCACGCACTACCTTTATGGCGGATGGTGGCAAATTTTCCGCATCTTCCGCCCGGCGCGGCAACGGCAGCGCCCAATTCACCGGAGACCTTGCCACGGCCAGGGCAACCTTAGCTCTGTCGGCTTGTACAAGAACGTCGGGCACTTGGCGGGATGCTCCACCGTGCCCCTAGTTATGCGCTCGAACCGGACCACGCGGGCTCGATCCCCTCGCGCCACGCAACGCGGCCATGTACGCAAGGCATCAGTCATCCGCGCCGCTACCGATCAGCTTTGCCGCGCGCTGCACTTGGAGGGCTGGTTGTGACTACCTGACGGCTACTTTTCCAATAGTTCGGCAACTCGACGGTCACTGCAAATACAATCGGGCTGAGCGCCACCGGCAGCGCTTCGATTCTTTCCTATGGCACGAACAAGGTGGATGGCAACGGTACAGACGGCGCACCCACCGGCACGATCGACATGAAATAGGTGGGACTTTGAAACAAAGCCTGAGACCGGTCTCTACGCTGCCCGCGCGGTGCCTTTGAGGATAGTCCAGCCGCTGCCATCGGTTTTGACTGTGGCAACGTCAAACCCACAATCACGGAGTTGTTGTGCAATCCAATCGGAAGATAGCCGCAGTTTTGGATAGGCACTGACACGCATCGTCCATTGCTCCCCATCTCGCTGATGCACGATGTCATGAACCAGCACGAAGTCATCGTCCACGTATTCGAGGAAGCAACTAAGGATGCGATTGTTGTCGGCGCGGGACATCAGGAATTTGTGCGGCCCGCTCCGCGGCCGCGTGAGATCGCGAAAGCTCAGAACCAGAGAGGCGCCTGGCGCTAGTGCCGTATGAATGGAACCAAATAGATCAACAACCCCTTCCCGAGAAGCGAGATGGGTCAGGGTGTCGCCCATGCATGTGACGCAATGTACCGAATGGGGTTCGACCAGCTTTCCCAAACGAAGAATATCCATCCGAACCGGCTCTACGGAACGGCCGCCCGCATTCGTTATTAACTCGCCGAGGAGATCCTCGCTTGTATCGACGGCTAGTACCCGATCAAATCCCAAGTCCGCGAGTGCGAAGGCCTGATAACCCGGTCCGGAGCCCAAGTCGACCGCAAGTTTGCCGGAACCCGAGGAGCCAATTCCCAGCGCTTCCAATCGGGCTTTTTCCGTGCAGACCTTTTCGGCAAGCGGACCCGACATCCAGGAATAATGTTTGGCCGTCAGCTCGTCGTAGTGCTCTAGGTATCCCACGCCGTCACCTCATATCGGGGGGGATCCGGCGCGGGCGTGTACACCGCGCCGGATTAAATCCCGCGGTCAGTCTTTTTTGGTGATAACCACCTGCAGATATTCGCTGGGTATCACCAGCGTACCATCCTTGGCGGCGTTGAATTTCGCGAGGAGAACATGCAGATCAGCCTCAAGTGCCTGGCGCGCTTCCGGAGCGATTGCTGCGAAAGCCTTCACAACCGGGCCATAGTAGTTACGGAATATCTCGATCCAGTGCTTGGGCGACTGGTAGCGGAAGACAAAGTGCTTCCCCTCCGCCGCGACGATGGCGTTTGAACCGAACAAGTTGGCGAGATGCGCCTTGTCGCCCCATAGCGCCGGAGACTTCATGCCCAAGACCGGCGGAACGTATTTACCGATGGTTTTGAATAGCTGGCCGATGAAGCTTTCGGGCGTCCAATTCGCCATTCCGATCTTGCCGCCATGACGACAGACACGCATCAGTTCGCTTGCGGCTTGCTCCTGATTAGGCGTAAACATCACACCGAAGGTCGAAAGGACAACATCGAAGCTAGCATCCTCGAAGGGAAGTGCTTCGGCGTCGGCTTCCTGGAAGACGACGGGCAATCGCTCGGCTTTGGCACGCTCACGGCCCCTCTCGAGAAGGGAAGTGACATAGTCCGTCGATACAACGGAAGCGAAGCGGCGGGCCGCGGCGAGCGTCGCATTGCCATTGCCGGCGGCAACATCGAGAACACGCTGGTTGCTTCGGAGGTCGATGGCCTCGCAGAGCATTTCTCCCACGATCTGCAAGGTGGTGCCTATCAAGGCGTAGTCGCCGGAACCCCAGGCGATCTGCTGTCTGCTCTTTATGGTGGCAAGGTCAACAGTAGTATAAATCGGCGTTTGAATGTTCATTTCCGTACTCCTCGTTTTGATGTTGCACTTAGCAGCAAGTCGGGGCCTTCCAGCTCAAACTCCGTTTGGTTCTGGACGTGCGATACCCCGATCCTGCTTGTTGGCGCCGGCCGCGATCGGCTAATGTTCCAATGCCGCGCGGGCACCGTGCCACTGCCGCATGGATTAAGCACGAAGGCTTGTTCTCTCAATGATCGAGACGCCGCCTTCATTTGCAGACACGCCGGAATTGGCCAACGACAGTCACGACTTGCTGGCGGAGATGCTGCGGGCTTTACGGCTGACCGGCGACGAGGTCGTTCGTCCCAGTTCCATCAATGGGATGGGGAGGGTCAATCATGGCGGCGGCGGCGAGCAAACCCGGATGGTATGCGGGTTTATCGAATCCTCAGAATTCCTGTTCGCGCCAGTGTTTCGCACATTGCCGCCAATGTTGGTGGATCAAACAGGCGACGACAAAGTCAGCGCTCTCATAACATCCACCGTAAGAGAGATATTACTCCTCGCGGACGCGGCCGCTCCGGGAAGCGAACTCATGCTCGGGCGCCTCATGGAGTTGTTGTTGTAGAGGTCTTACGCCGGTACGCCACAAGGCTTCCGCCCGGCGCCAAAGGCTGGTTTGCAGCGCTCAAAGACCCGATCGTCCGCCAAGCGCTGCAATTCGTGCATGTAGATCCGGCTCGTCGGTGGACGGTCGAGCATCTTGCTCGGCGAGGTCGGCACCTCGCGCACGGTGCTTGCCGAGAGATTTAACGCCATTTTGGGTCAAGCCCCGATCGAGTATGTTACAAGCTGGCGCATGCAGCTTGCTGCGGAGCGAATGCGAAACAGCAACGACAGTCTCGCCGCCATCGCTGCTAATGTCGGCTATGAATTTGAAGCCGCGTTTAATCGTGCGTTTAAACGGGTAACGGGCGTCACCCCAGGCCGTTGGCGCGACGGCGTATTGCCTATGTCCTAACGATAACGTGCACAGGGCGCGACGAACCGCGTCGCCGCAGCCGCCGTCCTCCTAGCGGCCCGTTCTTTGAAGGAATGCTCTTGTTGTACCAAGTCCCCGAGCGAACACAACTACTCTGACGCCACAAAATTTGAACCTGCATTACCAATTCGTGGAGCACTTCTAGCCGAAATTCGGTCGTCGCAGGGCGGAAATCAGGTGCCATAAATAGGGGCGCTTGGCGGCCTTCGGCTCCGGGGTCGGCATAGCGGACGCAATATCTGGCTAGCTCCTCCAGATCGGCAAAAGCTTCATCACTGAATGTTACGCCGGACATTAATTCGCAGCGCTGCCGGTTTAGCAAAATCTTGGCCCACTCAATCCAGATATCTGCTTTAGCACGCTCAACCATGTCACACTCCCCGCGTGTGGAAGTCGAACCGAATTGAACTCGTCCGGACTATTCCGCCGAGTTGCGGTGGCCGATTTGCTGTTCGATACCAGTACGACTGGGGATTTACCGACTCATCCGGGTCGGTGTAGCTGCAAGCTGAAGGCGACGGGCATACTGGCTTCCCAGTCTCAGCGCAAAAGATGCATGCCTCGCGCGCACGGGATAGAGTTCTAAAAGTAAAATCAAGACAGTCGAGTCTATCTTCTGAACCTAGGTTGGTTGCGACAGCCCAGTGATCGACTAACTCGCTAGAAGGAAGGTATGCCGGATAAGAGTCGCCGGCCGCCGCATGATGGGCGGACCCGCGTATCGCGTGAGCTTCCGAAAGGATGCCGGCCAGCCGCCGGGATCCCGTTGCTCAGGATCCGCTACCTGGAAGCGCCGTCAGACACACCGCTTTTGCGAGTGCTACGAGCCTTGTGAGGGTGAACAACGGTCCGGTGCCGCACGACAGGGGCGGCGGCATAGCCGGGTGCCCATGGTGCAGCGTAGGGATTTGCGGCCGGCCCGTAGAGGGATTCCTGGAAGAATATGCGGCAGCTACTCGCCTGCACCGCAAAGGTCGGCAGGCCAGGATCACAGCCGATGGTGCCCCCTCCCGATCTTTGCGCCGAGGCCGAATGAGCCGAGGTTGCCAGTGCGAGCATGGCAGCGGCCAACGTCAGTGCGATTCTCATGTTGATCACTCCTTGATGACCCATCGTCTTGCTCCCGATGCCGCATGCGTTGCGCCGCCGAACGGGCAGACGTGTCGATTTGCCGTGAATTCAGCAATAAGCAGAATGAGTGCTCTCACGGCGTGCTCCCGTCCCTCTCAGCGCTGCTTCAGCATCGCCCGCGCGTCGGCTACTTCGGTGCGGGTCTTGTCCGCCTTGCCAGCGATCGTGATGACCTTCTTGGAGTATTCCCGGGCCTTCGCCTTGTCGCCGACCTTTTCGGCGGCCTGCGCTGCGCCGACGTAGGCGCCCAGCCGGTTCGGCTCCTTCTTCAGCGTCGCCTCGAAGGCCGCGAGCGCTTCCTTCGGCATTCCGCGCTCAAGCAGCATGACGCCGTAGAGTTCGCGCGCCGGCTTGGGCACCCCCGGCGTCACCGGATGCTTCTCGGTCTTGTCCTCGGCATCAGCCGCCACGCTCATCGCCTTGAGCGCGTCGTCATGCTTGCCTTCGGCATGGAGCACCCAGGCGCTCGCCACTTGCGACTGGATGTCGACTTGCTCGGACCAATAGGCGTCCTTGGCTTCGCGCAACTTGTCGCGCAGCTCGCCGAGCTTGGCGATGTCCGCCTGGGCGGCGGCCGCATTGCCGGAGCGGGCCGCTCCGAGCGCACGCGCGAAGTGCGTGATGGCCTGCACATGACCGAGCGGGCTGGGCCGCACCTCCAGATCCGCCGCGGCCTTCCAGTCGCCGCGCTCCACTGCGTAGCGCGCCGGCGAGATCGCCAGTGCATACGGCCCGACCAAAAACGTCTCGGTGAAGCCGGTGACCGTCCTCATGTCGTCGAGCACGGCCTTGGCGTTTTGGTCCTGGCCGAGTTGCAGATAGGCATAGACCTGGTAATCCATGGCATGCAGCTGGTCGTGGAAATCCGAGGCTTGCTTTGCCACCCGCGCCGATTCGGCATTCGACGAGATCGATTCTTTCCAATGGCCGACGCGGGTGAAGATGTGCGAGGGCATATGCTGCGCATGCGCGGCGCCGGGAGCGATCTTGGCGTACAGCCTGGCTGCGTTGAGGCCTTTTTCGGCGATCGGCGGGTAGTCGTAGAGATGAATGAGATAATGCACCACCCCCGGATGCTGCGGCTGGCGCTTGGCGATTGGATCCAAAATGGCTGCCCCCTTGAGCTGATTGGCGTACGTCTTATCGGCTGGCAAGGCTGACGTATTGAGCGCCAACGCATAGTGGATCTGCACCTCGTCGTCCTTCGGATACTTCTTCGCTAACCCTTCCATCGCCTGGGCATACGCATCGATGCGCGGCCGGTGGCCGACCTTGTCATGGTCGGCGTACATGACGGCGAGCGCGTCGATGTAGTCGCGCTCACGCTCCGTCTTGGCGGCGACGCTCTTGCCCTTGTCAATCGCGGCGGAGCCTTCCGAGAGATTTTTCGCGGGCGCCGGGACGTGGGGATTCCAGAGCAGGCTAAGTGCAATGCCCCAATAGGCAATGCTGCACTCGGGATCGGATTTCAAAACATCCTCGAACGCCTGTTGCGATGCGCGGTACCAGAACGAGTGCTGGTACAACATGGCGCGGTCGAACTTTTTTTGCGCTTCGGGTGTGCACGATGTTTCGAAATGCACCTTGCCAAGCTTCTTGTCGCCTTGCCCAAGTGCCGGTTGCGCAAGCAACGCGACAGTCACCGCCGTAACAGCAATCACCAATGGTGTTTTGATCATAGTTGCCTCCCGGTATTTAGGGATGTGACGCCTTTCGGATGGCACCGCACCATCTTCGGCCTATCCCCAAACAATGTCGAGCCACACCAGACAGCTAGACGCCGATGTCTTGTCCCTGACAGGCGGCCACAA
>CAWDIZ010000027.1:0-193870 GCA_963802475.1 uncultured Alphaproteobacteria bacterium
CGACCGCATACCAGATGATCGCCACAGTACCGATGAATACCATCGCGCGCACAAATCTGGGGAACTGTCGACAGCTCTACGCGCACAGCACAGCACAGCCCCACGACACCAAGCTGCTATAGACTTCGCCTCCGTGCAAAGAAAGGCGGCGATCAGTGGTGGCGCCGCGTCAATGGCGTCCGACAAATAATCTCGCCGCCGCGTGTGCAGGCGCGGGACTTGGTGAGCGTCACACACCTGCACTTTGCTGCCCCATAGGAAGGTTCAGTAGTCCATCCCGCCCGCGCTCTGCGTCGGCTGCCCCTCCTTCTGGGGCAGCTCCGCGACCATAGCCTCGGTAGTGATGAGCAAACCGGCGACCGACGCCGCCCCCTGCAGTGCTGCGCGGACCACCTTAGTTAGGTAGATGATCCCCTTAGCTATCATATTTACGTATTCGCCGGACTGCGCATCAAAGCCATAACCATACTGATCCTTCTCCAGGATCTTACCCACAATGATGGAGCCATCTTCGCCTGCGTTCATGGCAATCTGGCGGGCCGGCGCGCTAAGGGCCTTGCGTACGATCTCGACGCCGGTCTTCTGGTCGTCGTTCTGGGTGCGCAGCTTCTTGAGGGCTTCGCTGGCGCGCAGCAGCGCGACGCCGCCGCCCGGCAGAATGCCTTCTTCGACCGCGGCGCGGGTGGCATGCATCGCATCGTCGACGCGATCCTTGCGCTCCTTCACCTCGACCTCGGTCGCGCCGCCGACGCGGATCACCGCGACGCCGCCCGCGAGCTTGGCGAGACGCTCCTGCAGCTTCTCCTTGTCGTAGTCCGAGGTGGTCTCCTCGATCTGCGCCTTGATCTGCGCAATGCGCGCTTCGATGTCGGCTTTCTTGCCGGCGCCGTTGACGATGGTGGTGTTCTCCTTCTCGATCATCACCTTCTTGGCGCGGCCAAGCATCTGCAGCGTGACGTTCTCAAGCTTGATGCCAAGGTCTTCCGAAATCGCCTGGCCGCCGGTCAGGATCGCGATGTCCTGCAGCATGGCCTTGCGGCGATCGCCGAAGCCGGGAGCCTTCACCGCCGCGACCTTCAAACCGCCGCGCAGTTTGTTGACCACGAGGGTGGCCAGCGCTTCGCCTTCAACGTCTTCGGCGATGATGACCAGCGGCTTGCCTGACTGCACCACGGCTTCGAGCAGTGGGAGCAGCTCTTGCAGGCCGGAGAGCTTCTTTCGTAGATCAGGACGTAGGGATCTTCCATCTCGATGCGCATCTTCTCAGCGTTGGTGACGAAGTAGGGAGAGATATAGCCGCGGTCGAACTGCATGCCTTCGACCACTTCCAGCTCGGTCTCCAGCGACTTGGCTTCCTCGACCGTAATGACGCCCTCGTTGCCGACCTTCTTCATGGCGTCGGCAAGGAACTTGCCGATCTCGGTGTCGCCGTTGGCCGAAATGGTGCCGACCTGGGCGATCTCTTCGTTCGAGGTGACCTTCTTGGAGTTAGCCTTCAGGTGCTCGACGATGGCGTCAACAGCGAGGTCGATGCCGCGCTTGAGATCCATCGGGTTCATGCCGGCGGCGACCACTTGGCACCTTCCCGGACAATTGCGTGGGCAAGTACGGTAGCGGTGGTGGTGCCGTCACCGGCCTGGTCAGACGACTTCGTTGCGACCTCGCGCACCATCTGGGCGCCCATGCTCTCGAACTTGTCCTCGAGCTCGATCTCCTTGGCGACGGTGACGCCGTCCTTGGTAGTACGGGGTGCCCCGTAGGACTTATCCAGGACTACGTTACGGCCCTTCGGACCGAGCGTCACCTTCACGGCGTTGTTGAGAAGTCGACACCGCGCAGCATCTTGTCGCGCGCGTCAACGGAAAATCTCACTTCCTTGGCAGACATTGTTTCCACTCCTAAAGTGTTTGTAAGTCGGGAAAATGCTTAGGCAGCCTTCTTTTTAGCCATGACCGCTTGCACACGCCCATGATGTCGCTATCCTTCATGATCAAGTAGTCGATGCTGTCGAGCCTGACCTCCGTTCCGGACCATTTGCCAAAGAGCACCCGGTCTCCAACCTTGAGGTCGATAGGAACGAGCTCGCCGCCCTCGTCGCGCCCGCCCGGACCCACTGCAATGATTTCGCCTTGCGAGGGCTTCTCCTTTGCGGTGTCGGGAATAATGATGCCACCGGCAGATTCGGTTTCGGCATCAATACGCTTGAGGACGACACGGTCGTGTAGGGGGCAAAATCTCATAGGAGCTTCCAATGTTTTTGCTGAACGGCCTCGTTCAGCCGCGTTGGCCCGCGCGGTAGGGCGCGGTATGGTCAATTGGGTCTGCGATGTACCAAATTTTCCGTATCGATTCCCGCAACGGCGCAGCTGTGCGCGCTCGCGTGCGCGACTAAAGCGACACGGTCGTCGATGGCCGCCCAACGCTTAAGTTAAAACAATGAATGTGCCTGCCTACGGCACTAGCGATCAATCCGTGACCGAGACTTCGGTGTTTCGGTTTTGTTGGCAGATCACGACAACGCTGGGCTGTCCTATAAAGGACTTGGTGCTGCCGAACTGGAATACAATAGCTCGACGAAAATCAAGACAGCTGGATGCCGTGCTCGCAAGCTACGTATAGCCATTTCCTCGGGAAGAGCGCACCGTCAATGCGGTAACGCAACATGGTACGTCCACATTTACGGGCCACACCCCCATATAGGCTGCGCTCCCTAAGCCCCGGAAGAGGAAGCCTGCTCATGTTTACGTATTACGAATACCGCAAGAAGGCGCTCAGATATGGCGAACTGGCAAAGACTGCACCTGCTGCTAAGCAGGAGAGCGAATTTCGGGCGCTTGAAGAAGGTCCATGCGCCTCGCAGACAACGAAGAATGGTTCTCCCGCAATCACGGTAAAAATGTTTCCGCCGCGGACACTGATCAACCTGAGGTCGTCACCCTCGCCAAGCAAGAGGAACACATCCTGCGGTGTCTTGGCGCGGCGTTAATCCTGCAATGGAACACGCTGCCGAAAAAGCTTCAGCGGGAGCTCTTTGATAATGCCGGTTCTATGGGTGAGTTGATGGAGACGGCGAAACTCAGAGCAAATATTGCGCGCTTTTTGCACAAGCACAAGACGATGAGGACGCGAGAGAGCGGCATGCCAAAAGTGTTGCTTTCTATTCCCCGGTTGAGCACAGCTGAGAAATACAGAAAGCGAGCATCAGCCGTTAGCGCGCAGTTGAGACAATTAAGATGGCGATCGGCGTACGAAACTTCTGGACATGGCGTGGGCGCTAACGGAGCAGGCTGACAATTACGATTGGCTCGACGGCAAGACAAAACCTGATGGTCGCCATCAGGTCCGTAAAGACCACCCGCCACTATAATTAACGCGTCATGAGGCGTACCCGCGAGCAGGCGCCTAAACTTTCCATCAAAAGAGTTACCGAAGCGATGGCCGGGGGCAAAGATAGGTGTGTGCGTTCACACGATCTCTTCCCTTAGGGGCGCATTGCCGGCCCCTGAATGCGAAGCGAGTGCCAGCGTTGAAACAAGCCAGCAGTCACGCTGCAGCATTCCCATTCGCCCGGACTTAAGCGAAGTTTTCTCCGGGCGACCGGATTTCGAAGTTCGCGAACAATCTAATTTGATTTGGTCCACTGTAAAGCACTTCGGTAGAGAGGCTGAGCTAGGCACGAACAGCGCCCTCATTCGGGCGGTCACGCGCTCGCCGGTTGTGTAGACGACCTTCAGATCCTTTCGAATGTCGGCTGCACGCCGAGCCAACGTCAGGCCGGCTTGACTGTCGCCGTTCAACGCGATGCCCATAACGACAAGGTCAATCTCAGCGTCACCTTCCAATAAGGCTAACGCCTGTTCAGTGGTACCAACCGTTAAAGTGTGGTGCCCCTCGTCTGCCAAAAACGATCAGCCGCGACGCGCACCTGCTCGTCGTCTTCAACAATCAAAATGGATGCCATCGGAATTCCCTGATGATTCGTTCAAGATTGAACTGTCCGTTCGTGGCCGAATCAGTTGGCCCCCAACTCATTTCCACGACACTGCCGCCGTCAGCGGCATCGCCTCGCCAATAAACGCGGCTGCCCTTCTTGAGGCCCTTAGATCGGCAGCAGTCACCCCCCTCTCCTCATCGTGCCTTTTATCGCAGGTGGGCTACTAATCTCGGACGCACGTTCGGCTTTGCGTTGCGCAGATTTTTCGTCTCTCTTTCTTGTTTTGCTCACTCGGCCTGCGCTGCTCGACTGCGATCAGCGCCCTGAATGCGGGGGCGCTTTCGCACCGAACGGTCGCCCCCACTAGGAGCGCCGCCATCATCATCCCACCTATCGATGGATTTCGCGTTGTTGTTCGGCGGTTTGGGCGTTTGGTTAAGCATAGAGTTCGTCCAATAGCCCTTGAGAGCCTCTTTTCCTGCCCTATTGGCCGTCACCCCGATGACTGCTCTATCGGGCTTGATCTCCCGGCGCGATAAATCTCCCACCACCGTGCGTTCGGAGGGCGTGCCCTGTTCTTCACGACAACCGAAATCGGTTTGGTCGAAGTGCATCGTCATGCCCCGGAATATACGCCGGGCAGGTCCTAAACGCTAGCGACCGTCAAGATGCCTTATTTCCAAACTGAGGCACTACCTACCCTTGGGTAGTGTCTTAATTTGAATTTTCGGCAGCCTTACAGTTCATACCAGATCGTTACCGCCAACCGTGTCTGCCAGCCTTCGGTCTCGTCTTTATGTTCTGTCATAGCGGTAGATATATGTGTCACAGCGGCTTTGGAGCTTATGCTTTCTTGCCAATTGTTGATTTCAGATTGTAGTCCGCCGATCAGCTTGTTGTCCTGCACGAAAATATTCTGACTGGCATTATAGATTCCCCTCTGCTGTTCGATGCTCTCATCCTCACCGACGCCAGACGCTCGCTAGCCAGGGCTGTTTTTCGCGCGGCAGTCCGGCGGGGCGGTAATAGTGATTAAGCTCAACAATCCCGCAGCTGACACATAGCGGCGCCAAGTATCAAGATCATGATACACGCCGTAGCGCCCACCATTCCAGCCTTCCTCGTTATGGCCGTGCGGGTTCGAGTTGAACAGAACACTACCCGGTTTCAGACTTGCGTGCAGTTCCGGCACCACGCGCGGCAACTCCTGGCTGGGTACATGAAACAGCGCGGCGTTGGCGAATACGCCATCGAAATGGTTGTCCGGCAGATCGAGCTTGAGGAAATCTTGCTGCCATACTTCGCAGCCGCTATGGGCGCGCGCCATCACGGCGAAATGCGCGGTGCCTTCCAAACCTACCGCAACGTGACCGAGTTCGGCAAACACCTTGAGGTCGCGGCCGGGCCCGCAGCCAAAATCTAGTATCGTAAAAGGCGGTTCACCTCGATGCATTGTAACAGCGCAGCGATGTTCTGGTTGACGTTGTGATGGCGCTGGTGCTTTTCCAGAAATCTTCGGCGCGCTCGTTGTAATGATCCAGCGTGAGATCGGTGATTTTTTCCAGGTCTTGCGGATTTAGTTTCATGTTCGATCTAGGTCGCGTACTCGTTAACGAACATTGGTCAGTAGCGGCGCGCGAATTTCCGCCTCCGAGCCGTAAGCGGCCTTCCTTCGACCATTGCGCCATGTCGCAGAGGTGCAAGAAGTCGACGTAAGCCGCGTTAATCACCCGCGCCAGGATTTGGCGAGAAGTATTGGAGTTTGTCGGGCTTCCCCTCCCACTCCTTAGAGTTCGGGCGGGGGCGCTTTCTTGACCGTAATATTTGGCCAGATTTTCGCGTATTCCGCGTTCAGCGACAGCCATTTCTCAAGCCCCGGCTCGGTGTCAGGCTTGATCGCGTCTACCGGGCATTCCGGCACGCAGACCCCACAGTCGATGCATTCGTTCGGGTGGATGACGAGCATGTTTTCGCCCTCGTAGAAGCAGTCCACGGGGCACACGTCGACGCAGTCCATGATTTTGCAGCGAATACAGCTCTCGTTGACGACGAAGGTCAATTAAGCGTCCTTTCAGCAGATCGCAGCGGAGAACTCATTCATGGTGTCCGTCTGTCCTCGCGGTGCTCGTTCATTGGTTGAAAATGCACGCACAGAAGACCTGCGTCCTCTGGCTGAATTGGAACACCGAGGAGCAGGCATTCAGCGGCCGAGGGGCCTGTGCTCGGCAGGTTGCCGCACATCTCCCTGCCAAAGTGCGTGCAGTCCTGGCAAACACCGATCCGCCGATGCGCACCACTCGTAGCTAGAGTGGACAGCACTTGGCGCAGGGCGCGGCGCGTCGCAGTTCGCTCTTTCGCGTCGAGCGAGTCCACGGCACGCACCAGAACTTCGAACGGATCGCGCGTAAGCGCTTTTTTGCCCTTGCTCGTCAGTCGCAGACTTACGCTTCGCTTGTCCGCCTTGGATGGCTGTCGGACCAAGTACCCACCCGCCTCAAGCGATTTGGTGGTTTGCGTTGCGGTGCCACGGGTGGTCGCTTGAAACTCCGCGAATGCCGACGGGGTCCTGGAGAACGAGTTGGCGCGGGCGAAGAAGCGCAGCGCCATCCATTGGGCGGGGCTGAGTTCGCCGTCATAGCCCTCGGCTTGCACGAGCCGGCCCACCAGCAGCAGGAGTTCCGCCGTTTCGCGCGCTGACATGATTGCCTCTTCGAAACTATAATAGTGTTTCGAAATCAACTTGACAACCGATCGGATGCTGATAATTTTATTTCGAAACTATTTGAGGGCTTGATTATGGCCCGCACCCTTACGGCCGAACCCGGTCTCACCCATTATCTTGAGGAAATCCGGCGGTTCCCGATGTTGGAGCGCCAGGAAGAATACATGCTAGGCAAGCGCTGGCGCGAGCACGGCGATCGCGACGCGGGGCACAAGCTCGTCACCAGCCACCTGCGGCTCGTGACCAAGATCGCCAGAGACTATCGCGGCTACGGCCTGCCGATCTCCGAGGCGATCTCCGAGGGCAATGTCGGCCTGATGCAGGCTGTCGAGCGCTTCGAGCCGGAGAAGGGCTTCCGGCTCGCCGCCTACGCCGTGTGGTGGATCAAGGCGGCGATCCAGGAATACATCCTGCGCTCGTGGTCACTGGTGAAGTTGGGCACCACGGCCAACCAGAAGAAGGTGTTCTTCAACCTGCGCACGGCCAAGAGCAAGATTTCCATCCTCGACAAGGGCGATATGCGGCCGGATCAGGTCAAGCTGATCGCGCAACGCTTCGGCGTCACCGAGCAGGACGTCATCGACATGAACCGGCGGCTTGGTGGCGACGCCTCGCTCAACGCCGCGTTCCGCGAGGACGGCGATTCCGGCGAGTGGCAAGACCGGCTGGTGGAAGAATTCCGGACCAGGAGACGACGCTCGCCGCGAGCGAGGAGTTCGATAACCGCCGCAAGACGCTGTCCGATGCGCTCACCGTGCTCAACAAGCGCGAGCGGCGCATCTTCGAGACGCGCCGGCTCGCGGAGGAACAGATCACACTCGTGGAGCTAGCCGAGGAATTCGGTGTCTCGCGCGAGCGCGTGCGCCAGATCGAGGTCAGCGCCTTCGAGAAGGTGCAGAACGCAGTGAAGCACCGCGTCGCGGCGATGGGGACCCCAGCGCCTCTGCAGGTGCGTTAGCTTCCAACCTTCTCCGGTGGCGGGAGAAACTGACGATGGACGTCGTACGTTTTACGGCAACCGAACGACGCGAGAGGGGCGCCGCTCACCGGGTGCTGATCGAGCCCTCGCTCGACGATCCATGCACGGCACTTTGCGTCATCGATCGGGCACCTAAGCCGCGCACTGCAGATGGAAACCTATCCGAAGTTTCATAATGAAGTCGGGGTGCCGATCGTGCGCATTGGCTGCCGCGAGTTCAGGTGCATTGGGGATAAGCCGCCGCAAGATCACCCACACATTTACCTCAATATGGGCGATGCCAGTGATATCGTCTGCCCCTATTGCTCTACGCTATTCCGTTTCGATCCGAGCTTGGGCGCACACGAAGCCGATCCGGCAGATTGTGCTTACGGTGACATGGACTGAGTTGAAAAGCAGCAACGCCGCTTCCTTCGTCATACCGGCCGCAGCTGCCCCAGCGCCAGGCGCCATCGTCCCGCAGTCTCGGGGCGGTTCACGATGGCCACGAACGATCCGAATTTGGCAGGATGCAAGCGTCACGACGGCCGAACCAACGATAGCGGTTGCGCGCGACCAAGTCATAGATCGCGTCGCGGATCACCCGTGGGATGAAGTGGACGACCCATGTCCACTGCCAGTGCGGAATCTCGCGCGCGATGCGCAGCGCGGCTTCGGATTTTGCATAGGCCTGGCCGTTCGCCACAAACGCAAAGGAATCCGGGCGATCAGGATCGCGCGTCACCGCCCTGCCAACTCTCCGCTCAGTGGCATATTTAAAAGTCTCCGCATCGCGAACTCCAGAAAACGGGAATTCCCCAATGATTGCGTAGAGACTTCAGGGCGAATTTGGGAATGTTGGTTCGATTTGGTAACTCACGGAGACAACGCGACAAGCAAGAAGCCCGCAATTGGCGGGCATATCTGGGCTTCTCGGTGGTGCACTTAGGAGAGACTGGACTGGCTGGCTGGGGCGGGAGGATTCGAACCTCCGCATGGCGGAATCAAAATCCGCTGCCTTACCACTTGGCTACGCCCCAAGACTGCGCATGACGGGAGCTAACGGCCTTTGACGCCTTTGCTTTTCCGCCGTTGTTGAATCATACTTCCCGCACGAAATCCACCCCTGCCCGCTCCCCGAGAGAACGGCCATGAATCGCGTCAAATTCGGCCCGACCGACCTGATGGTGTCGCCGATTGGACTCGGCTGCATGAGCATGTCCGGCTGCTACGGAGCGCAGGACGATAATGAATGCATCGCCACCATCCACGAAGCCATCGAGCTTGGCATCAATCTGTTCGACACCTCGTCGAATTACGGCGAAGGGCATAACCACGTGCTGATCGGCAAGGCGATCCGGGGCCGGCGCGACCAGGTGGTGATCCATTCCAAACTCGGCACCGTGCACAAAGACGGCAAGTCGGTCGCCGGCACGCCCGAACATATCCGTTCCTCCACCGAAGGCGCACTCAAGCGGCTCGGCATCGACTGCCTGGACGTGATTTGCATCTCGCGCGTCGATCCCGCCCTGCTCATCGAGGAGCAGGTTGCCGGCATGGCGCAGATGGTGCAGGAGGGAAAGACCCGCCACATCGCCATCTCCAAGAATGCGACGCCGGAACTACTCGAGCGCGCCCGGAAGGTGCATCCCATCGTGGCACTGCAGGACGAATATTCGCTGTTCGTGCGCGATCCGGAGGATGAACTGCTGGCCGCCTGCAAGCGGCTCGGCATGGCATTCATGGCCTTCGCGCCGCTCGGGCGCGGCATCCTGGCCGGGCTGTTCAATGCCGCCTCCGGCATTTCCAAGGACGATCGCCGCGCGAAGGACAGCCGCTATGTGCAGGGCAACCTTGAGCACAATCTGGCGATCGTCGGAAATCTGCAACGCATCGCGAAGGAAAAAGGCGTTGCGGTCGCCACGCTGGCGCTCGCCTGGGTGATGCACCAGAGCGGCCGCAAGGGCGGCGCGGTAATCCCGATTCCGTCGAGCAAGAGCCGCAACCATCTGCGCGAGAATGCCGCCGCGGCCTCGCTCACCCTGAGCGCGGAGGATCTCGCGCGCATCGAGGCGGTCTGCCCGCCCGACGCCGTCGCCGCCTGAGGCTGCACTCTCCGCTCATTCCCGCGCCCAATCTCGGGTTTACCCGAGATTGGCACTATCGAGTGGCACAAGTCGGATAGATCCGAGTTGTGCGCGGGAATCCAGCTCTTGCTACCGAATGTCGGACACCGGCTGGTATCCGCTGTTCAGCCACTTGGCGATGTAGTCGTAGAAGTGCTTGCGCGCATTCTTATAAGGCGCGCCCTCGCAACGGTTGCAATTCCCCATGCCATGGGTGGCGCCGGCGATGACGGCGTAGTCTTTCGCGCGCGCGGCCGATCTTTCAAATATCTCCTCGTTGTCGTGCATGAAGTAATGGCCCTGCGCCGCCAAAACCAATGTCGGCACCGTGATGTACTGCACCATGCAGAATGTCGAATTGTTGGTGGAGCAGTGATCGATATCGTTCATCGAGTGTTTCGACCGGATGGCGCCCGGGCCGAGGAATGACTTGACCGTCACGTTGATCGACTTGCCGTAGGTCGCATCGTCCTCCTTGATCTTCGGCACGCACGGCCGGACCGTGGTGATGATATCGGTGACGATTGATCCATCGTCCTTCACCAGCTTGCGGGGTTTGTCGGTCTTGCCGTCGACGCTGCGGTCAAGTTGCACCAGACGGGCGCCGTTGCGGTGGGCGACGAAGGGCGCGTCGTCGACCGGGAAGCTCTTTCCCGCCTTCATATCGGCCTTCATCTTCAAGGCCTTGTCGACCAGCTTGTTCATCCGCGCGGACTGGCCTTCGAAATAGCGCTTCTGAAACTCCGCCGAGAAGGTCGAGCAGCCCTTTGGGTTGTAGCCGTTCTTCTCGAGGAACGGGTTCAGGCTGTCGTCGAGCGTTCCGGCGTCATCTTCGTTGAGCACCGCCGGATTGGCGCTGCGCAAACGGTTCATCGGATTGCCGGGATGGGTGTCGCGAAACACAATGGCATCGGCCGCCGGCCCGACTAGGCCGGGATCGTCAGGGCATTCGACGATCTTGTTCGGTCCCTTGCAGACGCTCAGCCCCTTCTCCGCGATCGCCTGATAGAAGGCGACGTTTGGCCCGCCGCCGCTGCCGCCCAGCAACACGACTGTCTTGGCGCCCACCTCTTTCTTCAGATACTCGACGGCGGCCCTGATGTCCTTCGGCATCTGCCCTTCCCAATCGACGGCCGCCTCGTTGTTGACGGAATGGGTGTTCAGGCCGAGAACGATGACGCCGCGCTTCGGCATTTCCCGATCGATCAGGGGGCTGATCCCGTCGTTGTGCATCCGGTTATTGACCCGGTGCACCGCTATCATCGCGGTCGTCGGATTGGGATACACAGCCGGATCGGGCATGTAGAGGGCGCCCTGTGTTTGTTCGTGTCCGCCGAAGTGCACAAACTTGGGCGGCGGGAAGTTCGAGCCCTGCGCCGATGCGCTGCCAACCTCGCATGTGATGAAAGCTAAGACAGCCGCGCATGCGGCGACGGAACGCGACAAAAGCCGGGTCATTGGGTCCTCCCTTGGGTGCCGGACGGCCATGTTAGCGCCATCGGCATGCCGGTTGCACCCGGTTTACGAGCGGCTCACTGGCTGGCTGAGGCGGAAGCGGGAAAGCATTTGTGCTATTCTGGCGGCATGAGGCTCGCCACGCTATCGCTCGCTCTCGTCCTTTCTTGCTTCGCCGCGGCAGCGAACGCCGACCCGATCCAGCCGGGAGCGATCGGGATTGCGGACGGCGACACCATCACCGTTCAGGGCCAGGCCCGGCAGGTTCGGTTGCTCGGCTTTGATACGCCGGAGACCGGCTTTGAGGCTCGCTGTGTAGCGGAGTGGGTTCTTGCAGCGAGAGCAACGCAACGCCTGCGCGAAATCGTTGCCGGCGGCGGCCTCGACCTCACAATCGTTCCCTGTGCGTGCTGGCAGCGACGGGGCTACCTGAATTGCAACGCGGGCCGTTTTTGCGGCGTGTTGAAAGCGAAAGGCCAGGACGTTTCCGCGCTGATGATCGGCGAAGGTTTGGCTCGCCCCGACCAATGCGGAAGAGCTTGCCGGAAGCGTCCTTCATGGTGCGAGGTTTTGACCCGCCCCTAGCCGTGTAGCGTTCCGCTTCGCTCAAATCGCCTGCCCGCCCCGTCTCCACCCGCTGTATATAATGTCACTCTGTCTATGAGTTGGGACATCCCATGAGCTATCAGGCGCCGGTCGAGGACATTGCCTTCACCCTCAAGCACGCCGCCGGCATGGGCGACGCGCTGGCGCAGGGGCTTTACGGCGACCTCGGCGAGGACGTGATCGAGGCGGTGCTGGGCGAAGCCGGCCGTTTCGCTTCCGACGTGATCGCCCCGCTCAACACAGAAGGTGACAAGCACGGCACGCCGTTCAAGGACGGCGTCGTCAGCATGCCGGCGGGCTGGAAGGAAGCCTATGCCGCCTGGGCCGCTGCCGGCTGGAACGGCCTTGCCGCGCCGGAAAAATTCGGCGGGCAAGACCTGCCGCATGCGCTCAACGCCGCCTGCCTTGAGATGTGGAACGCCGCTTCGATGTCCTTCGGCATCGGCCCGGTACTCACCATGGGCGCGGTCGAGGCTTTGGCCGCGCATGGCAGCGAGGAGCTCCAGCGCGTCTTTCTGCCGAAACTTGTCAGCGGCGAATGGACCGGCTCGATGCAGCTCACCGAGTCGCAGGCCGGCTCCGACGTCGGCGCGCTGCGCAGCAAGGCCGAGCGCGCCGGCGACGGCAGCTATCGCATCACCGGGCAGAAAATCTTCATCACCTATGGCGAGCACGACCTCACCGACAATATCGTGCATCTCGTGCTGGCGCGTTTGCCCGACGCACCGCCCGGCACGCGCGGCATCTCGCTATTTCTGGTTCCCAAATTCCTGGTGAACGCCGATGGCTCGCTCGGCGCGCGCAATGACATGCGCTGCCATTCCATCGAACACAAGCTCGGCATCCACGGCTCCCCCACCTGCACCATGGTGTTCGGCGATCAGGGCGGAGCCATCGGCCACCTGATCGGCGAGGAGAACAAGGGTCTCGCCTGCATGTTCACCATGATGAACCTGGCGCGGCTCTCGGTTGGCTTGCAGGGCGTGGCGATCGCGGAACGCGCGACGCAGGCTGCGCTGGCCTATGCGCGCGAACGCAGACAGGGCGGCCATGCGATCATCGACTACCCCGACGTCAAGCGCATGCTGTTGACCATGCGGGCGCAGACGCGAGCCGCCCGCGCCATCTGCTACGCCACCGCGGTGGCGATCGACCGCGCGCACCGGCTGCAAGGCGAGAACGCGACGGCCGCGCACGAGCGCGCCTCATTGCTGACGCCGGTGGCGAAAGCCTTCTCCACCGACATGGGCGTCGAGATCGCCTCGCTCGGCATCCAGGTGCATGGCGGCATGGGTTATGTGGAGGAGACCGGCGCCGCGCAGCATCTGCGCGACGCGCGCATCGCTCCGATCTATGAAGGCACCAACGGTATCCAGGCGATCGACCTTGTCGTCCGCAAGCTGCCGGCCTCCGGCGGCGAGAGCGTCAATGCCTATCTCGCGGAGCTGCGGGTGATCGTCGGCAATCTGCAGGCGGCGAACGATCCCGCCTTCGGCGCAACGGGCGAGCGGCTCAACGAAGCAGTGGACGCGCTCGACCGCGCGACGCAATGGATGCTGGCGAATGTGGAGAGCAACACGGATGCCGCACTCGCCGGCGCCACGCCTTACTTGCGATTGTTCGGCCTGACTGCCGGCGGCTGCATGCTGGCGGATGAGGCGCTGGCGGCGCAGCGGATCGGCGACGGCGCCGACCCGCCGGGCCGCATTTCGCTCGCGCGGTTTTTTGCTGAGCATCTGGCTGTTGCCGCCGGCGGACTGGAACGAGATGCGACGGAGGGGCGGGAGAGCGTGAATAACGACGCGGCTTTACGAAATTAAATTCCGCTCATTCTCGCTTGCGCGGGAATAGGGTCACAGCGGCTTCAGCCCCGCCTCGATCTCCTTGCGGTGCGGTTCGAGGAAGGGTGGCAGCGCCAGTTTCTCGCCCAGCTTGTCGGCCGGCTCGTCGGCGGCGAAGCCGGGACCGTCGGTGGCGATTTCGAACAGCACGCCATTCGGCTCGCGGAAATACAGGCTGCGGAAATAGAAGCGGTCGATCTTGCCGCTGTTCTGCACCCGCAACTCGTTCAGCCGCTCGGCCCAGGCATCGTATTGCGCGTCGGGCGTGCGGAAGGCGACGTGATGCACCGCGCCCGCGCCCTGCACCGCGACCGGCAGGCTCGGGTCCACCGCCACATGCAATTCCGCGGTCGGGCCGCCCTCGCCCATCTCATAGACATGCACCGACACATTGCCGTTTTGGTACTGGCGGGTCTGGCGCATGTTAGTCACCGCGGTGAGCATGAGGTCGGTGCGGCGCAGCTCCGGCACGGTCATCACGATGGGACCGAGGCCGCGAATCTGATGCTCCGCCGGCACCGGGCTTTTGCTCCAGGGATTGAACGGACCTTGGCCGCCGTCATCGATCAACGCCAAGCGCTGGCCTTCCGCGTCCTCGACGCCGAGGGTCAGGCGTCCGTCGCGGGTGACGATCTCGCCGGTTTTCACGCCCGCCTTGTCGAGCCGGTCTTTCCACCAGCGCAACGTCTTCTCGCCGCTCACGCGCAGCCCGGTGCGGGTGATGCTGTGCGCGCCGCGCTGCTCGCGCGGCACTCGCCAATCAAAGAAGGTGAGATCGCTGCCGGGCGAGGCTTTGCCGTCGGCGTAAAAAAGATGATAGGCGCTGACGTCGTCCTGGTTGACGGTCTTCTTCACCAGCCGCATGCCGAGCGTGCCGGTATAGAAAGCGAGATTGCCGGGCGCGTCGGCGGAAACGGCGGTGAGGTGGTGGATGCCGGTGAGTTGCATGAGGGTCCCTTCAGCGAACGGGTGACGCTCATATAGGTATGATGTGCCGGCCGCGACAGTTCCATGTCATCCCGGCCGATTGCAACGAGAGCCGGGACCCATACGCCGCAGCCTATCGAGAGTACACGGCGTATGGGTCCCCGCCTTCGCGGGGACGACAACAAAAGGCCATGCGCGACGTGACAATTGGGGTGTCAGCACGTTAGAGGTCTATATGCCCACTCTATTTGTCACCCACCCCGCCTGTCTCAACCACCTGACGCCGCCCGGCCATCCCGAGCGCCCGGACCGGCTGCGCGCGATCAACGAAGTGCTGGGCGAGGCGGAATTTTCCGCGCTCTCGCGCGCCGAAGCGCCGGCGGCGACGGTGGAGAATCTCGCGCTCTGCCATCCGATGGATTACGTCGAGGCGATCCGCGATGCGACACCACAGCAGGGCATGGTGCGGATCGACGCCGATACCTCGATGTCTTCCGGCAGCTACGAGGCCGCGCTTCGCGCTACCGGCGGCACGCTTTACGCCGTCGACGAAGTGATCGCGAAGCGCGCGGACAACGCCTTCGTCGCGGTGCGCCCGCCCGGCCACCATGCCGAGACCGTGCGCGCCATGGGTTTCTGCCTGTTCAACTCCGCCGCCATCGCCGCGCGCCATGCGCAGAGACATCACGGCCTCGCCCGCGCCGCGGTGGTCGATTTCGACGTGCATCACGGCAACGGCTCGCAGGAGATTTTCTGGTCGGATGCGAGCGTGATGTATTGCTCCACCCACGAGATGCCGCTCTATCCCGGCACCGGCGCGCGCGACGAGCGTGGCGAGCATGACAATATCGTCAACGCGCCGCTGCGGAGCGGCAATGGCGGCCCGCATTTCCGCGAGGCCTTCGAGAATACGATCCTGCCGCGGCTGCGCGCCTTCGGGCCCGACATCGTCATCATTTCCGCCGGCTTCGACGCGCATATGCGCGATCCCCTGGCGAGTCTCAACCTGCTGGAGCCGGATTTCGCCTGGGCGACGCAGAGGATCATGGAGGTGGCGGACGCCTCCGCGCAGGGCCGCGTGGTCTCGGTGCTGGAAGGCGGCTATGACCTGGAAGGCCTCTCGCAGTCCGCGGCCGCGCATGTCACCGCCTTGATGCGCGGCTAGCCTGATTTTTAGAGCGACCCTTTCCGATCCCTGAAAAGGGCGAGGGCATGCGCCCATCAACGAGCCGGACGCAATCCGCCAGTAATAACCCCGGGGCCAAGCTTACCTCGGCTGGTAAACGACTTTCTTTTTCTTGCTCTGCTTCTGCACTTTTATAATCGTTGGTCCACGATTGTGGCCTGGAGTGTAACCGGTGGCCGGATCTACAGCGGCGGCTCTATAACTGGCGTTGAAAGGTTCTCCGCGCGACTCTGCCCCGTGGATATTCCCCATTTGCGCGGCGGCTGGCGCTGCGAACATCATCGTCAAGACAAGAGCCTGTAGATAAACCTTCATCCTTATCTCCATCAGCTTGCCGGTCGGAATGGACATGATGCAACTTAGGCAGTGCCAAAAAGTTCCTCGCGATTAGCAGGTTGGAGCTTTTGCCCAATTCACATACACTGAGATTCTTATGACCGAGAACAAGAACAGCGACGTCGCGAAACTGCCCTTCGAGCGGGCGATCGAGGAACTGGAATCGATCGTCAAGCGGCTGGAGGAAGGCAAGGTGCCGCTCGAGGAATCGGTGGCGATCTATGAGCGCGGCGAGGTGCTCAAGCGCCGCTGCGAGGAGCTCTTGGCGCAGGCCGAGGCGCGGGTGAACAAGCTTGTGCTGGACGCTTCCGGCAAACCCACCGGCACCGCGCCGCTCGACGTCAAATAGGGCGGAAAAGCGCCGCCTTTCCCGGCTTCGTTGCGCGCCGGCCCCGATGGGTGTAACTCTCGGGAATTGGGCTTATTTCGGCCGTGGGGCGGCCGTGGAAGCGTAAGGACACCCCCGTGGCGGAAACACCCCTTCTCGACCGGGTTCGAACACCCGAAGATTTGCGCAAGCTCGAGATCGAGCAGCTGCCGCAACTCGCGGCCGAATTGCGCCAGGAGACGATCAACGCGGTCGCCGTCACCGGCGGGCATCTTGGAGCCGGCCTCGGCGTGATCGAGCTCACGCTCGCATTGCATTATGTCTTCGATACTCCGCGCGACCGGCTGATCTGGGACGTCGGGCATCAATCCTATCCGCACAAGATCCTGACCGGACGGCGCGGCCGCATCCGCACTTTGCGACAGGCCGGCGGGCTTTCCGGATTCACCAAGCGCAGCGAGAGCGAATACGACCCTTTCGGCGCGGCGCATTCCTCCACCTCCATTTCCTCCGCGCTCGGTATAGCGGTGGCGCGCGATCTTGAAGACAAGCCGCATAACGTCGTGGCGGTGATCGGCGACGGCGCGATGTCGGCCGGCATGGCCTATGAGGCGATGAACAACGCCGGCGCGATGAATTCGCGCCTGATCGTCATCCTCAACGACAACGACATGTCGATCGCGCCACCGGTGGGCGCAATGTCCGCCTATCTGGCGCGGCTGCTTTCCGGCAAGGCCTATCGCTCGCTGCGCGAATTCGGCAAGCATCTGATGCACAAGCTGCCGAAATTCTTCGAGGACAGCGCGGCCAAGGCGGAGGAATTCGCCCGCGGCTTTTGGACCGGCGGCACGCTGTTCGAGGAGATGGGATTCTTCTATGTCGGCCCGATCGACGGCCACAATCTCGGTCATCTCCTTCCCGTGCTGAAGAACGTGCGCGACAGCGAGACCGGGCCGATCCTGGTCCATGTCGTCACGCAAAAAGGCAAGGGTTATCCGCCGGCGGAAACTTCCGCCGACAAATATCACGGCGTGGTCAAATTCGACGTGGCGACGGGCGCGCAGAGCAAGTCGAAATCGCACGCACCGGTTTACACCAAGGTTTTTGCCGAGAGCCTGATCAAGGAAGCGCGCAAGGACGAGAAGATCGTCGCCATCACCGGCGCCATGCCGTCCGGCACAGGGCTCGACCTGTTCGAAAAGGAATTCCCCAACCGCATGTTCGATGTCGGCATCGCCGAGCAGCATGCGGTGACTTTTGCCGGCGGGCTTGCGACCGAAGGCTTCAAGCCCTTCGCCGCGATCTATTCCACCTTCCTGCAGCGCGCCTATGACCAGGTGGTGCATGACATCGCAATTCAGTCGCTGCCAGTGCGTTTCGCCATCGATCGCGCGGGCCTAGTCGGCGCCGACGGCGCCACGCATGCCGGCTCCTTCGACGTGGCTTATCTCAGCTGCCTGCCCGGTTTCGTCGTGATGGCCGCCGCGGACGAGGCCGAGCTGGTGCATATGGTCGCGACCGCCGCCGCCATCGACGACAGACCCTCCGCCTTCCGCTATCCGCGCGGCGAAGGGGTCGGCGTGCCGCTGCCGGAAGAAGGCAAGCCGCTGGAGATCGGCAAGGGCCGCATCCTGCGGGAGGGTTCCAAGGTGGCGTTGCTTTCCTTCGGCGCGCGGCTGCATGAATGTCTCAGCGCGGCTGACGAACTCTCTTCTTTTGGACTTTCTACGACGGTCGCTGACGCGCGCTTTGCAAAACCGCTGGACACCGATCTGGTGCTGCGGCTGGCGCGCGAGCACGAGGTGCTGGTGACCATCGAGGAAGGCTCCGTCGGCGGCTTTGGCTCTCACGTACTGCAAACTCTGGCCGAGCACGGCGCGCTCGACACCGGGCTGAAGGTCCGTGCCATGGTCCTGCCGGATATCTTCATCGACCAGGATTCACCGGCAGCGCAATATTCCGCTGCCGGGCTGGATGCCCGCGGCATCGTCACCAAGGTTTTCGAAGCCTTGGGCAAGGATGTCGGCGTGGAGACGGTGAAGCTGGCCTGAGTTGGGAGCCAGCATGAGTTGATTGTCATCCCGGCCGAGCGCAGCGAGAGCCGGGACCCATCATGGACGGCTTTTGGGTCCCGGATCGGCTCGTGTCACTCGCCGTCCGGGATGACAACACCACATCTGCCCCGCTTCGCAATTCCTCCATCATGGTCGTATAGACCGCGTCGTGCCGCCACCGCGGCAATCCACAGCCACGCCAACTCGGCGCAGACCATGCAGGAACAGACCAGCGCCGGCGCCGTCATAACGCCCGCGAAAACTTCGATTTGGCGCACGGAAGTCGCCGATACGGTCAAGCTCAGCTGGCCGATGGCGCTGACGCAGCTTGGCCAGATCGCGATGATGACCAGCGACCTTGCGCTGCTGGGCCGCCTCGGCGAGCACGTCGTCGCCGCGGTCGCGCTCGCGCATACCTTGCTGTTTGTCGCTTTCGTGATCGGCATGGGCGTGGTGTCGGCGGTCGCGCCGCTTGCGGCACAGGCTTTCGGCGCCAGGCAGCCCCGCATGGTGCGGCGCTCGCTCCGGGTCGGGCTCTGGGCGGCGACGCTGCTCGGATTGCCGCTCAGCTTTGGACAGATTTACGGCGAGGAGTCGCTTGTAGCGCTCGGCCAAAGCCCGGAAGCCGCGCGTCTTGCATCCGATTATCTCTACGGCCTTGCATGGTGTCTCGTGCCGGCCTGGTGGTTCATCGCGATCCGCGGCTTCATGGGCGCGGTGAACCGGCCGGAGCCCGCGCTTTGGATCACCGTCGCTGCCATTCCCGCCAACCTGTTGCTGGCTTATGCGTTGATCTATGGCGCATTCGGATTGCCGCGCCTGGAGCTGTTCGGTGCCGGGCTTGCGACCACTTTCGTGAATATCGGCATGTGCGCGGCCGCGGTCTGGATCGCCTATGCTTCGCTGCCGTTCAGGAAATACCAGATCCTCGGACGCTGCTGGCGTTGCGACTGGGCGCTGCTCGGCCGCCTGTTCTGGGTCGGCATGCCGATCTCCGGCTCGTTCCTGCTGGAATACGGGCTGTTCGCGGCCGCCGCTCTCGCCATGGGATGGCTCGGCACGGTGGAACTCGCTGCCCATCAGATCGCGCTGCAGATCGCCTCCATCATGTTCATGGTGCCGTTCGGGATCTCGATGGCGGCCACGGTTCGCGTCGGGCATGCCGCCGGGCGGATCAATTCGGCCGGCACGCGGCGCGCCGGCTTTGCGGCGGTGGCCCTTGCCGCCGCTTTCATGGCCGCGATGACCGTGCTGGTCGGCATTACCCGCGACCAGATTCCGGCGCTCTTTCTCGGTGATGCCGCGAGCGATGCCGGCGCGACCGCTGCGCTTGCCGCCACGCTGCTGCTGGTGGGCGCAAGCTTCTTCGTTGCCGACGGCGTGCAGACGGTTGCCGCCGGCGCGCTACGGGGCCTCAATGATACCCGCGTGCCGCTGTTATTTGCCGCGATCTGCTTCTGGCTGATCGGCTTCGCCGCCTGTTACATCCTTGGCTTCACGCTCGGCTGGGGCGCGATCGGCATCTGGATCGGATTGTCGCTGGCGGTCATGCTCTATGCGGCGTTGCTGGTCTGGCGCTTCCACCTGCTGACCAAGCGCGGCTACCTGCCGATGCTCGCTACCGCCTGAGTGACTTACCGGCTCTTTTTCTTCCGGCCGCCGGCCTTGCGTCCGGTCTTCTTTTTCGGGACTTTCTTGCCTTTCTGGCGCGCTTCCGAAAGTCCGATGGCGATGGCTTGCTTATGGCTTTTTACTTTCCTGCCGCTGCGCCCGCTTCTGAGCGTTCCTCTCTTGCGCTTGCGCATCGCGCCCTCGACATCTTTCGAAGCGCTGCGCGAGTATTTGCGTGCCATGGTCTATTCCCATTCGCTACCAATGAACGGCGGGCCCTCATGATCGACCATTTTGCAAACAGCTCTTGCGCTAAATTTGTTCCATTCGAGGATTGTGTATGACGGAGCGCCGACGCGCCGACCGCTTGCTGGTGGAGCGCGGTTTGTTTGAAAGCCGTGCCAAGGCGCAGGCTGCCATCGCGGCCGGCCTGGTGACGGCGAACGGCGTGCCGGTCGGCAAGGCATCGGATGAGATTGCTGCCGATGCCTTCGTGCAGGCGAGGCCGGAGCATCCCTGGGTATCGCGCGGCGGTGTGAAGCTCGCAACGGCGCTGGATCATTTCCGCATCGACCCGAAAGACCGGGTCTGTCTCGACGTCGGCGCTTCGACCGGCGGCTTTACCCATGTGCTGCTCGAGCGCGGCGCCAAGCGCGTCTATGCGGTCGATGTCGGACGCGGGCAATTGCATCAAAGCCTGCGCGTAAAGCCTGAAATCCTTTCCATGGAAGAGACCGATATCCGTACCCTCGGCCCTGCCCTGTTGCCGGAACCGCCGAATCTGATCGTGGCCGACGTCAGCTTCATTTCGCTCAAGCTGGTGCTGCCGCCGGCGCTCGCTCTGGCGCGGCGGCCGGCGCATCTCGTCGCACTGATCAAGCCGCAATTCGAGGCCGGCCGCACGCATCTGAAGAAAGGTGTCGCGCGCGATCCGCAGGTGCATCAGATGGTTTGCGATGACATTGCCGCCTTCGTTGCCGGACTGGGCTGGACCGTGCTGGGCGTGATCCCTTCGCCGGTGACCGGCGGCGACGGCAACCGGGAATTCCTGCTCGGAGCGCAGCGTGACTGAACGCCTGACCGTCAACCGCATCGGCCATCGTGGCGACGGCATCGCGGATACGCCGCACGGCCCGGTTTTCGTGTCTTATGCGCTCCCGGGCGAAAGTGTTGAAGTCGAGCCGGTAGCAGGCCATCCCGATCGGCGGCAGCTTCTGCGGGTCGAGCTGCCGAGCCCGGAGCGCATCGCGCCGATTTGTCCGCATTTCGGCATCTGCGGCGGCTGCGCGGTGCAGCATTGGAGCGAAGCGCGTTACCGCGCGTGGAAGCGCAGCTTGGCGATCGACGCATTAAGCCAGGCCGGCATCGATGCACCGGTCGGCGAACTGATCGATGCCCATGGCGATGGCCGGCGGCGCGTCGTGCTGCATGCCAGGCGCGGCATGCATGACGCGCTGCAGGTCGGTTTCGCCGCTTTGCGCGCGCATGAGATCGTCGGAATCGACCAATGTCCGATCCTCGCCCCTGCCCTGTGCGGCGCCATAGCGGCAGCAGAGAGCATCGCCGAGACGCTCAAAGATGCCCGGAAACCGCTCGATATCCAGATCACCGGGACAGATAGCGGGCTGGATGTGGACGTGCGCGGCTCCGGCGAGCTGAATGCCAGGGGCACCGCGCAGCTTGCCGCCGTCGCGGAAAAGCACCGGCTGGCGCGGCTGACGCGGCACGGCGAACTGGTGATCCAGCATGTGGCGCCGATCATAAAACTTGGCCGCGCGACCGTAGCGCTGCCGCCCGGCGCCTTCCTGCAGGCGACGGCCGAAGGCGAAGCCATGCTGGCGCGGCTGGTGGATGACGCGACGGCAAAAGCAAAAACCATCGCCGATCTGTTCTGCGGGGTTGGACCTTTCGCGCTCCGCCTCGCCGAACGCGCCCGGATCACTGCCGCCGACAGCAACGCGGGCGCGGTGGGGGAGATGGCCAAGGCCGCCGGTACGGCGAGCGGGCTGAAACCAATCGATGCGCAGGTGCGCGATCTCTTCCGCCGGCCTTTCACCGCGAAGGAATTAGCGCTGTTCGACGCGGTGGTATTCGATCCCCCTCGCCAGGGCGCGCAGGCGCAGGCGCGTGAGCTTTCCGCCAGCAAGGTGCCGCTCGTGGCCGCGGTGTCCTGCAATCCGGCCACTTTCGCGCGCGACGCGCGCATTCTGATCGATGGCGGTTTTCGAACTCGTGCAGGTGACGCCGGTGGACCAGTTCCGCTATTCGGCGCATGTGGAGCTGGTCGGGAGATTTGAAAAATAACCTCGTCATGCCCGGCCTTGTGCCGGGCATCTCGCTTATGAGAACAGTGCGTTCCCTATCGAGATTGGCCGGGCAAGCCTGACCATAAATAAAGAGTTGGGCACAGTTTGCGGATCGAGATCACCGGGATCGCCGCTTCCGGGCGCCCGGTGATGACCCCTGCGGGGTCAATTGCCCCAGCGTTGCTGCCAGATCTGCTCGCCGATAGTGCAGGACACGCGAGGAGCGGAGGCCGCTGCCGGCGTCACCCGCGGCTCGACCGGCAGCGCGGCGATTTCCTGCACCAGTTTGGTGCGGGTCGCTTCCTTGAACTTGCCGCGCTCCTTGATCGGGATCACGAAGGCGCCGGGCCCGCCGATGACGCAATCCTCGTAGTAGATATCGAGCGCGTCGATATCCATGCCGGAGCCGATGGGATCCTTCAGCATGATCGGCAGCCCGTTGATGATGATGCCCTTCGACAAGACCTCATCGCGCACGATTGCCACCGGCGGGCCGTTGTTGTTGGCGCCGTCGCCGGAAACATCGATCACGCGCCTGATGCCTTTGTAGCCGCTGTTCTCGAACTGACTGGCGGAGAATTCCAGCGCGCCTGAAATCGAGGTGCGCGAGGCGCGGCGATAGGGCGCGCGCGCGATTTCCGCCACGAAGGCATCGGCCGTTTCCGGGCCGTCGATCAGCCGCCAGGGCACGATCACCCGCCGCTCGCTGAAATTGGCCCATTCCAGATATGTGACGGCGACCTTGCCGTGAATGCCTTCCTTCAGCGCGCGCAGGAACTCATTGGAGGTGAGCGCATGGATATAGCCCTCACGCTGCAGCTCCTGCTCGTCCGGATCCATCGAGAAGGAGATGTCGACGGCGAGAACAAGCTCCACATCGACTTCCGTCACGCCTTGCTGCGTCAGTTTGACGGAAGGTGGCGGGGCCGCAAGCGCGAGGTTCAGCCCGACCGCGCCGGCGGACAATGCCAGGATGACGAACCGCCACGAGGATCGAATCATCCGATTCCTCCAGAACGCCATGCTGCCACGCAGCCGGGCCGAGGGAAACGCCGATTCAGCTAATTCACTCCCTGGGGATGTGTTCCGTGGATTCGATTTCGATGCCAAAGCCGGCGACACCGATATAGGTCCGGTTGGCCGATACCAGCAACCGGACAGAGGAAATACCGAGGTCTTTCAAAATCTGGGCCCCGAGGCCGACCTCGCGCCATTGCTTGGTGCGTGCGCTTTCGGACGTGTCCTCCGGCGAGGGCACGGCGGTCGAGGGCACGCCGGCGGCGCCGTCCTGCAGATAGACGATGACGCCGCTGCCTTCTTCCTTGATCTTGGCCATGGCCTTGCGCAGCACCTTGGCGCCGCCCAGCACGTCACCAATCATATGGCCGCGGTGCAGCCGCGTGAGCACCGACCTGCCGTCGCCGATGTTGCCCAGGATGAAGGCCATGTGGCGCACCTGATCGAACGGCGTGACATAGGCAAAGGCACGCAACTCGCCGATTTCCGACGGCACGCTGAACTCGGCTATGCGCTCCACCAGCTTGTCGCGCGCCTGCCGATAGGAAATCAGGTCGGCGATGGTAACGCTTTTGAGCTTGTGCTTCTCGGCAAACGCAGCCAGTTGCGGCCCGCGCATCACCGTGCCGTCGTCATTCATCAGCTCCGAGAGCACGCCGACCGTTGGCAATCCCGCGAGGCGGCACAGATCGACACAGGCTTCGGTATGGCCGGAGCGCATCAGCACTCCTCCCTCCTTGGCAACCAGCGGAAAGACGTGGCCTGGGCGTACGAAATCCGCCGCGCCGCTATTGCCATTGGCAAGCCCGCGCACGGTGTTGGTGCGTTCCTCGGCCGAAATGCCGGTGGTCAGGCCGTGGCGGTAATCGACCGACACGGTGAAGGCGGTGCCGAGCGGGGCGTCATTCGCCGCCACCATCGGATCCAGATGCAGACGGCGGGCGTCTTCGACCGCGACCGGCGCGCAGACAATGCCGGAGGTGTGGCGGATGATGAAAGCCATCTTCTCCGGCGTGCAGAGCGAGGCGGCAACGAAAAGATCGCCCTCGTTCTCGCGATCGTCGTCGTCGGCAACGACGATCAACTCGCCGCGCTTGAACGCCGCGATGGCTTCTTCGACGCGTTGGTGGCTTTCCGGCAACGATGTCTCTCCTATTCCGGTCCCGCGAGAGACTTAGCTTTTGAACGGCCAGGCGGGGTTGTCGCCCAGCTGGCCGCGCTGGCGCAGATAGTGATCGGCCAGCACGCAAGCCATCATCGCTTCGCCCACCGGCACCGCGCGGATGCCGACGCACGGATCGTGACGGCCTTTGGTCATGATCTCGGTTTCCTTGCCGAAACGGTCGACGGTGCGGCGCGGATTGAGGATCGATGAAGTCGGCTTCACCGCAAACCGCGCCACCACCGGCTGGCCGGTGGAAATACCGCCCAAAATGCCGCCGGCTTGATTGGTCAAAAATTTCGGCCTGCCGTCGTTACCCATGCGGATCTCGTCGGCATTCTCCTCGCCCGAGAGCAGCGCCGCGCCCATGCCCGCGCCGATCTCCACGCCCTTCACCGCATTGATCCCCATGAAGGCGGCGGCGAGTTCGGCGTCAAGCTTGCCGTAAACGGGTGCGCCGAGGCCGGCCGGCACGCCTTCGGCGATCACTTCGATCACCGCGCCGATGGACGACCCCGACTTGCGGATACCATCGAGATACGGACCGAGCTGGGAGGCAAGCTGCGCATCCGGACAGAAGAAGTCGTTGCGGCCCACCTCGTCCCAGTCCCAGCGCCCGTGATCGACTTTGTGCGGACCCATCTGGACCAGTGCCGCGCGCACGCGCAGGCCGGGCACGATTTTGCGGGCGATCGCACCGGCAGCCACACGGGTGGCGGTTTCGCGCGCGGACGAGCGACCGCCGCCGCGATAATCGCGCAAGCCGTATTTGGCGTCATAGGTATAGTCGGCGTGGCCGGGGCGGTATTTGTCCTTGATATCGGAATAATCCTTCGAGCGCTGGTCGACATTCTCGATCAGGAGCGCGATCGGCGTGCCGGTGGTGACCTGGCCGCCGGTCGCCGCGTCTTCGAACACGCCGGAAAGGATTTCCACCACATCCGGTTCCTGCCGCTGCGTGGTGTAGCGCGACTGGCCGGGGCGCCGCCGGTCGAGATCAAGCTGGATATCGGCAACCGTGAGCTTGATGCCGGGCGGGCAGCCGTCGACCACGCAGCCGATCGCGACCCCGTGGCTTTCGCCGAAGGTCGTGACCCGGAACATGTGACCGAAGGTATTGAAGGACATAGCGTTCCACCCTTGGGCAGAGTGGTAGCCCGCAGCCACCGCGGGGTCAAATGAGAGTGGCTCCCTCTCCCCGTCCTTTACGGGGAGAGGGTTGGGGCGAGGGGCAAGCTATGGAGCAAACGGAAATACCCCTTAACCGGATCACTCCGCGATCCGACCTCTCCCCGCCCGCGGGGAGAGGTGAAGCGTTACGCGTTAAGCGCCGTGCCGCGTCATTCCATTGTGGTCAAAGACATAGACCACCGCATGCTCGATACGGCCGCGCGAGGCTGTGGTCTGCGGCTCAAGCCCAAGATGCACCAGCAGCGCGCGGGCGGTGCACAGATGCGCTGAAACCACCGTGTCGCGCGTGATCCCCGCGTGCCAATCGCGGATGCGCGGCAGGAGCTGTTCGTAGCTTTCGCCGCCCGGCGGAACGAAACGCCAGGGGTCCTGCTGGCGCAAGGCCAGGACTGCGGCTTGCTGTGCCTGCAATGCCGCGAAATCGAGACCGTCCCACTCGCCGAACGACATTTCGATCAAGCGCGGGTCGATGCGATAGCCCGCGCGATCAAGCCCGAGCGCCGTTCGGATCAATTCCATGGTAACACGGGCGCGAGAGAGCGGGCTCGAGACGTAATCGAGATCGGCCGGGTTCTGCTCGCGCAAGAGCAAGAGCTTGCGCAGGATTTTTCCGCACCGTTGCGCCTGCGCCTCGCCGGTGGCGTTCAGGGGCGTATCGGCCTGCCCTTGCAGGCGATGCCTCGCATTCCAGTCGGTCTCGCCATGGCGGATGTAATAGAGGATCGGCCGCCGCATCGCAGCCAGCTTATTCCTTGACGACGGAAATATCCGGCGCGTCAGGATGCTTCATGCCGACGATATGGTATCCGGAATCGACATGGTGAATCTCGCCGGTCACGCTGCGCGACATGTCGGAGAGGAAATAAGCCGCCGTCTCGCCCACTTCTTCGATCGTAACGGTACGTCGCAGCGGCGAATTCAACTCATTCCATCGCAGGATGTAACGGAAGTCGCCAATGCCTGAGGCCGCCAGCGTCTTTATCGGACCGGCGGAGATGGCGTTGACCCGGATATTGTTAGCGCCGAGGTCGGCGGCGAGATAGCGCACCGAGGCTTCCAGCCCGGCTTTGGCGACGCCCATCACGTTGTAATGCGGCATCCATTTCTCGGCACCGAAATAGGTCAGGGTGAGCAGCGAACCGCCGCTGGTCATCAGCTTCTCCGCACGCTGCGCTACCGCGGTGAAGGAATAGCAGCTGATCAGCATGGTCTTGATGAAATTATCCGCCGTGGTGTCGACGTAGCGGCCGTCGAGTTCCCCCTTGTCGGAAAAGGCGATCGCATGCACCACAAAATCGATCGAGCCCCACGCCTGTTTCAGGGCATCGAAGGCTGCGTCGATCGTGGCAGGCTCGGTGACGTCGCAATGACCGGCGACAAGTCCGCCGACCTCCTGCGCCAGCGGTTCGACGCGTTTGCGCAAGGCGTCGCCCTGATAGGTGAAGGCAAGCTGCGCCCCGTGACTGTGGCAGGCCTTCGCAATGCCCCAGGCGATCGAGCGATTATTGGCGAGACCCATGATAAGGCCGCGCTTGCCGTGCATGACACCCGAAGTCCCCGGCATAATGACCTCATTTCGCCGGTGACCGGCTGTTGTCTTTCCGTATGGCACAGGGGTTCTGGTGCATCAAGCAAAGCGAGCCAGTATCGGGTAATGGTGTTAACCTTGGGGGGAATAGCGGGCCTTTCGGGGGGTTTAACCTTCAGACGGCACGGGCGAAAATCCCTGGTCCAGGGCAATGTACGGTCCTGCTGTTTGCGAGATTGCGACCGGGTTTGGCTTGCAAGGGGGACGCGTGATTGGCTTCAAGGAAGAGGTCCAGTTGGCGATCCCCGCGTTGCGGCGTTATGCGCGGGCGCTGACCCATGATGCCGATGTGGCGGACGATCTGGTGCAGGACACGCTGGTTAGGGCCCTGCGCTCGCAACATCTGTTTAATGGCGGAGAGCTTCGCAGCTGGCTCTACACCATCCTGACCAACCTCAACCGCAACCGTCTGCGCAGCCTGGCGCGGCGGCCTGCGATCACCGCGATCGGCGACAACGACGCGCCTGACGCCTCCAGCCCGGAAGCCGGCGGCCGCGACATCGAGCGGGCGCTGGCGACACTGTTAGAGGATCAGCGCACTGCGTTGCTGCTGGTCGTGCTGGAAGGACTCAGCTATCGCGAGGTGGCTGAGGTGCAGGGCGTGCCGATTGGAACGGTCATGTCGCGCGTGGCGCGCGCGCGTTTGCAGATCAGGGCCTATCTCGAAAATGAGCGGCCGATGCTGCGGCGGGTGAAATGACTTAGGCAGTGATGATGATGAATAACGACCTACCGGTGACGGACGACGAGTTGCACGCCTATGTGGACGGCGAGCTTCCGGCCGACCGCCGCGCGGCGGTGGAGGCCTGGCTTGCGGGGCATGCGGATGACGCCGCGCGCGTCGCCGCCTGGCGCCTGCAAGCCGACGCCATCCGCGCTCGCTACTCCAATGTCGCCGGACAACCGATCCCGCCGAAGCTGCAGTTGGCACGCATGAGCTATGCCTCGCGTCGGTGGAAGCTTGCCGCCGCTGCGGCCGTCATCGTGGCATTTTTCCTCGGCGGCTTCGCCGGCTGGATGGCGCATGACACCGGCGGCGACGCGCCGGAGCCCTTCGATCACCTTACAGCGCAGGCGCTCAATGCCCACAAACTCTATGCCGTCGAGGTGCGCCATCCGGTGGAAGTGGCCGCTGCCGATGCCGAGCATTTGCAGCGTTGGCTTTCCAAGCGCGTCGGCTGTCCACTGCGGACGCCGAACCTGGAGGCGCAAGGCTTGCATCTTGTCGGCGGCCGGCTGCTGCCGACGCCCACCGGCACAGCCGCGGCTTTCTTCATGTATGAGAACGCCTCGGGCGACCGTTTCACGCTCTATTGCACGCAGACGAAAGCCCCCAACTCGGCGATGCATTACAACGCCGCAGAGAAGGCAGGCGCGATTTTCTGGGTGGACAGCAACGTCGCCTATGTCGTCAGTGGCACCAACGAGCGCAAGCAGCTTTGGAAAGTTGCGCGGGCGGCCTACGAGCAGATCGAGCCGCGCGTCTCGCAGCACGAGCGTGCGTCCTAGCAGCAGGCAGGGTTTGCGGTTTCATCGCGCTGACGCGGCCGGGGGATCGCCAGGCAGAACCGGCGACTTGTCTCCCTCGGGCGCGCCGGTCAGCGTTTCCAGAAAGGCATCGCGGCGCTCCTGCTCCGTCAGTTGCAGCGGCATCATCAGAGGCGATCGGCTTGGACGGTCGACGCCGCCCTTTTCGTAATGCCTGATGACCGCGTCAAGATCCACCGATGATGCATTGTGCATGTATGGCGGACGCAATGCGACCGAACGCAACGTTGGGGTCTTGAAGGCGAATTGCATGTGCGGATCGTTTTTGATTTCACGTCCGCGGCCGACATCGCTGGTCGATGTGCCGACGTCGTGGAACTTGTCGTCGGTGAACCGCCAGCCGCCGTGGCAGGCAAAGCAGAGTCCTTTATTATTGAAAAGCACGAAGCCGCGTTGCGCGGCATCCGAGATCGCCGTTTCATCGCCGTCGACCCAGCGATCGAAGAGCGCCGGCCCGGGCTCAAAGGTTTTCTCGTAATCGGCGATCGCTTTGACCATCGAGTCGATCGTGATTGGAAGGCCCGCCTTCTCAAATCGAACGACATATTCGGGAATCGCGCGAATGCGCTCCTCGATGATCTCGATCTTCACCGGCGTCTCGGTCTCCCGCATCGACATCGATCCGGTGGCTATCGACGATTTCGCCTGCGCTTCCAGCGTGGGATTGCGTCCGTCCCAGCCGTTCGGCGCCCCCTCCGGCAGGTGGCCGATGCCAATCAGCGTCTGTGACTTTCGACCGGTGAGCTTGCCTGAGTCGTTACGGCTGCGCGGTCCTTCACTGCCCATCCGAGCTGCGGCAGGTGACAGGTCACACAGGCGGTCTTGCCCGATGCCGACGCGCGCGGCTCCCAAAACAACAAGCGCCCCAGATCGACGACGTCCTGATTTTCCACTGAACGCGGCGGCGAGCGCTTGTAGTTCGACTTCATGGCCGCGATCTCGGCCGCCGAGAATTGCTGCGCCGCCGCTGGCGTCAGCAGCATTCCGCCAGCGAACACCAATGCAAAGGTGAGGGGCAAAGACGAGGCCAAGCGGCTGGGCGGCCTTCCAAGGTCGTCCAGCTGTCTCGCGTGCGCTTACTCGATATCCTTGCGCGGATTATACGGCTTTTCGTCGCGCGACTTGCGCATCAGCTCCTCGAATTCCGGATCGCGGCGGTCGGGCAGCATAATCTGCACGGTGACCAAAAGATCGCCGGGTCCCTGCCTGGCGGCGATGCCCTTGCCCTTTAGCCGGAAGGTGCGGCCGCTGTTGGTGCGCGGCGGGATTGTCAGCTCCACCGCGCCGTCAAGCGTTGGCACGCGCACTTTGCCGCCCAGTTCCGCCTCATAGACGGAGATCGGCAGCTCAAGCCGCAGATCATTCCCGTCGAGCTTGAAAAGGGGATGCGGCGCGATCGAAACACGGATTAGGAGATCGCCGCTCGTGTCATCCGGCCCGGGCAGGCCCTGCCCTTTCAACCGGATGGTCTGCCCATCAGTCAGGCCGGCCGGAATTTTGACATCGAGCTCTTTGCCATTCGACAGCCGCAAGCGCTTGGTGTCGCCTTTGGCCGCTTCCGGCAGCGTGATGGTCAGGTCGGCGCTGATATCGGCGCCGCGCGGAGGCGGGCCGAAATCATCCGGCTCGAACTCCATGCCGGCGGCGCGTCCGCCGCGCCTTCCACCCATGTTTCCGAAGACATCCTTGAGAATATCCTCGAATCCGCCACCGCCTCCAAATCCGCGCGCACGCCGGCCGCCGCCGCGGCGCTGAAAGCCGTCGCTGCTCCAGGTTTCGAACCCCTCGCCGGGATCGGCGCCCGCACCGGCGAAGCCCTGGAAGCGCGGCTTGCCCTCGGCATCGATCTCACCACGGTCGAAGGCCTTGCGCTTTTCCTCGTCACCGAGGATTTCATAGGCGGCATTCAACTCCGCGAATTTGCTCGCGGCTTTGGGGTCTTGCTTGTTGGCATCGGGATGCAGCTTTTTCGCCTGGTTGCGAAAGGCGCTTTTGATGGCAGCCGCGTCGGCTCCCTTGGCCACCCCCAAGACCTCATAGGGGTCGCGCATTCGTCAGAACTCCGTCAATTCCCTTGGCAGGGAGAATCCCAGCCTGTTTGAAGGTCAATGTGGGGCGAAAGACCGTGGGTTGCAACGATGCAGACGCATGCCCCGCGAAAGCCTGTCCCGTACTTGACCCGGGATGGGAACCGGTTTGCCGATAAGGCCCTGCGCTACTTAGAGCTTAGGAGTTCTTCCAGGGTTTCAGGCTTCGCACTTCCCAATTGCCCTTATGGATGCGGCAAGCCTCGCCGCGCATCCAGTTTTCGCTCGTGCCTGCGCGCACATAGCTCGCGAGAAAATCCTGGCAGGTGAAACCGTCGTGGTCATAGGTCGAGGCGATGGGGGTGACGGTACCGCGGGCGCCGGTCTCCGGATTTTCCCAAGGCTGGCTCACGCCATCGCCGCCGCGGCGGAGCACTTCCGACGCGGCCGCACGCGCATAGGCGAGATCGCTCGCCTGCGGCTTGGTTGGCGCGATGGCTGGCTTCGCCGCACCCGCACCGGTTGATTTCGGCGTTTGCTTGTTTGCCTTTCTCGAACAGCGAATCGAGCTGATAAGAGAAGCTGCAGCCGCCGGAGGCCAGGGCCAACGCAACCGCCGCCAAAGGCAGGCCCAGGCGGGAACGCACGCGGCATAGGCTCCGCGATCCGGTTCCACTATAAAGAAGCCGGCTGGATACGAGATTTGGTACGAACGCCACGAGTACCCCTCACGATGACCGATGCAGGCCCAATTCAACACCCCGGCTGGTTAACAGACGGTGAGTTCGGCGATTCCGACGAACCCTTGCGCCTTTTCACGGCCTGGCTCGATGAAGCGACGCGCTCGGAACCGTCCGATCCTAACGCCATGGCGCTGGCCACCGTGGACTCCGGAGGCATGCCGAATCTTCGCATGGTCTTGTTGAAGGGCCTCGATGCGCGAGGCTTCGTCTTCTACACCAATAAGGACAGCCAAAAGGGACAGGAGTTGAGCGCCCAACCACAGGCGGCGGTCAGCTTCCATTGGAAATCCTTGCGCCGGCAGGTGCGCGTGCGAGGTCCGGTGACACAGGTCAGCGACGCGGAGGCCGACGCCTATTTCACTACCCGGCCGCGCATGGCGCAGATCGGCGCCTGGGCCAGCCAGCAATCGGCGCCACTGGAAAGCCGCTTTGCGCTGGAAAAAGCCGTGGCACGTCACACTGCAAAGCACCCGATTGGCGCGGTTCCGCGGCCGCCTTATTGGGTGGGATATTGCGTCACGCCGATGCTGATCGAATTCTGGCGCGAGATGCCGTTCCGGCTGCACGAGCGAGTGGAATTTCGCCGTGCCGGGACTGATGCAGCATGGAGCAAGACGCGGCTCTATCCGTGAGTTAGCATCGCATCATGGCAAACCCGACCAATCAACCACGCCGCACGCTGCTGCTCACCGGAGCCAGCCGCGGCATAGGCCACGCGACGGTGAAGCGCTTTTCAGCCGCCGGCTGGCGCGTGATCACATGCTCGCGCCATCCCTTCCCGGAAAATTGCCCGTGGGAGGCCGGACCCGAGGATCACATCCAGGTTGACCTCGGCGACGCCAAAAGCACGGATGAAGCCATCGCCGAGATCAAACGCCGGCTGCCCAATCGTCAGCTCGACGCGCTGGTCAACAACGCGGCCATTTCTCCCAAGGCGGAGGGCGGCAAGCGCCTCAGCTCTATTGCTACCGTGCGTGACGACTGGCACCGTATCTTTCAGGTGAATTTTTTCGCTCCGATCATGCTGGCGCGCGGCCTGCTGGACGAGTTGCAAGCTGCCAAGGGCTCCGTGGTGAACGTGACCTCGATCGCTGGCTCGCGCGTGCATCCTTTCGCGGGCGCGGCTTATGCTACCTCAAAGGCGGCGCTCGCCTCGCTCACGCGCGAAATGGCGGCGGATTTCGGTCCGCTGGGTGTGCGGGTGAACGCCATCGCCCCGGGCGAGATCGACACCTCCATCCTGTCGCCGGGAACGGAAAAAATCGTCGAGCAGCAGATCCCTCTGCATCGGCTCGGCACGCCGGACGAAGTGGCGAAGATCATCTACGTGCTGTGCACCGACACCGCGTCCTACGTGAACGGCGCGGAGATCCATATCAACGGCGGCCAGCACGTTTAAGCGTCAGCGCCTACAACCACCGCTTCCATTTGAAGAAGACATACGGCAGGGCGCCGGCGATCATCATCAACAACAGCGCAAAGGGATAGCCGAACTGCCAGTTCAACTCCGGCATATGCCCGAAATTCATGCCATAGACCGAGGCGATCAGCGTCGGCGGCATCAACACCACGGCCATCACCGAGAACAGTTTGATGATGTCGTTCTGTTCCAGGCTGACCACGCCAAGCAGCGCGTCGAGCAGGAAGGTGATCTTGTTGTTTAGGTAGCTGGAATGATCCGACAGCGAATGGATGTCGCGCTGCATGGACTGCAATTGTGCGCGCACATCCTTAGCCCAGCGCATCCCTTCCGCCTCATTAGCCAGGAACAGCAGCAGACGCCCGACTGAGACCAGGCTCTCACGCACCTTCGAGGTCAAGTCGCCGGTGCGTCCGATCGTCCTCAGCACGGTGTAGTAGGCGCCCCGGCCTTCCTTCCTCCTGGCGGCGCGAGGCGGCTCGAAAATGTCATGCGAGAGCTGGTCAACGTCGAGACCAATGCGCTCGAGAATATCTGCGGCGCGGTCGATCACCGCATCCAGCAGATCCATGAACACCATCGCTCCGGTTACATGGACCGGACAAAGACGGGCCAACTTGTTGCTGATCAGCGAGAAGGGCCTTGGATCGTCATAGCGCACGGTGACCAGACGGTTGCCGGCCAGGACGAAGGTGACCGGCGTGGTGCGCGGCTGATCGGTATCGGACTGGCACATCAGCGTCGCCGTCATGTAGCGCGCGCCATTCTCGACATAGAGGCGACTGGATACCTCGATCTCCTGCATTTCCTCGCGTGTCGGCACGGCGATCCCGAGGAAACGTTCGACCAGCTTGTCCTCGCCCTGAGCCGGGCTGACCAGATCGATCCACACCGCGGCTTCGGGCAAAGTGTTTCCCTGGACGGCTTCGCGTTCCAGAGTGTTTCCGTGCGGCACATAGACCGAGAGCATGGCGTCCCCGTACGCGTCGCCGAACGACGGCCTAGCCGTTCAGCGCTACCGGTCAGTCATGGCTCCGGCCATGCGATTCCCGCAAGGCCTTAAATGCCGGGCAGTTAATCCAACTGGGGGAAAAATCCCTGCCCGACGGGCGATAATATTGGCTGTAGTAACCGGAACGGCGCGCGGCCGATCACACTTCGAGGACCGACCGCGCGCGGTGGTCCGAACGCCGATGGTCTTCCTCATGCGTGGAGGCATGATGTGGATTTTTCGCCTTGCCGGCATATGGCAGCGCCGCTGCTACGGCAGAAATCCCGATATTTCCGTACTGACGATCGAGATCGGCATGGCTGCCGCTCGCCTTGGGGGCTTTCCGGTTCGTCTGTGATTTTTTGTTGCCCATTTCCTGCCCTTCCTATTGTTTTCTATTGTTTCCGATTGTTGCTCATTGGTCCTAGGTTCCTACCCCTTTTATCCATGTCCGAATCCTGACATTGGAACGGGGCGGAAATGGGCGCCAAATGGCGCCTTTAGGTGACATTTGGGTCTGCCTTGCTGGCCCAAATTTCTCCTGTGATCTTAATCATTAAGGTGGTGAACGATCTCTTAACGGTTGGCGTGGCAGGCTTACGGAAGCCCCCCAGCGCGCCGGAAATCGCGCGATACGGTGGAAGGCCGAGACTGGTATGTGGGTGCGGCTTTCCTGCAACAGATGCGAAGACTCTTGGGAATCGGGCCTTTAAACCTAATAGCTTCACAGATTCTCCGGTCAATAGATGAGTTGAGAGAAAAAACTTCCAAAACGAACTGCTGCAACGAGGGGTGGGGCGGTTATGCGGCGGGGCTCGCGGAGCCTATCGCGGCACTCTCTATTTATTGGCCATGATGCTTGCCGGCTGTGATGCAGTCGGTCCCTAATCCTGCCGGAAGGTAAGGCGATCCCCTACGGGGTGACGGTGGGCGAAGAGGCATTGGCCTGGTCCGGCGTCGCCAAGGTCGGCCAGAAACAGGAATGGCCGTCCTGGACGCCGACGGAGGCCATCAAGAAGCGGCTGGACGTGCCGAGCTTCGTCGGCCCCGGCCCGCATAACCCGATGGGCGCACGCGCGCTTTATTTGTTTGATGGCGGCCGCGACACGCTGTACCGCATTCATGGCACCAACCAGCCGGAATTTATCGGCACCGCCGCTTCATCCGGCTGCATCCGCATGACCAATGAGGATGCCATCGACCTCTACAACAGAGTGAAGAGGGGTTCGACGGTGTTTGTGCTGGCGCCCGGTCAGGGCGACTCGCCAACCAACCCGCAGTTGATGGCCGCGGTTATCGGCGACTAGCAAAACAACGACTTTAAGACGCCCGGGAATTGGCGCTTCCGCCGTTCGGCCCGCGCACTTCCACATGCACGATTTCAGGCGGGACTCCGAGCCGCAGCGGCACGATGCTGGTGCCCAGTCCGCCTGACACGACCATGTGGCGGCGATCCTCGATAATGTGGCCGTAGGCATAGCGCGCGCCGTAGGCCGAAGGAACGAAAGCGGGCCACACCAGCGGCAACCGGATCTGTCCGCCATGGGTATGGCCCGCCAGCGTTAGCGCCACCTTGTCCGGCACGCGCGGAAAGATGTCGGGCTCGTGCACGAGCAGAAGGATCGGATCGTCAGTGCCAACATGCCCAAGCGTACCGGGCAGATCGTCCTCCCCCCGGAACTGGTTACGCGCGATGCGGTGGGCGATCTGGTCGCCAAGTCCCGCCAGCCAGAAGCGGTTACCTTCCTCGCCGAGATGCACCGCCTGGTTTTCGAGCAGCGGGATGTTAACCTCGGCCAGCGCCTTGCGGACGCCATGGACGTCGTACCACCAATCGTGATTGCCGAGGATGGCCCAGACGCCGAGCGGCGCAGCCGCCTTAGCTCGGCGGCCCAGACCGCATGTGGAACCACCGGATCCACGAACTTGTGGGTGGCGAAGTAATCCCCCAGCAGAACTACGATGTCCGACTGCAATTCATTGGCCGTATCGAGATGCGGTGAATTCTTTCCACGCCCATGTTGGGTCCGCCGGCATGCAAGTCCGCGATCACGGTGATGTTGAGGCTTTGTCCCGAGTCCAGCGGGGCGAAACGATGCGGTAAGGCGTGACTA
This sequence comes from uncultured Alphaproteobacteria bacterium, assembly GCA_963802475.1. Classification (GTDB taxonomy): domain Bacteria; phylum Pseudomonadota; class Alphaproteobacteria; order Rhizobiales; family Xanthobacteraceae; genus CANKHA01. The sequence goes on from CAWDIZ010000027.1 coordinate 36,192, forward strand.
AAAGCAGGTTCTTGGCCTCCCAATAGGAATAGCCGCCGGTGCCGGCGCCCGCGAGCGAGGCAAGGCCGATGCTGCCCAGCAGGAAATGCCGGCGTGTCACTGGGCGTTTTTTCAGCGGCGAAGGCACGGCGGTGCGGCCATCAGCCGAAGGCGAATTCATGCCGTGTGATACGCATCGCGGTGAAAAGAGCGTTTCAGATTAATGTATCAGCCGGTCATCAGCCCTTCGCCGCTGGCCCAGGCCTGCGTGCGGTCGAGGGCGCGATTGAGCCGGTCGAATATCTCGTCGATCTCGCTCTCCGTGATCACGAGCGGGGGGCAGATCGACACCGTTTCGCCCGCGATCGCGCGAGAGATCACGCCCTCCTCCTGCGCGAAATTGACCGCGCGCACCGCGACGGTGCGCTTGGGATCGAAGGCCCGCTTGGTCTTCTTGTCCGCAACCAGTTCGACGCCACCGACCATTCCCATCCCGCGCGCCTCGCCCACCAGCGGATGCTCGCCGAGGTTGCGCAAACGCGCCTGGAAATGCGGCGTCTTGGCTGCCGCCTGCTCGAAGATCCGGTCGCGGGCATAGATTTCCAGCGTCTTCAAAGCAACCGCGGCCGCTACCGGATGGCCGCCATAGGTAAAGCCGTGACCGAAGGTGCCGAGCTTGCGGCTTTCATCGACCAGCGCGCCATACATCTTCTCCGGCACGGTGACTGCCGCGATCGGCAGGTAAGCCGATGACAGCGCCTTGGCCAACGACATGCCATCGGCCTTGAACCCAAGCGCCTGCATGCCGAATGGCGTACCGACCCGGCCGAAGCCGCAGATCACCTCATCGGAAATCATGTAGATATCGTGCCGGGCACAGACTTTGACGACTTTCTCGAAATAAGTCTTCGGCGGCACGATCACCCCGCCCGCGCCCATTACCGGCTCGGCGATGAAGGCAGCAATCGTCTCCGGTCCTTCGCGCTCGATCAATTGATTGAGCTCATCCGCAAGCCGCGTGGCAAAGGCTTCCTCGCTCTCACCGTCCTGCGCGAAGCGATAGTGATGCGGGCAGCCCGTGTGCAGGAAGCCTGGAAGCGGCAGATCGAAGTCGAGATGGTTATGCGGCAGGCCACTGAGCGAAGCGCTCGCCATGGTGACGCCGTGGTAGGCCTTCTGCCGGGCGATGAATTTCTTTTTCTTCGGCCGGCCGAGCGCGTTATTCATGTAGCGCACCAGCTTGACCTGGGTGTCGTTGGCTTCCGATCCCGAAGCGCAGAAGAAAACCTTGGAGACCGGGAGCGGCGCGATCTCCTTCAACTTTTCTGCGAGTTCAATAGCGGGATCATGACTCTTGAAGGCGAACAGGTGGCCGAAGGAGAGCTTGCGCATCTGCGCGCTTGCGGTCTCGATCAGTTCCTCGTTGCCGTAGCCGAGCGCCGTGCACCAAAGCCCGGCCATGCTGTCGATATAGGCCTTGCCATCGCTGTCAAAGAGCCAGATGCCCTTGCCGCGCTCGACCACCAGCGGGCCGACGTCGCGCAGCGTAGCAAGATTGGTATAGGGGTGAACGACGGTTTCGACGTCGCGGACGGCGAGGTTGCTGAGCACTGAAAAAATCCTTTACTGAATTGGCCGTGCATTGTGGGCTCGCAAGCCCGCCTGGTCAAAGCCTGCGCGAGGATTTGTTTCGCGGTTTTTCTTCCGCCTTTGCCGTGGCGGCCGGTACGGCGACCGGCAGGCTTGCCGGCGAGACATGCGATGAGGGCTGGCTTTCGCTGACGATATGCGGCGACGGCAGCATGCGAAAAATCGGTTGCCGGATATCCCACTGGCAAAGCCGGTAACCGCTTGGGCGCTCCAACAGGTCGATGTGAATGTGATCCTCATGATAGCCGTCCGAACCCGGCCCGAGCACGGTTTTGAACCGCGCGCAGGCGCCTTTGCGCATACCGTCACGAAAGTCCCTCGGGATATGGGGATCGGTCGGTTGCGCCGACGTGCCGTCCACGAGTTTGACCGAGCGGATATCGAGTGCGTTGGCCTTGCCGTGTTCGCTCAGCCGCGCGCCGCGCACGCGGTTGCGTCCGCGGCAGGAGAAAGAATTGAAATTTTCCACGGCACGCAGCCGTGACCCGAGCGTGGCCGCCACGGCAGGCGCAAGCTCCTCGCGTATCCAGTCGGTGACCGCCGCGGCCATTTCGCAGCGGAAGGTAGCCGCGGGCTCCACGCCGACGCGGCTGTCGTCGGACAAGACGATGGCCTCGAGTTGCACCACATCGGTAGCGCCGCAGCCGCCCGGCTGATTGATATTGGGCATTTGTTTGACGGCCGCGAGCTCGCGCAGCCGCGTGAAGCAGGCCGAGGGTGGCGGTGGCTCGTCGGGCTTTTTCTTTTCGGCGCTCTGATCGGCGGCATCTTCCGCTGAGGCAGCAGGCGAACCGCCAATTTCCGGCGGGCGGGGACGTGGCAGCGGAATCGTTTCCGCCACCGCCCCGCCCGCCAAGCCCAGAAGCATCGCGACAATACAAAAGAATCTCACCCGGTCCGTTGCAGCCACAAATGCGGCTTTTGTGGGAATTGCCGTCGCGGCACGGGCGCCCTGCGGGGCCGGGGGCTCAGAACCGCCGCCTCGATACCACTCCGATGCAGGCCGATATCCTTCAGCGCTCCGTCATCGAGCGCCTGCAACTGCGCCAGCGCAATCCGGCGCTGACGCCAGGACAGCACATCCCGCCACAACTCCCGCAGAAACTCGCCCCGCAGAGTTTTCGCGCGCTCGACCGCCAGGCGCTGCAACAGGCTGTAACCAGCCGGCATCAGCCTGCGGTAGTTCAGGATGAGATATTCCAGATCGCGCTCGGGCATGACGCCCTCCATCAATGTCATTCATTGGAAGAGGGCTTTACGCCTCGGCAATAATCACGTAAAATGAATAATAATGATACTTTTGATCTCATGGAGAGAACGATGGAGCTGTCGGATCTGAACGTGTTCCGCACGGTGGTGCAGGCCGGCGGCATCACCCGCGCCGCGGAGAAGCTCAACCGGGTGCAATCCAATGTCACCACACGCATCCGCCAGCTGGAGCAGCAGCTCGGGGTCGAGCTCTTCATCCGCACCGGCAAAAGGCTGCATCTTTCGCCCGCCGGCCAGGTGTTTCTGGGATACGCCGAGCGCCTTCTCGATCTCGCCACCGAGGCGCGGGACGCTATGCACGATACCACGCCGCGAGGCTTGTTCCGGCTCGGTTCGTCCGAAAGCGCCGCCTCGGTGCGGCTGCCCGCCCCTTTAAGTGAATTCTGCCGCCGCTATCCGGAAGTGACACTGGAACTGCGCACCGGCAATTGCGACGGGTTAACCGCTCTGGTGCTACGCGGCGAGATCGACGCCGCGCTGACCACCGCCGGCGCCGTCCCGGATGCGCCGTTCGACAAGCTGGCGGTGTTCGAGGAAGAGATCGTGATCGTCGCCGCCGCTGGTCATCCGCCGATCAAGTCTCCGCGCGATGCGCTCTCGCGCACCGCCCTCGTGTTCGAGACCGGCTGCGCCTACCGCAAGCTGCTGGAAGATTGGTTCGCGCTGAAAGGCGAGATGCCGGAGCGCATTATCGAAATGTCGTCCTATCATGCCATGCTCGGCTGCACGGTGGTCGGCATGGGGATTTCGCTGGTACCGCGCATGGTGCTGAGCACTTTTCCCGAGTGGGAAAGGTTGAGCATCCATCCGTTACCGCCCAAGCTGAACAGGGCGACCACCTGGCTGATCTGGCGTAAGGGGGCGCGCTCCCCGAAGCTGAGCGCTTTGATCGATATCATGACAGCACCGCCTGCCAAACAGCCAGCCCGGAAGCAGCGTTTCAATGGCAAGATTGTGCCGCGCTCGGGAACCGGGTCCGCGGATCTTCGCCCTTAGCGCCGCAAAGCCATTGCCGCCGGAGGCCGCAGCCGTTATCCGGAAGTCGCAGACGGCGGAGTAGCGGAATGAATTTGCGTGAAGCGGTTGCGTCGGCCACCGCCTATCCCGCCCCTGACATGGGCAAAATCAGGTTTCTCGGAAAGGAGGCGCCCTATTGGCGGCTGCTGGTCCGCGGCGCATTGCTGCTGATCTGCACGCTCGGCATCTATCGTTTTTGGCTGACAACTGACATCCGCCGCTTTCTCTGGGGCAACACCGAAATCGCCGGCGATCACCTCGAATATACCGGCACAGCACGCGAGCTTCTGGTTGGCTTCCTGATCGCGATTGCGATACTTTTGCCTCTCAATATCCTGTTCTTTCTCGCGGCACTCGATCTCGGGCTGATCGGCAGGCTGTCCGGCGTCATGGCCTTCACGCTGTTGGCACTGCTCGGCCAATTCGCCACCTATCGCGCGCGTCGCTATCGCCTGAGCCGCACCATATATCGCGGCGTGCGCTTCTATCAGACCGGCTCCGCCTGGGCTTACGCCTTTTTCGCGCTGATGTGGTGGGCGCTGATCGCGCTGACGCTCGGCCTCGCCTATCCCTGGGCTCAGAACAGCCTGGAACGTTTCAAGATGCGCCACACATTTTATGGCGATCTAGCCGGCTATTTCGAAGGTTCGGCGCTGGCACTTTTCTTGCGCGGCTTGCCGCTCTGGCTGCTGGTCATCGGTCCTCTGTTGGGCGGCATAGCGGCGGGCGCTCACGACATCGACTGGCCGGCGCTTGCGGAAGCGATAAATGAAGGCGGGAGCGGGCTGGCGGCGCGGGTCGAGGCCAGCAATCCGGCTTTTGGCCGTGCCATCATCTTCTTCATAAGCGCTGCGGTCTGGTCTGCCCTGGCGGCGGCCGTGTTTTATCCGGCCTTTCAGGCGATGATGCTGCGTTGGTGGAGCGCGGGGCTACGCTTTGGCGATGTGACGGTGACGTCGCGCCTGCGGACTGGACAAATCTACCGCGCCTATTTCCGCTTTCTGCTTTACGGAATTCTGTTTGCCGTGGGCTTCACGTTTGTTGGAGCCGCTGCCACGGGCTCGTGGGACTTGTTGAAAGACAAATTCTCTACCGCCGAGGAGGAGGAGCTCATAATCGCCGGCGCGGTTGTTGTCGGCTACATGATTGTCGCGCTTGGCTACTCGACCATCTACCAGGCCACCGTGAAGCTGGCGCTGTGGCGCCTTGGCATGGAAGCGGCGGAGATTTCCGGGATAGCTTCCCTGGATCGTGTCAAAGCCGCCGGCCGCCCGACCTCGGCACTGGGCGAAGGGCTCGCCGACGCGCTGCAGGTCGGCGGCATCTGAGAACACACGCATGACTTCAGGCAGCGGCATTTTCTTCGACGGCAATACCAGCGTGCGGCAGGAGGTGACGGTGGAGCTTGCGCCTGCCGATCTCGTGCTGCGCAGCCGGGACGGGCAGGTCCTGGCGCAATGGCCCTATGGCGAACTCAATCACGTCCACGCCCCCGACCAGGTGCTGCGGCTGGGCCGCGGCCACGCGTCGCTGGCTCGCCTGGAAATCCGTGATCCAGTCTTCGCGGCAGCGATCGACGAAAAGGCGGCGGCCGTCGACCGCACCGGCGCGGTGCAGCGGCGCATGGGCATGAAGGTCGCGGCACTGGTCGTTGTCGCGGTGGCGTCGATTGGATTCATGGCGCTCTTCGCCCTGCCCGCGCTTGCGACGCGCCTCACGCCGCTCTTGCCATTCGAGGTGGAACGCCAATTGGGACAGGCGGTGGATGCGCAGTTGCGCGCCAGCCTGGGCGGAAATCTGGCCGGCAGGCCGCTTGAATGCGGCGAAGCCGCCGGTGAGAGGCCTGGCCGCGCGGCGCTCACCGCGCTGATCGCGCGCCTCGAAGCGGAAGCCGCATTGCCGGTGCCGTTGCGTGCCGATGTAATGCGCCGCAAGGAGCCCAATGCCATTGCGCTTCCGGGCGGACAGATTTACGTCTTCGAGGGGCTGATCGCCAGGGCGGAGACGCCGGACGAATTGGCCGGGGTGATCGCGCACGAGCTGGGGCATGTCGCTCGCCGCGACGGCGTCAAAGCGGTATTGGAAACGGCGGGCCTGACGTTTCTATTCGGAATGTTGTTCGGCGATTTTGTCGGCGGGGGAGCCATTGTGATTGCTGCAAAAGCGGTATTGCAATCGTCCTATTCACGGGACGCGGAGGCCGCGGCGGACGCCTATGCGGTCGCGCTGATGAACAGGGTTGGCGGCAAGGCGGAAGCGCTCGGCGCCTTGCTGTCGCGCATCGACGCCTTGCATGGCGCGGGTCCCGCGATTCTGCGCGATCATCCGCAAACCGCGGAACGGGTCGCCGCCATCCGCTCGCTCGCCAAGCCGGGACCAGCCCGTCCCCTGCTCGACGGCGCGCAGTGGGCGGCGTTGAAAAACATTTGTGCGGGGCGCTGAGCCATGGCGCGCCGACGCATCGTCGAAGAGCCGATATCGCAGACCGCCGTGTGGGCCCGGCGCCTGGCGCTGTTCGCGCTGCTGGCGTCGATCCTCTCCGTCATCATCGTCCGTTCTGGACTGCTGGAGATCAGGCCTGCAATCGCGACTTTCCTCGGCGCGCTGGCTTTCGCTGCTTTTTCGATCCTGCTCTCTTTCGCGGCATTCGTCGTGATCTGGCGGGAAGGCACCGAGGGGCTCGGCTCAGCGCTGCTGGCGGTTTTCATCGGCTCGGCGCTGCTCGCCTATCCCGCCTATCTCGGCATCCAGGCCTATCGGCTGCCCGCGATCACCGATGTGGTGACTGATCCGGACGATCCGCCGCGTTTCGAAACGATCGCACGCTTGCGCCCGCGCGACGCCAATCCGATTGCCTATCCCGGCCGAGCGGTCGGAGAAAAGCAGCGCGCCGCCTATCCCGATGTCGAGCCGCTCATTGTCACGTCGACGCTGCAGCAGACTTACGAGACGGCGCTCGCGGTGGTTACCAAGCGCAAATGGTCCATCATCGATGCGCGCGCGCCGCAGCCGGGCCGGCGCGAAGGCCGGATCGAAGCGGTCGCGCGCACGCCGATCATGGGTTTTCGGGAGGACATCGTCGTGCGCGTGCGTCCTGACGGCCAGGGCGCGCGGCTCGACGTGCGTTCATCCTCGCGCTACGGACCGCACGACCTCGGCGGCAATGCCCAGCGCATCACGCGATTGCTCGAAGAGATCGACGAAAATTTGGGGGTGCAGGAAGAAAAGAAGCCGATTCCGAAGCGGCCGGCTCAGGCGGCCAAACCGGCGCCGGCCAAGCGGTAGGTTCCCGCGATCGAGGTCGGCCCATCGGTCGCGACCAGGCCGCGCACCACCAGATCCTCCAGATGCGCCAGCACGGAAAGGCCGGCGCCGCCAACCAGGCGCGGATCGATGTCGATATAGATCGCGCGCACCAGCGTCGGGATGTCGGCAGGACCTTCGGCGAGCCGCCGCAGGATCGAGGCTTCGCGCCCCTGCCGATGGCGGATCAGTTGCGCGACAAAACGCGGTGCGTCCTTCACCGCGCCGCCGTGGCCGGGAAAATAAGTCTGCTCGGGGCGGCGGGCGAGCTTTTCGAGCGAAGCCATATAGTCGGCCATCGCGCCATCCGGCGGCGCCACCACGGTGGTCGACCAGGCCATCACATGGTCGCCGGAGAACAGCAGATCGGTTCCGCGCAGCGCAAAGGCCATGTGGTTCGCCGTGTGGCCTGGCGTCGCCAGCGCCTCGAGACCCCAGCCCGCACCGGTGACGACCTCGCCATCTTTCAGCGCCACGTCGGGAACGAAATCGCGGTCGGCGCTGGCCTCCCCGCGCTTGGCGTCGCCGATATGCAGCGGACGCGCCGCACGGTGCGGGCCTTCGGCATAGGTCTTCGCGCCGGTCGCTTTCCTGATCGCGGCAGCTGCGGGCGAATGATCGCGATGGGTGTGGGTGACAAAGATATGCGTCACCGTCTCGCCCCGCACCGCATCGAGCAGCGCATCGATATGCGCCCGATCGTCCGGACCGGGATCGACGATGGCGATGTTGCCGCGTCCGACGATGTAGCTGACCGTGCCCTTGAAGGTGAAGGGTCCGGGATTATTGGCGAGCAGCCGGCGCACCCCCGGCGCAATTTCTTCAGCCACGCCGGGAGCGAGATCGAAATTCCTGTCGAAGCGGATATCGTTTTGCATCAGCGCTACGGCGCGCATCAGCTTTGATCGGCCGCCACCGGCGGTGTTGCTTCTGGCATCGGCGGCGCTACTTTGATGACGCGCGGCTGCTCGCCCTTCTTCATCGGGATCAGCGTGGCCGTCACCGGATTGGGAACATGCTCCAGCGTGGCGCCGGTGGAGGCGTCCACCACCATTCCGACGGCGCCTCCCAGGACGATGTTGCCGGCGAAGCCCGCGGCGCCCGCGCCCGCGATCTGCGCCCTCACAGGTATCTCCACGGAATGGTAGCCAGGCTTACTGATCAACACGGTGAACTCGTCCTTTCGGGCGAATTGCAGCGTGCAAGGCGTGATGCAAACATGGCCCATCGAGGTTCTGGCCTGAGCCTCAAGCGGGCTGGAATTGATCTGGACTTGATTGGTGGTACCACGCGTGACGCTCGCGCAGCTTCCGGCAAGCAGCGCCGCCGCTGTAACGAACACAAACTGCCTCATTTTGTTATTCCCCCATATTCCCGGGGGATAATTTCAAAGCAAAACCGGTTCTGCAAGTGCGGAGGGCTTTCCTCCTCCATAAGTACTGGCCACTGTGCCCGCTGAAGCACAGGTGCTTGATGCCAAATGTGACGATCAGCGGAGCGAGTTCATTCCGGGCGCCTACGCGATGGTCCCGCGCTTAGCGATGAGGAAGGCGATGGCCGGTCGGATTGGCGGGCTCTGTTGCGCTCAGCGGTTACCCAATGGAACTACGTGGGTAAATTTACCTCGGACCTTTTAGCTGTGTATGCTGGGTATTGAAACACTATTTCCAGGAGGACGAATACATGAAACGGATTTTGTTCATTCTCGCTGTCGTGCTCGGCTTCCTCGCGACCATGCCGACGATATCCGGCCCTTCCCTGGCACAGGACGCCTACCCCACCCGGCCGATCACGATGATCGTTCCGGCGGCCGCTGGCGGCCCGAGCGACACGGTCGCGCGACTTGTCGCCGAGACGATGAGTGCGGACCTCGGCCAGCGGGTGGTGATCGAGAACATGGGTGGCGCCGGCGGCTCGCTCGGCGCGGGCCGCGTCGCCAAGTCGGCGCCGGACGGCTACACCTTGCTGCTCTACCACATTGGGGTCGCCACCTTTGGCGCGCTTTATCCCGACCTCCCCTATAAGCCGGCCGAAGCCTTCGATTCCATTGGTCTCGTCACCGAGGTGCCGCTGACGGTCGTCAGCCGGAAGGATCTCCCGGTGTCGGACGTGAAGGCATTGCTGGACTGGCTGAAAGGCAAGGGCGCCAATGCGACCTTCGGCACCGCCGGCGTTGGCGCGGTCTCGGACCTTTGCGGTCGCCTTCTGACCGACGCCACCGGCGTGAAACTGACGGTGGTTCCCTACAAGGGCACCGGACCGGCCATGAACGATCTCGTCGGCGGCCAGATCGACATCATGTGCGACCAGACGACCAACACCACCAACCAGATCGAGGCCAGCCAGATCAAGCCTTACGCCGTCACCACCCGCGAGCGGATCAAGATCCTGCCCAATGTCCCGACGCTCGCGGAAAGCGGCGTCAAGGGCTTCGATCTCTCGGCCTGGCACGCAATCTGGGCCCCCAAGGGAACGCCGGAGCCGATCCGCCAGAAACTCGCGGCCTCGCTCCGCAAGGCGCTTGCCGACCCGAAGGTCATCGAGCGGTTTGCCGCACTCGGCACCGCGCCCGTGTCCAACGATATGGCGACGCCTGACTCCCTCAACCAGCGCTTTCAATCAGAGATCAAGCGCTGGAACCAGCTCCTGGCCAACGCCGCTCAAAAGTAACGATCGGCGTTGAGGAATTGACCATGCGTATCCATCGCATCGCGGCAATCGGAGGAGATGGCATCGGGCCGGAGGTGATCGCCGCCGGTCTCGAGGCGCTCGAAGTTTGTGCCGAACGCGACGGCGGCTTCAAGTTCGATGTCGAGCATTTCGACTGGGGATCGGATTACTACAAGAAACACGGCGTCATGATGCCGGAGGACGGCGCCGACCGGCTGCGCAAATTTGATGCGATCTACTTCGGCGCCGTCGGCGCGCCCGATATTCCCGACCACATCACCTTGTGGGGCCTGCGGCTTGCGATCTGCCAGCCGCTCGACCAATACGCCAATGTCCGTCCGACCCGCATCCTGCCGGGCATCACGAGCCCGCTCCGCAATGTATCCGGACCCGAGCTTGATTGGGTCATCGTGCGGGAGAACTCGGAGGGCGAATATGCGGGGGTCGGCGGACGGGTGCACAAGGGCCTGCCGGAGGAAGCCGCGACCGACGTCGCGATGTTTACGCGCGCCGGGGTTGCCCGCATCATACGCTTCGCCTTCGAACTGGCCCGTTCGCGCCCGCGCAAGCTGCTCACCGTGGTGACCAAGTCGAATGCGCAGCGCCACGGCATGGTGATGTGGGACGAGATCGCCGCCGAAGTCGCCGCGGGCTTTCCGGACGTGACCTGGGACAAGATGCTGGTCGACGCCATGACCATGCGCATGGTCAGCAGGCCGGAAACGCTCGACACTATTGTCGCCACCAATCTGCATGCCGACATCCTTTCCGATCTTGCCGCCGCGCTCGCCGGCTCGCTCGGCATCGCACCGACCGCCAACCTCAATCCCGAGCGCGAGGCGCCATCGATGTTCGAGCCCATTCACGGCTCGGCTTTCGACATCGCGGGCAAGGGAATTGCAAACCCGGTGGCGACCTTCTGGACGGGGGTCATGATGCTCGAACATCTGGGCGAGCATGCCGCGGCGAAGCGGCTGATGCGCGCGGTCGAACGCGTGACCGGCGATCCCAGGATGCACACGCCTGATCTCGGCGGCAAAGCGACGACGCGGCAGGTCACCGACGCGCTTTGCGAAACGCTGCGCGCCGACAATACCTGACGCCGCGAACGCGCGATGATAGCGCCGTCCCCGACGGTTAGCTGCTCCCAAGCAGGCCGCGAAATTTTTCGATCTCCGCCGGTACCAGCTTGCGGATGTATTCCGGCGTCAGCTCGTCGCCGCTCGCCGGCAACGCTCCAAGTTCATCCATTCGCTTCTGGAAGGCTTCGCTCGCGACCGCGCTGCGCAGCGCGCCGTTCAACTTCGCAATGATTGCCTCAGGCGTTCCTTTGGGGGCGAAGAGCGCGTTCCATCCCTGGATCTGGAACTCCGGTAGTCCCGCCTCCGATGACGTCGGCACGTTCGGGATGGTGCGCAGGCGCGACGGCGAAGAAATCACCAGCCCCCTGATCTTGCCGCCCTCGATGGCCGGCGCGGCGGAAACGGCAGCATCGCAAACGCCATCTATTTGACCGCCCATCAGGTCGTTCATGGCGGGCGCGGCACCGCGATAGCTGACAAGTGTGACCTCGATGCCGGCAGCTTTGGTGAAAGCTCTGCAGATCAGGTAGTTGGATGATCCCACGCCCGCATGACCAAGGTTCACCTTCCCAGGATTTTCTTCTTTGCGTAGTTGATGAACTCCTTCAACGTTTGCGCCGGGAAGTCGTTTTTGATGGCGATCACGGGAAGCGTTTTGGCGACCATGCCGACGGGCACAAAGTCGGCCGCGTTGTATTTGATGTCCGGATAAATGATGTAGGACGCGGCGTTAGTGCCGCTGTTTCCGATGGCGATCGTATATCCGTCAGGGACTGCGTGCGCCGCCCTGGTCAGTGCGGTGGAACCTCCCGCCCCGGCGGTATTCTCGTTGACGATGCTCTTTCCCAACACGCGTCCCATCTGCTCGGCAGCTAGGCGCGCGATGACATCCGAGGTGCCTCCGGCGGAGAAGGGTACGATCAGGGTAATCGGCCGGTTGGGGTAGTCGCCCTGCGCCCGCAAGCTATCCAGGCTCGTTAACATGGCCGCCGCAGCAAGCAGCAAAGTGGCAATCCGGCACCTGCGCATCACAGCACCTCCGTCTCCGCGCGCCTGACGGCGCACGCGACAACATCCTATGAAGTTACGGGCGCGCTTGCCATGGGGGCCCAAAGCCCTTTGCCGAACTTTGCGGCGCGATCGCGAGCCACTCGTTCATCGCACCACACTCGTCGGCCTGCAGGAACCGCCTATCTAAGCCGCGAAAGCTGGAGCTCGATCCTTGAGACTTGCCCGAGCAAGGCGGAAACATCCTTTTCTGCCGTCTTTGGTGGCATCGGACCCGGCAGCGCAGATTTCAGATCAGCCAGCGCGGTACGGATTGCTTCAGCAGCGCCTGAACCCTTCGCGGACACCTCATTGCCAATGGTCCCGAACAGCTTTTCCGCTTGCCAAAACCGCGTGCGTCCTGGTACTCGACGACGTTACGGATGCGTTGGCCTTTTACCGCCTCATCGTATTCCTCCGCAGCGCTGCGCAAGGTTTCGACGACGGTTTCGGTGACGAAATACGGCCAGTTGGTTTCCTTGCCCTTCATCCTCGCATCGGCATCCGCCAGGCGCTGTTCAACCGCGGCGAAGGCCACGTCGTAGCTAGCTTTGTTTTTTGCCTTGACCGCTTTCGAAAGCGCCTGCAGCGAGGTCTGGAATGGCGTGACATCATATGTTTTCAGATGCGGGCGCAGCTTACCGTAAATCTCTTTTTCGGGATGATCGAAGTGAACCACTGCCTCCTTCCATTTCCCTTCCTGCACAAGCTCGGCACCCACAGCCAAATGGCCCCGCAGCCGCTGCAGATCTCGATAGAAGCGAAGAGAGGGCTCAAGATTGGCTGCGCCGGCTCCTTCGCCCTCGCCGCCTTCACCTTCCCCACCGGATTTATGGCCCGCATGGCCTGTTTCGCCTTCGCCGCCCGCTTTACTGCGGCGCGGCGCCGCTCGGCCCTCGCCTTCGCCGCCCATGCGCGATGGCTTCGCCTGGTTCTGCGCCAGCACGATCGACGGAGGCGAATTCGCGATGCTTGGCGAAAGGTTCACGTTATCGGCGGCGGCAGCCTGCGGCGAGACGAAGATGGCCGTGCTCAGTCCCAGCCAGATCTTGCGGCGTTTCATTGTTGACCCTTTCGCGGCGCGTTGCGCAGTTTGGAATTCTTCAAAACTGTGTGTCTTCCCAATGGCTTAGCTAGATGCTACTGACCCGCAAAGTCAACCGCAGGCACCGCCGTGTTGATCACAATCGGTAACGTCCTCTCCTCTGCCGATGCTGCGGAAATTGCAGCAACCCTGTCGCAAATGCGATTTGTGGACGGGCGCGAAACCGCAGGCTGGAGCGCGCGCCTGGTCAAAAAAAACGAACAGGCGCGTGATGGCGCAACCACCCTGCTACTGCGTGATCGTGTAACGAGAGCTGTGAAGGAGAATGAGGTTTTCGAAACCGCTGTGCGGCCGAAAGCCATTACCGAGCTTTTGTTCAGCCGCTACCAGCCGGGAGACGAATACGGCACGCACGTCGATAATCCGGTGATAGACGGCATACGGACCGACGTATCCTTCACTTTATTCCTTTCTCCCCCGGCGAGCTACGAAGGGGGCGAACTCATCATCGACACCATGGCTGGCGAGGAAGAAATCAAGCTCGACGCTGGTCAGCTTGTCGCTTACCCGTCGACCACACTCCACCGCGTCAACCCCGTTACGCGAGGCGAACGTTTGGCTGCCGTCGGTTGGGCCCAGAGCTACATTCAGCCGCAGTCACAGTATTGGCAGGGCCCGAGTGACGCGCCCCGTCTCTAGGCCGCCGAAAGGCCTGCAGCCGCGAAAGGCTTAGTCGAGCGGTTCAATTTTGACGATCGACGCTCCATGATTACTGCCGACCCAAAGTGACGGCGGGTCGCTCGTGTTATCGGTGAACACCCGCCGGATATTGGTAGCCCGCGGCAACAGATAGTCGGTGACCTCACCGGTCTTGGTGTTGATGCGCGAGACGTGGTCATTCACCATCGAGCCCGTCCAGGCGAACTCGGCCTTGTCCTTCTGGGCGTCATAAGGCGCGCTCCACGGCGTGGGAATCTGCCACTCCGTGAACTTCTCGGTCTTCGGGTCGAACATGCCGACCTTGTGACCGCCGTATTCCGCGAAGACGAGCCGATCCTGCTCGTCGAAGCGGCCGCGGCGCGGACGCGCGTAAGTCGTCGGCACCGTATAGATCGTCGCGACGTTGGAGTTTTTGTCGACCTTGCCGATGCGCTGGTTCTGGTATTCCAAAAGCCAGACATTGTTCTGCGAGTCGGTCGGCATGCCGTAGCCGCTGATGTGCTTCCCGTTGGCGTCGGTGGCGATACCCTTATTCTCATAGGTGCCGGTGGCAACGTCGAGGCGATAGACCGAGTGGGTTTCCTGATTGTTGGTCCAGACCTTCCCGTCGACGTGGGAATTCTGCGGCGACACCATGGAGGCCTGCGTGCTCACCGTCGTCCATTCCTTCGGGAAGGGATAGACGGTGATCTTCTTGGTCTTCGAATCCATCCGCGCCAGGCCCGCCTGATACATCAGCGAGACCCAAAGATCGCCGCTCTTGTCGGCCGCGATATTGAGCGTGCCCTTCGGGGAATCCGGCCGGGTCACCGGGATCTGATAATCCGTCACCTTGCCGGTCTTGGGATCGAGCTCGCCCAAATACATCGCGCCGAAATCGCAATACCAGGCGGTGCCATTGGCATCGACCACGACGTCATGCGGCTGCGCATCCTTTCGCGGCAGATCGTATTCCGTGATGATGACTTGCGTGGCCTTGCCCTTCGGGCGCGGCAAGGTCTTCAGCGGCCAAGTGCGCACTTCCGCCTGGCTCAGGTTGACGCTGGCCAGCCATTCGGAAGCGGGAATCGCCACATCGTCACGCACGCGGGTGCGTTCGCCCCGCAAGCCGCCCAGCTGCAGAAGCTGCGGCTTCAGCGGGGTGCTGCCCGGATAATACAGACCCATCCGCTGGAACACCTCGCGGATCTGCGCGGGATCGTGGCTAGCCTTGAAAATGCGTTCCAAGGTGTGGCAGCCGACGCAGCCGGTCAGGAATGACTTCTGCTTGTCTTCGCCCGGCGCGCTGATCAGCCATTCGGCGTTGGATAGCTGTGCCGACAGGTTCTTTGTCTTGGCGAGCTTGAGATCGGCCGTCGCGGCGGTACCGGCCGCCACCTCCACCGGCTTGCCGCCATCGAGCACGTAGCCGACGGCGCGGATAGAGATCTTATACTGGCCCGGCGTCAGTCTATCGGCGGGAAAGCTGTATTTGCCCTTCTCATCGCTCACCACCGTGATGGTGATGTTGGTGCCGTCCTTCTTCGCGCTAACAAGTACGCCTTCCATCATGCCTTCTTCAGCCGACGAAACTTGTCCGCTTAGCGGCGCGGCGTTCTGCGCCTGCGCCGGATGAAAGAAAAACGGCGCAATGCCGACGCCGATCAAAAACAAAAGCGTGTTGAATCGCATGGTCGCCTCCCCAGGGGGCTATCGTCGTTTTAATTTTGTGTTCGCCGCCGTGAGAGATCCCAAGGCGGCGGATCTCACGACCCCAGCCGCGTCAAGGGGGCTGCGGCGCGATACCGCAGCCTACATCGCCGCAGGCGACGCGACTATCGTCGAAGTTGCGATTTTGGTGAAGGACTGATCGCCGCGCGGGATTTAAGGCGATGGTCGGAGTGGCAGGATTTGAACCTGCGACCCCCACGTCCCGAACGTGGTGCGCTACCAGACTGCGCTACACTCCGACTGAAGGCCGGACTTATAGCCGCGAGCCCGCAAGGCCGCAAGCACGCGGTCATGCGTCGTCAGGGCCGGAAATTTCCAGCCGCTGCGAGGCTTTGGACAGTTTCGCTCCTCACGCCTAGAATACGCGATAGGGCGAGCTGGAAACGCCGCCCAAGCCCGGAGTACCGGTCATGACCCCATTGCGGCTGTATGCAGCGGCTGTGGCCGCGGCCATCTCGCTTCCCACCCTGATCCATGCGCAGTCCGGCAATCTCTTGACCGGCAAGGCTGCTTTCGACGACTGGCGATCCGAGGCGCCCGGCGTGCGCCGCCTGATCAGGCCGCAGGACATGCCGCCGCCTTTCGCGACGGAATCCGTCCGCAATCGCATGCAGCTGGTGGTCGATCCCGGCGAGCGCGAGCTCAAGACCAGCCCCGGATTCGAAGCCAAGCTGTTTGCCAAGGGCCTGGAAGCCCCGCGCCTGATAAGGACCGCTCCGAACGGCGACATCTTCGTTGCCGAAAGTAATGCCGGCCGCATCCGCGTGCTGCGGCCGAGTGAGGATGGCAGCAAAGCCGAGCAGATGGAGGTCTTCGCCTCCGGGCTGAAACGGCCTTTCGGCATCAGCTTTTATCCTCCCAATAGTCCCGAGCCGGAATGGCTCTATGTGGCGAATACCAATTCCATCGTGCGTTTCCCCTTCGGCAACGGCGACCTGCAACCCCGCGGCGAGCCGCAGGTGGTCGTGCCGAAGCTGCCGTCGGCGGAGCGCGGACACTGGACGCGCGATATCGTCTTCTCCCAGGACGGATCGAAGATGTTCGTCTCCGTCGGCTCCGCGACCAATGTCGCGCAGGACGTTCCGCCGCTGGAAGGCGAGGCGTTGAAGAGATGGATCGCGGAAAAGCCGCTCGGCGCCGCCTGGGGGCCCGAGGAGGAACGCGCTGCCGTCCTCGTCTTCGATCCCGACGGCAAGAACCGGCGCATTTATGCCAGTGGCATCCGCAATTGCGTCGGCATGGATATTCATCCCGCCACCGGAGACCTCTGGTGCTCGACCAACGAGCGCGACCTGCTGGGCGACGATTTGCCGCCCGATTACATCACGCGGGTGAAGGAAGGCGCCTTCTACGGCTGGCCCTGGTATTACATCGGCGCGAACGAGGATCCGCGGCACAAAGACGCTCGCCCCGACCTGAAGGACAAGGTGACGGTTCCCGACGTTCTGCTGCAGCCTCATGCGGCGTCGCTGCAAATGACCGTCTATGAAGGCGACCAGTTCCCGGCGGAATACAGGGGCCAGATTTTCGCCGCCCTGCACGGCTCCTGGAACCGGCAGAAGCGGCTCGGCTACAAGATCATCCGCGTGATGGTGAAGGACGGCGTGCCAACCGGAGAATATGAGGATTTCATCACCGGCTTTGTGGTAGACGATGCCAGCGTATGGGGTCGTCCGGTCGGCGTGACCGTGGCGAAGGATGGCGCCTTGCTTTTCTCGGAAGATGGCAATGGCACGATCTGGCGCGTGTCGCACTCAACACGCGCGTCCGCCCGGTAGTTTTTCCGAAACGGAGCCTGCATGCATCTCTCAATCACATCGACGGCGCATGTCGGCTGAACCGTGCACGCGCATCGTCAAGGCGGGAAGCGAAGCGGCGACGGCCGCGGCGCAATGCCTCGCTGCCGGCGGCCTGGTCGCCTTCCCGACTGAGACGGTCTACGGGCTGGGCGCCGACGCCACCAACGGCAGTGCGGTGGCGCGGCTCTACGCCGCCAAAGGCCGCCCCTCCTTCAATCCGCTGATCGCTCATGTCGCCGACCTTGCGGCCGCGCGGCGGTTGGCGCGTTTCGACCCGACCGCCATGCGCCTTGCGCAGGCTTTCTGGCCGGGGCCGCTGACCCTGGTGCTGCCGAGGATGCCCGATTGTCCGGTGTCGGATCTCGCCACCGCGGGCCTCGACAGCATCGCCGTGCGTGTGCCGGATCATCCGGTGGCGCGCGAATTGATCGCCACCTTCGGCAAGCCGATCGTGGCTCCTTCGGCGAACCGCTCCGGGCATGTATCCCCCACCACCGCCGCCCATGTGCTGGCCGACTTGCGCGGCCGGATCGATCTCGTGATCGACGGCGGAAGGACGAGCGTCGGCGTGGAATCCACCATCGTCGCCTGCCTGGATAAGCCGACGCTGCTCCGTCCCGGCGGACTGGCGCGCGAGGCCATCACCGCATTGCTGGGCCATCCGCTGGCCGAAGCACCCCTGGTGCAAGAGGTGGAGGAGGACGAAGCGCCGCTGGCGCCCGGCATGCTGGCTTCGCATTACGCGCCACAGGCGCGGCTGCGGCTCGAAGCCACTTCGGTTGAGGCGGATGAAGCGCTGCTGGCTTTCGGCCCGGCGGTGGAACATTCCGCCGCCATGCTCAACCTGTCTGTGCGCGGCGACCTGGTGGAAGCGGCAGCCAACCTTTTCTCGCATCTGCGCGCGCTCGACGCTTCCGGCGCCAAGGCGATCGCGGTGATGCCGGTGCCGGAGCAAGGCCTGGGCGAGGCGATCAATGACCGGCTGCGGCGCGCCGCCGCCCCGCGCGGACACTGAGGCCATGTCCGGCCGCAAGCCACCGTCTGCGGAGTTGCTGTCGCGCTTCATCGCCCTTGTCGGCGACAAACATGCCGTCACCGACCCCGCCGAACAGGAAGGCTATCTGGTGGAGAACCGCGGCCTCTATCACGGCCGCACGCCGGTGGTGTTGCGCCCGGGTTCGACCGCGGAAGTGTCGCAAATCCTCAAGCTCGCGGACGAGACCCGCACGCCGATCGTGCCGCAAGGCGGCAATACCGGCCTGGTCGGCGGCCAGACGCCCTCCGAGAGCGGCGCGGAGATTTTGCTGTCGCTTACCCGGCTCGACCGTATCCGCGAAATCGATCCGAGCTCCAACACCATGACCTGCGAAGCCGGCGTGATCCTCGCCAAGGCGCAGGACGCCGCCGAACAAGCCAATAGGCTGTTCCCGCTCTCCCTCGGCGCGGAGGGAAGCTGCACCATCGGCGGCAATCTCTCCACCAATGCCGGCGGCACCGGTGCGCTGGCTTATGGCGTAACCCGCGATCTCGCGCTCGGACTGGAAGTGGTGCTAGCCGATGGACGGGTCTGGAACGGCCTCAACAAGCTGAAGAAAGACAACACCGGTTACGACCTGAAGAATCTCTTCATCGGCGCCGAAGGCACGCTCGGCATCATCACCGCCGCGGTGCTGAAGTTATTTCCGCGCCCGCGCGCGGTGGAAACGGCCCTTGTCGGGCTGCCCTCGCCTGCCGCCGCGCTCGGGCTGTTCAATCTCGCCAACGAACTGGCCGGCGACAGCATCACCGGATTTGAATTCATGCCGCGGGTGGCTTTCGATTTCATGCGGCAATATATGCCCGAGCGGCGCGACCCATTCGCCGCTCCGCATCCGTGGTATGTGCTGATCGAACTGTCATCGCAGGCGAGCGAAGGCTTGCCCGAAGCGATGCGGGAATTGCTGAGCACTGCGGCAGAGCGCGGCCTCGCGAGCGATGCCGTGGTCGCTACCAGCCTTGAACAGGCCAAATCCTTCTGGCGGCTGCGCGAGGGCATTGTCGAGGTGCAGAAATATCCCGGCGGCTCGATCAAGCACGACATCTCGGTGCCGGTCGCGGCGGTGCCGGATTTCATCGCCGAAGCGAGCGGGGCCGCGACGAAGCTTGTCCCCGGGGCGCGACCGATTCCCTTCGGGCATCTCGGCGACGGCAATGTGCATTTCAACGTCACGCAGCCGGAAGGCGCGGATAAAAACGCCTTCCTCGACCGTTGGGCCGACATGAACGCTGTGGTGCATGCGGTCGCGGCAAAATTCGGCGGCTCGATCTCCGCTGAACACGGCATCGGACGGATGAAACGGGAATTATTGCCGCAGGTGAAGGACCCGGTCGCGCTTGAGATGATGCGCACGCTCAAGCACACGCTCGATCCCAACGGGATTCTGAATCCGGGAAAAGTCTTGTGAGCTAGAACAGCGACCCCGGCCCGTCGTCTCCTTTTACCTTTGCTGCTTTTCGCGCCGGCGGTTGCGCAATTTCCGCTTC
This sequence comes from uncultured Alphaproteobacteria bacterium, assembly GCA_963802475.1. Lineage (GTDB taxonomy): Bacteria > Pseudomonadota > Alphaproteobacteria > Rhizobiales > Xanthobacteraceae > CANKHA01. The sequence continues at coordinate 56,006 of CAWDIZ010000027.1, forward strand.
CGTCATTTCCTCCACCGGCTCGATCAACGCGGCATCATCATTGGCGGCTTGGTTCACGCGATCACTCACCGGATGGACGTCGAGCAGGTCCTCGCGCGCGGGCGCGATCAGCGCGGCCGCCGTCTCCGCGTCGGTAGTGCGGTGATCGAGCCAAAGATCGAAGGCCTCCGGCGGCAGGATGGCCGGCATGCGATCGTGCAGCGGCGCGAGCTGATGGTTGGCCGCGGTGGTCACGATGGCGGCGGTTTCCATCTCCTCACCGTTAGGGCCCATCTAGCTTTCCCACAGGCCGGCAAAGGCCATCGGCCCGCCATTGCGGGCGTGGATGTAATGCGGCTGCTTGCGCTTTCCCGTCCGTTTCCATTCGTAAAAGCCGTCGAACGGGATCAGGCAACGGCGATAGCGCATCGCAGACTGGAAGGCCGGTTTCTCCAGCACGGATTCGCCGCGCGCATTGATCAGTAGAGAAAATTCGCGTGGATCCTTTACCCAGCCCGGTATCAGCCCCCAGCGCAGGAGCGCGAATTCCCTTCGCCCTTCGCTAAGCCGCACGACGGCAATCGGCTGGGTCGGGGCGATATTGTAGCGCGGCGGAAAATTCGGGAGCCCCGCATAGCGGAACAAGGCCCGGATCGCCTCGGGATTGGAAACGAGCGTGTAGCGTCCACACATGATCGCGCGGGCTATATCGCTTTCCCGCGCGCTTGCCAAAGGCCTGCGTTCAAGGCAAAGGACAAAAAGACATCGAGCAAATCTTAACAAGCATCAATGGGGTTGAATAATTGAGCACATCGTTCCCGACTGTTCTCATTTCTCGTCGGCCGCGTCAGGTCGATGCCGACTGGACGGGCGCTCGAAGTTGGCTTGGCGGCGCGCCGCGAATTGGCGCCGCGCCCTGGCCGCGCGACAATAAGGGCCAGCCGCAGGTCTTCATGGCTCAGATCGACCTTGCCGAAGTCGCGGCAAAAACGGGCAACACGCCCCTGCCGGAAAAGGGCGCGCTTGCGTTCTTCCTCGGGGGCGAGGCGGCGGTTGTCTTTGTCCCCGAAGGCGAGAGCGGTCCGCCGGTCATGCCTCCCGCTGGTACGCCGGATCTGAGCGAATGCGGTGGCTCCCCCGAATGGCGCACCGACCTTTCGGGGCAGCCGCTGTTTCCCTACTGGCCGGTAGACTTCGCGGTGTTGGACGTCACCCCGCCCGCAAGCGAGGAAGACGAAGATGCATGGGAGGCGTTCCGCGCTGTTGAAGCGGCCGCCGTCGACGAGCATTGCGCGCGGCGTCAATACATTTTGACCGCGGACCAGGCGTTCACGGGCCCGTCGATCCCCGATTGGTGGCAGACCGCCGTCTACTATGCGAATTATCTCGACAAAGCGCTGCTCGATGGTCCGAACCTGATCAAGCGCGAGCAGGGGTCGCTCGAATATGCGCGCAAGCAAGTGGAGCAAGCGCAGTCCAAGGGGCCAGCCGATTTGAAAAAGGCGCAAGCCTATGTTGGCATCGTGGAAGGCAAAATTGCCAAGCTTCACCAGTTGCAGCCTGCCTTCGCCGAGTTCGCTGCCGAGGTGTCGGGCTTCAGCAAGGGGCGCGATCCTTGGGCCTTGATGACTCCCGACGAGATGGCGCAGCTCGCTGCACTTTGGACGCGCAACCCTGAATTTGCCGCGTTCCACTTCAACCAGGGCAAATTTCCGCTCGATTATCTCAAGAAGGAGATGTTCAAGGCGCTGCCGGCAGCCGATACACCGGCCTTTGCAGATTTGCCCGCGCACGTCCGCAAGCTGATCGACGAAAAACGCGCGCCGCGACCGCAGTGGTGGTTCATGGGCGTCCATTTCGCCAAGCGCCTGCAGGACGCGATACGCCTGGGCGTGCCAAACGCCACGAAATTTCGACAGAACAACATCGCCGCCTATCGCAAGCGACTTGCCGACTTGCAGGCAAAGGACACGCTGTCGATCTTCCGGACAACCATTCCGAAAAGCGCAGACGCAACAAAATTCGAGGCGGAGATCGCCAAGTTCGAGGCCGAGCTGGCGAAGCTGGGTCAGCTCGAGGCCGCATTCAAACAGTTCGTCGAGGAGACGCGCAGTTGGACCCAAGGCCGCGATCCATGGACCCTGATGCAGCCGGCCGACGTCGAACAACTCGATCAACGCATGAAACAGGCCCGGGAGGAGTTCCGGGACTTCGCCGCTTCCTACCTACCGCACCGGCGCGTAGACCTGGAAACGCACGCCCTCGTCACCATGGCGTCGGCCGAGGCACGCGGCTACGCGGCGCTGCCTGAAGCGGTCCGCACGCTAATCAACCGCGACTACCTGCTTGCACCGGGCGGATGGCATCAGATGTTCGGCAGGGGCGTCGAAATCCAGGGCGACTCTCCCGCCATGCGCGAAGACGGCTACATCATGCTGCTGCAACTGACACACGACGACATGATGCAGTGGAGCTTCGGCGACAACGGCGTCTATCAATTCTGGATATCACCCGCCGATCTGGATAAGCGTAACTGGGCGACCGTGAAGATGACATTCGAAATGCATTGACGAGGGCGACCGCCCGGCAACGGGACCGAACTCCCTAAACGTCCCGTGGAATTAACAATACATTAATTAGATATGTCCAAGAGTATCTCTCTACCGCGCCCATTTTATCCCGAAGCCCGATCCCATGACCGTCGCAGCGAAACGCCAATCGACGACGCGCCAAGCCCCCGCCGGATGACGAGGCGTGCCTGGTCGAGGCGAACGTCAATCCGCGCACCGGTTTCGCCATCGACTATCTCAATCACTTCAACGAAGCGATCATGCTGCTCGAGCTGATGGCGGAGTGCCGGAATGCCGGGAGGATTTTTTCGCCTGGTACCCGAAAAAATACGACGAGCATTTCGCTGCCTCGAAATCCAAACTGGGATGTCGCAATCTCCGCCTATGACAAGGCCGATCCTACGTTGCGCCAGCAGCTCGATACGCTGGCGAACTCGATGAACGAGATCCTGTTGGCCACGCGCGAGGTCATGCGCCAGGATTGCTGTCATGGCAGCGTCACTGCGACGCCGATCTCGCGGTGCGCTGGGTCAAGCCGATGGTCTCGCGCGCGGGTGACGTCATCAACGGGACCGAAGCCGAGCAACGCGCGGGCGGAGGGAGCGATGCTCCGCAGGCCACGGTCGATGCGCTGCTGGCGCGCTAGGGCATTATCCGGCGAAGTGGAAACCGGTTCGCCGATAAGATTATGCGCTACTATAATAACGCGCCGTGAGCGATCCCAGACATTATCCCGACCGCCCCTACCTGGCCGTAAGCGCTGTGATCATACGCGATGGCGAATTCCTCGCGGTGCGCCGCGCCCGCGCGCCGATGCAGGGCCTTTTCACGCTGCCCGGCGGCGGCGTCGAAACGGGCGAGAGCCTCGCCGAAGCCGCAGTTCGCGAAGTGCGAGAAGAAACCGGTCTCACCATCGAAACGGTTGCGCTGGCCGGCCATCGTGAGGTGGTCACGCGGGACGATACCGGCCGCGTGCAGCGCCATTTCGTCATCCTGACCTTTGCCGCCCGCTGGGTCGCGGGCGAACCGCGCCTGAACGAAGAGCTGCTGGAGGCGCGGTGGATGCGGCCGGCCGCCTTGCGGGACTTACCCACGACCGAAGGCCTTTCCGAGATCGTTGCCGCCGCCTTCGAGCGGCTCGAACGGGCGCCCTGACCCCCGGGCCAAAGCCTGCCATAATTCTGCGCTGCCTCTACCGCGATAACGAAAGCGACTTGCGGCGGGGACCGGCCCGGCGCATAGCTCAGATCCTTGCGGCAAGCGGCGGACATGCTGAAACCCTTCTTAATCATGCTGGCAGTTTTTCTGGCGCTACCCAGTGCGCCGGCGCGCGCGGTGGAAGGCAGCGCAGCGCCCTTCGACGGCGATCTGCAGCGGCTGTCGGAAATTCTCGGTGCCTTGCATTATTTGCGCGGCCTCTGCGGCGCCAAGGAGGGGCAGAAATGGCGCAACGAGATGCAGGCACTGATCGAGGCGGAAACATCGGCAGGAGAACGACGCGCCCGTATCGTCGCCAGCTTCAACCGCGGCTATCGCAGCTTCCAGCAGACCTACCGTACCTGCACGCCGGCGGCAGATTTCGCCATCCGCCGCTACTTGGAAGAAGGCTCGAAAATCTCTCGGGAAATAACCGCCCGTTACGCCAATTAACTGGCCGCATTAACCCTTCCTAAAATTGTAGCCTTTGCGGATCAAAGCTGCGTGCTAACCTGCAACTCGCAAACGAACGATTTCGGAGGCTGGCCGGGTCAGCCCAGGACAGTCATGAGCACTTCAACGCGCGGACATACTGCTCGGGATGCGACCCCCGATCACGAGCAGAAGAAGGTCGCGCTCGGCTATTTGCAGGAAGCCTGGGCCGAAGCTCGTCTCGATGGCGTTGACGGCGACTGCCTCGCGCAGAGCTGTCTTTTTGCCGCCTTCGCCGAGTTCGTTTCTACCTATGGCGAAGAGGCCGCGGCCGAATACGCGGAAGGCCTAGCCGCCCGCATCCGTAATGGCGAATTCACCCTCACGCTGGCGCGCCAGTAAAAGGCCCAGGCTCCCCGATCACCAATGGCGGCTGGCAAACTTAACGCGTTGGAGCGCCCTGCCCTTCGTGGAAGGCGATGGCCTCGCCCTGCGACGGGGCCGTCAAATCGCCTTCCCACATCACTTTTCGGCCGCGCACGAACGTGCCGACTGGCCAGCCGGTCACGCCGACGCCGTTATAGGGAGTCCAGCCCGGACGGGAGGCGATCCAGGCGTCGGTTATTGTTTGACTCCGCCGCATATCGACAACGGTCAGGTCGGCATCATAGCCGGCGGCGATCCGCCCCTTCGCCGCGATGCCGAACAGACGCGCGGGCCCGGCGCTGGTGAGATCGACGAAACGCTGAAGCGAAAGCCGGCCGGCATTGACATGGTCCAGCATGATCGGAACCAGGGTCTGCACGCCGGTCATGCCGGAGGGAGTTGCAGGATAAGTTTTATTCTTTTCCTCGCGCGTATGCGGAGCATGGTCGGACCCGAGCACGTCGACCACGCCTTGCAGCAGACCGCGCCACACTCCGGCGCGGTGAGCGGCATCGCGCACCGGTGGATTCATCTGTGCATAGGTGCCGAGACGCTGGTAGCAATCCGGCGCCTCCAGCGTGAGATGGTGCGGCGTCGTCTCGACCGAGGCGACGCCCTTGTGGCCGGCGAGAAATTCCATCTCCTGCGCCGTGGAGACATGCAGCACGTGGATGCGCCTGCCGGTCTCATGCGCCAGCCGCACCAGCCGCTGGGTGCAAGTCAGCGCGGCGATCTCGTCGCGCCATACCGGATGCGAACGGGGGTCGCCTTCGATCCGCAATCCCTGGCGCTCGCGCAGGCGATATTCGTCTTCGGAATGAAAGGCGGCGCGGCGGCGGACGGCTTTCAGGATATCGCGCACGCCATCGTCATCCTCAACCAGCAATGTGCCGGTGGAGGATCCCATAAAGACCTTGACCCCGGCGCAGCCCGGCAGCCTTTCCAGGCCAGGCAGGTCTTTGATGTTCTGACGCGTGCCGCCGACATAAAAGGCGAAATCGCAATGCATCCGCCCCCGCGCTCGTTTGACTTTGTCGGCCAGGGCGTCGGCACTGGTCGTCGGCGGATCGGTATTCGGCATTTCGAATACGCCGGTGATACCGCCCATCACGGCGCTGCGCGAACCCAACTCCAGGTCTTCCTTGTGGGTAGGCCCGGGCTCGCGAAAATGCACCTGGGTGTCGATCACGCCTGGAAGGATATGCAGGCCACGGCAGTCGATGCTTTCGGCAGCCGCGCCGGACACCTCGCCAATGGCTACGATTTTGCCGGCACGGATCCCGAGATCGCGGATGCCTTCACCGTCCTGATTGACGACGGTCCCGCCTTTGAGGATCAGCTCGTAAGTTTCGGCCATCATCCTAGTGCTTCAAATCGGCGGCACTAGGCGTAATACACGGCGCGCCCGTGGCACAAGAGGGAGAGCCGTCGTTCGGGCTTGCGGGGACAAGCGCGCGGGTCCAAGTAGAAGCCGTGCCAATTAACGCACGACGCAACCTGGTGCCTGAAAGTGCGATGAAAACAGCTTTGCTCCCCGATCGCGGCGTGGTGAAGATCGCGGGCGAGGACGCTCGCCGTTTCCTGCACGGGCTTGTCACCGCCGACGTGGACACGCTCAAGCCCGGGCAAGCCCGTTATGCCGCGCTGTTGACGCCGCAAGGCAAGATCATCGCCGATTTCATCGTCACAGAGGCCGAGGCGGCCGACGGCGGCGGCTTCTTCCTCGATTGTCCGCACGCACTCGCGCCCGCTCTGGTCGAAAAGCTGAACTTCTACCGGCTGCGCGCCAAGCTGGCCATCGAGGATCTTTCCGATAAACTCGGCGTCCTCGCGGTCTGGGAAGGAACGGGCGCGACCGAATGCGGCTTACTTTACCCCGACCCGCGTTTGCCCGCGCTGGGGCTGCGCTGCATTCTGCCGCCCGACCTTCTCGCCGAGGCGGCAGCAGAGCTCGGCGCTACCTTGGTCGAGGCCTCCGCTTACGAAGCGCACCGCATTGCGCTCGGCGTGCCCCGCGGCGGATTTGATTTCATCTATGGCGACGCTTTTCCGCATGAAGCGGACATGGACCAGTTCGGCGGCGTGGATTTCGAAAAGGGTTGCTACATCGGCCAGGAAGTGGTCTCGCGCGTCGAGCATCGCGGCATCGCGCGCACCCGCATCGTGCCGGTCGCCTATGACGGCTTTGCACCTGAAGCGGGAACGCCCGTGGTGGCGGGCGACAAGACTGTCGGTACGCTCGGCTCAAGCGCCGGCGGGCGCGGGCTGGCGATGCTGCGGCTCGATCGGGTGGCGGACGCGCTGGCGGAGCACAGGTCGCTCAGCGCCGGCGGCGTATCGCTGAATATTGCCAAGCCGGCGTGGGCGCGATTTGCTTTTCCGGACGAAGCAAAGGCGGCGGAATGAGCACCCTTCCCCATGCCGACGGACTGCCCCGCTGCCCCTGGCCGCGCGAGGATGCGCTTTACATCGCCTATCACGATCAGGAATGGGCCGTGCCGGAGTATGACGATCGCGCGCTATATGAAAAGCTCATGCTCGACGGATTTCAGGCCGGGCTTTCCTGGATCACCATTCTGCGCAAGCGGGAGAACTTTCGCCGCGCATTCGACGGCTTCGCGCCGGAGAAAATCGCGCGCTACCGCCCTGCGAAAATCGAGAAGCTGATGCAGGATGCCGGGATCGTGCGCAATCGCGCCAAGATCGAGGGCGCGGTCGTCTCCGCGCGCGCCTGGCTGGAAATAACGGAGAAGGGCCCCGGATTTTCCGCACTGCTTTGGGATCTGGCGGGGGGCGCGCCGAAGGTCAATCGCTTCCGCAGCGTCAAGCAGGTCCCGGCGGAAACCGACGTGTCGCGCAGGATGTCGAAGGAATTGGCGCGGCGTGGATTCAAATTCTGCGGGCCGACCATCGTCTATGCCTTCATGCAGGCAGTCGGCATGGTCAACGATCACCTGGTCAAATGCCATCGCCACGACGCTTGCGCGAAGCTCACGAAATAATCTGCCGTGCCGCACAGGAAAAAAACGGCCTCGGAGCCACTCTCCCGCAAGACATCAGCGAAAATCGTTTGGCCCCGCGCATGGCAGCGCATGTTGTCGGGACGGCGGCTCGACCTGCTCGATCCTTCTCCACTCGACGTGGAGATCGAGGATATCGCGCACGGACTGGCGCGCGTGGCGCGCTGGAACGGCCAAACAAAAGGAGCGCATATCTTTTCGGTCGCGCAGCATACTTTACTGGTGGAAGCGGTCGCACGCGCGCGCGCGCCTAGTCTGGATCAGCAGCGGCGCCTCGCGATCATGCTGCACGACGCACCGGAATATGTGATCGGCGACATGATCTCGCCCTTCAAGGCGGTGATCGGGAATTCCTACAAGGCCGTGGAGAAGCGCCTCTTGGCCGCGATCCACCTGCGCTTTGGCCTTCCGCCGGTCCTGCCGCCGGAAGTCGAGGCGCTTATCAAGATGGCCGACCACGGCGCCGCTTATTTCGAGGCCACGCGGCTGGCCGGCTTCGATGCCGCCGAAGCGCGCCGTTTCTTCGGCAGGCCGCCGTGTTTTTCCCTGGCCTTGGAGCGGGATTATCTAAACCCCTGGCCCGCCGACGTCGCCGAGGAGCGCTATCGTGAGCGCCTGACCAAGCTCGCACGCGAATAATTACGCGCCACAGATATGACAAAACGGAACGGTATAAGATTACAATGATTTATGTTTGTTCACTGGCCCGCCTCCACCAGACGGTCGAGGAGAGCCGCGCGCGTCACATCATTACGCTGCTCAAGGACATTTCGCTGGTCGAGCGCCCTCCTGCGGTAGATGCGAAAAACCATCTGCATATCTCCGTCGACGACATCACCTGCCCGGTCGACGGCTATAGTCATCCCTGCGAAGACCACGTCGCGCGTCTGATGCACTTCATAACAAGCTGGGACCGCTCGGCGCCGATGGTGATCCATTGCTATGCCGGCATCAGCCGTTCGACGGCGAGCGCCTATGCCGCCGCTTGCGCGCTTAGCCCCGACCGCGACGAAAGAGAGATCGCGCAGCAGATGCGGCGCGCTTCGCCCACCGCGATGCCCAACAGCCTGATCGTGTCGCTTGCCGACCATATTCTCGAGCGCCAGGGGCGTATGATCTCCGCCATTGAAGCGATCGGTCCGGGCGACATGGCCTACGAGGCCGATCCGTTTTCGCTCGATCTGAAATAGACCTCTGTGCTCGCGAGGCAATGCGCGACGATGGCCAAAATAAACCTTCCACTGATCGAGATTGGCCTCACCGCCGCGATCGTCGCGATCGAGGACGACGAACCGACGATCCTGGTCGCATCCGATGCAAGCAAGGGAGAACCGCGCGCGGGACTTCCCTTCGGTCCTTTCGACCCGCGCACGCACCGCACCTTCGAGATCGGGCTGCGCGCCTGGGTGGAAGCACAGACCGGACTGCGCGTGGGCTATGTCGAGCAGCTCTATACCTTCGGCGATCGCGGCCGCCATCTCGGCGAGGATAGCGGGCCGCATGTGGTTTCGGTCGGCTATCTCGCGCTCAGCCGCATGCCCGACAACGTTGAGACCCTGCGCAGCTCGGCCGCAGGCTTCGAACCCTGGTACCGATTCTTCCCCTGGGAGGACTGGCGCAAGGGCCAGCCGGAAATCCTCGACTCCGCCATCTTGCCGCTGCTGAAGCAATGGGCGGCAGGCAAACAGCAGCCGGAAGCCGGTCGCGTGCTTGGCCGTCTGGAGCGGCTGCGGCTTTGCTTCGGCATCGATGCAAGCCCGTGGGATGAGGAGAAAGTGCTGGACCGATATGAACTGCTCTACGAGGCGGGCCTGGTTGAGGAGGCAAAGCGCGACGGCCGCGAGGCCGCGCTCGCCCGCAAGACCCTGCCTGCGCTGGGCGAGCCCATGCGCTTCGACCAACGGCGCATACTGGCAACCGCCATCGCGCGGCTGCGCGCCAAGCTGAAATATCGCCCGGTGATCTTCGAGCTGATGCCGCCGGAATTCACGTTGACTGAATTGCAGATGACAGTGGAAGCGATTTCCGGCCGCCACCTGCACAAACAAAACTTCCGCCGCCTGGTGGAAACAGGCGCGCTGGTAGAGCCAACCGGCGAAGTGTCGACCGCCACCGGCGGACGCCCCGCAGCCCGCTTTCGCTTCCGGCGTGAAGTGATTCAGGAACGTCCGTCGCCGGGCCTGCGGCTCGGCGGGCGCGGCTGACCGCGCCCAAGCAGATCACTCGGTGTCGTTGTTGTTGGGCACGGTAGCCGAGACGGCACGCACGTTAGCGCGCGAACGTGTCATGGTCGCGAGATCGACGCGCCCGGATTTCCGGTTGAAATCGCAATAGGCGAATCCAAGCCCGGAGACCGAACCGCGGAAGCTCGCCTGATCGATCTTCTGCAGATTGAAGCAGGGCTGGAACGGCAGGCCCTTCATCGAAGCGCAGACCGACTCTGGTTTGACTTGCAGCGTGCCGGCCGGAAGCCGGACGTTGCGGACGGGACCGCTGCCGCCCATCTGAATGGAGCCGGTGACCGAACCGTCGGCATAGATGCGGCCCGCGCCGCGCGTGCCCTCAAAACAGTTGAAGGCGAATAGCTTGCCGGCAATGAACCGGCGCGCTTCTTCGGGTTTCAGCTCTTCGGCGAAAGCCGGGGCGCACGCCATGAGCCCCAGCACGACGACTGCCATACGCTTGAACATCCGGATCTACCCCCACTCGACGCTTCGGAAACCCTAGCAGATTTTTGTTAATGAAAATCTTACCATGAGGGACCGGGCGGGTGAAAGCGGGAATTTTTCCAAGCTTTCAGACATTTATCCCAATTTCACGGCGATACGCCCACGCACCTTACCCTCCACGATGCGAGGCGCGGTGGTAATCACTTCCGCAAGACCGATCTCGCTGACCATCGTTGCAAGCTTGCCACGGTCGAGATCCGATTCCAGCCGCTTCCAGGCTGTGTTGCGCAAGGCGAGCGGGCACATCACCGAATCGATGCCCAGCAATGCCACGCCGCGCAGGATGAAAGGCGCCACGCTGGCCGGCAAATCCATGCCGCCGGCGAGTCCGCAGGCAGCAATCGCGCCCCCATAGCGCGTCCTCGACAAAAGGTTCGCGAGCGTCGTCGAGCCCACGGTGTCAATGCCGGCGGCCCAGCGCTCTTTTGCGAGCGGTTTTGCCGGACCGCTCAACTCGGCACGATCTATGATTTCGGCGGCGCCCAGCGCTTTCAGATATTCGGCTTCCTGCGGGCGACCGGTGGAGGCGATCACGTGGCGGCCGAGTTTCGCCAGCAGTGCAACCGCGACCGAGCCGACACCGCCGGCCGCGCCGGTGACAATCACCGGCCCCTGCTGAGAAGCGAGGCCATGACGCTGCAGCGCCATGACGCAAAGCATCGCCGTATAGCCGGCCGTGCCGATTGCCATGGCGTCACGCGTGCTCATGCTTGGCGGCAACCGCACCAGCCAATCGCCTTTGACACGCGCCTTTTCGGCATAGGCGCCGAGATGCGTTTCGCCCAAGCCCCAGCCGTTACAGATGACCTTGTCGCCGGATTTCCAGGCCGGATGCGCAGAGACTTCCACCGTGCCGGCGAAATCGATTCCCGGGATCATGGGAAAACGGCGGACCACCGGCGCCTTGCCGCTGACGGCAAGGCCGTCCTTGTAGTTCACCGTCGACCATTCGGTCCGAACGGTGACATCGCCGTCCATCAAATCCTTTTCGTCGAAATCCGTAAGCGCGACTTTTTGCCCGCTGTCGCTCTTCTCGATCAGGATGGCTTTAAAGCTGGGCACGTGGCGTCTCACGCTGTCGCGGTGGCCATGCGGGCCACCGGTTTTTCGACGATGGGCAGGTTGACCAGCGCGGAAATCACGCCAAGAGCAATGGCGCCCCACCAGATCACATCATAGGAGCCGGTGCGCTCATACAGAACGCCGCCAAGCCACACGCCGAGGAACCCGCCGACCTGATGGCTGAAGAAAGCCAGGCCGGCCAGCATCGTCAGCCAGCGCGTGCCGAACATGACGGCAATGATGCCGTTGGTCGGCGGCACTGTCGACAGCCAGAGCAGGCCCATGGCTGCGCCAAAAGCGAGGGCCGAGGGCAGACTGGCCGGCAGCGTGATTAAGGCAAGGATCGCCACCGAACGCGCGAAATAGATAAAAGAGAGGAGATAACGTTTCGGCATCTTGTCGCTCAGCCAGCCGGCCATCAGCGAGCCGATGATGTTGAACAGGCCGATGGCCGCCAGCGTCCAGCCGCCCTCGGCGGCCGTGAGTCCGCGGTCGATCAGATAAGGCGGCAAATGCACGGTGATGAAGAAAAGCTGGAAGCCACAGGTAAAGAAGCCGATCACCAGCAGCACATAGCTGCGCTCGCCGAGCGCTTCCGCCAACGATTGTCGGAGCGATTGCGTCTCAAGTCCCGCCGCCGAGGATGACTCCATGCTCGGCGTCGCCAGCGGCACCGACAACGGCACGATCAGCGCCACAAGAATGGCGAAGCCCAGAAGCGCCAACTGCCAATCGACTTCGCGCAGCAATAAAATCGCCAGCGGCGCGAACAGGAATTGCCCGAAGGAGCCCGCGGCGGTGCCGACGCCGAAGGCGATGGAGCGCCATTCTGCCGGCATCAGCTTGGCAAAGGCCCCGAGGACGACCTGGAAGCCGGAGCCGGACAGGCCGAAGCCGACCAGAACGCCGGCGCTGATATAGAACAGCAGCGGCGAATTGCCGCCGAAGGCCATCAACAGCAGCCCGGCGGCATAGAGCACCGTGCCGCCGATCAGCACGCGCGCCGCGCCGTAGCGGTCGGCGACCGCGCCGGCGACCGGCTGACCGACGCCCCAGAGCAACATCTGCAAAGCGATGGCAAGCGAGAAGACGTCGCGCCCCCAGCCCTGCGCCTGTGTCATCGGGGTGAGAAAAAGTCCAAGCGTCGAGCGCGGACCGAAGCCGAGCGCCGAGACCACACAGCCGCAAACCAAAATCACCAGCGGCGTGCGCCAGGTCAGCAATTTTGCAGCGGTCATGAAAACCTCAGTGCGGGACTCGCGGAGCGCAGCTTGAGGCGCATGCCTACTCCATGCGCGACAGGCCGACAAATTGCTAACCTGGATGGATTCGTTCTCGCGCGGAGATGAATGCGGATGCCATGAGACGCGCCGCGGCCGGAAATCCTTCACAAAGCGGAGAGGCCCGATCACAACATGGCTGATCGGTGCTGGGGGGATAGCGGTACCGCTCGGGAAGTGCTATATGAGATTTACTCTAAGTGAGGAGAAGCCGGTTGCCGTAGGCCGGATGTTTTTGGTCCCAAGATATGCTCAAAGCGAGCATATAGCTGGGGAGGCACCTATGCCGATACTCGAGAACTCTTGGCCCGCAGGCCAGAAATGCCCGGCCCGGGCCGCAGGCGCGACGGGCCCGCACGCGTTTCCCGATCCTGCCCATGCCCGCGCTGGAGTGGAACGCGCAGGTGGAGCGCGAGACCGCGCATCTCTACGAGCGCGTGAAGAACGTCATTCCCTCGGTGGAGTGGCCGTTCTTCGCGCCCTATGTGCGCGCGATCAACAGGCTCAAGAAAGAGCGCAACGCCGTCATCCTGGCGCATAATTACCAGACGCCGGAAATCTACAACTGCGTCGCCGACGTCGTCGGCGACTCGCTGCAGCTTGCGCGCGAGGCCGCCAAGGCCGACGCCGACGTCATCGTGCAATGCGGCGTCCACTTCATGGCCGAGACCGCCAAGATCCTGAATCCCGACAAGGTCGTGCTGATCCCCGACCTGAAGGCAGGCTGCTCGCTGGCGGAATCCATCACCGGTGAGGACGTGCGGCTGTTGCGCGAGCGCTTCCCGGGCGTGCCGGTGGTGAGCTATGTGAATACTTCGGCGGAAGTGAAAGCCGAGAGCGACATCACCTGCACCTCCGCCAACGCGGTTCAAGTGGTGGAGAGTCTCGGCGTGGACAAGGTGATCTTCCTGCCGGACCAGTATCTCGCCTCTTACGTCGCCTCGCAGAGCAAGGTGAAGATCATCGCCTGGAAAGGCGCCTGCGAGGTGCATGAGCGTTTTACCGGCGAGGAGCTGCGCCGCGTGCGCGAGGACGATCCCTCGGTGCAGATCATCGCGCATCCGGAATGCCCGCCCGACGTGATCGCGGAATCCGATTACACCGGTTCGACTTCCGGCATGATCGACTTTGTGCGCCAGCGCCAGCCGAAGCGCGTTGTGCTCGTCACCGAATGCTCGATGGCGGACAATGTCTCGGCAGAGCTGCCGAATGTGCAATTCGTGCGGCCGTGCAATCTCTGCCCGCACATGAAGCGCATCACGCTGCCGAAGATTCTCGACAGCCTCGTCTATATGCAGGAAGAGGTCTGGGTGGATCCGGCCATCGCCGCCAAGGCCCGCCGCGCGGTCGAGCGCATGGTGAATTTGAAGAGCTGACTTCCTTCTTTCCCTCTCCCCTTGCGGGAGAGGGTGCTGAGCGGACATTGGTCCGCGAAGCGGGTGAGGGGCTGCCTAACAGCATAATGACCCCCTCACCCGGTTCTCGCTTCGCTCGAACCACCCTCTCCCGCAAGGGGAGAGGGGAAAAGAAGCACCGATGCCCAACTACGACAACCACTCCACCAGCAATATCCTGATCATCGGCGGCGGGCTCGCCGGCCTGTTCTGCGCGCTGAAGCTGGCGCCGCGGCCGGTGATGGTGCTGGCTTCCGCGCCGATTGGCCAAGGCGCGTCCACAGCCTGGGCGCAGGGCGGCATCGCGGCCGCGGTGGCGGAAGGCGACACTGCGGAATCCCATGCGCGCGACACCATCGCCGCCGGGACAGGCATCGTCGACGAAGACGCAGCGCTGCACATGGCGGAGGAAGCCGGCGAGCGCGTGCGCGATCTGCTGTCCTACGGCGTTCCCTTCGACAAGGATCTTGAGGGCCGCCTCGCGGTCTCGCGCGAAGCCGCGCATTCGGCGCGGCGCATTGTGCGGGTGCAAGGCGACAGAGCCGGCAGCGCCATCATGGCCGCGCTCGCTGACGCCGTGCGCAAGACGCCGTCAATTCATCTGCTGGAAGGACTGTCGGCGGAAGAACTGATCGTTGCACAGGGCGCGGTTATGGGCGCGAAGGCGCGTGACGCCGCCGGCCGGCTTGTCACCGTGCCCGCCAGCGCCGTGATACTCGCGACCGGCGGCATCGGCCGCCTCTACGCAGTGACCACCAATCCGCCGCAAGCGCGCGGCATCGGTCTCGCCATGGCGGCACGCGCGGGGGCGCTGCTGGCCGATACCGAATTCGTGCAATTCCATCCGACCGCCATCGACATCGGCCAAGACCCGGCGCCGCTTGCCACCGAAGCCCTGCGCGGCGACGGTGCGATCCTGGTCAACCGCAGCGGCGAGCGCTTCATGCAGCGACTGCACGCGGATGGCGACCTCGCGCCGCGTGACATTGTCGCCCGTGGCGTCTTTGCCGAGATCGCCGCCGGACGCGGCGCATTCCTCGATGCCCGCGAAGCCATCGGCGAGTCCTTCATGACGCGCTTTCCCACCGTTTACGCAAGCTGCATGGCCGCCGGCATCGATCCCGCCCGCGATCTGATCCCGATTGCGCCGGCGCAGCACTATCACATGGGCGGCGTGGCCGTGGACGAGCGCGGCCGGACCTCGATCCCGAATCTGTGGGCGGCTGGCGAAGTGGCTTGCACGGGTGTTCATGGCGCCAACCGGCTGGCCTCGAACTCGCTGCTGGAAGCCGTGGTGTTCGGCGCGCGGGTTGCGGAGGATATCCGGGACATGCGCCTGCAGGCTCCCATCACGCCGGGAAAAAAGGATTTCGCCGCTGCGGGCAAACAGCCCGTGCAGGACGACGAGTTGCGTCAAATCATGACACGGCATGTTGGCGTCATCCGTGACGCCGAAGGGCTCGCGCGCGCGCTGTCCGATATTGCCCGCATCGAGCGCACGGCAGCGTCCCGCGCGCTCCGCAACATGGCGACCACTGCATTGCTGATCGCTGCCGCCGCATGGAAGCGGCAGGAGAGCCGCGGCGGCCACTATCGCTCCGACTACCCGCAGCCGGATCCGGCGCAGACAAACCGGACTTTCATCACCCTCGATGGCGCACGCAAGATTGCCGAGCGCGCCCCTGCCTCGTCCGTCCCGGCACTTTAGGAACGACCATGCCAAGCACCCTGCTCTGCCCCGACGCCTTTCTCTCGCCGCTCGAGATCGACGAGGCGGTGACGCGCGCGCTGGCGGAGGACCTCGGCCGCGCCGGCGACGTCACCTCGATCGCCACGGTGCCGGAGGGCACGCGCGGCCGCGCGGTTGTCGCCGCGCGCAAGGCCGGCCGCATCGCGGGCCTGCCGCTGGTGGAAGCCGCCTTCCGCAGGCTGGCGCCGGAGATGGAGATCAAGACGTATGCCCACGACGGCGAGACTGTTACGGCGAATACGTCCCTGATGACGGTCACCGGCCCAGCGCGCGCCATGCTAGCGTCGGAACGCGTGGCGCTGAATTTCATCGGGCATCTTTCCGGCATCGCGACCGCCACGGCGGAATATGTGCGGCGCGTCTCGCATACCAGGACGCGCGTCACCTGCACGCGCAAGACGCTTCCCGGCCTGCGGGCGCTGCAGAAATACGCCATCCGTTGCGGCGGCGGCTTCAATCATCGCTTTGGCCTGGACGACGCGGTGCTGATCAAGGACAACCACGTGGCGGTAGCGGGCGGCATCCGCCCGGTATTGGAGCGCGCCTGTGCCAATGTCGGTCACCTGGTGAAGATCGAGATCGAGGTGGATTCCCTCGAGCAGTTGCGCGAGGTGCTCGACAGCGGTCTCGCCGACGTGGTGCTGCTCGACAATTTCGACGTGCCGCGCCTGCGCGAAGCGGTCGCCATGGTGAAAGGCAGGCTCGTCACCGAGGCTTCCGGCGGCATTACATTGGACAGCGTTGCCGCCATTGCCGAAACCGGCGTGGACTATGTTTCCTCCGGCGCGCTCACGCACTCGGTAGTCAATCTCGATATCGGGCTCGACATCGAGATGTGATTTTCCTTCGCGGGCTCCAGCGGTGATGCACGCGTTACTGCAGCTTCGCGGCGCCCGACTTTATCCCCGATATTGACAGCCCGCATGGGCACAAGCGCATTTTGCTGGCACGCGCCAATAAATACAGATAAACTGAATTTATCCCGCTCATCCGGGGCGTCAGCTAGAGGCGTCTGTTGATGGAGCGGGCGCGGCGCCTGCGGATGTGCCTCGCAAGCCATCTCCGGGAGGCTAGGGTCGCCGTCCGCTCCAACTAGGTGGGGCTGCCTTCGATGGCTCGACGAGGTGCGGAAGAAGGGCGGTGAAATCCGCCTGGATCGGGCAATGCCCCCGCACCCGGAAGCACGGTCCCAAGCCCAAAATCGCCGCAGTGGAGCGCCGGACGGCGCGGCATCCTGAGCTGGGATGTCCACGCCGGAGCGCATGGGACCTGCAGCGTGCACGCAGGTTTCACATGCGCGGCGTGAATTTGTTGATGCGCCGGTCGGCGCTCCGCTCCCTCGGTATGAGGGACAAAGGAAAAGACAGGCGCACCCGTCGCCTGACCAAAACACGGGCCGTTGACGCGTGGCTGTTTGACATCGTGAGCATGCAACAAACTCCACCTCATCCTGAGGAGCCCAAGCACAGCGAGGGCGTCTCGAAGGATGGGCGACAAGCACAGTTCTGGACAGAGCCGGGGCCTCGATGGTTCGAGACGCGCAGCTTCGCTGCGCGACGCTCCTCACCATGAGGAGAGAAGCAAGTGGCTGTTTGAAAATTGAAACTGAGGTGCGATGGGCGTGACGCAGCTACAGCTTCGCGATGGCCTCGCTTGTCGCCGCGGCGGTGCCCCAGGAGGGCGTGTCCTCGCCGTCACCCCATTTGCGTGGCCGATAGAACGTGTGCACGCCGAATTTGTACAGCCGCTTCATCTCCCGCACCCAGCGCGGCCGCACCCAATAGGCGTGGTAGTGCGTCGCGCGGTTGACTTCCGGCAGCCAATATTTGCCGTCCAGCACGTCGCGCGCGATGCGCGTGGCGCGCGACCAGGCGTGCGGCTCGGTGATGGTGTCTGGGATGCCGTCGCAGGCGAAAGTAAATTGGCAAGCGAGGCGGCGATGCGCATTCTGATAAACCGCCCCGCAGACGCTGCGCGGATAGTAGCCGGAGAACACCCGGTTCATCACGACCTGCGCCACCGCGATCTGGCCGCGTACCGCCTCGCCGCGCGCCTCGAAATAGACCGCGTCGGCCAGGCATTTCTCCGCCTTGCTGCGCGCCTTGCCCTCGAGCTGCAGCCGCTCGGCCGGCGTCATCGGGCGCTTGCCCTCGCCGGTGACCTCGCCTTTCGGTGCAATGCTTTCGCCGCCCTTGGCTTCGGCCGGAGCCGGCCTTGGATCCAGCGCCGATAGCTTGATATCGGGATCCGCGGGCGCGGCCGGCGCGATGATCGTTGGCTCCTCGCCCGGAGCCCATTCCTCGATGGCGCCCGGCGCCTCGCCGAGCGGCTCGTTACCGAAATAGAGCCGCGCCATTTCCATCAAAGGCTCGACAGGCTCGGCAAAGGTTAAATCGCCGGCTTCGGTGACAACCACATCGACCGGATCGGGAATATCTTCGCCGGGATTTTCGGCGGCTTCAGCCGCCGCCGGGATTGCTTCGGCTTCCACCACCGCCGGCGCATTTTCCGGCGTGGCGACAATCGGCTTGGCAGCGGCGGTATCCCCGGCCGGGACCTCGACCGCTTCGGCATGCGTCGGCGCAATCGGCTCGGCCGGTGGCGCGGCCGCTGCGGGCGGTTCATCCGCAGCCTTGGCGGATTCCACCGCCCGCTCAGGAGAGCGCACCGGTTCCCGGTCCCCCTTGGCGCTGCGGTCGACTATGGGGAATGACAGCGGAGGATCGTCGACATCCGGCCGCAGGTTCCAAGGCCCCAGCATGATCATCCGAGGATCAAGGCTTGCGAGACGATAGCTCAAGGGCTGCGGTACGGCGGTGCCGATTGGCCGGGAGAAACTGAAGGTTGCCGCATGAATCGTGCCGAAGGCGGAGGCCCGGATGTGCTGGCGCCAATGCGCGGTGACGGCGGGCTGCCGAGCGATGAGCCCAGCCACGTCCTGGCGGCCGATCTGGTTCGGCGCAAGCGCGAAGATAAAAACGCAAAGGCCGAAGGGCGCGAAAAACAAACCCTTCGGCCTGGCATTCCATATCATTGAGCACGCTCACGCTACGCTACGCCACGACGCAACGAATACAGCTGCCGACTGACGCGCAATCGCGCCAATGCGACAGATTTCCTTATTGCTGAATTAACCTTGCGATTTTGTTAACCGCACGCCTGCGCCGTCGCGAGGACGTGCATGGCTAAGCATTCGTTAACGGGGTTCCACGGCCGCTGGCAGAATGAAGAATAGGCTCACGCCTGCCCGGCGGCGGTCTTGCCAAGCGCCGCCTGGGCGGCGGCGAGCCGCGCGATCGGCACGCGGAAAGGCGAGCAGGACACGTAATCGAGCCCGACCTCGTGACAGAAGCCGACCGAGGCGGGATCGCCACCGTGCTCGCCGCAAATGCCGACCTTGAGGTTTGCGCGCGTCTTGCGTCCGCGCTCGACGCCGATGCGCACCAGCTCGCCCACCCCCTGCTGATCGATGGACACGAAGGGATCTTCGGCGATGATTCCGCGCTCGGTATAGATGCCGAGGAAACTCGCGGCGTCATCGCGGCTGATGCCGTAGGTGGTCTGCGTAAGATCGTTCGTGCCGAAGGAGAAGAACTCCGCGGTCTCTGCGATTTCGCCAGCCAGCAGCGCGGCGCGCGGCAATTCAATCATGGTGCCAACCTGATAGTTCAGCTCCTTGCCGGTTTCCTTTGTCACGGCCTCCGCCATGGCATCGATGCGCGCCTTGATCACATCGAACTCGGTCTTGGTGACGACCAACGGCACCATCACTTCCGGCACCACCGGCTTGCCCGTGCGGTGAGCGGCTTCTATGGCCGCCTCGAAGATCGCGCGCGCCTGCATCTCCGCGATCTCGGGATAGGCGATGGCGATGCGGCAGCCGCGGAAGCCCAGCATCGGATTGAATTCGTGCAGTTCCTGCGCGCGAGCCGCGAGCTTTTTCTTGTCCGCGCCCATGGCGGCTGCAACCTCGGCGATTTCCTGCTCGCCATGCGGAAGAAATTCATGCAGCGGAGGATCGAGCAGGCGGATGGTGACCGGCAATCCGCCCATGATCTCGAACAGCTCGACAAAGTCCGCCCGCTGCATCGGCAAAAGCTTCGCGATGGCGGCGCGGCGCGCCTTCTCATCGTCCGCGAGGATCATCTCGCGCACGGCCTGGATCCGCTCCTCGTCGAAAAACATATGCTCGGTACGGCAAAGTCCGATCCCTTCGGCGCCGAATTTCACCGCCACGCGGGCATCGTTCGGCGTGTCGGCATTGGCGCGCACGCCGAGCTTGCGCACGGCATCGGCCCAGGCGATCAGCGTGCCGAATTCGCCCGAAAGCTCCGGCTCCACCATCGGAACGCGGCCCGCCAGCACTTGGCCGGTCGAGCCGTCGATCGTGATCAGGTCGCCTTCCTTCAGAGTGACGCCGCCAGCCGACATGGTGCGAGCGGCGGGATCGACACGGATGGTGCCCGCCCCGGAAACGCAGGGTTTTCCCATTCCGCGCGCGACCACGGCGGCGTGCGAGGTCATGCCGCCGCGCGTTGTCAGGATGCCTTCCGACGCATGCATGCCGTGGATATCTTCCGGACTGGTTTCGACCCGCACCAGGATGACCTTGTGGCCGTCGGCCTTCAGCTTCGCCGCATGATCCGATGAGAACACGATCTCACCGGAAGCCGCTCCCGGCGAAGCGGGCAAGCCGGTAGCAAGGATCTTGCGTTCGGCTTTCGGATCGATGGTCGGATGCAATAATTGGTCGAGCGAGGCGGGCTCGACCCGGGTGACCGCTTCCTCCTTGGTGATCAGCCCTTCATTCGCCAGTTCGACCGCGATGCGCAGCGCGGCCTTGGCCGTGCGCTTGCCGCCGCGCGTCTGCAGCATCCAGAGCTTTCCCTGCTCGATGGTGAATTCAAGATCCTGCATGTCGCGGTAGTGCTTTTCCAACTCCCGATAAATGCGCGTGAGCTCGGCGAAGGCCTGCGGCATCGCGTTTTCCAGCGACGGCTTGTTGGAACCGGCTTCCTTGCGAGCGGCCTCGGTAATTTCCTGCGGCGTGCGGATGCCGGCGACGACGTCTTCGCCCTGCGCGTTGATCAGAAATTCGCCGTAAAGACTTTTCTCGCCGGTGGAGGGATTGCGCGTGAAGGCAACTCCGGTGGCGGAAGTCTCGCCCATGTTGCCGAAGACCATGGCCTGCACATTGACCGCGGTGCCCCAGTCCTCCGGAATATTGTGCAGGCGGCGATAGGTTTTGGCGCGCGCGTTCATCCAGGAGCCGAATACCGCGCCGATCGCGCCCCAGAGTTGCTGGTGCGGATCCTGCGGAAACGGCTGGCCATGCTCTTCCTCCACGCGCTCCTTATAGCGCTTGGCGAGCTTCACCCAGTCATCCGCCGTCACTTCGGTATCAAGCGAATAGCCGTTGCGATCTTTATGATCGTCGAGGATTTCCTCGAAGTGATGGTGGTCCATCCCCAACACCACGTTGGAATACATGGTGATGAAGCGGCGATAGCTGTCATAGGCAAAACGGCGGTCGCCTGATTTCTTTGCCAGCGCCTCGACCGTTTCATCATTGAGTCCAAGATTGAGAACGGTATCCATCATTCCCGGCATGGATGCCCGCGCGCCGGAGCGCACCGACACCAGCAGCGGATTCTCGCGGTCGCCGAATTTCTTGCCGACAAGGCGCGCGACGTGGTCGAGCGCGGCATTGACCTGCGCTTCCAGATCGGGCGGATAATTGCGGCCGTTGGCATAGAAATAACTGCAGACTTCCGTGCTGATGGTGAAGCCAGGCGGCACCGGCAGGCCCAGGCCCGCCATCTCGGCAAGACCTGTCCCTTTGCCGCCGAGCAGCTCGCGCATATTTCCGCGGCCTTCGGCCTTGCCGTCGCCGAATGTATAGACCCACTTCGCCATTACTCTTCCAATGCGTTGCACCGACCCTTGCCGGCGTTGCCAGCCTACCGGTTCGTGCAGAAATCAGCGGAGGATGCCGAGACCAAGCAATCCGATCACTATGAGATAGATGGCGATCAGATAGTTCAGAAAGCGCGGCACAATAAGGATCAAAATACCCACTAGCAGGGCAAGAACGGCTGGAATATTGGTCAATGTGATGTTCATGAAGGTCTCCTTGAGAATCAGGGAAAACCGTTAAAGCGGAGGAGTGTTCCCGCCGCTGAAGCGCGGGTCAAGATGAAGCTTGTCAACCTCCGATCTTGGAAAAATCCGCCACCGCCGCGGTGGCCTCGCGGATTTCATTCAGCAGCTTGAGACAATTCTCGCGCAGCTTGGCATCGTCTTCCACATTGACCGTCACCTTGTCGAAAAAGGCGTCGACGAATGGCCGAAGTTTGGCGATGGCCGCCATCGCCGATGTGAAATCTTCAGCTTTCAGCGCGGCCGCGGCCTCCGCTTTCGCCGCTTTTATTGCCTCCGCCAGCGCGCGTTCCTCGTCCTGCTTGTAAGCTTTAGCATCGGGAGAGCCGGTGTAGCTCTTGTTATCCTTCTTCTCCTCGATGCGGATGATATTGGTCGCGCGCTTGTAGCCGGCGAGCAGGTTTTTGCCGTCTTCGGTTTCCAGGAATTCGGCGAGCGCTTCAACGCGGCGCACAATGATCAACAAATCGTCCTGGCGTTCAAGGCTGAAGACCGCATCGACCAGATCGTGGCGCGCACCGCCCTCGCGCAGATGCACTTTCAGCCGATCCGCGAAGAAGCCGAGCATATCGACGGCCAATTCATGCCCGACAGCGTCGATATCGGGCACCTTGGCATCGTCCTTCGCCGTGCGTGCGATGCTGTCGGTCCAGCGGTGCAGAACATCGGCAATCAGCCGCGAGGCGATGCTTTCCTCCTCCAACTCATTCTTGCCGAGGGAAATGTGATGGCGCCGCGCCAGTGTCGGCCGGCTCGCGGATTCCGCGACCGCCATAATGTGCAAGCGCAACTTGTTCTCCAGAACGATGCGGATGATGCCCAGAGCCGCGCGGCGCAAGGCATAGGGATCCTTCGAGCCGGTCGGCTTTTCCTCGATCGCCCAGAAGCCCGCGAGCGTGTCGAATTTGTCTGCCAGGGCAACCGCCATCGACACAGCTTCGGACGGCACCCGTTCAGAGGGCCCCTGCGGCTTGTAATGATCCTCGATAGCGCGCGCGACGCTTTCGTCTTCACCCTGCGCCAGTCCGTAATAGCGGCCCATTACGCCTTGCAATTCGGGAAATTCGCCGACCATCTCGCTGAGGAGATCGGTCTTGGCAAGTTTTGCCGCGCGTTCGGCTTTCGCCGGATCGGCGCCGACCAGGGGCGCCAGCTCGCGCGCCAGCCGCTCGATGCGTTCAACGCGTTCCACCTGACTTCCCAGCTTTTCGTGAAAGACGATGCCGGACAATTTCGGCAAGCGGTCATCCAGCCTGGTCTTCAGGTCGGTTTCATAAAAGAACTTCGCGTCGGAAAGTCGAGCGCGGATTACGCGCTCATTGCCGGCGATGATGGCCTTGCCGCCATCCGCAGCTTCCATATTGGAAACAAGAATGAATTTCGCCGCCAGTTTGTCTGTTTTTGCGTCGCGCAGCACGAAGCATCTCTGATTGGCGCGAATGGTGCTGCGAATTACTTCCGGCGGGATCTGCAGGAAGGCTCGATCGAACGAGCCCATCAGCACCACCGGCCATTCCACCAGACCGGCGACTTCGCCCAGGAGATTGGCGTCTTCGACCAATTCCAGACCCTGCGCGAAAGCGAGGTTTTTGGCGTCGGTGAGAATGATATCGGCGCGGCGCGCCGCATCCAGCACGACCTTGGCCTTCTCGAGATTCTGCACATAGTCGTCAAGCCGGCGCACCTTGATCGGCTGCGGCGCCAAAAAACGGTGGCCCTGCGTAATGTTCCCGGCCTGAATGCCGTCAACCGAGCAATTCACAATCTCGGGATCCTCCGTCTCCGGCCCGAAAGTGGCGACGATGGAATGCAACGGGCGCACCCATGTAAGCCGGCCACTGCCCCAGCGCATTGCCTTCGGCCAGGGAAAGCCGCGCACCACTTCCGTCACGATCTCGCCGATCACCTCGATCGCGGCGCGCCCCGGCTTTTCGATCACCACGAGATAAAAGTCGCCTTTCTTGTCCTGCTGGACCTTTGCCTCGTTGATTGATTGCAGTCCCGCGCTCTTGAGGAAGCCGGCAATGGCGCCTTCCGGCGCACCGACGCGAGGACCCTTCTTCTCTTCTTTCACGTCCGGCTGCCGGGCAGGAATCCCCTGCACCGCCAAAGACAGCCGCCGCGGTGTCACGAAAGCCTTGGCGCCGTCATAGAGCAAACCGGTCGCCACCAGCTTGTCGGTGACAAGCTTACGCAAATCTTCCGCCGCCCGCGCTTGCATCCGGGCGGGGATTTCCTCGGAGAAAAATTCAAGGAGAAGATCGGGCATTACGCCGTCCCTCCACCTTCGGTGGCGAGCCATGC
The DNA here is from genome assembly GCA_963802475.1 of uncultured Alphaproteobacteria bacterium. Classification (GTDB taxonomy): domain Bacteria; phylum Pseudomonadota; class Alphaproteobacteria; order Rhizobiales; family Xanthobacteraceae; genus CANKHA01. The sequence continues at coordinate 80,308 of CAWDIZ010000027.1, forward strand.
CTCACCGCAGGTTTTCGCCAGCTCCCGCACCCGCAGGATGTAACTTTGACGCTCGGTAACCGAAATCACGCCGCGCGCATCGAGCAGATTGAATACATGGCTCGCCTTGATGCATTGATCATAGGCCGGCAGCGCCATCAGGTGTCTTTTCTTCTCGTCATCCCATCCGGCATCGAGGTATTTGCGGCAGGCCGCCTCGGCCATCTTGAATTGCGAAAACAGCATCTCAACGTCGGAGTGCTCGAAATTGTGCCGGGAATATTCCTGCTCGGCCTGCAAGAAGACGTCGCCATAGGTGACTTTCTGTGCGCCCGCCCGGCCGTTGAAATTGAGGTCAAAGACGCGGTCGACGCCCTGCACATACATGGCGAGCCGCTCCAGGCCGTAGGTCAGCTCGCCCGAAACCGGCGCGCATTCGAAGCCGGCGACCTGCTGGAAGTAAGTGAACTGGGAGACTTCCATGCCGTCGCACCAGCATTCCCAGCCAAGCCCCCAGGCGCCGAGCGTGGGGCTTTCCCAGTCGTCCTCGACGAAGCGAAGGTCGTGCAAGCTAGGGTCGATGCCAATGGCATAGAGCGATTTCAGATAGAGATCCTGCAGATCGGGCGGCGACGGCTTCAGGATCACCTGGAACTGGTAGTAATGCTGCAGCCGGTTGGGATTTTCGCCATAACGGCCGTCCTTCGGCCGGCGCGATGGCTGCACATAGGCTGCATTCCAAGCCTTCGGACCGAGCGCCCGCAAAGTCGTAGCCGGATGGAAGGTGCCGGCGCCGACTTCCATGTCATAGGGCTGCAGGATGACGCAGCCCTGTTCCGCCCAAAACCGTTGAAGCGCGAGTACCAGCCCCTGGAATGAGCGGCGGGGATCCATGTGGCTTTGGTCAGGGGCTGATTGGTCGGCGGCGATCATGACGCCGGTCTATCGGCGGCCTGTATGGGGGTCAAGTTGAAGGCCGATGGACGGTTTTGGGCCACAACCTTCCGGTTTTGCCGCCGAACCCGCAAAGGCGATACGAAGCTTTAAGGATGGCAAGCGGTTCTGGCGCCGTTACCCACCTGGGCAGGCGCCCGTTTACCGGGCCTTGCCGCGGCCCGGATTAACCTCGCGACATTGCATACGCGAGGCTTGTCATGTTGGTTTTTGAGATCGCCGGCGCAGTTTTTATTTTGCTGGTTTTCGGCCCGATGTTGACGGGCGGGAATATCGTCAGCCGGTAAGGCACCTTAGCGCACCCGATATTCGCCAGTGTGCGGGTCTCGCCGTAGCGTCGGATAGACCTTACGATCCGTCACACGTACGCGCGCCTTGGCTTCATCAAGCTCGGCGTTGACGCGGCGGACTTCCTTGACAACCCAATGCACGACGGCGGCGGCGCCGAGCGCACCCAGAGTCCATTTCACGAGCGGCGGAATCACCAATTGATCCATGTGAGCTCCTCCCCAAATCTCGCGCTATTATAATCCATAACGCGACCACAACGCACGCGCTTCCAGCGCGGAAAGCATGTCCTCGGCCCAGCCGGGATGGCCGCCTAGAAGATCGAACCCGGCAGCGATGCCGCGCTGGCGGCGCCCGAAGAAACTCCGTTCGGGCGCGACCAGCGGCAGCAGAACTTCCTCGCCGTAGCGCTCCCGCAGGAACGATCGAACGTCGCCGATGGCGTCGGCAATTCCGAGTTCGACCGCGGCTGCGCCAGTCCAATATTCTCCGGAAAACAAGGTTTTTTCTGGACCGGCCAGTTTCGGCCCGCGACGGTCCTTCACCAGCGCGATAAAGGCCTGGTGGATCTCGTTCTGGACTTGCTTCAGCCGCTTCACGTCCTCCGGCTTTTCCGGAAGGAACGGATCGAGCATCGCTTTCCGCTCCCCGGAGGTATAGAGGCGACGTTCGACGCCGACCTTCTCCATCAGCTTGTCGAAGCCGAATGATCCGCCCACCACTCCGATGGAGCCGATCATCGAGGACATATCGCAGATAATCTCGTCGGCGGCGCAGGCGATCATATAACCGCCGGAGGCGCCAACGTCCTCGACAAAGGCGATCACGCGCAGACCCTTTTCTTCGGCGAGCTGGCGGACACGGCGGAAGATCAGATGCGATTGCACCGGCGAGCCGCCCGGCGAGTTGACAACCAGCGCGACAGCGCGCGCGTGGCGCATGGAAAACGCGCGCTCCAGCGCACGCGCGACGCTTGCCAATGTCAGGCCGGGCTTCAGCGGCGTGGAGAAACCGATGATGCCGGTGAGGCGCACAACCGGCACGATGGGAATATCGCCGCGCAGCCGCCGCGGCAGAACCGGCTTGATCGCCTCGAATACACTGTTCGCAAGTGACGGTGCTGGAAGCGTTGGCTGGCTCATCGTCTTTCCTTAGATCACCGCCCCAATCCGGCCAAGTTACGCATTTTTAACACTTGGAATGCTTCCTGCCCTGTCAGCCCCGACAAGCGCGGTAAGCCAGGTGTGAAAATGAACCCGAAACTCTACTTATTGTTCGTTCTTTTAAGCATCATCGTTGCCAGTGCCTCCCACAGCAACCTGCGTGAATACGTACGAAAGTCGCGCTTCGTGCGCCCGCGCAAAAGCCGGGTGACGAGCCAAGCCTAACCCCTAGGCACTGCATAGGGTGCATTTCTCCCGCCTCATAAATCGGCAAGAGTCAGCGTCAGTCTGCCACGCAGAATGGCATCGGCAGCCGCAGCCGGACGGCCGTCCGCGTCGTTAAGTACCAGCCCAGGATAGATCGTTAGCGGCGCGCGGCTTTGCTTCGCGGCGCGCACCAATATGCGGATGGCGGGAGCGTCCGCTCTTGGGTGCACCGGCATCACCCCCACGCCGCCGAAGCCGCGGCCCAATGACGTGATCACGTCGGCCAGCCCATCGGCGCGCCAGATCAGAGTCAGTACCCCGCGCGCTGAAAGAAGCCGCGCCGCAGCGGCGATCCAGATTTTCAGTGAGTCAGGTGAGCCTACATGCGCCAGCCGGCGGCCTGCGTGCGGCGACGACTTCTGGCGCGCGCTGTCGTGGAATGGCGGATTCATCAGCACGCGGTCGGCGGAGCCCGGCTTTAAGCCCGCCGCCGCGAAGGCGCGCGCCGGCGATTCCACATCGAGCCTGATCGCGTTCACGCGCGAAGCCAGGCCGTTACGCGCGGCGTTGCGCGCTGCCATGGCCGTAAGCCCCGGGTCGATATCGACCAAAGTGACGCGCAGACCGTCGACCCGGCTCGCCAGCGCGAGGCCGGCCGCGCCGATCCCTGCGCCGAGATCGACCGCGTGCTCGCCCTTCGTCGCCGCAGTTGCCGCCGCCAGAAGGATGGCGTCATGTCCGACACGGTGGCCGCGAACCGGCTGCTGCAAAAGAAGGCGACCGTCAAGCACCGCATCGTCACTGACAGCGGACTCGCTTGGAACCTTAGATGGCATCGGGGCGCAATTCATGGCCGAGGCCCGCGTCCTGCAGCAGCCGGCGGGCCGCCGGAACGCTGTCCTCAGGAACCAGCACACGGCGCGGCAGGATGCCGAGCGAGCCTTCCAGCACGCTCATATTCTGGTCCAGCACCACATGCGGGATCTTTGCGCCATCGAGCAATGCGCCGATGGCGGAGACCAGAACCATGTCGTTGGTGCGGACGAGTTCGCGCAAATCAATCTCCGATCAGCCTTTACGGCGTTCGTCACCCGGGGCCTGATGTGAAAGATAGGCGAGCAGTTTCAGTTCACGCCGTCCACGTGTCACGGTATCGAGAATGAGTCCGGACATGAAGGAAAGCGCTGCGGCAAGCATTAGCCCGGTCGCCAGCACGGTGGTGGGCAGCCGAGGAACGAGCCCATCGCGCACGAAGGTGGCGATGATTGGGATGGCGAGAATGATCGCAGCTCCCGCCAGTATCGCCGCGATGCCAGAAAAGAACTGGAACGGCCGCTCCGACCGATAGAGCCGCACGATGGTCCACAGAATCCGGAAGCCATCTCGCCAGGTGTTGAGCTTGGAAGCGGAGCCGGCAAGGCGCGGATAATAGGGCGTCTCCATTTCCGCTACCGGCAGATCGAGCTCCAGAGCATGCACCGTGAGCTCGGTCTCGATCTCAAAGCCGCGGGACAGTACCGGAAATGATTTGACGTAACGTCGGGAGAACACCCGGTAACCCGACAAAATGTCGGAGAATGCCCGGCCGAAAACCAGGGCGACGAATCTCGTCATCAGCCGGTTGCCCGCGCGGTGGCCGGGGCGATAGGCGGTGTGCGCCCGATCCACCCGGATCGCCGCCACCATATCCAGCCTATCCTCAAGCAGCCGGCCGATCATGCCGCGCGCACTCTCGGCATCGTAGGTCGCGTCCCCGTCCACCAAAACGTAGATATCGGCCTCGACATCGGTGAACATGCGGCGCACGACGTGGCCCTTGCCCTGATGGGATTCCCGGCGCACCACCGCTCCGGCCTGCGCGGCGACTGCGGCGGTATTGTCTGAGGAGTTGTTATCGTAGACATAGACCGGAGTTTGCGGCAAAGCGGCACGGAAATTGGCAATCACCGTCGCGATCGACTTTTCCTCGTTGTAACAGGGCACAAGAACCGCAATCCGATGGCGCTCGATGGCGTCATCCTCGACTTTTCCGCCCCATATCGCTTCCACGTTCGCCATCATTCTTTCCTGCCGCCGCAAGCTGGCTAACGGCGCACTTGCCCGCTTACCATAGCGTTTCTATGCTCGCCCGTCCTTGTCAGGAGAAGCCCTTGGCCGTCGTCGTCCCCTTTGAAAGCCATCCGTCCGCCTCCATCGACCGTTTGGTCGAGCTCGTCGCGCCAGACCTCGACCGGGTAAATACCACCATCCTGTCCCGGACGGGTTCGGAGGTGACGATGATTCCCGAGGTCGCCAACCATCTGATCGCCTCGGGCGGCAAACGGCTGCGCCCCATGCTGACCTTGGCCATGGCGGACATCACCGGCTATTCCGGCAACGGGCATATCAAGCTCGCGGCCTCGGTGGAATTCATGCATACGGCCACCTTGCTGCATGACGACGTAGTGGACGAAAGCGAGATGCGGCGCGGTCAGGCCGCCGCCCGTATTTTGTGGGGCAACGAGGCGAGCGTGCTGGTGGGCGATTTCCTGCTCGGGCAGGCCTTCAAGATGATGGTGGAGGTGGGCTCGCTGCGCGCGCTGGAAATCCTCTCGTCCGCCGCCGCCGTGATTGCCGAGGGCGAGGTGATGCAGCTCGTGGTGGCGAAGAACACTGCCACTACGGAAGACGAATATCTCTCAGTGATTCGCGCCAAGACCGCTGAGCTGTTTGCCGCAGCCTGCGAAGTGGGTCCAGCGCTCGCGCAAAAACCGAAACCGGAACAGGCCGCCTGCCGCTCCTTTGGGATGAATCTTGGGATCGCATTCCAGCTCGTCGACGATGCGCTCGACTACGGCGGCAAAGCCGCGAAGCTCGGCAAGAACGTCGGCGACGATTTCCGCGAAGGAAAGATCACCTTACCGGTGGTGCTGTCATTTCGCCGCGGCAACGAAGAGGAGCGCGCCTTCTGGAAGCGCACGCTGGAGGATAACGAGTCCAGAGACGCCGATCTCGGACACGCCATCGGCCTGATGGCCAAGCACCGCGCTCTGGAAGACACGATCAAGCGCGCTCATCACTACGGCGCCATGGCCAAGGACGCGCTGGCGCTGTTCCCCGCTTCCCAGATGAAACAGGCGCTGGAAGAGGCGGTGGAATTCTGCATCGCCCGGGCGCATTAGCGTCGCGGTCGGGCACGACCTGATCGGACGTCACTTCCTGTTCTCGGCACCATGCGCTAGCTGAGCGTCGTCTCTTCTATCCACCAATCCGAACGCGTGGCGCGGAGCTGGCGCGCGGCGGACGCGGCTACTTCCGCCGTATCGAATAGGCCAAAACAGGTTGCGCCCGAGCCCGACATGCGGGCGAGCCGGCATGACGGCAGATCCTGCAGCGTGGAAAGCACTTCGCCGATCGCCGGTTGCAAGGATATCGCGGCGGCTTCGAGATCGTTCGGCCGCAACCGCAGGAAAGCCAAAAGCTCGTCACGGCTATCACGGGGCGGCGAGCCTAGCAGCGACGACGGCCCGGCGCCCATTTTATCGAACGCATCAAAAACCTCCCTGGTCGGCAGAGCCACACCGGGTTTGACCAGCACGGCCGCGAGCGGGGGCAGTTTGATCGCGTCCGACAGAACTTCTCCGGCGCCGTTCAAGATGCGCGGTCGCGGATCGAGGCAGACCGGCACGTCGGACCCGGTCCCGCGAGCCGCCTCCTGCAGCCGCGGATCCCCAGGCGCAAGGCCGTTCGCCTGCGCGAGCAGCTGCAAGGCGGCCGCAGCATCCGCCGAGCCGCCGCCAAGTCCGGCCGCCACCGGTATCCGCTTGATCAAGGCAAAGTGTCCGGTTTTCAGATCGAACACACGCGCAGCCAGCGCGCCGGCGGCTTTCAGAACGAGATTGTCCGTCACCGGCCCGCACTCTGCCCGCAGCGGGCCCAGCACTTCGAGCCCGCGGGGCCGCGATGGATCGAAGCTTAATTCGTCGGTGATATCGCAGAAGACGACGAGACTTTCGATCTCGTGCAGACCGTCGCCGCGGCGGCCCGCAACGCGCAGCGTGAGATTGACCTTGGCGGGCGCACGCGCGGTGAAAGAATCCATGCGGCGGCTCAGCCGCCGCTACGGGACTTTTTTATCCTTTCCGCCTCCGCCGCGGAAGAAGGAGTGTCCGTCAGCCCCACATTCAGCTTCTCCTCGATCTTGGGAAGCTCCTCCGGCTCGGGCTTCAACTCCTTGGCGTGCGACCATTGGAACTTCGCTTCGTGCAGACGGCCCACGCGCCAATAGACGTCGCCGAGGTGATCGTTGATCGTCGGGTCTTCCGGCTTGAGCTCGACGGCGCGTTCCAGGTGCTTCACCGCCTCGTCATACTGGCCCAGCCGGTAATGAGCCCAGCCGAGCGAATCGATGATGTAACCGTCCTCAGGCCGCTGCTCGACCGCGCGGCGGATCATGCGCATGCCTTCCTCCAGGTTCACGCCCTGGTCGATCCACGAATAACCTAGATAGTTGAGCACCTGCGGCTGATCCGGGAAAAGCTCGAGCGATTTCTTCAGGTCGGCTTCCGCCTTGTCCCATTGGCGCGCGCGCTCGAAGCAGATACCGCGGAAATAATATACCAGCCAATCCGACTTCTGCGCATCGGTGATCGTCGCGACGGCTTTGGAATATACATCGGCGCATTCCGCATATTTCTTGCGGCCACGCAGGATATTGCCGAGGGCGAGAATCGCTTCGACGTCCTTGGGCTGTTCCGCAGTCAATTTGTCCAGCAGTTTGCTGGCCTCATCGGTGCGCTCGAGACCGTCGAGATCAATGGCGAGTTGGATATTGGCATTGCGCCGCATGGGCGAGTTCGCGGGCACGCGATCATAGAGTTTGATCGCCAGCTCCGGCTTTTTCACAGCCGAATAAAGATCGGCGAGCGCGATCAGCGCCAGCGGGTGCGTAGGCTGCAGATAGAGCGCGAGCTGCAGATAGACCAGGCCAAGGTCTTCTCCGCCGCGGCGGCTGATCCAGGTGCCCATACCGTAAAGTGCCTCGGCCGCACCCTCCTGCGGCGAACCGACGATCAGCGCAGGCCGGTCGCCCCGCCTGATGGTTTCTTTGGCTGTGAGAATGAGCGGGTGGCGCGGCACGACATTTTGATAGGCCTCGATGGTCTTGAGAGCCTCGTCCTTGGCGCCATTACGTGCCGCCCAACCGGCATAGGCCTCCACCAGCCGCATGTCGTTCGGATCGAGCTTGTGCCCGCGCTCCAACTTCTTGCCGGCTTCTTTCCTGTTGCCGGAGAGTTCGAGAATCAGGCCGGCATGCATATCCTTGAACAAACCGTACCAATCTGGGCCCGGCAGCTTGTCGATGGCCTCGACCGCGCTGCGCGCCTCATTGGCGCCGTAGGAGGCCCAGCCCGAGAGCAGCGTCGCCGCCAGATCTGTGATGGGGCCGCGGACCGACTGTCCCAGATGCGTCCGCGCCGTCTGATATTGTTTCTGCTTGATCGCGCGCACGCCGAGCGCGAGCCGCGCGATGCGGTCGGTCTTGTCGTTCTGGATAATCCTCTCCGCGAGCTTGACGGATTCCTCGACTTCGCCGCTTGCCAGCAGCGCGAGGAAGGCCCGGTCGAGTAACTCCTTGTTGTTTGGATCCGCCCGCAAGGCGGCCCGGTAATAGGCGGCCGCCGCCGCGGCATCGCGGTCGGCGCCGGCATGACGCGCCGCGAGATAGGCGCCAAGCGGCGCCAGGCGCAAAAGCTCTTGCTGCGTCGGCGTCTGTGCAGAGGCCGCTTGTGGCAGCAGCAGGCCAAATGCGGTGAGGGCGCCGGCGAGGCGGTAAAACATCGTGGAGGCGGTCACGGAGCAATGGTCTCCATCGGAAAATGCGAATTCTAACGAGAAAACGAGATATGCGGGCCCGGGGCGTCCGAACGGCGAGAATGGCCCTTTTGCGTGTTGTCCGCAAGAAGATGCCGCCGCCCGCCGTATGCAGCAGCATGAAAGCGGCTGTATGGCGGCATCGTGGCCAGATGGTACCTTTTATCCTCACATATTCGGGTAGTTCGGGCCACCACCGCCTTCGGGGGGAACCCAAGTGATGTTCTGATTCGGGTCCTTGATGTCACAGGTTTTGCAGTGGACGCAATTCTGCGCATTAATGACGAAGCGCGGCGTGCCGCCCTCCTCCACCCATTCATAGACGCCGGCCGGGCAATAGCGGGCCGAGGGTCCGCCATAGACATCATGCTCGGACGACTTTTGCAGGGCCATGTCGTGCACAATAAGGTGCGCGGGCTGCCCTTCCGCGTGATTGGTATTGGACAGGAATACCGATGACAGCCGGTCGAAAGTGAGCGTGCCGTCCGGTTTCGGATAAGCAATCGGTTGTGATTCGGCCGGTTTCAACGAGGCATAATCCGGCTTGCCATGGCCGAGCGTGCCGAATAGCGAAAAGCCGAGCGCATTGGTCCACATGTCGAGCGCGCCAAGCGCGATGCCGGCGAGCGTGCCGAATTTCGACCACAGCGGTTTGGCGTTACGTACTTTCCAAAGATCGCGTCCGATTTCCGAACTTCGCCAGGCTTGCTCGTAGTCGGCGAGTTCGTCATTGCTGCGGCCGGTGGCAAGCGCGCGCGCAACATGCTCGGCCGCCATCATGCCTGAAAGCATCGCGTTGTGGCTGCCCTTGATGCGCGGAACGTTCATCAAGCCGGCCGCGCAGCCCACCAGCGCGCCGCCCGGAAACGTAAGTTTCGGCACGGACTGATAGCCGCCCTCGGTTAAGGCGCGCGCGCCGTAACAGAGGCGCTTGCCGCCGGCGAAGGTATCGCGAATGCGCGGGTGCGTCTTGAAGCGCTGGAATTCATCGAACGGGGAGAGATAGGGATTTTCGTAATTGAGATGCACCACAAAGCCGACGGAAACGAGATTGTCGCCGTAGTGATAAAGGAATGAGCCGCCGCCGGTGCCGCCGTCGAGCGGCCAGCCGAAGGAATGCTGCACCAGGCCGGGCTGATGCTTTTCCGGGGCGACTTGCCACAGCTCTTTAAGTCCGATGCCGAATTTCTGCGGCTCGCGTTCTGCTTCGAGCCCGAAGTCCTTCAGCAAAATCTTGCTGAGATTGCCGCGCGCGCCTTCGGCAAAGAGCGTGTATTTGGCGCGCACCTCCACGCCGCGGGTGAAACTCTCCTTGGGCAAGCCGTCCTTGCCGATGCCCATGTCGCCGGTGGCGATGCCGGCGACCGCTCCCGTGTCGTCGTAGAGAACCTCGGCCGCTGCGAAGCCGGGATAGATTTCGACGCCGAGCGCTTCAGCCTTGCCGGCCAGCCAGCGGCAAACCTCGCCGAGCGAGACGATGTAATTGCCGTGGTTGCTCATCAGCGGCGGCATCAGAAAATTCGGCAGCCGCAATCCGCCGGAGGACGAGAACCAATAGAATTTGTCGGCGGAAACCTTGGTCTTGATCGGGCTGTCTTCGTCGCGCCAATCAGGCAGAAGGCGATCGAGTCCGATCGGATCGATCACCGCGCCGGAAAGAATATGCGCGCCGACCTCGGAGCCCTTCTCCACCACGACGACGGAAATCTCCGGCCTGATCTGCTTTAGCCGGATGGCCGCGGCTAGCCCGGCGGGACCCGCGCCTACGATCACGACGTCGAATTCCATCGCCTCACGCGCGGGCAATTCCGCGGGTGATGCGTCGGCGCTGGGCATTTGCGCGTCCATGGGACGGCTCCGATTCTCTTTAATGACAGTTTGCCACAGATGAGAGGTGGCAGGCGGCGGGCGTGCTACAATGCTCCGGCCTGAAAACCGGTTCCAAAAAAGCGAAGGAAATGAAAGTTCTTCTGCTCCTTGTCCCCGTAATCGCCTGCCTCAGCCAAGCCCACGCGCAGACCGGCCAGAATCCGCAATCCGCAACCCGGACGATGGCTTCCCTGATCGCCGAGGGCTATGAGCCGCAGACGGTCCAGATCTTCAAGGACAAGATCTGGATGCGAAAAGACATCGCCGGCGGCCTGGCCTTCATCTGCGACCGCGGCCGCATCGGCTCCCTTGCCTTCGACGCCTATCGTGAAAAGAGATACGACCAGATTACCTGTACGCTCGCACAATGACACCCGACGCCGATAAAGCCGCACGCGAATTGCTCGCCTTCTATCTCGAGGCGGGCGTCGACGCGCCTGTCGGCGAGGAGTCGGTCGACCGCTTCGCCGATATTTCTTCTTTCACCTCCCCCCCTGCGGGGGAGGTCGACGCGCGAAGCGCGGCGGGAGGGGGGTCAGCTTCCTCGCATGAATCAAAATCACCCCCCTCCCCAACCCTCCCCCGCAAGGGTGGAGGGAGTGGCGCGGAGTCTGCCGCTTCGTTTACCGCCCCGCCCCCGCCCGACGCCGCGGCCATGGCGGCGCGCGAGGCAGTGAATGGTATCGCCACGCTGGAGGATTTGCGCGCCGCGCTCGACGTCTTTGAAGGCTGTGCACTGAAGGGCACCGCCACGCAGCTCGTCTTTGCGGACGGCAACCCGCAGGCGAAGATCATGTTTGTGGGCGAAGCGCCCGGCCGCGACGAAGACATCGAAGGTTTGCCCTTCGTCGGTCGGTCGGGGAAACTGCTCGACCGGATGCTCCATGCCATCGGCCTCGACCGCAGCAGCGTCTATATCGCCAACATCATCCCGTGGCGGCCGCCCGGCAACCGCACCCCGACACCGCAGGAGTCGCAAATCTGCCTGCCCTTCATCCAACGGCAGATCGAGCTCGTGGATCCCGACATCCTTGTCTGCCTCGGCGGGCCTTCCGCGCAGACGCTGCTCGGTATCCGCGACGGCATCACCAAAATGCGCGGACGGTGGTTCAACTATCACACCGGCAAGCGCGAGATCCGCGCCATGCCGACGTTCCACCCGGCCTTTTTACTGCGTAGCCCGCTGCAGAAGCGTCTGGCCTGGCGGGATTTCCTGGCCATCAAGAAGGCGCTGGCTATCTAGTTGCTGCGGCGCGCAGTACGTGGCAGACCTTACTAGGCAATGAGGTCAGTCTGCCGTCGTTATAGAAAGGCTCCATAAGGGCGCTGCATCAACTTTCTCAGGTGACTGCGATGGATTTCGATCCGGTCCTGCTTGCGCGCTGGCAGTTCGCCTTCACGATCTCGTTCCACATCATCTTCCCGGCTTTCACCATCGGGCTCTCGGCCTATATCGCGACGCTGGAAATCCTGTGGGGCCAGACCGGGCGCGACGTCTACCGCAACATCGCGCGCTTCTGGACCCGCATCTTCGCCGTGTCCTTCGCGATGGGCGTGGTTTCCGGCATCGTCCTTTCCTATCAGCTCGGCACCAACTGGAGCCGCTTCTCGGTCGTCACCGGAAACACCATCGGCCCGCTCATTGGCTACGAGGTTCTGACGGCGTTTTTCCTGGAGGCGACCTTCCTCGGCATCCTGCTGTTCGGCGGCGATCGGGTGCCGCGCTGGCTGCACGTCTTTTCCGCCATCGCGGTTGCGGTCGGTACCGCCATGTCGGCGTTCTGGATCCTGTCCGCCAACAGCTGGATGCACACGCCCACTGGCCATGAGATCCGCGGCGGCGTCGCCTATCCGGTGAGCTGGCTCGACATCATCTTCAACCCGAGCTTCCTTTATCGCCTCGCGCATATGCTCAACGCCGCCTACCTCACCACCGCTTTCGTGGTGATCGCGGTCGGCGCCCGTTACCTGCTGGCGGACAAATATCCCGAGGAAGCGCGCATCATGCTGCGCATGGGGATTGGACTGGCCGCCATCCTGGCGCCGCTGCAGCTCCTGATCGGCGACCTGCATGGGCTGAACACCTTAAAGCATCAGCCAATCAAGGTGGCGGCGATGGAGGGCCACTGGGACGGATCGAAACCGGGCGACTTCCACATCTTTGCCTGGCCCGACGCGGCGGCGGAAAAAAATCATTTCGAAATCTCCATTCCGCGCGGGTCGTCGCTGGTCCTCACTCATGATCCGAACGGCTTGTTTCCCGGCCTGAAAAGCGTGCCGCCGCAAGACCGGCCGCCGCTGCTCAATGTCTTTTTCGGATTCCGCATCATGCTGGCGATCGGATTTTTCATGATCGCGGCCGCGCTCTTCGGTGCCTGGCTGCTTTGGCACGGACGCCTGTTCGACACGCGGTGGTTCCTGCGTATCGTTTCCCAAACATGGTGGGTCGGGTTTGTCGCCGTGATTGCCGGTTGGGTTGTCACCGAAAGCGGCCGTCAGCCCTGGCTGGTGCAGGGCATCCTGCGCACCGCCGACGCCGTCTCGCCGGTGCCGGGCTCGAGCATTGCCGCCACGCTCGCGCTTTTCGTGGTGGTCTACGGCATCGTCTTCGCAATGGGCATCTTCTACATCAACCGGCTAATCGCCTGGGGCCCGCCCGCAGGCGGCGCCGAGCAGAAGCCGGCGCGCAGTCCGATCGCCGCAGCCGGCGGCGAAGCCTACGGAGGCTGAACATGGAATGGTTTCTGCCTGTCATCTGGGCCGGCGTGATCGGCACCGCGGTCGCCATGTATGTCATCCTTGACGGCTTCGACCTCGGCATCGGCATCCTGTTTCCGTTTGCGGCCAACGACCGCCAGCGCGAACAGATGATGGCCTCTGTGAAACCTTTCTGGGACGGCAACGAGACCTGGCTGGTGCTGGGCGGCGGCGGACTGCTAGTCGCCTTCCCGCTCGCTTACGCCGTCATCATGCCGGCCTTCTACATTCCAATCATCCTGATGCTGCTGGCATTGGTGTTCCGCGGCGTCGCCTTCGAATTCCGCGGGCTGGCCGGCGGCAAGGCGAAATGGAATTTTGCCTTTACCGCGGGCTCCACGCTGGCCGCGCTCTGCCAAGGACTCGTTCTCGGCGGCATGATTCAGGGCATCAAGATCGAAAACGGGGCTTTCGCCGGCGGTGCCTTCGATTGGGCAACGCCTTTCGCCGCAGTCTGCGCGCTTGGGGTGGCGGTGGGTTATGCGCTGCTTGGCGCGACCTGGCTGATCATGAAGACCGAAGGCGAAGTCGCGGAGCGCGCGCGGCGGCAGGCAAAATTATTGCTGCTCGGCGTGCTGGTGTTCATGGCCGTCGTCAGCCTGTGGACACCGCTGATGATGCCGAGCATCGGGCAGCGCTGGTTCTCGCTGCCGAACATCGCGATCCTTTGGCCGGTGCCGGTGCTCACCGCGCTGACCGCCTATATCGGCTGGCTCGGCTTGCAGCGGGGACGCGATGCACTGCCGTTCCTGTCGGCGATCGCCCTCTTCCTGCTCGGCTATATGGGCCTGGTGATCTCCTGGTTCCCCTATATCGTGCCGCCGTCGCTCACGGTGTGGGACGCCGCCGCCGCGCCAGTAAGCCAGATGTTCATGCTGGTGGGCACGCTGATCCTGCTGCCGATCATCCTCGGCTACACCGGGCTGATCTACTGGCTGTTCCGCGGGAAGGTAGCGGAAGGCGAGAGCTATCACTGAGCCTGTGGGCGGATCACGGCCCAGCCGACGCGCAGAAGCGGCAAGCGCCCCTGTATCGAGCGCGCGAAACCGCGCGGCACTTCCACCACGAGATCGGGAAAGCTTGCTTTGATCTCGGCGGGCGGCGTTCCGGCGGTGTCGGTCGCCAGCCAGACGACGACCGCGCCCTTCGCCCGCGCATCCGCAGCGCTGATCCAACGCGAGCGCACTGGAGCATCGATCAGCAGGCTCGGCCGCGCACGCCGATCCAGTGCGATGAGCGCCGCAATTTCGGGATCGCCCGCCACGATGCTCAGCGGCCGGCCGGTACGGCGCTCGAAGGTATCCGCGAAAAACCGTCCCATCTCCGCGGCGGGGTAAAGCACCTTGAAATCGACCCCGAACGTCCAGGGAAGCAGCAACAGCGCAGCGGCCATCACGGCCGGAGGACCAACCAGCAGACTGACCCAGGCCATGCTCAGCAGGCGTTGCCGGTAAAGCGGGATCTCATTTCCGGCCATCACCATCGCCGCAAGGCCGGAACATATGACCACCGGGCCCGCTGTGGCGAGCGTCCAATGCTGACCAAGCAGCGCGACGATCCCGGTCGCAACAAGCGGCGGCGCGAGCGCAAAAAAATAGATCATCGACTTGGCCAGCGGCTGAATGGGGGGGCGATTCACCGTCGGCAACCGCGTGCCCGGCGGCAGTCGCCATGGACTGGCGAGAGCCGCAAGGAGAACGACACCGATATGAGCCACCGCCAAAAGCCAGACGATGCGCAGCCATTCCCCGACAGCGGCGCCCAGGTCGATGGCGGAGAGCCGTGCCAGCGCCGGCTTCCAGACATCATCCGCATGCACGAGCCAGGCCAGATAGGGAGCGGCGACCAGAATGGCGACAAAAGTGCATAGCCAGGGATCAATACTGCGGAAGGCGGCACGGCCGCGCACCGAGGCGGCGGCGAACACCGCGAGCAGAATGAAAAAGATCCAGCCGAACGAGGTCGTGAGCAGAAGAAGTCCCATGCCGACCGCAAGCGCGATCCAATATTCGCTCCGGCCCTCCCCGACCGCGCGCCAGAAATGCAGCAGCACCATGGTCCAGATCGGCATGGCGAGAATCGCAGGACCGAACTCCGGCGTCGGCACCGACATTGCAATAACGCCGGTCATCAGCAGCACAGCCAGCACCGCCTGCGGTGTCCCGACCGTGGAGCGGCCGAGCGCAAAGATACCCATCAGGGTCCCAACCACACAGATCTGCGACAGCAGATAGACGCCGGCGATGCTGCCGCTGAGGCGATAGGCTACTTCCGCGAGCCAGAAGGCGAGCGGCGGGCCGCGATCACTGCCGAGCTGGAATTCATGCCCGATCGCCAGCACGATCGGCACTTCGCCCGGCGGCGAGGAATAGAACAGCGTCGGCAGCAGTGTCCACAGCGCGGCCTGTGACAGGGCGGCGGTCCAGAACAGCAGCCGGGGATGGGCCCGCAGGGATTTCAGGATCAGGGAGACGTAAAGCATCGTTGCCCGGCGGGTAAAGAGGGCCGCAACCTAGCCGGAACAGGCCGCGGAAGCTACAGAATCAAAGGTGATGTAGCCGACTCTTCGAGGATAACCGGATCGCCATAAGCCGCCGCAACCGGGGCAAATGATCTGCGGTGATGGACGGTAGGCCCAAGTTTGGTGAGGGCTGCGAAATGCTCCGGTACGCTATAGCCCATGTGGCGCTCGAAGCCATAGCCAGGATGGGCGGCGCCCAGCCGCGTCATCAGGCGGTCGCGGGTGACTTTGGCCACGATGGAGGCGGCAGCGATGGAGAGCACCAGCGAGTCACCGCTGACCACGGTTTCGCAGTCGCAACCGCAGTCAATCTTCTGGTTCCCATCAACGAAAACCAGCTTCGGCCGCAACGGCAAGGCTTGTACTGCCCGCGCCAGCGCCCAGAGCGAAGCGCGCAGGATGTTGTCGCGATCGATGCGCTCGGTGGAACCGAAGGCGACGGCCACTTCCGCGCTGGCGCAGATTTTCAGGTAAAGCGCCTCGCGCGCTTCCGGCGTGAGTTTTTTGGAATCGTTGAGCCCACGCGGAATGCGCTTGGGGTTAAGGATCACGGCGGCCGCAACCACCGGTCCGGCCAGGGGGCCCCTGCCCGCCTCGTCGCAGCCGGCTACCGGGAAAATCCCGCGTTTCATGGCGCGCCGCTCCCGGTTGAAGGTCGGACGGATATCCGCTTCGGGCAGCGGCAGGCGCGGAACGCGTATGGATGCGGCTCAACTCACGGCCGCAATGTTGCGCATGCCGCAGGGACTGACAACCATGGTTGCCTAACTGCCGAGTCATCTTTCTAATAGCGGGGAAAATCTGCAATTTTCCCTGGGGCGGGGCAGCGTATGAAATCCAGAAATCTCGACGGCGCCTTCGATTTCGTTTCGCGCGCCATATTCGGCATCTCGGCGGCAATATTGGCCCTTTTCGCCACGGTCCTCGCAGTGAGCGCGGTCAGCGACTTCGTGTCAGACGCCCTGGCGCGCGAGCATGTCGGCCTCTCCGCCCTCAGCGGCATCGGCTACATCGTCGTGGCGATCGCCGTCTACGACGTCGCGAAATATCTGGTCGAGGAGGAAGTGGTGCGCGGGCGCGAACTGCGTGTGACGTCGGAAGCTCGGCGCAGCCTGACACGCTTCATTTCTACCATCGCGATTGCAGTCTTCCTGGAGGCCCTGGTGACGATTTTTCGCGTGACACAGGATGACGTCACCCAACTTCTGTATCCGACCTGTCTGCTGGTCGCGGCCATCCTGCTGGTGCTGGGGCTCGGCGTGTATCAGCGCCTTAGCGTCGCGGTGGAACGGCAGGTTGACGATAAAGGCCAGGCTCGCGGAGCGCGCCGCTAGTGACGTGCGCTGAGCGTCGCTAATCCGGAAGAATGAGCCTGCCGTCGTCGGTGAAGCCAAAACCGGGCGCGGTTACGATCTCCCAAACGTGCCCATCCGGGTCGGCGAAATAGCCGCGATAGCCGCCGTAATCGGTCGGCTCGGGTGCGCGCAGCGGCGTTCCACCCGCGCTAATTGCGTGCGCGAAGCTTTCATCCACCTCTTCCCGCGTACGGCGGTTCCAGGCGAGCGTCGAGCCGGGGAATGTCTGCGGCACAGGTTCCACCGGCAAGGCCGCATCGGCGCCGAGTTTCGACCAATCCCATACCGCCAATACCAGACCGCCGGCGTCAAAGAAGACGATTTCGTCGCCGGTAGCGCGCAGCTTCCGCTTAAACCCGAGCCGCTCGTAAAACGCGGCGCTCGCCGGCACATCGCGCACGCCGATCGTCACCGCGGTGAGAATGGGACGATCCATGTTCAGCGAAACAGGTTCAGTTGCTTGGCGCGCTTGATCGGCGGCTCGAAATGCTCGGTGGTGAGTGGCCGCTTGGTCTTGTTGAGCCCGAGCTTTTCGCACGCCAACTCAAAACGGCGGCCAAGCATCCAGGCATAAGGGCCCGAGCCGGTCTGCCGTTTGCCCCAGGTCGAGTCATAATCCTTGCCGCCGCGCATGTCCCGGATCAGCTTGAAAACATGCTCGACGCGGTCGGGATAGTTCGCCTCCAGCCATTCGCGGAATAGGTCGCGCACTTCCTGTGGCAGGCGAAGCAGCACATAGCCCGCGCTTTGCACGCCGGCGGTCGCTGCTGCTTCGAGTATGCGCTCCATCTCGGAATCGGTCAGCGCAGGGATAATTGGCGCCACCATCACCGTGGTTGGAATGCCGGCGGCCGAAAGCCGGCGCAGCGTTTCCAGCCGGCGGCCGGGAGTGGCCGCGCGCGGCTCCATGGTGCGGGCAAGCTGCGGGTCGAGCGTGGTCACCGACAGCGCAACCTTTGCCAAATTCCGCTCCGCCATGCGCGAAAGAATGTCGATATCGCGCAGCACCAGCGCCGATTTGGTAACGATGCCGACCGGATGACCCGCGCGCTCGAGCACCTCGAGAATCTGGCGCATCACCTGATATTTGCGCTCGATCGGCTGATAGGGGTCGGTGTTGGTGCCGATGGCGATGGTGCGGGGCTCGTAATTCTTCGCAGACAATTCCTTTTCCAGCAGTGCGGCTGCGTCGGGCTTCACGAAAAGATGTGATTCAAAATCCAGTCCGGGGGACATGCCGAGATAGGCATGCGTCGGCCGCGCGAAGCAGTAGATGCAGCCATGCTCACAGCCGCGATACGGATTGATCGAGCGGTCGAAGGAAATATCGGGCGACTCGTTTCGCGTGATGATCTTGCGCGTGGCGTCGACTGTTACGGTGGTCTTGAACGGCGGCAATTCTTCAATGCTGCGCCACCCGTCATCGAACGCAACGCGCGCCAGCGGCTCGTAACGACCCGATGCATTGGAAAGCGTAGCGCGGCCCCGGCGCCGCTCGCGGTCTACCCAGGTGCCGAGCAGGCCAAGGTCGGCCAAGTCGCCCGCCGGTGAGGAGGGCAGCTCCGAAACCGGCGGGCGTTTGAGGGCTGAAGAAGAGGATCGAGCCATGTCAAATCCTAGAAGATTGACGTGAACATAACAAGAACAATGATAGCGGGCAAGGTAATACGCCAGATCTCGAAGCAACTTGGGGCGACCCCTACAGCATCTAGTCAACCGCTCCGCTGCCGCCAGGTTCCTAGGCGTCGACCCGCTGGACGAATCACAAGGTAGTTGACTCCGTCAACTAATCGCTCAAGGTAAGCCACCAGAGCAGGTGGGTGTATTCGCATGACGAATGCTGAGCTTGGCGAACACATCGCGACAGTCCGGCAATTCAACCAATTCTATACCCAGCGCATCGGCGTCTTGCGGGATAACTGGCACCCGTTTTCTCTCACCGAGGCGCGCGTGCTCTATGAGCTCACGCGGCGCGACAAGGCCGGCGCCAGCGACCTGATCGAGCAGCTCGGTATCGATGCCGGCTATCTCAGCCGCATTCTTCGCCGTTTCCAGCAGCAGGGTCTGATCCGCAAGGAGACTTCCCGCTCGGACGAGCGGCGAAGTCATCTCTCGCTCACTGCCAAAGGCCGGAAAGCCTTTGCGCCGCTGGAGGCGCGCAGCAACGAACAAGTCGGCGCGATGCTCACCGCGCTGGCGCCCGGAATGCAGCAGCAAGTGCTTGCCGCCATGCTCAGTATCGAGCAGGCGCTGAACGGCCAGCGCGAAAAGCAGTATGTGCTACGACCTCCCCGCCCCGGCGACTTTGGCTGGATCGTATCGCGCCACGCTACTTTCTATGCAGAACATTATGGCTGGCGCGAACCTTTCGAAGGAATGTGCGCGCAGATCGTCGCGGACTTCGCCAACAATGGCGATCCGAAGCGCGAGCGCTGCTGGATTGCCGAGCGCAATGCA
Organism: uncultured Alphaproteobacteria bacterium; assembly: GCA_963802475.1. Classification (GTDB taxonomy): domain Bacteria; phylum Pseudomonadota; class Alphaproteobacteria; order Rhizobiales; family Xanthobacteraceae; genus CANKHA01. Next base: position 99,711 of record CAWDIZ010000027.1, read on the forward strand.
GAAACCGTCGGCTGCATTTTGCTGGTGAAGGAAACGGACGATGTCGCGCGCATCCGGCTGCTGCTAGTCGATCCGTCAGCGCAGGGGCTTGGCATCGGCAGCGCGCTGGTGGATGCCTGTCTCGCGTTTGCGCAGCGGGCCGGCTATCGGCGGATTACCCTTTGGACGCATCAGGTGCTCAGCGCCGCGCGCGCGATCTATCAGAAGAAAGGCTTCACGCTAACGGCAAGCAAAGCGCACAACAGCTGGGGTGTGGAGGTTGTGGGCGAAACCTGGGATTTGCTTTTATAATTACTTCACCGGAGCCTTCGCCTTGCCGCGCTTCAGGTGCTCATCCAGCCGCGGCATGATCTCTACGAAATTGCAGGGCCGGTGCCGGTAGTCGAGCTGGTATTTTAAAATTTCATCCCAGGCGTCGCGGCAGGCGCCGGGCGAGCCCGGGACACAGAAAATATAGGTCGCACCTGCCACGCCGGCAGTCGCGCGTGATTGAATCGTGGAGGAGCCGATTTTGCCGAAACTCACCATGTGAAAGAGCGTGGAGAAGCCTTCCATCTGCTTTTCGAACAGAGGCTCCACCGCCTCCGGCGTTACGTCGCGGCCGGTGAAGCCGGTGCCGCCGGTGGTGATGACCACGTCCACGCCAGGGTCGGCGATCCAGCCCCCGATGACATTGCGGATCGCCTCCACATCGTCGCGCACGATCCGGCGGTCGGCCACGACGTGACCGGCCTGCTCGATCCGCTCCACCAGAAGCGACCCCGAATTGTCCTCGGCAAGCGAGCGGGTATCGGAGGTCGCCAGCACCGCGATCTTCAGCGCGATGAAAGGCCGGGATTCGTCGATGCGGGACATGGACAACACATTCCTTCGGTCATCATCCGCGAAGGCGGATGATCCAGTAATCGCCAGCGCATGGTTATAACACCCGCGCCGCGGCTACTGGATGCCCCGCCTGCGCGGGGCATGACAACGATCACGGCCTATCCACCGCGAAGGTATTGCAGGCTGAAACCTTGCCTTGCGTAAAGCCGGTCATGAACCAACGCTTGCGTTGCTCGGCCGAGCCATGGGTAAAGGAGTCCGGCACCACGCGGCCTTCCGTGCGTTTCTGCAAGGTGTCATCCCCGATGGCGGAAGCGGTTTGCAGCGCGGCGTCCACGTCGCCCTGCTCGAGGAAACTGTGTTTTTTCTCGGCATGGTTCGCCCAGACGCCGGCGAAGCAGTCCGCCTGCAGCTCGACGCGCACCTGGATTTGGTTGGCCCGCGTGCGCCCGCCCGCCGTCTGCTGCGCGCTTTGAGCCTTTTCCAGGACGCCGAGCTGGTTCTGCACGTGATGGCCGACCTCATGCGCAATCACATAGGCCTGGGAAAACTTGCAGGCCTTGCCGGTGCAGCCGCGGAAGCGTTGCTCGATCTGGCGAAAGAAGGAAGTGTCCAGGTAAATGCGCCTGTCCGGCGGGCAATAGAATGGCCCCATCGCCGACTGCGCAATGCCGCAACGGCCCCCGTCCGTCGCACCGGCGAATATCCGGAGCCTCGCGGGTTGGTAGGTCTGGCCGCCCGCGCGGAAGACTTCCTGCCAAACGTCTTCCGTACTGCCCAGAACGGCGGCGACGAATTCGCCCGCCTCGTCGCTTGGGGTGCCGCGCGTCGGAGCCGGCCCAGCCTGCCGTTCGTAATGGGAATCGCCGCCGGTGAGGATTTCAGCGCCGCCGATCAATATCCGCGGGTCGATGCCGAGGGCCCAGCCAAGCAGACCGAGAACCACGATCGTCCCGATACCGATTCCGCCCCGGCCGATGGGAATGCCGAACCCGCCGCCGCCACCGCCGCCTCCGTCGCGTGCATCCTCGACGTTCTCGCTGCGGCGAAAGTCATCCCAACGCATTCTCGTTTTCCCTGTCCCGCGACCTTCGGGGGTTACGGCCGCGTTAATCAACCCCTTCTGATCGGTAAAGTTTCCCAGCATTTATCGCGGGATAATCAAGTTTGGCAATTAAGCCGTTTTTTACCTTAGCCCGCCATGATGGCGATCGTCGGTTGTAGGTCCCGCGTCGCCGGCCGCGTCGCCTGAGTCAGAGTACTAAGTCATGGTAGTGTCGCGTCGCGGGGCGTCCTTGAGGGCGCCCCGCAGTCACTATGAGTCTCCGCAGCCCGCCCGCATCCTTGTAGGTGACTGCGTTGCCGAGATGGCGAAGCTGACGGCGGGCTCCGTTGATCTGGTATTTGCCGATCCGCCTTACAATCTGCAACTGCAGGGGAATCTCAAGCGACCCGACCATTCGCACGTCGACGCCGTCGATGACGATTGGGACAAGTTTGCCAGCTTCTCGGATTACGATGCCTTTACCCGCGCCTGGCTCCTGGCCTGTCGCCGGGTGATGAAGCCCGCCGCTACCCTCTGGGTAATCGGCTCGTATCATAACATCTTCCGGGTCGGCACGATCCTGCAGGACCTTGGCTTCTGGATCCTCAACGACGTGGTGTGGCGCAAGACCAATCCGATGCCGAATTTCCGCGGGCGCCGCTTCACCAACGCTCACGAAACATTGATCTGGGCGGCGCGCGAGCCGAATGCCAAGGGCTACACCTTCAACTACGACGCGCTGAAAGCCGGCAACGATGGGTTGCAGATGCGTTCGGACTGGACACTTCCGCTCTGCACCGGCGAGGAACGGCTGAAAGGACGCGACGGCAAGAAACTGCATCCGACGCAGAAGCCGGAGAGCCTGCTGGCCCGCGTCATCCTTTCGTCCTCGCGGCCCGATGATCTCGTGCTAGATCCCTTTTCCGGCACCGGCACGACCGGCGCGGTGGCGCGCCGGCTTGGCCGCCGCTTCGTGGGCGTGGAGCGCGATGCCGATTATGCCAAGGCGGCGCTGAAACGCATCTCGGCGGTCGAGCCGCTGCCGGAGGCAACGCTTGCGCCGTTCATGACCGCGCGCGACGCACCCCGCGTCGCCTTCGCAACCCTGGTCGAGCGCGGCCTGGTGAAGCCCGGCCATCATCTCGTCGACGGCAAGCGCCGGCACAAGGCGCTGGTGCGCGCGGACGGCGCGATCTGCATCGGCGCCAGCGTCGGTTCGATCCATCGCATCGGCGCGCTGGCGCAAGGGCTCGACGCTTGCAACGGCTGGACCTTCTGGCATGTCGAGACCCCGAAGGGGCTCCGGCTCATCGACGAGCTGCGCGCCGAAATTCGCGCCGAGATGCAGCCGGCCTAGTTCGGCTTCGCACCGGTCTTCGCTGCTTCTGCCCTATCACGGTCTTCGCGACTCAGCGCATGCGCCGCCACCTTGCGCATGACGCTCGGCAAAGCTTCACCCGCCAGATCGGCTATCGCTACCCACCGCGCACCGGCCGGCGCACGCGTGTTCGCCGGCATCTGTGCGGCATAGACGGCGAGTGCCAGGCGAAAATGGGTGAAGACATGCGTAACCGTGCCGGGCAGCTTTTTCCATCTCGCCCGGGCAAAGGGCGCCGCGGCAAGTGCCGACCGCGCGTCGAAAGCGGCTGACCATTCCGTCGTCGGCACTTCGGTCATGCCTCCGAGCAGGCCCTTCGACGGCCGCGAACGCACAAGCACCATGCCGTCCGCGCGCATGGCGACGAAGGCCGCGCCGCGGCGGAGGGTGCCGGTACGCTTCGGCGCCTTAACCGGAAATATCTCCGGGTTGCCGCGCCGCCGTGCCTCACAGCCCTCGCTCAACGGGCAGAAAGCGCAGGCCGGCCGCTGCGGCGTGCAAATGGTGGCGCCGAGATCCATCAGCGCCTGAACAAAATCGCCCGGGCGGTGCGCGGGTGTGAGCGTCTCGGCCAGTTTTCTGATCTTTGCCTTGGCCCCCGGCAACGGCTCTCCGAATGCGAACAGCCGCGCGACGATGCGCTCGATATTGCCGTCCACCGGCATGGCGGGACGATTGAAGGCGATGGTGGCGATGGCAGCGGCGGTATAGGCGCCGATGCCAGGCAACGTCAGCAATTCTCTTTCGTCCGATGGAATTTTCCCGCCGTGCTCTTTGACCACTGCCTGCGCGCAGGCATGCAGGTTGCGCGCTCTCGCGTAATAGCCGAGCCCGGCCCAGGCCTTCAGCACATCCTGCAGCGGCGCTGCGCCCAGGCGGCGGACGTCGGGCCAGCGCTGCACGAAGCGCACGAAATAGGGCGCGACGGTTTTCACCGTCGTCTGCTGCAACATGATTTCGGAAAGCCAGACGCGGTATGGATCGGGCGTCTCGCGCGGCGCGGCGCGCCAGGGCAGGATACGGCGGTGGCGGTCGTACCAGGCCAGCAGTTCCCTTTCCTTCCCCTTCGGAGAGGTGTCCGGAAGGACAGCTTTCTTCTTTTGCGTCGTTTGACCTGCTAGCGTCATGCCTGATCGTTGCCAGAGCAGCCCGCCATGAACAAGCCTTCCGACCGCGGAGCCCGCCCGCTCGCCGAATTTCTCGGCGTCTGCCTGTCCGATGCCTTTAAGCAGCAGGGCTTTGCTTCCGCCGAACTGGTGACGCGCTGGACCGACATCGTGGGCCAGGAGATCGCGGCCCATGCCGAACCGCTGAAGGTGCAGTGGCCGCGTGCGGTGGGAAGCGAGGCCCCGGAACCCGGTACGCTTGTGCTGCGGGTGGACGGGCCGGCGGCCATCGAGATCCAGCATCTGGCGACCGTAATCCTGGAGCGGGTAAATCGCTTTTTTGGCTGGCGAGCGGTCGACCGGCTCGCGCTTCGGCAGGCTCCGCTATCCCGGCGCGGCAAGAAGGCCGTGTTAGCGCCCGATGCGGGAGCTGCCGCCCGCCTCTCCGAAACGATGCCAGAGGTCACGGATAACGAGCTCCGCCAAGCGCTGGCGCGGCTTGGAGCGGCGGTGAAACATCCGCGCTAGCGGTCTTTTCGGCTTCTAGGCGCGCCTTCTTGCCACAATTGCCGTTTCCATATAGCGATCACGCCCTCACCGGAACCAGGTCCACGAGGAGTAGCAAGGTGGAAATTTCCCGTCGCAATCTGCTGATCGGCACGGCCTCTATCGTCGCGGCGGGAAGCTTCGGCTATCTCGCCAGCGCGCTGGACGCATTTTGGACCGAAGCGGTGGCTCAGCCCTCTGCTCTGCTGGCGCCCGGTCCGCTCGGGGATATGGTTCAGGGTTCGGAGACCGCGCCCGTCACCATCGTCGAATATGCCTCGCTGACCTGCGGGCATTGCCGCAACTTCGCCGTCAAAACTTATCCCGAGCTGAAGAAGCGTTATATCGACACCGGCAAGGTCCGCTATATCTTCCGCGAATTCGCCCTCAACGACGTCGACTTTCTCGCCATCGTGATTGCACGATGCGGCTCCAAGGAGAGGTACTTCCCGCTGATTGAGACGCTGTTCGACAAACAGGACCAATGGGCGGTGAATAACCCAGTGCCGCCGCTGCTCGGCATCGCCAAGCAGGCGGGCTTTACCGACGAAAGCTTCAAGGCATGCGCTTCGAATCAGCAGGTGATCGAGGGCGTAAAAGCCCAGCGTGAGGCCGGCATTAAGTTCGGCGTGAGCTCGACGCCGACGTTTTTTATCAACGGCGAGAAGCGCGCCGGCGATATTTCAATCGATGAATTGGAAAAGCTTATTCAGCCCTATCTCAAGGCAGGATAAGGATTTTTCGGCCTGACCGCCTGCTTTTTGGTCGAGCCTTGCTGTGGGAAGCCGCAAGTTCCCCGTGATAAGGTCTGCAAAACCCGTCACCGGCAGTTGCCCTGACTCGCCCGGCGATTCATTGTCGGCGCTGCGCCGTCCTCGACCGGCGTTCTGGCCGAGGCCTGGTTGATTCATCAGGCGCTTAACATTCGACCGCCCGGCCTTTGAGCCGGGGCTAAGGAAAACGTCACTCCATGAAACTCACTCGACTTCGTCTCATCGGTTTCAAATCCTTCGTCGAACCGACCGATTTCCTGATCGAGCCGGGCCTGACCGGCGTGGTCGGTCCGAATGGCTGCGGCAAATCGAACCTCGTCGAGGCGCTACGCTGGGTGATGGGCGAAACCTCATTCAAGTCGATGCGCGCTTCGGGCATGGATGACGTGATCTTTTCCGGTTCCAATACCCGGCCCGCGCGCAACACCGCCGAGGTCCAGATCGGCATCGACAATTCCGAGCGTGCCGCGCCGGCCGCCTTCAATGATGACGACACGCTGGAAGTTTCCCGCCGTATCGAGCGCGACTCCGGTTCGGCCTATCGCATCAATGGCCGCGAAGTGCGCGCGCGCGACGTGCAGCTTCTGTTCGCCGACGCTTCGACCGGCTCGCGCTCGCCGGCGCTGGTGCATCAGGGCCGCATCGGCGAGATCATCCAGGCCAAGCCCGAGCAGCGCCGCCGCGTGCTGGAAGAAGCCGCGGGCATTTCCGGCCTGCATCAACGCCGGCATGAAGCCGAACTGCGCCTGAAGGCGGCGGAGCAAAATCTCGCCCGGCTGGAAGACGTCATCGGCCAGCTTGCTTCGCAGATAGACGGGCTCAAACGCCAGGCGCGCCAAGCCGTGCGCTACCGCGCGGTCGCCGCACAGGTCCGCAAGGCCGAGGCGACGCTGTTCCACCTGCGCTGGATCGCGGCGCAGACCGAAGTTGCCGATGCCGAGCATGCCAAGGACCTCAGCGTCCGCGTCGTCGCCGAGCGCACCGGTCAGCAGGCGGAGGCTTCCAAACTGCAGGTGCTGGCGCAGGCTTCGCTGCCGGCACTGCGCGATGCGGAGGCCAAGGCCGCCGCCGCGCTGCATCGGCTGGTGGTCGCGCGCGAGACGCTGGAGCGGGAGGAGCAACGCGCCAAGGACCGTATGGCTGAGCTCGACCTGCGTCTCGTCCAGCTTGCGGAAGACGCCGAACGCGAGCGCCAGCGGGCCAGCGACGCGGAAGCGGCGCTTGAACGGCTTGCCGCAGAGGAGACCGCGCTGAAGACGGAGGCACAGGAAGCGGCGACACGCCGCAGCGGCGTTGAGGGGCGCATGACGGCTGCCGACGCCGTGCTCAATACAGTGGAGCAGCGGTTCGGCGAATTGACCGGCGCGCTCGCCGATCTCACGGCCAAGCGCAACCAACTACAGAACGCGTCGCGCGATCAATCGGAACGCGCCGCCCGGCTCGGCCGCGAGATCGCGGACGTAGAAGCCGAATACGCCAAGCTGGCCGCGGCCGTCCGCCCCGATCTGGCCGCGCTGGCGACAGCGGTGGATGCCGCTCAATCGGCGGTGGGCGAAGCGGAAGCCAAAGCGCTCGCAGCCGAAGCGGCCAATGCATCCGCGCGCCAGCAGGTCGAGGCGGCGCGCGGTCCGCTGGCCGAGGCCGAGCGGCGGGTCCAGCGTCTGGAGACCGAGGCGAAGACGCTCTCCAAGGTGCTCGCGGTCGAGACCAAGAATTTGTGGCCGCCGGTGATGGACAGCGTCACCGTGGCGAAAGGATTCGAGATGGCGCTGGGCGCCGCGCTCGGCGACGATCTCGATGCGCCGGCCGATCCGTCGGCGCCGATGCGCTGGATGGGGGCGACCGCAGATCCGTCCGACCCTGCCTTGCCGAAAGGCATTGAACCGCTGTCGAAGCGGGTGCAGGCGCCGGCGGAGCTCGCACGCCGCCTTGCCCAGGTCGGCATCGTCTCGCGCGCCGAGGGCGCAAAACTTGCGGCTGCGCTGAAGCCCGGCCAACGTCTGGTTTCGCGCGAAGGCGACTTGTGGCGCTGGGACGGCTTTGCCGCTTCGGCCCATGCGCCGACCGGCGCAGCGCGGCGGCTCGCCGAGCGCAGCCGCTATGCCGATATCGAAAACGAAATGAAGGCCGCCCGCGCCGATGCCGAGGCAAGGCGCAGCGCGGCCGACGCGGCGCAAGCCGAGGCAGTCCGGGCTGTCACGGCCGAAACCGAAGCGCACGCGCGTGTGCGCGAGCGCCAGCGCGAGGCCGACGCGGCGCGTGACTGCCACAACGCGGCCGAGCGCGAAGCCAACCGCGACGCAGCCCGTCTGTCGGCGCTGGATGAAGCCAAGGCCCGCCTTTCCGCCAACCGCGAGGAAGCGGCGGCGGCGCGGGAAATGGCGGAAGCTGCGCTGGCGGGCTTGCAGCCTGCCGATGGCCTGGCGCAGCAGCTTGCCGCCGTGCGATCCGAGATTGAGGAGCAGCGCGGCAAGGTCGCCGAAATCCGCGCGGAGGCCCTGGCGATCGCGCGCGAAGCAGAGCTTTCCGACCGGCGCCTGCAGGCGATCTCCTCCGAGCGGCAGGCCTGGACGCAGCGCAATGACGGTGCGCGGGCGCAGATCGCCACGCTCCAGAAGCGCAGCGAGGAGACCAGGACCGAGCGCGCGTCGCTTGAAAATGCGCCGGAGCTTTTCGCCGAACAGCGGCGTGGCCTTATCGGGCAGATCAAATCGGCCGAAGCCGAGCGCCGCGACGCCGCCGACCAGCTGGTGGAGGCGGAGAATGCGCTGGCGGCGGCCGACCGCGCCGCCCGCCTCGCGCTCGAGGCCATGGGCGCCGCGCGCGAGGAAGCCGCGCGCGCGGAGGAACGCTTCGAAGGCGCCAAGCGGCGGCTCACCGACGTGGCGCGTGAAATTCGCGAAATGCTGGAAATCGAGCCTGCCGCGGTGGCCGAACTGGCCGAGATCAAGCCCGGCGAAGCGGCGCGCGACCTCGCCGAAGTGGAGGCGGAGCTGGACAAACTGCGGCGCGAACGCGAGCGCCTGGGCGCCGTGAACCTGCGCGCCGAGGAGGAATTGCGCGAGGTCGAAACCCAGCACTCCACCCTCACCACCGAGCGTGACGATCTGGTGGAAGCCATCCGCAAGCTGCGGCTCGGGATCCAGAGTCTGAACCGCGAGGCGCGCGAGCGGCTGCTCGCCTCCTTCGAGGTGGTCAACGGCCACTTCCAGCGGCTGTTCACCGGCCTGTTCGGCGGCGGCACCGCCGAGCTGCAGCTGATCGAGAGCGAGGACCCGCTGGAAGCTGGCTTGGAAATCATGGCCAAGCCGCCGGGCAAGAAGCCGCAAACGCTGTCGCTGCTTTCGGGCGGCGAACAGGCACTGACCGCGCTGGCCCTGATCTTCGCCGTGTTCCTTACCAATCCGGCGCCGATTTGTGTGCTGGACGAGGTGGACGCGCCGCTCGATGACCACAACGTGGAACGCTTCTGCGACCTGCTGGACGAAATGACGCGCTCTACCGACACGCGCTTTGTCATCATCACCCATAACCCGATCACCATGGCCCGCATGAACCGGCTGTTCGGCGTCACCATGGCCGAGCGCGGCGTTTCCCAGCTGGTTTCGGTGGATCTCGAGACCGCGGCAAAGTTCAAGGAAGCTGTGTAGCTGCCGAAATCAGGCCGCGTCCGAGTTTCGCTGCGGGTGAACCGGCGGACAGCCGCCGCCCGACGAATTGGCCGGGAACCAACCGACCGACCCGGCGTTAGGAGGTATAAGCCGGGTGACACCCCCACCCCCAATGTCATCCGGTGCGTAAAACCCCAGGCGCCCCCCTGCCTGGGGTTTTTTCTTTGTCATCCGGGCCTTGCTACCATGATCTGATCCGAATCCGGTTCCCACCTTTCGGGATCATGCGCTAGGCTCACGCCGGTCAACATTTTCGGGGAGCTGCATCATGTCCACGACCGCTTGGGTTGTACTCGGCATCGCCGTCGCCCTCCTGCTATGGGTCATCGTGATCTATAACGGCCTTGTCGCCTTGCGCCAGCGGGTGAGCCAAGCCTTCGCCGACATCGATGTCCAGCTCAAGCAGCGCCACGACCTGATTCCCAACCTGGTGGAAACGGTGAAGGGCTACGCCACACACGAGCGCGGCACGCTGGAAGAGGTGGTCAAGTTGCGCAACGTGGCGATGGCGGCGCAAGGCCCGGCGCAGCAGGCGGCGGCCGAGAATATGCTGAGCGGCGCGCTGCGGCAGCTCTTCGCACTTTCGGAGGCCTACCCGGATTTGAAGGCCAATCAGAATTTCCAGCAATTACAGGCTGAGCTTTCCGACATCGAGAACAAGCTCGCGGCGGCGCGGCGTTTCTTCAATAACGCAGTGCAGGAATACAATACCGGGATCGAGCAGTTCCCGGCCGCGCTGCTGGCGGGGCCGCTCGGTTTCCGGCCGCGCGAATTCTTCGATGTCGCCGAAGCGCGACCGCAACTGGAACAGGCGCCCGGCGTGAAGTTCTGACTTCATCCCTCCTCTAAAAATGAGGGCATGAGGAGCAATGGCCGCCTTCGGTCTTTATACGCATATCCGGTCCAATCGGCGGCGCTCCGTGGTGCTGCTGATTGGATTGTTCCTGTTGGTTTACCTCCTGGTCTATGCCGGCGCGCTGGTCGCCGAGGTGTTGCTGCGAGGCGACGCGCCGCTGACCGTTCTGCTGTGGGGAGCTTGGTACAATTTCAAGTTGGCCTGGCCATGGGCTACCGTCGGCGCAATCGTCTGGATGGCGATCGCATACAAGTTCCATCAGAACATGATCGACGCGATCACCGGCGGGCATGACGTCACCCGCGAGGAAGAGCCGCGTCTCTACAATCTCCTCGAAAATCTCTGCATCTCGCGCGGCATCCCGATGCCGAAGTTGAAAATTATCGATGATGTCGCGCTCAATGCCTTCGCTACTGGACTGAACGAGAAGCAGTATTCCATCACGGTGACGACAGGCCTGCAGCAGGCGCTTACCGACGCGGAAATGGAAGCCGTGCTCGGCCACGAACTGACGCATATCCGGAACGGCGATGTGCGCATGCTGGTGATCGCGCTGATTATTACGGGAGTCGTCTCCTTCTTCGGCGAGATGATCTTCCGCATCATGTTCAACAGTTCGGGCGGGCGCTACGGCGGCGGCTCGTCTTCAGGCAGCAGCAGCGGCAAGAAGGGCGGCGGCGGCGCGGGCATTGCCATACTCATCGCGATTGCACTGATTATTCTCGCCTGGGTTCTGGCGATCGTGATCCGCTTCGCGCTGTCACGCAGCCGGGAATTCCTGGCAGACGCAGGTGCGGTGGAATTGACCAAGAATCCCGATGCCATGATCATGGCGCTACGCAAGATTGAAGGCCGCGGAGAATTGCCCCGCGCCAATTCCGCCGTGATGGAGATGTGCATCGACAATCCGCGCACGGATTTCACCGACATCTTCGCCACGCATCCCTCAATCGACAAACGGGTGGACGCGCTGGTGAAATTGGCCGGCGGGCATGATCCCGGGCCGCTGGCATTGGCCACGACGGCGGATGAACAAGCTGTGGGGGAAGAAGCAAGCGCCGAGCAGCCGGAAGAAAGTCCCTGGAGCGGTGTAGCCGACCAGGAAGGCGAAACTACCGCAGATCGACTCTCCGCGCCGCACCCGGAATTGGAGCCGCTTGGCCGCGCCGCGCCGGAAGCCGGCCCCTGGGGGCGGCCTCGCGCGCCTTGGGGAATGCGGCGGCGGCACCTCGGCTGAGCGCGCGTCTAATGCCCTTCAAATGAAATCAGTGTGCGCACCGGCACGCCGAGCTGGCGGATTTTTTCCGCGCCGCCGAGCTCCGGCAGATCAATCACGAAACAGGCGGCGACGACCTGGCCACCCATCTGGCGCAGCAGCTTCACCGCGCCTTCGGCAGTGCCGCCGGTGGCGATGAGATCATCGACCAGGATCACCCGGTCGCCCTTCGTCACCGCGTCCTCGTGCATCTCCATCTCGTCGAGGCCGTATTCCAGCGAATAGGCGATGCTGACCCGCTTGTGCGGCAGCTTGCCTTTCTTGCGGATCGGAATGAACCCCGCGGACACCTGGTGTGCCACCGCGCCGCCGAGGATGAAGCCGCGCGCCTCGATGCCTGCGACCTTGTCGACCTTCGATCCCGCCCAGGGCTGCACCAACTCGTCCACCGCGCGGCGGAAGGCGCGGGCATCGCCGAGCAGCGTCGTGATGTCGCGAAATACGATGCCGGGCTTGGGATAGTCCGGAATGCTGCGGATGGCGGCTTTGAGGTCGTTCTCGAGTTGCGGCGATGTCATGCCGGCAGATTAGCAGCGCGGAACGCGGCCCGCTACCGCATCGAGCTTGGCGACCTCGTTTTCATGACCCTTCAACAACAATTCGGTGCTGGATCGGCCCGGCAGGTTTTTGGATCAATTCTTCCGAACGCCCTTCCCTCGCGCGTCCCTGTTCGGCATGCTGGCGACTGGAAAGGGAGGGCACCTCATGCCGATGCGATTCTTTGCTGGTGCGATACTGGCAGCTTGCCTTTGCGGCGTGCCACAGCCCGCCAACGCCGCCTGCACGGAGATCTTCACCGCCGCGCAATTGCAGGCAATGCGGGACGATCGCGCCGGGATTTATTGCCTGCGGGCTGACATCGATCTGAGCTCGATCCCGAATTTCATACCGATCGGCAACAGCGCTAAACCATTCACGGGGGAACTGCGCGGCAACAATCACGTCATCCGCAATCTGACCATCTCGCGGGACCTCCTTGCGGTTGGCCTGTTCGGCTTTCTCGACGGCAGCATTTTGGATGCCGATATTACGTCGACGGGCGAAAATGCGTCCGCCGGAATCCTGGTTGGTAGCATGATCGGAGGCGCCATCCGCAACGTTCACGTCGACGGCAGGGTCATGTGCACCCTGAAATGCTTCGCCGGTGGACTGGGTGGCGGTCTCTCGGGGTCAGTGCAGGGCTCGTCCAGCGCAGCGAATATCAGCGCCCTGACGAACAGCTCTCAGGCTGGTGGTCTGAGCGCGGGACTTTCCGGAACTGGCGCTACGATAACAACGAGCTTTGCAACGGTCGGGTAACCTGCGGTACAAGCACGTTCTGCGCCGGCTTTGTTGCAGGGATGGCCGGCAGAACCATCCTTCGCAGCTTTTCCACTGGGACGTGATCTGCGGGGAGGGTTCGTTCTGCGCTGGCCTGGTCGCATCGGCCGCGGGCAATACGTTCAGAGCCGTCTATTCGAGCAACAACGTTCGATACGGTCCGAACGGCGGTTTCGTCGGAGGGCTGATCGCCAGTGCGGCCGGCAACACGCTCGACAAGACGTATGCGATCGGCGCGCTCATCGGGGGTACGGCAGCCGGCAAGGGTGGATTGATTGGATCCGCTGCCGGAAACACAATCACCAACAGTTTCTGGGACGTCGAAACGACAGGTGCCGCGACCAGCGGCGACGGCGGTGCCGGGCTGACCACGGATCAGTTTCGCGCCAACATGCCGGCGGTTTTCAGCCCGGCGATTTGGGGCATCACCCGAGACCTGAGCTATCCTTATCTGCTGGACGATGGACTGAGTTTTAAATCAACGCTCGCCACTATTGTTGACGGCACGATAATTGTAACGCCTCTGCCGATTTCCCAGCTCGAAAAGTCCAACTACGACGAGCCGGCCCCGCACCGGAGGGAGGCCTCTCTCGCGGCATGCTTCACCATGATCGCGCGCGCGATCGGCAACACCCTTGATCTTGAGTCACTCAAGGACGTCAAGATCGACACATTCTTCTGGGACGATGCTACCCAGCAAACATTCTTTAGCGGCCCCGTCACCAATTTCGCCACGCTGGGAGCTTTCCAAAACATCGGGCCGAGCGCTTCGCTCGCAAATAACGTTATTGCACGAATGGAAAACGAGAGGCTGGTGCTGCTGCGCGGCACCTATGAGCGCGGCGGCCAGACGGAGCGAGCCTGGATGCTCGGCACTTTGTTCACCAGCGAGAACGATGGCACCCTGATTGCCGTATTGGCCAATGATCCCTTTATCGGCCAGCAGGTCGAGATCGACCGGTGACGAAGGAAGTGGTATCGCCCAGCCAATTTCCGCTCAGGAACTTCAAGGTCGACGGCTACCGGCCGGTTACCTTCGTATTCAACTAGGCGGTGAGCGTGAAACCGCTTGGAAATGGAAAGGGGCCGTCGCGGACTCTTTTTTTATATGCGGACTTTGTTACTTACGATTTCCGCTGCAGCTCTTCCGGGTGCATGTCCACCTCGTGCCAGACCTTCTTCTTGGTGAAGTAAAGCAGGCCCGACAGCACGAGCAGGAAAATCACCACCTGGAAGCCGAGGCGCTTGCGCGCTTCCATATGCGGTTCCGCCGTCCAAGCCAGGAAAGCGGAGACGTCGCGGGCATACTGATCGACCGTGCCCGGCGTGTCATCGTCGTAGGTGACCTGGCCGTCGGAGATCGGCGGCGGCATGGCGATGCCGTGACCCGGGAAATACTTGTTGTACGTCATGCCCGGCGCCATCTGCATGCCTTGGGGCGTCTGCTCATAGCCCTTCAGCAGCGCGGCGATGTAGTCCACGCCCTGCTCCTGATATTGCGTGACGACATCCAGCAGGAAGCGCGGAAAACCGCGCTCATAGGTTCGCGCCTTGGCGATCACCGACATGTCGGGCGGATAGGCGCCATTGTTGGCGGTACGCGCCGCCTGCTCATTCGGAAAAGGCGGCGGGAAATAATCGGCCAGCCGGCCGGGCCGCTCGAACATTTCGCCCTGGTCGTTCGGGCCGTCCTTGATCTTGTATTCACTGGCGACGGTCTGCGCCTGCGCCATGCTGAAGCCCGGACCCCCGGGCTCCGCCAGATTGCGGAAGGCAACAAACGACAGGCTGTGGCAGTTAGCACAGACCTCGCGATAGACCTTGAAGCCGCGCTGCAACTGGGCTCGGTCGAATTTGCCGAAGGGGCCGGCGAAAGACCACTTCAGCGCCGGCGGCTCCGGTTGTTCGTGTGCGTGTTCCTGCGCGGCGGCGGGTTGGGCTGCAAAGGCTAGCAATCCGAAGGCGGCGATGAGAGCGGGAATACTGCGCTTGAATGTCATGACCGCTCTCACCTCGATACGACCGGCTGCGCCGAGGCGCCCATCGGTACGCCATCGCGCAATACCGACTCGGTAATTGAGTTCGGCAGCGGCTTGGTTTTCTCAAAGATGCCGAGCAGCGGCAGGATGAGAAGGAAGTGCGCAAAGTAGTAGAAGGTGAGGATGCGGGCGGCGATGACGTAGCCGCCTTCGGCCGGTTTGCCGCCAAGCCATCCAAGCCCGATGCAGACGATCACGAAGACCCAGAAGAACTGCCGGTACTTCGGGCGGTAGCGCGCCGAGCGCACCCGCGAGGTATCGAGCCAGGGCAGGAAAGCCAGAATGACGATCGACGCCACAAGCGCGAGCACGCCCATCAGTTTGTCGGGGATGGCACGCAGGATCGCGTAGAACGGCAGGTAATACCATTCGGGCACGATATGCGCGGGCGTCACCGATGGATTGGCCGGAATGTAATTGTCGGCATGGCCCATGAAGTTCGGCATGTAGAAGACGAACCAAGCATACACGATCAGGAACAGCGCGAGGAAGAAGGTGTCCTTGATCGTGGAATGAGGTGTGAAGGGCACGGTGTCCTTGTCGGTTTTCGGCTCGATGCCCGTCGGGTTGTTGTTCCCGACCACATGCAGCGCCCAGATATGCAGCATCACCACGCCGACGATCACAAAGGGCAAGAGGTAGTGCAGCGAATAGAAACGCTGCAGTGTCGGATTGCCCACCGCATAGCCGCCCCATAACCAGGTGACGACGGCTTCGCCGACCACCGGAATGGCCGAGAACAGGTTGGTGATGACGGTAGCCGCCCAGAAGCTCATCTGCCCCCAGGGCAGCACATAGCCCATGAAGCCGGTGACGATCATCAGCAGCAAGAGGATGACGCCGAGGATCCACAGCACCTCGCGCGGGTCCTTGTAGGAGCCGTAATACATGCCGCGGAACATGTGAATATAGGCGGCGGCGAAGAACATCGAGGCGCCGTTGGCGTGCACATAGCGCAACAGCCAGCCGTAATTCACGTCGCGCATGATGCTTTCGACCGACTTGAAGGCAAAGTCGACGTGCGGCGTGTAATGCATCGCCAGTATGATGCCGGTGACGATCTGGACCGCCAGCATGAAGGCGAGAATGCCGCCGAAGGTCCACCAATAGTTCAGATTGCGCGGCGTCGGATAGGTCACGAGGTGGGAATAGATCAGGCTGGGGATCGGCAGCCGCCGGTCTAACCACCGCATGAATCCATTTTGCGGCTGGTAGGTTGCGTGTCCGCTCATAGTCGAACCTTCATGAAGCATTGCGGATCAGCCGATTTTGATCTTGTTGTCGGAGACGAATTCGTAGGGAGGCAACGCCAGATTCAAAGGCGCGGGCCCGCTCCGGATGCGGCCGGAGGTGTCGTATACCGAGCCATGGCAGGGGCAGAAATAGCCCTGGTATTGCCCCTGATGCGCGAGCGGGATGCAACCGAGATGCGTGCAGATGCCGATCAGCACCTGAAAATTGGCGTGGCCTTCCTTGACGCGAGCGGAATCGGGCTGCGGGTCGGGCAGGCTCGCGAGATTGACGTTGCGCGCCTCCTCGATCTCCTTCTTCGTGCGGTGATTGATGAAAATCGGCTTGCCGCGCCAGAACACCTTGATCACCTGACCTTCGGCGATGGGCGCCAGATCGACCTCGATCGGCGCACCGGCGGCAATGGTCGAAGCGTCCGGATTCATTTGTGCGATCAGCGGCACAAGCGCTGCCGCGGCGCCGATCGCGCCGACCGCTCCCGTAGCGATGAAAAGGAAGTCGCGGCGTGTAGGCTCCGCCGAAGACATAGTTGTCACGGTCAGGCTTCTCCTGGTCCTGGCGATGAGACCGCTCGCGCTGGGGACCATCGGGAGAGGTGGGGTTCAATCCCGGAGGCGGCAAGCGGACCGGCCGGCCGGTCCTGAAATCGGCAGGACGGCCCTTTCCGGCGGCGTTTTATTGGCACCCTTGGTGACGTAGCGCAAGCCCGCTATGGCTTAAGAACGGTGCGGTTCTGCCAAGCCCCGAAAGCAGGGCAGTTCCAGGCCGCGGAACCTCGACGCCCACCCATGCGGATCGCCCTTTTCCAGCCCGACATCCCGCAGAATACCGGTACGATTCTCCGGCTCTGCGCCTGCCTCGGCATCGAGGCGCATATCGTGGAACCCGCCGGGTTCCCGGTCTCGGACCGCGCCTTCCGGCGCGCCGGAATGGATTATCTCGACCAGGTTCGCATCGTGCGTCATGAAAGCTTGCGCAATTTCGAGCAATGGCGGCGGCAGCGGGAGCTGCGGCTCGTTCTCTTCACCACCGAGGCGGCGACGCCTTATCTCGATCACCGCTTCACACCGCGCGACATTCTGATGTTCGGACGCGAGTCTGCCGGCGTGCCCGAAGACGTGCATGCGGCGGCTGACGCCCGCCTGGTGATCCCGTTGCAGCCGGGCCTGCGCTCGCTCAATGTGGCGATGGCGGCGGCCATGGCGGCCGGTGAGGCTTTGCGGCAGACGGGCGGAATGCATGACGGCTAAGGACCAGGCGACCGCCTCCCCGCTTCCCGATGCGGCCACGCTTGCGCGCCGCAAGGACCAGGCCCGCACCTGGTTCGAAAGCCTGCGCGACGATATCTGCGCCGCTTTCGAATCGGTCGAGGACGATCTGCCCTCGGACGCACGGATGGCTGACCGGCCGCCCGGCCGTTTTGTCCGAACGCCGTGGACCCGCACTGACCACACCGGCGCGCCCGGCGGGGGCGGCGTGATGTCGCTGCTGCGGGGACGGGTATTCGAAAAAGTGGGCGTGCATGTCTCGACGGTGCATGGAGAATTCGCGCCTGAATTCCGCAAGGAGATTCCCGGCGCGGAAAGCAATCCGGCGTTCTGGGCCTCCGGCGTTTCGCTGATCGCCCATCCGCAAAATCCGCATGTGCCGGCGGTGCACATGAACACCCGCTTCGTTGTCACCAGCAAATCCTGGTTCGGCGGGGGCGCGGATCTCACGCCCGTGCTCGACCGCCGGCGCATGCAGAGCGATCCCGATACCCTGGCTTTTCACGCTGCGATGCGCACTGCGTGCGACGCCCACGCCAAGGTCGCGCCTTACGAGAAATTGAAGAATTGGTGCGACGAGTATTTCCACCTGAATCACCGCAATGAACCGCGCGGCATCGGCGGCGTCTTCTACGACTGGCTCGACAGCGGCGACTGGAACGAGGATTTCGCCTTCACCCAGGCGGTCGGCCGCGCCCTCCGGAATATCTACCCGGAGCTGGTGCGAAAAAATTTTTCGAAGGCGTGGAACGAGGCCGAACGCGACGAACAGCTTGTCCGCCGCGGCCGCTATGTCGAATTCAACCTGCTCTACGACCGCGGCACGATTTTCGGGCTGCGCACCGGCGGCAATGTGGAATCGATGCTCTCTTCGCTGCCGCCAATGGTGAAGTGGCCGTAAACGCAGCAGCGTTACGCCGCTTGCCCCTCACGGACGATGGAGAAGCGGACGACGCAGCGATGTCGGTGCTGCTCCGATATCTTGCGCCATTCCTGTTCGGCTTCGTCCTGATCGAGGAAGGGACCGAGCAACTGCTCCGTTCCAGCCACGACCTGGTCGAAATGCATGGAGCGAAATTCGCCGCCGATAACCCAAAACCGCTGCGTTTGCATGAGATCCTCCATTTTATTCGGCAGCGCTGGCGAACGCCGCCGTGAACTGCGCATGCTCGGTCGACTCCGACATTGCAGTGGTCGACGCGCCGCCGCTGGAAATCGTGAGGTTGACCAGATCGAAATAGCCGGTACCGACCTCGCGCTGGTGTCGGGTGGCGGTATAGCCGTGCGCTTCGGCGGCAAATTCGGCGTCCTGCAGCTCCGAATAGGCGGTCATGCCGCGTGCGCGGAAATTCCGCGCCAACTCGAACATGCCGTAATTGAGGTTGTGGAAGCCCGCGAGTGTCACGAACTGGAACTTATAGCCCATGGCGCCAAGCTCGCGTTGGAAGTTCGCAATCGTGCCGGCGTCGAGGTTGCCCCGCCAGTTGAATGATGGCGAGCAATTATAGGCGAGCAGCTTGCCCGGATATTCTTTGTGGATTGCCTCTGCAAATTCGCGGGCCTCCTCTAGATTAGGCCGCGAGGTCTCCCACCAAAGCAAATCGGCAAAGCGCGCATAGGAAAGCCCGCGCCTGATGCAATGCTTGAGACCGGCGCCCTTCTTCAGCCGGAAAAATCCTTCAGAGGTGCGTTCGCCGGTGATAAATTCACCGTCGCGCTCGTCGATATCCGAGGTAATGAGTTGCGCGCTCTCGGCATCGGTGCGCGCGATTACCAGGGTCGACACGCCGCAGACATCGGCTGCAAGACGCGCTGCGATCAGGTTGCGCTCGTGCGCCGACGTCGGGATCAGCACCTTACCGCCGAGATGGCCGCACTTCTTCTCGGAAGCTAGCTGATCCTCGAAATGCACGGCGGCGACGCCGGCCTCGATGAAATTCCGCATGATCTCGAAGGCATTGAGCGGACCTCCGAAGCCGGCCTCGGCGTCGGCGATGATCGGCGCAAACCAGTCGCGCGTGACGACGCCTTCGGAATGTTCGATCTGGTCGGCGCGTGCGAAAGTGCGGTTGATCCGCCTGCACAGCTCGGGGCCCGAATCGCAGGGATAGAGGCTCTGGTCCGGATACATCGCGCCGGCCGTATTGCTGTCTGCCGCAACCTGCCAACCGGAAAGGTAGATCGCCTCGAGGCCGGCGCGCACCATCTGCATGGCCTGATTGCCGGTCACAGCGCCGAGCGCGGAGATATGGTCGTTGCTGTGGAGCAGGCGCCAGAGACGGTTGGCCCCCTTTTCCGCCAGGGTGTAAGCCACCGGCACCGAACCGCGGAGACGGTGCACATCGGCCGGCCGATACGGTCGCTGGATTCCATCGAAGCGCCCGCTAGGCGCACTGGGAACTAAGTCTTCAAAGCCCTTCAGCATCTGCGTCTCCCCTACAACTCCCGTGACAACATCGGAACCTAGGGGTAACGCAGTCGAAGAAACTAGGGCAGATACTTTTGAAATAAACCGTGATATGTTGTAATAGATTTACAACTGATTACAGTTATATTGTCAAACATGTCACAAAGTGCAGACGGCAAAAAGCTCTTCGTCGGACCGCGCTTTCGCCGCATCCGGCGACAGCTCGACCTATCGCAGACGCAAATGGCCACCGGACTGGGAATCTCTCCGAGCTACGTCAATTTGATCGAACGCAATCAGCGTCCGGTGAGCGCGCAAATCCTGTTGCGGCTCGCCGAAACCTACGAAATCGATCTGCGCGAGTTAGCGACCGTCGACGAGGACCGCTTCTTTGCCGAACTCAATGAGGTGCTCAGCGATCCGTTGTTTCGCTCGCTGAATATCCCCAAGCATGAATTGAAGGATCTCGCCGAGCTTTGCCCGGGCGTGACGCATGCATTGCAGCGTCTTTATGCTGCCTATGTCGAAGCGCGCCGCGGGGAATCGATGGCTGCGGCCCATCTCGAAGGCCGCGATGAACCGGCCCGCCCCGACGGCAACCCGGTCGAACGCGTGCGCGAACTGATCGAGGCCAATCGCAATTATTTTCCCGATCTGGAGACGGCAGCCGAGCAACTGCGCGACGAAATCGGCGTCGCCGACGTCGACCTCTTTCGCGCATTGTCCGAACGTCTGCGCGAGCGCTACGCTACGATCGTGCGCGTGCTGCCGATCGACGTGATGCGCGACGTGCTGCGCCGCTACGATCGGCACCGGCGCCAATTGCAGCTGTCGGAACTGCTCGATAGCGCGGGGCGGATCTTTCAGATCGCGTTTCAGATCGCACTCACCGAAGCGTCGGCCACGATCGACACCCTCGTCGGACGCCACCCCGATCTCGACGATCCGGCGCGGCAGCTCTATCGCATCACGCTGGCCAATTATTTCGCCGCAGCGGTCATCATGCCGTACGCCCGCTTTCATGCGGCGGCGGAAAATCTCGGCTATGACATCGGCGTGCTGAGTCAACGCTTCGGTGTGAGCTTCGAGCAGCTATGCCATCGGCTTACCACGCTGCAACGTCCGACCGCGCGTGGAATCCCGTTCTTTATGCTGCGCGTCGATCATGCCGGCAACGTTTCCAAGCGATTTTCCTCCGGCACTTTTCCATTCTCGAAATTCGGTGGCACCTGTCCACTGTGGAATGTGCATGCCACCTTCGAAACGCCCGGACGCATCGTCACCCAAATCATCGAGCTGCCGGATGGAGCTCGCTATTTCAGCATTGCGCAGACCGTGCATCGTCCGGCAGTGCCGCATCCGCATCCGCAGCCTCGCTATGCCATCGGGCTCGGCTGCGAATTGAAACATGCTTCCCGCCTGATCTATTCCGCTGGGCTTAACTTGGCAGGCGAGGCGATGCCAATTGGCGTCAATTGCCGCTTATGCGAACGGGAGAATTGCGGCCAACGCGCCGAACCACCGATCACCCGCACGTTCATCCTGGACGAGACGATGCGCGGTGTTTCGCCGTTTCTGTTCAGCGCCCCACGCGAGGTCTGATGGCGGCGCCTCATTGCCGGAACGCGCCGAACACCATCGTCGCACCGCCAAGCACGACAATGCCGTCGAGGATGCCGGTATGCACATGCACCGGCAGCCGCTCGACAAAGGCTTTGGCGAGGAAGGCGCCCGGCAGCGCGACAAATCCGATCAGCAGGCCCAAGGCGATGACCTGCGGGGTCATGACGCCGGAGATACCGAAGATAAGAAGCTTGCTGATGGCGACCGCGATGGACACGAACGCGTCGGTCGCCACAACCCATGCGCCGGTTAGGCCCGACGCCATCAAAACCGACAACAAGACGACGCCCGAGCCGGTGGTGCTGCCGGCGAGAAACCCATAGAGCACGGAACCCGCCGCCAGCCCGCCACTGTTCATCTGGATTTTCATATGCGTGAGCCAGCGGCGAAGCGGCACGCTGAGACACAGCATCGTGCCGATCGCGATCAGAATGCCGGCGCTGGTGAGCTTCGTATAAACGTAAGCGCCCAGCATGCAGGTCGGCACTGCCGCCAGCATGATGATCGTGCCGCGCTTGAGGTCGACATACTCGCGGAAGGCGTAAGCGCGCGTGACGTTATTGAAGAGCCCGGAGATGCTGACGATCGGCACCACCGGCTCCGGACCGACCAGCGGCACCAGAACAAGCGGCATCAAAGCGCTTGAGCCATAGCCGGTGACGCCGCCCACGACTGAAGCAAACAGCGCCACAGCCGCGACCAGGATCAGCTGCCAAAGAGAAATATCGGCGAAGCCTTGCAGAAGATCCATCTAATTGGCGGCCCGCGCGACCTTGAGATCGGCCGGCGAGATCAGCACGCCAAAGCGTTCGCACCAGATAATCACGCTGGGATAATCCTTCAGATTGACGCCGTCAGGAACCTGATAGCGCTGGCTGCCTTTGAACGAACGCAGCCGGCCGAGATCGACATACATCACGTTCTTCATGTCGGAGGAAGATCGGATCGACGGCTTCGGCACAAGATATACATGAAAGGCTGGTCCCGGCCCCACCTCGAAATCCGGCTCCAGAAATACGGCGCGCTGATACACGCTCACCTTGCCCTTGCCCCAATGCACCGGGTCGGACTTGTTGGCATGGATGAAGGTGCCGGTGGCGACCGGGACGGCGACGGCCGGCGCTGGAGCGGCTTGCGTCGCCGGGGTGCCGGCCGCAGGCGCTGGAGTTGCTGGCGCTGGTGAAGTTGCCGGTGCGGGTGAAGTTGCTGCAGGCGCCTGCGCCATTTGCTCGGCGGCCGGAGGCGCAGGTGACGGCTCCGTTGCCGCGGGTAGCGTGGTCGGTTGTTCGGCGGCGGGCGGCATCAGGTCCGCCTGGGTGAGCTGCTCGGCGGCCGGCGGCGGCGGAAACACGTAAGGAAAGAAAAAGAAGCCAAGCGCGACGCCAAAGACCGTGCCAAGCATGCCGCCGAGAAAGAAGGCGACGAGCTTTCCCCAGAAGCGTGCCAACATGAATGCCTCCCCTGCCAAACGATAACGCTAGAACCCCATGGCGACGGCGTCACGTCGCTTTT
This sequence comes from uncultured Alphaproteobacteria bacterium, assembly GCA_963802475.1. Classification (GTDB taxonomy): domain Bacteria; phylum Pseudomonadota; class Alphaproteobacteria; order Rhizobiales; family Xanthobacteraceae; genus CANKHA01. The sequence goes on from CAWDIZ010000027.1 coordinate 122,607, forward strand.
CCAGCGCTCTCCACCGCATTCGTTGCAATTCGTTCGATGGTTTCACTGTCGGCGGGAAAATCCGCCGCGATCCATGCCGCCTCCGAGGCGCGCAAGGCGGCACCGAGCGCCGGCCCTTTGTTCACGCCGCGTTGCATAAAGTCGGCGGCCTTGAGCGGGAAGACCGGAACAGTCCAGCGCTGCGGCAACGTCGCCAGGCGATGCCAATCCTTGTCATCGGATTGCACCGCCGCTCGCGCCCAGGCCAACAGCACGCGATCCCTGTAATGCTCGGGACCAAGCCTATAAAGCCACTCGCGTGCGGCATTCTCTCCAGCCTCGGGCGATACGCGCCACCATCCATCCCCCATAGAGGCCAACATTTCGTGCTCGGCATTGGCCAAACGCAGCCGCTGCCACAGCCGCTCGGCGTCCTCGACGATGAACAAATTGAGCGCCGCCAGGCGGCGGATCGGATCGGGCGCCAGGTCCAGGGCAACCTCGATCTGCGTCATGCGCGCCACGCTCGCGATCAGCGGCACGCCGCCGAGCACTGATACAAGCAGTCCAGCATCGGCCATCGCAGTGAGCGCCGGCACAACGCCGTTCGCGACCAGCAGTTTCAGCAGTTCCATGCGCACGCGCTCGCGCGACAATTGCTCAAGACCGCCGCGGCCTGCGACGCAGGCCGCCAGTCCGGCGGCATCGGGCTCGCCTTCGCCATATGCGGCATGAAAGCGGAAGAAGCGCAGGATACGCAGATAATCCTCGGCGATGCGCGCCGCGGCATCGCCGATGAAACGAACGCGCCGCGCTTCGAGATCGGCGAGGCCGCCGACGTAATCGTGGATCGTGCCGTCGGCCGTGGCGGTGAGCGCGTTCATAGTGAAATCGCGACGCTCGGCGTCAGCCTTCCAGTCTCGCCCGAAGCGGACGGTGGCCTTGCGGCCGAAGGTCTCAACGTCAACGCGCAGCGTGGTGACCTCAAGAGGCGTGCCGGCGGCGACGACGGTGATCGTGCCGTGCTCGATACCAGTCGGCACCGCCTTGAAACCTGCCAAAGTGACACGGCGGATCACCTCCTCCGGTGTCGCCGTGGTGGCGATATCAATATCGCCCGGCGGCAGGTTCATCACTGCATTGCGTACCGCCCCACCGGCCACGCGTGCTTCCTCGCCATCGCCCGAGAGCACAGCCAGCAAGCGCGGCAGCGGCCCCTGCGTCAGCCACGCCGTGCCGCGCAAGCTGTGCTTGGTCTGGCTCGCCTCGTTCACTTGCTCGTCCCGGGTATCAGCCGGCCGTTTTCGACATGTGCGGGCACATAAGTCGTGCCGGGAGGGGCGCCGGAAAGCTGCGACGCTATGATAGCGCTGGCGCCCATCAGCAGCAGCGCGCTTACCGTGAGGCCCACGACCGTTCGCAGCGGCCAGGATTCGGGATCAAACACGCCATGGCTTTTTGCCCACAGGAGGAATGCATAGGCGACAAAAGGCGTGAGGAATAACAAGAGTTCTATGAGAATCGGCCGGATCATCCGAAGTCCTTCGTGGTTGCAAGGACATTAGCCGATCCTCTCCCGCGCTCTAGGCCTAATTGCGGACAGGATCGTTTCCTCCAGAGATGCTAGCCTTGCCCATCCATCGTTTCCGGGAGAATGGCCATGACGATCAATCGGCGAGACCTTCTCAAAGGCGGCGTCACCTTGTCGCTGGCCTCGCAAGCCTGCTTGCAGTCTCTTGACGCCGGCGCGCAGGAAGCCTGGCCCGATCGTCCCATTACAGCCATCGTGCCCTTCCCGCCCGGCGGGCAGGCCGACCTCGCCGCCCGGCCGATCGCCGCGGCGCTGGAGAAAATTCTCGGCAAGCCGGTGGTGATCGACAACCGCGCCGCCGGCGCCGGTGGTTCACTCGGCAATGCCGCCGCCGCGCGCGCTGAGCCTGACGGCTACACGCTGCTTATCACGCTGTCGTCGCTGGCGGTGCTGCCGGAAGCCGACCGGCTGTTCGGACGCCCGCCTGCCTATGAGGTGTCGCAGTTCACGCCGGTCGCCCGCATCCTGGCGGACCCGACCTTGCTCGCGGTGCCGGCTTCCGCGCCGTGGAAGACCTTGCAGGATTTGGTCGACGACGCGAAGAAACGTCCGGGTGAAATCCCCTACGGCTCGTCCGGCCCCTACGGCACGTTACATGTCTCCATGGAGATGTTTGCCAACGCCGCCGGGATCAAGCTGCTGCATGTGCCGTTCCGCGGCGCCGGTCCGGCGGTTACTGCGCTGCTGTCAGGTACCATCCAGGCGCTCGCTTCCGCGCCGGGCGTGCTGAAGCCGCAAGTCGACGACGGCAAGATGCGCGTCCTCGCCAACTGGGGCGCCGAGCGGGTCAAAAGCTTCCCCGATCTGCCGACCTTCAAGGAACTCGGCTACAAGGACGTCGAATTCTACATTTGGGCCGGGCTGTTCACGCCCAAGGGCGTGCCGGAGCCGATCGTGCGGCGGCTGCGCGACGCCATGAAGCAGGCGATGGCGGATCCGGCGGTTACAAAAATCTACGAAACCGCCGGCAGCCCGCCGGCCTATCAGGACGCGGCGGAATTCGCGAAGTTCGTGGAGTCCGACAGCGCACGGCTGATCCAGGCGGTGAAGAAGATCGGCAAGGTGGAATAGTCAGGCTGCGTAAATCTTCTCATAGAGATTGCGCAGAATCCCCGCGGTCACGCCCCAGATTTTTCGCTGCTCGAACGGGATGGCGAAGTAATAACGCTTAATCCCCTCCCAATCGCGGCTATGCTTTTGATGATTGGCCGGCTCCATCAGGAATCGCAGCGGCACCTCGAAGGCCTCGTCGACTTCGGAGTGGTTTAGCTCGAGCCGGTAATCCGGCGCGATGCGCGCGACCGACGGCACGATCCGGTAGCCCTGCGTCGTCATATAGAGATCGAGATAGCCGATCGGATCGACAAAGCGCGTATTCAGTCCGACCTCCTCTTCCGCCTCGCGCAAGGCGGCGGCGAGCGGCGTCTCATCGGTGGGCTCGATCTTGCCGCCGGGGAATGAAATCTGACCGGGATGCTGCGGCAGATGCGCCGATCGCTGCGTCAGCAGCACGGTGGGCTCGGCGCGGTCCACCACCGGCACCAGCACCGCAGCCGGGCGGATCGGCCGCACCGCCCACAGCGCCTTCATTTCCAAATTCAGCTCATGGTCGCCCTTGTCCGGCACTGCGTTCGGATCGTGCAGCGCGGGCGGCGCGTCATGGGCGAGCCGCGCCCGCGCCCGCTCGAAGAATGTCTCCGATCCCATCAGGCGAATTCCCGCAATGTTTCGGCAGGCGCCATCGGGAAGAAGGAATTTTTCGAGGCGATGCCGAACATCCGGCGGCCTTCGACATCGCGCTCCTCACCCAAGGCAACCAGGTCATAAAACAACGGCCGCGTCAGCCTGGCCCACAAGTCGCGGCGTACATGCAGATAAGGCTTCAACCCGCCGGTGCCGGATTCTGGATCGAAACGCAAGGCATGGTCCGGCCCGCACTCGACCCAATCGTCGACATTTGTACGGAACCGCAGCACGCGATCGCCGGTTTGGTCCTGCGCTTGCATCTCCACGGCCAGAAAAGGCGCGTCTTCCACCACGATTCCGACCTTTTCCACCGGTGTGACAAGGAAATACTTGTTTGCCTCCCTTTTCAGCACGGAGGCGAAAAGCCTCACCAGGGCGGGCCGGCCTATGGGAGTTTTCATGTAAAACCAGGTGCCGTCGGCAGCGATCCGCATGTCGATATCGCCGCAGAATGGCGGGTTCCACAAGTGCACCGGCGGCGGGCCTTTGCCACCCTCGCGCTTTGCCGCACTGGCTATTACGTCAATCCCGGTTGTCGGCTGCCCTTGCTTCGCCATGGTTTATCCTACGTATTTGTCTGCCTGCCGGTCCATATCGGGATGGCATCCATGGCAAGTCCGGCGGAAGATGGCGTAAGCTCCGAGTCAGGGCAGAATCGATTGAATTTCATCTCCACCGAGGACTGAAATTATGGGACTGGCTAATGAAGAAGGCGCCGAAAAACTCGAGGACATGATTATCCGGGCGGCGGAATTGAGCGCCGCCCACATCCGCGCCGCCCGCAACGCGATTGGCGCCGTAATCTTCGGACAAGAACGCGTGATCGACAGCGCTCTGGTGACGGTCCTTTCGGGCGGCCATGCGCTGCTGGTTGGCGTGCCTGGCCTGGCCAAAACGAAACTGGTCGACACCATGGGCACCGCGCTTGGCCTCGATGCACGCCGCATCCAGTTCACGCCGGACCTGATGCCCTCCGACATTCTCGGCGCCGAAGTGCTGGAGGAAGGAGCCGGCGGCACCCGCAGCTTTCGCTTCATCTCCGGTCCGATCTTCGCGCAGCTGCTGATGGCCGATGAGATCAACCGCGCCAGCCCGCGCACTCAGTCGGCGCTGCTGCAGGCGATGCAGGAGCAACATGTGACGGTCGCCGGCGCGCGCCACGACTTGCCCCGTCCTTTCCACGTGCTGGCGACGCAGAACCCGCTGGAGCAGGAAGGCACCTATCCCTTGCCGGAAGCGCAGCTCGACCGGTTCCTGATGGAAATCGACGTCGATTATCCCGATCGCCTCGCCGAGCGGCGCATCCTGTTCGAAACCACCGGGGCCGAGGAAGTGCGCCCGACTGCGGCGATGACCGCCGACGATTTGCTCTCCGCGCAACGTCTCGTCCGCCGCCTGCCGGTGGGAGAGTCCGTCGTCGACGGCATCCTCTCGCTGGTCCGCGCTGCCCGTCCGGGTCCCGAAGGAGGAGATATCGGCAAATTAATCGCCTGGGGACCAGGCCCCCGCGCCAGCCAGGCCCTGATGCTGGCGGTACGCGCCCGCGCACTGCTGCAAGGCCGTTATGCGCCATCCATCGATGACGTGGCCGAGCTGGCTGAACCGGTGCTGAAGCATCGTATGGCGCTCACCTTCGCCGCGCGGGCGGAAGGGGAAACCATCCAGGCTGTGATCGCGCGGCTGAAAGCGCGGCTCGGATAAGCCAGATGGCAACCGACCCGCGGTTGAGCGAACAGGAAATTGCGACAATCAACCGGGCAACCGGGCAAGGCCGCTCGCTTGCGGTCGCGATGCCGCGGCTTATCCTGGAAGCCCGCCGCATCGCCGCAACCGTGATCCACGGCCTGCACGGCCGTCGGCGCGCGGGTTCGGGCGAAAATTTCTGGCAGTATCGCCGCTTCGTTTCCGGTGAGCCGGCGCATCGCGTCGACTGGCGCCGCTCCGCGCGCGACGATCATCTTTACGTGCGCGAGCGGGAATGGGAGGCTGCGCACACGGTTTGGATCTGGCCCGACCGTTCGCCCTCCATGAGCTTCGTCTCCAATCTTGCGAGCGATACCAAGCTCGAACGCGTGGTGGTCGTTGCCTTTGCGCTCGCTGAGATTTTGGTGGAAGGCGGCGAACGCGTGGCCATACCGGGCCTGATGCGGCCGAGCGCAAGCCGAAACATTATCGACAAAATGGCGCAGGCGATAATCCACGATACGGGAGACCGCATAAGCCTGCCGCCTTCCTTCGCACCATCGCCTCTGGCCGAAGTGGTGCTGCTGTCGGATCTGTGGAGTCCGATCGCGGACGTGCGCGCGACCATTGCGCAGCTTTCAGCCGGCGGCGCGCAAGGACATGTGGTCCAGACGGTGGACCCGGCGGAGGAAACATTTCCCTATTCCGGACGCGTGCAGTTCGTCGAACCGGAAGGAGCGGGCAGCATCACCGCCGGCCGCGCGGAAACCTGGCGCGCAGACTATGGCAAGCGCATCGAGCGCCACCGCGCGGAGGTCCGAGCAGAGACAGACCGGCTGGGCTGGAGCTTTGCCATCCATCGCACCGATCGGCCGGCCAGCGAATTGCTGCTGGCCCTGCATGCGCGCATGGGAGTGCGGCCCGGCGATACCGGCATTGACCGCTGGCATGCCGGCTACATGGCGAGGTCCGCATGATTGCCGGGCTTCCCCTTGTCTTCGCGCAACCGCTGGTGCTGCTCGGCCTGCTCGGCCTGCCGGTGCTGTGGTGGCTGCTGCGGCTCATTCCGCCGCGCCCGCGCCGCGTCGATTTTCCTCCGACCCGTATGCTTTTCGATATTGCTCCGAAGGAGGAGACGCCTTCGCGTACGCCATGGTGGCTGACATTGCTGCGGCTGCTTTTGGCGGCTCTGGTCATCCTCGCCGCGGCTGGACCGCAGTGGAATCCTTCCACCGCCACAGTAGGCGGCGCCACGCCGTTAGCCGTGCTGATCGACGACGGCTGGACCGCCGCCTCCACCTGGGATGCCCGGCTGCGCGCCGCCGATGATCTCGTTGTGCAGGCGGAAAACGACAACCGCGGCGTGGCGCTGGTGCCGCTTTCGGAAAGCGCGCGTGACGTCTCCATCGGTACCGCAGGCGCCGCGCGCGTGCGGCTGCGCCAACTGAAGCCGAAGCCGCACGCTCTTTTGCGCGCGGAAGCGCTGCCGATGATTGAGCGGTTTGTCAGCGGCTCGCCGGATGCCGAGCTGATCTGGCTGTCGGATGGCATCGATCTCGGCCAGGGCAAGGAATTCATTGAAGGACTCAACCGCATCCTCGGCGCGCGCCGGTTTAGCGTGATCGAAGGTGGGTTGCCGCCGGCGCATGCACTCGCCGCCGCAGAAAATGCCGCCGGCGCGCTGACGGTGAAGGTGTTGCGCACGGAAAGCGGCAGCGAGGAATCCGGCGTTTTGCGCGCGCTCGACCTCAAAGGATTGCCGCTCGGCGAGGCGCGCTATGCTTTTGCCTCGACGGAACTTGAAACCGAAGCCGAGTTCCAGCTGCCGGTCGAGATCCGCAATGACATCGCCCGGATCGAAGTCGCGGCGCAACGTTCCTCCGGAGCGGTGCAACTGCTCGACAAACGCTGGCGGCGGCGCGCCATCGGTGTGATCTCCGGCTCGACCAGCGATACGGCTCAGCCGCTCTTGGCCTCGACCTATTATCTTTCGCGCGCGCTTAACCCATTCGCCGATGTACGGCTGGCGGAAAGCGCGGCACCCGCAGAAGCGGTGTCGCAATTCCTCGGCCAGAATTTGCCGATCATGATGCTTGCGGATGTCGGCAATGTTATCGGTGAAGCGCGCGAGAAGTTGACCAAATGGATCGAGGACGGCGGTGTGCTGGTGCGATTTGCCGGCCCGCGCCTGGCCGCTTCCGAGGACGATCTCGTGCCGGTGCGCCTGCGGCGTGGCGGCCGTACTCTTGGTGGCAGCTTGAGCTGGGACCAGCCGCAGCACCTCTCAGGTTTCTCGCGCGAAGGCCCGTTCAGCGGCATGGCGGTCCCGACCGACGTCACCGTGAGCCGGCAGGTTCTGGCGGAGCCGGATGCCGAGCTTTCCGATCGCACCTGGGCGACGCTCGCGGACGGCACGCCGCTTGTCACCGCCGCGCGCCGTGGCAAGGGCGTTGTTGTGCTGTTCCATATCACCGCCGATATGCGCTGGTCGGACCTGCCGATCTCCGGCACCTTCGTCGACATGCTCAAGCGCATCGTAGCGATCGCAGGCAACCCCGCCGCTGCCGAGAACGAAGCCGACGACCGGCGGGCACCGCGCGAAGTCGTGCCGCCGAGCCGGGTGCTTGACGGCTTCGGCGCTTTCGTTCCGCCGCCGCCGTCGGCGCGGCCAATTCCCGCGGATTTCTCCGGCCGTGCCGACGCCGAGCATCCGCCCGGATTTTACGGTCCGCCGGAAGGACTGATCGCGGTCAACACGCTGCGGCCCGCCGACCGGCTGGCTCGGCTGGATTTCTCTCCGCTCAACGCCCGCCGCGATCAATATCGCCTCGGCGAGCCGCACGATTTGCGCGGGCCGATCCTGCTCGCGGCGCTCGGGCTATTGTTGCTCGACGCGCTTGTGGTGTTCTGGCTCTCGGGCGGTATCGCGCGTCTGAGCTTCCGGCGGCGCCCGGCCACCGCCATGGTGGCGATCGGCATTCTGGCCGCTGCGCTCGCAGCGCCGCCCCGGGCTTTCGCACAAAGCGATGACTTCGCCAAGAAGGCATCGCTGCAGACGCATCTTGCATATGTCATCACCGGCGATGCCGAAGTTGATCGCATCAGCCGCATCGGCCTGGAAGGGCTGACGCTGTTTCTTGCCCAGCGCACTTCGCTGGAAGCCGGCGAGCCGATGGGACTGGAAATCGCGAGTGACGATCTCGCCTTCTTCCCGCTGATCTACTGGCCGGTTGTTGCCGGTGCGGCGAAACCTTCGGCCCAGGCGCTGGCGCGGCTTGACGCCTACATGAAACAGGGCGGTACCGTGCTGTTCGACACCCGCGACGCCATCGAGGCACCGCCGGGGCCGGGCGGCGACTCGCGCGGGCCGGGCATGCTAGCGCTGCGCGAGATTTTGTCGTCGCTCGATATCCCGGAGCTCGAGCCTGTAGCCGGCGATCACGTATTGACCAAAACTTTTTTCCTATTGCGTGATTTTCCCGGCCGCTTCAACGCAGGCCGCCTTTGGGTGGAAGCTCTGCCTGCCGCCGACGAGGACCTCGGCGACCGCCCCGCCCGGGCTGGTGACGGGGTTTCTTCCATCATCATCACCTCGAACGATTTCGCCGGTGCCTGGGCGATGCGGCCGGACGGGCAAGCCATGCTGCCGCTCACACCTGGTGAGCCGCGCCAGCGTGAATTTGCCTTCCGCGCCGGCGTGAACATCGTGATGTATACGCTCACTGGAAACTACAAGGCTGACCAGGTTCACGTGCCCGCATTGCTTGAGCGGCTGGGACAGTAGGAGCCCCATGAATCTCGGCATCGCATTCGCGCCGCTGGTTCCAGCCTATGTCGTGTGGGCCGGCTTGGCTGTTGCGCTGATTGTGGCGGGGTTGCTGTTTTTCGCCCGTAGTCGCGGCGCGGTGGTGCGCACGATCGCGCTGCTGCTGATGGTGCTCGCGCTGGCAAACCCTTCCTTCACCCGCGAGGATCGCGAGCCGCTCACCTCCGTCGCCGCGGTTGTTGTCGACAAGAGTCCGAGCCAGAATTTCGGCGACCGCCTGCAGCAGACGGAAGCCGCGCGCGCCGCGCTGATCGAGCGGCTTGGCCGCATCTCCGGGCTGGAAGTCCGCACTGTCGAAGCCGGACAGTCGGACGGCGAGACCGACGGTACGCGTCTGTTCTCGGCGCTCAGCTCGGCGCTCGCGGACGTACCGCCGGACCGAGTTGCCGGCGCGATCCTCCTGACCGACGGCCGCGTACACGACGTGCCGGCGGAAGCCGCCGCGCTCGGCTTCGCCGCACCGCTTCATGCACTGATCACCGGCACAAAGGATGAGCGCGACCGGCGCGTCGCCCTCATCAACGCGCCGCGATTCGGCATCGTCGACCATGCGCAGGCAATCACATTTCGCGTCGAGGACCAGGGCTCGTCGGGCGGCAGCGCGCAGGTCACCGTTCGGCGCGACGGGGAGACGATCGAAACCCGCAACGTGGCGGTGGGCCAGCCGGTTCAGATTGATATTCACATCCCGCATGCCGGGCCCAATATTGTCGAGATCGAAGCCTCGCCGCTGCAAGGCGAGCTGACAGCCGTGAATAATCGCGCCGTCGTTTCCATCGATGGGGTGCGTGATAAACTGCGCGTGCTGCTGGTTTCGGGCGAGCCGCATGCCGGGGAGCGCACCTGGCGCAATCTGCTGAAATCCGACGCCAGCGTCGATCTCGTTCATTTCACCATCCTGCGCCCGCCGGAAAAACAGGACGGCACCCCGATCAATGAGCTATCGCTGATCGCCTTTCCCACCCGCGAGCTGTTCCAGCAGAAGATTGACGAGTTTCAGCTCATTATCTTCGACCGCTACGCGCGCCAGGGCGTGCTGCCGATCATCTATTTCGACAATATCGCGCGCTATGTGCGCAACGGCGGGGCGGTGCTGGTCGCGGCAGGCCCGGACTATGCCAGCTCCACCAGCCTGTGGCGCACGCCGCTTGAAGTCATTCTCCCGGCGGAGCCGAGTGGGCAAGTGACCGAGACGCCGTTCCGCGCGCAACTCAGCAACGTCGGCAAACGCCACCCGGTGACGCGTGATCTCGAAGGCTCGGCCTCCGACCCGCCGCGCTGGAGCCGCTGGTTCCGCGTGGTGGACACCAGAAAGGCCGAGGGCGCAACGGTGATGCAAGCCGCCGATGACAAGCCGCTGTTGGTGCTGTCGCGCGAAGGCGAAGGCCGCATCGCCCTGCTCCTATCCGATCACATATGGCTATGGGCGCGCGGTTACGAGGGCGGCGGTCCGCATCTCGACCTGCTGCGCCGGCTTTCGCATTGGCTGATGAAGCAACCCGAACTGGAAGAGGAGGCGCTGCGGCTCTCCTCCCACGGCCGCGAGCTCTCAATCGAGCGCCAGTCGATGGCCGACACGATCGGGGAGGTGACCGTAACCGCGCCATCCGGCACCACCACGACGTTGACACTGCAATCGGCGCAGCCCGGCTTGTGGCGTGGTTCCATGCCGGCCGGGGAACTTGGCCTGTGGCGCGCCACCGACGGCAAGCTGACCACCCTGGTGAATATCGGGCCGGCCAATCCGCGTGAATTCACCGAGGTCACGTCGACAACCGAAGTGCTCGCACCGCTGGCCGCCGCCACCGGCGGAGATGCGCGCCGCCTGACCGAGACCTCAGGCGTGACCCTGCCGCGTATCCTCGGCGTACGTTCGACCGGGATTTTCCAGGGCGACGATTGGATCGGGCTGAGGATCCGCGATGCCAGCGTGGTGCGCGGCATCGGCGTTTTGCCGGTCTTCGCCGGCTTCATCGGGCTGCTGCTGCTGATCGGCAGCCTGGCGCTCACCTGGGCAAGAGAAGGCCGCTAGACCTTCCCCCACTCCGGCCTGATAGGCCCGCTGACGCCGTCAAAGGCGGCATCGGACAATTCAGCCACCAGCAATCTTTGCGGATCGACCGGGCCGGGCATGGTGACTCTGCCCTTGGCGATGCGCTGGAAGCCGCAGCGCTGATAATAGGATTCGTCGCCGACAAGCACGACCAGCTTGTGCCCCTTTGCTTTCGCTTCCCGCAGCGCGCGTTCGATCAGGCTGAGGCCGATGCCGCGATCACGGAACGGCGGCTCGACCGTCAGCGGGCCCAACAGCAGCGCGGGCGTTTCGCCGATGTGGATGGGTGAAAGCCGCACCGAGCCGACCAGAAGCGTACCGATGCGCGCGGTGAAGGACAGGTCGAGGTTGTGCGTGACGCCCTCGCGGATGCGGTAGGCGGTGCGCGCGTAGCGGCCGGGGCCGAAGGTGCGCTCATGCAGGCGCTCGATCGGCTGCGCATCGTCGGCGCTTTCCGGCAGAATGGTCAAAGACAGATCGTTCATTCCCTACCCCTGCCCCGGCGATTAGCATCTGGCATGGCTGCGGTCCAATCGCCCGGCTGATGCATCACCAATGCTCGCTCACCGGAGCGCCGCCGAGCACTTCGGCGATGCGGGCGCGCGTGCCCGCAGTGGTATCGTTCGGCAGCGTATCCAACGCAAAGAAAGACGCGGCAGTGATCTCGCGGTTGGGCTTGAACGGTCCATCCTGTTCGAAATCCCGCACCACATAGACGGCGACATGGTCCCGCGTTGAGGCACGAAGATTGAAGAAGTTGCCGTGCAGACGCGGGACGCCCAAGAGGCGGATGTTGCCTTCCTCAGCCAATTCCCGCGCCAGCGCCTGCAGCATGGTCTCCCCAGGCTCCACGCCACCGCCTGGCAGATGCCACCCGCGCACATAGCTGTGCTGCACCAAGAGAATGCGCCCCGCATCGTCCACGACCAGCCCGCGCACGCCAAGTGTCATTCCGCGCGCGAAACGCCAATAAAAATGCAGCAGGGGCCTAACGAGGGATTCCCACAACCGGCCGGGGATATCGCCCAACGAATTGGTCTTTTCCATCGCTCGGCCTTATAGTTTAGAATTCTTCCAATATAACTGACTAGCCTTCCAGCCCAGAAGAGGCCGCCCCGTGAAGCGATTTTCCGATCTTTCCGAGCAAGAAATCCTAGCCCTCGCCATCACCAATGAAGAAGAAGACAGCCGCATCTATCGCGGATTCGCCGAAGGTTTGCGCGCGCAATTTCCCTCCTCGGCCAAGGTATTCGAGGAAATGGCGGACGAGGAAGTACGCCACCGCACCATGCTGTTCGATCTCTACCGGGGGAAGTTCGGGGACTATCTGCCGCTGATCCGCCGCCAGGACGTCAAGGGCTTCATCCAGAAGCCCGCGATCTGGCTGATGGGGTCGCTCAATCTGGGCGAGGTGCGCAAATACGCCGAGGCAATGGAATACGAGGCCGGGCGCTTCTACCGCAAGGCCGCGGAGACCACGCGCGACGCGACCGTGCGCAAGTTGCTCGATGAACTGGCGGAGATTGAGAACGAACACGAGGGCATGGCGCAAAAGCTGGGCGAGCAGATCCTCACCAAGGGCGCGCGCGAAAAGGAAGACGAAACGGCGCGCCGGATGTTCCTGCTGCAATATGTGCAGCCGGGCCTCGTCGGGCTGATGGACGGCTCGGTTTCGACGCTGGCGCCACTATTCGCTGCCGCCTTCGCCACTCATAGTACCTGGGAGACCTTTCTGGTCGGCATGGCCGCCTCTGTCGGCGCCGGTATATCCATGGGCTTCGCCGAGGCCGCCTCCGATGATGGTTCGCTAACCGGACGCGGCACGCCCTGGGTGCGTGGTACGGTGACGGGAATCATGACCACCATCGGCGGCGTCGGCCATACCCTGCCCTACCTCATCCCGGATTTTTGGTTGGCGACGATCCTTGCAGTCATCGTGGTCGCGATCGAGCTCGTCGCCATCGCCTATATCCGTTACCGCTACATGGATACGCCGTTCCTGTCGGCGGCATTCCAGATCGTGGTGGGAGGCACGCTGGTCTTTATCGCGGGCATTCTGATAGGCAGCGCCTGAGGTGTTCAGGCTGGCGCATCTGTCCGATCCGCATCTCGGATCCTTGCCAAGGCCGCGGCTGCACGAACTCGCCGGCAAGCGCGCGCTGGGCTTTTTTAACTGGCACCGCAAGCGCCGCACGCACCACCAAGGGGATGTACTTGCGGAGCTGATCGCCGATATGCGCGCGTTCAAGCCCGACCATCTCGCCATCACCGGCGACCTGATCAATCTTTCCCTGGAAAAGGAATTCGAGCCGGCGCGCGCCTGGCTGGAGGCGCTTGGTACCCCGCATGACGTCACCGTGGTGCCGGGCAATCACGACGCCTATGTCGGCGCGACCGCCGAGCATTCCGGAAAGCACTGGGGCGAGTTCATGACTAACGATGCCGTGCAGGTGCTGGTTGGTCAGGAAATCACTTATCCCTTCGTCCGCCGGCGTGGCTCCATCGCCCTGATCGGATTGTCGACTGCTGTACCGACGCTTCCCTTCATGGCGACGGGGGAGCTTGGACCTGAGCAAATCGAGCGTTTCGCCCGCACGCTCCGCGGGCTTAAGGACGACGGCCTGTTCCGCGTGGTGCTGATCCATCACCCACCCAAGAGCAGCCCCGGACAGCGTTTCCGCCGCTTGGTGGATGCCCGCGATTTCCGCGCTGTCTTGGCCGAGCACGGCGCCGACATGGTGCTGCACGGGCATAACCATGTGCATTCGTTGATCTGGCTGGACGGGCCGCAACGGCGCATTCCCGCCTTCGGCGTGCCGTCGGCCTCGGCTCCGCCCCACAGCGATGAGACAGCCGGCTATAACATTTATGAAATCGATGGCAGACCCGGCGCGTGGCAGTGCAGCGCGATCATGCGATCACTGCGTGCCGATGGTGAAGGCTTTGTCGAACGAGGGCGAGAAAAGGTCGCCTGAGGATCTGACGGTAGCGTCCTCGCGGCGAAGCTGGGCGGCGCGTCTATTTGCCCGCCGCTTTTCTCAGCGCGTCGTTGATCCTGTCCTGCCAGCCGGGCCCGTCTTCCTGAAAATGATGCAGGATGTCACGATCAATGCGCAAGGAAACCAATTCCTTGGCATTGGGCACCACCGGCTTCGGCGCAGGCGCCTCGAGCGGCTTCGTGGTTGCTTCCTTGAAAGCCGCTTCGGCGGCTGCCCGCGGATCGCCGGGCCTTCGCTTTCTCTCATCAGCCATCAATCTGCGCTTTCTTCCCTGAATATGCCGAGCGCTTCCTGCGCCGGCCGGTCCGAAATGGAGAACAAGACCGCTTCGCCGTCAGTCTCATGGCTATAACTTCTCCATGACGGAACAACGAAGACATCATTACGGGTCCATTCCAGCACCGCATCGCCGACGAAGGTGCGCCCCTGCCCTTCCGCGCAAGCGAAGATGGTGCTGTCGGTTGCCCTGTAAGCCTGACCTTTGAATCCCTGCGGCAACAGCGCCAGATTCGCGCCCATGGTCGGCGTAACCCAGCCGCCGTTGAATGGATTGGCATAGCGGACGCGCGCGCCGTGCCGGGGATCGATATCGCCCGAACGCTGCAGGCGCTGCAAAATCGGCTTCATGCGCGTGTAAGGATAATTGACGATCGGGCTGCGTCTGAGGGAGATATCACTGCCGTCGGGAAGGACGCCCGATCCGAAACGATCGATCGAGTCGCCATGCTCACGCCGCGTGTTCTGAGGCTCATCACCCAGATCCTCGAAGAAAGCGGCCGCGTAAAAGTTCACCATCGGCAAATCGAGCACATCGAGCCAGATGATCGGTTGCTTGGTGTCATTGCCATGGTCGTGCGCGGTCCAGCCCGGCGTGATGACGAAGTCGCCCGGACGCATTTCCGTCTTCTCGCCGTCGACTTGCGTATAGGCGCCCTCGCCTTCGAGAATGAAACGGATCGCGCTTGCGGTGTGGCGATGCGGCGGCGCGATTTCACCCGGCAGCACAAGCTGGATGCCGGCATAGAGGGATTGCGCGACGGCTGATTTTCCGCGCATGCCGGGATTTTCCAGCACCAGCACCCGGCGTTCGGCTTCCTTGGCGGTGATCAGCTCGCCGCTCTCAAACACCATCGGCTTGAAATCGTCAAAGCGCCAAAGCGCCGGAACGAATGGCGTCGCCGGCTCGTTCGGAACCAGGTCGCGCATTACCTCCCACAGCGGCGCCATATGCTTACGGCCGATGCGCTCATAGTAAGCGCTGCGCAGCGTCTGGGTTTCCTCCGGAGAACGCGACAGGCCGGTCGCGCCTGCGTCGTTTTTCGCGGTGGAAATCGGCATGCTGTTCTCCTTGGGTCGTCGCGCCTCCGGCCGCATTATAGAGCAGTCAGTCCTTGGAGCGAACACGCTCGATGAACCTGGACTGTTGTGTCAAGGCGGCGCCGGAGCAATAGTGATTGTCTCCGGCGCCCGTCGGGTAGCCTCCGCTCAACTACCGCGCGGCCGGCTTTGATGCCTTGATCGGATTGCGAAGAAGGCCGACGCCCTCGATGTCGATCTCGCAAATGTCGCCGTCATTCATCCAGACCGGAGGCTTGCGCGCGAAGCCGACGCCCGAAGGCGTGCCAGTGACAATGACATCGCCGGGTTCCAGCGTCATGGCCTGGCTGATGTCGACAAGCGTCTCCGCCACCGGGAACATCATATTGTCGGTGTTGTCGGATTGCATGACCTTGCCATTAAGCCGGCTCTCGATCTTCAGGCCCTTGCCGCCCGGCGGGACTTCATCCGCCGAGATCATCCACGGCCCGAAACCCCCGGTGGCGTCGAAATTCTTGCCCATGTCCCATTGGCTGGTGCGCCGTTGAAATTCGCGTACCGAGCCGTCGTTGAAGCAGGAATAACCGGCGATGCATGAGAGTGCGTTGGCCATCGTCAGATGCTTGGCGCGCTTGCCGATGATCACGACCATCTCGGCTTCGTAATCCAGGCTGTCGGTCATGGAGGGACGCAGCATCGGCTGATCATGCGCGACCAATGAAGTCGTGCAGCGCATGAATATGGTGGGAAATTTCGGGATGTTGTCCTTCTGGAAGCCTTCCTTGATATGCTCGAGATAATTAAGGCCCAGGCAAACGATTTTGCCCGGAGCAGCCACCGGCAGCGAATAAGTAATTGTCGTAAGCGGCATGCGCGCCGAAGCCGGTGCCCGTTTGGCCAAATCGGCGATCGGGGACAGATCGCCCTTGCTTTGATTCAGCCACTGGCCGAGATCCCTCGGCGCCTTCGGATCCGCCGCCTGCAAGTCGATGAGCTGATCGCCCTCGACAACGCCCAGGCGCCGCCCGTCCTGTCCCTTGAAGCCAACGATTTTCATGCTGTCCCCGCTCTGGGTTTGACCGAATGACGGCTATTGCCGTCATTTTGCGGCCGCGACTATAACGAACCACTCAGGGCATCCAAGGCCCTGAATACTCACCTAAAGGCTTATGGTGCCGGCCGACGCCCGCCGTTAGCGCAAGGCAAGGGCATGGACGCAGAAGTAGTGGTCGGGGTCGCGCCAGGACGCCACCGGCGTCCACCCCGAGCCGCGCGCCAGCGCGTTGAATGAATCGACCGAATATTTGTAGCTGCTCTCGGTATGAATGGTCTCGCCGGCGCGGAACTCGATGGTTTCGCCCGCCACCCGCACCTTTTGCCGCTTGTTGCTGGCGAGGTGCATTTCTATGCGATGGCGCTCGCGATTATAGAAGGCGTGATGCTCGAAGCTAGCGAGGTCGAATTTTCCGTCGAGCTCGCGATTGATGCGCACGAGGATGTTCAGATTGAAATCCCGGGTTATCCCGGCAACGTCGTTATAGGCGGCGTTGAGGATGCTGTTGTCTTTCTGCAAGTCGGTGCCGACAATAAGAATGGCGTTGCGGCCAAGAATTTGAGCGGCGTGACGCAGGAAAGTGGCTGCCTCGTGCGGCTCGAAATTGCCGATGGTCGAGCCGGGGAAAAAACCGACGCGCGACGCGGGCACCGCCGCCGGCAGATCGAAAGGCTGCGCAAAATCCGCCGCGACAGGCAAGACATTGAGTTTCGGAAATTCCTTGCGCAGCCCGGCCGCTTCCTCCTCCAGCATCTCGCCGCAGATATCCACCGGCACATATGCCGCGAGCTGCGGCGCTGCGGCGAGCAGAATGCGCGTCTTCCGGCTCGAGCCGCTGCCGAATTCCACCAGCGCCGAGCCCGGCGGAATATAACTGGCGATGGCCGCAGCGTTGTCCTGCAGGATGCGCAACTCGCTGCGCGTCAGGTAATATTCCGGCAGATCGGTGATCCGCTCGAACAGCGCGCAGCCGGCCGAATCATAAAAATATTTCGGCGAAAGCCGCTTCGGTGTGGATCTCAAGCCCTTGAGCACGTCCGCTGCGAATGGCGAGGCGTGCTGCGGAAGTTCAAATTTCTGCACTGTCTTCTTTAACGCGACCATGAAGCACCAATTTTGTTTTGAATTCCGGTTGCGGCGTCAACCGCCGTCGTCCGCCAGGCGCAGCCCGCTGAACTGCCAGCGCGCCGAGGGTGGGAAAAAGTTGCGATAGCTCACGCGTGCGTGGCCTTCCGGCGTCGCCAGCGAGCTGCCGCGCAAGACGATCTGATTGACCATGAACTTGCCGTTGTATTCACCGAGTGCGCCTTCCACTGGCCGGTAGCCGGGATAAGGCGCATAGGCGCTCTGCGTCCACTGCCACACGATGCCAAAAGCTTCGGCCAGCACGCCCGCCCGCGCAGCCACTTCCCATTCCGCCTCGCTAGGCAGGCGGCAGCCCCGCCAGCGCGTGAAGGCGTCCGCCTCGTAGTAACTGACATGGCAGACCGGCGCTGCCGGGTCTACCCGACGCAAGCCGCCGAGTGTCATCGCGAACCACTCGCCGTCGACCTTCTGCCAATAGCCGGGCGCTTCCCAGCCTTCCGTCTCAACCGTTGCCCAGCCGTCCGACAACCACAAGGTTGGCGTGGCGTATCCACCTGCCGCCATGAAATCGAGCCATTCGGCGTTGGTCACGAGATTGCGCGCGACGCGCGCCGGCTGCAAAAACACCCGGTGTTGCGGGCCTTCATTGTCGAAGAAGAAGCCTTCGTCATCATGGCCGACCGGGTGAATACCGCTTGCTACGTCAGCGAAGCCTGTGGAGTTGGGCTGACAGGCTGGCGCCTGCCATCTATCGTCATAGACCGGATGTGTCGGATTTTGCGCGAAGGCATGCAGGATATCGGTGAGGATCAATTCCTGATGCTGCTGTTCGTGGTGCAGGCCCATCTCCACAACGGGAATGATTTTTTGCAGCGTGGCCCCCTCACCGCCCGCCGCAAACAGTCGCTCCACGGCAGCATCCACATGCGCACGGTAGGCAGCGATCTCGGGAGCGCTCGGCCGGGTTAACAGCCCGCGCTCGGGACGCGCATGACGCGGCCCGACCGCGACGTAATAGGAATTGAACAGATAGCCAAACCGAGGATTGAAGCACTGGTAATGCGGGGCATGTTCCAGCAGCAGGAATTGTTCGAAGAACCAGGTGGTATGCGCGCGATGCCATTTCGTCGGACTCGCGTCAGGCATCGACTGCACCACTTGATCCTCAGGGGACAGGGGCCCAGCGCGTCTTTCGGTTTCCGCTCTGACGCTGCGGTAATCGCGCGACCATCGGTCGCGCAAATCCTCTGAAGGCACCGTCGATTTCGCCGCAATCGGACTCATTGGGGGGCTACGATCAAAACCCGAACGGGCGTAACAGGCGGCATACTCGCCTCGCTGACAGGGAAATAAAATGCATGCGCAACGACTTAACCATTGGATGCCGCCATTAGTTCCGCGTAATTGGGCAGCAGGAAAGCCTTAGTCAATATCGATGTGTACCAGCTATTAGGCTTGTCTGCTCTAACGTAGCTGGCTCAAACCTCAATCAAATTCGCTCAGTCTGGACTGCAAGGGGTGGGAGCCACCCCAGCAAAAATAGCATAGGCTCTGCCCAGCCGCGGGGGCAAGTGAGCCATCGGCTGTACCCGAGGAGAAGGACGAAGGTAATGAATGAGGAAACGCTCAACGCCACGGTGCGGAAATTTCTCAAGAAGGTCGGTATTACCTCTCAGCGCGAAATTGAGATGGCTGTGCGCGATGCGGTGGCCGAGGGTCGCTTGAAAGGCAACGAGACGTTACTGGCCAAGGCCACGATTCGTGTTGAGGGCCTAAACCTGACATTTGATGTAGAGGGCGACGTCGAACTGGAGTGAGCGAGCAGATGACGCGAATTAAATGCATCACCGGTCAGCTGTTGATCGTGGCGCTGGCGCTGGCGCTTCCCGCCACGGTGTCGGCACAGCAGCGGCAAGGACGGAGCGGCAGCCCGCCGCAACGGCAGGAGCAGCAACAGCCGCAACGGCAGGAGCAGCAACAGCAGCAACGGCAGGAACCGCAGCGGCAGGAGCAGCAACAGCAGCCAACCGAGCAGCGCCGTCAAGCGACCTCCGGCGTGCTGCGGCTGTTGCCCGGCGACTCCGTCACCGAGCACAGCATTGAACTGGCAAGCGGCAAAACCCTCGCCTATACCGCCACGGCGGGAACGCTGGCGCTTTATGACCAGTCCGGCGAGCAGACCGCCGCGGTGTTCTACACGGCTTATGTCGCCAAGGGTGTTGGCGATGCGCCCCGGCCGCTCACCTTTGGTTTCAACGGCGGGCCGGGAGCCGCTTCCGCCTATCTGCATCTCGGCTTGGTCGGTCCGAAGATCTTGCAGTTTGGCGATCGTAACGATGCAGCCACGGCGCAGCTGCGCTCCAATCCGCAGACTTGGGTCGAATTCACCGACCTGGTGATGATCGACCCGGTCGGCAGCGGATGGTCGCGCGCAGCCAAGTCGGACGGCAACGACGCTTTCCGCGGGGTGCGGCGCGACGCGGATTTCTTTGCCAAGGTGATCGCGCTTTACATCGCCAAGAACGGACGCAGCGGCTCGCCGAAATATCTTTTGGGCGAGAGCTATGGCGGTTTCCGCGCCGCCAAGGTCGCCCGTGCCTTGCAGCAGGACCAGGGCATCGCCGTCTCCGGCGTCGTCATGGTGTCGCCGATGATCGAGGGCGCCTTCACCTTTGGCGGCGACCGTTTTGCGCTCGGAGCGGCGCTCAATCTGCCGTCGCTCGTCGCCGCCGAGCTCGAGCGCACGAAATCCATGAGCAAGGAAGCACTGGCGCAAGCCGAGCGCTTCGCCATGACCGAATATCTGACCACGCTTGCCGGCCCGCCACCGCAAGGCGAGGCGGCGCGCGCCTTCTATGCGCGGGTCGCGAACATGACGGGCATCTCAGAGGAGGACGTGGCGAAAGCCCGCGGCTTCCTGCGCGAGCTTTATTTGAAGGGGCTGCGTTCCGCCGACGGAATGGCATTGAGCCGCTATGACGGTTCTTTCGGGATAGATGATCCCTTCCCCGAGAGCCGCAGCGAGCGCGGCGGCGATCCGGTGCTGGACGGATTCACCCGCGCTTATGCCGGCGCTTTTGTCGGCTATGCGCGGGACGAGCTCGGCTTCCAAACGGACATCACCTACGTGCTGCTGTCGACGGAAACCAATGGCAACTGGAACTGGCGCGAAGGCGGCCGCGGCGAGCCGAGCGCGAGCGACGACCTGAGGATTTTGCTGGCGTACAACCCGTCGTTCCGCCTGGTGATAGCGCACGGCGTCAGCGACCTCGTCACTCCCTATATGCCGAGCCGCTACGTAATCGATCACCTGCCGCCGTTTACCCAGCCGGAGCGCGTACAACTTAACCTCTATTCCGGCGGTCACATGTTCTATGTCGCCGACGAGCCGCGAAAGAGCTTCAGCGCCGATATGAAGGCCTTCTTCGGCGCGGGCAAAGGCTCGTAGGACACTCTATTTTGGGCGGATGCTGGGATCGCCGCCCGGGCTGCCCGGGGGTGGAATGACGGGCGTTCTTCCGCTCTCCGGCGTCGGCAATCTTATCTCCGGGTCGACGGCAGGCGGCGGGCAGATCACACCGTCCGATTGCGCCAGACGTTGGCTCAGATTATCCGGCGGTGTTGCCGGATTGAGCGGCTCGCCCGCACCGCTCGTCACCGAACCGGGTGAACCCGGCGGCAATGAGGGCGAGCATGGCGGCGAGCCCGGCGCGGGAGGTGACGCACCCTGCCCCAGCGCCGGCGCAACGATGACGGATGCCAGCACAGCCGCAGCCAGCAGCGCGGCCATTTCCAGCCAGAACTTCCGCGTGGCCTGCCATGCCTTCATGCAAGGTCAACCGGCGGCGCAGGCGCAAGGTTCCGCACGTCACTCCAAGGCCGGAACTATGGCGTCGCCCCCGCGTTGGATTCTACTGCAACCGAACACGTGCATTGCAAAACGGAGCCAGTCAATGGATGTCCGTAATCCCAACCCGGATTCCACATCGACGCGTGCGGTGAAGTCTACCAACGAGGCGCGGCAAGGCGTCACCGGACAAAACGTGCGCACCGTGCTGATCGTGGGGCTCGGCTCCATCATTGTTATTTTTGCCCTGCTCTGGCTGTTTTATTTCGGACGCTGAGCAAAGGAGCGCCATGGCCGCGCGATCTATCTGGAAAGGCTATCTGCGTCTTTCGCTGGTGAACTGCTCGGTTGCTCTCTATCCGGCAGTCACTGCGGCAAACAAGGTGCACTTTCACAAGCTCAACCGCGAAACCGGCAACCGCCTGCGCATGCGCATGGTGGACGAGGAGACCGGAGAGGAAGTCCCGCGCAAGCAGCAAGTGAAGGGCTACCAGATCAGCAAGGGCTCCACCGTGGAGGTGGAGGAGGAGGACCTGGAAAAGATCGCGCTCGAGAGCACCCGGGTGATGGAAATCACCAAGTTCGTCCCGCGCGAGGAGATCGATCCGCTTTACTTCGATCGCCCTTATTTTCTCGCGCCTAACGATGACGCGTCACAGGAAGCTTTCGCCGTCATGCGAGACGCGATGGGCAAGAAAGAAATCGGCGCGTTGGCGACGGTGATCATGCACGAGCGCGACCATGTGGTGCTGCTGGAGCCGCGCGAAAGCGGCATGCTCGCCACGACACTGCGTTCGCCGGAGGAAGTGCGCGATGCCAAGGAAGTCTTTCGCGGCACGAAGAAGTCCAAGGTCGGGGGCGAATTGCTGGAAGTGGCACAGCTGTTGATCGAGAAAAAGATGGGCAAATTCCAGCCTTCGGAGTTCAAGGATCACTATGAGACCGCCCTGAAGGCCCTGATCAAGGCAAAGAAGGCCGGCCGCAAGATCAAGGAATTCCAGCCGCCCGAGACGCCGGCCAAGCCGAGCAGCGTACTTGAAGCGCTGCGCGAGAGTCTGAGACAAGGCGGCAAGGCTCACCCGCGCCGGGCCCGTGGCACGCGCCGCGGCGCGCAGCGCGCCCGCCCACGCCGGGTTCGCGCGACGGCAAAGAAACGGGCCTAAATTCTTACTTGACCGGCACGACGTCCGGCGCGACCGCGCCATAGCGGCCATCGCGATACAACAGCGGAGAGATGTCCTCGCGCGCCAATGCCTGCAATACCCGGCCTATGAAGATTGTGTGCGAGCCGTAGTTGATTTCCTGCTCCTTGCAGCAGAACAAATTGGCCTGAGCATCGGCGAGATAAGGCATGCCCTCGGCATTCCGCCGCCAATCACCAACGGCAAAGCGTTCCGCCGCCGTGGCGTTGCTGCTGAAGATCTTGGCGACGTCGAGATTGGACGTATGCAGCACGTTAATACAGAAACGCGCCTGCTCATGCAGGAAGTGATGTAGCCGGCTGGCCTGTTTGAAGCAGACCAGCAGCGAAGGCGGTTCCATGCTGATGGAAGTGACGGAAGTGGCCGTGGTGCCGTGCCGTTCCTCATCATGTTGCGCGGAGACGATCGCCACCGTACTGGCGACGCGCCGCATCGCGGTCCGAAAAACCTGTTGCATGTCCTCGCCGCTCATGCCGGCACCTTTTGCTCGACGAGGAAAGCGAGCACACGCTCGTTGAATTCATCGGCGCATTCGATATTGCCCATGTGCCCGGCTTTTTCGAACACATGCAGCGATGCGCGCGGGATTTTCGGCACGAAAGTATCGGTATAGCCAGGCTCGCGCAGGCAATCGAGCCTGCCTGCCATCACCAGGGTCGGCACCCGGATGGCGGCGTAGTCGATATTGTCGCGCTCGCGCTTGCCGCCCGCCGTGCGGAACGGCGCCTTGAAGCGCGCGGCGGACGTGGCTTCCCAGCCACCCGGCACCAGCGACATCTCCCAGCGGCGATCCAGATAGGCTTCATCGCCCGGCCATTTCGGATCGACGAACATCACCTCGATGATGCGCCGCATGTGCTCGCGTGAACCGTCATAGCTGTTGATGATCTTGCGCTGGTCGTTGTCCGGCGCGTCGCCTCCGCCGGAACAACAGACAATGCTCATGATTGGCCAATCCGGCTGACTACGCGCCGCCACCGTCAGGCTCAGTCCACCTGACATCGACGAGCCCATCACATGCACCGGGCCGACGCCCATCACTTCGATGAAGCGTTTGATATGTGCGATACGGCGATCGAACTGGCCGTCAAAATCGAAGATCTTGTCGGTCAGTCCGAAGCCGAGGTGATCGGGCGCCAGCACGTGGTAATGCCGGCCGAGCGCGTCAAGGTTGAATTCCCAGGAAAACTCCGCGGCACCGCCGTATTCCGCCGAATGCAGCAGCAATATGCTCGGCTTTCGTCCGCGATGGCTTTCGCCCGCCTCCAAATAGTGCGTTCGTAAGCCGTCGATGGAAATGAACTTGCCTTGCCGCATCAGGCCATCGCTTTCGCCTTTTGCATCACGGTACGCGGCAAATCCTTGATCTGCGGATAAACCTCCTTGGCGAACAGCGTCATCGAACGGACCGTGCGCTTGTGATCGAGGAAGCCGGCCTGCTGCATCATCAATAGATGATCGAAGCCGCCGACCAGATCATAGTAACGCTTCACCTGCTTTGCGACTGAATCCGGCGTTCCGTACATCAGCACACCCTGCTCCCGCAGATAATCCATGCCTTTGGCACGCACCGCGTCGGTGCGGCCGGTATAGGCGCCTTGCAGCGCCTTCACGTTGGTTTCGACGCCGACATAGCCGGGCGGATTGCGGAACTGCGGGGGTGTTTTTGTTTGCATATACCAGGTGAGGTCTTTGGCGCCCTTTTCCGCCTCCTCCTCGGAGTCAGCGGTGTAGACGAGCGGCATGAAAGCCATCCCCGCGCCGCCCGGCAGCCCGTGATCGGCCATGGTCGAGCGATAGGCATCGAACATCAGCTTCACCTTGTCATGCGGCTGCAGGAAGGTCGCAAACACATAGCCTCGGCTTGCCACTTTCTTGATGTTGTCATAGTCGCTGGAGCCGGTGATCCAGATCATGGGGTGCGGCTGCTGATACGGGCGTGGCCATACGTTCACCACGCGCCGATGCGTGAAGCGGCCTTCGAAATTGAACGGCCCATCATGGCTGGTCCAGGCTTTCACGATCAGGTCGACGCCTTCCCAGAGACGTTCCAGCGTCTGCGTCGGGTTGGTGTTGGCGGCAAATATTTCATAGGGCACGCCGCGCACGATGCCGACGTCCAGGCGCCCGCGTGAAATGTTGTCGATCATCGCCATTTCCTCGGCGATACGAATGGGGTCGCCGCGGTTGGCGATCGGATTGCCCAGAATGCAGATGCGGGCGTTCTTGGTCTGTCGCGCCAGGATCGCCGCTATCAGCGGCGCCGCCGCATCCAGGCAAGTGGCGGTCTGATGATGCTCGTTGAGCATGATGTTCAAGCCGAGCTCGTCGGCGATCACGTGCTCGTCGAGGTAACGGTTGTAAAGATCCGAACCGACCTTCGGATCGTAGAGCCTGCTGGGAATCGTCACGCGCATCGACTCGAGGTTCTCCGCGGTCGAAGCATGCGGATAGGGCATCTCGGTGAAGTGCCAGGCCTGCATGGTCTTGTTCCTATTGCTCGGTTGGGCAGGCGTTAGCGCAAGAATTCGCGCAGCGCCGCCATGAAGGCATCAGTTTGCTCAAGCTGCGGGAAATGCCCCGCGCCGGGGATTACCTGCAAGGTCGCGCCCGGGATGGCGTCGGCATAAGCTCTGCCATAAGCCGGCGTAACGATGCCGTCATGTTCGCCCCAGATCAGCCGCGTCGGCACCTTGATGCGATGCAGCCGCCGCTTCAGCTTGGGATTATGCATGAAGGGTTCCCAGCAAAAGCGCGCCAGCGACTCCACATTGCGCGCGACGGTCGTAAGCTCCTCCTCCGGCATGGAAGGAAAGTCGCGTTTGCCCTTTTCGGGATCGTGCCACTTCAGCTTCAGCACTTCGGATGGGTGCAGGGACCAGAAATCCGCGATGTCGCGGTCATACGGTCCGCCGGCTTTGATGCCATAGGCGCCGACCAGCATCAGCCTGGAAATGAAGGAGTCGTCCTTGGTCGCGATCTCGGCGGCCAGCCAGCCGCCAAAGGAGAAGGCGACCACCGGCGAATTCTTCAGCGTTAGTTTCTCGATGAGGTCGAGATAGATGTAGGAGATGTCGTCGATATTGCTGATCCAGTCCGGGCGCTCGGAATGCCCGAAGCCGGGCGGGGACGGCATGAAAAGCTCAAAATCCTTGGCCAGTTCGTCGATAAAGGGAGCGTCGGGCTCCAGGCTCTCCTCGCCATAGAGCAGCAGCAGGGGCTGGCCGCGCCCCCGCCGTTCCAGCTCGATGTCCATGCCGCTGACATGGATCAGGGTCTTACGTTGGTCCGTCGTCAACATGCGGCAAATGGCTCCTGAGGTGGAATTAGGCGGAAGCGGCTATTGACGCCAGCGGGCCTTGCCTTGTCCATACGCAGAGCGCAACGAGTGTACCGGGCGCGCAAAAGCTTGCGCCCAGGTGCAAATTTGTGCGACCTTGCCTATATTGCCGGGACGATGGCCGCCACCGTCAGTTCCAGCTCTGTTGCCGTTTCGGAGTGGATCAAAAGCTGCTCCGATTTGATGAACCGCTGCGAGCATTTTGCCGCCGCGGATATTTTTTCCACGCGCCAGCGTATCCTGGATTTTTCCGCCGGACGCAGCTCTTTTGCCGTCACCAATTCCGGCCGCTTCATTGGCTATGACGAAGCGCACGCGCGCATCGGTCGCATCGACCTGCGCTTCCTGAGCTGGAATTGCGAAGCAAAATGCGAGACGGCCACCTTCCGCACCCCCGATCACCACGTGGTCCTGCATATTCCGCTGCGCGGAGAATTCGAAGCGAGCCAGGGCGAAAACTGGATCAAGGTGAAACCGGGCGATGCGCTGGTCGTCAGCGCGGCCGGCGTGTTGCGCCGGCGATGGGAAGGACAATGCGATCTGCTGAATCTGCGGATCGGACGCGAAGTGGTGAACCTCGCCGCCTTCAAATCGACCGAAGAATTGGGCGACCAGCCGCTCACGCTCATTCACCTCTCGCGGTCGCTGGCGCTGGCGCGTTTCATCGAGACCATCATTCATGACTTGAACAGCGATCATTCCACCTTGTCGGACGCCGCGGCGGCCATGCACGCCGAGCGGCTGCTTTCGCTGTTGTTGCTGCGCAGTTTAGGGGTACACGACAGCGCTTCCATTGCCGACCGCTCCACCCGGGTAGCGCCCTATTACGTTCGGCGCGCCGAACAATTCGTATCCGAAAATTACATGAAGCCGATCGATATCGCAGACCTCACCGCCGCAACCGGGGTCAGCGCGCGCACGCTCTATTACGGCTTCAAACAGCATCGCGGCGCGAGCCCGAAGAAATATCTCAAAGGCGTGCGCCTGCTGCACGCGCGGCGCAGCCTGCTGGAGGCGCAGGTTCGCGGCGGACGCGTGGGAGAAGTCGCGGCTTCGGTGGGCTACCACAACAAGAGCCAGTTCGCGCGCGACTACAAAGAGTATTTCGGCGAGAATCCGACCGCGACATTGCGTGGTATGCGTTAGGCCCCCTGAGACAATTCGCGCGGCCTTAGCCTCGCTGCCGCCGAGCCGGGCAATGTTCAATCCGCCGGTGATTTGCTATGAA
The DNA here is from genome assembly GCA_963802475.1 of uncultured Alphaproteobacteria bacterium. Classification (GTDB taxonomy): domain Bacteria; phylum Pseudomonadota; class Alphaproteobacteria; order Rhizobiales; family Xanthobacteraceae; genus CANKHA01. The sequence goes on from CAWDIZ010000027.1 coordinate 149,558, forward strand.
AACCGCAACTTGGGCATTGCCACGCTTCCCGTGGCGGGTGGCCCGTTTGGAAGTGTGGAGGAAACAGCTCATGAAAAAAAGATCAGCATGTCATTTGCTTGGATTGGCCGCGGCGCTGCTGGTGGCGGGAACGCTGAGCGCATCCGCCCAGGCGCCCGATCTGTCCGGCAAGACCGTGCAGATGATCATCGGCTTCGGCCCGGGCGGCGGCTACGATTTGTGGGCGCGCACGGTCGCGCGGCACATCGGCAAGCACATGCCCGGCAAGCCGAACGTCGTTTCACAAAACATGCCGGGGGCCGGCAGCTACACCGCCGCCGCGCACATCTATTCCGCGGCGGCGAAGGATGGGACAGTGATGGGCATCATCGCACGCGATGCGCCACTCGGCCCGCTGACCGGCCAGGAAGGGGCGCGTTTCGATGCGACGAAAATTTCCTGGCTCGGGACACCGACAACCGAAACCAACGTCTGCATCGCCTACAAAAACGCCAAGGTGAAAAAGGCGGAAGACCTGTTCACGACCGAAATCATCATGGGCGACACCGGCCCGGGCACCGGCACCCACTCTTATCCCAAGGCGCTCAATGCGCTGCTCGGGATGAAGATCAAGCTGGTTGGCGGCTATCCGTCGTCCTCGGACGTGTTCCTGGCCATGGAACGCGGCGAAGTCGACGGCATCTGCGAGAGCCTGGACAGCGTCCATGGCAAGCGTCCGGACTGGGTGGAAAAAAAGACCGTCACCCTGCTGTTCCAGGGCGGTGCGCAGCCGAATCCCGAGATCAAGGAGGTCCCCTTTGTCCTGCAGTTTGCCAAGGACGAGGACACCAAAAAGGCGATCGAATTCCTCTACGCCGGCCAGGGTATCGGCCGCCCCTTCGTGGCACCGCCCGACCTGCCGCCCGCCGTGCTGAAAATGATGCGCGATGCCTTCAATGCGACCATGAAGGACCCGGAATTCATTGCGGAGGTGAAGCAGCGCAAGCTGGATCTCGCTCCGGCAACCGGCGAGGAACTGGAGGCCTTGGTTAAGAAGATTTACGCCACGCCGAAGCCGATCATCACCAAAATTGGCGAACTGATTAAATAATCCCCTTGGCCGGCGGGGTTTGAAGCCGAAAAACAGGCGCGAAAGCACGCCCGGATCCTGAATCCGGGCGCCGCTGTTTTTGGGTGCCCCGAATCCGGCTGGGGGCAGTGACCAGGCTGCCGCGGAGTTAACAATGGAACTCTGCGTTTACGGACCTTATTACCATCACTTTTTTTTGAGGACGGGCCAGAACCGGTGGGCGCGCCAATAGGTTAAGCTGCGCCGCTGAGAGCATCCGAAGTGCTCAGCAGCAGTCGCGGCGGCAGCGCCGCACATGAGGGATACCCCTGACCACCCTGTCGCTCACGGTAGCGAAACTCGGAATGCCTCCCGCCCCGAGAGGCGTCCCGTGCGCGAATTGTTATTGCCGTAGTCAGACGTCGTGAAAGGCGCCGAACGGCCCAGGAGAACGTAAATGTCAATTCAGCCTAGCAGTGACGCAATGGTCACAAACGGTGCGCCGGTACCGGAGGTTGGAAACAACGGCAAAACCGCATTTGAGCTACATCACCTCTTGCATGCGCTCCAGGCGATGCGCGCCGGTGATTTTTCCGTTCGCCTCGCGGGCGACCATCTCGGGATCGAGGGCAAGATTGCCGACACCTTTAACGAGATCGTCGCCACCAATGAACGCATGGCGCAACAGTTGGACCGCGTCGGCCAGGTGGTCGGCAAGGAAGGAAAAACCAAACAACGCGTGAAGCTCGGTGCTTCCGGCGGTGCTTGGGCGGAGATGGAAAATTCCGTCAATACCCTGATCGACGATTTGCTCTGGCCGACCCGCGAAGTGACACGCGCGGTAGCCGCCGTGGCGCAAGGCGACTTGCTGGAAACGGTGCGCATGCACGTTGAAGGCCGCCCGCTGAAAGGCGAGTTCCTGCAGTCCGCCACCATCGTGAACACCATGATCAAGCAGCTCGGCGTGTTCACCTCGGAAGTGACGCGCGTGGCGCGCGAGGTCGGCACCGAGGGCAAGCTCGGCGGTCAGGCGCAAGTGCATGAAGTGACCGGCGTGTGGAAGGACCTCACCGAGTCGGTGAACTCGATGGCGTCGAACCTCACCGCGCAGGTGCGAAACATCGCCGACGTGACCATCGCCGTGGCGAACGGCGACTTGTCGAAGAAGATCACCGTGGACGTGCGCGGCGAAATTCTCCAGCTGAAGGAAGCCATCAACACGATGGTGGACCAGCTGCGCTCCTTCGCTTCGGAAGTGACGCGCGTGGCGCGCGAAGTGGGCACCGACGGCAAGCTCGGGGGCCAGGCCATCGTGCCGGGCGTCGCTGGAACCTGGAAGGATTTGACCAACTCCGTGAACGCCATGTGCGGCAACCTCACCGCGCAAGTGCGCAACATCGCGCATGTGACCACCGCGGTGGCGCGCGGCGACTTGTCCCGCAAGATCACCGTGGACGTGCGCGGCGAAATTCTCGAACTGAAAGACACCATCAACACGATGGTGGACCAGCTCAACGCCTTCGCTTCGGAAGTGACGCGCGTGGCGCGCGAGGTGGGTACCGAAGGCAAGCTCGGCGGACAGGCGCAGGTGCCGGGCGTCGCCGGCACCTGGAAAGACCTCACCGACAACGTGAACTTCATGGCGTCGAACCTCACCGCGCAGGTCCGCAACATCGCCGAGGTGGCGACCGCCATCGCCGGTGGCGACCTGTCGAAAAAGATCACCGTGAACGTGTCGGGCGAGATCCTTCAGCTGAAGGAAACCGTCAATACCATGGTGGACCAGCTCAACGCCTTCGCCGGAGAAGTGACGCGCGTGGCGCGCGAGGTCGGCACCGACGGCCGTCTCGGCGGTCAGGCCAACGTGCTCGGCGTCGCAGGCACCTGGAAGGACTTGACGGATTCGGTGAACTCGATGGCATCGAACCTGACCGCTCAGGTCCGCAACATCGCTGAAGTGTCGACCGCCATGGCGAATGGCGACTTGTCGAAAAAGATCACCGTGGACGTGAAGGGCGAAATTCTTCAACTGAAAGAAACCATCAACACGACGGTGGACCAGCTCAACGCCTTCGCCTCGGAAGTGACGCGCGTGGCGCGCGAGGTGGGCACCGAAGGCAAGCTCGGTGGTCAGGCACTGGTGCGCGGCGTCGCCGGCACCTGGAAGGACTTGACCGACTCAGTGAATTCGATGGCCTCCAACCTCACGGGCCAGGTCCGCAACATCGCCGAAGTGGCCACCGCCGTGGCGCAAGGCGACTTGTCGAAAAAGATCACGGTGAACGTGTCGGGTGAAATCCTTCAGCTGAAGGAAACCATCAACACCATGGTGGACCAGCTCAACGCCTTTGCCGCCGAAGTGACGCGCGTGGCGCGCGAGGTGGGTACCGACGGCAAGCTCGGCGGTCAGGCCGAAGTGCCGGGCGTCGCCGGCACCTGGAAGGATTTGACCGAACTCGGTGAACTCGATGGCCGGCAACCTGACGGCGCAGGTGCGCAATATCGCCGAAGTGGCGACCGCCATCGCGGGCGGCGACTTGTCCCGCAAGATCACGGTGGACGTGCGCGGGGAGATCCTTCAACTGAAGGAAACGCTCAATACCATGGTGGACCAGCTCAACCGCTTCGCCGGCGAAGTGACGCGCGTGGCGCGCGAAGTGGGCACCGAAGGACGCCTCGGCGGTCAGGCCAACGTACCGGGCGTCGCCGGCACCTGGAAGGACCTGACCGACTCGGTGAATTCGATGGCCGGCAACCTGACCGCGCAGGTGCGCAATATCGCCGAAGTGACCACCGCCGTGGCGCGCGGTGACTTGTCGCGCAAGATCACCGTGGACGTGAAGGGCGAAATTCTGGAGCTGAAAAACACCATCAATACCATGGTGGACCAGCTCAATGCCTTCGCTTCGGAAGTCACCCGCGTGGCGCGCGAAGTGGGCACCGAAGGCAAGCTCGGCGGCCAGGCGCAGGTGCCGGAAGTGGCCGGAACCTGGAAGGATCTCACCGACAACGTGAACTTCATGGCGGGTAACCTCACCGCGCAGGTGCGCAACATCGCCGAGGTGGCCACCGCTATCGCCGGCGGCGACCTGTCCAAAAAGATCACCGTGGACGTGCGCGGCGAGATCCTGCTGCTCAAGGAAACGCTCAACACCATGGTGGAGCAGCTTCGCTCCTTCGCCGCCGAAGTGACGCGCGTGGCGCGCGAGGTCGGCACCGAAGGCAGGCTTGGCGGCCAGGCCGTGGTGCCGGGCGTGGGCGGCACCTGGAAAGATTTGACCGATAACGTCAACCTGCTCGCCGCCAACCTCACCACCCAGGTGCGCAATATCGCCGAAGTGACCACCGCCGTGGCGCGCGGCGACCTGTCGCGCAAGATCACCGTGGACGTGAAGGGCGAAATTCTGGAGCTCAAGAACACCATCAACACCATGGTGGACCAGCTCAACGCCTTTGCCTCGGAAGTGACCCGCGTGGCGCGCGAGGTGGGCACCGAAGGCCGCCTTGGCGGCCAGGCGCAAGTGCCGGGCGTCGCCGGTACCTGGAAGGACCTGACCGACACCGTAAACGTGATGGCCGCCAACCTTACCGAACAGGTGCGCGGCATCGTGAAGGTAGTGACGGCCGTTGCCAACGGCGACCTGAAGCAGAACCTGACCGTGAAATCGCGCGGCGAGGTCGCGGCTCTGGCCGAAACCATCAACAACATGACCAATACCTTGGCGACTTTCGCCGACCAGGTGACCACCGTCGCGCGCGAAGTGGGCGTGGAAGGCCGCCTCGGCGGCCAGGCCAACGTGCCCGGCGCCGCCGGAACCTGGAAGGATTTGACCGGCAACGTGAACCTGCTGGCCGCGAACCTCACCACGCAGGTGCGCGCCATCGCCGAAGTGGCGACCGCCGTGACCAAGGGCGACTTGACCCGATCGATTCAGGTGGAAGCGCGCGGCGAGGTGGCCGAGCTAAAAGACAACATCAATACGATGATCGGCAACCTGCGTCTCACAACCGATCTGAACACCGAGCAGGACTGGCTGAAGACCAACCTGGCCAAGTTCACCAACATGTTGCAGGGCCAGCGCGACCTCACCACGGTGGGCCGGCTGCTGCTCACCGAATTGACGCCGCTCGTCAACGCGCAGCTCGGTGTCATCTACCAGCTCGCCAACGAAGATACGCCGGTGCTGCGCCTGTTGTCGGCCTATGCCGACGACGGCGTGACCTCGCATGCGCAGATGATCAAGATCGGCGAAGGTCTGATCGGCCAGTGCGCCGCCGACAAGCGCCAGCGGCTGATCACCGGTATGCCGGCGCATGCGGTGCCGATCGGATCGGCTTTGTTCAAGGTGGTACCGCAGAATATCGTTGTTCTGCCGGTGCTGTTCGAGAACCAGGTAAAGGCGGTGATCGAGCTCGCCTCGATCACCACATTCACCACTTCGCAGATGACCTTCCTGGAGCAGCTCACCGACTCTATCGGCATCGTGCTGAATTCCATCGAAGCCACCATGCAGACCGAAGGCTTCCTGAAACAGTCGCAGCAGCTCGCCGTCGAGCTGCAGATACAGCAGAAAGAGCTGCAACAGACCAACGAGCAGCTCGAGCAGAAGGCGCAACAGCTCGCCGAGCGTAACGTCGAGGTGGAACGCAAGAACCAGGAAATCGAGCAGGCCCGCCGCGCGCTGGAAGAGAAGGCGACGGAGCTCTCGCTCACTTCGAAGTACAAGTCCGAGTTCCTGGCGAACATGTCGCACGAGCTGCGCACGCCGCTAAACTCGATCCTGATCCTGGGCCAGCAGCTCACGGAAAACCCGGACGGCAATCTTACGCCCAAGCAGGTGGAATTCGCCCGCACCATTCACGGCGCCGGCACCGACCTGCTCAACCTGATCAGCGACATTCTCGACCTGTCGAAGATCGAATTGGGCACCGTCACCGTCGATGCCGAGGAAATTTTCCTCTCCAACCTGCTCGACACCGTCGGCCGCCCGTTCCGCCACGAGGCGGAAAACCGCCAACTATCATTCGACGTGCAGATCGATCCGCATCTCGGCCGCAGCATGGTCACCGACTCAAAGCGCCTGCAGCAGGTGTTGAAAAACCTGTTGTCGAACGCATTCAAATTCACCGAACACGGCGGGGTGCGGCTCACCGTATCCGCCGCGGTGGGAGGCTGGAGCTCGGATCATCCGGTGCTCAATCAATCGCCGGCGGTCGTGGCCTTCGAGGTGTCGGATACCGGCATCGGTATTCCACTCGAGAAGCAGAAGATCATCTTCGAGGCCTTCCAGCAGGCTGACGCCTCGACCAGCCGCAAATACGGCGGCACCGGTCTCGGTCTCGCCATCAGCCGTGAGCTTTCCAGCTTGCTCGGCGGCGAAATCCATCTGCGCAGCACGCCTGGCACGGGCAGTACCTTCATTCTTTACCTGCCCCTGAAATACGTCGGCCCGGCCGGCATCTCCACCACCGCCAGCGCGGCCGCCCGTGCCTCGCAGACCGTGCCGACCTTCCCGGTCACTGCCACTCCGGAGACGCCGACCGAAGTCCTGCCGGATGACCGGCACGACATCGCACCGGGCGATACCATCCTGCTCGTCGTGGAGGACGATCCGCATTATGCCCGCATCCTCGCGGATCTTGCCCGCGACAAGGGCTTCAAGGTGCTGCTGGCAGCACGCGGGGCGGACGCGCTCGACCTCGCCAAGCAGTTCCAACCGACGGCGGTCTCGCTCGACGTCTTCTTGCCCGACATGCTGGGATGGACGGTGCTCAGCCAGCTCAAGCAGAACGCGCTGACGCGGCACATTCCGGTGCAGATCATCACGCTTGACGAGGACCGCCAGCACGCCTTGGCGTCCGGCGCCTTCTCCTTCGTGACCAAGCCGACCACCACCGAAGGCGTGGAAGCGGCTTTGTCCCGCATCAAGGAATATACCAAACCGCGTCGCAAGCGCCTGTTGGTGGTCGAAGACAACCCAGCCGAGCAGATGAGCATCACCGAACTTCTCGGTCACGATGACATTGAGATCATCACCAGCTCCACCGGCGCGGACGCGCTCGACACGCTGCGGGAAAATCCCTGTGACTGCGTCGTGCTCGATCTGCGGCTGCCCGATATGACCGGCTTCGAGGTGCTGGAGCACATCCGGGAAGATTCGTCGCTGTCCGACGTACCTGTGGTGGTCTTCACTGGCCGCGAGCTCTCGGCGGAGGAGGATGCCCAGCTGCACACCATGGCGCGCAGCATCGTGGTCAAAGGCGTGGAATCGCCCGAGCGTCTGCTGGACGAGACCGCCCTATTCCTGCATCGCGTGACCACCGAACTGCCGACCGAAAAGCAGCGCATGCTGGAGCGCCTCAACAGTTCGGATGAGGACCTGGTCGGGCGCACGGTGCTGCTGGTTGACGACGACGCCCGCAACATCTTCGCCCTCTCCAGCGTGCTGGAACGCCGTGGTATGCACGTACTTACGGCGACGACCGGGAGCGAAGCCATTGCGCTTGTGGAATCGCGGCCTGACCTCGCGATAGTGTCTGATGGACATCATGATGCCGCAGATGGATGGCTATCAAACTATGGCCGTTATTCGCGAGCAGCCGCAGTTCCGCCGGCTGCCAATCATCGCGCTCACCGCAAAGGCGATGAAGGGCGACCGCGAGAAATGCCTGGAGGCCGGCGCCTCCGACTACCTCGCCAAGCCGGTGAACACCGAGCAGCTTCTGTCCGCGCTGCGCATGTGGCTGCATCGCTAATGGCGGAGAAATCGGAAATGACCGGAAACGAGAAGGTCAATATTCTCCTGGTCGATGACCAGCCGGCGAAGCTGCTGAGCTATGAAGTCATCCTGAAGGACCTCAATGAGAATCTCATCAAGGCCTCTTCCGGACGCGAGGCGCTTGAACAGCTGCTGAAGACGGACATCGCCGTTGTGCTGGTGGACGTCTGCATGCCCGACCTGGACGGGTTTCAGCTCGCGGCCATGATCCGCGAACATCCCCGTTTCCAGAGCACGGCGATGATCTTCATCTCCGCAATTCATCTCACCGATGTGGATCGGCTGCGCGGCTACGAGATGGGCGCGGTGGATTACGTTCCCGTTCCGGTCATTCCCGAGGTGTTGCGCGCCAAGGTCAGGGTTTTCGCCGAGCTTTATCGCAAGACGCGGCAGCTCGAGCGGCTTAATGCGGAGCTGGAGCAACGGGTAGCCGCGCGCACTGCCGACGTCGAAGCATCGGCCGCGCAGCTGCGCGAGAGCGAGCAGCGGCGCAGCCTCGCGCTCGCGGCAAGCAACATGGGTTCCTGGGACTGGGACCTCGTCAGGTCGGACTGGATGTGGGACGAGGGACAGCATCGCATCTTTGGCGTCGAACCGGGGTCATTCGCGGTGACGCCGGAACATGTCCGCACGCTGCTTCATCCGGAGGACTGGGAACGCTTCAGCAGCGCGATGGAACGCATGTTCAAGGAAGGCGGCGCATACGAAACCGAGTTCCGGGTTCGCCGGCCAAGTGGCGAGATCCGCTGGTGCGCCGGCACGGCAGCGGCCAGCGTCGACGCGCAGAACCGGGTCGTGCGCATCAGCGGCGTCACCGTCGATATCACCGACCGCAAGATGGCCGAAGAGCGCCAGGCATTGCTGGCACGCGAGGTGGACCACCGCGCCAAGAACGCCTTGGCGCTGGTGCAGGCGATCGTGCGCATGACGAAGGCCCATAACATCGAGGCTTACGTCACGGCTGTCGAGGGGCGGATCAAGGCGCTGTCACGGGTGCATACGGTCCTGTCCCATTCGCGCTGGGAAGGCGCCGATCTCGCCGGCCTCGTCGCCGAGGAACTCGCACCTTATCGCACGAGCGAACAGGATCGGGTGCAGGCATCGGGCCCCGGGATTGTGCTTCAGCCGGCAGCCGCGCAGACGCTCGCGCTGGTGTTGCACGAGCTTGTCACCAATGCCGCGAAATACGGGGCGCTGTCGGCGCTCTCCGGCAAGGTCAAGCTGGCCTGGACTTCGGACGGGCGCAGCATCGACTTCATCTGGGTCGAAAGCGGCGGACCGGAGACCTCCAAGCCTGCCACGCTCGGCTTCGGCACGCGCATCGTTCTTGCCAGCATCGAGCGTCAGCTCGGTGGGCACGTAACATTCGATTGGCTGCCCGAGGGATTGAATTGCACATTCTCGATGCCGCACGGCGACACCAAGGACGCGGCGGAGCGCTACGCCCCGCTCCGCTCTGGTGACAAGGACGCGCTCGCACCCGAGCCGCGATTCATCTCCGGTAACCGCGTGCATGATCGTCGAGGACGAGGCGCTGGTCGCCATGGTGGTCACGGAGTCACTCACCACCTTGGGCTGCTCCGTGGTCGGGCCGTTCAGCCGCTGCTCCGATGCCATCGCGGCACTTGAAGCCGACGAAATCGACGCCGCGATCCTTGACGTCAATCTCGACGGCGAGATGGTCTATCCGCTTGCAGACCTGCTGTCGAAGCGCGGGGTGCCGTACATCTTCGTGACCGGCTATGGCGCCGAAAGCATCGATGTCCGTTTCACGCATATTCCGGTGATCCAAAAGCCGGTGGAACGGCACGTCCTGCAGCGTATTTTCGTTCCATCGACGGATGGAAAGCCCACGCCCGTGCTGGAACTGGTGCACGAAGGCAACGGTTCCGTTAGGGCTTCAGTGGGTTGATGTCTGTCTCTCGGCCGCGGCCTGTCGGCGAGCGGCGCTTTGCCTTGACAGCTTTTGCCTCAGCTTCCATATCTCCACCACGGCGGCGGGGTAGCTCAGTTGGTTAGAGCGGCGGAATCATAATCCGTAGGTCGCTGGTTCAACTCCAGTCCCCGCTACCAACATAACCAGCTGAAAATACACAAGAATAGAGCAATTAGCGGACGCTCGACCGGGCGTTTTCATGTTGCGTGTGTTGCAGAATATTCCCAAGCAATTACAAGGGCTGCCAAACACTCCCCGCTGCTACATGCAACATGAAGGCAACATGCTTCGGCAGTGCGCAGCGCAGCGCTCAGCCCCCTCCCGCTGCTCAAGCCGCGCGGGAATAACGCCCCAGCGCGAAGCGCTGCGCGGGCCTACAGCTGAGGCTTTCGCTTAGTTGCGCTTTCTTCAGCACCCATTGGCAAATGCCAACGACCCCTCGAGGTTGCTTGGCGCATGGTCCTCCCACCGATGCAGGAGGATGTCATGTCCATGGAAAAGAGCGGTTCAGAAAGCGTATTTTTTTATCGGCGAGATCTCGAGCGAATGAAGGAGCAGGCAAAAGCCATCTGGTCAGAGTTTCTTCGGAAAAATTTTGCCTCAATCTTGCGCGCGCTGGCATGGGCGGCGCGAAAAGGCGGGCAACTATCGTGACGACACGGGGTGCCGGCGGAAACTGTTCTACCCCTCAGCAAAGCGCTGTCGGCACAGACCAACAACGGCTCGATGAAGGATGTGACGGCCCTTCCCGCACGTTAGCGGTAGTCAGCAGGAGCGCACACGCCATCAGCCGCAGCAGACCATCGCCAATATGGCCTACGCGCGGCTGAAGCGGCGCTGATGACAGGTCTCCCCGCTCATTTCCGCGCAAGCGGGAATCCAGATGCGTAGTCCCGTGACTCCGGCTTTCGGGAGGACGAGCGGCAACACTGTCTTAGAAAACCCCCGCCGTTCCATCGTCCTTGACACTTTCGTCAATTCATCAAACACAGCATTCCTCACAGGAGGAATGCTTTCCCATGCCAAAAGCCCCAACCACTAAAGTTGATACCGTAATCGCGCTGGTGCAGCGCAAGTCAGGCTGCACTGTTGAAGCCATCATGTCGAAGCTGGAAGTCGGGAGGGTTGCAGCGCTCAGCCTGCTTGGCGATGCACGGCGCAAGGGCGTGAAGCTCAAGCGCGACGACGCTGGGCGCTATCGAGCGCAGCAGCGCTGAGCAACAAAGCCGCCGCGCTACGCGGTGACGCTCAAGGGCATCTAAATCAAGCGACGCACTTATCGACGGCCTAACTCAAGTCAGGTCTGTCAAGCACCAAGCACGCAAGCTTCTGGCTTGGCGAAAGAGGACTCGCGACTTGTAAAAATCAGCTTGGATCAGCGCAAAGACAAAACTAGAGTCTGAGTGGAACGTCTTCGAGGTGGAAGTCAAAAAATACGTCGAGAGCTTCGGCAATCAAATCGAGCAACAGCAGGCGATTTTTAAGCTTCAATCCGCCGCCCAACTGAAAGCGTGGCGCGAAGCGGCCAACAAGCTTAATAGCTCTGCCAAAGAATTCGCAGCCGAACGTCGGGGCGAAATCGACGCGGCCGTGAAGCGCATGAACACCGATGCCACCGCAGCGGAGGAAAAACTCCAGAAGCTGAACCAGGCAGGGTCCCAGTCATGGTCCGCGCTGATGGCTGCCCTGACGGAAACGCGGGCTGCCTTCGATCGTGCCAATCAGGTAGCGGTGGATGCGTTCAAGCGAGCCGCCTGATCAAAACAGCTGATCAATTCGGAAAGACCGCCGCGAGGCGGTCTTTTTTTGCTCAAGCATCAAGAAAGACATTTGGCTGATGACAGGTATTGGCACTTCGCGGCAGTACCGCCTGCCACGCAGGACGGCTGCTTACGGGTCCTGAGCGAACTCCGATAAGCCTCCAGCGACGTATTTATGAGCCACCCTCAGTCGTCCGACAGCCGGCGCATCTTGGCTTGCGCATCGTGGCGCTGCGCGCCTTGCAGCTTCGTCTGATACTTCCCCTTTGCGATACGCTCAGCCTTCTTAGCTTTCTTGTTTGCTGCGTCTGGCGACGGCGGGTGTTTGTCCCGGCGGCCGCCTGCCTTTGATTTGCTTGTCATGGGGAATTCTTAACAAATGGGGCAGGTCCTCGACAGCCAACCATACTACTTGCTGCCGAGGTTCCCTAGCGCGCCTACCTCCAAGTGGCGTGTGAAATCTTAAAAAATAAAGGGTCGCCTGTTGCCGGGGCGGCCCTTTGGTGCGACAGGCCGCTGTCGAACGGCCCTCATGGACCCCTTTCGGCACTGAAGGACCTGTAAGCCGTCCGCTAAGTCTGCTTACGAGAGATGACCTGACATAGTGCGGACGCGATCGCGGTCGGAGGAATATAACTCACATGAGTATATTCAAGACGTTTTCCTTGAAGTGGTGGCAGGCCGCATTTTTCAAATGGGGAATGCTAGCCACAGGGATTGCGATTGGGGCTTGTTGGCACGAGTTTTTCGCTCGGTATCTTCTGCTACTGATCATAGTAGCCTTGGTCAGCTTGGCGTATGTAACCTATGTGTGGTGGAAACAATAAATAGCCCCAACGTTTGACATCGTTATGTCGGGATTTGGCACATCCCGGGAAGTGTAACCCGCGCTTTTGAGGGCCGCTTACGGTTCAAGAGCGGACTGGCAATCCGCCTCAAGTAGCGTTTATGAGTTCGCGCCTGCCCCCCATATCGGATAAATTCGATCTAACTTTTTCACGCGCGCGCGAAGAGCGGGCAGAGGTGAATACTATTAAGAAATTCGGCTCGTTGAGAAGGCGCACCCAGCCTTCAGCTGCGTATGGCGCTGCGGAAGCCGATTAGGCTCAACGCGCACGTCACTCGAATTCTGAATTTTTCCGCCAGTTGTTGAGCGTTAATGTGATTTCTGAGGATGGCGGGAAGGTATAAGCAGTTCCCGTGCTCGAACTGCGCGGGAGCTTCTATCATCGATACTTTACGACTGCGTTTTATTGACAGCGCTTAAGCTTCATAAGAGATGACGTCGCCGAGCTGCTGATCGACTAGCCAAGCCATACCATTGTAGGCGCGATCGCTGTGCGAAGCCCGAGCCGTGGCGCTAGACTACGCTCCAACTAGCATTCCAAATCGACAGGAGAGCACAATGGCGAATACTATGGCCTGGAGGCTGACGTGACGAATTACAGGCGATGGGACTTACGCTTACAGCCTGCCGCTGGCTTATGGAGCAAGCAAGCAAGCCAGGCGTTCTGATTTTCGGCGGATAAGCAGATTTTGGCACTGTGCGCAGTTTAGATTAGGCATTGCGGCGGCGTTTTGAAGTCTTCGGGCGTCGCGGGGCCAAGCCCTTGGTTATGTTCCACGCTGGGAGCATGGTTTGGAGATTTAAACCCAACCTGCCCGATCCCTTGCGGCCCATCGTATAGACCGCGAATCCGCCGAGGATCAGGCTCGCGGCGGCGGCGTACCAAGCCAATCTGGTGAGGTGGGTTTCGCCTAACATTGAAGGGGTTTGCATTTTCTTCCTTTATTAAACCGTATTAAACCGTGCACTGAATGCCATAAGAGGATTGGAACTTAACGGTTATTTCTGAACCGGCCCGACGGTCTCGAGCCGCTCCAGCCATCATCGTCGACTTGGTGTGGGGAAGACGTGTTAGCCGTAGGGGCAATAGAACAGGCGGGCTTTTGTTCCGTTTTCCGGGACAGTTAGAGCTAACCCGGCTGGAAAAGGCGCTGTTTTAGGCTGCCCGGGAAGCCGCGGGACGAGACCTTGCGACAGAACAAAGGTGATGGCAGGAGAATAGCCGCGCAGCATCGATTTTCAGTGTCGATTCTATGAAGATGCGTCCAGACGAACTTCTCGCTGCTGGTCTTCTGCTTGCAGGCGTTTGCTTCATCGCTTACTCGCTGGTTGCGAAGTTGCTCTACTGAGGCATGCCGGAAGACCGGGGCTTCGTCGCGATGATCCCGGATAGATGCCGGCGCGCAACCGCTCGAGAAAGCGAGAAGATCAACTCCCCGTGTAAGACTAGATTATACGAGCATTTCCGCGCCAACAGTCCCATATGACAGAGATGTCACTGTATTCTCTTGATGTTTCTAGAGCGATTGAGGCGCGCTTTTTCCGCGCATTACACGTTAGCAGGTCTGAAGTACGGACCAGCGGATCGGCCTTCACGGTCACGCAATTTCAAGATGCAGCGGCTCTGTATAGGCGGCGAGCGGAGCAAACGTTCGTGTCTCGTGAACGGCGTGAGTACGAGGCACTGGCGCGCCGCTTCGCCGAAGAAGCAGAGAATTGCCGCATAAACGGGCTCGCGCCGGGCGCGAGGCCGGATTTACCGTCCGCTAAGCGGCGCGGAATATGCAGCAAAGAGGAAAGGCTATGAATTTACTCTCGCGCGCTTGGCGCTTTTGCGGTGGGGCTCCTTCCCACCCAGAGTTGTTTGTGCATGACCCCGCGGCTGCGATGCCGTACAATCTTGATGACCCATTCCACGGCGCTGAATTTCAAGTGAAGGTCGGCAAGCTTCTTGCCGCCGCCCGCGCAGGAGAGAAGCAGCCGATCCGGGTGCAGGACAATTAGCAAGTTGTTCTGAGCAGTTTTATACAGACTCGCTCAGGGTCCTCGCTCGGCGGTCCAATAACCCGAGCAAGACGCACCAGCACGAGCACCGCATCGACAGCCGTTCCGCTGCGAAACGACAACAGCACCACTTTACAATTCGAAACCACCGCCGATAACCAGACGGTGGTGCTTATCTATAATGCGGAATGCGTCGTCACTGCAGCACGCGGCACGCGACTGAACGTCAAGATTTTGGTGGACGTCAACCAGGCGGATCCCAGCGTCGGCGCTGATTTTTCGTTCTGCAGTGCAGTCGATATCGACGGAAAAACTTGGGTATCCGCCGTCCGGCAGTCGGTGATGAAGGTCCCAACCGCCGGCACCCATGTCGTCACGATAGTTGCCCGCCTTTTCGGCGGAGCCGGGAGTTGGCGTCTGGACGATTCGTCGTTGGTGGTGCAACGCGCCCTTTCATCGGTCGCGACGCGCGAAGATATCTACGAGAGCGCCAGCACCGACACGAGCAATTTCCTTCCTTTGAAGGATAACGACGCCACCATGTTGCAGTTTTCGACGAAAGAAGCAAACGAGAAACTCAAGCTCACCTACAATGCCGAGTGCGTTCTTGCCGCCCAATTGGCGAGCAAGGTTGTGCAGCTCCAAATCTCCGTGCCCGACGCCGCAGTCCCGTTCAATCCCGGCTTAAATGTGCTGTGCAGCCCTGTGGACACGACGGGCAAGACATGGGCGGGCGCGGCCCGCCAGTTTGCGGTTACGATCCCAAATACCGGCAGCCACACGGCCAACGTACTGGGCTACCTGAACATCAACCCGGGAACCTGGCGGATCAACGATTCTCGCTTGTCATCACCAAAGGGTTTCTTGCGGCCGATATCAACAAGGGCGGTGTCTTTAGTTCGAGTACTGCCGAAACGCCAGTGCCCATTAAACCAAGGGGCGGTACGGACCTAGCTTTCACCACGACTGCGCCTAACCAGGTGGTGAAACTGAGCTTCAGCGCCAATTGCAGCATTGGCGCCGCGCGCGGCCGTTGGCTCGGCATCCGCATTACGGTCGATGGCGTGGAGGCTAATCCGGCGTCAGGTTACGATTTTGCTCTATGTGCTTCGGTGACTGCTGGCTTTTCCAACCACGTTGCCGGATTCCGACAATCAGTCATCACCGTGCCGACAGCCGGCTCGCATACCGTGCGGGTATTTGCGAAAGCGTCAGCCGTCGTCGCGGGTTGGAGCCTGGGCGAATACTCCTCATAACCGAGCAGGGATGCTGGCAGCCTGGGCCCGAAGGCAGGACTTCTCTATCTCGCCCCGCCCCATCCAAACTATCCGGCGTAATTGTCCCCTCCAACTCCCTCTGCTTTTCTTTATCGGCTTCATTCCAGCAATCCTTTTTTTCCCCAGGCTTTTTCCCTCCCCCACCCTCCCCCCCCTCCCCCCCCCCCCCTTTTTACGGGGATTTTAGTGCGAGTTGGCAACTTTGCTTGTTGCCAGCGACTGATCCGCTGTTGCAAAAATAACGTATACCATGCCTAGGGTACCCTGGAGACGTGGATTTGGAGGAACCCGATGATCAATCGTCCGAAGATTTCCTTTTTTGCTGCCCTATTGTGCGCTTCGTTACCGGCGAGCGAGGCTCTATCGCAAGCGCCAAGTGGCAAAGTCACCGTCATCACCTCGTTTTCCAAGGACGTGACCGATCCGTTCAAGAAAGCTTTCGAAAAAGCCTATCCCGGCACAACGCTGGAAGTTCAGAACCGCAACACCAATGCGGGTGTGAAATTCGTCGAAGAAACCAAAGGCAATAATCAGGTTGACCTGTTCTGGGCTTCTGCCCCGGACGCGTTTGAAGTTCTGAAGGGCAAGGGCTTGCTGCAGAAGATTCAGCCGAAAGCCGAGGGCATTCCTGAGAAGGTCGGTTCTTTCCCGATCAACGACCCTCAAGGCTTTTATTTCGGCTTCGCCGCCTCGGGCTACGGCATCATGTGGAATGAGCGGTACGTGAAAGCCAACAAACTGCCCGAGCCGAAGGAATGGTCCGATCTCGCAAAGGCGCCGTATTTCGATCACATCTCGATCGCAGCACCCTCCCGGTCGGGCACGACGCATTTGACGGTCGAGACGATTCTCCAGGGTGAAGGTTGGGAAAGGGGCTGGCGCGGCATCAAGGAGATCGCCGGTAATTTCCGCCAAGTCACTGAGCGCTCCTTCGGCGTTCCCGAGGCCGTTAATTCGGGTCAGGTCGGATACGGCATCGTCATCGACTTCTTCGCCTTCTCGGGACAGGCATCGGGCTTCCCGGTGAAGTTTGTCTACCCCAGCGTGACGACGATCGTGCCGGCGAATGTCGGTGTGATCGCGAATGCGCCGAACAAGGCAACCGCCGAAGCTTTCGTGAACTATCTGCTGTCCCCCGCCGGTCAGGAGGTGTTGCTGGAACCGAGCATCAGCCGCCTGCCGGTCAACCCGGCCGTTTATGCCAAGGCGCCTGCAAGTTTTCCGAATCCATTTAAAGACAAGTCACTTGGTGCTCAGGTGAAATTCGATGTAAGCGTGTCCGAAAAGCGCACGGATGCCGTCGACACATTATTCGATCAGCTGATCACCTTCCAGCTCGATAACCTGAAGGCTGCGACGAAGGCCGTGCACAATGCCGAAGCGGCGCTGACCAAGAAAGACAATGCTCAGGGTCGTACCCTGGTCAAGGAGGCGCGCGACCTGATCGCGGCGATGCCCGTAACGGCCGCCCAGGCCGCATCGCCGGAAGTTTTCGGAGCTTTCACGGGCGGAAAGCAAAAGGGGGCGCGCCAGGCTGAGCTGGAGCAGCAATGGGCCACCTTCGCCAAGGAACGCTACGCGCAGGCGCGCGACAAAGCGGAGGAGGCGATGAAGCTGGCGCGCTAATACGCAGGGGCGCGAGCTGAATCCCCAGGAAGACGCCTATGACGCTCGCCGTTGCACGGCCTCTCGGCCGCCTGCTTGCTTCGCCGGGCCAGGCCGCGCTCGGCTGCGTCATAGCGCTCTTCCTGCTGCTGTTCCTCGTCGTTCCGGTGGCGACGGTGATCTACGTGGCCTTCACCGAAAAAGGCACGGGGGTCTTCACACTCGTCAACTTCGTTGATTTCGTTCGCACCGATCTGTTCGTCAACGCTTTCTGGAACTCGGTCTACGTCTCGTCGGCGACAGTCGCGCTGGCATCGGCTTTCGCGTTGCCGCTTGCCTACATCACGACGCGCTTCGATTTCCGGGGCGCGTTGCTGATTCAAACGCTCGGCTTCCTGCCACTCATCATGCCGCCCTTTGCAGGCGCGATTGCGATGCAGTTGCTGTTCGGACGTAACGGAACGATCAACCTCCTGCTCGACGATTTTGCCGGTTTCAAGATTCCTTTGATGGAGGGGCTTAATGGTGTCGTCTTCGTCCAGGCCGTCCATTATTTCCCATTCATCCTGGTCAATCTCTCTGCGGCTTTGCGCAACATTGATCGCTCCATGGAGGAGGCGGCGCAAAACCTCGGCTGTTCCGGCTTTCGCCTTTTCCGCCGCGTGGTTTTTCCGCTGGCTTTGCCCGGCTACGTGGCCGGCGCGTCGCTCGTATTTGTTAAGGTGTTCGACGACCTCGCCACACCGTTACTGCTCAATGTCAAGGACCTGCTGCCCCCGCAGGCGTATCTGCGCATCACGTCTATCGGCATCGCGGATCCAATGGGCTACGTCATCGCTGTAGTATTAATTGTGGTTTCGGTGCTGGCAATGTGGGCGTCAGCATTGGCATTGAGGTCGAACGATTATTCCACCGTCCAGCGCGGCGGCGGGGGGCTAGCCAAGCGCAGCTTGGGCCCATGGGAGAATGTGGTCGCCTATGTAGTCATAGGCTTGATATTGGCGCTGGTGTTGACGCCCCATCTGGGTCTGCTGTTGCTGTCTATCGCCACCGTCTGGTCATTTAGTCCGCTGCCCGACGCCTACACGACCGCTCATTATGCGCGCGTCTTCGGCGAGAGTTCGATCTACATCAAGAACACCCTGATTTATTCGTCGCTCGCAGCGTTTATCGACGTCCTGGTCGGAGGTGCCATCGCGTATCTCATCGTGAGGACAAATCTCATTGGCCGGCAAGGCCTCAATTGGATCGCTTCGGCGGCGCTTGCCGTCCCCGGCGTCGTGCTCGGCATCGGTTATTTACGCACTTTTTACAACGTCCAATTGCCCGATGGAAGGCCGCTCGCCACCTTATGGATCATGATCGTCCTAGCGCTCGCAATCCGGCGTTTGCCATATGCGCTGCATGCCTGCCATGCGGCTCTGGAACAGATTTCGGTTTCGCTCGAGGAAGCCGCAGAAAATCTTGGCGCTACGAAAATGCGCACTGTGCGGCGGATCGTGGTGCCGCTGATGACGGGAGGGATTCTTGCTGGCTTCATCTCGAGCTTTGCCACCGCGGCAGTCGAGCTCTCGGCGACGCTAATGCTGGTACAGTCCAGTTCCGATGCACCACTCGCTTACGGTCTTTACGTATTGATGCAATCATCCGCCGGGCGCGGGCCGGGGGCAGCGCTTGGCGTCATCGCTGTGGTCCTCGTCGCCATTTGTACGCTCCTTTCGCATTTAGTCATCGAACGCAGCCAGCGCGCCATGGGTGCGGTGGTTAGACGGTGATGGGCAGGCCAACAATGAGTGAGACAGCTGCCTCTCCTTCTCCTCGCTCCATGGCGGTTGGCGTGCGAGTAGCGGACGTAAACTTGGCATACGACTCAACCCCAGTGCTCAAAAACGTAAGTGTGGCCATCCAGCCCGGCGAATTTTTTGCCTTTCTCGGCCCTTCCGGTTCTGGCAAGACGACCCTCCTGCGCCTCATCGCTGGCTTCGCCCACGCTGATACCGGCAGCGTATTTGTCGGTACCAAGGACATCACCCATCTGCCACCATGGAAACGGGATGTCGGTATGGTGTTCCAATCGTATGCGCTCTGGCCGCACATGTCGGTAAGACGCAACGTGGCCTTTGGCCTCGAGGAACGCAAAATTCCAAGAGCGGAGATTCACGCCAGAGTTGCAAAAGCCTTGGATCTTGTCGGGCTGGGGCATTTGGCGGATCGGAAACCGTCGCAATTATCCGGTGGTCAGCAACAGCGCGTTGCCCTCGCCCGCACAATCGTCGTGCAGCCGAAGGTTTTGCTGCTTGATGAACCTTTATCGAATCTTGACGCGAAGCTGCGTGTTCAGGTCCGGCGAGAGTTGCGCGATTTGCAACAACGATTAGGCCTTACCACAGTCTTCGTGACGCACGATCAGGAAGAGGCCAACACAATTTGTGACAGAATTGCTGTCATGAGCGATGGGGTCATTCAGCAGGTCGGAGCTCCGATAGAGCTATACCAGCGTCCAAAAAACCTCTTCGTTGCCAATTTCTTGGGAACTGCAAACATTCTCGATGGAAGCGTTTTGATTGAAGGCGCGTCTCGCGCGTTTGATTTGGCACCTGGCATCCGGCTTCCCATTCCGCCTTCTGCAACTGTTCCGCCCAACGCCAAGCTCGTCTTCCGACCACAAGATGCATCCATCGAAACGACAACTGGTGGCGGCACATCAGTGCCTGGCACAACCGCTTATCGCGAGTTTCTTGGTTCGATTGTCCGGTACGGGGTGCGCATAGGAGATGCAGAAATTATCGTTGATGCCCCTTTCCGAACCGGCGACGAACTGCACGAACCGGGACATCCCGTTACGGTGCGCCTCTCCCTAGATTCCGTTTTATGGTTGTCGCCATGATCGTCTCGGCACTTAAAAACTCAGAGAGGCTGTACAGCGTTGCCAGGCCTGCCGCACTGAACAGGCACGCTATTCTATCACGACGACGTGGACGGGCCGGACGTGCCGAGTGTGGCGGGTCTGCGATCGAACGTTCCAAACCACTCACAAAACTAGTCCCCGGTAGGTGTGATCCGAAATTCAACGACCTCCGGCAAACCCCGCAAATGTTTTGAGAGCGATTCGCTTGCGCTGCGGTCTCGGCTTTTAATCGTCATACGGTACTCAAAATGATGGCCGCCTTCGGCCAATCGAGATGAAATATTGGCAATCGTGAAGCCGTGATCGCCTATCATCTTGCGCATATCGCCTTCGCTCATGACCCGGTCGCGCGCGAAGCGAAGCATGTGATGCGCGTAAAATTCGGACGGTAGTCGCGCCTCGATGAAGCGGAACAGCGCAAGCACGATCAGCGTGGCTATAGCCCCCACCAAGGCTGCGAACCAGAAGCCAATGCCCACCAATATCCCGATAGCGGCGGTCACCCAGATCGAAGCCGCTGTAGTCAATCCTCGAACAGTCAGGCCCTCTTTGAAAATCACCCCAGCACCCAGGAAGCCGATACCCGTCATAATGCCTTGCGCCATGCGGGTGGGGTCGGTGCGGATTGCATCGTGCTCGATTACGGTCATCCACCGGTTTTGATAGACGGTCACGATCATCAGCAGAGCAGATGCAATACAAACCAGAGCATGAGTGCGAAAGCCCGCCGGTCTACCATGAAAAGTGCGCTCGAAGCCGATCATTGCGCCAATAGCCAGCGCCCCTAGCACCCTCCCGATGATGGTTAGTTCGATTAGTTCCACAAAGCCCTCTCGGCAGACGCGCGCGGTTGAGGCATCAAATGCTACGCGGGCAATTGTAGATGTTAGTTTCCTTAGCGCAGCTGTCTAGTTAAATGGGACGGGCATTCCTTGCATGGGGCCATGGCGACACCGTTTAGGCTTCGAAAGGAAGCCTAAACGATACGCTGAGGCTGCATGAGCGCGACCGAGGCTGTAGTGCTTTGGCTCTCCGGTTTGTCCTCGTCCGGCAATCACTCGGCGAACTCACAAAAGGGACAACAAATACGCGGCGACCCGGTGCTGGCGGCGAGGTTCGAACCGATCGACGGGATTCCTACCGGTATTTGCCGTGAGACACGACGCTCGGTTCTGGCTTCTGCAACGCGGGCGGCCAATGAATCGGCACGTCTGCCGAACCCCAGCACTTGCGCCATGCGGCCTTCGCTTCCTCCAGCGTCTCAACCTGTCCCTAGTGGGGGCTGGGCTCGCCCGGCCCGCTGGAAAAAATCGACGCCCCAGAACAAGGGCCGCTCGCCTCCGATCATGCCGTGATTGCGGAGATGCGCCCGATCGTCAGTTCGCGCCCGCCTCCATCTTTGTAGATCACGCAATAGTCCGGTGGCTAAACTTATTGGGCGGCAGGACGTCGGTCGAAGTAATTCGGTCGTTTCACACAGCAACGTACTCTCTGATTGTTTTTGCCGACTGATGAGGGATATTGAGCTGTGCATTCGGAATGCACGAGACCGATTCGCAATTTCGGCGCATTGGTTCTAGGCCAGGAGACCAAGCGATGTTGCGGTGGTTCAAAGCCGTTATGCCCAAAGAGGAGCGATACTTCACGCTGTTCGAGCGGCATGCGGCCATTGTGGTCGCGGGCGCTGAGGCGCTCGTCGAAATGCTCAAGGGCGGCGATCAGGTTGAACACTTCTGCAGGATCATTTCCGAACGCGAGACCGAAGCGGATGCCGTCGCGCGCGAGGTGCTGACGGCAGTCCGTCGCACCTTCATCACGCCGTTCGATCGCAACGACATCCAAGCCCTTGTTTCATCGATGGACGATGCCATCGACCAGATGAACAAAACGGCTAAGACAATCATGCTGTTCGAGGTGCGCAGCTTCCAGCCGCCGATGCAGGCGATGGGCGAGGTTATCCTGCAAGGCGCCAAGCTCGTGCTGGTGGCCATGCCCCTGCTGGCGGAGATGGGTAAGAATGCAGCCCAGTTGCAGGACATTGCCGAGGAAATCATTC
Organism: uncultured Alphaproteobacteria bacterium; assembly: GCA_963802475.1. GTDB lineage: Bacteria > Pseudomonadota > Alphaproteobacteria > Rhizobiales > Xanthobacteraceae > CANKHA01. The sequence continues at coordinate 171,778 of CAWDIZ010000027.1, forward strand.
GCATCGAGGACAAGGCCGACCAGCTCTACGACCAGGGCCGCAAGGCGCTTTTCCTGGCCAGCCGCGGTGGCAACACCATGGACTATGTCGTGGGCAACGAAATTTACGACCATCTGGAGTCGGTCGTTGACCGCCTGGAGGATGTGTCCAACGAGATTAACGCGCTGATGGTCGACCAGCTCTGACAGGCCCCTGAGATGAATGGGATCGTAAGCAGCCATGCACTTGGAGTGCTGATTTTCTTGGCGCTCGCTTTTGATTTTCTCAATGGGTTGCATGACGCCGCTAACTCCATTGCAACCGTAGTATCGACCCGCGTGCTCCGCCCACAATACGCGGTCGCATGGGCGGCATTCTTCAATTTCATCGCTTTCCTGTTCTTTGGCGTGCACGTGGCGCAAACCGTCGGCGTCGGGATCGTGACGGCCGACGTTGTCGATGCGCGCGTGATCTTCGGCGCGCTGATGGGAGCAATTGCTTGGAACCTGATCACCTGGTGGGGCGGTATTCCTTCCTCGTCATCGCATGCCTTGATCGGCGGCTTGATCGGCGCTGGGGTGGCTAAAGCGGGCAGCATCGCGATCGTTTGGGCCGGCTTTATCAAAACGGGCGCGGCCATCGTGCTCTCGCCGATGACCGGATTTTTTCTGGCGCTCGCGCTCGTTCTCGTCGTGTCGTGGACTTTCGTGCGCGTGATGCCAAGCACGGCCGATGCAACTTTTCGCCGACTGCAATTGGTCTCGGCATCGCTTTACTCGCTCGGGCATGGCGGCAACGATGCACAGAAAACTATGGGCATTATTGCCGTGCTGCTCTTTTCGCAAGGACACCTGGGCGACCAATTTTATGTGCCGTTCTGGGTTGCGATCACCTGCTATGCAGTCATGGGGCTGGGCACCCTGATCGGCGGCTGGCGCATTGTGAAGACGATGGGATCGAAAATTACCCGGCTCACACCGATGCAAGGATTCTGCGCAGAGACCGGCGGCGCAATCACCCTGTTTACAGCTACCGGGCTCGGCGTGCCTGTGTCGACCACTCATACCATCACTGGTTGCATCATTGGGGTCGGAACCGCGCGCAAGGTCTCGGCCGTGCGCTGGAATGTGGCGACCAATATCGTATTCGCTTGGATCGTCACGGTGCCTTCCTGTGCAATCATAGGGGCGTCGTTCTATTGGCTGTCCGGAATAGGACAATGAAAGCGGAGTCGCACTGGCTTCAGTACGCGGCGCTGCCCTTTCGCCGCCGCGGCGCGTTCTAGAACTTTTGCTGATCACGTCCCGCGGCACCGGCCGTTGGATCATTCCTAAAGGCTGGCCTATCGAGGGACTTCCGCCACATGTTGTGGCGGCGCGGGAAGCACGCGAGGAAGCCGGATTGGAAGGCCGCATCAGTGAACGGGCCATCGGCCGCTTTCATTACGACAAGCGGCTTGCCGATGGTTCCTCCCTTCCGTGCGCGGTAGAGGTCTTCGCGCTTGAAGTGGATCAGCAGATGCCGTCATGGCCCGAACGGGACGAACGCCGGACACGCTGGTTCGCATTGGAGGAAGGAGCCGAGGCCGTGCAAGAACCGGAGCTGCAGGCGCTGATCCTTGGCCTTCCGAGCAGGCTGGCGGAATAGGGTTCCGGCCATAGAGTCCACTAATATGATCTGAACCGTTGCTCCCCTAGAACGCCGATGACCCAAGAACAGTGTCTTGAAGCCCTGAAGCTGTTGATCGGCCGGGCTGACCCGCGCGAAATTGCCCTAGCGCAACGAGTGATCGATAGGTTTATTGACTCGCATTGGGAAACTCCCGGCCGGACCCAAGCGCGGCGCATACTGCATCAGCAACTGACCTCGATCAGGCAAAAAGTGACAGTCAGTCAGAGGGAGTTTGTCGACTTGATGCTCTCGTATCTTGATAAGGAGAAGTGACGAGGATTGCGCTGCCCGCGCTCAGCAAGCAATGTTTGACCTCCTAAGACGATAAACGTGAAAGCACTCCCCCACTTATCGCGGACCGCTAGGTGCGCCTTCGACTGTTCGGCTTGGCATCGGCCGTCACTCTGCCCGCGACCTGTAGTATTCGGTCCCAATCTGGCCTCTGGCCGCGTGGCGCGGCCTACTTCTTCTGATCTTGGCTCCGCGGCACGCTTTTCAGCGGGGCAGAACGAAAGGTCTAAGACAAACCCGGATGATGGGTTTGCCTTACTGCCACCGGTTGACAAACACTGCCACGGCCTGACGTGGCATGGCATGGCAAGGCTGACAGGGGGCCGCGAGGGAAACTTGGCGGCCCCGCTCTTTTCCAGTTTACGCAGCGACGAGGCGCTCTTTTGCATCCTTGGCGCTCGCCGCCGCCGCGTCGACGACGATCACGTTGATCGGCGTTTGGATGATTTAACGGATTTTGATTCTATATTGCTGTCAGCTCGTGACATGGAACCAAGCTCCTGTTGCGAGTTAGGGCCGTTCGGGTGTTAGAGCCACTCGGGCGGCCCGCCTTCATTTGAAGGCTCGGGAATCTTTGCTTCTGTTCGGGAGATTTGGCAACTGCTAAGCGTCGGAAGGCACAAGGGAGAACGCGTCATGAGAATTGGACGGTCATTCGCAGTGGGAGCGGTGGTAGCTACTGTAGTCTCGACACAAGCGGAGGCATTAGACGTTATTTACAAGGTCTCGGGGGTAACCGATAGCGGAGGAGCGATAAATACAGGTGTCGCAACCGCTATCCATTGCACGAATTTCAGCGGCGTGAATGCGAAATTAGATGTCACCTTTAAGGATGACGAGGGCGTGGGCCTAGGGGGAGGTGGCGGCTGGTTGAAGCCCAGCCAAACCCTTACGGTGGCGACCCGTGGGACAAACCTCTTTAATGTAACCTCTCCAGGCGTCGCCGTTCAGCAAGGGTCGGCCGTCGTGCAGAGCAATTCACCTAAGGTCCACTGCTCGGCCATGATTATAGATGCAGCAGCAACGGTTCCGCAGGGAATATCATTGCATATGGTTCGGTTTAATCCTGAAGCAGGGACGGAGGAATAGCCGCACTCGTCAGAATGCAGCGCTGAGCGTCACACGTCTAGCGGACCCAGACATTGAGCTTCTCCGCGTCGACGTTCAATTTCTCCATCAACTCGCGCGCCTTGAGCGGCTCCCCGCCGGCCGTCGGCTTCTTGATCGCGCTAACTCCCATGATCCGCGGCGAATTGAACGATTGGTAATGATCGGTTCATTTTCAAAAGTTACCCGCGATAGGGACAGACCGATGAAATCGAAAATTCTTGTCGCAGGCAGCGTTGCCATTTTCCTAAGCGGGTCTTCAGCCGCCACGCAGACTGAGACCCAACGACTTCTGGAGCGCTTTCCTGTTATTAACCTTAATCCAAGTCCTGGCGCGACCCGACCGGTAGGCCACTTACCCTCTGTTGACTCTCCGAAGCGCGAGACGGATGATCGAAAATAGCTTCGGCTGGCTGCAACAAAAGCAAGAACGGGCAGCGCCAAGTCTCGAAACGCCAAAATCGGTTATCCATAGTCGCGTTGGGGGACTAACATGAAGAACTATCAGTACAGCGGGCACTTAGCATTTGCGTCAAATGCCCTGGGATACGCTTCCATAGCCCTACTTTTTCTCCTTTTGCTCGATTTCTCCTCAGACGGAGCGTCGGCTCAGACCCGGTGGTATATAGACCCACCCTATTCACTGTTACCGGCACCGGTAGCGGTACCGGCCCAGCAAGTCGAAGCGCCCAAGCAGACTGCAGCGCCCAAGATCGATCCCTCGACGCCCTCTGGCGGCGCGCTCGCGTCCTGTGATAAGGGCCTTCAAGCAGACGTCCAATTCAGCCTGCCCGGGCTGAAGGGTGAGGTCAAGCTGGACCGCTGCTACCGCGGTCGCAAGGAACTGGTTTGCCGTTTCGATGCCATCCTGGCTGAAGGAAAGTCGTTGACGGACGAATTCACCCGGATCGTCGACCAGCGTTATCCTGAAGTCACTAATCTTGAAGAAATCTGCAAGATCGATTTCGAGGCGCTGGTGAATGATTCGGCCGGATCCACTGAATTTGCGAAGCGCTTTGCTTCTGCGCGATCGGAGTACGAGGCCCGGACCGGTTGTGCGAACAAGGTAAAACAGTCGATCCAGGACGTGACTTTACCTGATCTGGTTCAGGCGCCGGAAGTGATCAAGTCTCTGATTGAGGCAGTCGATCGGGAGATCAACAGAGTCTCTGTCGTGCAAGAGCAGGTCTCGGGGCTGGCAGCAAAGATCGATTCCTCTTACAAATCGATTGCTGTGCTTCAGAAGATTCATCGCGCGATGTGTCTGAAAAGCAAACCTGATGCTGTCAGCAGTACCAACCCTGAGGCCGAAAAAGATCGGGGTCGCACCGCCAGTGCTAAGTGATACTTCCGATGAGCGAGAGAGGGCCGGTTGAGGAGGCAGATATCGTTCTCGCACTTTTGGAAGGACGGGCTTTCGCGTCGGCTATGCCCGTCGCTTTGATTATTCCAACTTGCCCCAAATCTCGGGCGGGATCTCGCTGCCAAACGGCAGATCATGCAGGCAGCCTCGAAACGAGCCTCTGCCGCTGGCTCCGACTCTGTATCTGACGTTCATTGAAACGACGGCCACATCCGTCCCGCAGACCGTGCTTTGCCCTTCAATCGGCCAGGTGATCGTTCCGCCGGTCACCTTCCCCAGCACCACGTTTCCGTCCGCGAACAACAAGTCGAAGCTCCCACCCAGCAGGGTGACCTGACCGCCGAACTTTGGATTGCCCTTATAGTCGATACTCGCTGTCCACCTGCCTTCGCCATCGCCGGGAAACGGCCTCCAGCCGTTTGCCACCGGTGCACCATTGGTTGTCCAGCCTGCGAACTGAACGTCACAGGTCGCGGCTTTACCATCGATCGTGCAGGGAGTTCCGATAAAATACTCGTAGCCGGAAACTCTTTGCGGTAGCAGATCAGCGGATGCCATCACGATGTTGAAAGCGAGCATTATTGTCGTGGTAACCGCGTAAGCTCCAATTTTCATGATTCTTCCCTCCGCGAACTCTTGTCTCCCAGCCTACTTTGGCAAGATGTGCCCTGCGCTGACAAACCCGTGCGAAATCCTTCGAGTAACGCCGGAATTTTCTCGTTGATGGCGTCCTGACGGTGCCGCATGGCAGTTTCAATAATACGTCGCGGCGCGGGCGACGCAACCTTCGCTTTTGCGAACGAGCAGGCGATAGCCATGTGTTTTATCTCATGCGCCCAGCCGGGACGCGCTGTTGTTGAATTCAAGTTGAACCGCGCGGCGCAGCAACTCGGAGCCAGTTGACGCGGGGCCGAGTGACACAAGCAGATCAGCAACACTGGCGACCGCAAGCTGGCTTGCCCATCCCGTTGTCGTTGTCGTTGCGGGGGCTACCGCAGCGCGCGTGACAAGTTCGCCACGCAGGACTTTTTTTTGTGGGTTCTTTACAGGCCCTATCGCATTTCCGGCGTCAATCTAGTAACCGTACCAATTGAGCTTTTTTCGCGACAATTGAGTCTTTTTTGCGACAGAGGTCCGAAATGCTTAAGTTAAATCATCTCTTAGCCCCCGTCCCCGCCCAGCGGCATGAGACGATTACGGCAGCCTTCGAATCTGCTGCGATAAAGCATCGGCAACGTACTTCGCTGGGGGCAGGTTCATGGCAGCCGAAGTATGAGGAATTGAACGCCACAGCCAATCGCATGGCACACGGGTTGCTCCGGCGCGGCGACGCACCCGCAGACCGCGTGGCCATTATCATGGAGCACGATACGCCGATCGTTGCTGCGATCCTTGCCGGTCTAAAGGCGGGTAAAATCATTGTCACGCTAAATCCGGCGCATCCCCCCGCCCGACTGAGGCAGTTGCTGACGGATGCCGAACCGACCTTCCTAGTCGCGGACCGGCCTCATCGTGAACTCGCCGCCACGATCGCTCCGTCCGGATGCAGGATCCTGAACTTCGATGAGGAAGTTTCCGAGGGGCCGGCTTACAACCCTTCGCTCCCCATGGAGCCCGATGAATCCGCATTCCTTGCTTACACCTCTGGAACAACTGGCCCCCCAAAAGGCGTCATCAATACGCACAGGCAGCGCCTGCACGGCGTTGGCATTCACACGGCGGCAATGGGGTATACCGCTGATGACCGAATCCCGCTGTTCGCTTCGCTGGGCACGGGGCAAGGCATCGACTTGATGCTGTGTGGGTTGCTCAACGGGGCCCGACTGTACCCGTTTCCTATGTCGGCCAGAGGCACCACAGGCCTACGGGCCTGGATGCTCGACCAGGAGATCACTGTCTACTCGTCATCCGCGTCCATCTTTCGGCATTTCATGAAGAGCCTCGACGAGGATGTTAGATTTCCCCTGGTGCAGGCGGTTCGCTTGTCTTCTGAGTCAGCCACCTCCAGCGACTTCGCCCTTTTCCAGCGGCATTTTCCAAAACAGTGCAAGTTTGTTCACATGCTCGCCTCTTCCGAGACCGCCCACCTCTCGGTTTATAGCTGTACGGCAAGCGACGAAGTGCCGGCAGGGCGCATAGGAATCGGCATACCCGCAAATGGAAATGAACTGTTCTTACTTGATGAGAATGGTCACCCCGTTGAACCTGGAGAAGTGGGGGAGATCGTCGTCAGAAGCCGTTATCTGGCCGCAGGGTATTGGCGGCAACCGGCGCTCACGGCCGAGCGCTTTTCCAGCGACGGTGACGGGGTGCGGCAGTTTCGTACCGGCGACTTGGCCCGTCGCAACTCTGAAGGGCTCCTGAAGTATGTGGGTCGCACCGACTCCCGCGTTAAAATTCGCGGCAACCGCGTTGGTTTGCCTGAGGTGGAAGACGCCATCGAGAAGCTGCATGGCGTCGAACGCGCAGTAGTCGATTCCTTTGAGAGAGAGAACCACGAACATGCTTTGACGGGATACGTCGTGGTTCAAAGCGGCTATTCCTGGTCGCAAGCAACCCTGCGGACTGCCCTTCGCAGCCTAGTGCCGGATTACATGGTGCCTTCGGCGTTTGTTTTGCTGGACAGCTTTCCAACAACATCGAACGGCAAGATCGATCGAGAGAAGCTACGGCAGCTTTGTCCTCTCCGTCACCCGATACGTACCCACAGCACCGGCGGTGATCCCCGCAATAGAATTCAGGAGATGCTGTTGGCGTTGTGGCGCGACGTTCTGAAGCGGCAAGACATCGGCTGTGATGACGATTTCTTTCTGCGGGGCGGCGACTCGCTTGCCGCGGTCGATCTGCTTCACCGCATCGAGGACGAGTTGCAATATCAATTGCCACTCACACTCTTGATGGAAGCACCGACCGTGAGGCAGCTCGAATCTCGCATCCTGCACAGCCGGAAGACGCAATCAAGCTTGGGCGCGACTACCAACTTCATCCGCATTAACACCGCGGGCCAGCAGCGGCCGCTATTCTCGTTGTGTGGGCGCTATGGCCACGCGGTGCGGCTGCTACCGGTTTTGCATTCGCTTGGGCCCGACCAGCCGTGCTACGCGCTGCAGCCCCCGGCAATGGACTGGACCACCGTTGGCTGTGCCACCATCCAGCAGATGGCGGCTCATTACATTGGGGAGGTGAAGGCGGTGCAACCGTGCGGGCCCTATCGCCTGCTAGGGACGAGTTTTGGCGGCTTGGTAGCGTTCGAGATGGCACTTCAGCTGCAACGGAGCGGGGAGCAGGTTGAGTTTCTTGGAATGGTGGATACCTTTCCCCCGACTTGTGTATTCGAGGACGCAATAGACGTCGGGAATTCGAAACGGTTGAAAGAGCCCCCCGCTCGGCCGAACTCAATTGAGGCCCGCAACGAGCGTGTTGCCGAGTCGCACCTCCGCGCTCGTCGCAAATACGTGTTGGACGGTCGTTCGAACCAGAGCCTTTTCGGCGGCGAACTCACGTACTTTTACTGCACGGGAAACCCGGTCATCGCAGGGAACGACCGCAGGCGATTGTGGGAGCGTTTCGCTCGCGGTTTTTTGCTCGTGCCGGTGCCCGGCCTGCACGGGGCGTTCAATAGAGAGCCGCAGAGCACAGCTCTGCAAAACCTGCTGCGTGAACGCCTCAACGGGCACGCGAGGATTAGCAGCGATCCCACAGCGGTTTTCGGTCGGGAGTACCGACTTGAGAATGGGGCGCAACAGGAGACCATCGTAAGTTCGACTGGCAAGTCGTACCAGATCGAAAATAGCTGCAGGCAAGGCAATGTGGAAACGGCAAGGATTGGGGCCCAAAAGATCACCATAGCAGGTTGGGCGGTGGAGCACTGCCTGAAGCAGCCGGCGCAAAACATCGTCGTTTTTTGCGGAGACAAGCTCCTTGGATATGGCGCGAGCGGCATACAGAGACCAGAGGTGGCAGAACGCCTCGGGGCAACCTCGGCAGAGCACGCTGGATTCTTTTTCCGCTTCGAGCGACATCTGATGGAGGCTGAATGCGGCCAGCTTCGTGTATTCGTGCTATCAAGCGATGGTCACGCTACCGAACTTGGTCACGTCATGGCGGGACAGAGCTGGGGCGAGAATGGAGTTCGCGAGATTGTTTTAGATCAGAGCGCCGCGACAGAAGTCATTGAGAGCATGAGGCGCGAACGCGAATGCCTTGTCGCGACGGCCAACCAGAATCTTGAGGCCTACAGGGCCGAAGCGCGAAAACGCGAGGAAGCCCTTGAGGCTTACCGGACAGCCGCGCGGGAACGGGACGAAACCCTTGCCGTGGCGGCTGAGAATTTAAAGGCTTACCAAGCGGAAGCGCGAGAACGCGAGGAAGCCCTTGAGACTACCGACGGCCGCGCCGCAACCCGATGAAGCCCTGCCGCGGCGCTGAAAATCTCGAGGCTTATCGAATTGACCGCCAAGAGCGCGACCAGGAATCCGCCGGGGCCCGAGCCACGTGCAGAATTGCGTGATCCGCAAAGCCGCCAACGGGATTATCTTTCTGCCGGCTTCCGGCACGCCTGAGCTCTATGTTGCGGATACGGTGATCGCCAACGCCACCAGTAACGCAATCATCGTCCAACCGAACGGCAGCGGCGGCGCCAAGGTGATGCTCGACCGCGTGCGGGTGGAAAATGGCTCTGACAATGGCATCATTTTCGAGGGCTCCGTCACCACCGGTTCAATCAGCGCGACGGTGCGCGACAGTGTCGTGGCCGGCAACGGCGGCCCAGGCATCTTCGCCAATGGGGGCGCCCCAGGCACGACCACGGTGATGATCGATCGCAGCGCCGTGGTGAACAACTCAACCGGCATCGTCGCCGCCCTTGGCGGAGGTGTGATCCGGATCGGAGATTCGACGGTGACCGGCAATGTCACCGGGCTGGACTTTTTCGAACTCGGGCCAGATCATTTCTTATGAGACGAACAAAATAGAGGGCAACGGCACCGACGGCGCGCCGAGCAGCACGATTGCGATGAAATAGGTCAAGGCCAATCGCGTCGGAACTCCACAAAACGCCCCACAGGCGGCGATGTCCGCCGCGTGGGGCGTGCATTCGTGCCGAGTAGCGTTCAATCTCGTGGCGTGGTGTCCAAAACGAGCGGGAGCGATCCCCCCGCGCCCCTTCCGCTTTCGAAAGCTGACGAGGTCGTTCAGCGGTTGTTCACGACACAATTGATACCAGGGGGTCGATGGAGCAATATTGAAGCACGGGGTCCGCGGGACCTCTGGTTTGCAGGAGTGTCTAGACATGAACCGCCAATTTATCGTGATGCTTTTTGCAGCAGGCGCGATGATCGCTGCCGTAAGCGGTCCCGGCTTTGCGCAAGCACCGGACCCTTCCCAGCCACCCGCGGGCTCCGCTACCGCGCAACCTCCCGCAGCCGCTCCCGATGCAGCCCCAAGCAAACGGGATCAGAAGAGGGCGGAGCGGAGGAACTCAGGTACGGGCCGCGCGCCGGAATTGCCGCGACGAAGCCCACAAGCAGTCGCTTTCGGGCGACGCTATGCGAACATTCGTAAAAAACTGCGCACGCGAGGCCGTCCCAGGCCGCCGCCGCTAGGGAATTGAATTCAGGCAACGTTGCGGAAGTCGGCGGCCAAAAATCCTGAGGTCGACGACTATCTCGCTTTCCCATTGCCGCCTTCCCGACGGAAGCGGATCAGCGAGAAATGCCCGAGCGGCGGCATCGGCCGGTGTTCAATCACGCGGATGCCGCCGTGGCGCTCCGCCCATTGCGACAGCCGTCCGAAGCGAAATTCCGGCCGCCAGCCGAGCCGCCGCGCCAGCGGCGCAAACCCCTGCTCGAAGGCGCGGCGCGGGCCTTTTTCGGCGCCGATGTGATTGACCAGGATGATCTCGCCGCCCGGCCGCAACACGCGCGCGAATTCATCGAGCGTGCCCTCCGGGATTCGGCACCGCCGTAATGACATATTGCGCCACCACCACGTCGAAAGAAGCGTCGGGCAGCGCCAGCCTCTCGGCGTCCATCACCGCCAGCGCCTCCACGTTATCGAGCTTGTGTTCGACCACGCGCTGCAGAGCCTTGCGCAGCATCGGCTCGGAAATGTCGAGGCCGACAATGCTTGTTGCTGCGCGCGTAATCCGGAAGCGAGATGCCGGTACCCACGCCCACTTCCAAGATACGCCCGCCGATCCGCTCGGCGGCTTCGATCGAAGCCAACCGGCCGCGCTCGAAAACCTTGCCGAACACGCGGTCATAGATGGGCGCCCAACGCGCGTAGGCTTTGGCGATCGTTTCCTTGTCGAGCTCAGCCCCCATCAAAGCTTCATCTTCGATGCGCTCGTCAGATGAATTGCGGGTGAATAGCTTTTGCGCGGAATCATCCGCGCGCCGCCGCCGGAAGCCGGCTCCGGCTGAAGGGACGGCGATACTCGCAGCGGTCGCGCTTTTGATGAAGCCGCCGCCCAGCACACGCGCCTGCCCATCGGCCGCGTTATAGAAAACACAGGCCTGGCCGGGCGAAACGCCGTCCTCGCCGTCAACCAACTCGATCTCGACTTCGCCGGCGCAGCGACCGCAGCCAAGCCGGCCGCGGCGCGCGCGTCGAGCGCACCTTGACGAAAAGCTCCAGCCGCTCATCAGCCAGCACCTGCTCAAGACTGCCCTCGCCTAGCCAATTCACCTCGCGCAACTGCATGCGCGCGGTGCGCAAGGCTTCGCGCGGCCCGACGACCACACGGCGCGTGCCGGCGTCCAGCCGCACTACATAAAGCGGCATGCCGGTGGCAACACCAAGGCCGCGGCGCTGGCCGACGGTGAAATGGATGATACCGGAATGCGTGCCGAGCACATTGCCCTGCAGGTCGATGATCTCGCCCGGCTCGGCGGCGTCCGGCTTCAGACGCTCAATCACATCGCTGTAGCGGCCGGTCGGCACGAAGCAGATATCCTGGCTGTCGTGCTTTTCGGCGACCGAAAGGCCGAAACGGCGCGCCAACTCGCGCGTCTGGGGCTTGGTGAGATCGCCGAGCGGGAAGCGCAGCAGATCAAGCTGTTCGCCCGTCGTAGCAAAAAGAAAATAGCTCTGGTCGCGTTCCACGTCGCACGCGCGATAAAGCGCTCGCCCGCCACCCGGCCGTGCGCGCGAAGCGACGTAATGGCCGGTCGCCAGCACACCCGCGCCCAGCTCGCGCGCGGTGATGAGCAGGTCGCGGAACTTGATCGACTGGTTGCATTCCACGCAAGGGACCGGCGTCTCGCCCGCCACGTAGCTTTCGGCAAAGCGGTCGATCACCGCCTGTTTGAAGCGGGTCTCGTAATCCAGCACATAATGCGGAATCCCGATGCGCTCGGCCACTTGCCGCGCGTCATGGATATCCTGCCCGGCGCAGCAGGCGCCTTTGCGATGAGTGGCCGCGCCATGGTCGTAAAGCTGCAGGGTGACGCCGACGACGTCGTAGCCTTCCGCCTTCAGCAGGGCGGCCACGACCGAGGAATCGACGCCCCCCGACATGGCAACGACCACGCGCGTGTCTTGCGGCCGTCCCTCGGTTTCCAGGCTGTTCAGCATCACTCTTACTATAGGGAGCGAAGGCACCGCGCAATGCGCGCGAGAGGGCCGGAATCGGCTGGTTTCGCCCCTGCCGGCGGTTCGTGGCCCGGCTCTGCAGGCGCTGCCGCCACCCGGTGGGTTTTGGCCCGGCAGTCTCTTCCGGCAACGTATTGAATTGCTGGCCTTTTCCCTACAGTGCCCGACCTGCTTGTTGCAACTGTTTCCATCGACTCATGAGCGTCACGTCGGTCGGGTCCGACGCGTGGCACTTCCCGGGTCCAAGCCCGGCCTTGTTCATGGACAAATTGTAAATTTCCGCCTCGGGCGAGCGAGCGACCGGCAGAGCGAGAAGCCAGCCATGGGGCGGAAAATCCGGCCTGGCGGCGACGGGGAATATTTCCCAATTGAATCGTAGGGCTTAGGCAATTTTTAAGCCGCCACCGCTACATTTGCAGCCTGTAGTCGTAAAGTTGTGAGTGTAGCCAATGACAGAAACCCATCGTCCGAGGGTGAAGTACGTCATCGGGCCCGATGGCAGTCCTCTGACGATCGCAGATCTTCCTGCGCCCGGGACGAAAGCGTTGGGTCATTCGCCGCAAGGCGGAGGTTGTCGCCGCCGTGCGCGGTGGCTTGCTTTCTCTTGAAGAGGCCTGCGGCCGTTACACCCTGACGGTCGAAGAATTCTTGTCCTGGCAATACTCGATCGACCAGCATGGTCTGGCCGGTCTGCGCACCACGCGCATCCAGCAGTATCGCCCATAAGCTTTGGATTTCTCTGCCCGATTTCGCGCGTCCGGCCGAGGTGCCGGCGGCCAAAACGCGTGCCTGCCGCGCGCTCCGACGCCGCGGTAACCAGTTTCTAATGCGCTCGCCGGCTTCGACCCGGCCGCGATAGTCCCGCAAGATCTGCAGTTGTACTCGTGGACAATGTTTGATCAATAATTAAGCTGTAAGCTCTTACCATGACCAAGCACCAATGGATTATCGGAGTCGGTGGTGGGCTGCTGATGGCCGCCATTCTGATCTTCGCCTACGGGCACGGAGCCTAGCTTCGCAGTCGCCGGGATGGTGACAGGCCGAAGCGCGGGTCATGTCGCCGCTGTTGGCGAAGCCGGCTCCGACGGTGGAGCCAACTAACTCACTGTTATACAAGCAAATTCCTTGAGCGAGGATGTCCCGCCGTAATCACCTCTGCGTGAGCGGGAACTTCCCCCTGCGCCGCCACGTTATCTGCCCGTCAATCGCAGTATACCGGACCTGTGGCTGCTCCGAAAGAGCAGAGGCGTGGAATGTTGCCTGGAATCTCGGAAGGACATGATGAACCATTCCATTTACGGCGCCGACCGCCTCACCCATCTGAAGATCGTGGTGGTGGCACTTATCGGCGCTACTGTGGTCGCCGGTGTGGGCATTGCTGCCCGCGATACCGCGACCACGTCCGGCGTCGCCGCCGTGGGCAATAAGGACCTGGTGCCGATCATTCGGGCCGGGCAGCCCGTGGTGGTGAGCGATCGGGAAATTTCGACCGTGCGTTGATTGTGCGATTCGACAGTTATTCGAACTTCGCGCGCCCGAGTGGCGCGCGAATTTTTACGCAGTGAAGCAACCGAAAAAAATCAAGCCAGCGGGACGGAGGTGCGGCTGCGCATCAGGTCCGATGCTGTCGAGATCGGCGTGCTCCTGCGCCTGCTTCGGCGGCGCGCTCGCGCATCTGGTCGCGCTCGTCCAGCTGCTCGACCTTCTTCAACTCCTCGAAGGCGTCCGCCAGCGCATTCTTTGCGGCATCGAGCTGGACCTTCAGTTCGTCCGCCGAGCGCTTGATATTTTCGCGCCGCTGGTTCGCCGCCTTGGCGTAGGTGGGATAGGCGAAATGCGTGGGATCGGAATGCCGGCCCGTTCCTGCTCGACACGGATCTCGCGTTCAAGGTCAAGGCCATCCGGTCGAAATCCGCGATCATGCTTTCGATCTGCGCGACTTTGCGGCGTTTCTCGTCGACCTGAAACTTCTTCAGCCGGATAAGCGTATCACGGGACTTCATCAACTCGTCACTCCCTGAAGTCGCGATCGCAGCGGAGGGGCGGACCAGCCGCAGCCACTGAAGCGCTCTTAGCCCGAGCCAGTGTGGCCCAATAACGTTAGTTTTGTGTTTCTAAAGCCCGAAGGATTTGATCGAGACGACTGATAATGCTCGCCAAAATCGGGGCCCGCTCGCCCCGATCGGCCCATTCTCGAGGACGTCGGTGGTGAAGGACACGGTGGCGATGGGCGCGGCCGCGGACGGCTCCTTGGGATCGTCAGCGTCGCCCGCCCATTGAAAGAGCGTCCGGCGATGGCGCCGCCTTCATGAGCATCCGTCGGGCTAAGCTTACGACTTGGCGAAGTTATTCCGCCCGCCGCGAAGACGCTTACCCCGAAATGAAGTCGAAACCTTTCCAAAAGGAAAAGACTTGGATTGAACCCTGTTAACGTGCTGTTTACCCGCGTCGTTAATGATTGCGTCACCCGTTCTTTTGGACTTGAGGCAGACTCTGCCCCATTTCCTAACAAGGGGCGAAATCTTCAGAGTCGCTTGCGGCGGATCCTTAAAGCGATACATGAACGACGACATGGCAAAAAAACTTCTCCTGCACAACATCTTACGGCAAACTGGGGATTTCGGCCCAGAGGATGCTTGCATTGAGAGAATCAGGTTTTGTTAACCATGTTCCGTTAGTATTACGAATCAGTTTGTTTCAAGGCGTTTCACGGGCCGCCACTGCGGCGTGCCGACCTGAGCCAGAACGGCGAGGAAGGGGATTGGCATGCGCGTATTGCTGATTGAGGACGACAGCGCCACCGCTCAGTCAATCGAGCTGATGCTGAAATCCGAGAGCTTTCAACGTCTACACGACGGATCTGGGCGAAGAAGGCGTCGATCTCGGAAAACTCTACGATTACGACATCATCCTGCTGGACCTCAATCTGCCGGACATGTCGGGCTTCGAGGTGTTGCGCTCGTTGCGCGTCTCGAAAGTAAAAACACCCATTCTGATCCTCTCCGGCCTCGCCGGCATCGAGGACAAGGTCAGGGGTCTCGGATTCGGCGCCGACGACTATATGACCAAGCCATTCCACAAGGACGAGCTGGTCGCGCGCATCCACGCCATCGTGCGCCGCTCCAAGGGCCACGCCCAATCGGTCATCCAGACCGGCGACCTGATGGTCAATCTGGATACCAAGACGGTGGAAGTGAACGGCGCCCGCGTGCATCTGACCGGCAAGGAATACCAGATGCTCGAGCTGCTCTCGCTGCGCAAAGGCACGACGCTCACCAAGGAGATGTTCCTCAATCATCTCTACGGCGGCATGGACGAGCCGGAGCTGAAGATCATCGACGTCTTCATCTGCAAGCTGCGCAAGAAGCTGGCGAATGCTTCCAGCGGCAAAAATTACATCGAAACGGTCTGGGGCCGCGGCTATGTGCTGCGCGAGCCGAGCGACGACGAGGCCAAGATTTCCGCTGCCTGACGACGGCGTTCCGGAGCCTAAGGGCTCTGTCCTCCTGACTTCAGCCCCGCCTTACGGCGGGGCTTTTGTTTGGGCGGGCCCCGCCGTCAGGTCGCTGACGCAGGCGCCGGATGGCTATGGCCGCGCAGCCGGAAAGCAAGCGCGACCAGAGCAATGCCATAGATGATGGCGTAGGCGCCGATCACGAAGACCAGGCTGAGCGCACCCAGCATCGGCTGCAGCGCGACCAGCACGCCAAAGGCGACCGAGATGGCGCCGACCGCAACCAGCATCCATTCGTTGTCGATCTCCTTCCGCAACCGGATCGCGCCGACGATCTGCATGATGCCGCTGACGATGGCCCAGAACGCGATGAACAGCACCAGGAGAATCGCGGTCATGCCCGGCATGATGATGGTGAGAATGCCAACGGCAGATGCCGAGCAGGCCCACGACCGCCAGCCACCATCGCGGCGCAGGCGAGCCGCCCATGATGGCCGCCGCCAGCGCCAGCGCGCCTTCGAGCAAGGCGAAGATGCCGTAGAGCAGCGCGAGCGTGAGCAAGGTAATCCCCGGCCAGATAAAGGCCAGTACGCCGAACAGGATGGCGCAGATGCCGCGCAACAAGATGAGCCACCAATTGCGGGCCAAGGCGTGCAGCATCAAGCCGCCTGAAAGGGCTGGGGACTGCGGATATGCGCTTGTCATGGGACTCTCCTGCGGTTGGGTGGTCTCGATCTCCCGACTTTGCAGCTTTCATCCCCCCGCGCGCGCCAATGGGTAGGAATGCCGCGCGCCTCTTTGGTCTATTATTGTTACAGCCAGCGGATTTTTCCAAGAAAATCGTGTCGCAAGGCGGCATTTTCTATTCCGACAACCGGCCGCCATAAATGCCCGATCCGCCGGTTAGTCTCCGCGAAGCGGGACTTTTACTGCGAGCTAGCCGCGACAGAGCGCAGAAAGCGCGCTGACGCTGCCGCGCGCGGATGCCCGGGGTTGGGCCCGTAAAGCGCGCGCCTGTCCGGGATCGGCCGGAAGCTGCTGGTCAGCCCGACCACCGTCTCCGCGGCGCTCGAGCGTGTCGACATTCACGCGGATCGACTGACTGGCCACCTTGGAATCCGAGCTGTTCTCGTCGTCCTTCGGCTTCTGCCCCGATGCGGCTCTGGCGGCAGCCGCGGTTGCCTTTAACGGCTCCGGGCCGGGGGTATCGCGAAAGGCGCGTTCCAAGTCGTCGAGAGAAACTTCGCCCGGACGCAGCGGGCGCTCCAGCTTTTGCTCAACCAGCGAGCCGACCGTTCCCGGCGGCGGGGGGGCCGTGAACGGCTCTGTCTCGCAGGATGGCATGGAGCTTGTCGATCAGATCCTCGTCGCTGCCCGGCGGCTCCTTCTGGTGCTTCTCCAGTTCGTCAAGGATTTCTTTGATGCGGTCGATGGTGAAGAGAATGAGCGTCACCGCCTCGCCGGTGACCGGCAGTCCCTCGCGGAATTTCCCCATCAGCGCTTCGGCGGCGTGCGTCAGCGCTTCCAGGCGCGGCAGGCCGAGGAAGCCGCAAGTGCCTTTGATGGTGTGAACGAGGCGGAAAATATTGGCCAGGATGTTGGCGTTGTTTGGTTCCTGCTCGAAACGCACGAGCTCGACGTCGACAACGCCAAGACTCTCGTTGGTTTCCGTCAGAAATTCGCGCAGCAAATCGTCCATTGAAACTGGCCTTGATCGCAGGTGAGGCCCCCGCTGGCCGTCACCTCTCGCGAGATCGCCAGTGTGTTGGTAAAGCGTTTAATTTTGGTATCGGAGGAGGGCGAAAACCGGCTGTAGAAACAAATTGTTAGTATTTGTTAACCAGAATTTTCCGGTTACGCGCGCGGCGACCACGATGGCGTCGTTTTCGGCCGCCACTGAGACGCCCAAACCGACGCTGCGGGCTAGCATGCCGGTATAAAAGGGCTGGATGGCATGGGCGTCGACCGCCCTCGGCGCCGTGCCGGCCAGTAAGTCCGTCGCATGCGGCGGAACCCGGCCGTTGGTCCCGGCCGCGGTGATGCGAAAGCTCAGGGAATCGCCCTCACCCACCGGATCGACCGTCAGCACCCCGCCGCGCGGGATCGCCTGGCCCGCGATAATCAGCATATTCAGCAGGAGCTTGACCCGGTTCTTCGCCAGCAGCACGCGGGGCAAGTTCCACACCAGCTTGGTCTTCTCATCCTCAAGGAACCCGCGCGCCATGCTTCTCTGCATCGCCCACATCGATTTGCACCCCCGCCGACCCGGCCGCGCCGAAGGCCAGCCGGCAGAATTGCAGCTTGGCCGAGGCGGTGCGCGCGCTTCGCTTGATCAGGTCGAGCGCGAAGGTCTTGGTCTCCTCGTCGTTTTCTTCCTCCAGCACTTCCAGGCCGTTGACGATGGCGCCGACCGGGCTGATCAGGTCGTGACAGACCCGCGAGCAGAGCAATGCCGCAAGATCGAGGGATTCCAGGACGATCGGGCGGACATCGGGACTCTCCGGGTTTTTGGCAGCGATGCGGCTGACACGCGGCGATGATTCTATGTTTGCTACATACACCGCTCGCGTGCGGCATGCCACGCAAAGGTCGAAGCCGCCCAAGACCAAACCCCAGTTAAGCCAATCCCGGGAGGGTTCGTCCGGAAGGCAAGCGGCCCGCTGCGGCAGGCCAGTCAAGGGCAGCAACCCGAATGCCAGTTGGGGAAAAGGCGGCGCTCGGAAGCTTCCGTTTTTGCCGCTGTGCCGACATACTTTACCCCAAATATAGGGCGATTCGGACCGTCGGGGTCCACCCAGGCAAGTCTGCGTCAGCAACACATTAAACCGGCACTTCATTCGAAGGAGCATTCGATGCGCGCCGCTCTGCCGTTTCTCGCTCTCCCCCTGCTCGCGACCTGCCTCGGCATCGGGCCGGCGGCCGCGCAAATGGCGCCCGCCCAGGCGCAGCCTCCGGCGGTGATCACCGCTCCGCCGCCCGCCGCTCCCCCGCCCGCGGCGCGGTCCGGGGACAAGGCGCGGTCCGGGGACAAACAGTTTTCGCCGCAGGAAATCGTCGATGCCGGCCACGGCTTCTTCGGCACGGTATCGCGCGGACTCGCCTCGGTGGTGGAAAAGGCCACCTCGCAATGGGGCCAGCCCAACGGCTATATCCTCGGCGAGGAAGCTTCCGGCGCCTTTGTCGGCGGGCTGCGCTACGGCGAAGGCACGCTCTACACCAAAAATGCCGGCGACCTGCGCGTTTACTGGCAGGGGCCGACGGTCGGCTTCGACTGGGGCGGCGACGGCGCGCGCACCATGATGCTGGTCTACAATCTTCCCGCCACCGACGCGGTTTACCAGCGCTTCGCCGGCATCGACGGTTCTGCGTATTTTATCGGCGGATTCGGCATGACGGCGTTGACGTCGGGCGACGTGGTGGTGGTTCCGATCCGCTCGGGGGTGGGCATGCGGCTCGGCGCGAACATCGGCTATCTGAAGTTCACGCCGCAGGCGACTTGGAATCCGTTCTGACGACAACGATCGGCCCGCCCAGCCAAAGCTAGCGGCGTCGCATCCGCCGTGGCATGCTGGCGGAGAAATAGCGTCAAGTTTTGGAGACGTCTTCGATGGTCGAACCCATCATGTTCTTCGGGATTGGGTTCCTGTTCGCGGCTCTCATCGGTCTGATCATCATCCCGTTTGTGCAAGCCCGCGCGGTGCGCCTCACCATGCGCCGCCTGGAGGCGGCCACGCCGCTTTCGATGGCGGAAATCCAGGCCGACAAGGATCAGCTGCGCGCCGAATTTGCCATGTCGACACGACGCCTGGAAATGAGCGTCGAGCAGATGAAGACCAAGACCACGAGCCAGCTCGCCGAGCTCGGCAAGAAATCCGATGCCATCAACCGCCTGAAGATGGAGCTGGGGGAAAAGACCGCGACCATCTTCGCGCTCGAAGCGCGCGACAGGGCGCTGAAGGATCAGCTGCGCGCGACCGAAGAAGAGCTGTCGTACAAACTCAACGCCATGCGCGAGGCCGAACGCGCGCTGGCGGAGAAGCAGGAGGATCTCGCCAGGCTCACCGGCAGGCTCGATCAGCAATCGGTGTTCAATGACAGCCAGCGCATCGAACTCGTCGCGCTGCGCACCCAGGTCGATGCGCTGAAGGATCACGTCAGCGACACCGAACGCGAGTTCAAGACCACGGAGGACAGGCTTGATCGCGAACGTTTCGATGCCGCGGAAGCGAGCGATCTGCTCAACGCCGAGCGCAGCAAGGTCGGCAACCTGGCCGATCGGGTCTCCGATCTCGAACACCAGCTGATCGCGCAGACGAAGGAAGCCGAAATCCTCGGCCGGCGCGCGCTGGAACTCGAGACGCGGCTCAGCGATCAAGCAAGGCTGCTGGCGGAGCGCGACTATCAATGCAACGAGATGAAGAGTCAGCTTGAGGTTTTGCGCAAGACCGAGGCGGATCTGCGCGCCCAGCTCGCCGGCATCGGCGGCAGCCGGCGCTCCGAAATCGAAAGCCTGAAGGGGGATAAGGCCGCGCTCGAGGGAGAGCTTTACCGCGCGCTGGAAGAGCAGGCCACGCTGCGCCGCGAAATGGCAAGCGTGAAGCGCGATACCGAGGCGTCATGGGCTTCCGAGCGGGTGGAAAGCGCGCTCTTGCGCGAGCGCATCAACGATGTCGCGGCGGAAGTGGCCCGGCTGACCGCGGCGCTGGAAGGCCCGGGCTCGCCGATCGAAACCATTTTGGCAGGGGAAGCGCCGAGCGTGTCGATTGGCGGGGAGCCAACCGCCCCGAATATCGGAGGCGGCGCCGAGGGTGAGAGCAAGGGCAGTCTGGCCGAGCGCATCCGCGCCCTGCAAAGCCGCGTAACGCAAATCGCGCCGCAGAAGCCAAACTGATTTTTTTTGGGGGACGAACGCCGGGGCGGGACGAGAAACAAGGGCTCTCGCGGGCGGTTTTTTCAAGGTTTTCCCGCAGCTTGACTTAAGCCCGCCGGAACCACTAAATCCGGGCTCTTGTCTCGCAACGGTGCAATCGGGCGCTTAGCTCAGCGGGAGAGCGTTCCCTTCACACGGGAGAGGTCATAGGTTCAATCCCTATAGCGCCCACCATTTTTGCCTGCATTTTGCGGGCTTTTTTATTTTCAATTCCACCAATCGAAATATTCCAGAACGGAACGAAACGTGAAGACGCCGCTTCAACCGGTGGAGAATCCGTGGACTTTGTTCTCGGTTGGTTTCGACGCGATACGCCGCGCTGGCGGAGGAACTGCTCAATACCGTCCAAATGACTAAAGGGTGACGACATGTCGAAAATCGCCTCCGGTAGACAATTGCGCGCGGCGCGCACACTGGCCGGACTGACGCAATCGGAACTCTCGACCGAGGCAGGATTCAATCCCCGCGCTTGCCGCTATTGGGAAAGCCGTGGAGACAAGCCGCCTACCAGCGTCCCGCAATCGGTGGAACGCATTGTGCAGGTGCTGCTGAATCATGGTGTGGAGGTATTCTGCCATCCTTCTCCGGGCTGCCGCGTCGGCTCAACCAAATAGACCCCGGTGGCATAATTGGAACCTGCACATGCGCCGCATCACTGTCGAGAGTTTATCCAGTATCGACGTGAACGAATTAAATCGCCTCGGCGCATTTATGCGTCGGATGGAATATCCGTTTATGGGCCTACGAACGTCACGGCATCTCCTCGAATACCGTGGACCAAAATGGCCAGCAGATAGGCCGCCGCAACAAATTCCCATCCAATGGACGCGCTGTACCTTCGGAGGATCGAGACCGTGGTTCACCTGCCTATGCGGTCGGCGTGTCGGCAAGCTTTATCATGGCAATGGTTGTCTTGGCTGCCGCCATTGCGCTGAAGCAAGGTACGAGTGTCAGAAGAAGTCACGCCGAGGAAGGCTCTATCTCAAGGCTAAGCGCATCAGGGCGCGTCTGGGAGACGATGGCCATCCCGGCATTGACGCCATTCCATGGCGACCATGGAGGATGCAGCGGAGGACCTACGATAGTCTCAGAGCGCAAATAGAGACAATCGAACGGAAATTAATTACGGGGCGCATTTCTCGCGCGAGGTAGCATAGGGAACGGCGGAATTATGCCCGGATGGCATAATATTGGGCGTCCTGGCGTTCCTGATGATTTCGGATGAAAGGCTTGGACGCCCTGTCGGGCGTGGAGCATCATCTTGCCGACGATCGAGGGAGGATGAAATGGCCGAAGGCGCGCGCGATACGCTTGGGCTTGCCCGCACGCGCATTTGGTCGTTCGCTCAGAAACAGAACGCGCCCTGGTCTTGCCGGAAATCATTTCGTTGCACACCAGGCAGGAACTCTTGCAGATCGATGGGCTTGGTTTGGGAACGATCAAAAAGCTGGAAGCGTGGCTCGCGCATTACGACAGGCGGTTGCGCAAACCGGACGAAAGCCTCGACGCGGTCATTTGCCGTTTGAGCTTTCGAAGCGATCGGGTGAGACGGCCAAATAGCGCATCCGCGCGCGCCCAGCACCAACGCGCATAGTTGGGACGAAGCCCGGATCGATGGCTATCGCGACGTGAAGCGCTACAAGCGGCGCAAGCGCTGGCTTTCTTAATCGCGCACGTGCAGAATATCGGCGTGAGATGGAAGCCT
>CAWDIZ010000028.1:0-30109 GCA_963802475.1 uncultured Alphaproteobacteria bacterium
CCACCTGACGCAACCGCCACGGGCACCGGGGCGCGACAATGATCCTGATCGCCTTCCGGCACGGGCTGCGGGCTGCTGAGCTCGTGGACCTTCGCTGGAATCAGGTCGACTTCGGTCGGAACGCGGCCCTGCACGTTCGCCGCGCAAAGAGCGGCACGCCGTCTACGCATCCAATTCAGGGCGACGAGCTGCGGGCGCTGCGCCAGTTGCAGCGTGAACAAGACCCGCCATCAGCGTTCGGTATTTGTGACGGAGCGAAGTGCGCCGTTCACACGGCAGGCTTTGCTCGCATGATCGAGCGCGTGGGCGCGGCTGCGGACAGCGGCCTCAAGGTGCATCCGCATATGCTGCGGCATGCTTGCGGCTATGCGCTGGCGAATGCTGGGCATGATACGCGGGCTCTGCAGGCCTATCTCGGCCACAAGAACATTCAGCATACCGTGAGGTACACGGAGCTTGCACCAACGCGGTTCAAAGATTTCTGGCGCTATTCGCGCAACGGCGCGGGTTTTTTTCACAGGTTCAACCCAAGACTGCTCCGTCGATTCCGGGAAAGTGTTTGCGCTGAAAATCTTCGATCGCATCATTCACGCGCGCTATGGCCTTTCGCGTATAGCGCCCAGGAGTTTTTCTGATGCGCTGCCGATCATCTAGTAACGCGTGGTGATGCATAATCAATGGCTCTGCGGCATCAGCGGATAGCCTTCGGTGCAACGGAAAATTCCACTTGTCGGCAAG
Source organism: uncultured Alphaproteobacteria bacterium (assembly GCA_963802475.1). Lineage (GTDB taxonomy): Bacteria > Pseudomonadota > Alphaproteobacteria > Rhizobiales > Xanthobacteraceae > CANKHA01. The sequence goes on from CAWDIZ010000028.1 coordinate 739, forward strand.
AACCCCCGCATCAATCTGCAGTTGACTTACCGCGAGACAGAAGGAAACTTGATCGACGTGCCCCGACCACCGAGCCAGCAAACCGATGTTGGCGATCAGCCAGCGTGCCCAGAAACTCCAGGCTTCCCCGATTTCCTTTAATTGCGCGTGGTCGATCACGTATAAACCACCGTTATAATTCCCAAGTAATGTATGAAATTCCACTCTGATGCTTTCCCGATTTACATAGTCCTTGGTGCAAGTCCTTGGCGGACGGACGCCAGACGTCGAGAATATTTTTTCCAGGATTCGCATTGGAGGATTGGGCCCATCCACCAGCTTTCCAGCCACTGGCTCTTGAATTTCATCGATGGGTAAAACGCCGGTAAAAACGACATCGACGTCGGTCAAGACCACGCGCCTAAGCTCGGAGAAGGTTGTGGCGCATTGGCGTATTTTGTTCGTATGAGGATACCGATGGTCGAAAGGCTCGATCTTACGCGTGTGAACCTTCAGCGCCTCACACAGTTCGGCCATACGGGGCGGCAGCATACATACGTGATGAACATAGATTTGCGATGGAGCTATTTGCGCCAAGCCGGTGGCCGTCGCAAGCCAAGGTACAACGCTTGCCCAGATGTGCGGGGTGTCGTCAAGAACGCAAGACCATGCAACGTCAGATCTGTTGCTCATGCTCGCGCTCGGTGAAGCCTTGCTTAATCGATCAAAGGGCCACGATCAGCGCAAAATCTCGAAAAACCGTAGAGTTTGATGGCGACAGGTAGTCGCTAACACGCGACCGGATGGATCGATATCTATTCCCTTTATGCCGCCCTCCAGGGCGCGCAGTTCCTCGGGTACGGCTTCTCTTGTTTTGCGGAATGCATCGACGTCGACCGCCGGCAACTTGAATGTGCTGCCGTTTGCGGATTGCCAATCACCACCACTCATAAAGACATGCACATGGGATTCTCCGGCGTCCGCAACATATAACGATCCTCCAACTGGATCGAAGCACAGCCCATGAGGATAACGTAAATCATCATCGCGCAGCACGCCAGCCAGTGTACCGTCCGAACGGCGGGTTATCATAACGCAATGTTGTTTGTGGTTACTGACAGCCATCCAATGACCGTCGCGTGTCAATGCGACACCATCAGGTATCTCCAATCCTGCTTGAGGAATGACCGTACCATCCCCCGTCGCTATTCTTCCTTCGGCTATCTCATAAGGATGTACGGTTACCGTGTTCGCGTTGTTGCAGCATACAAATAGGTTTTTACCATGCACACGGACGGATCCCGGACCACAGTTTATCCTTCGCTCGGCGGTTTCCCTCTTCGCTCCCTTGCGTCCGAACCACACAGATCCCATTTCGTGGATCGGTTCAATAGTCACCTGTTCTTGCCACGCCTCCACAGGAGGAACACGATAGAATGTCACCCACCCCGCACGGTTTGCGACGACGATCACGTCGTCGCTCAAAAAGTCTATGCCGTGGGGAGAGGAGAAGCTGGACGACTTTAGGATCGCGTGTCGACTGATCTGAATCGGACGTGCGCCCGTGTCGATGGCGAACACTGCGATGCTTCTTGTTGTCGCCACCACAGCCAAAACTCGGCCGGATGGCGAGAACTTTATGTCCTCAGTGCGAGCAGTTTCGTCGAATGAAGGAGCCAAACCAACGTGTGGCACTGCTTTCAGCATCGACTTGCTTCCTCCACCGCCATCCGTTCGCTGCTATCGCGGCTTTCCTGCGGCTGCTGGAATATTTCAAAATGCAGTCCGCTGCAACAACTTTCTCTTCTCCGCAACAAAGCGCCCTCTCCGTGCCACACGGGGCCGCGCAGGCCCGCAGGCCGCGCTCCGCTGGCTAAACGGCGGGGCCGACTAGGGCGTGTACTCATAAATCCAGAACGCTCACAGACTTGGCGATGTCCGCGCTACCCTCAGAAGCGGACATCCGGGCTAGCTTTCGGCACGTCTGCTTAGGGCCAAAAGCGGAAATACAGATTACCAGACTCGGCGGCTGTCCTGACCCGATAATCGATTGCTCCTCATCTCGCATCAATGGCACCAGGGAGGATCGGCAATGACTCGGTCAACCGTCAATGTTGCCCCCCGGCACGAGCAACAGCGATGCCGCCGCTCTTGGGCAGATGAAGGCGATAGCGACGGCGGCGGCTGAGACTACCAACGCCGATCTTCGGCAGGAAGTGACAGAGTTACGGGCATTGGTGAAACAGCAGCAGCGAGAGCTTGCCGAGCTGAAAAGTCAGAAGTCAGCCGCGCTTGCGGAAAGGTGAAGCATCGCCTGCGGTTTTCGTAATGGCCTTGGTTGAGTGGCCGAATATAATTGCGGCCGGTGCCCCCGCGCCGCAGGGGCCGCAACCAAGGGGGCCGCCATGTCCCACGTCCGTCTAACTAGCTCGCATCGCATCGCGCTCCTCACGTGTGCCGGTTAGCCGCAGCATTCAGCTCGCAATAGGTCGGGTGCCAGGACCCGCTCCCAAGCGCAATTTTATCCGCAAAGTGCTTGGCGGACGCCTCGAACACTCCATGCAGGTTCGCGAATTGCTGCTCCAGGCGCGGCTCAAACAGCACGTGGGAGTTCTGACCGTGTATCAAGAAAGCACCATTCTGTCCCGCTGCACTTGGGCGATATGGCGAAAACCTAATCGCAAGCTATGCAAGTACCCCCGGCCGAATATCCTGAAGCGTTAGGAGCCAAGCCCGCCTTTTTCCGGCGGCAGCGGCGTCACCTTCACACCAAGATAGCTCGCTTCCTTGCCGTACAGCAGCGCCGCCACGTCATCGGCCTTCAACAGCTTCACCAGCTGATCGACCTGTCCCGACAGCGGCAGCACCAGGCCGACGTCCTGCGCCAGGTCCATGGTGACGTCCATGTCCTTCTCCTGCCAGGTGAAGCGCGTGGTATCCCAGCGCGCAAGCGTGCCGTTATAGGCGGGACATTCCAGCAGAACTTCGCGCATGCGCTGCGCATCGACGCCGTAGCGTTTGGCCAAGGCCAGCGCCTCGAAATTCGATACGCAGTGCACCCAGTGCAGCAGATTGTTGCAAGCCTTGGCGAATTGGCCCGCGCCTACCGGGCCGACATGCATCACGCCTCTGCTGCTATAGGCGGAGAGCACCGGGCGGGCGAATTCCACGTCAGCTTCGTCGCCGCCGCACAGCGAAAGCAACTTGCCTTCCTTCGCGCCGGAGGCGCCATAGACCACCGGCGCGTCGATGAAGCGAATGCCGCGCGCCGCGCACAGTTTCTTCAGCGCGACCATGGTCTCGGGACGGTTGGTAGCGGCCACGGCGACAAGCGAGCCCGGCGCCGCATGTTCGGAGATCGCGGTGGTCACCTCGCGCGATTGCGCGTCCGTGCTCACCATCACGACGAAGACCTCGGCGAGCTTGGCCAGCTCGGCGAGCCTGCCGGCGACCTCGGCGCCGCGCTCGCCGCCGGTCTTCGCCCGCTCGCTGTTAACATCGTAGACCGAAACCGTGTGTTGCTTAGCCGATAATGGCCGGCGATGGGAAGGCCCATGTCACCAACGCCGATAACCCCACTTTCATCGGGTGTTCCTCTTCGAGATTCGGATTGCCTTTTTACCCTCCCCTGGAGGGGAGGGTTGAAAGAGAGTAGGCCGGAACAGCGGTCGCTTAGCCGCGCAGGAACGGCCCGGCGAGGCGATGGAATTCCGTTCTCCGCATCCCACTGCACGAGATGCTTGCAGTTCGGCAGGATATGCAGATCGAGCGCGGGCTGCTGCCGCTTCAATTCTTCCGCGCGCTTGCCGGCCTGCCCGCGGTCATCATGCCCATAGAGCATCAGCAAGGGTTGCTTACCTCGCCCAGGCGCTGCCACATCGCTTTCTTGTTTGGGTCTTTCGGCTTGCCCTTGTTCTTCGCGCCCGCCGCGTTGCGGGCAAGAAACGCCTTGTGGTTTTTGCCGGTGCTCAGGCGCAGACGGGTTGCCACCTCAGCCTCGGTGACCAGATTTTGATGGTAGAGATTCTTTTGCAGCAGTTCGCGCACTTCCGCGGCGGTCGGCTCGCTTGCTCGCCGCCCTCCTCGCCTTCGGCGGGCCCGGCGCTTTTCTTCGCCGCCTCACTCTCGGCAAGCGGCGGCAGCAGGCTGCCGGTCCCCAGCACGACCAGCTTGGTGATGCGGTCCGGATGCGAGACGGCCAGCTTCCGCGGCCATGTTGCCGGCCTGAGAATGACCGACCAGCGCCGCCTGGTCGATGCCAAGCGCATCCATGAACTTCAGGATGAAGTCAGTTCGAAAACCGATTCCCCAGTCCGGCGGATCGTCGGAGAGGCCGAAGCCGGGCTGGTCATAGGCGATAACGCGCAGGCCGAAGTCGGCCAGCGGCGCGAGATTGCGCCGAAAGACGTCCGCGGCCGAACCAAGCGAGGCGCCGTGCAGCAGGATGACCGCCGGGCCCCGCCCCTGCTCGATATAGCGCGTGCGTAATCCCGCGACGGTGACGTATTTTTCTTCGGTTTTGGTGGCGAGCGCCGCGTCCATATCTCCACACCTTTTTAGTTGCCGCTCGTGGCCGTGGCCTCGCCTGCCGCCTTGATGACGTCCGGCGAAGACTTATAAGCCTCCTCGATAATCTTGGCGACTTTTTCGCCGGAAACAGCATCGATCTCGAGGTTCTGCTTCTCGGCTTCGGCAATCCAGCGCGGATCCTTGGTCGCGGCATCAAATGCCTTGCGCAAGGCGGCCACGCGCTCGGCCGGCACGCCGGGCGGCGCCAGGATCGGGCGATCCATGCCCTGCGGCGAGAAAATCAGCCGCAGCACCTGCTTGGTTTTCTCGTCCTTGGCGAGCTCGCCCACCGTCGGCACGTCCGGAAAGCGCTCGCTGCGCTCGAGCGAAAGCTGGATCGGCACATAGACTTTTTTCTCCGGGAACCATTCCGGCCGCGTCGACTGGATCGAATTCACCAGTCCGCCGCAGCGGCCGTGCACCTCGCCGCGCTCCATGGCAAGAAACACTTCGTTGCCGCCCTTGTATCCGGAGATGATCTTGATGTTGGCGTTGAACAGCTTGTTGAGCATCGCCGGCAGCGTTTCCATCTGCGAGCCGGCGCCGGAAGTGCCGACCACGAAACCCTTTTTCAGCAGGTCTTCCCAGGTCTTGATGCCGGAGGCGTGCCAGGCCACGCACATGGCGGACGCCGTATTGAGGCTGCCGATCCAGTGCATTTGGCGCGGGTCGAAGGTGGCGCCTTCCAAGCCGTAAAGCGGCGCGAACGATACGCTGGAATGCACCAGCCCGATGGCGGTGCCGTCTTTCGGCGCGACGTTCATCAGATAATTCATCGCCTTGATGCCGCCGGCGCCGGGCATATTCTGCACCAGAATCTTCGGCTTGCCGGGAATGTGGTCGGAGTAGATGGCAGCGAAGGCATGCGCGTAGCTGGCATAACCCCCGCCCGCGCCGGCGCTCAGGATCCAGGCGATCTGCTTGTCCTTATAGAAATCCGCGATCGGATCGGCCCCGGCTGTGGATGAAGCAAACAGCCCCAGAAAAGCAGCTGCAAGAATAGTGTGTCGATTGCGCATCGTTTTTCCTCCTGGTCCCGCATTATTTTATCGCGCGGGCCTTGCTGGATTTAGTTGCAAATGATGGCTTTGGCTTCTCCGCCGTTTGGCCCTTCGATCGCGCAGGCCATGCCCACCTTGATGCTGTCACGGCTGCTCTTCTGTCCTGCGATCGTCACTTCCGTGCGCGAGCCGGAAACTTGCGCGAGAAACATCTTGCCATCCTCCAGCTTCAGCACGAGTTTGGCGCGGCCATCCCATTCCGCGATAGTGCCCTTGCTCGCCGCTGCCGGCTCCTCTTTCTTTTCCATCGCATCCTTCAGCAGCGCGATGGTTTGCGGCGTCTGGTTGAGTGCAAGCTTCACCCGGTTGAGCACATCGTCGCCATAAAGCGGATCGATCGGCACCTGCAGCTTTTCCGCCTTGGCCAGAAGCTCTTTGTCTTCCATCGCCGCCTTGTAGGCGGCGCGCAACGCATCAAGCCGGTCCTGCGGGATTCCGGGCGGGCCGGCGGTGAGGCGGCCGATGTCGCCCTGCGACTGGATCAGCGCGATCACCGCTTTCCCCGTCGGATCATCCACCATGCTGGCGAGCTGCGGCACGTCGGTCTGGCTGCCGCCGATCTGGGCGACAAATTTGCCGTAGCCGTTCTTCACAAACTGCTCCCAGGAGGAACGCGAAGCAACGGAGCCGGTGATCTCGCCGCGGCGCACGGCCATCTGGTCGTCGCCTCCGCTATAACCGGTCAGCACTTTGACCGGCAGCTTCAGCACGTTGGTGAGCATCATCGACTCGATATAGGTCGCGCTGCCGATGCCGCCGACGGCGAAGTTCACCGTCTCCTTGCTGTTCTGCAAATCCTTGAACGACTTGATCGGCGATTGCGCGGCGATGGTAATGACGCGCGGGTCCGAGGCCGCCTTGCCGATCCAGGACATCTTGCCGAGATCGAATTTGACGCCGGGGGCTGCCAGCAACTGATTATAGATCAGGCCGGTATTGAAAATTCCGATCGTCAGCCCGTCCGGCTTGGAGGCGTAGATGGTATTGGCGCCGACGATATGGCCCGCGCCGGGCACGTTTTTCACGACAAAGGTGGAGCCGGGCAGATGCTTCTGCATGAACTCGGCAACCAGCCGGCCATAAAGGTCGTAACCACCGCCCGGCGAGGTTGCGGCGATATAGGTCACGGTCTTGCCTTTGTAGAAATCGGCGCCGGTCTGCGCACCTGCCGAAGAGGCTGCCATTGCGAGGGCGCCTGTCATTCCGGCGAGCGCTAACACCCGGTTCAACCGCATCCGCATCCACTTCTCCCTGTTTTGCGTGGCCCGATTTTAAACCCGGGAGCTTCGAAAGCAACGTTGATTCTGTCGCAGGCTCGGCCGCACCCGCTTGAATCGATAAGGGAAATTCAAGGCGCGGCGAGGCGGGCGTTCCGCCGTTCCGTCAGCACAAGATAGAGCGAGGCCGAAATGATCAGCGCCATGCCGGCGACGCTCCACAAGCCGGGCAGCTCGCCGAACAGCAGATAGCCCAAGGCCGCCGAGTAAACGATGCGCGAATAGTCGAGCGGCACCAGCACAGTAGCGTCGCCTTGGCTCAGTCCATGCGTAATCATGGTTTGGCCGAGGATGCCGAGAACACCGACAACGGCAAGCAGCGCCAGCTCCGGCCAAGTCGGCGTCACCCAGAACCAGATCGTCGGAATCAGCGCGAAGAGCGCATTCCAGAAGACGTAATAGAACATGATCACCCGCGTCGGCTCGGTGGTATGCAACCGCTTGATGCAGATCACCACCAGCGCGCCAAACAGCGCGCCGGTCGCACCGACGAAGGCATTCGGATCGAAGCCTTCGGTGAACGGCCGTGCGTAAAGCAGGATGCCGATGAAGCCGACGACCACCACGATGGAGCGTCGCCAGCCGGCAATCTCGCCCAGGAAGATCAGCGCCAGCGGAATCATGAACAGCGGCCGCGCGAATTGCAGCGCCATGGCATCCGCCAGCAGCATATGCGTGATGGTCCAGAAGAAACAGGCATTGCCGACCGCGCCGGTGGCGCCGCGCAACAGATGCAAGCCAAAGCGCTTGGTGCGCAGCGGCTCCATCGGGTTGCGCAGGAAAATCGGCATCACCAGCAAAAAGCCGATCAGTGAGCGAAAGAACAGGATCTCAATGCTGGGAAGCCGGGTGCCGAGGAATTTCACCACCGCCGCCATGATCACCAGCGTCATGGAGCCTGCCGATACCAGCACGGCGCCGCGCGCCTACCGGCTCCATGGCATGCCAGCGCGCCAGCATCGGGGCATAACTCGTTTGCTGCATCGGCGGGATAGGACCGTGACGGGGGACAGGACGGTGAAGAGCAGGCTTACAACGATATTTGCCGCTCGTCGCACGCGCGAAGCGGCGGACGCAATGAACCTGGATGAGAAGCTTCGGCCTAGCGCCGGGCACGGTGAACCGGCTCGGTTATTCAATGATGGTGATCGTGATCGTGCCCGTGACCATGGGAATGCCCATGGTCGTGGTCATGCTCGTGATCATGGCTGTGGCCGTGCTCGTGATCGGCGGCGGTCATCTCTTCGGCTTCGCCATAACCAAGCATCAAGGCCTCCATCACTTTGCGCAGCGGATCCTCCTGCAGCGACATATGCCCGGCGAGAAAACCGGCCAGCCGGGCGAAGACCAGCGGCTGTGACGCGAGCCGCGCGTAATGCTGCCCGTCCTGCGCGCTGTCGGCGTCGCGCGCCGCGCGCGCGAGCGCGTCGCTGAACAGCTTGTCCATATAGGCGTGCAGGTCGTTTTCGTCCTTCGGCTTCGGCGCCTTGGCATATTGCGCCATCAGAGCGCGCGCATGGCCGAGAAAGAGATTATGCAGTCGCTCTTCGACGCTGCTCGGGCCGTCTTCTTCTATCTCGCCGCACATGGCCTTACTCCCTCTCTTCGTCATCGCGGGACTTGATCCGGCGATCCAGCTCCTCGCAAAAAGATGGATGCACCGAAACTCGGATCTATCCAAGTTCCGCGCTTATGAGTGCGCGCATCGGCTAAACCCGATGTGCGGTGTCAAGCCCGGGCATGACGCACGTTGTTAGTCAGTAGCCCTCGGCCTTTTCCAGCTGCTCGAACCAGTCGAAGCCCATCGGCTTCACGATCCGGCTATTGACGACGATGATGCGCGCTTCGTTCTTCGGGTCGGAGTTGAAGTGCTTGTGCGTGCAATAGGGCGGGATATAGACGAAATCGCCCATCTTCCACTCGAACTTCTGCGGCTCCGGCTCCCACTCGAATTCCATCTTGTCGTGGCAGTCGAACTTCACGTCCCAGTGCAGGTCATAGCCGCTGCCTTCGACGACGTAGAACACTTCCTCGGACAGATGCCGGTGCTTGCCGGACGCCTTACCGGGCGGCAGGAACTGCATGTAGATGTCGAGGCAGCACTCCTTGGTGTCCATCTTCTCGTTGATGATCCACTTGATCAGGCCGTCGGGCGAACGCTCCATCGGCATCTGGTTGGCCTTCACGACGTTCATCCGGCCGTCATATTCCTTGCGGAATTCCTGCGAGGCCTTCAGCGCCTCGGCGTAGAAGTCGACATAGCTCGCTGGAGCGGGAACGTTCACGCTCGCGGGGATCGATAGCGCTGCTGTCATCAAACTGACTCCTTAGAGATCGGCCGGGGGCACATAGGCCATCTGCTTCTCGTTACCCGTCTTCGGCGGGTAATCGACGACGCGCTGGAACAGCATGTGCATGAACAGGAACAGCGGCTTGGCTTTCATCACGATGGTGATCGCTTCCTCATCCGGGTCGTCATTGAAGTGCTGGTGCACGCATCCGTTCTCGACAATGAGAGCGTCACCGGCTTCCCATGGCAGCGTGCGGCCGTCATGCACGTCATGGCCCCTGCCCTTCAGCACGAAGAACACCGCGCTGTTCATGTGGCCGTGTTTCTGGCCGTAGCCGCCGGGGGCAAAGCACTCGATATGGGTTTCGATCGACTGGGCAACCTTCGCGACTTGCGGGTTGATGATCTTCTTTCCGTAGGTGGTCGGGCCGCCCTTCCATTTGTGATCTTTGGTGGAGTAGACGCGCGGCTGGGTGAACAGCTCGCTGACGAGCTCGCCATAAGTGCCTTCGAGCGCGCGAACGAAGACGCGCTTCTTGGTCCAACGCTCCCACACCGCCTCTTCGCGCGGCGCGTGGGTCTCGATGTTATGGCCGGGGCCCGGCTCCGCCGGTTTCCGCCGGGTTTCGGTTTTGCTGTCTGCCAATGTCCTTCTCCATTGCTGGCCGGACCGTTGCCCGGCGATCAGGCATTTCTGAGCTGGTGGCACGTTTTTGGCGCAAAGCCTGGTCTGGATCAAGCAGCGCCCGTGTCGCGGGTTCCCCGACGACGTTCACATTCGCGGACCTCTGAGGTCGTTGCAAGCGGGAAGCGCCCGCTCAAGCCACCTGCGACTTGGGCGGCAGCGTCTCCAGCTCCGCCTTATAGGCCTCGTCCATGTTCGGCTTCAGGCCGTGCCGCGCCAGGGCGTCGGCATACATCTTGCGCATGGCGGGAAACTCGTCGGCGTAATCGATCTGGTAGCCGCCAAGCCGGCGGCTGATCCAGCTCATCGGCACGCCCTGCGCGTTGCGCGGCGACCAATGCTTGAAAGCCAGATAGCGCGCGGGCGTCGGCCCGGTGTTGAAATGCTGATGGAAGGTCTTGTTGGGCGGCACGATCAAGGTGCCGATTTCCCAGTCATAGCGCTTGGCCTCCTCGCCTTCCGTCCACATCAACGAATAGCCTTCGCCATTCAGCAGGATCACATGCGCGCCCGGGCCATGCGCATGGCCCTTTTTGTAGGTTCCGACGCCGAACTGCGAAATGTGGCTGGCGAGCGAGGCCCTGGCCATGTTGAAGCGGATGTGTCCGCCGCCCGCGCCGCGTTCCTTCGCGCTGATCAGCGGAATATTCACCGCGTCCGGCACAAAGTTGGTGGTCAGAAGAAAGCCCTGCTGCTCGCCTTTGGCGCTGAAATAATTCGGCTCGCCGTTGAAGCGGCTCTTGAAGTCGTAAGGCGTGTTGAAGACGAAAAAAGGATCGCCGTAGAGATTCATTACCGACGGGCAGCTGGTGACGCCAACGTAGCGCGCGGTCTCCTGCCCCGAACCGTTGAAGTGCTGGTGCCAGCAATTGAGCGGGATGGCAAAAATGGCGCCCGCTTTCCATTCGAAGGTGATGCGCGCCCCGGCATCGTTCCACACCGTGGTGGAGCCGCGCCCGCCGAGGATCAGGATCATCTCCTCGTATAGCTGGCGCTGCGGCTCCAGCTTCCCGCCCGGGGCGATCTCGCACACATAACAATCGTTCGAGGTGCGGGAGGCTTCGTGGTTGATGAAGATGCCCCTGCCGCCGCGTCGCGGCCAGGGTTTCAGTTCGACATAACGCAGATTGCGCACGTAATGCGCGCTGATGATATCGAGGCCTTGCTCAGCCACCCAGCGCGTATAGGGCGAATCTTTCTCCGTCTCGAATTTCTGCGCCAGCTCATTCGAGACGGTCGCGTCTTCCTTGGCCATTCATCACTCTCAGGAGGCGAGATTGCCGTATTTGATGAGGTTTTCTTTTTGTTTCTCGTTACGCGGAGGCAGCTTGAACAGCCGTGCCGCGGTGCCGCCGAGAATATTGTGCTTGGCCTTTTCCGACAGGAACGGCAGATCGTAGATCGTTGACGGCAAGTCGAAGTCCCAGTGCGGATAGTCGGAAGAATAAAGCAGCTGGGTTTCCGCATTTATCATGCGGAAGGTCGTCTCCAGCGCCTGCATGTCCTGCACTTCCATCGGCTGGGACGAGTAGTACATGTCGCGCATGTAGTCGCTGGGCTTTTTCTTCAGCAACGGGCATTCCGACGAGCGCAGCATGTATTCGTGGTCGAGGCGCTGCATCAGGAAAGGAATCCAGGCGAGGCCGCCCTCCACCCAGAGCACCGGCAGCTTGGGGAAGCGCTCGCCAATGCCGTTGATGACCCAGTTGGTGCAGTGGAGGATGTTGTAGAAGGAAAAGCCGAGTGCGTGCACGGACAGAAAGCGGTTGCAGGCACGGAATACCGGCTCGCCCCAGTTCGGCCCGGAATGGAATGCGAGCGCAAGGCCGCGCTCCTCCATGGCCCGGTACACCTTCATATAGGCGTTGTCGTTGACCTGCAGCGTGCGCACGGTGGTCACCATGAAGCCGGTCACGCCATGGCAGCCGCCGAACTTCTCGACTTGCCGCAGGCAGGCGTCGGGATCCGAGAATGGCAGCGACAGCATGGAATACATGCGGTTGTCGCATTCGGTCAGCACGTTCTCGGTGAGCCAGCGGTTATAGGCCCAGCACAGCTCAACTTCCATTTCCTTCTGCGGATGCAGGCCGACATTGAGCATGCCAGTGGGAAACAGGCAGGAATAGTCGACGCTCATCGCGTCCATCCAGCGGTGGCCGAGCTGGATGTCGCGCAGCTTGCCAGGCTCCACCTTTTCCGAGGAGCGCATGGGATACCGCGTCACGCGGCCGCCCATGTCCTGGTAGCCCATCTGGCCGGGTACGATACTGTGGCGCGCCTTGGCGCGGCCGGAGATCGTGAGCTGCCGCAGCACGTCGTTTTCCATATACGGCAGGATCTCGCCGAAATTCTCGTTCTCGTAGTGATGCGCGTCGACGTCGACTATCAGGATGTCGTCGAACTTGCGCTGCTGCGCCTGTTTGCGCGCATGCGCGAGCAACCGGCTGGTGTTGAGCTCTTCTACCGAGACCCGGCGGCCGCGATCAGCGATCAAGTCCATGATCTTCCTCCTCGATATTTCTGAGAGACCGCCGGATCAGCGTCCGGTCCAGCTCTGCCACATTCCCAATTCAAAGACTTGCAGATCGGCCGCCTTCAAAAGACCGCTTGCCGTAATCATCACGTCGGTCGGACTTACGCCGCTACGCGCATCAAATGCAGGCTCCGGCACGCCGGCCTGTATCTGCTGCGAATAAATTTTGCAGAGCACCGCCATCAGCTTCTGCCGCGCCTCCTCGGAAACAATGAGGCGGCCGGACCCTATGCCCTGCTCGATCTCGGCGGCGAGCTGCAGTGCCTGCGCCGAAGCCGTCGGCTTGCTCTGCGCCTTGGCTCTCCGCGCCGGCACGGAAATCGCTTTTGCCTTGCCGCGCGCCGCCTTTACGGCGGCTTTAGGCGACGACATAGATATCCTCTCCCTTTTGCACGACCTTGTATTTCCGCAATTTCAGCTTGCGGTCAGCCACGCATTCGCCGGTGAGCATGTCGTATTCGTAGCCATGCCAGGGGCAAACGAAATGCATTTCGGTTTCGGAGAAATAGAGACCACGGGAAGTCATGTCCGGCATGAGCTTCTCTTCTACCTTGGCAATAGTCAGCCCTTCGCAGGCCGGACCGCCCTGGTGCAGGCAGTAATTGCTGTAGGCGTGGAACTCGCCTTCATGGCGAAAAATGCCGATTTCGCGATCGCCCAGAAAGACGATACGGCGGTCGCCGTCCTTAAAATCTGAAGCTTTACCGACAAGTTGCTCGGCCATGCTCGCAACACCTCCAGTGTAAGCCGCTGAGCGCCCTTCCCCGCCGCCAAAGGGGGCCGGAAGTCTGTGCGCGGCGGCACTTTGCACGCTGGAATGCGCGAAAGCAACACATGGGCGGGAATGCACCCTTGGCGGCGCAAAAATGGCGAAAATTCGTTGCCCGGCCGGTGATTTTATGGCCTCTGGTCCGCAGGGGACGGGAGCCCCTCGCGCATGATTCACAGTTTGAATACGGGAACTGCCATGCGTTCGGTTTTTCCCGGGAGAATTCTTCCGGTCGCTATCCTGGGTCTTGCGGTGTCGGCCTGCGTTCCGCAGGCCACGAGCACATTGTCGCGGCAGCAAATCGAGGCCAATGCGAAGCTGGTGAATAGCAGCTCGTTTCTCTCCATGGCCCAGATCGCCCGCGTTCCGCGCGAGATCGTAAGTTTCCCGGAAAAACATAAGTCCGGCACGATCATCATCAAGACGAATGAGCGTCGGCTTTACCTGGTGCTCGGGGACGGCAAGGCCATACGTTATGGCATTGGCGTGGGCCGCGACGGCTTCCGCTGGGCCGGAGTTCACAGCGTCAGCATGAAAAGGGAGTGGCCGGACTGGACGCCGCCGGAGGAAATGCTGAAACGGTTGCCCAATCTGCCGCGCCACATGGAAGGCGGACCGGAAAATCCGCTCGGCGCACGCGCCATGTATCTCGGCTCCTCGCTTTATCGAATCCACGGTTCGAACGAGGAAGAGACGATCGGCGGGGCGAATTCGTCGGGTTGTTTCCGTATGACCAATACCGACGTCATCGACCTCTATGAACGCGTGAGGGTCGGCACCACGGTGATCGTGCGGCTTTGACCAAGCCGTAAAAGACAAAATCGAATGATTACCGCTCGTCCCCGCGGAAACGGGGACCCAGTGGGACAAACTGGATTCCCGCTGCCGCGGGAATGAGCGATAAGTCAGCGGCCGCCTGTCGGCTCGCGTGAGAGGTTCTTCTGCGCCAGTTCGTCCAGGTATTCCTGCCAGTAGCGCCGATACTCGCGGCCGAGCTCATGCAGATAGGCCCAGCTGAAGATGCCGGTCGAGTGCAGATCGTCGAAAACGAGCCGCACGGCGTAATTTCCGACCGGCTGCACCTCCAGGATCATGACGTTCTTTTTGCCGGGCACGGTTTTGCGCTCGTCCGGCGAATGGCCCTGGACTTCCGCACTGGGGCTTTTAACCCGCAGATACTCCGCCGGTAGCTCGAAGCGCTGGCCATTGTCGAAACTGACTATCAGGGTTCTGCGGTCCTTTTGCAGGCGCAGCTCCGTCGGCCACATACTGGCATCGGTCATCGTCATTCCGCCGGCTGATGGATTTGCATATTGTTACGTATTGCGGCGCGCCACAATGCCGGGCGTAGCGCTTGAAGCCGCGGCCGCCGGCAGCGGAATGGTGCAGCAAGGAGAAGCTTCGTGACCAAAGTCCCCCTCACCCTGGCCCTCAGCGAATACGACCATGTCACCGATCTGGTCACCGGCCGGGTGCCGGTGGAAGGTGTCGATCTCACCTGCCTCACCCTGCAGATCGAGGAGATCTTTTTCCGCGCCTTCGTCTACCGCGATTTCGACGCCTCGGAAGTGTCCATGGCCAAACTCTGCGCGACGATCTCGCAGGGCGACAATTCGCTGGCGGCCATCCCGGTATTTCCCTCGCGTGTCCCGCGGCATTCCTCAATTTACATCCGCCGCGACGGGCCGGTGAAAGAGCCAGCCGATCTTGCAGGACGCAAGGTCGGCCTGCCGGAATGGGCGCAAACTGCATCGGTCTATTCGCGCGGCTTGCTTGTGCATCAGTACGGAATTCCGCTGACCGCCATCGAATGGGTGCAAGCCGGTGTCGACCAGCCGGGGCGTACCGAAAAGGTAAAGCTCAATCTTCCGGCAGGCGTGAGGCTGACGCCGCGTCCGGACAAGAGCCTGAACGAGATGCTGCTCTCGGGAGAGATCGACGCCGTCCTCACCGCGCACGCGCCGCAGGCCTTCGCCAGCGGACATCCGAATATCGTCCGAATGTTCGAGGATTTCCTTGATGTGGAAATGAATTACGTCACACAGACCGGCATATTTCCGATCATGCATGCGGTCGCGATCCGCCGCGAGGTGGTCGAACGCCATCCCTGGATCGCGATGAATTTGTTCAAGGCCTTTGAGGAAGCGAAGAATCGCAGCGTGACGCGGGTGCAGGCGATCACCTCGACGACGGTGCCGATCCCCTGGTGTTACGAATACGCGCGGCGCGCCAAGGCGGTGTTCGGTGACGACCCGTGGCCCTATGGTATCGACGCCAACCGCAAAACGCTCGACGCCTTCCTGCAATACGCGCATGAGCAGGGTGTCTGCCACCGCCGGCTCACGCCGGAGGACCTGTTTTTGCCGCAGGTGCAGAAAAGCTTTCGCGTCTGATACGAATTATTCAGGGAGCATTCACGTTGGACCTGTCATTTCAGGGTCACTTGGGCTTCGATATGAATGCTGAAAAGGTCAGCATGATCTTGCTGAGCAGCATTGGTGCGGTCATGCTGCACGAAAATCATTTCGATTGAATCATTGGAGATATGCCATGTTCTGCAAGCACTTCCTCGCGATGACACTTTTCCTTGGGACGCTTCTTCTGGCCCCTGCCTCCGCCCAGGCGCAGCAATGGGTGGAGCTCGGCTGCCGCGACGTGGACCTGAATGTCGATCGGGACGTGATCCGGGTCGGCCGCCGGGACGGGCGCTTCACCGCCATCCGGCTGCGCGCTGAAGGTAACGTCGTTCACATGCTCGACCTCAAAGTGGTCTATGGCAACGGCAAGGCGGACGACATTCCGGTAAAGGCGCGGATCGGGGAAGGCAAGACCAGCGGTGTGTTCGATCTGAAAGGCGCCGATCGGCAGATCGACCGGGTCGAGATGATTTATACCCGGGTGCCGAATGCCCGCGGCCGCGCGCGCATCTGCGTGGAAGGCCGAGCGGCTTAGGCGGGCGATTCCGCTGACAGTGCCGTCTATTTGATTACGAGCGTCAAGGCGGCGCGTGAACGTCGCTGCTAGACCTGCTTGCGATGGCGCCCTTTTTGTTGAAACGGCCCTTTTGGTCGCTGCGCCAGCGTGCCATGGTCATCCCTCACTGCTTGTAGGGGGGCGATGCCATGAAACGCGCGATAGCCCGATTTGTCTTTGGTACTTCCACCTTAGCGCTCGCAACCTGCTGGGTGGGGGCGGCAGTTGCTCAATCTGGTGAACCTGCCACCGGCGCCGGCCGGGCAACTTTGCCAACGTCGGCATTGACGCTTCTCAAAACCAAGATGAGCGACAAAAGTAGCAGCTTACCTTGAGTGCTGCGGATGCATTTCCGGAGCTGAGCATCAACTGCCCGAATTCCGAAGACAGCTGCACGCTTCGGATTGAGGTGTCGTCACAATTCACCAGCATCGATCTTGGCACGGCAGCGCAGATGATCGTCCTGGTTGACGGATCGGGCGCCGGCGTCCGTCCCAGTAGTCAGCTCAACGTCAACGCCGTAGCGACGGGGGCTTTCGGCACGGTTTCGACCATGACATTTGCCAAGAATGTCGGGCCCGGCAGCCACACGGTCAAGGTTCAGTTCAAGGTAACCGGTGGCATGGCGTCCGCGGGCCTTCGTATGCTGACCGTCTCGATATTCAAGCCGTGGCGGTTGCCAGGAACTTAGGCCGCACGACTTGTCGTTGGCGGCCCCATGCTAACGGATCGGCGGCGCGTATTGCACGCCGCCGGCATTCCATAGCTGGTTCATGCCGCGCGGAATGCCGAGCTTCGAGCCGGTCCCGAGATTGCGCTCATACACCTCGCCGTAATTTCCGACGTGACGGATGATGCGCGCTGCCCAATCCTTGGTGAGGCCGAGCTGCTCGCCATAGGAGCCCTCGGTGCCGACCAGACGCATAACCTCCGGCTTGGTAGACTTCATCGCTTCGTCGATGTTCTTTGAGGTAATGCCCAGCTCCTCCGCGTTAAGCATGGCATAGACCGTCCATTTCACGATCAGCAACCAATCGTCGTCCTTTTGCCGCACGACCGGCGCCAGCGGTTCCTTCGAGATCACGTCCGCCAGGATGACATGGTCATCCGGCTTGGACAGCTTGATGCGCTGCGAGTAGAGCTGCGACACGTCTGCGGTAAAGACATCGCAACCGCCCGACTCGTAGGCTTTCACGACCTCGTCCGACCGCGGGAATTTCATCTCCTGGTATTTGATATTGTTGGCGCGGAAATAATCGGAGAGATTGAGCTGGGTCGTCGTGCCCTCCTGCACGCAGACCTTGCTGCCATCGAGCTCGAGGCCGGAGTCGATGTTGCGCGATTTTCGCAGCATGAATCCCTGGCCGTCGTAGTAGGAAACCGCCGCGAAATTCAACGCATAGTTGGTTTCCCGCGACATGCTCCACGTCGAATTGCGCGACAGCACGTCGATCTTGCGCTTCTGCAGCTCGGTGAAGCGTTCGCTGGCGTCAAGCGGCACGAACTTGACTTTGCCCGGATCGTTAAAGATCGCTGCGGCGACGGCGCGGCAGACGTCCACATCGAAGCCTGACCAAACGCCCTTTTCGTCGGGCATCGAGAAGCCCGGCAGGCCGGTGCTGACGCCGCACAAGAGTTCTCCGCGCCGGACGGTCCGCTTCAGCGTCTGCGTGTCATAACGCTCGTACGTAATGGCGGCCGCCGCGACGACCACCGCGAGCGCGGCGCCGGTCAGCAGGCCGGATCGGAACGTGCGAGGAAGGAATTTGAACATTGCAGGCCTCGCTGAATGACGAAATCGCGGTTAGAGCTGCGGAGTCTGGCGGACGATCACTTTGGTGCCGACCGGGACGCGTTCGTAAAGATCGATGATTTCGGGATTGACCAGGCGGAAACATCCAGACGAAACCGCGCTGCCGATGGTGTGCGGCTGGTTGGTGCCGTGAATGCGATAGATCGTAGCACCGAGATAGAGGGCGCGCGCACCCATCGGATTGCCCGGCCCGCCGGCCATAAAGCGCGGGAGATAGGGCTGGCGCTCGATCATCTCCGGCGGCGGCGTCCAGTCCGGCCATTCCTGTTTGCGGGTGATGCGCAGCAGCCCCTGCCACTGGAAGCCGTCGCGGCCGACGCCGATACCGTAGCGCAGCGCCCTGCCGTTGCCTTGAACGACATAAAGAAACCGCTCCGAGGTATGCACGACGATCGTCCCGGGCGCTTCATTCGAGCGAAAGAAGACAATCTGCCGGCGGAGCGCGGAAGGCAGTTGTTCGTCGGCGGCATTGGGCAGGGCCCCGGGTTCATCGCGGATTGACGTGTCGATCGGCTGTGCCGTTGCGGCTGTGCCTGTGGCCGCCGCTATGACGGCAAAGACAACACAAATAAGACGGCGCATCGAAAAAGATTTTCCCCAAATTCAAGTCGCTTGCCATGTTACAGGCATCGTGAAGGCATTCAAGCCTCAGGCGTCGGGAATACGCACCGCGAGTGGCACGTGGCCAATCCTGCCCGTGCGCTTTCCCCATCCCGGGTCGTGCTACGATCCAATGGGCTTTCGATAAGGGACTGTGGTTCATGCACATGGCAATGGTGATTGCAGGGGGCATCCTCCTGCTCGGCGTTTTCCTGCTGTTCGGAAAGCTTTGGGGTGGCGACGCAATGGGAAGCGCGACAGCGGGGAAAATTTTCATTCCGGTCTGGCTGGCGATCGCGATCGTCAACCTCTGGGTCGGCGTCAGCAAAGCCGGCTATACGCTGCGCGAAGAGCTGCCGATCCTGTTGATCGTCTTCGCACTACCGGCTGCCGCGGCGGCGGTTGCGGCCTGGCAGTTCAGCCGCGCCTGATGCCTATTGCCGTTCGGCCTGGCTCTTCAGCGCCTGCAGATCGCCTTCGCTGCGCAGGGTCATGACCGCGACCTTGCGCGTGCGCGAATAAGGCACGACAACCTGCAGCTTGCCGTCCTTTTCGAGCAGCGAAATGTAGCGCGATTCCGTTCCCCGGGTCGGCAGTTCGAATATCGTCCACTTCGAGGCGGCCGGATCGAACTTGGCGATCTGATCGGTGCTCCACAGATTGGTCCAAACGTTGTGGCCGTTATCGACCGCGACCTGGTAGGGTTGCTGCGCCTCCGGATTCGGCAGCTGGACCAGCGTGATCTTGTCGGTATTGACGTTGATCTTTCCCAGCGTGCCGCCGAAGGAATTGCCGATCCAGACGAAGTCGCCATTCTTGTCCGCGCCCAATCGGCGCGGTCCCTGCGCCCAGGGATAGGGCGTGTTGAAATCCGGCGGGGTGAAGGTTTCATAGAACTTTGCCTGCTCGGGCGTCACCGTGGCTTTCGCCGCCTTCTCTTCCGGCATGTTCAGTTCGATCGTCTTGCCGGTGGCCGCATCGCCCTTCACGACCTTGTTGATCTTCATCTGCACCCACCAGGCGTTGCCATTACGGTCGGCGGCAATGCCGTAGGTATTGCTGACGCCGTGCTCGATTTGCGTCGGCGACTTGAATTCCTTGAACGTCGCCGTGTCGGGATCGAAGCAGGAACGCGCCGCTGTTGGATGTCACCCAGATCTTGCCGGCATTGTCGACGTCGATCGTTCCCTGGGTGCTCGGCATGCCTTCCGGCGGGGTATAGACCTCAAGCTTCTGCGTCTTCGGATCAAGGCGCGCCAGGCCGCCCTTGCCCCGTTGCACATTCGAGCGCGTGTTGAACCAGAGAATCCCTTGCTGGTCGCGCGTGATGCCGTGGGTACCGACGGCAAAACCTTTGACGTCCTCGATCCGGATCGGCGTATAGGCGCCGGTCTTGCCATCGATCCGCCCGACCGTAACCTCATGACTGGCATGGCTGTGGGTGAACCACAGATTGCCGTCGAAATCGGCCTGCACGTCATGCACGCCGGAGGCGCCGGTGGTGCCCGAGGGCGTGCCGAGCGACCAGTCGCTTCCGTCATTGAGGAATTTTCCGTCCTCCGGGCCGTGGCCTTTTTCCGCCGGCACGTCATATTCCTTGAACACGACGCGCGCCGCCTCGCCGGCGGGCCGCGGCGACAGCTTGAATTTCATCGAGGTCTGGCCCGGCCCGCGTGCGCGGGTCAGATAGGCGGCCAGCTCCTTTTGATGGAATTGGATGTTGGGATTGGGCTTGCGCTGCGGCGGCGCCGAATAGGTGCCGAGCACATTCACCTGCTTCATCAGATCGAGCACGGCGTTCCAACCGACTTCATCGAAGCGATGTTGCAACGGATAACTGGCGCTGTGGCAGCCGGTGCAATTCTTTCGCACCAGCACTTTCATGCGCGCGTCCTCCGGCGTTTCGTCCGGCAAGGCAGCGAGGAACTCGTGGCCGGGCAATTGGCGCACAAAATCCCCCATCGGCTTCAGTTCGAAATCCTGCCGCTTCTTCGCGGCCAGATCGATGGCGCCCTTGGCGGTTTCGAAAGTCAGCGCCTGCGCCCAGACCTGGTATTTGCCGGCCGGCATCGGCGGGAAATAGTAATTGCCGGCCTCGTCGGTGAAGATGCTGGTGGTGATGGTCCGGCCTTCGCCCTTGGCCGATACCATGACGCCGCCGAGCTTCTCGCCCGCGGCCGATTTCATCGCACCCGAAAGGATGACGTCGGCGGCCTGCGCCGGCATCGGAGCCATTGGTGCCGCGCCCGCGGCGATTGCGAATACGAACAGCGCTGCGTTGATGAAGCGTCCGGCATTCTTCATGACATGCATCCTCAATCTTGCACGCGGGGGGTGCTGCGTTGATCCACGGGGGCCTCGGATGCCGGTTTCGGCAGCGTTTTAAGATAGGAGGCGATGGCGGCGATCTCCGCCGGTTCATACATGACCTTGAAGCCCGGCATGCGCGCGCTGCCGTTCGCGATGAAGGCGTTGATAAGCTCTTCGCGGCCCTCCAGCGTCTCCTGCGACAGGACCGGCCCAAAAACCGGACTGACCAGCGTCGGCTTGCTGTGGCAGACGCCGCAGGACTGCTCATACAGCAGCCGGCCCATCTTCTGGGTGTCGGTCAGCGGGGCGCTGCCGCCGCCATGCTGCGCCGATGCCGCCTGCGGCCACAGCGCGAGCGCGCACAGGAAAACCCATCCTTCAGGCTTCATCTTATTCCCTCCCAGCTGCGTCTTTTTTGTCAGCCTAAGAGATCGGCGGCCGGGAGGAAAGGCTTTGCGCAAGTCGCACGCAAGTTTGAAGGGGAAAATCTTGCGCGCCGGGTGGTGATCAATAATGCAAGGAGCAGCTCTTTCAGGTGGGCAATACGGTGGTATTGGCGCAATGCGTGCCGCTTCGCTCAGCGGCGCCGAGCTTGAAGCCGCCTCAGTCCGAACGGCAGCCCACGATCTTTACCGATCAATTTCGCCAGCTATACTTGCTTAAGGGGACCTCAATACCGCGATGCGCGTCACCAACCTTACAGAGCGTGTATCGGCACCGCTCCGTCTGCTGATCGCAGCCGGATCGGCGTTGCTTGCCGCGCTTGCGTTTTTGACCCCCGTGGCGGTGATTGCGCAGGATGCCTGCAACCAGCGCGCCGCAAAATTTGCAAGACACCGGGCTCTACGCCGATTTCAAAACCCTCGCAGGTCGACCCAAAACACCTCGCTTTCACGCCGCAATATCCGCTTTGGAGCGACGGGGCCGCCAAAGCGCCGATGGATTGTCGCTCCCCGCCGGCGGCGTGATCGACGGGTCCGATCCCGACGCCTGGGTCTTCCCCGTCGGCACGCGCTTTTGGAAGGAATTTTCCTTCGGCGGTCAGCGGGTTGAAACACGCTATCTGGAGCGGCAGGCCGACGGCCAGTGGCTTTATGCGGCCTATGCCTGGAGCCCCGATGGCCGGGAGGCGACGCTGGTCTCGCAAAAAGGCAGGCGCAACGCCTATCAACTGGCGGCGGAGCGATCGCACATGATCCCCGGGGTCAATGATTGCAAGGCCTGTCATCAGGGAGGCCGAAGCGGAGATTCTCGGATTCAGCACGCTGCAGTTATCGCGCGATCGCGATCCCGATGCGCTGCATGCCGAGCCGAGATCCTTTCCCGATGTCGACCTCAATTATCTTGATCGAGAAGGGGCTGCTGGTCGGATTGCCGCAGACCGCTGGTGAAGACAGCCTCCTCGCATTGTTGCGGCATCGGCGACCGAGCGCGCCGCGCTCGGCTACATGCATGGCAATTGCGGGCACTGCCACAACGACCAGGGACCGCTGAAGAACCTCGGGCTCTTCTTGCGGCATGTTTCGGCAGATCGCATGCAACCCGCCGTCACCACCACGATTGGACAGCCGATCAAGAAGCCGGCCCCCGGGCAATCCCCGGAAGCTGCGTTGCGTATCGACCCGCGCCATCCGGAGCGCAGCGCGCTGCTGGAGCGCATGGCCTCCCGCTACCCTGCCCTGCAGATGCCGCCGCTCGGAACCGAACTGGTCGACCAGGACGCCGTTGCCCTGATCCATCGCTGGATCTCTGAATTGGACGCATCACGCCGCTGAATCCAAATCGCAAGGAAAGGAACCATCACCCATGAATGTTCGTGTCCTCGTTGATCGCGGCCGCTGCTCTGCTCGCTCCCACCATTGTCTTGGCGCAAGGCAATGCCGGCCGATCAGCAAGTCAAGCGCGGCGAATATCTCGTCACCATCGCAGGCTGCCATGATTGTCACACCCCACTGACGCCAGGACCCGAAGGCCCGGCGCCGGACATGAAGCGGGCGCTGTCGGGCCACCCCGAAGACGATGAAGATAACGGCGCCTGCGGCAACCATCCGCGCCTTGGATGGGCGCCTTCTCGCCAACGCTGACGGCTTGGTCAGGCCCATGGGGTGTGAGCTTTTCTGCCAACCTCACGCCGGATCCGGAAACCGGCGTCCTGCGGGATTTTACCGAGCAGCAATTCATCCAGACGATGCGCACGGGCCGGCATCTGGGCCAGGGGCGGCAGATCCTACCGCCAATGCCTTGGCAAGTTTACGGGAACATGACCGACGAGGATCTGAAGGCGGTCTACGCTTATCTTCGGCAAATCCACGCCGATCAAAAACAAGGTGCCGGATCCGATCCCGCCGGCAAAGTGATCGGTCCAGTGGCCGCCGCCGGTGCAACGGCAGCGGCCAGGCGCGGTTCGTCACCATTGAAAGAGTTCGGCACGTCGCAGCGCCGAGTGCGGCTCCGCGTGGGAACATTGCATTATAGTTGCTGCGCACGCGAGTTCTGCGGCGAGCTTGCGCGGGCGCTGAGAAAGCTGAAGCCTGCATTGCGCCGCCTCGCGGGCGAGCCGGGAAGTGCTGCAGTAACAAAGACTACACGTCGCTGTGATCTGCAGCAAGGCCCATAAGGCTTTGGATTTCGCAACGGTCAGTGCTTGGCAGCAGTTATTTTTCTTGCTCCTCATTGGCCGGAACATAGGTCCCTGCCGAGACGTTTATATTGAGTATCCACAAACTCTGCTGAATTTGGCTCCCAGTGCAATCCCGCGCTGGAAAATGGATATACGAAAGGCAGAGAGAAGAAAAAAAAAGAGAGAAAGAGAAAGAAAACGTGAGGGGGGCGCTGTGGCGATCTATCGGTTGCTTAAAGAATTTGCGTTTGATCCGCAGAACAGCCAAGCGCGATGATCGAGGCCTATGAGGAAGCCTACCGGATACTCGAACTCACCGGCAGCCGCACCGATCAACTGACCGAGCTTGTCGCCCAAAAAATCGTGGAGATCGCGCAGATCGAGGGCGAAGCCGATCCTGAATTGATCTGCCAACGCTCGCTTGATGAGCTTGGCATCGCCAAGAGTTAGGCGGTAGCCTCCGATTGAGCGCTTTTATCGAATATGTGCGGGACTTTACCGATGAGCGCCCGCTGGGCGCCTGAAAATCGGGTATAATCGATACCGGCCTTACTCCACCTGCACGGTGGACCAACGGGGTTGATGTCGCTGCAGGACAGCAAGCTTCACGCATATACGTGGGGACAGCATGGGCCCGACAGCAGGCGATCACCGTCAACTGGCAAGCGACTCTATCGCATGGGTCTCCGACCAGCCGCCGTCTCGGTGGCATACATGGCTGGCGATCGGGGTCGCGGCCTGCGCGTTCCTCGGATTCTTAGTCATACTGCCTTTTGCCGATGCGCGCCTCGCCCATCTTAATGCGCTGTTTCCGACGCTTGACGCCATTGTTTTCGTCACCGATTTGGTGACGGCAGTTCTGCTCTTTGCCCAGCTTTCCATTTCGCGCTCTAAATCTTTACTGGCACTCGCTGGCGGATATCTTTTCACCGCGCTGATTGTTGTTCCTCACGCGCTTACGTTTGCCGGCGCTTTCTCGCCGACCGGACTTCTCGGGGCGGGCATTCAAACCGGATCATGGCTGTTTATTTTTTGGCATATAGGGTTTTCCGCCGCCTTGCTTGCCTATGCTCTGCTGAGACTGGGCCGAACTTCCGAAACAATCGCAACAACGTCGCCAGCTCGGATGATTACCGCCGTTGTGGTTAGTTTGATGGCGCTGGTCATCGGTCTTACCTGGCTCGCGACGAGCGGGGCCTACCTTCTGCCAGCGATCATTCTCGACGAAACCCGCATTAGCCCGATCGTGCGCTACCCCATCTGGTTTACGGTCTTGCTATCCGCGTCGGCGTTGTTGGCGTTAGCCTTTCATACCAGGCGTTCCGTACTTGATCAGTGGCTTATGGTTGTTGCGTTCGTTTCCATCGGAGAACTGGCCTTCAGCGGTCTGATACCGACAGTAAGGTTCAGCGCCGGTTTCTATGCAGGCAGAGCCTTTTCGCTCCTAACCTCCAGCATTCTTTTGATCGTCTTGCTTGAAGAAACGATGCGGCTGTATGCGCGGCTATTTCGAGCAAATGAAATGTTACGCCGTGAGCAAGACAACAAGATGATGAACTTGGAAGCAATGGCGGCTTCGATTGCTCATGAAGTCAGACAACCTCTGACGGTTATTGGCGTCAACGGCGCCACCGCTCTTGAGTTTCTCGAACGCAATCCGCCTGACGTTAAAGAAGCAGCTGACGTAGTCAGCGAGATGATGGCCTCTTCGGAGGCGGCAAACCAAGTATTCACCAATATGCGCACGCTCTTTAGCCGAGAAGAATTGCAAAAAGCCCCTGTTGACGTGAATGACCTCGTTTTAGAAACCCTCGTCGCGCTCAGATTCGATCTTGCAAGGCACCGAATCGCAACCCAAGTAGAACTTGCCTCGCCATTGGCATCCATTCTCGGCAACAAGAGCCAGCTGCGCGAAGTAATAACGAACCTGGTCTTGAACGCAATCGAAGCAATGGAATCGGCAGACGGCGACCGCGCGCTCAAGCTGCGTACGTCGCCGCACGGCAACGGCGCGATCGAGCTTGCCATCGAAGACAGTGGCCGCGGATTTGAGAAACAAGCTGTTGACCGATCGTTCGAGGCTTTCGTCACGACCAAAACCAAAGGAATGGGACTGGGTTTGGCGATTTGTCGTCTAATTGCGGAACGTCACGGCGGGTCAATTTTCGCATCGAATCTGACGCAACGCGGAGCGAGGGTTCAAGTCATCCTCCCGGCAGGATGACCTGCTCAGCACAGCAGCGACATTCGGACTAAGATTGTTAGGGTTGAGATTGTGGCCAATTTTTTTTGGGCGAGTGTAAGGTCCCGATCGGGATATGAGCCCGCCGTTAGTGACCGCGAGAAAGCGCAGTTTTGATGCTCGTCAATAGGTCATCCGCTTTGACGGGCTTAATTAAATAACAGCAAGCACCTGCGGACAAAGCACGGGCCTTTTTACTTTCATCTTCAAATGCAGTGACGAAGATAATTGGCAATTGCAGCTTGGCCTTTGTCAAACAGGACTGCAACGCCAGGCCATCCATCCCGCTCATTGCCACATCACTAATGACACAGGCTGTGGAATGCAGGTTCTCCCATGTCAGAAAATCCTCTGCTCTGGCGAAACCTTGCACCGAATAGCCATATGCAGTCAGCAGGCGGCAAATAGAACCGCGCACGGAACAATCATCGTCGATGACGGCGATTTTCGAGTTACTGATTTTCTGCATCGGCGATTGAAGGCTCGTGAAGCGATTTTGCTAAAGCGCCGATCTCATCCAAGCTAGACAAGGTCGGGAAGTCATGAGGCGAACTCATCAAGCAAGCGAAATGTCGGTTTCGCAAGATAATGCCACCTTAAATCAATCGAATTTTGCGAAACCAAGCCATTAACGAGCGAATCCATGCCAAGCTGTGGTTATGGCGTCGCTCCACAAAACTACAACGGCCAGCCAACATTAGGGTTCAAAACCAGGAAGGGCGTTTTTAGCTCGATGAAGATGAATATGGGCTGAACCAATTGGTCTAGCCGCGCTTCCGAGCAGCCCTGAGCAGGGGCGATCGCGCGCCTCGCCCGCACGTCTGCGGATCGACCTTTCACCCCCGAAACGGGGCGATCAGCTTTTCGGCGTCCTCACGGATGGAGAAGCAAAAGACGTAATGCCATTCATCGTTCTTGACGACGGCGTGACCGCGCGGGGCGAGCGAGATATTTTCAAGCTTCGGCGCAATGTGATGGCGCTCCCTACGGAGCCGCCCTAGCCTATCCCGCGCAATGGCTTACACCAAGGTGGGACGCCGAATTCACCCATGCCATTCCTTCGCTTTTTGGCCTTGATGTCCCACCACTGGCAGGATCGACGGGGGACATAAGCCGTAATCCCGAAACGATTTGTTTCGACCGGAAAAATTCCTTTGCCGCGGTTTGCTACCCGGTCAGGCAGCCCCATAGCTAATCGCTACGGTGCACTACGCTGATGCGGACCAGCTCCGACCGCGCGCCCTGTGACGCCGCTCGTTAAGCTTGTCGGCAATGGCCGCATGGGCGCGGCTATCCGTTTCGGTGTGGCTGTGAGAATGCCGAAGCGCGCGAATAAATCAGCCAGATACCGACGATGATGTGGCTGTTTGCCGGCTGCCCCCGATTCGGATTGGTGTTGGTGAAGTCCGTCACCTGCTGACCAACAGTCTTTCGGCCGCTACTTGCTATCGGGCAGGAACAGACAGCCGCGCTCGATATCGACGTGCTCCCACCGCAGGTGCAGGATTTCCCGCAAGCGGCATCCCGTGAGAAAAAAGCAGCCGAAGCGCCGCCGCCGCGAACGGGTCGATCTTGGTGAAGCGCGCGACCTTCGGGAGTGCTTTGCATTTGGCTTGGCTTCGTGGTGAAATCTTTGGAAATGCAAAACCTTTCGCGCGACGAATTTCTTGAGATTTTAGGAGAAACATGCGGGTCGTTGGACCAGCTGCGACACGCCGGTCACGTTGCTCTTGCGTTGGGACGCCTGTGCCAGCGACCCGGGACGGATCTCGATCTGGATCTCGTAGCGATGGCGGTAAACCTCGGGCTCAGGCCTCGCTCGGTCGCGAAACTTCGACCGCAATCGTCGCTGGTTACTCTTCAGTGGGAAGCGCCGGCCATGCCGAAGCTGAGCCAAGCCAGGAATTTTTCATGGCCGTCGGTGGAGTCGGCTCGGATGTTTCGAAAAAGAGCGCAAACTACTTGGTTCCAAATGGTAAGTGAATGAAATACTCACGATTTCGGAGCACGCCGGATGTGGTTGGTTTTTTCACCGTCAACATCAGTGACATTATTCGGCGTCTCCGCGCGCGTGCGCATACGGCTGGCATCGACCTGAGTCGACCGTCTTTTCTCCGCCCAATGATCCCCAATTCAACGAAATCCTGACGAGGGTCAGACGAAACGCGACGCGCAAATCGCGCGATTGAGACGAGAAAAAAAGAAATTCGAAGCCGCGAAGGCGCGGGGTCGCCGCCAGGACATTGTCGCGGCTCCCCGGGTGAAGGACATCACCTATCGACTTCCAACACCGGAGATGCCATGAATTCTTCCTTGTTCCGCTCTTCGCAGGCTTTGCAAGCCACGGCAGTAGGACACTGCGTCTATGGGCCGTGGGCGGTGCACATTCGAAGCGGTCGACCTCACTCGCGCAATTAAAGCTGTAAAGAAGGCGGGAGTTGACGTTGCACGCGCTGAGGTCGCTCGGGACGGGAAGATCGTGTTGGTGTTGGAGAAGGACGACGAGCCCCGTCCACGAGCGAACGCAACGAGTGGGATGAGGTCAATGGCGAGGATCAAACTCAAATACGTCAATGGTTTTTCCAACCGTGATCGCAAGAGTCAGCGCGTACGTTACTACTTTCGGCGCCGTGGCATAAAAGCGATCGCCCTGCCCGGCTCCCGGTTCTAAGAGTTTATGGCGCCTATTCAGCAGCTCTTGCTAGTGTCAACAATGAACACCTCGAAATCGGTGCCAATCGAACTCTGCCTGGGACGATCAACGCTCTGATTGTGATGTATTACAGATCGGATGAGTGGCATGCGCTCGCAGAGGAAACAAAGAAGACGCGCCGCCGAATCATTGAACGTTTCCGTGCGCAGCACGGCGAAAAGCCGTCGCGCTCCTTCAGCGCGAACACATTATGAAGATGCTCGCGGCGATCCAGAAACCATCTGCGAAGCGCAGTTGGCTTAAGACCATTCGCGGGCTGATGCGAGCCGCCGTACCGACGATGCGCAAGGACGATCCAACCGATAGGATTCCCGGCATCAAGTTGCCCAAGAGCAAGGGGCATCACACCTGGAACGATGACGAGATGGCCAATACCGCATTCATTGGCCGCTCGGCACCCAGCAGCGGCTTGTCATGGAATTTGCGCTTGAGACTGCGTCGCGGCGTGGCGAGGTCGTCCGCCTCGGCCCGCAGCACGTCAAGGATGGTCGTATCCGCATCGAGCGGACCCATGGCAGTGAAGAAGTCGATATGCCGATCTCACCGGAACTCCAGGCGGCGTGCAGCGCGATGCCGAAATCCCATTTGACATATATCGTCACGGCCTACGGCAAGCCGCGCTCAAAATACGGGCTCGGCAATGATTTCGCCAAATGGGCGACCGAGGCGGCCTACCTGCACGGTGCCGAATGCACGGGCTCAAGAAGAGCGGTATGCGCCGTTTGGCGGAGGCGGCGGTACCGCGATGAGCTGATGGCGGTCTCAGGTCACAAGACCCTAACCGAAGTCCAGCGCTACACCAAAGATGCAGATCGAAGAGGCTCGCCAACTCTGGAATGGCGAAGCTAGAGAGGCCAGAGCCAGAACAGCAATGTTACAAACATCGAGCGTGCCTTGCACAAACAGTAACTCAACCTCTTGAAAACAAAAGGAGGAA